>NZ_JAMQGM010000001.1:0-175709 GCF_023703325.1 Streptomyces meridianus
TCCGGAACCAGGTGATGGTTCCGGAACACCGGCATTTTTGCGTTGCGATGACGGGCCATCAGCCGCCCTGTGCCATACGTGGCCATACGTGAGCCGGGTGCAAAGGTTTTACGAACGGGTTGACTGAACTGAGCCTCCGCCAGTCAGGCCGGTACCGCGGGAGCGCTATGGCGATGGTTCGGGGGCAAGCCGGTGCATCGTCAACCGCCCCGCACGAGACGAGGGGCCGGCTGATGCGTCATCGGGGCCGGAGCGGAGACGACAGGATGGGTTGGTTGTCCGGGTCGCCGGTGTATGGAGCAGGCCGGAAGTCGCCGTGGGGTCACAACCGATGAGCTGTCACGGTCGTTCCCTGCGTGCGAAAAAGGGGGACGGGTGAAGCATGTGCTGACGGGATCTCTGCTCGGGCCGGCAGTAAGGGAGCCTGAGGCGTTCGTAGGCGGGAGTGGGCGGTGCCCGGGTTCACGCCAGGGCTTGTTGAGAACGGATCAGGACGTCGCGTGGGCAGGGTTGTTGCGGGAAAGGCCGCTCGGGCGCACCGTGCGGCGCGCACTGGGCAACGTGGTGTTCGCGCTCGGTCCGTCCATCAGAGCGACGAGGTCGTGTGGTGCGGCGGGCCGTCTGTGGGTGCCGGGCCGTAACCGCAGACGCCGGCAGCGCGTGCCAGTTCCAGGTCGAGGGACTCACGTCGGATCCTCTGGTCCAGATAGAGGAGCGCCGTGACGCCGGCGCTGACCGGGAAACTCACGGTCGCGGCGAGAAGCGCGCCCACACCGGTGATGATCAGGAAGGTCCAGTCGACCGGTCCTGCTCCGCCTGTCAGCCACTTCATGCCGTCTTCGCCGCCCACCAGCAGCACTGCGACGTTGGTCGGGAGCTGTATGAGCACGCCGACGAACATGAGCAGGACCTGCGTGAGGATCTGGATGCCGCACACCCGCCACCAGGCGCCGCGCACGAGCTTGGCGGACCGGCGCAGCGACGTCACGACGCCCTGCTTCTCGAGCATCAGTGCCGGTGCGGCCAGGGAGAAGCGGACCCAGAGCCACAGCGCCGCGGTGATGCCCGCGAGCAGACCGAGCATCAGCAGACTCCTGCCGGGAGCTTCTGCCCCGGACAACAGCAGTGCCGACCCCGGAACCACGGCCACGGCGAGAACTCCGACCAACACCAGCGGAATCAGCAGCAACAGACCGAAGAGACGGGGGAGCCGGGGGCGGGCGGTGCGCCAGGCATCCCCGGTGGAGACGGGCCGGCCGAGGACGGCGCGGCTGACGACGACGGTCAGAACCGCCGTGACCAGGATGCTCCCCAGAATCCCGAACAGCAGCGTAAGACCGGTGCCGGTCTGTGAGCCCGCGACCTCGCCCAGGTTCTCGGGGAGCGGTGGCGCAGGACTGTTCCCGAGGGCTTCACCTCGTGGCAGGTCCGGAAACAGGAAGCCTTCGACCGCCGTGCGAAGGCCCTGCGTGACGAATGCGACGGCCAGGGAGAAGCCGAGGGCGGTGCGCCAGTGGGTTCGTACGACGGACAGGGCGGCGAGCAGGATCTCACCGACTCCCAGCGGTCGCAGAGGCACGATGCCGGGCTGCACAGTCGGCTGCTGCCCGTAGTGCTTCGGGCCGGTGCTCCAACCGCCGACCGGTCCCCGACGATCCGGGCCGCCGGGGGCCGTCCAACGGGCCGGCGGCGGTTGCACCGGGGACCACTGGGCAGGGAACTGCGGCTTCGTGCCGTCACCCGGTTTCGTGCCGTCACCCGGTGCGGCCTTCCCGCTCTGATCGCCGGGCTGATCCGGGGCGGCGGGCTCGGACCCGTCGGCAGCGGAGGACCCGGACGGCGCCCGGCCCGGAGAGTCGTTCATGGTTGCTCCTTCACATGCCCGTCCGTGAACTCGCCTCGTCGGGCTCCGACCGCAGGGGCCGGTCCCTGGGACAGCACAACGACGGCCGGTGGGCTGCCATCGTGCCACGGCGCTCCGGCGCCCGTGGGGACCGATGCACGCTTCTGATCGCCGCCCTCGGCGTGCAGACTGGGCCCATGGATGATCAGCAGGCTGTCCCCGCCCGGGCCGCCGAGCGCCCGGGAATCCCCTCGCTGCGGTGGGAGGAGGGCCCCGCCGGCGCGACGGTGGTGCTTCTCGACCAGACCAGGCTCCCGGCCGAAGAGGTCGAGATGACCTGCGAGGACGTCCCGTCGCTGGTCCGGGCCATCACGACGCTCAGCGTGCGGGGAGCCCCGCTGCTGGGCATCGCGGGGGCATACGGCATAGCGCTGGCCGCCGCTCGCGGCGACGACGTCGGCCAAGCGGCCGAGCTGCTGGCAGATGCCCGTCCGACGGCCGTCAACCTGGGCTACGGCGTACGCCGGGCCCAAGCGGCCCATCGTGCGGCGCTGGCCGGAGGAACGGACGGGGCCGGAGCAGCGGCGGCGGCCCTGGCGGAGGCGCGGACGCTGCACCGGGAGGACGCCGAAGCCGGTGAACGGATGGCGGCCCACTGTCTGGCGCTCCTGGACGAGCTGGTGCCGGGACGCCCGATGCGCATCCTGACCCACTGCAACACGGGCCGCCTGGTCTCCGGAGGCGAGGGGACGGCCTTCGCGGTGGCACTGGCCGCCCACCGTGCGGGGCGACTGGAGCAGCTGTGGGTGGACGAGACGCGTCCGCTGCTGCAGGGGGCGCGGTTGACGGCCTACGAGGCCGCGCACCACGGCATGCAGCACACGCTGTTGGCGGACAATGCGGCCGGATCTCTGTTCGCCACCGGGCGCGTGGATGCCGTGCTGATCGGGGCCGACAGGATCGCGGCGGACGGCTCGGTGGCCAACAAGGTGGGCAGTTATCCCCTGGCCGTGCTGGCCCGGCATCACGAGGTCCCGTTCATCGTGGTCGCACCGATGACGACCGTCGACACCGGCAGCCCGGACGGGGCGTCGATCGTGGTGGAGCAACGCCCTGCACAGGAAGTGACGGAGATCACATCACGGATCCCGGGGGTTTCCGGAACGGTCGCGACCGCACAGCTCGCACCGCTCGGAACCCCAGTCCACAACCCGGCTTTCGACGTCACACCGCCGGAACTCGTCGCAGCGATCGTGACGGAACGCGGTGTTCTGCGGCCGGGGAAGGGGTCGATCGCGGCACTGTGGGGCAGGTCACCTGCCGGGTAACGATTAGCTAATGGGATGATGTCGATTATGAAAGGACGCGTCCTGGTCGTCGATGACGACACCGCACTGGCAGAGATGCTCGGCATTGTCCTGCGTGGCGAAGGTTTCGAGCCTTCGTTCGTCTCCGACGGTGACAAGGCCCTGGCAGCCTTCCGTGAGACGAAGCCGGACCTGGTACTCCTCGATCTGATGCTCCCCGGCAGGGACGGGATCGATGTCTGCCGGCTGATCCGCGCCGAGTCCGGGGTGCCGATCGTCATGCTGACCGCCAAGAGCGACACGGTCGACGTCGTCGTCGGGCTCGAGTCCGGAGCGGACGACTACATCGTCAAGCCGTTCAAGCCGAAGGAGTTGGTGGCGCGGATACGTGCCCGGCTGCGCCGGTCCGAGGATCCCGCGCCGGAGCAGCTGACCATGGGTGACCTGGTGATCGATGTCGCGGGCCATTCCGTGAAGCGGGACGGGCAGTCGATCGCGCTGACGCCGCTCGAGTTCGACCTGCTGGTCGCGCTGGCCCGCAAGCCCTGGCAGGTGTTCACCCGCGAGGTGCTGCTCGAGCAGGTCTGGGGCTACCGGCACGCCGCGGACACCCGTCTGGTCAATGTGCATGTGCAGCGGCTGCGGTCCAAGGTCGAGCGTGACCCGGAGCGGCCGGAGATCGTGGTGACGGTACGCGGGGTGGGCTACAAGGCCGGACCGAGCTGAGATGACGTGGAACGGCACAGCTCCGCGGCGTGACGCGCGGGCTGTGGACCCCGCCGGGAGGATCTCGGCCTTCGGGCGCTTCTGGCAGGGGGGCCACCTCCTGCAGGATCCGTCCGCCGGGGGCCCGGTCAATCCGGTGCTGCGGCTGTTCCTGCGCTGGGTCCGGCGTCCGCTGTTGCCGGCCGTCCGGCTGTGGCGGCGGAACATCCAGCTGCGGGTGGTGGCCACGACGCTGTTGATGTCCCTGGGTGTGGTGCTGCTCCTGGGGCTGGTGGTCATCGGGCAGGTGCGCAACGGTCTGCAGGACGCCAAGGAAGGGGCGGCGCAGAGCCAAGCCGTCGGCGGATTCACGGTCGCCCGGGACAAGGCCGACAACGATGCCCGGGGACGCGAGGGCGGCCAGGTCGGCCGCAGAGCACACAACTCCGGTGTGTGGCTGACGGACCTGGTGCAGCAGCTCGCGAGCGGCGGCCAGGGCGTCTACTCCGTGGTGGCCCTCGGATCCGACGCGGAACAGCCGTTCGTGGACGACAGCCAGGGCACCCGTGCCCCCCGCGCGTCGGGGGACATCCAGCCCGAGAAGAGCGTGCCGGCCGAGCTCCGCAGGGCTGTCGACCGTGAGTCGGGACCGCACGAGCAGCACACCCGGATCGTCCGCAGCCGGGGTGCGGACGAGCCCGCGCTGGCCATCGGCAAGCAGATGTACGACGTCAACGGCAACCCGTACCAGCTCTACTACCTCTTCCCGTTCACCCAGGAGGAGAAGTCGCTGAGCCTGGTGAAGGGGACACTGGCGACGGCCGGGGTCTTCGTGGTGATGCTGCTCGGCGCGATCGCCTGGCTGGTGGTCCGGCAGGTGGTCACCCCGGTGCGGATGGCGGCCGGGATCTCCGAGCGACTGGCGGCGGGCCGGCTCCAGGAACGCATGAAGGTCACCGGTGAGGACGACATCGCTCGGCTCGGCGAGGCGTTCAACAAGATGGGCCAGAACCTGCATCTCAAGATCCGGCAGCTGGAGGACCTCTCCCGGATGCAGCGGCGCTTCGTCTCGGACGTCTCGCACGAGCTGCGGACGCCGCTGACGACCGTGCGGATGGCCGCGGACGTCATCCATGACGCGCGGGACGGCTTCGACCCGGCGACGGCGCGTTCCGCGGAGCTGCTGCGGGGTCAGCTGGACCGGTTCGAGTCGCTGCTTGCCGATCTGCTCGAGATCAGCCGTTTCGATGCCGGGGCCGCGGCGCTCGAGGCCGGGCCGGTCGACCTGCGGGACATCGTCGTGAGGGTGGTCGAAGGCGCGGAGCCGCTGGCCGAGCGCAAGGACAGCCGGATCCTGGTGCGCGGGGACGGGAGCCCGGTGGTCGCCGAGGCCGACGCCCGGCGCATCGAGCGGGTGCTGCGCAATCTGGTCGTCAACGCAGTGGAGCACGGGGAGGGCCGGAACATCGTGGTGCGCCTCGCGGCGGCGGAGGGTGCCGTCGCTGTGGCGGTACGTGACTACGGGGTGGGCCTGAAGCCGGGCGAGGCCACCCGGGTGTTCAACCGGTTCTGGCGGGCGGATCCCGCGCGCGCCCGCACCACGGGCGGCACCGGCCTCGGGCTGTCGATCGCTGTCGAGGACGCGCGCCTGCACGGCGGCTGGCTGCAGGCCTGGGGGGAGCCGGGCGGTGGATCGCAGTTCCGGTTGACGCTGCCGGCCGCGGCGGGCGACACGCTGCGCGGCTCGCCGATACCGCTCGAACCCGACGACTCGCGGCGCAACCGCGGACTGAACGACGCGGGACTGCCGCGGGGCGGTGGACCGCGTGCGCTGATGCCGCGCCAGACGCGGGGTGAGCCCCCGGCGGGCGGAACCGACGGAACGGGCGATGCTGCGGCGCCGGTGGGTACGCATCTGGTGCCCGCCGGGGCGGAGCGCGGCCAAGAGGAGCCTTCGCCCGCCCCCGGCAGGCGATCCGACGAGCACGAGACGGAAGCGGAGGGCGGGCCACGTGGGGGCTGAGCGGTACGGGAACCGCCGCGGGGGGCCGGGCCGTGGCGCCGACCGGCGGGGTGGACGGCGTCGGGGCCCGGGCCTCGTCGTCCTGGTCTGCGCGGCGCTGTTCCTGACCGGCTGTGCGTCGATGCCGTCCGGTGGCGAGGTACACCGGATCGACGCCTCACCCAGGGCGGACACCGATTCGCAGGTGCGGGTGTTCGGGGTGCCGCCGAGCCGGGGCGAACGGCCGACCCAGATCGTGCGGGGATTCCTGGAGGCGACGACGAGCGACGAGGCCCGGTTCAGCACGGCACGCATGTACCTCACCGAACGGGCGCGCGAACGCTGGAAGCCCTTCGCGATGACCACCGTGCTCCAGGACGGCCCGAATCCGCGCCGCCAGCGGCCCAGGGGGGATCCGGACGAGAACGGCCTGATCGTCGAGGTGACCGGCCGGAAGGTCGCCACGGTCGACCGGAATCAGGCCTACACCCCCACGGACGCCGACTACCAGAAATCCGTTCATCTGGTGAGGGAGGACGGGGAGTGGCGGATCGACGCCCCGCCGGAGGGGCTGCTGCTCGGGAAATCCGACTTCGAGCGCATCTACCGTTCCGTCGACAAGTACTACTTTGCCGAGCCCCAGGTGGAGTCCAAGGGGGCGAGGAAGCATGTGCTCGTCTCGGACCCGGTCTATCTGCGCAAGCGGATCGATCCCGTCACCACGACGGTGAGATCCCTGCTGCGCGGGCCGACCGACTGGCTGGAACCGGTGGCCTCCACGGCCTTCCCCACCGGTACCAGGCTCATCGGCAACTCCCTTGCCCTGGACGACTCGAACGGGCTGCGGGTGCGGCTGAACGAACGCGGCTCCCGGGTCGGAGCTGCGCAGTGCACCCGGATGGCCGCTCAAGTCATGTTCACCGTCCAGGAACTGGCGCCGGCCGAGGTCGGCCGGGTCGAGCTTCTGCGCAGTACGGGGTCACGGCTGTGCACGCTGACCAGCGGACAGGCCGAGATGTTCGCCCCCGCCGGACTCCGCGAGACCTCCGAACGTCAGTACTTCATCGACGCGCAGCAGCGCATGGCCGCCCTGGCGGACGTGGGCACCGACACCATGCTGGTCGACGGGCCGTTCGGGCACGGCGCAGTACCGCTGGGGTCGGTCGGGGTCGATCGTTCCGAGCGGATGGCCGCCGGGGTCTCGGCCGACGGGCGGTCGCTGTACGTCGCGCAGATGAAGAAGGGCGCGGATCGCGGGCCGGTGCGTCTGCAGAGTGCTGCGCAGAGCGCCGACCACGGCTTGACGGCGCCGAGTTGGGACGGCAACGGCGACCTGTGGGTGGCGGACCGCGACCCGGCGCGTCCGCGCCTGCTCCGTCTCCCCGGCGGTACCGGGAAACCGCAGGAAGTCGACGTGCCGTCGCTCGGGGACGCCGAGATCCGGTCGCTGCGGGTCGCCTCGGACGGGTTGCGCATCGCTCTGCTGGTGTTGCGTGACGGCAGGCAGTCGCTGGAACTGGGCCGGGTGGAACGGGTCTCCGGGCAGGCGGAGCCGTCGTTGACGGTGAACGATCTGCACTCGGTGACACCCCGGATGGAACACGTCGAGGCGGCCTCCTGGGCGGGCGCGAGCCGGCTGGTGGTGGTCGGCCGGGAGCCGGGGGGAGTGCAGCAGCTGCAGTATGTCGAGACCGACGGCTCGGCCGCGAACACGCCTGCGCTGCCGGGGATCAACGGCGTGCAGGCGGTGGCGGCTTCGGAGGATCCGGACAAGCCGCTGATCGCGGACTCGGCGGACGGCATCGTCCGGCTTCCGGTGGACGCGAACTGGCGGCTCGTGGTGAATCGCGGCACGGCTCCCGTCTATCCCGGCTGACGTTCGGGTCGTCCCGCTCTCGCGGGCTCCCGGGGCGGGCTGTGCCGGACCGGCAGGGTTTTCCACAGGGGTGGCGGACGCTGTTCCCCCTGGGCACAGTGGAGTGATGGGGGAATGGCTGCAGGAACTGACGGGTCTGGTGCTGCCGGTCGACTGCGCGGGTTGCGGTGCGCCTCGGGTGGTGCTGTGCGCGGGGTGCCGGGGGGCTCTGACCGGCCTGCCGCCCCGGCGGGTGCGGCCGGTGAACCCGGTCCCGGGTGTACCGGTGGTCCATGCGGCCGCGTGGTACGCGGACGAGGTCCGGGCGGTGCTGATCGCGCACAAGGAGCGCGGGGCGACGGGGCTCGCCCGGGTGCTGGGCAGGGCACTCGCCGTGGCGGTCCGGGCGGCGATGACGGAGCGGGACTGTCCGCTGCTCCTGGTGCCGGTGCCGTCGTCCCGGCGGGCGGTGGCGGCACGCGGTCACGATCCGGTGCGCCGCATGGCCCGTGAAGCGGCGGGCGAGCTGCGGCGTACCGGCAGGGCCGCGCGGGTGCTGCCCGTTCTGCGGCAACGGCGGGTGGTGGCCGACCAGTCCGGGCTCGGCGCTCGCGCACGGCGGGAGAACCTGGCGGGCGCCCTGGAGACGGTGCCCGGTGCACGCCGGCTGTTGCACGGTGGCGGGGTCGTGCTGGTGGACGACCTCATGACCACGGGTGCGTCGTTGGCGGAGGCGGCCCGGGCGACAGGGGCGGAGGGTGTCGTGGCCGGGGGTGCTGCGGTGGTCGCGGCGACCGCGAACACCACCGCCTCGTCAGCGCGCCCCGCACGCTGACGTGCGGCGTTGCAGGCGTTGACGTCGGAGAGCACCTGAACGGGGGTACGCGTCGGTAGGGGGTGCCGACACCCACTCGGGCGAGCTATGTTCGGGGGTGAGGAGCAGAAGGCGTGGTATTCCTCCTGTCCGCGGATGCACTGCACATTTTTTGCAGGAACCCTGAAATGGGTGGGGTGGAACTCCGAGGACTGGGGAGAAGGAGGTGAAAGCCGCAGCGCCGCGGCTCCGGACGACCCCCCGGGCCGTGGTGGTGCAGCAGACGCAGTGCCGGCCGGGACGTGCCCGCCGATGGGCGGCCCGCCGGCCCAGGGCAAGTGGGATCCCGCCTGCGGGCGGGCATCCGGGAACGGAGTTCTGCGTGGACATCGTCGTCAAGGGCCGCAAGACCGAGGTGCCCGAGCGCTTCCGCAAGCACGTGGCCGAGAAGCTGAAGCTGGACAAGATCCAGAAGATCGACGGCAAAGTGATCCGCCTCGATGTCGAGGTGACCAAGGAGCACAACCCGCGGCAGGCCGACCGTTCGGACCGGGTGGAGATCACCCTGCATTCGCGTGGTCCGGTGATCCGCGCCGAAGCTTCCGCCGGAGATCCGTACGCCGCCCTGGACGCGGCGACCAGCAGGCTGGAAGCGCAGCTGCGCAAGCAGGCCGACAAGCGGCGTGTGCACCGGGGTGGCCGGACGCCGACGAGTGTGGCTGCCGCAACCGCGCCCCTTGCCGCTCACATCAACGGGGAACTCGCGCAGGAGCGCCCCGAGCCGGGAGTCCGTACGACCCGGATGGGCTCGCTCGAGGTGCAGGGCGAAGGCCCTCTCGTGGTCCGCGAGAAGACGCACGCCGCCGCCCCGATGAGTCTCGACCAGGCCCTGTACGAGATGGAGTTGGTCGGCCACGACTTCTACCTGTTCGTGGATTCCGACACCAAGAACCCGAGCGTCGTCTACCGGCGGCACGGATACGACTACGGCGTGATCCACCTCGAGACCGACCCGATGATCGAAGAGGCACCCGAGGGCGCGGGGGGAGCGCTGGGTGGCTGACCGGCGGATCTGAGTGCTGAACCGAGTGCCCCCGGAGCGACCTTGCGCCCCCGGGGGCACCGGTGTGCGACACCGGAAGCGATGTCCTCGTGGCCGGGCATGAAATCATGGCCAGCCGGGCAACCCGTGGCGGGATCAGTCCCGTTGGCCCGTGAGCTACCAGGGCTTCGGCCTTCAGGGGGAGGAACGATGGAGGACAGCTTGGGGCACAAGCCCGGCCTGCGCGAGGAGGGCGCGCGTTCGGGCGACGGCGCTGCCGGAGGGGAGCCGATCCGCGTTCTCGTCGTCGACGATCACGCGCTGTTCCGGCGCGGACTGGAGATGGTGCTCGAGCAGGAAGAGGGCATCGAGGTCGTCGGTGAGGCCGGGGACGGTGCGGAGGCGGTGGACAAGGCGGCGGATCTGCTGCCGGACATCGTGCTGATGGACGTCCGGATGCCGAAGCGCGGGGGCATCGAGGCGTGCACGTCCATCAAGGAGGTGGCACCCAGCGCCAGGATCATCATGCTCACCATCAGCGACGAGGAAGCCGACCTCTACGACGCGATCAAGGCCGGCGCAACCGGCTACCTGCTCAAGGAGATCTCCACCGACGAGGTGGCGACCGCGATCCGCGCCGTGGCCGACGGCCAGTCGCAGATCAGCCCGTCCATGGCGGCCAAGCTGCTCACTGAGTTCAAGTCGATGATCCAGCGGACGGACGAGAAACGGCTGGTGCCCGCCCCCCGGCTCACGGACCGGGAGCTGGAGGTCCTCAAACTCGTCGCGACGGGCATGAACAACCGCGACATCGCCAAGGAATTGTTCATCAGCGAGAACACCGTGAAGAACCACGTGCGCAACATCCTGGAGAAGCTGCAGCTGCACTCGCGGATGGAAGCGGTGGTGTACGCGATGCGCGAGAAGATCCTGGAGATCAGGTAGCGGGCCGGCAGCGCCGGTGGCCTCAGCCGGCGACCGCAGCGACGAGCCCGGCCGTGAGATCGGAGGGCAGGGTGCGCTCGATGCGCACGTTGTCGCAGCCCACCCAGGACGCCGCCTCACGCAGGGCACGGGCCATCGGAACCACGGCACCGGGGCCGTCCAGCGAGACCTGCCGTGCGACCAGGGTGCGTCCCTCCCGGGCCGGGTCGACCCGTCCCCGCAGGCGCCCGCCGGTGAGCAGCGGCATGGCGAAGTAGCCGTGCACGCGCTTCGGCTTGGGGACGTACGCCTCCAGCCGGTGCGTGAAGCCGAAGATCCGCTCGGTGCGCGGGCGGTCCCAGATCAGCGAGTCGAACGGTGAGAGCAGGGTGGTGCGGTGCCGGCCCCGCGGCACGTCCGCCAGCGCCGCGGGGTCGGCCCAGGCGGGTTTCGCCCAGCCCTCCACGCGGACCGGTACCAGGCCCGTGTCGGCGATCACGGAGTCGACCTGTTCGCCCTTGAGACGGTGGTAGTCGGCGAGGTCGGCCCGGGTGGCCACCCCCATCGCGGCTCCTGCCTGGGCGACCAGCCGGCGCATGCACTCCCGGTCGTCGAAGTCGTCGTGCAGCAGCTCGGACGGTACGGCCCGCTCGGCGAGGTCGTAGACCCGCTTCCAGCCGCGCCGCTGCGTGCAGACGACCTCACCGGTGTCGAGGAGCCACTCCACGGCGATCTTGGTCTCCGACCAGTCGTACCAGGGGCCGCCGTTCTTGGCGCCGCCGAGTTCCGTCGCGGTCAGCGGTCCGTCGATCTTCAGCCGGTCGCGGACCGCCCCGCAGGAGCGCTCCGAGTCCTCGAGGACGTGCCAGCGGTGCCCGCGGGCCAGCCGGGCACGCCGTCGGAACGCGAAGTGGGGCCACTCCTCGATCGGCAGGATGCAGGCGGCGTGCGACCAGTACTCGAAGGAGTGGGTGTCGGTCCAGTACGCCGCCTCGACGGCAGGGCGTCCGACAGCGCCGAGACGTGCGTAGGGGATCAGCTCGTGGGAGCGGGCGAGCACCGAGATCGTGTCCAGCTGGACGGCGCCGAGCCCGCGCAGTACCCGGCGCACCCGGTCCTGGGGTCTGCCACGCCGATCCGGCGCACCGAGCAGCCCCTGCGCACGCAGGGCGAGGCGGCGGACGTCGTCCGCGGACAGTTCGACCGTGGGGCCGGGCACGTTCGTCATGCGCGGCACCCTAGACGCCGCCACCGACATTGATACTCGTAGCGGGTTCCGGTGGTCGTGGCTCTGCCACTGACCGACAGCTGTGACGGGTTCCGCGATCCCGCCGTCCGAGGGCAGGCGGGCGGTGGGGCCATCGAGCATCGGACCGGAGTGAAGCGCTCCTCCTTCGAGGTCGGTTCGCATGGCGGGAATCCCGGTGGTGCGCCGACCGGGAGGCCGGTTTTTGCCGCCTCGTGGTGCGGGTGCGGGCACCTTCGGGGGGATCCGTGCGTTCTTCTTACGGGTGACAGCGCGGCTCGGAGCCCAGGGACCTCCCGGCCCGGCCGGGTCCTGACTTACGATGGCCGTTGCGGCGGGGCCTGTCCCTGCCGTGCCCGCGCACCGACGGTGCCAGGCCCGACCGGCAAGGAGACCAACCTACGTGTCCGTCTTCAACAAGCTCATGCGTGCAGGCGAAGGCAAGATCCTGCGCAAGCTGCACCGCATCGCGGGCCAGGTCAACTCCATCGAAGAGGACTTCGTCAACCTCACCGACGCCGAGCTCCGGGCGCTCACGGACGAGTTCAAGGAGCGCTACGCCGACGGTGAGAGCCTGGATGACCTGCTCCCCGAGGCGTTCGCCACCGTCCGCGAGGCCGCCAAGCGTGTGCTCGGCCAGCGCCACTACGACGTTCAGATCATGGGTGGTGCGGCGCTCCACATGGGGTATGTCGCCGAGATGCGCACCGGTGAGGGCAAGACCCTCGTCGGAACCCTGCCGACGTACCTCAACGCGCTGTCCGGCAAGGGCGTTCACCTGATCACGGTGAACGACTACCTCGCCGAGCGCGACTCCGAGTGGATGGGCCGGGTGCACAGGTTCCTCGGCCTGGAGGTCGGCTGCATCCTGGCCAACATGACCCCCGCGCAGCGACGTGAGCAGTACCACTGCGACATCACCTACGGCACCAACAACGAGTTCGGCTTCGACTACCTGCGCGACAACATGGCGTGGTCGCAGGACGAACTGGTCCAGCGGGGCCACAACTTCGCGGTCGTCGACGAGGTCGACTCGATCCTGGTGGACGAGGCCCGTACGCCGTTGATCATCTCCGGTCCGGCCGACCAGGCCACCAAGTGGTACGGCGACTTCGCCAAGCTCGTGAAGCGTCTGAACAAGGGCGAGGCCGCGAACCCCCAGCGCGGGATCGAGGAGACGGGCGACTACGAGGTCGACGAGAAGAAGCGCACCGTCGCCATCCACGAGTCGGGCGTCTCCAAGGTCGAGGACTGGCTGGGCATCGACAACCTCTACGAGTCGGTGAACACCCCGCTCGTCGGTTACCTGAACAACGCCATCAAGGCCAAGGAACTCTTCAAGAAGGACAAGGACTACGTCGTCATCGACGGCGAGGTCATGATCGTCGACGAGCACACCGGCCGAATTCTCGCCGGCCGCCGTTACAACGAGGGCATGCACCAGGCGATCGAGGCGAAGGAAGGGGTGGAGATCAAGGACGAGAACCAGACGCTCGCGACGATCACGCTCCAGAACTTCTTCCGTCTCTACGACAAGCTCTCCGGCATGACCGGTACCGCCATGACCGAGGCGGCCGAGTTCCACCAGATCTACAAGCTCGGCGTGGTTCCGATCCCGACGCACCGGTCGGTGCAGCGTGTCGACCTGTCGGACCTGATCTACCGCACCGAGCCGGCGAAGTTCGATGCCGTGGTCGAGGACATCGTCGTCAAGCACGCCAAGGGGCAGCCGGTCCTGGTGGGTACGACGTCGGTGGAGAAGTCCGAGTACCTGTCGAACCAGCTCACCAAGCGCGGTGTGCCGCACGAGGTGCTCAACGCCAAGCAGCACGACCGTGAGGCGACGATCGTCGCCCAGGCCGGGCGCAAGGGTGCCGTCACGGTGGCGACCAACATGGCCGGCCGCGGTACCGACATCAAGCTCGGCGGCAACCCCGACGACCTGGCCGAGGCGGAGCTGCGGCAGCGCGGCCTCGACCCGATGGAGCACCCGGAGGAGTGGGCGGCGGCCCTGCCGGTGGCCATGGAGAAGGCCGAGGCGGCGGTCAAGGCCGAGTTCGAGGAGGTCAAGTCGCTCGGCGGGCTGTACGTGCTGGGAACCGAGCGTCACGAGTCGCGGCGGATCGACAACCAGTTGCGCGGTCGTTCCGGCCGTCAGGGCGACCCGGGCGAGTCCCGCTTCTACCTGTCGCTCGGCGACGACCTGATGCGGCTGTTCAAGGCGCAGATGGTGGAGCGGGTCATGGCCATGGCCAACGTCCCGGACGACGTGCCGATCGAGAACAAGATGGTCACCCGGGCCATCGCGTCCGCCCAGTCGCAGGTCGAGCAGCAGAACTTCGAGACCCGTAAGAACGTCCTGAAGTACGACGAGGTGCTCAACCGGCAGCGTGAGGTCATCTACGCGGAGCGCCGCCGCGTCCTGGAGGGCGAGGACCTGCAGGAGCAGATCCAGCACTTCATGGACGACACCATTGATGCCTACATCCAGGCCGAGACGGCCGAGGGCTTCGCCGAGGAGTGGGACCTCGACCGGCTGTGGGGCGCGTTCAAGCAGCTCTACCCGGTGGCGGTCACCATCGAGGAGCTCGAAGAGGCGGCCGGTGACCGGGCCGGCATCACGGACGAGTTCATCGCCGAGTCCGTCAAGGACGACATCCGCGCACAGTACGAGGCGCGGGAGGAGCAACTCGGCTCGGAGATCATGCGTGAGCTCGAGCGCCGGGTCGTCCTCTCGGTCCTCGACCGCAAGTGGCGTGAGCACCTGTACGAGATGGACTACCTCCAGGAGGGCATCGGGCTGCGCGCGATGGCCCAGAAGGACCCGCTGGTCGAGTACCAGCGCGAGGGCTTCGACATGTTCACGGCCATGATGGAGGGCATCAAGGAGGAGTCCGTCGGCTACCTGTTCAACCTGGAGGTCCAGGTCGAGCAGCAGGTCGAGGAGGTGCCGGTCCCCGAGGAGGGGAAGGCCTCGCTGGAGAAGCAGCCCGAGGCGGCCGTGCCGGCGGCGGCCGGCGCCCGTCCCGAGATCCGGGCCAAGGGCCTGCAGGCCCAGCGGCACGAGCGGCTGCACTTCTCGGCGCCGACCGTGGACGGTGAGGGCGGTGTCGTCGAGAGCGACTTCGAGACCGGTGAGATCCCGGTGATCCGGTCCGAGGCGGACGGCCTGACCCGTGCGGAGCGTCGCAAGGCCCAGAAGGCGGCCGGCCGCCGCCGCAAGAAGTAGCGCGCCTGGCGCGTACGACAGGGACGAACGGCCGGGGCCGGGCACTCGAGGGTGCCCGGCCCCGGCCGTTGCGTTGCGGCACGCTCCGGGGCCCGTGGCGGAGGTCAGGCGTCTTCCCGCAGGGCCGCTCCGATGTCGACGGCCGAGCAGCGCCAGCGGGTGTCGCGGCCGCGTTCGAGACGGAAGGCGAGGGCGCGCAGCCGGTCCCCCGACTCGATCCGCGCGAAGGCCTCGATGATGCCCGGGTCCGGCCGGAACTCGTCGCAGTGGCGGACCGCGGGCGCGGGAGAGCGGACGCCGTCGGGGGCGGGACGCAGCGGGGTGAGCGGCGCGAGTGCGATGAGCTGGTCGTACGCGGCACCGAGGGTGTGCCCGAGCATCCAGTGCACCGGCTTCTGCCCGCTGAGGGTGAGCAGCAGGCGGTTGGCGAACCAGTAGCGGGGGAGCCGCTCGAGTTCGCGACGCCGCAGCGCGGCGTTGGTGGCGGCTCCGGGGCCCCGTGGGTCGCGCCGGGGCGGTGGAGCGCCATGTCCGCGCGGTCGCAGCGGTGGGCGTCGGCCCGGCGTCGTCCTGTTCATGGCTGATGACCCCCGTCATTCCGATGGTCCACCCGGAATATACCGAGCGGTAACTTGTGGTTGCCCAGTCTTCTACGGCTCCCGGTGCGGCGGCGCAAGCGTGGTGGATCGCGCGCCGCGGTGCCGTGGAGTTCACCTATCCGGGTGATGAGCCGGACCAGGGTTTCCGTGCGGCCGGATCGCGGCCGGTCACGACGGTGCGCGCGGGACGTGGAGGCCGCAGCGGGCGGCCCCCGGAGGCTCGGGAGTCGTCCACCGATGCCGCCCGGAAGGGGGACCCCGGCGAGTCCCACGGCTCTATGCTGGCCCTACCCGGACGGCGCCCCCGGCGCCGGCCGGAACCGGAACGTCCGTGCCTTCACGAAAGCGGCAGCCATGCGCGTCTACGTCCCCCTGACCCTGTCCGGTCTCGCAGATGCGTACGAGGCGGGCGAGCTCGGGCCCGGGCCGCTGGACGCCTACGCCGTGACCCCCGCGCTGCGCGAGTGGTACCTCTCCGACAACGTCGAGGAACTCGAGTACGCGGCCCTCGGCCGGGCGGCCCAGGCCTCGCTCCGGCTGCTCGCGACAGACCCGCAGGCCGCCCGCCGCAGGGTGGTCGTCGCCGCAGACGTCCCGGACGGGTCCGCCCCCTCCGACCCCGACCGTGGGCTGGACCAGGGCGCGCTCGGCATGGTGCGCTGCGCCGGCCCGCTGCCGTTCACCGAGGTGGCGGCCGTGCACGTGGACGCCCCGGACGCCGAGGAGGACGTGGCGGCTGCCGCCGCGGCCCTGGGCGCGGCGGACCTCGACGACGACGCCCGGTTCACCGTGGACGGCGCCGAGGCCCACGAACTCCTCTGGTTCGCCACCCAGGAGGTTCCGGGCCTCATCGGCTGACCGCACTGTCGGTGCCGATGGGTACCGTTCTTCCATGCGCAGAACCGGGGCACACGGGGCACACATCGTCTGGGACTGGAACGGCACACTCTTCCACGACATCCACGCGGTGATCGAGGCGACCAACGCCTCGTTCGCCGAGATCGGCCTGCCGCCGATCACCCTCGACCGGTACCGCGAGATCTACTGCGTGCCCATCCCCCGCTTCTACGAACGGCTGATGGGCCGGCTGCCGACGGACGCCGAGTGGCAGATGATGGACGGCGCGTTCCACCGCCACTACTGGGAGCTGGCGCCGCGTGCCGAACTGGCCGCCGGCGCCCGGGAGATCCTCGCCGACCGCCGGGCCGCGGGCGCCACCCAGTCGCTGTGCTCCCTCGCCCCGCACGAGCACCTGGTACCGATCGTGCGGGGCCACGGCATCGAGGAGCACTTCGTCCGGGTCGACGGCCGGGTCGGGCCCTCGCACACCGGCAAGGCGGAGCACATGGTCCGCCACCTGGGTGCGCTGGAAGGCGTGCCCGCCGACCGCATCGTCGTCATCGGAGACGCCCTGGACGACGCGGTGGCCGCCGAGCACGTGGGCGCGCGTGCAGTGCTCTACACCGGCGGATCGCACAGCCGGGCGAGCCTGACGGCGGCGGGAGTCCCGGTGGTCGACACCCTGGCCGAGGCCGTGGAAGCCGCTGAGCACCTGGTCCGCTGAGACGCGACCGTCCGCTGAGGGAGGTGGAGCGGGTCGGCCGAAGGCGGTCGTCCGCGGTCGTCCCCGCCCGAGCGAGAACGTCCCCGAGCTCCCGGTTCGCTGTCCGGAGCGTCAAACTTCGGCTCCCGGTTTTGTACACAAACGGCTCATGACGGGTCCCCGGGGGAGGGCGATAGCCTGGTGCCGTGATCAGCGCGATATCCCGAGGGGGCAGCGAAGCCCCCGGGGCCCCGCGGCAACGCCCCGGGGTTCACGGCCGCAGCCGGGGGTGGGAACACTTCCGGGCCGTTGCCGACCCGAAACGGGACCGTGTCCCGGAAATCGGCGATACCGGCACGATCATCTCTCATCTCGGCATAGCGTCGGCACTGTGCGGATCCGCATCCCGCCCGTCCTCCGGTACCCCTCCGGAAGGCAGTCCCGGGACGCTGTCCGCACGGCGCGACCACACGCCGTCATCCCCGACGTCACGCAACGACGCGCGACAGGAGCCACGAGGACATGCAGACCAAGCTGGACGAAGCCAAGGCCGAGCTGCTCGAACGGGCGGCCCGCGTAGCTGAGAACAGCCCGGCCGGGGGGCAACATCCGGTACAGGGCCTCGATCGGGAGGCCCTGACCGCGTTTCTCCAGCGCTACTACCTGCACACCGCACCCGAGGACCTGACCGGGCGGGACCCGGTCGACGTCCTGGGTGCCGCACTTTCCCACTACCGCCTGGCGGAGAACCGCCCGCAGGGCACCGCGAGCGTCCGGGTGAGCACCCCGACCGTCGAGGAGAACGGCTGGACCTGCTCCCACTCGGTCGTCGAGGTCGTCACCGACGACATGCCGTTCCTGGTGGATTCGGTCACCAACGAGCTCACCCGAGAGAACCGCGGCATCCACGTGGTGATCCACCCGCAGATCGCCGTCCGCCGGGACATCACCGGCAAGCTCATCGAGATCCTCGACCACGACGCCGATGCGGACGACGAGGGGGCAGCGGCCGACCTGCCGGACGACGCGCTCACCGAGTCCTGGATCCACGTCGAGATCGACCGCGAGACCGACCGCGGCGACCTCAAGCAGATCACCTCCCACCTGCAGCGCGTCCTCTCCGACACCCGCGAGGCCGTCGAGGACTGGGAGAAGATGCGGGAGACGGCGCTGCGCCTGGCCGAGGACCTGCCCTCCGAGCCCGTCGCCGCCGATCTGCGCCAGGAGGAGGTCGAGGAGGCCCGCGAGCTGCTGCGCTGGTTGGTCGCCGACCACTTCACCTTCCTCGGCTACCGCGAGTACGAGGTGACGCCCGAGGACGAGAGCGACGCGGAGGAGGTGCTCAAGGCACTCCCCGGCACCGGGCTCGGCATCCTGCGCTCCGACCCCGTGCACCACGAGACCGGCCCGGACGCCGGCCTGCACTCCCGGCCGCACTCGCCGGCGTTCGATCAGCTGAAGGCCGAGGCCCGGGCCAAGGCCCGCGAGCACAAACTGCTCGTTCTCACCAAGGCCAACAGCCGCGCCACGGTGCACCGCCCCTCCTACCTCGACTACATCGGCGTCAAGAAGTTCGACCAGCAGGGCAACGTCGTCGGTGAGCGCCGCTTCCTCGGCCTGTTCTCCTCGGCCGCCTACACCGAGTCGGTGCGCCGCGTCCCCGTCGTCCGCCGCAAGGTCGCCCAGGTGCTCTCGGGAGCCGGGTTCTCCCCCAACAGCCACGACGGCCGCGACCTGCTGCAGATCCTGGAGACGTACCCCCGGGACGAGCTGTTCCAGACGCCCGTCGACCAGCTGCGCTCCATCGTCACCAGCGTGCTCTACCTCCAGGAGCGCCGCCGGCTGCGGCTGTACCTGCGGCAGGAGGAGTACGGGCGCTACTACTCGGCGCTCGTCTACCTGCCCCGGGACCGGTTCAACACGAGCGTCCGGCTGCGCCTGATCGACATCCTGAAGGAGGAACTCGGCGGTACCAGCGTCGACTTCACGGCCTGGAACACCGAGTCGATCCTGTCGCGGCTGCACTTCGTCATCCGCGTGGAGCCCGGCACCGCCCTGCCCCACCTGACCGACGCCGACGTCGACCGCATCGAGAGCCGGCTCGCCGAGGCCGCCCGGTCCTGGTCCGACGGCTTCATGGAGGCACTGACCGCCGAGTGCGGCGAGGAGCGCGCCGCCGAGCTGTCCCACCGGTGGGGCAATGCGTTCCCCGAGGGTTACAAGGCCGACTTCAGCCCCCGCGCGGCCGTTGCCGACCTTCAGCGGATCGCCCGGCTGACGGCCGAGGGCGGCGAGCAGGACTTCGCCCTCAGCCTCTACGAGCCGGTCGGCGCCGCCCCCGACGAACGCCGGTTCAAGATCTACCGCACCGGCGGCCAGGTCTCCCTCTCCGCGGTGCTGCCCGTCCTCCAGCGGCTCGGCGTCGAGGTCGTGGACGAGCGCCCGTACGAGTTGCGCTGCGCCGACCGCAGCACCGCGTGGATCTACGACTTCGGTCTGCGCATGCCCGAACTCCAGCAGGGCGACTACCTCGGCGATGACGCCCGCGAGCGCTTCCAGGACGCCTTCGCGGCCGTGTGGACGGGGGAGGCCGAGAACGACGGGTTCAACGCCCTGGTGCTCAGCGCCGGTCTCGACTGGCGGCAGGCCATGGTGCTGCGTGCCTACGCCAAGTACCTGCGCCAGGCCGGGTCCACCTTCAGCCAGGACTACATGGAGGACACCCTCCGCAACAACGTCCACACCACGCGGCTCCTGGTGAACCTCTTCGAGGCCCGGATGTCGCCGGACCGGCAGCGGGCCGGCGTCGAACTGACCGACGCCCTGCTCGAGGAGCTGGACGCCGCGCTCGACCAGGTGGCCAGCCTCGACGAGGACCGCATCCTGCGCTCCTTCCTCACCGTCATCAAAGCCACCCTGCGCACCAACCACTTCCAGCGCGCCGACGGCGGCAGTGCCAAGGTGGGCCAGGTCGGCGACGAGACGGGCAAGCCCCACGGCTACCTGTCGATGAAGCTGGACCCGCAGGCGATCCCGGACCTGCCCGCCCCGCGCCCCGCCTACGAGATCTGGGTCTACTCGCCCCGCGTCGAGGGCGTCCACCTGCGCTTCGGAAAGGTGGCCCGCGGCGGTCTGCGCTGGTCCGACCGGCGCGAGGACTTCCGTACGGAGATCCTCGGTCTGGTCAAGGCGCAGATGGTCAAGAACACCGTGATCGTGCCCGTCGGCGCCAAGGGCGGATTCGTCGGCAAGCGGCTCCCGGACCCGTCCGTGGACCGCGACGCCTGGCTCGCCGAGGGCGTCGCCTGCTACAAGACGTTCATCTCGGGCCTGCTCGACATCACGGACAACCTCGTCGCCGGTGAGGTCCAGCACCCGAAGGACGTGGTGCGCCACGACGAGGACGACACGTACCTGGTCGTCGCCGCCGACAAGGGCACCGCCACCTTCTCCGACATCGCCAACGAGGTCGCCGTCGCCTACGACTTCTGGCTCGGCGACGCCTTCGCCTCCGGCGGGTCGGCCGGCTACGACCACAAGGGCATGGGCATCACCGCACGCGGCGCTTGGGAGTCGGTCAAGCGCCACTTCCGCGAGCTCGGCCACGACACCCAGACCCAGGACTTCACGGTCGTCGGCGTCGGCGACATGTCCGGCGACGTCTTCGGCAACGGCATGCTGCTCTCCGAGCACATCCGCCTGGTCGCAGCGTTCGACCACCGCCACATCTTCATCGACCCGGTCCCGGACGCCGCTCGCTCGTACGCCGAACGCCGCCGGATCTTCGACCTGCCGCGCAGCTCCTGGGCGGACTACGACACCTCCCTGCTGTCGCAGGGCGGTGGCGTCTTCCCGCGCAGTGCCAAGGCCATCACGATCAACGCGCAGATCCGGGCGGCGCTAGGGATCGGCTCGCGGGTAACCAAGATGACACCGGCCGACCTGATGAAGGCCATCCTCCAGGCCCCTGTGGACCTGCTGTGGAACGGCGGCATCGGCACCTACGTGAAGTCCGAGCAGGAGAGCCACGCCGATGTCGGGGACAAGGCCAACGACGCCATCCGCGTCGACGGCCGGGCCCTGCGCGTCAAGGTCGTCGGCGAGGGCGGCAACCTGGGCCTCACCCAGCTCGGCCGCATCGAGTTCGCCGGCTGCGGCGGTCCCGACGGCACCGGCGGCCGGGTGAACACCGACGCCATCGACAACAGCGCGGGCGTGGACACCTCCGACCACGAGGTGAACATCAAGATCCTCCTGAACTCGGTGGTGGCCGACGGCGACCTCACCGTCAAGCAGCGCAACAAGCTGCTCGCGGACATGACCGACGAGGTCGGCGAGCTCGTGCTGCGCAACAACTACGCGCAGAACGTCGCCCTCGCCAACTCCGAGACCCAGGCCGCCAGCCTCCTTCACGCCCAGCAGCGGCTGATGCGCAGCCTCGAGCGCGAGGGGCGGCTCGACCGGGAGCTCGAGTTCCTGCCGACCGACCGGCAGATCCGCGAGCGGCTGAGCGCCGGGCGCGGGCTGACCGGGCCCGAGCTCGCCGTCCTGCTGGCTTACGTCAAGATCACCACGGCCGACGAGGTGATCGCCACCGAGCTGCCGGACGACCCGTACCTGGAGCGGCTGCTGCGGGCGTACTCGCCCAAGGCGCTGGCGGAGCGGTTCCCCGAGCAGCTGGACGGGCACGCGCTGCGCCGCGAGATCGTGACGACGGTGCTGGTCAACGACACGATCAATACGGCGGGCACCACGTTCCTGCACCGGATGCGCGAGGAGACCGGAGCCTCCACGGAGGAGATCGTGCGCGCCCAGACGGCGGCCCGCACGATCTTCGGGCTGGCCGACATCTGGGACGCCGTCGAGGCCTTGGACAACCGGGTCGCGGCCGACGTACAGACCCGGATCCGGCTGCACTCGCGGCGGCTGGTCGAGCGCGGCACCCGCTGGCTGCTGAACAACCGGCCGCAGCCGCTTCAGCTCGCCGAGACGGTGGAGTTCTTCACCGACCGGGTCGAGGAGGTGCGGACCCAGCTGCCGAAGCTGCTCAAGGGCTCCGACCTCGAGTGGTTCCAGGGCATCGTCGACGAACTGCTCGGCGCAGGGGTGCCCGAGGACCTGGCCCAGCGGGTCGCGGGCTTCTCGACCTCGTTCCCGACGCTCGACATCGTGGCCATCGCCGACCGGTCGGACAAGGCGCCGCTGCAGGTCGCCGAGGTCTACTACGACCTGGCCGACCGGCTGAACATCAGCCGGCTGATGGACCGCATCATCGAGCTGCCCCGCGCCGACCGCTGGCAGTCGATGGCCCGCGCCTCGATCCGCGAGGATCTGTACGCGGTGCACGCGGCGCTGACGTCGGACGTCCTCTCGGCGGCCAACGGGGGCTCGACGCCCGAGGAGCGGTTCAAGACCTGGGAGCAGCGCAACGCGGCGATCCTGGGCCGGGCCCGGGGAACCCTGGAGGAGATCCAGAACTCGGACTCCTTCGACCTGGCCAATCTGTCGGTGGCCATGCGGACGATGCGGACGCTGCTGCGCACCCACCTCTGACGCGGGTCGCGGGGTCCCGTCGAGTCTGCCGCGGGGCGGCCCGGAGCGCACCGGCTCCGGGCCGCCCCGCGGCGTTTGCGGGTGGGCCGGACCCACCCGTTCGTCACCCGAACGGACCAGCGGGCCGCGGACGCCGGCCGCCCCGCCCCGTCACGGGCCACCGCTCGCGCGGGCGGCGCTCCGGACGCCGCCGGCGAGGTATCGGCGGTAGTTTCTGATGTGTCGCAAATGTGTCCGGTGCTGCGCGGAGGTGCTGATGAACACGATGCGCGGACCGGCAGCGGGCCCGGACGTCTCGGTGGTCGTGATCGCCTACAACGACGCGGCCCGGCTGCCCACCGCCGTGCGCTCGGTCCTGGAACAGACCCTGCACGGCGTCGAGGCCGTCGTCGTGGACGACTGCAGCACAGACGGCACGTACGAGACGGCCCGGGCGCTGGCCGCCGAGCACCCCGGCCGGGTCCGGGTCTTCCGGCTCCCGGAGAACAGCGGCGGCTGCGGAGCGCCCCGCAACCGGGGTATCGCCGAGGCCCGCGGCAGCTTCGTGATGTTCCTCGACAGTGACGACGAACTGGAGCGCAACGCCTGCCGGAACCTGCTCGAGGCGGCCGAGCGCACCGAGGCCGACCTCGTGTCCGGGCTGTGTGTCCGGGTGCATGTCGCCAACCGGCACGGCAAGAAGGTCGAGTGGTACCCGTGGCTCTACCGGCACAGCCAGGTGCTCGAGTCGATCGGTGAACTGCCCGACCTGCTCGTCTTCGACACCCTGTCCACCAACAAGTGCTACCGCAGGGACTTCCTGCTGGAGCGCGACCTGCGGTTCCCGGTCGGCATCCACTACGAGGACCTGCTGTTCTCCGCCCGGGCGTACCTCGCCGCCCGCCGCATCGCCCTGATCCCCAACCGCGTCTACTTCTGGAACGTCGTCGAGAACGGCGACGCCGCCGCCCGGTCCATCAGCAACCGGCGCCACGAGATCGCCAACTTCGCCCACCGGATGGAGATCCACCGGCGCATCGACGAGCTGCTGGAGCAGCAGCGGCTGAGCGACCTGAAGTTCCACAAGGACGTCAAGTTCCTCAAGCACGACCTGGTGCTCCACCTGCGGGACCTGCCGTTGCTCGACGCGGAGTACCGGCGGCGCTTCGCCGAACTCGCCGCCGGCTACCTCGACGGCGTCGACCCGTCCGCGTACGCCGCCGCCGAGCCCGTCCACGCCATCTGCGCGTACCTGCTGCGGAAGCAGGACTGGGACAACCTGCTGCCCGCCGCGGACACGCTGGCGAACCGGGCCAAACTCTCCTCGCCGCTCGTCGAGCGGAACGGACGCGTCTACTGGTGCGCGGAGCATCTCGACGATCCGGAGGGGCGCGCGGTCCTCGACGTCACCGATGCCGGTTACCACACGGGCCCGCTGGAGCGGCTCTTCCTGCGCAACCGGCTGACGTCCTACGGCGACGACGGGCGCGGCACGCTGCGGCTCGCCGGGAACGTCGTCAACCCGCTCGGCCGCATCGCCCGCTCCGCGCGGCTGCGCGGGCGGCTGGAGTTCCGCCCCCGCCGCAAGGGGCTGCGCACCGTCCACTGCTTCCCGCTGACCGCCCTGCGCTGGGGGGACCGGTACCTCGAGTGGGAGGCCGCAGCCGGTCTGACGCACGGTCTGCGGCCGCTCGGCGTCATCGACGCGGTCTGGGACGTCCGCCTCGTGCTGGATGTCGACGGCACCCGGCTCCGCACCCGGATCAGCGTGGACGGGGTGGACCTCGACGGCGCCCGGTCGCTGCCGGTCCGCCCGCGGCTCACCCGGCTGGTGGCCGACCATCTGCTGCCCGAGGTGTCCCGGCGCGGGCACCTGGCCTTCCGGCTGGTCGCCGAGGGCGCCGTCGCGAGCCGTGCGACGCGGTCCATCGGCGGGCTGGTCACGGGACGTCCCGGCAGCCTCGCCAAGCGCGGGCTGCGCGGGGCGCGGCAGGTCAGGCGGAGGATGAACTCGGGTCCGACGAAGATCGGGGTGTACCACCGGCTGTTCTGCCGCCTGCCGGTCCGGCCCGGTCTGATCGTCTTCGAGAGCCATCTCGGCAAGCAGTACAGCGACAGCCCGCGAGCGGTCTACGAGGAACTGCGCCACCTGGGCGTGCCGTTCGAGGGGGTGTGGTCGTACGCGGGTCGGAGCGCCGACGGCTTCCCCCGCGACGCCGTTCTGGTACGCCGCTGGGGATGGCGGTATCTGCTCGCCCTCGCCCGGGCCGACTTCTGGATCGACAACCAGGGCTTTCCGCTGAAGCTGGCCAAGCGCTCGCGGACCACCTACATCCAGACCTGGCACGGCTCGGCGCTCAAGCGCATGGGGTTCGACGAGCCGCGGCTGAGGATGATGACCCGGCCGGCGCAGGAGGCGCATCAGCGGGTGCTGGACCGGTTCGACCATTTCCTGGTCCGCTCGGAGCACGACGTGCGCACGCTCGCCGCGGCGTTCCGGCTGCGCAGCGGGGTGCCGGTGCGCACCGGTTATCCGCGCAACGATCCGCTGGTCGCCGAGCGCCGCCGCGAGGAGCTGACGGGGGCGCGCAGCCGCGGACCGCTCGCTGCCGAGCTCGGCATCGAGGACGACCGGATGGTGCTGCTGTACGCGCCGACGTTTCGGGCAGACGCGTCCGGCAAGGTGCGGAACTTCGAACCGGGCTTCGACCTTGAGGCGTTCGCACGCCGCTTCGGCGACCGGATCACCCTGCTCGTGCGGGCGCACTACCTCAACCGGGTCGTGCTGCCGCCCGGGTTGCGCGGCAAGGTCGTCGACGTGACGTCGCAGCACGACGTCACCCCGCTGCTCGCGCTCGCGGACGGGCTGATCACGGACTACTCGTCGTTGATGTTCGACTACGCGCTGCTGGACCGGCCGATGATCTTCTTCGCGCACGACTACGACGCGTACGCGGGCGAGAGCCGCGGTACCTACTTCGACCTGCGCCTGAAGGCACCGGGGCCGGTCGCGGAGACCGAGGAGGAGCTGTTCGCGGCCGTCGCGGACCTCAAGTCGGCGGGGCCGGTGTACGCAGAGGCCCGGCAGCGGTTCGTCGCGGAGTTCGGGGAGTACGACCGCGGCGACGCGGCCCGGCGGGTCGTCGAGCTGATCGCCCTCAAGCGCGGCACCGCACCGGGGGGCCCGGCATGAACGGCGCCGGTACGGACGCGCGGCGCACGGGTGACGCGCGGCGCGCTCAGGTCTGCCGGGATGTGTTCCTCGTGTCCAACAGCGTCGACGAGCTGGGCGGTGTGACCAGCTGGTCGCACCAGATGGCCCGCCTGTTCCTCGCCCGGGGGCACCGGGTGCACCTGGTCGGCATCGCGCCCTCCGAGGTGCCGCAGGACTTGGGCGGCGAGCCGCCGTACCCGATGACGACCCTGTACGGAACCCGCCCGCCGCCGGCCGGTCCGGAGCGCGGGCTGCGAGGGCTGCTCGATCCGGCCGTGCGCCACCGTCGCAGGGTCCGCGAGGCGGGCATGCGCGAGCAGGTGGACCGGCTGAGCGCGCTGTTCCGCACCGCCCGGCCCGGCGGGGTCGTGATCGTCACCCAGGTGTGGGCGATGGAGTGGGTGCGGTCGGCCGACACCGGGGGACTCACGGTGATCGGCATGAGCCACGAGTCGTACGACTACTCCCGGGGCTCCTCGCGGTTCGGCCGGATCCTGCGGTACTACCCGGACGCCGACCGGCTGCTGCTCCTCACCCGGGAGGACGCCGACCGGTGGATCCGCAGGGGTTTGGACAACGTCGGCTGCATGCCGAACCCCCTGCCCTTCATGCCGGAGGTCGCGTCGCAGCGCACGGAGAAGGTGGTGATCAGCATCGGGCGGCTGCACGATCAGAAGGGGATCGACATGCTGCTCGACACCTGGGCGCAGACCGCGCCGCGCTTTCCCGGCTGGCGGCTTCGCATCTACGGCTCCGGTGAGGACGAGGAGATGCTGAAGGCGCGGTGCACGGCACTCGGCCTGGACGCCGGCGTGGACTGGATGGGGCGCACGGACGACGTGCCCGGTGCGCTGCGCGGCGGTTCGGTGTTCGTGCAGTCCTCGCGGGGGGAGGGCTTCCCGCTGGCGCTGATGGAGGCGATGGCGACCGCCGTTCCCTGTGTCGCGTTCGACTGCGCCCCCGGCGTACGGGAGATCGTCCGGGACGGGGAGGACGGGCTGCTGGCGACGCCGGGCAACACGACCGAACTCGCCCGGCAGCTGGGGGTGCTGATGGCCGACCAGGAGCTGCGGGACCGGATGGGGGTGTTGGCCCGGCAGAACGTGCGGCGCTACTCGACCGCGGAGATCGTCCGCCGGTGGGAGGACCTCTTCGCCTTCCTCGAGCGCTGAGACCGCTGGGCGCGCCGGGGCCACCGCGTGCGCCGGGCCTCCCGGCTGCGGCGCTCCCGCCGCCGCAGCAGCCGGTCGGCTGCGACACCGGCGGCCGGCCTCGGCCCGCTCGCGACCCGCAGCGCCAGCGAACCGCCGGAGGTGGCGTACGGCTGGACGAGCAGCAGGCCGTGCCGGCGGCTGACCGCAGCCGTGCGCCGCAGCCCGGGGCCGCCGGCGCGGGCGGCGGTGTAGAGCGACGAGCCGTCGGCGCAGCGCAGCCGGACCCGTACGTCCCACACCTCCGGGCGGGCCGCCCCGGCCGGTGCGAGCGCGTCCAGGTCCAGGATCGCCTCGGCCGTCCAGGAATTTCCGTTCCCGTTCAGGCACGCGTCGCGGACCTGGCCGAGCCGCCCGTCCTCCCGGTGGCGCAGCTCGATGTCGACGGATGCGGGGCGTGCCCGGAGCAGGCGGCCGTAGAGGTCGTGCACGCGGACGTGCAGCCGGGTACGGGCACCCGCCCGGGGCTCGGCGTCGATCGTCACGGGCAGCCGGTACAGCGGCTTGGTGTCGATCCGGTCCAGTTCCACCTGGGGAAGATCGGTGTCCCAGACGGGCCGGCCCGCCACCCGGACGTAGGGCGGGAGCAGCCGGGCCGGGCGGTTGGCCAGCTCGGCCAGGCGCACCAGGTCCCGCGGCTCCTCGGCGGCGGTGACGACGCGGGCGATCCAGCGGGCGGGGGCGCGGGCGGCGAGCAGGTCGGCCTCGTCGAAGGCAGCGAGGTGTTCCCGGGTCAGCCGCCACCAGTCGTTGCGGAAATCCGGGCTGCGGCTGCCCAGTTCGCGGGTGTACATCCGCAGGTCGTGGTCGAGGAACTTGGTCCGGGCGGCCCGGGTGAGCGTGCTGCGCCCGGCTCCCTCGAGGATCTCGACGGACCGGCGGTGCGCCTCCAGCCGGTTGCGCCAGTTGCCGAGGGTGCCGCGGTCGAGGGAGATCGACGGTTCGGCCGCGTCCCGCCGCACGTGCCAGATGTAGACGGGCGCGGGGATCAGCGCGATCCGTGGGCCCGCCGCCAGCACCCGGGCGGTGAAGACGAAGTCCTCGTAGCGGAAGTCCCCTTCGGGGAAGGTGACGGCGTGCCGGGCGAGGAACGCGCGGTCGTACAGCTTGTTGACGCAGAGGGTGTCGCGGACCAGGCGCGGCTGGTCGTCGGGGGAGTCGTACACCGCCTCGCGCAGGAAGAGAGCGCGCTGCCAGGGCACGTCCCGGCCGTGCGGCAGTTCGCGGCGGATGCACAGGCCGGCGGTGACCTGGGCGCGGTGCCGTGCGGCCGCCGAGACGAGGGAGTTCACGGCGCCGGGCGGCAGCACGTCGTCGCTGTCGAGGAACATCACGTAACGGGCCGAGGCGTGCATCAGTCCGTCGTTGCGTGGGGTTCCGCAACCGCCGCTGTTGGCCGCCCGGTGGACCACACGGATGCGCGCGTAGCGCTCGGCGAGTCCCATCAGCACGTCGGTGGTGCCGTCGCCGGAACCGTCGTCGATCACCACGACCTCGGCGACGCACGGGCCCTGGCGCAGCGCGGAGAGGACGGCGTCGGCGATGCGGTCGGCGTCGTCGAAGCCGATCACGATCACACTGACCTGCGCTGTCGCGGCGGAGCCGGCCCATTCCGGCGGTGCTTCGTCCATGGCGCGTCGACCGGGTTTCCGTGGGGGCGCCGGGCGCTTGCCGTCCGGGAGGACGGCGACCCGGATTCGCTCAGGTCATCCCATTCTTGTCCGAACCATGAGAAATCTGCCTGTTGCGGTCAAGCGGCCGGGTCCGGCTGCCGAACCAAGACAGGGGGCCGTCCCCCGGGGGGCCAGCCACGAGGAGGACTCTTGGTCACCACGCAGCTGCAGCTTC
This sequence comes from Streptomyces meridianus, assembly GCF_023703325.1. GTDB lineage: Bacteria > Actinomycetota > Actinomycetes > Streptomycetales > Streptomycetaceae > Streptomyces > Streptomyces meridianus. The sequence goes on from NZ_JAMQGM010000001.1 coordinate 28,915, forward strand.
CACAGCGCCGGGGGACGCCCCTGTCCGGCCCGGCGAGTGCGATCACCGTGCTGCTGCCCGCGCTCACCGCCGTGGCCCTCGGCCTCTGGGGTCTGGGCAGCCGGGGCCTGTCGGGTGACGAGACCGCGACCTGGGCCGCCGCCCGGCGCAGCCCGGGCGAGCTGTGGCAGCTGGCGAGTCAGACCGACGCGGTCCACGGGCCGTACTACCTGCTGATGCAGGGGCTGCTCGCGCTGCGGCCGGACGAACTGGTGCTCCGGCTGCCCTCGGTGGCCGCGATGGGCCTGGCCGCGGCCCTGGTGGCCGCGATCGGCACCCGGCTGGCCGCGCCGATGGTGGGGCTGGCCGCGGGCATGCTGTTCGCGGTCGTCCCGGCCGTGAGCCGTTACGCGCAGCAGGCCCACGAGTACGCCCTGGTCACGGCCTGTGCGACCGCTGCGACGTACTTCCTGATCCGGGGCTGCGAGGAGGACGAGGACCGCTGGTGGTGCGGCTACGCGGCGGTCGTCGCGGTTGCCGGTCTGCTCCACCCGAGTGCGCTGCTGCTGCTCTTCGCCCACGCGGCCACCCTCCTGCTGGTGCGGGCCGTTGCGTGCCTGTGGCTCCGCTGGGTGATGGCCGCCGCGTTCGCCTGCCTCGTGGCCGCCCCGGTGATGTGGACGGCCCGCGGACAGGCGGGGCCCTCCGACTGGGCGGCGCCGGGCTGGCCGGCCTTCACCGAGCTGGTGCGTGCCTTCGCCGGCCCGTCGGGGTGGGTCGCCCTCCCGACCGTGGTGTTCGCGATCGGTGCGCTGCTCACCCGCCGCCGCAGCCGGGACGAGGGCCCGATCCCGGGACTGACCGTCCCCGTCCTGGCGCTGCCGCTGCTGGTGCTGCCTCCCGCGCTGCTCTTCGCCGTGTCGCAGCTGCATCCGGTGTACGCCGAGCGGTACGTGCTGTTCGCGCTGCCGGGCTTCTGCCTGCTGGTCGCGGCGGGCATCGAGCGGATGGCCGATGCCGTCACCCCGTGGGCCGTCGCGATGCCGTTGACGGCCGCGCTGCTGGTGGCGTTCACCTTCGGCGGGCAGTTCGGCACCCATCTGTACCTGCGCTCGCCGGAGAGCCGGCCGGACGACCAGCGGGCCGTCGCACGGCTCGTGCAGCGGTCGGCCGAACCGCGGGACGCGATCCTCTTCCTGGGCGGCGACCGGCGGAAGGCGGCCGTCGCCTATCCGGACGCCTTCGCCGGGCTCGACGACGTTGCCCTGGACCGCTCACCCGCCCGCTCCGGGACCCTCTACGGCACCGAGCTGGCCCCGGAGCGGTTGCACGCCGCCATGGCCGACGTGCGCAGGGTGTGGGTCCTGGAGGGTGCCGGGACCGAGCGGGCCACCGGCCGCCGGCCGGCCGGGGAGCGGGCCAAGGAGGCCCTGCTCGCCGACTTCCACAGCGAACGCGAGGAGCGCACGCGCGGCGCCCGGCTGAACCTGTTCGTCCGGAACTGACACCGGCCCTGCCCGGGCGTGCGGACGGCGCCGCCCGGCTCCGGCCGGGGCGCGCCTCAGCCGAGCGGTGGGGACGCCTGGGCGTCCGCCGTGAGCGCGGCCCGCTGCATGGCGCTGGCCAGCAGTGCCAGGTCGGTCGGGCCGTTTCCCAGTTCCCGCAGCGGCCGGCGGGCGGGCGGGTCGCCGGCCCGGTCCCAGTCCAGGGGGACGACCGTCGGCCGCAGGGTGGACGTCCGTGGGATCCGTCCGCTGACCCGCCCGGTCTGGAACGGTGTCGTCCTGCCGCCGCGGCAAATCAGCAGCCCGCGGCCCGCCCGGGTTGCCGTGTCGTGGGCCGCAGTGCCGGCCCGGGGCGACTCCTCCTGGGGGAGCACCTCCAGGCGGATGCACAGGCCGGCCCGTTGTGCGGCGGCGGTCTGCGCCGTCCGCTCCGGGTGGCCCGATGCGGCGATCAGATGCACCCCGAGCCCGGCACCGTCGCGGGCCACGGCTTCCAGCGCCCGCACCACCGACCCCGCGGCCGGTCGGCCGGTGCTGCCGAGGGCGGGGTCCACCAGGGCGTCGAAGTCGTCGACCAGTACCACGAGACGCGGCATCCCGTCCGATGCGGCCGCGCTGCTGCCGGGCACCGGCCGGGCCGAGCCGGATCCTGCTGCGGTGCCGGCCCGCAGCGGGAGGCCGGTGTCGTCCCCGGCCCGGCGGGGCGTGACGACCCGCGCGGCCTTCTCCGGGCGGACGGCGGCGGGCCGGGCGTCGTGGCCGGCGTCGCCGAGCAGCTCGGCGCGCCGTTTCAACTCCGCGGTGAGGGACTGCGCGAAGGCCCGCATGCGCACCGGGTCCGTGCTGGTCAGATGCGTCGAGACGTGCGGGAGGTCGGTGCACGGCCGCAGTCCGTCGGCCTCCGGCGCGCCGTGCCCGCTCTCGCCGCGGCCCTCGCTGCTCCGCGGTTCGGGCACGGTTGCGGAGCCCGCCCCGCGGCCGTCCACGAGGACGAGCGATACCCGGTCGGGCCGGTCCCCGGCCGCCAGCGACGCCGCCAGGGCGCGCAGCAACTCCGTCTTGCCCGTGCCGGGGCCGCCCTCGACGAGCAGATGCGGTCCTTCCGCGGCCAGATCGACCGTGAGCGGCCCGTGCGGTCCCGCACCGAGGACCGTGTGCAGCCTTCGGCGCTCGGCCGGGCCGTCGTCGGCCTCCGCCCAGCGGGCGGTCAGCGACGCGGGGGTGGCGCGCGCCAGCCCCAGTTCGTCGAGAAGCCGTGCCGTGCGCGGCAGGGTCGTGGCCACCCGCCGCGACGTGCCGCCGGAGGACGCGCCCGATTCGGCGGCGCGCAGCGGCGCCAGTGCCCGCGCGAACCGCTCGGCCCAGGCCGGGGAGACGGCGTCGACCGTCGCCACCACGCCGTTGCCGACCACCGGGCCGGCCAGGTCGCCCGGGGCCGTGGCGCCGACGTCGCCGGACGACGGCCAGGGCATCAGCACGCGCAGCGCCGTCGCCACGTCCCCGCTCAGCATCGCCACGGCACCGCAGGACCCGAAAGCGGGGGACGCCTGCCGGGCCGCGTCGAACGTCGCCGAGACCGGGGAGGCGGGTGAGGCGGCCGGTGTCTCGGCCAGGCAAAGCAGATGGACCCCCGCGGAGGGGCCGTTCGCGGCGATCCGGCGCAGGGTCGTCCGCAAGGCGGGCGTGCCGGGGTCGCCGTCGACGATCACCAGGCTGTACGGCCCCCTGTGCGCGGCCGATGCCTCGGCGACCGCCGCGCGGCCGGCGTCGGCCCAGCCCGGGCCCAGCGGACCGTCGTCGAGCCGCCGCACCAGCTCCGCCACCCGTGCCTCCGCCTGTTCGCGGTCGCGGGCGAACAGGAGCCGGCAGTCCTGGCCGTGGGAGGGCCGCACCTGCGGGAGCCAGCCGAGCCAGGACCACTCGGCGGGGCGTTCCCCGCCGGCTTCTGCGCTCCCGGCGTCGATCAGGACGATCTCCAGGGTGCCGGGCGAGTGGAGCGCGGCCAGTTGGGCCACCACCGAGCGGGCCAGTCCGGTGAGCCTGGCCCGCGGTCCGGCCAGGCCGAGCGAACCGGCCTGGCGCAGCCCGACGGTGACCGGGGCGGGCAGGGCTTCGGAGGAGCGGTGCGCGGTGCCGAGCCGGACGACCATCGCGTCGTCGTGCGCGGCGTCCCGCTCCCAGAGCCGGCGGCCGGGGCCGAGCACGGTCAGCAGCACGGTGGCGGGGTCCGGCCAGCGCTCGAGCAGGGTTGCGGCGACGTCCGGGGCGGCGGGTCCGCCGGGCCCGTTCCCCGGGCGGACACCGGCGCGCCCGGCGGTCAGCCACCGGGCCCAGGCGCTGACCCCGAGTCCCCGCCGGGCTTCCTGTCCCGGGCCGCCGTCGGCGGGATGATCACGGGCCGGTCCCCCCGCGGCCGGGCCCCCGCCGGCGGCGCCGCTGCCCCCGGGCAGCCCGGCGGTCTCCGGCCCGGTCCGCTCCCGTCCGCTCTGCTCCGGTCCGGTGTGTTCCGTGGCTGCACCGGCCGGGAGACCCGCCTGTCGCCCCGCGCGCTCGATCCGCAGATGGCCCTCGCCGTCGGCGACGGCGGCCATCGTCCGTGGTATCGGCCCCGCACCGGGATCCCCGCCGGTGCCGTCCGGGGCGGGATGCAGACGCAGCACCGACTCGCCGATGCGCACCAGACCGCCCGGCCGCACCGGCTCCGGACGCCCGCCGACCGGTTCCCCGTCCAGAGTGGTGCCGTTGGTCGACCCCAGGTCGGTGACGGTCACCCGGCCGTCCTCGCCCACGGCCACGGTGCAGTGCAGCCGGGACACGTCGGGGTCGTCGAGCGGCACGTCCGCTTCGCCGGAACGCCCTATACGGATCTCACCGCCGTGCAGCAGGTGCACCCCGCCCGCGTCCGGCCCGGACATGACATGGAGCTGGGCGCAGGCCCGCGAGCCGGTCTCGGGGGCCACCCCGGGGTGCCGGCCGGGTACGGCGGGGGCGCCCAGCGACAGCACCGCTCCGTCCACCAGCGGCGGCTCGCCCAGGGCGGAACGCTGGATGTCGAGCCGCTCGCCTCCCGCGTACAGCACCACGGTTCCCGACGACGCCGCGGCTTCTGCGACGGAGGCCGCCAGGTCGCTCGCCACCGCCGCGAGCGGGGTGCCGGCCGGAGCCGTGACGAGCACGTCGGCGACGGAACCGCCCAGCGGTCCCAGGACGGTCAGCCGGATCTGCATGGCCGTGAACGGTCCCTTCCTGTTCGGGTGCCCGACAGGGAGGCGGCGTCTGGCGCAGATCTCCCCCCAGCGTGCACGGCGCTTCGGCGCGTACAGGCCGGCACGGCGCGCGTGGGCCCCCGCCGCCCGCCGCTCGCGTGCCGGGGTGCATCCTCGCACCTGTGACGCCCGTCGCGCCCCGTTCCCGCCACAGGACGATCTTCACCGGTCGGCTGGGGGCACGCCAGGCCCCGGCCGGCCGCCCACCCGAGTGCGCTGTGAACAGCACCTCCCGGACGGCCCCCCGGGTGCGCCGTCCGCCCGCGCCGAAACCCGCGGCGGAGGGGTCCCCCGGTCCGCGGCCCGGGTGTTGACACCGGAGCGGCATTACAGTGGGGCGGACGGGTAGGGGGTGCGCGGCGGGTTTTTGCGGATCGGAGAGGCTCCGCCGGGCACCCCCTCGGGGCCCTCTGTCCCGGACCGGGCGGATCGCAAGCCCGGCGGGCCCCATCGACAGCACCCACCCCCAACGGACCAGGGAGCGCATGACGTGCGGCCGGTAGGCAGCAAGTACCTGCTCGAGGAGCCGCTCGGACGCGGAGCCACGGGCACCGTGTGGCGGGCTCGCCAGCGGGAGACAGCAGGCGCCGAGGCCGCAGTGGCCGGGCAGCCCGGAGAGACCGTCGCCATCAAGGTCCTCAAGGAGGAGCTGGCGAACGACGCGGACGTCGTGATGCGCTTCCTGCGCGAGCGTTCCGTGCTGCTCCGGCTCACGCACCCCAACATCGTGCGGACGCGCGACCTGGTCGTCGAGGGCGATCTCCTCGCGCTCGTCATGGACCTGATCGACGGCCCGGACCTCCAGCGTCACCTGCGCGACAACGGCCCGTTCTCGCCGGTCGACGCCTCCTTCCTCACCGCGCAGATCGCCGACGCGCTCGCCGCCAGCCACTCCGACGGCGTCGTCCACCGCGACCTGAAGCCGGCCAACGTCCTGCTGGCGGGCCTGCACCAGGGCGGTCCGCTGCACCCGATGCTCACCGACTTCGGTATCGCCCGGCTGGCGGACTCGCCGGGACTGACCCGCACCCAGGAGTTCGTCGGCACCCCCGCCTACGTCGCCCCGGAGTCCGCGGAGGGCAGGCCGCAGACGTCGGCCGTCGACATCTACGGCGCCGGGATCCTGCTGTACGAACTCGTCACGGGGCGCCCGCCGTTCGCGGGAGCGACGGCCCTCGAGGTGCTGCAGCGCCACCTGAGTGAGGAGCCCCGCCGCCCCACGACCGTTCCCGAGCCGCTGTGGACGGTCATCGAGCGCTGCCTGCGCAAGCGTCCCGAGGAGCGGCCGAGCGCCGAGAACCTCGCCCGGGGCCTGCGCGCGGTCGCCGCGGGGGTGGGCGTGCACGCCTCCCCGGCCGAGGCGGAGGCCGCCTTCGGTGTCGCCGCGCTGCTCGCACCGGACCCGGCGCCGGTCCCGGACGCCGACGCGGATCCCACGCAGTTCCTGCCGCACGGAGGTGCCCCGGCGTACGACCCGTCGGCCACCACCATGGCCAACGGGGACGCCACCCAGTACATGCCGCACGGCAGTGCAGCCGCCGGTGCCGCGGGCGCCACCGACCCCACCCGGGCGATGCCGCCGGTGCCGCCCGGCCCCCCGGGCCAGGACGGCGACCACCCCTGGCAGAACCAGATGGCCGCGGCCCGCGACCGGGCCGAGCAGACCCAGATCCAGTACCTCGACCCGAGCGAGGACCCGCTGCGCCGCCGGCCCTCGCGCCCTGCGCCGCAGCAGGCGCCGTACGGGCGGCAGGGCGGCCGTCCGCCCGCCCCCTACCCGCCGGCCGAGCCCCGTCGGCGCCAGCCGCCGCCGCGCCGCTACGAGCCCCAGCCGCCGCGGCGCGAGCCGCGCCGGGAACCGCGGCGCAGTGCCAGCCCGATGCGGATCCCGGGGCTGGGGTGCCTGAAGGGCTGCCTGTTCACGATCGTGGTGTTCATCGTGGCCGCCTGGCTGATCTGGGAACTCACCCCGCTCCCGGAATGGGTCGCCGAGGGCAAGAGCTTCTGGGTGGCGACGACCGACTGGATCGACTCGGTCGGCGACTGGTTCTCCGAGCTCGGCGAGACGTCGCCGGGCAGCGGCTCGGGCAGCGGCGGCAACCTGGGCGGGCAGTAGTCCCGCGCGGGCGCCGGGCGCCCGCCGACCTGCCGATCGGGGCCGGGGCCCTCTCCTGCACGGGGAGGCACCCGGCCCCGACGCGTCGCTTCCGAAAGCCCGTTGACCGAACGTCGCCCGAACCGGTCGCATCATTGGGCGAGTTCGACGTTTTTCCGACTGCCACCGGGTCGAAATCCCGCGCAGAAGTGACAGTTGACGTGGTCCGGTGCTGAGCGCCCCGGGCAGCGGCGTAGTTTTGTCGCCTACACCGGCCCCCCGGGATCATCCGCCGAGGACCACCCTCGAACCACCCGGCGGGCAGGGGCCCGAGCACGGGTCCCGGGGCACAACACGTCGGAGCAGCCTTGGCACGCAAGATCGGTAGCCGGTACACCGCCCACCAGATCCTGGGACGCGGGTCCGTGGGCACGGTGTGGCTGGGCGAGGGCCCCGACGGGCCCGCCGCCATCAAACTGCTGCGCGAGGACCTCGCGTCCGACCAGGAGCTCGTCGGCCGGTTCGTGCAGGAGCGCACGGTCCTCCTCAGCCTCGACCACCCTCGCGTCGTCGGTGTCCGTGACCTGGTGGTGGACGGCGCGGACCTGGCGCTCGTCATGGACCTCGTCCGGGGCACGGACCTGCGCACCCGGCTCGAGCGGGAGCGCCGGCTCGCTCCCGAGGCGGCGGTGGCCGTCGTCGCGGACGTCGCGGACGGTCTGGCCGCGGCGCACGCCGCCGGCGTCGTCCACCGGGACGTCAAGCCCGAGAACATCCTGCTCGACATGCAGGGCGCGTTGGGGCCGGGGCGATCCCATCCCGCACTGCTCACCGACTTCGGCATCGCCCGGCTCGTCGACTCCTCGCGGCGCACGCGGGCGGTTCGTGGCGGGGCGGAGCCGGCCGGGGCGGCGGGGGGCCGCTCGCAGCCGCGCCACATCCTGGGCACGCCCGACTACCTCGCGCCGGAGATCGTCGAGGGGTTGCCGGCCCGCGCGTCCGTCGACATCTACGCCCTGGCGACGGTGCTCTACGAACTGCTCGCCGGATTCACGCCCTTCGGCGGCGGACATCCGGGTGCGGTGCTGCGGCGGCATGTGACGGAGAGCGTCGCGCCGCTGCCCGGTGTGCCGGACGAGCTGTGGCACCTCCTGGTGCAGTGCCTGGCGAAGTCGCCGGCGTCGCGGCTGCGGGCTGCGGAGATGGCGGGCCGGCTGCGGGAGATCCTGCCGGAGCTGGCCGGGATGCCGCCGCTCGCGGTGGACGAGCCGGAACCGGATCCCGTGGACGTGCCCGCGGGGGGCCGTTCCGGGGGGTCCGGGGCGGGGCGCGGTGGCGGCGGGTTCGACGGATCGGGTGCGGGGTCCGGTGGCGCGGTCGTCGGTGGCGTGGTCGACGGAGGTGGCAACGGCCGGGGGCGCAGGAGCGGCGCGGTGCCGCTGGTGCACGGGGCGGCGCCGGACTCCAACCGGGACACCCATACGAGCATGCGGGTGCCGAGCGCGGACGAGCTGGCCGGTGGGGCGCGGGGGACGGCGCGGGTGCCGCGGGCGGCAGGGCAGCGGCGGCCGGGGTCGGCCCGGCATCGGGCGGCGGTGCGGATGAGGCGGGTGCGGGTGGGGGTTCTGGCGGCGGCTCTTGTCGTCGTGGTGGGGGTGCTGGCGTTCGTGCTGTGACGTGGGGGCGTGTGTGCGGGTTCCGGGTGCGCGGCGGGGGCGGGTCGCGGTGCGGGTCGGCGGGCTTGCGCGGGTGGGTTGGGGTGCCGGGGTCGGGCCGGTCGGGCCTGGGCCGGCGGGGTGTGTGCGGGTGCGTTGCGGTGCCAGGTCGGGGTGCGGGTACCGGGTCGGGGTGCCGGGCGGTGGGCCTGTGCGGGTGCGTTGGGGTGCCGGGGCCGTGACCTGCGGGGCTGGGGGTCCTGGACCGTATATTTACGGCCGCTGGCGGCCGCAAATAGACGGAAGTGTCCAGGACCCCCAGCCCTCCGGCCCCGTCCCCTGCGCGGGCAGCCACGCCGCCTCTGGCTGAGGTCGTTCCGGGGCGGGGGACCCGTCCCCCGCAGGGGTGGGCGAGGGGGTGGGGGAGGAAGGTGGCCGGGGGCGGGGAGGGAAGCGGGGTGGAGCCGTTAGGCTGGTCCCGTGGCAGTCGTCGATGTATCCGAAGAGCTGAAGTCCCTCTCCTCGACCATGGGGTCGATCGAGGCCGTCCTGGACCTCGACAAGCTGAGGGCCGACATCGCCGTGCTCGAGGAGCAGGCGGCGGCCCCGTCCCTCTGGGACGACCCGGAGGCGGCACAGAAGATCACGAGCAAGCTTTCCCACCTCCAGGCCGAGGTCCGCAAGGCGGATTCGCTGCGCAGCCGGATCGATGATCTCGAGGTGCTGTTCGAGCTCGCCGAGAGCGAGGACGACCCGGACGCGCTCGCCGAGGCCGAGAGCGAGCTGGTCTCCGTCCGCAAGGCGCTCGACGAGATGGAGGTCCGCACCCTCCTGTCCGGCGAGTACGACTCGCGTGAGGCGGTCGTCAACATCCGGGCCGAGGCCGGCGGCGTGGACGCGGCGGACTTCGCCGAGCAGCTGCAGCGCATGTACCTCCGCTGGGCCGAGCGCCACGGTTACAAGACCGAGGTGTACGAGACCTCGTACGCGGAAGAGGCCGGCATCAAGTCGACCACCTTCGCCGTGCAGTGCCCCTACGCCTACGGCACGCTGTCCGTGGAGCAGGGCACGCACCGGCTGGTGCGCATCTCGCCGTTCGACAACCAGGGCCGTCGCCAGACGTCCTTCGCCGGTGTCGAGGTGCTGCCGGTGGTCGAGCAGACCGACCACATCGAGATCGACGAGTCCGAGCTGCGGGTGGACGTGTACCGGTCGTCCGGACCCGGCGGCCAGGGCGTCAACACCACCGACTCCGCGGTGCGGTTGACCCACATCCCGACCGGGATCGTGGTCTCCTGCCAGAACGAGCGCTCGCAGATCCAGAACAAGGCGACAGCGATGAACGTCCTCCAGGCGAAGCTGCTCGAGCGCCGCCGCCAGGAGGAGCAGGCCAAGATGGACGCGCTGAAGGGCGACGGCGGCAACTCCTGGGGCAACCAGATGCGTTCGTACGTCCTGCACCCGTACCAGATGGTCAAGGACCTCAGGACGGAGTTCGAGGTCGGCAACCCGCAGTCCGTGCTCGACGGTGAGATCGACGGCTTCCTCGAGGCCGGCATCCGCTGGCGCAAGCAGCAGGAGAAGTAGGCAGGTTCGGTTTTCACGGCGCCCCGCGGTCCGCACGGACCGTGGGGCGCCGTCGTGTGTGTGGCGACCGAATACGTCGTGCCGGAGCGGAACTTACGGTTCATGTCACAGTCCACACTTTCTGCGTCCGGCAAGTGACCGTATATGCGGCAATGCGAACGGAACGGCCTTGACGCTGGTGCCGAAAGTGGAAAAGCTGACGCGCGGCATGCCCATGTCCGAGGCGTGTGCGAACGGGGGCGGCGGGTCGAGATCCCGCGTCAGGAACTCCCAGTCGTTGCCTCGCCGCGTGAGTACGGGCTGCTCCATCAAGACAACAGCTACTGGGGGTAGCGAACATATGACCAAGAAGACACGGCTCCGCGTTGCGCGGATCGCCGCGGGTGCGGTGATCGCGGCCGGTGCGTCGCTGACCGCCGCCGGCGCCGCTTCGGCGAGCGGTCTCGACCTCGGCATCGCCAAGGTCGGCGCGAACGACGAAACCGGCGCCAACATCGCCGGTGTCACCGAGGGCAACTCCATCGTGGGTGTCACCCAGGGCGGCGACAACGGCGGCAACATCGCCGGTGCGACGGAGGGTGGCGACAACGGCGGCTCCGAGGGCGGTTCCGAGGGTGGCGACAACGGCGGTGGCAACATCGCCGGCGTGACCGAGGGCAGCACCGAGGGCACCGGTGGCTCCATCGCCGGCGCGACCGAGGGCGGCGACAACGGCGGCTCCATCGCCGGTGTCGTCGAGGGCGGCGAGAACGGCGGTGGCGACACCGGCGGCTCGACCGACGGTGGCTCCACCGACGGCGGCTCGACCGACGGCGGCAGCACCGGCGGCTCGACCGACGGCGGCAGCACCGGCGGCGGCAGCACCGGCGGCTCGACCGACGGCGGCAGCACCGGCGGCGAAGAGGGCCAGAGCACCGGTGGCGACGAGGTCGGCACCGAGCCCGACGGCGCCGGCTCGCAGCCGGTCCAGCAGGGCGAGGCGAAGGAGCAGCTGGCGGAGACCGGCGCTTCCGAGACCGCGTTCCTGCTGGTCGGCGCCGCGACGATGATCGCCGGCGGCATCGGCTTCCGCCTGATGCCGCGCCTGATCAGCCGTGGCGGCGGCGCCGTGGCCTGAACGGCCCGGTGAGGGCTCGCAGCACCTGAGAGCCCGCGCAGTGCACGACGAGGGGCCCGGAACACTGTTCCGGGCCCCTTCGGCGTGCTGGTGGGTGCCGGCGCTCAGACGGCCTGCTGGAGCAGCACCGCGAGCGCGATCATGAGGACGAGCAGGGCGACCAGCGCCACGGGGGACAGCGCCGCGAACAGGCCGCCCTCCTGCCGCATCCTCTCCCGGCTGGCCCGGCACACCGGGCACCGGCCCTCGTTGACGGGGGCCGCGCAGTTGGCGCACACCAGACGGTCGCACGTCATGCGATCTCCTCCTCACTGTGCCCAACGCTCGGGGAGGTGCTGCGGTTCCCCTCGTTCCACTCTGCCAGCTTCCGGCGGGTTCGGCGCGCCGTGGTGGGGTTCGCCGGGTGCCCCGCGGTAACCCGCCGGGACCTTTGTCCTGGATTTCTGTGTTATGTCACGTGACTAAGTGCATAACCAGGGACGACGACTGCGCTCCTCTCCCGGCTTCGCGTAGGGTCTCGCTCACCGACGGGAGCCCGCTGTTCCCGTGCCCTCTACACGTCGACCGTGGTGCAGCCGTGATCCGATTCGACAACGTCTCCAAGTCCTACCCGAAGCAGACCCGCCCGGCGCTCCGGGACGTCTCGCTCGAGATCGGGAAGGGCGAGTTCGTCTTCCTCGTGGGTTCCTCGGGGTCGGGCAAGTCCACCTTCCTCAGGCTCCTGCTGCGCGAGGAGCGGGCCAGTCACGGACAGGTCCATGTGCTGGGCAAGGACCTCGCGCGGCTGTCCAACTGGAAGGTGCCGCACATGCGCCGCCAGCTGGGCACCGTGTTCCAGGACTTCCGGCTGCTTCCCAACAAGACCGTGGGGGAGAACGTCGCCTTCGCGCTCGAGGTGATCGGCAAGCCGCGGGCCTCCATCCGCAAGACGGTCCCGGAGGTGCTCGATCTGGTCGGGCTCGGTGGCAAGGACGGCCGGATGCCCGGCGAGCTCTCCGGTGGTGAGCAGCAACGCGTCGCCATCGCGCGGGCGTTCGTCAACCGTCCGATGCTGCTGATCGCGGACGAACCGACCGGAAACCTCGACCCGCAGACGTCCGTCGGGATCATGAAGCTGCTGGACCGGATCAACCGGACCGGTACGACGGTCGTGATGGCGACCCACGACCAGCAGATCGTCGACCAGATGCGCAAGCGCGTCATCGAGCTCGAGAAGGGGCGGCTGGTGCGCGACCAGTCGCGTGGTGTCTACGGCTACCAGCACTGAACGAAGCCCGTAGCCGAGCCACCAGTTTGTGAAAGGACACCATGCGCGCACAGTTCGTCCTCTCGGAGATCAGCGTCGGCCTCCGCCGCAATCTGACGATGACCTTCGCTGTGATCATCTCCGTAGCCCTCTCGCTCACCCTCTTCGGCGGTTCGCTGCTGATGCGCGACCAGGTGAGCACGATGAAGGGCTACTGGTACGACAAGGTCAACGTCTCGGTCTTCCTCTGCAACAAGAACGACGCCGAGGCCGACCCCAACTGCAGCCGGGGCGCGGTCACACCGGACCAGAAGGGCGAGATCCTCTCCGAGCTGAAGAGGATGCCGATCGTCGACACCGTCCAGTACGAGTCGGCCGACCAGGCGTACAAGCACTACAAGGAGCAGTTCGGCGACTCGCCGCTGGCCAGCTCCCTCACTCCGGACCAGATGCAGGAGTCCTTCCGGATCAAGTTGAAGGACCCGCAGAAGTTCGAGGTGATCTCCAGCGCCTTCTCCAGCCGGCCGGGCGTCCAGGAGGTCACGGACCAGAAGAGTCTGCTGGAGAACCTGTTCAACCTGCTCAACGGCATGAACATCGCGGCGCTCGGCCTGATGGGGTTGATGCTGGTCGTTGCGCTGATGCTGATCGTCAACACCGTCCGGGTGTCGGCGTTCAGCCGGCGCCGGGAGACCGGCATCATGCGGCTGGTCGGCGCGTCCAGCTTCTACATCCAGATGCCGTTCATCATGGAGGCAGCCATCGCCGGCCTGATCGGTGCCGGCCTGGCGTGCTTCCTGCTGGTCAGCGGTCAGTACTTCCTGGTGAACAACTGGCTCGTCGACCGCATCGACGTCATCAACTTCATCGGCTGGGACGCGGTGCTGACCAAGCTTCCGCTGGTGCTCGCGATCGGGTTGCTGATGCCTGCGCTTGCCGCTTTCTTCGCTCTGCGCAAGTACCTCAAGGTGTGATGTGTCTCCAGTGGCGCCGTACGGAGATGCTCCGTACGGCGCCGCGGCGTGTCCTAGACTCACCGGCATGCCGGATCCGCTGATGTTCGTCCGGCCCCGCCGCATTCGCCGCGGGGCTGCTCTGACATTGGTCTTCGGATGCGCCCTGGTGACCGGTGCCGCCACCGGCAGCTGGGACGACGAGACCACCAACTCCGAGGCGGTGGCCGCCCGTTCACAGGCAGCTCCGGCCGCCCGCTCCGAAGTGATGGCCGCGGCGGCCCGTGCGATGGCCGACGGCAAGTCCGGGTCCGAAGCAGCCCGCGAGGCGGTCAGCCGCAGCGGCGACCGGTGGGCCGCCGTCTACACCTCCCGCGAGTACGAGGGGCTCCGACGGGCCCTGGACGGCGAGTACGTCGGCGTCGGCATGGACGTCCGGGGTGCACCCGGCGGGGACATCGAGGTCGCCGGAGTACGGCCCGGCAGTCCGGCCGCTAAGGCGGGCGTCGCGCCGGGGGACCGGCTGCGCAGCATCGACGGCAGGGGCATCCGCGGCCGTCCCGTCACCGAGGTCGTCTCCCGGCTTCGGGGCGGCGACCGTGCCGCGAAGGCCGGCTCGCCCGTCCAGGTGGGCATCGAGCGGGCCGGCAGCGTGCGGGAGCAGACCCTGCACCGCACGCGGCTGGAGATCGAGACGGTGAGTGTCGAGCGCGAGGCCCGCTCCGCGGTCACCAGCATCAAGGTCGGCTCGTTCGCCAAGGGCACCGGGCGGCAGGTCCTGAAGGCCGTGCAGACGGCCCCGGACGGTGACCGGTTCCTGCTGGACCTGCGCGGCAACTCGGGCGGTCTGGTCGGGGAGGCCGTCACCGCCGCGTCCGCGTTCCTCGACGGCGGCGTGGTCGCGACGTACGACGTCCACGGGGAGCAGCGCACACTGCGCGCCGATCGCGGCAGGGCCACGAAGGCGCCGCTGGTGGTGCTGGTCGACGGCGGCACGATGAGCGCGGCCGAGCTGCTGGCCGGGGCACTGCAGGACCGCGGGCGCGCTGTCCTCGTCGGCTCGCGTACGTTCGGCAAGGGCTCCGTGCAGATGCCGAGCGAACTGCCCGACGGCTCCGTCGCGGAGCTGACCGTCGGCCACTACCGCACGCCGTCCGGGCGGAGCGTCGACGGCGAGGGAATCACCCCCGATCTGAACACCGACGAGGGCGTCGAGCAGCGGGCCCGCAGAGTGCTGGGCGGCCTCGGGCCGGGGGAGTGAGGCGGGCCGGTGGGTCCGTGCGGCCGGGCGCCGCGGGCCTGCGGTATTCGGTGGCCCCGCACCGGGGGTGTAGTGCGAGAATGGCCACGCTATGGCTAAAGAGACGGGTCGCAAGCTGATCGCGCAGAACAAGAAGGCGCGGCACGACTACACCATCATCGACACCTACGAGTGCGGTCTCGTGCTGACCGGCACCGAGGTCAAGTCGCTGCGCCAGGGCCGGGCGTCCCTCGTGGACGGCTTCGCCCAGCTGGACGGCGGCGAGGCGTGGCTCCACAACGTCCACATCCCCGAGTACAGCCAGGGGACCTGGACGAACCACTCGGCCCGGCGCCGGCGCAAGCTGCTGCTGCACCGCGAGGAGATCGAGAAGATCGACCGCAAGACGCAGGAGACCGGCTACACCATCGTGCCGCTGAGCCTGTACTTCAAGGACGGCCGGGCGAAGGTCGAGATCGCCGTCGCCAAGGGCAAGAAGGAGTACGACAAGCGGCAGACGCTCCGGGAGAAGCAGGACCGCCGTGAGACGGACCGCGCCGTGTCGGCGGCCCGCCGCAGGCAGCGGGCCTGAGGGCGTGACCTCCGGCATCCACCTGGCCGGCGGGAATGATCTGGCATCGGTACGCGTTGTTCCCGTACGATGACCGCAGAGCCACCGGGTCCGCCCGGTGATTTGAAAAATCAACATGGGGATGATCGGTTTCGACAGCGGCTGTCGAAGCAGGGGAAGCGTGTCGAGGAAGCGGCAATGATCTCGTAAACCATATGTCGCAACCAATAATCGCCAACACCAAGCGCGATTCCTTCGCCCTCGCTGCCTGAGTAGCGACCACGCGAAGTGTCAGCCCGGGGCTGTTCCCGACCCGGATCCTGGCATCAGCTAGGGGACTAAACTTCTAGACCCGGTCACGGGGTCGAGAAGGAAATCAAACAGTGACTGAGCCCGTCGGAGACTTGTCCGCGTGATCTCCGGGGCCGAGAAAAGCGCAGCGGACTGCACACGGAGAAGCCCTGTTTCCGCACCGTTGGACGCGGGTTCGATTCCCGCCATCTCCACTCGTCCCATGTCGGCGAAGGCCCCGCTCACACAGCGGGGCCTTCGCCGTTGTGGGGGCACGCCCCATATCCGGGTTGCGGGGGCCGCTTCTACCGTCCTCGGACATGACCTCCATGAGAGATGCATCACACCGGACAGGCCGCTCCACGGCGCTGCTCGTCACCCTCCTCACCGCGATCGCCGCATTACTGCTCCCGGCCGTCGCCACTCCCGCCTCCGCGGCCGGGACCATCGAGCAGGTCACCGGCTTCGGCACCAACCCGGGCGCGCTGAAGATGTACCGCTACGTCCCGACCGGCCTGCCGCAGGGCCGTCCGGTCGTGGTGGCCATGCACGGCTGCACCCAGAACGCCCAGGGCTACGGCACCGGCGCCGGCTGGACCGAGCTCGCGGACCGCTGGGGCTTCTCCGTCGTCCTGCCCGAGCAGACCTCCGCCAACAACGCGAGCAACTGCTTCAACTGGTTCCAGGCCGGTGACACGGAACGCGGCCAGGGCGAGGCCGCCTCCGTCGCCCAGATGGTCGACAAGCAGATCGCCGACGTCGGCGGCGACGCCTCGCGGGTGTACGTCACCGGACTCTCGGCGGGCGGTGGCATGACCACCGTCATGCTCGCCACGTATCCGGAGAAGTTCGCCGCGGGCGGCGTGGTCGCAGGTCTCCCGTACGGCTGCGCGCAGGCGGCGGGATCGCCGTACGTGTGCATGTACGTCGGGGCCACGCAGACCCCGCAGCAGTGGGGCGACCGGGTGCGCGCCGCGAGCTCCCACACCGGACCGTGGCCGAAGGTCTCGGTCTTCCAGGGCACCGCGGACTACACCGTCAAGCCCGTCAACATGGACGACATCGTCGAGCAGTGGACCGACGTCCACGGCACCGACCAAACCGCCGACACCAGCGACACCGTCGCGGGCTACCCGCACAAGGTGTACCGGAACGCCGGCGGGGCGGCGGTCGTCGAGACGTACAGCATCACCGGCATGGGCCACGGCCAGCCGGTCGATCCGGGGACCGGAGCCACCCAGTGCGGCACGGCCGGGGCGTACCTGCTCGACGTCGACCTGTGCGCCGCCCACCGGATGGGCCGGACCTGGGGCCTCGGTTAGGTCCCGTCCCGCTCGTCCTTCCTGGCTCCGGCCGCCCGGCACCGGCACCTGCCCGGGCGACCGGAGCCCCGTCTTCCGACGGACGGCGCTGTGCGCGGACCCCCCGCCCTCTCACCCGCACTCCGGCCGCAGCGCGGCGCGCAGCCGGCCGGAGCCCGCCAGCGCGACGACGAGAGCCAGCGCCCCCGCCGTCGCCGGCACGGCGTAGCCGCGGGCCGCCCCGAAGCCCTCGACGATCCGCCCGGCGGCGGCCGCGCCCGCCGATATCCCGATCAGCAGGCCGGTGTACGCGGTGCTCATGCCCTCGGTCAGGCGACCCGGCGGAACCAGGCGCTGCACCAGCGTCATCCCGGAGATCATGGTCGGCGCCGTCGCGGTGCCGGCGAGGAAAAGGAGCGCCGCGAGGACGCCGAGCCCGTCGGCGGCCGTCAGAGGAAGCACCCCGGCTGCCATCCCGGCGACCCCGGCCGTGAACCGCCCGACCAGCGGGCCGCGAAGCGTCAAGCCGCCGAAGACCACTCCCGCGAGGCACGACCCTGCCGCCTGGAGGGCCAGCACGCCGCCCTTTGCCGGGCCTCCGCCGAGCACGTCGAGTACGGCGACCGTGGACACCTCCATCGAGCCGAACAGCGCCCCGGTCGCCAGGAACACGGCGGTCACCACTCCCAGGCCCGGCATCCGCAGGGCGGCGCCCGGGGAACCCGGCGCCGCCGGACGGGCCGGCGGCTCGGTCCGGCGCTGCGCCGTGAACAACAGGGTTCCGAGGGTCAGCAGGAGCGCCGCGCACAGCAGCCCCGCCTCCGGGAAGGCAGCCGTGCACAGCACCAGGGCCAGCACCGGCCCGACCATGAAGCAGCACTCGTCGAGCACCTGCTCCAGCGAGTTCGCGGTGTGAGCGGCTGCCGGATCGTCCCGGAACAGCTCCGTCCAACGGGCCCGGGTCATGGCCCCGATGCTCGGGATGCCGCACTCGCCGGCGCAGCACACGAACAGAGCCCAGTCCGGCGCTCCCAGGCGAACGCACAGCAGCATCGCGACGGCGCCGCAGGCGAACACGGCCGCGCCCGGCAGCGCCACCCGCGCCTGCCCGTACCGGTCCACCAGACGCCCGAGCAATGGCGCGGTGGCCGCCGTCACCACGACACCGGTCGCCGACACCGCGCCCGCCAGCGCGTACGAGTCCCGCACAGCGGCGATCATGGCGACCGTGGCGACCCCGAGCATCGACAGCGGCAGCCGGGCCGCCAGCCCGGCGAGGGTGAAGGCGAGGGCGCCCGGTACAGCGAGGATCCGGCGGTAGGGAGCGAGCGGCCCGCGACGCCGACTCGTCCGGGCAGCCGAGACCCGACGGCGGAGCAGCGCGATGTCAACGGCCTTACGGACGGCAGGGTTTCGGTTCACCGCCCCAGGCTCACGGTGGCGCCCCTCCGGCGTCCAACACCTGTTCCCCTGCTGATTGACCGCCCGGTGTTGTCAAATAGGGCCCGTGCCCAGGGACTTCGAACCACGCCTGCTGCGGTACTTCACCGCGGTCGCCGACGAACTGCACTTCACCCGCGCCGCAGCGCGGCTGTACGTCGCCCAGCAGGCACTCAGCCGCGATGTGCGCCGGCTGGAACGGGAGTCGGGCGTCGAGCTGTTCGTCCGCACCACCCGGCAGGTGCGTCTCACCGCCGAGGGCGAGCGCCTCCTGCCGTACGCGCGGCGGGTGCTGGCCGCCCACGACGACTTCGCCGAGGCGTGCGCACGCCCGGGGGCGCGACCACTGCTGGTGGACGTGAGCGTGCCGTTCGGCACCGCGCACCGGGTGCTGGAGGCGGCCCGGGAGGCGCGGCCGGACCTGGAGTTCGTCGCCCGCTTCCACAGTGGTCTGACCGGCGCGGCGGCCGGGATCCTGGACGGCCGGCTGGACGTCTCCTTCGGACGGGCCGCCGGACTGGACGCTGCGGTCCGCCCCCTCCTGACGGCGGTGCCGGTCCGCCTGGAACCGATGGCCGTACTGCTGCCCGCGGACCACCCGCTGGCCGCCCGGGCCGAGATCCCGCTGGACGCGCTCGCCGGCGAGACCCTCTACGCGGGCGCCGGCAACCCCGCCACCGCCGAGTGGACGGACCTCGCCCGGCACCTGTTCGCCGGCCGCGGCATCGAACCGGCCGCGCCCTTCCCGGAGATCGAGGGCGAGGCGGAGTTCGTGCGCCTCGTCCGCAGGAAGGGCTGGTCGGTCCTCGCCAGCACGGAGTTCGCGGACGTCCCCGGCATGGTGCTGCGCCCGCTGACGGACCCGGTGCCGCTGTCGCCCGTCTCCATGGTGTGGCGCGCCGGCTTGCGGCACCCGGGCCTCGACGCCCTCCGGGAGGCGTCGCGTGCCCTGGGCACGACGGGCCGTTGGCTCGCGCGGCCGGACGGCTCCTGGCTGCCGGAAGCCGACGAGGAGCCCTTCGCCGCCGCCGCGACCGACAGTTCCGGCCGCCGGTACTGACGGGCGGCCCCCACCGCCCGACGATCGGCACCGCTCACCGTGCGGCCCCGCACCCGGGTGAGGGCAAGGTTGCTCGCCCTTCATCCGCTGCCACGGGAGCGAAACACAGCCTGCCTAGCGTCGTCGGAACAGCGGGCCGTACCGGCCCCGTACTCCGGAGGCGCGATGAACGCCACGACGACACCACCGGCCGGACGGGCCGGGCGACACCGGATCGAACGGTGGGATCCGGAGGACCCGGTCTTCTGGCGGGAGACGGGTGAGCGCGTCGCACGCCGCAACCTGATCTGCTCGGCCCTGTCCGAGCACATCGGCTTCTCGGTGTGGTCCCTGTGGTCGGTCATGGTCCTGTTCACGGGGCCCGAGTACGGGATCGACCCGGCCGGCAAGTTCTTCCTGGTCGCGACGGCGACCCTGGTCGGTGCGGTGCTGCGGATCCCGTACACCGTCGCGGTGGCCCGGTTCGGCGGTCGCAACTGGACGGTCGTCAGCGCGCTGATGCTGCTCCTGCCCACCGCGGCCGCCGCGGTCGTCATGGAGCCGGGCACCTCGTGAGGAAGCACCGGCTGCCGGCGGCTGTCCCCGCTGAGCCCTGGGCGAACGGCCGCACGCCGACGGGGGCGGCCGTGCAGGCTGCACCGTATGGAAATCATCGGGTTGCGACCGGGCTTACGGATGCTTCGCTTCCCCGTGGGGGCGGCCTACCTGTGGCAGGACGGCGACGAACTGACCCTCGTGGACACCGGGACGGCCGACTGTGCGGCCGAGGTCGACGGAGCTCTGGACGGTCGCCTGCGGCGGATCGTCCTGACGCACTGGCACGAGGACCACACCGGCGCGGCAGCCGAGCTGGCCGGCCGGCACGGAGCAGCGGTGGTCGCGCACCGGCGGGAGGCTCCGGTCATCCGGGGGGAGGCGGTCGGGGCGCCACCCGTGCTGGAGCCGTTCGAGGTACCGATCAGACAGGCGCTTCCACCTCTGCCGCCGGCCCCTCCGTGCCGCGTCGACCACGAGGTCGAGGACGGCGACGTCCTGGCGTTCGGCGGCGGGGCGGTGGTGGTGGCGGTGCCCGGGCACACAGACGGGTCGATCGCCCTCCACCTGCCCGGACCGAGCGTTCTGTTCACCGGGGACGCGGTGGCCAACGTGGGCCGGACCATGCTGGGCGTCTTCAACACCGACCGGGCCCGGGCCGTGGAGTCACTGCACCGCCTGGCCGAACTCGACGTCGAAACGGCGGTGTTCGGGCACGGCGAGCCCATCACGCGCGGTGCCGCGACCGCCCTGCGAGGAGCGTCCGCCGCGACCGGGTGACGCTCAGCCTCGTGGCACGCCGAGGTCCGCGCTCGTCGTCGCGCGCTTCGCCACTCCCGCGGGATCAGGGGCAACGGGCACGGCCCTTCCCGGGCAACGCGGCGTCGCCCTGCGCGATGCGGTCCGCGGAACCGGCGGCCCGTACGGTGGCCCCACGGCCGGTGGGCCCGTGCGTAACAGTGGTGACACACCGGGGAACCGTGCCCGTCATCGCCTGCGGGCAGGATCGAGGTCCCCGGTGACACGGGCGGGACGGCCCGCGCCGGGCGCACGCGTACGGGACAGCGAGCGGATCGAGAGCCATGCACCAGCACCACACCACCGGACCCGAACCCTCAGCGGGACGGCGGCCGGCCCCGGGAGCCACGCCGCTGGCCGGTTTCACGGTCGGCGTCACCGCTGCCCGCCGGGCCGACGAACTGGGCGCCCTGCTGGAGCGACGCGGCGCGGCGGTCGTCCATGCTCCCGCGCTGCGCATCGTGCCGCTCCCGGACGACGGCGACCTGCTCGCCGCCACCCGTGACCTGATCGGCCGGCCGCCCGACGTGGTGGTCGCCACGACCGCCATCGGCTTTCGCGGCTGGGTCGAGGCGGCGGACGGATGGGGGCTGGGCGAGAGCGTCCGCGACCGGCTCCGCCGGACCCGGATCCTCGCCCGCGGCCCGAAGGTGCGCGGCGCGATCCGGGCGGCCGGGCTGACCGAGGAGTGGTCGCCGGCGTCCGAGTCGATGGCCGAGGTCCTCGACCGCCTGCTGGCGGACGGGGTGGACGGCTGCCGCGTCGCCCTCCAGCTGCACGGCGAGCCGGTCCCGGGTTTCGTCGAGGCGCTCACCGACGCCGGTGCGGAGGTCGTCGGGGTGCCGGTCTACCGCTGGCTTCCGCCCGAGGACATCGGGCCCGTCGACCGGCTCCTGGACTCCACGGCCGGACACGGCGTCGATGCCGTGACCTTCACCAGCGCCCCCGCCGCCGCGTCCTTCCTGGACCGGGCCCGGGAGCGCGGCATGCTGGACGGCGTCCTCGAGGCGCTCCGTCGCGACGTGCTCAGCGCCTGCGTCGGACCCGTCACCGCCGCCCCCCTCCAGGCCCACGGCATCCCCACCTCCCGGCCCGAACGCTTCCGGCTCGGCCCGCTCGTCCAGCTGCTGTGCGAACAGCTCCCGGGCAGGGCTCCGGCGTTGTCCGTCGCGGATCACCGGCTCGAGATCCGCGGGCACGCGGTGCTGCTGGACGGCGAGCCGCGTCCCGTGCCCCCGGCCGGTATGGCGCTCTTGCGCCTGCTGGCGCGCCGTCCGGGCTGGGTGGTGAGCCGTGCCGAGCTGCTGCGGGCGCTCCCCGGGGCGGGCACCGACGAGCACGCGGTGGAGTCGGCCGTGGCCCGGCTGCGGGCGGCGCTGGGCGAGCCGAAACTGATCCGCACCGTCGTCAAGCGCGGCTACCGCCTCGACGTGGAACCGGCGGTCGACACGGAGTACGGCGCCTGAGTCCGTGACGGGACCCTCGCTGCTCCGATCAGCGGCGATGTGATCGGCTCGAGAAAGGACGGGCACCGGGCGAAACCGGGTGCGCTCGCCGCCTCGCGGCCGGTCGCAGGTGCGCGGAACACCCCTGTTCGCGTACGGTTGACGGCTGCCCAGTACGTGAGAAGGGGGCCTCAGTGGCCGTGCAGGATGCCGCTGTCGATTCGGTACGGGACCGCGAGGTCGGTGTCGAACAGGATCATCTGGACCAGGTGTACCGCCGCCTCGAGGAGAAGATCCACGAGGCCGAGTTCCTGATGGACGACGCGTCCCGCCGCGCCCAGGTCGGCACGCCCGGAGCGCTCGCCGAACGCGACGCCCAGGTCTTCCGCGCCGGCCTCCACCTCAACCGCCTCAACAGCGAGTTCGAGGACTTCCTGTTCGGCCGGATCGACCTGCTCCTCGGCAAGGACGGCGTACGCGGCCCCGACGGCGCCTTCACCTCCGTGGAGCCCGCCGACGACGCGGTCCTGCCGGACGGCGACGGCGGCAGGACCGCCCGGATCGCCGAGACCCTCCACATCGGACGGCTCGGCGTGCTGGACGCCGACTACGCCCCCCTGGTCATCGACTGGCGCGCCCCCGCCGCCGCGCCGTTCTACCGCTCGACCCCGAAGGACCCCGGACGGGTGGTGCGCCGCCGGGTCATCCGCAGCAAGGGCCGCCGGGTCCTCGGCGTCGAGGACGACCTGATGCGGCCCGAGTTGACCGCCACCCTGAACGGCGCCGAGCTGCCCGTCGTCGGCGACGGCGCCCTGATGGCCGCGCTCGGCCGGGCCCGCAGCCACGCCATGCGCGACATCGTCTCGTCGATCCAGGCCGAACAGGACCTGGTGATCCGGGCGCCCGCCGCGTCCGTCACCGAGGTCGGCGGCGGGCCGGGGACCGGCAAGACCGCCGTCGCTCTGCACCGCGCCGCCTACCTGCTCTACCAGGACCGCAGACGCTACGCGGGCGGCATCCTCGTGGTCAGCCCCACGCCGCTGCTCGTCGCCTACACCGAGGGTGTCCTGCCCTCCCTCGGCGAGGAGGGCCAGGTCGCGATCCGCGCCGTTGGCTCGCTGGTCGAGGGCGCTGAGGCGACGACGTACGACAGCCCGGACGTCGCCCGCATCAAGGGCTCCTCCCGCATGGTCAAGGTCCTGCGCAAGGCCGCCCGGGGCGCGCTGACCGCGTCGCGGCCGGGTTCCGCCGCCCCCGCGGCCGACGGGCAACTGCCGTTCGACGACGCCCCCGCCGAGGCGGCGGCACCCCCCACGGCGCTGCGCGCGGTCGCCTTCGGCTCGCGCATCGAGCTGGACGCGGGCGAACTCGACCGCATCCGGCAGGCCGTGCTCGGCGGCACCGCCCCGGTCAACCTGATGCGCCCCCGGGCCCGGCGGCTGATCCTCGACTCCCTGTGGACGAAGTCCGGTGCGGGTCGCCGCCACCCGGACCCCGAGCTGGCGGCCGAGGCCCGACAGGCCTTCGACGAGGACATCTCCACCGAGCCGTACTTCACCGCGTTCCTCGACGCCTGGTGGCCGGAACTCACCCCCCGGGGCGTGCTCGCCGCCATGGCCGACCAGCGGCTGCTGGCCCGCTGGTCGCGCCGCGTCCTCCAGCCGCGCGAGGCCCGGCTGCTGGCCCGCTCGCTGCAGCGCCTGGGTCCGGACGGGCGGGGGCCGCTGTCCGTGCACGACGTGGCGCTCCTCGACGAACTCCAGGGCCTTCTCGGAGTCCCGGCCCGCCCGCGCAGGCGCGAGGCCGAACCGCTGGACCAGCTCACCGGGCTCGACGAGGTCACCACCTTCGCGGACCGGAGCGCGTCCCGCCGCAGCCGCACGGAACGGCTGGAGGAGGAACGCACCGACTACGCCCACGTCATCGTCGACGAGGCGCAGGATCTGACCCCCATGCAGTGGCGGCTGGTCGGCCGCCGCGGCCGGCACGCCACCTGGACGGTCGTCGGCGACCCTGCGCAGAGCTCCTGGCCGGACCCGGACGACGCGGGGGCCGCCCGGGACGAGGCCCTCGGCACCCGTCCGCGGCGCGCGTTCACGCTGACCGTCAACTACCGCAACCCGGCCGAGATCGCGGAGGTCGCCGCCCAGGTCCTGGCCGTCGCCATGCCCGGTATGGAGCCGCCCTCCGCCGTGCGCTCGACCGGCCTCCTGCCCCGGTTCGCGCAGGCGGGCGACGACCTCGGCGCGTCCGTCCGCGCGGAGGCCGAGCGGCTGCTCGGTGAGGTGGACGGCACGGTCGGCGTCGTGGTGGCCATGGACCGCCGCGGCGGGGCGCGCCAGTGGCTGGCCGGGCTCGGCGACCGGGTCGTGGCGCTGGGCAGCCTGGAGGCGAAGGGCCTGGAGTACGACGCGACGGTCGTGGTCTCGCCGGCCGAGATCGCGGACGAGTCCCCGGCCGGCCTGCGGGTGCTGTACGTCGCGCTGACCCGCGCCACCCAGCGTCTGACGGTGCTCTCCGGCGAGCGGGACGCCGCGGACGCGGACGGGGTCCCGGACCTGCTCCGCGACTGAGGGGCCGCGCTCCTCCCGGCCGGACACTGCGCCGGACGGGACGGAACTCCCACCGGACGGCGCAGATCCCGCCCGCCGTCCGCGGGAACCGGTCGCCGGGGCTTGATCCCCTGCGGGGACGGTTTGTTAGCCTGGCTGTGGCACCGGCCCGATCCAAGCCCCCGGGCCCAACCATCGTCGCTACGAGCGACCACTTGCCGCGAGGCGAGCATGGCGGGTCGGTGTCGCTGAACGTCCGACGGGCGCCCCACTCGAACGGGTGGGGCGCCCGTCGTCGTGCGGCAGAGCCGTCCTGTGTGACCGATGCGATGGACCGAATCCCCTCAGCGGTTAACTTCTACCCACTGGTAGGTGGGACGATCGGACCGGTCGGCTCCGATGACCCCGTGGCCGGCGCAGGTAAACGGAAAGCAGAGGAACACGGCCATGGCAACGGCGCCCAGCGTCTCGTACTCGATGACGGTCCGACTGGAGGTTCCCGCCAGCGGGACCTCGGTCAGCCAGCTCACCACCGCCGTGGAGTCGTCCGGCGGCACCGTCACCGGCCTCGACGTCACGGCCTCCGGCCACGAGAAGCTGCGGATCGACGTCACCATCGCCGCCTCCTCCACCGCGCACGCCGACGAGATCGTCGAGAAGCTGCGCGGCATCGAGGGCGTGTCACTGGGCAAGGTCTCCGACCGTACGTTCCTGATGCACCTCGGCGGCAAGATCGAGATGGCCTCGAAGCACCCCATCCGCAACCGTGACGACCTCTCGATGGTGTACACGCCGGGCGTCGCCCGCGTGTGCATGGCCATCGCGCAGAACCCCGAGGACGCCCGCCGGCTGACCATCAAGCGCAACAGCGTCGCCGTCGTCACGGACGGCTCGGCCGTACTCGGCCTCGGCAACATCGGCCCGAAGGCCGCCCTGCCCGTCATGGAGGGCAAGGCGGCCCTCTTCAAGCGTTTCGCCGGTATCGACGCCTGGCCGCTGTGCCTCGACACGCAGGACACCGACGCGATCGTCGAGATCGTCAAGGCCATCGCGCCGGGCTTCGCGGGCATCAACCTCGAGGACATCTCCGCCCCCCGCTGCTTCGAGATCGAGGCGCGGCTGCGCGAGGCCCTCGACATCCCGGTCTTCCACGACGACCAGCACGGCACCGCCATCGTCGTCCTCGCCGCGCTCACCAACGCCCTGCGGGTCGTCGGCAAGGACATCGGCGATGTGCGGGTCGTGATGTCGGGTGCGGGCGCGGCCGGCACCGCCATCCTCAAGCTGCTCATCGCCGCCGGGGTGAAGCACGCGGTCGTCGCCGACATCCACGGCGTCGTCCACGCGGGCCGGCACGACCTGGTCGGCACCGACCCGGACTCCCCGCTGGGATGGATCGCCCACAACACCAACCCGGAGGGCATCACCGGGACCCTCAGGGAGGCCGTGAGCGGCGCCGACGTCTTCATCGGCGTCTCGGCCCCCAACGTCCTCGGCGCGGAGGACGTCGCCGCCATGGCGGACGGGGCCATCGTGTTCGCCCTGGCCAACCCCGATCCCGAGGTGGACCCGGCGATCGCCCGTCAGACCGCCGCGGTGGTCGCCACCGGCCGCAGCGACTTCCCCAACCAGATCAACAACGTGCTGGTCTTCCCCGGCGTCTTCCGCGGCCTGCTGGACGCCCAGTCGCACAGTGTGACCACCGACATGATGCTCGCCGCCGCGACTGCCCTCGCCGATGTCGTCAGCGAGGACGAGCTCAACCCGAACTACATCATTCCGAGCGTCTTCAACGACAAGGTCGCAGGCGCCGTCGCGGACGCCGTCAGCGAGGTCGCCAAGCCGCAGTAGGCGGTGCCCCCGCCCGTCGGGGCGTGTCCGGACTTCCAGGTCCCTGCGGCGCCGTGCGCCCTCGGGACGGCTGTCGTACGGCCCCGCCGGGCGTACGACAGCCCGGCTGCCCCGGCGCGTCGCGGAAGCAGGTGACCCGTCCGGCCCATAGGGTGACGGGGCAGAAAAAGGCCGCACCCCTGAAGCGAGCCCTGCGGTGCGCTGCTGAGGGAGAAGGCACGGCGTCACCACAACGGGTCAGTGGCGCTTTTCGTGTGACTCTCCAGGGTGCCGGATTGGCGTTCCCGCCGTTCATGGGGGCAGGATGCCTATCCGGGCGCGAGGGTCTGCATCAGACCCGGGTCCGGGGACTGTCCGAGGGCCCTGGCAGCATCGGCTTCGATCTCACGCCTCATTGGCAAGTAGAAACACGGGAGTACATATGAACCGCAGTGAGCTGGTGGCCGCTCTTTCGGAGCGCGCCGAGGTGACCCGCAAGGACGCGGACGCCGTCCTGGCCGCCTTCGCCGAGACCGTTGGCGAGGTCGTCGCCAAGGGTGACGAGAAGGTCACCATCCCCGGCTTCCTGACCTTCGAGCGCACCCACCGTGCCGCTCGCACCGCGCGTAACCCCCAGACCGGCGACCCGATCCAGATCCCCGCCGGCTACAGCGTGAAGGTCTCCGCGGGCTCCAAGCTCAAGGAAGCCGCCAAGGGCAAGTAACACCCCGCACGACGAAGGGCGGCCACCCGGTCCGGGTGGCCGCCCTTCGCCGTCTCCCCGGGGGCCGGCGGCCCCCGGGACGGATCAGGCCTCGGAGCCGCTCGGCAGCTCGACCTTCGCGCCGAGCTCGCTCAGCTTCTCCATGAAGTTCTCGTAGCCGCGGTTGATCAGGTCGATGCCGTGCACCCGCGAGGTGCCCTGCGCCGCCAGCGCGGCGATCAGGTACGAGAAGCCGCCCCGCAGGTCCGGAATCACCAGATCGGACCCCTGGAGCCTCGTGGGTCCGGACACGACCGCGGAGTGCAGGAAGTTCCGCTGCCCGAAGCGGCAGGCCGAGCCGCCCAGGCACTCCCGGTAGAGCTGGATGTGCGCACCCATCTGGTTCAGCGCACTGGTGAAGCCGAGCCGGGACTCGTAGACCGTCTCGTGCACGATCGACAGGCCGGATGCCTGGGTCAGGGCCACCACCAGCGGCTGCTGCCAGTCGGTCTGGAAGCCCGGGTGGACGTCCGTCTCCAGCGCGATCGCGTTCAGCGGGCCGCCCGGGTGCCAGAAGCGGATGCCCTCGTCCTCGATCTCGAAGGCGCCGCCGACCTTCCGGAAGGTGTTGAGGAACGTCATCATCGACCGCTGCTGCGCGCCGCGGACATAGATGTTGCCCTCGGTGGCGAGCGCCGCGCTCGCCCAGGATGCCGCCTCGAGCCGGTCCGGTATGGCGCGGTGCGTGTAGCCGCCCAGTTTCTCGACACCGGTGATCCGGATGGTCCGGTCGGTGTCCATGGAGATGATCGCGCCCATCTTCTGCAGCACGCAGATGAGGTCCTCGATCTCCGGCTCCACCGCGGCGTTCGACAGTTCGGTGACGCCTTCGGCCAGCACGGCCGTCAGCAGCACCTGCTCGGTCGAGCCGACGGACGGGTACGGCAGCCGGATCTTGCAGCCGCGCAGCCGGTGCGGGGCCTCCAGGTACTGGCCGTCGGCCCGCTTCTCGATCGTCGCGCCGAACTGGCGCAGCACCTCGAAGTGGAAGTCGATCGGCCGGCCGCCGATGTCGCAGCCGCCCAGGCCCGGGATGAAGGCGTGGCCGAGGCGGTGCAGCAGCGGGCCGCAGAAGAGGATCGGGATGCGCGACGACCCGGCGTGGGCGTCGATGTCCGCGACGTTGGCGCTCTCGACGTGGGACGGGTCGAGGAGCAGCTCACCGGGCTCGTCCCCGGGACGGACCGTGACTCCGTGCAGCTGGAGCAGCCCCCGCACCACCCGCACGTCGCGGATGTCGGGGACGTTGCGCAACCGGCTCGGGCCGCTGCCGAGCAGCGCGGCGACCATGGCCTTGGGCACGAGGTTCTTCGCACCACGGACCCG
Source organism: Streptomyces meridianus (assembly GCF_023703325.1). GTDB lineage: Bacteria > Actinomycetota > Actinomycetes > Streptomycetales > Streptomycetaceae > Streptomyces > Streptomyces meridianus. The sequence continues at coordinate 57,469 of NZ_JAMQGM010000001.1, forward strand.
GATCTCGCCCTCGAGCGGGGTGCCACCATGGACGAGCAGTACATCGGCGATGTCGGTCATGGATCTCGCGTTCCTGGAGACGGTCAGGGGACAAAGGCAAATGCTAAGGCCCGTTCGCCGCCCGGCTGTAAGGCCGTGGGGCGACTTGTTCGCATTGCGTATACCTCGGCACGCTCCGTGTATGTGCGGAAACCTCCACGGATGTGCGCCGCCGCTGCCGCCGTACGCCCCCGCGGTGCTCTTCCGCAGGCCGTGGCGCCGACTCCCCCGGAACGGCCGCGGTGCGGGATCATGGGGTCATGACCGAGGTGTCCTCCCTCACAGGGCGGCTGCTGGTGGCGACACCGGCGCTGGCCGACCCCAATTTCGACCGCGCCGTGGTGCTGCTCCTCGACCATGACGAGGAGGGGTCGCTCGGCGTCGTCCTGAACCGCCCGACGCCGGTCGAGGTGCACGACATCCTCGAGCCCTGGGCCGGGCTGGCCGGTGAGCCGGGAGTGGTCTTCCAGGGCGGGCCGGTGTCGCTCGACTCGGCGCTCGGCGTGGCCGTGGTGCCGGGGGACAACGGGGAGCAGCCGGAGGACGGACCGCTCGGCTGGCGCCGGGTCCACGGCGCGATCGGCCTGGTCGATCTGGAGGCCCCGCCGGAGCTGCTGGCCGCCGAGCTCGGCTCGCTGCGGATCTTCGCCGGGTACGCGGGGTGGGGGCCGGGCCAGCTGGAGGGCGAGCTGGTCGAGGGCGCCTGGTACGTGGTCGACTCGGAACCCGGGGACGTCTCGTCGCCCGACCCGTCCCGGCTGTGGAGGGCCGTACTGCGGCGTCAGCGCAACGAACTCGCCATGGTCGCGACCTATCCGGACGATCCGCTGCTCAATTAGGGCGTGTTGTGAAAGCCCCGCCCCAGGGGCGGACGACGCTACTTTCACAACACGCCCAGCAGACCGTCTGCCGAACGGCCGGCTCCCGGGAGCCGGCCGCTCTGCGCCCGGGCGCCGGGAACCCGGACGGACCCGGGGCTCGGAGCCCCGCCCGGGCCGCGCGTGAGTACCCTTGGCATCCATGAGCACTCTTGAGCCCGAGCGCGGGGCAGGGACCGGCACCCTCGTGGAGCCGACGCCGCAGGTGTCGAACGGCGACGGCGACCACGAGCGCTACGCCCATTACGTACAGAAGGACAAGATCATGGAGAGCGCGCTCTCCGGATCGCCGGTCGTGGCCCTCTGCGGCAAGGTCTGGGTCCCCGGGCGCGACCCGAAGAAGTACCCGGTCTGCCCGATGTGCAAGGAGATCTTCGAGACCATCGGCCCCGGCGGTGACCAGGGCAAGGGCGGCGACGGCAAGGGCGGCGGCAAGCAGTAGCACCGCGGCCGGGCCCGACCGACCGCCTGCAGGGGCTGTGCCCGGCCTCCCCGCACGGGGAGGCCGGGCACAGCCCCTCGCGGTATCCGGGCGCGGTGCACCGCCGCCGCCGTGTCGGACGTCCGATCGAGGTTCCGCCCCCGATCGTGTGAGCCGCGGGCAAGCGGACCACGCGTGACGGGCCCCCCTGGGAACGTGGGGGCTCGCGGCCGCACGGCGCGCAAGGTTCCCTGAAGGACGGCATTCCACGCTCATGGGTGACAGGCTCCGGAAGCCGGAACACTGCCGGGATCAGGGACGAAACCCCCCTTCGCGAACCCTCGCGTCACCGGGCCCCGAAGATGTGCCAGAGTTGCCACGTCCGGGCTGTGAGCACGTACCGTACGGCGGAACAGGCGGGACATCCGGGAAGGGGCAGCTGGGTTGACCACGCACGCACCGCAGGCGGGGCGGACGGTGACGTTGCCGGTCTCGCTCGACGAGGCCGTGGCGGCGCTGACCGCCATGCCGGCCGCTGTGCCCGTCGCAGGCGGAACCGACCTCATGTCCGCGGTCAACTCCGGGCTGTTGCGCCCCGCCGCACTGGTCGGACTCAACCGGATCCGGGAGATCCGGGGCTGGCAGTACCAGGACGGGCACGCCCTGCTCGGTGCCGGTCTCACGCACGCCCGGATGGGCCGCCCCGACTTCGCCGCCCTGATCCCGGGGCTCGCCGCCGCGGCGCGTGCCGCGGGCCCGCCGCAGGTCCGCAACGCCGGCACGCTCGGCGGCAACATCGTCAGTGCCGCGCCCACCGGCGACGCCCTGCCCGTCCTCGCCGCCCTCGAGGCCAACGTGGTGATCGCCGGCCCGGACGGAGGCCGCCGGGAGACACCGGTCGGTCATCTGCTCGCCGGGATGGACATGCTGCAGCCGGGCGAGATCGTCGGCTTCATCCGGGTGCCCCTGCTGCACGCCCCGCAGGTCTTCCTCAAGGCCACCGGCCGGACCGGGCCCGGCCGCGCCATCGCTTCCGTGGCCCTGGTGCTCGACCCGGCCCGGCGCGGGGTGCGCTGCGCCGTCGGCGCGGTCGCCCCGATGCCTCTGCGCCCGCTCGAGGCCGAGCACTGGGTCGCGGGGCTCATCGACTGGGACGGCGCCCGCGGCCTGGCCCCCGAGGTGTGCACGGCGTTCGGCGACTATGTGGCCGCCGCGTGCATCCCCGACCCGCTGCCCGCCGAGGACGGCACCGAGCCGCCGCCCCTTTCGCCGGCCGTGGTGCACGTACGGCGTACCGTTGCCGCACTGGCCCGCCGCGCACTGGGGAGGGCGCTCGCATGAGTTCCGAACAGCAGCAGCCGCACGAGGGGCACGGCGGCTGGGAACCGCTGCCGCAGGGCGGCGAGTACGAGGGCGATGCCACGGCCTTCGTGCAACTCCCGGACAACCTCCTCGACTTCACGTCCGTGCCGCAGGGCGCCGACCCGCTGGCGGCACCCGGCCACGGCTACGTCCCGCCTCCCATAGCGCAGGCGCACCAGCAGTCCCATGAACAGGCAGCGTCCGCGGAGCAGTCCGCCGAGGGCCAGTGGACGATGCCGTTCGCCACGGAGGGCGGCGCCCCCGACGCGGGCGGGCAGTGGTCGCAGTACGGCGCCCAGGCCCCCGACGGCAGCGGACACTGGCAGGATCCCGACCCGTCCGCGCAGTGGACGGTCCCGCCCGCGGGTGCCGACGTGCCCGACGAGTCCGGTGAGTACCCGGTCGGCGGCCACGCCCCGTACGGCGAAGCGCCCCACCCGGGCCGGCAGCACTGGACCCCCGGTGCAGCGGCCGGCGAGTGGAACGAGCAGCACACCGTGGAACCGGCGCCCGGCGCGCACTGGCAGCACGACTCCGACGGCAGCGGTGCCGACTACACCGGTCAGGCCGGCGGCGGCGATTACAGCGGGGACTACGGCGCCGGGGACGGCCCGTCCCCCGATCTCCGGTGGAACGGGTCCGGGAACGGCTGGTCCGCCCCCGCCGCCGGTTACGGCGCCCCCCACGACGGGACGCAGGCCGACCCCAACGGGCAGCACGGATACGCCGGACAGTCGGGCGACGAGTACGGCGGCGGCACCCCGGAGCAGCCCGGGGACGCGGGGGACCGGGACGACGGGCCCGGGGCCGTCCCGCAGGACGACCGGCCCGGCCCGGAGCAGCAGCAGCCCTACGACGAAGGCCCCGGCATCCCCGAGGCCGCAGCCGTCCCGCAGGAGGCCGCCCCCTCCGGGGACCACGACGGGCGGCACGCCGACGCCGACCCGGCTCCTAGCGGTGCCGACGAGGCCCCGGGAGCGGCCGTGGACCTGGCCGGACCCGCCGCTGAGGTGCCGGGGGGCCCGGACGACCCCGCGGGGGGTCCCGACGACCTCGCCGGCGCGAACGACCCCGACCGTGCCGGCGACCCGGGCGGTCCCGATACCTCCGCGGAGGAGACGGCCTTCCCCGTCCCGGCCCCGCAGGCCGATCCCGCGGACCGCGACGCGGCCGAAGCCCTCAGCGAACACCCGCACGCCTCCTACGTGCTGAAGGTGAACGGCACCGAGCGTCCCGTCACCGGCGCCTGGATCGGCGAGTCCCTGCTGTACGTCCTGCGGGAACGCCTCGGCCTCGCGGGCGCCAAGGACGGTTGCTCCCAGGGCGAGTGCGGCGCCTGCTCGGTGCTGGTCGACGGCCGCCTCGTCGCCTCCTGCCTGGTGCCGGCGGCCACCACCGCGGCCTCCGAGGTCCGCACCGTCGAAGGGCTGGGCGACGGCGCGGGCTCCGACGTGCAGCGCGCCCTCGCCGCCCACGGTGCCGTCCAGTGCGGTTTCTGCGTGCCGGGCCTGGCGATGACCGTCCACGATCTGCTCGAGGGCAACCACGCACCGACCGAACTCGAGACCCGGCAGGCCATCAGCGGCAACCTCTGCCGCTGCTCGGGCTACAGCGGAGTCCTGGCGGCCGTCCGCGAGGTCGCCGCCGAGCGCGCCGCCCGCGCCGAGCAGGAGGACGAGGAGCGCGCCGGGGACGGCTCCGGTGACGAACCCGGGCCCGGGACAGTACGCATCCCGCACCAGGCGGGACCGTCCGGCACGATCAACCACCCGACGGGAGGCCCCGCGTGACCACCGGCTCCGAGGCGGCCACTGCCGCGCCCGCCGCCCAGGGGCACCGGCCCCCCGGCGAGCCGGCGCCGCACGGCCTCGGCTCGTCCCTCCCGCAGTCCGACGTCCGGGCCAAGACCGAGGGCACGTTCCCGTACGCCGCCGACCTCTGGGCCGAGGGGCTGCTCTGGGCGGCCGTCCTGCGCTCGCCGCATCCGCACGCCCGCATCGTCTCCCTCGACACCTCGCAGGCCACCGAGATGCCCGGGGTGCACGCCGTGATCACCCACGACGACGTGCCCGGGGACCCCAACCACGGCCGGCGGGTCGCCGACCGTCCCGTGTTCGCCAAGGACGTGGTGCGCCACCACGGGGAGCCGATCGCCGCGGTCGCCGCCGACCACCCGGACACCGCTCGCCTCGCCGCGGCGGCCATCGCCGTCGAGTACGAGGTCCTGGACCCCGTCACCGACCCCGAGACGGCCTTCGACGCGGAACCCCTGCACTCGGACGGCAATCTGATCCGTCACATTCCGCTCAGGTACGGCGACCCCGACGTCGTCGGCGAGGTGATCGTCGAGGGCGTCTACCGCATCGGACGGCAGGACCCGGCGCCCATCGGCGCCGAGGCGGGCCTGGCCGTTCCTCGCCCCGACGGCGGCGTCGAGATCTACACCGCCTCCACCGACCCGCACTCGGACCGCGACCTGGCCGCCGCCTGCCTCGGGCTCGAACCCGACCGGGTCAAGGTCGTGGTCACCGGCGTGCCCGGGGCCATGGGCGACCGCGAGGACGTGGGCATGCAACTGCCCCTCGGGATACTGGCCCTGCGCACCGGCTGCCCGGTGAAGCTGGCCGCGACCCGCGAGGAGTCCTTCCTCGGCCACGGCCACCGGCATCCCACGCTGCTGCGCTACCGCCATCACGCCGACTCCGACGGCCGGTTGATGAAGGTGGAGGCGCAGATCCTGCTGGACGTGGGCGCCTACGCCGACTACTCCGCCGAATCGCTCGCCGCCGCCGTGTCGTTCGCGGTCGGCCCGTACGTCGTACCGCACGCGTTCGTCGAGGGCTGGGCGGTCCGCACCAACAACCCGCCCTCCGGGCACGTCCGGGGTGAGGGCGCGATGCAGGTGTGCGCCGCGCACGAGGGCCAGATGGACAAGCTGGCCGCCAGACTCGGCCTGGACCCGGTCGAGTTGCGGATGCGCAACGTGCTGGCCACCGGGGACCTGCTGCCCACCGGGCAGACCGTGACCTGCCCGGCGCCGGTCGCGGAACTCCTCGCCGCCGTACGGGACACCGAACTGCCCTCGCTGCCGAAGGAGGCGCCGGCCGACGAGTGGCTGCTGCCCGGCGGCCCGGAGGGCGCGGGCGAGCCGGGGGCGGTCCGCCGGGGTGTGGGCTACGCCCTCGGCATGGTGCACATGCTCGGCGCGGAGGGCGCGGACGAGGTCTCGACCGCGACCGTGAAGGTCAGCGGCAACCGGGCGACCGTCATCTGCGCGGCGGTGGAGACCGGGCAGGGATTCAGCACGCTGGCCCGTCAGATCGTCCAGGAGGTCCTGGGCGTGGAGGAGGTCCGCGTCGCGCCCGTCGACACCGACCAGCCGCCCGCCGGGCCCGCCGCGCACGGCCGGCACACCTGGGTGTCCGGCGGCGCCGTCGAGCGGGCCGCGAAGATGGTCCGCACCCAGCTGCTCCAGCCGCTGGCGCAGAAGTTCGGGATGTCGACGGAGCTGCTGACCATCGCCGACGGAAAGATCACCTCGTACGACGGGGTGCTCAGCACGACCGTCGCCGAGGAGCTCGAGGGCAAGGAGCTCTGGGCCACCGCCCAGTGCCGGCCGCACCCGACCGAGCCGTTGGACGACTCCGGTCAGGGCGACGCGTTCGTGGGCCTCGCCTTCGCGGCGGTGCGGGCGGTGGTCGACGTGGACATCGAGCTCGGCTCGGTGCGCGTCGTCGAGATGGCCGTGGCGCAGGACGTGGGCCGGGTGCTGAACCCCCGCCAGCTCGCCGCGCGGATCGAGGCGGGCGTGACCCAGGGGGTCGGCGCCGCCCTCACCGAGAACCTGCGCACCTCGCGCGGCGTCGTGCGGCGCCCGGACCTCACCGGGTACGCGCTGCCGACCGCACTGGACGCCCCCGACATCCGCATCGTGAAGCTGATCGAGGAACGCGACGTCGTCGCCCCGTTCGGGGCGAAGCCCGCCAGCGCGGTGCCGGTGGTCACCTCGCCCGCAGCCGTCGCGGCGGCGGTACGGGCCGCCACCGGACGCCCGGTGAGCCGACTGCCGATCCGTCCGCAGGCGGCCGTCGCCGTACCGCCCTCCCACTGAACCCGTCGGCCGCGCACCGCGGGACCTCCCCCGGACGGGTGACCGGGGGAGGGTCCGCGGCTTTCGTCCGTGCCGGTCGCCGGCACGGGTGGGCAGCCGGTCAGCTGAAGATCACGCCGAGCAGGTCGGTCACGGCGTTCACGATGATCGACAGCACGTTCATCACCTCTTCTTCGACGAGGCCCCGGACCGGGGCGACCGGGGCCGGAGTACCCGGGAGCCAAGCCCGCCAACGGAGTCCGTGAGGCTGTAGCCGAACGGCGCAGTCCGGCGCCTGCCGGCTTGCGGAAGTCCCGGCCGAGCCGTCGGGGACGCCGGGGCCTCAGCGCGGCGTGGTCAGGAACTCCTCGACCAGTTCCCGCAGTCGGCCCGGCACGTCCACCCACGGATAGTGACCCGCCTCGTCCAGGGTGTGCAGCCGGGCGTCGGGGAAGGACTCCGCGACGGCCTCGCCGGCGCGCACCCCGTTCACCGCGTCCCGGCCGCCGGTGACCACGAGCACCGGACCGTTCACCTCGGCCAGCCGCTCCAGTACCGCGCGCCGTCCGGGTTCGTCCAGGCCCTGCCAGAAGCCGGCGCGGGCCACCGGGTGCAGCTGCCCGGCCTCGGCGGCCGCGTGCTCCCGCTGGGGCTGCTCCCAGCGTCCGTAGGCGAGCGGGGCGGCGCGCAGCAGCAGTGCGCGCGCCTCCTCCGGATCGGACACCTCGGTCAGCCGGCGGACGGCGTCGGAGGCGTCGGCCCACCACGGCTCGTCCCGGCGGGACGCGAAGATCTCCGGGGCGTCGTCGGGCAGTTCCCCCTGGAGCCGGGAGCCGGGGCACAGCAGCACCAGATGCGTCAGCCGGTCCGGATGGGTGGCGGCGTAGGTCTGGGCGGTCGCGGCGGCGGCGTCGTGGGCGAGCAGCGCGAAACGCTCCAGGCCCAGGTGGTCACGCAGCGCCTCCAGGTCCTCGGAGAGGGAGGGGAACGCGTAGCCGTCGGGGTCCTCGGGGCCGGGTGAGTCTCCGGTGCCGCGGGCGTCCGGGAGGACGAGCGGGCGGTGTGCGTCGAGCCCGCCGAGATCGCCGAGGTAGGCGGCGTCGCGGCCGGGGCCGCCGGCCAGGCAGATCAGGGGCGGTGTCCCCGAGCCGTCGCGGGCGGGCAGGACGTGGTAGGCGAGCTCGGCGTCGTCGTACGAGTGGTGCACGGGCATGTGTCCAGCCTGCCCCGGGGGAGTGCCGGAAGTCCTGCCGGGGCGTCCGGCAGCGGCCTCCGGGACCAGGGCCGGGGACCGAGCCGGGACGGTCCGAAAGTCAGCGGCGCTTGTCGGTGGTGCCCCGTAATCTGTCGGGATGACCGCAGCTGAACCACGGGACGCCGTCGCGGAGGGCCCCGCCCGCAGTGCTGCCGGCGGTGCAGGCGAGCACGACGGGGAGCCGGCCGGGCGTACCGTCGTCGACCCCGCCCTGCTTCCCACCGGACCGGAGCAGGCGACGGCCGCGGAGACGCTCGAGGGGGTCATGAGCCGCCCCTACCGCGCCCTGAGCATCGGCATCATCTCCGTGGTCGTGCTCATCGCCTTCGAGGCCATGGCCGTCGGCACGGCCATGCCGGTGGCCGCCCGCGAGCTGCACGGCGTCCCGCTCTACGCCTTCGCCTTCTCGGCGTTCTTCACCACGAGTCTGTTCGGCATGGTCGCCGCCGGGCAGTGGAGCGACCGGTCGGGGCCGCTCGCCTCCCTCGCGGCCGGCATCGCCGCGTTCGCGGCAGGTCTGGGCCTGGCCGGAGCGGCGGGTTCGATGTGGATGTTCGTGGCCGGGCGGGCCGTCCAGGGGCTGGGCGGCGGACTGGTGATCGTCGCGCTGTACGTCGTCGTGGGGCGCGCCTACCCGGAGCGGCTGCGGCCCACGATCATGGCCGCGTTCGCCGCGTCCTGGGTGGTGCCGTCGGTGGTGGGGCCGGTCGCGGCGGGCAGCGTCACCGAACAGTTCGGCTGGCGCTGGGTGTTCCTCGCCATTCCGGTTCTGGTGGTTCCGCCGCTGCTCATCGCGCTGCCTGCGATCCGCCGTATCGCGTCCGGGCCGGCCGCCGGCCCGGACGAGGAGAAGCGAGGTGCTGGGGCGCGGAACCGGATCGTGCTGGCACTGGCCGCGTCGGTCGGCGCCGGGCTGCTGCAGTACGCCGGGCAGGACCTGCGGCCGCTGTCCCTGCTGCTCGGTGCGGCGGGTGCGGTCCTGCTGGTGCCGTCCGCGCTGCGGCTGCTGCCGAAGGGAACCTACCGGGCCGCCCGGGGCCTGCCGTCGGTGATCCTGCTGCGCGGCGTGGCCGCCGGCTCGTTCGTGCTGGCGGAGAGCTTCATGCCGCTGATGCTGGTTACCGAGCGGGGCATGTCGGTGACCATGGCGGGCCTGTCGCTGGCGGGCGGGGGAGCGACCTGGGCCGTCGGCTCGTACATCCAGAGCCGTACGGCGGCGCAGGCGCACCGCGAACGCCTGGTCCGCTTCGGGATGCTGCTGGTCGCGGCGTCCATCGCCACGGCTCCCGCGGTGCTGATCCCCGCGGTGCCGGTCTGGTGCGTGGCGGTGGCCTGGTGCCTGGGCTGCCTGGGCATGGGCGCGGTGATCTCGTCGACCGCCGTGCTGCTGCTGAAGCTGTCGCGGCCCGAGGAGGCGGGCAGCAACTCGGCGGCGCTCCAGGTCTCGGACAGTCTCGCCGGGATCGCGCTGCTGGGTGTGTGCGGGGCGGCCTTCGCCGCGCTGGGCGGCGGGGTCCCGGGCGGCGCGGTCCACGGGGCCACGGGCGGCGTGCACATCGCGCCGGCCGCGTTCCTCGCCGTGTTCGTCCCGGCGGCGGTGGTCGCGCTGTTCGGCGCCTTCGTCGCGACGAGGCTGCACGCCCGGCCGGGGGCGGGCTGAAAAGGTGGCGCGGCAGTTGGTACCACGCGGTACCATCACTGCATGGCTGGATTGAATGTGCGATTCACGGACGAGGAACTCGACGCCCTGCGCGAGCGCGCCGAGGAAGAGGGGCGGAGCATGCAGTCCTTCGCTCACGACGCGGTCGTCGCCGCCATAAACGAACGTTCCCGTAGGTTCGACGAGGCGGCCGCGCATGTCCTCGGCGTGAGCGCAGAGCTGAATCGGCGGCTCGCCTGATGTACTACCTGGACTTGACCGAACTGCTCGATCTGGCGGAGCGGCTCGGAACCCCCGAGGTGCGCGATTACGGACTCATCGAGTCCGCCTTGGCGCGACCGCGCGCGACCGTGTTCGGACAGGAGGCGTATCCGGACGTGTGGCAGAAGGCCGCCGCGCTGATGGAGTCGCTGGCCCGCAACCACGCGCTCGTTGACGGCAACAAGCGCATTGCCTGGCTCGCGACCTGGGTATTCCTGCACCTCAACGGGCATCCCCTGCAAGCCGAGTTCGACGTGGACGAGGCCGAGGCGTTCGTGCTGGGGGTCTGCCAGGGGCATCTCGACCTGAGCAAGATTGCGGAAACGCTGCCGCGGTTCGCCGTGTGAGCCGCCTGGGCGGAACTCTGATGTGACATGAGCCGCACCCCGGGAGTGGTCCGGACGGTCCGTCCGGACCACTCCCGGGCCACCGATAGGCTGGCGCGGTTGCCGATCCCGAACCGGCCCCGACGGAGACCGTGTCTACCACCACCTCGAACCACCACCTCTCGCCCGCCTTCCCCGGCCGCGCCCCCTGGGGCACGGCCAACAAGCTGCGCGCCTGGCAGCAGGGCGCGATGGACCTGTACATCGAGAAGCAGCCGCGCGACTTCCTCGCGGTCGCGACCCCCGGCGCGGGCAAGACCACCTTCGCCCTGACGCTGGCCTCCTGGATGCTGCACCACCACGTGGTGCAGCAGGTGACGGTCGTCGCGCCCACCGAGCACCTGAAGAAGCAGTGGGCGGAGGCCGCCGCCCGGGTCGGGATCAAGCTCGATCCCGAGTACTCCGCCGGTCCGCTCAGCCGTGAGTACCACGGTGTCGCCGTGACCTACGCGGGTGTCGGCGTCCGGCCGATGCTGCACCGCAACCGGTGCGAGCAGCGCAAGACCCTGGTCATCCTCGACGAGATCCACCACGCCGGTGACTCCCGTTCGTGGGGCGAGGCGTGCCTCGAGGCGTTCGAACCGGCCACCCGGCGGCTGGCGTTGACCGGTACGCCGTTCCGCTCGGACACCAATCCGATCCCGTTCGTGGCCTACGAGGAGGGCCAGGACGGCATCCGCCGTTCCTCGGCCGACTACACCTACGGCTACGGGCACGCCCTCGGTGACGGCGTCGTCCGCCCGGTGATCTTCCTGTCCTACAGCGGCAACATGCGCTGGCGGACCAAGGCCGGCGACGAGATCGCCGCGCGGCTGGGCGAGCCCATGACCAAGGACGCCGTCTCGCAGGCCTGGCGCACTGCCCTGGACCCGCGCGGCGAGTGGATGCCGAACGTCCTGCGGGCCGCCGACCAGCGGCTCACCGAGGTCCGCAAGGGCATCCCCGACGCGGGCGGGCTGGTCATCGCCAGTGACCAGGACTCGGCTCGTGCCTACGCCAAGCTCATTCGCGAGATCACCGGAACCGGTCCGACCGTCGTGCTCTCCGACGACTCCGGGGCGTCCCAGCGGATCGACGACTTCAGCCACTCCGAGGACCGCTGGATGGTCGCGGTCCGCATGGTCTCCGAGGGCGTGGACGTGCCCCGGCTGGCGGTCGGCGTCTACGCCACGACCATCTCCACGCCCCTGTTCTTCGCCCAGGCGGTGGGCCGTTTCGTGCGGTCCCGGCGGCGCGGCGAGACCGCGTCGGTGTTCCTGCCGACGATCCCCTCGCTGCTCGGCTTCGCCAATGAGATGGAGGTCGAGCGCGACCACGTCCTCGACAAGCCGAAGAAGGACGGCGAGGAGGACCCGTACGCCGAGTCCGAGAAGGAACTCGCGGAGGCCGAGAAACAGCAGGACGAGGAAACCGGCGAGGACGACATGCTGCCCTTCGAGGCGCTGGAGTCCGACGCGGTCTTCGACCGGGTGCTCTACGACGGCGCCGAGTTCGGCATGCAGGCGCACCCCGGGAGCGAGGAGGAGCAGGACTACCTCGGCATCCCCGGACTGCTCGAACCCGACCAGGTCCAACTGCTGCTCCAGAAGCGGCAGTCCCGGCAGATCTCGCACAGCCGGAAGAAACCCGCCGAGGAGGCGGACCTGCTCGAGATGCCCGCCGAGCGCCGCCCGGTGGTCACGCACAAGGAGCTGCTGGAGCTGCGCAAGCAGCTGAACACCCTGGTGGGCGCCTACGTCCACCAGAGCGGCAAGCCGCACGGCGTGATCCACACCGAACTGCGGCGGGTGTGCGGCGGACCGCCGAGCGCGGAGGCGACCGCGGGGCAGATCAGGGAGCGGATCAAGAAGGTCCGGGAGTGGGCCACCCGCATGCGGTGAAGACGCAGGACCGCGGTGCAGCGCGGGACCGGGACAAAACATCACCACCTTGCCCGGATTCTGGACGCGCTCTTCCGCTGACCGGTGCGCCTCGCTAGCGTGCGGCTTCTTGAAGAGCTCCGTTGCGGTCCGCGGCGGAGTTCAGCCGGTGCCGTGCGACAACCGGCGGCCTCTCCACGCGTTGCCGCTGGGACCGGTACCGCACCACACGGGAGTCACCGCCGTCACTCGATGAGGAGGGGGCGTCGTGACCGCGGAGACGTCTCAAACGCTGGATCGTGGCCTGAGAGTGCTCAAGCTGCTGGCCGATACCGACCACGGGCTGACCGTGACCGAGCTGTCCCACCGGCTCGGGGTCAACCGGACCGTCGTCTACCGGCTGCTGGCCACCCTGGAGCAGCACGCCCTGGTGCGCCGTGACATCGGCGGCCGGGCCCGGGTGGGGCTCGGTGTGCTCCGGCTGGGCCGCCAGGTGCACCCGCTGGTACGGGAGGCCGCCCTGCCGGTGCTGCGCTCCCTGGCCGAGGACCTCGGAGCCACGGCCCACCTCACCCTGGTCGACGGCACCGAGGCGCTGGCCGTGGCCGTGGTGGAGCCGACCTGGACCGATTACCACGTCGCCTACCGGGCCGGGTTCCGGCACCCGCTGGACCGGGGCGCCGCAGGACGGGCGATCCTGGCCGCCCGCAGGAACGGCGGCACGGACCCTGGATTCGCCCTCAGTCACGGCGAGTTGGAGGCCGGGGCCAGCGGGGCGGCGGCGCCGCTGTTGGGGGTGACCGGGGTGGAGGGCAGCGTGGGAGTCGTCCTGCTGGCGGACACCATTCCCGACCGGGTGGGGCCGCGCGTGGTGGAGGCCGCCCAGCAGGTGGCCGGCGCCCTGCGCTGAGCCGTCTCCCGGCCGGCCGCGGCGGGAGCCCGGAGGACCCGGACACGCCTCGGCCCGCCGGTCGACTACATTCGCCTTCATGCCTGCCGACTCCGCACCGCCCGCCGGCGACTCCGCTCCGACCTCCGGCGGAAGGTTCCGTCCGAGGATCGCCCGGCCCCTTCTCCTCTGCGCCGTACCGGTACTGGCGCTGTTCGGCGTTGCCGCGTTCGCGCCCCTGCCGTTCACCATCGCCGAGCCCGGCACCACCGTGAACGTGCTCGGCTCGGACCGGGGCGAGCCGGTCATCACGATCTCCGGGGAGAAGAGCCGCCGGACGACCGGCCAGCTGCGGATGACGACGATCGCCGCGACCGGCCCCGATGCGTCCGTCGATCTCGCGAACGTCGTCGACGGCTGGTTCGCCACGGACCGCGCGGTGCTGCCGCGCGACTCGGTCTACCCCACCGGTGACTCCACCAAGGAGATCCAGCGGTACAACACCGAGCAGATGCGTCAGTCGCAGGACGCCGCGACCGAGGCCGCGCTGCGCTACCTCCACAAGTCCCCGAAGGACGTGCGGGTGACGCTGCGCCTGGCCGACGTGGGCGGGCCGAGTGCCGGGCTGATGTTCGCCCTCGGCATCGTGGACAAGCTGGACGGTGACGGCAGCGGGGGCGACCTGACCGGCGGGCGGAAGATCGCCGGCACCGGGACGATCTCCCCGGACGGAAGGGTCGGCCCGGTCGGCGGGGTGTCGCTCAAGACCCGGGCCGCCCGGCGCGACGGGGCGACCGTCTTCCTCGTGCCGCGCAAGGAGTGCGGTGACGCGAAGGCCGAACGGCCCGCGGGCCTGCGGCTGGTACCGCTCACCACGCTCGGGCGGGCGGTCGCGGACCTGCGGGCGCTGGAGGAAGGTCGTCCGGTGCGCGGCTGCTGAACCCGGCCGCGGTACGGGCCCGGCGGGGCCCGCACCGCGACGGCCGGCGAGTCAGCCCTCCCTGATGAACCCTTCCTTGACCATCCAGTCCTTGGCGACCTCGTGCGGGTCCTCGCCGTCCACGTCGACTTTGGCGTTGAGCTGCTGGGCGACCGGGGTCGTCAGCTTCTTCGTGATCGGGTCCAGGATCTTCGCGATGACCGGGTACTTCCGGAACGTCTTCGAGTTGATCACCGGCGCGGCGTTGTAGTTGGGGAAGAACTTCTTGTCGTCCTCGAGCACCTTCAGGTTGAGCTCGGGGATGCGGCCGTCGGTGGTGAACACCTCACCGAGGGTGCAGGACCTGCCGCTCGTGACCTCGTTGTAGACGATGCCGCTGTCCATCTTCTTGAGGTTCTGCGACGGGATCGAGAACCCGTACTTCTTCTCCAGGCCCGGCAGACCGTCCTCGCGCACGGCGAACTCGCCGTCCAGGCACAGGGTGACGGCATCGGGGTCCTTCTTCGACAGGGCCGCCACGTCGGAGAGGGTCTCGAGCCGGTACTTCTTGGCGTTGGCCTGGTTGGCCGCGAACGCGTAGGTGTTGTCCATGGGCGCGGGGGGCAGCCAGGTCAGGCCCTTGCCGCGGTCCTCGTCGCGCACCGCGACCCACTGCTTGTACGGGTCCGCGATGGGCTTGGTGTGCCCGAGATAGGTGATCCACGCGGTGCCGGTGTACTCGTAGTTCGCGTCCGCGGCACCGGACTTGACGGCCTCCCGGGTGCCGATCGAGCCCTGGATGGCCGTCCGGTCCAGCACCTCGGCGCCCGCTGCCTTGAACGCCAGGGCCATGATCTGGCCGAGGATGATCTGCTCGGTGAACTCCTTGGAGGTGACGGTCAGGTCGGCGCCCTTCAGCGGCTGCCCGCGTCCGATCGACCCCGGCTCGACGTCGTCCGCGACGGGGCTTCCGCTGGCCAGCCCGCAGCCCGCCAGGCCCACCGCGGCCACCAGCGCCCAGGCCGCCCGGCCCGTGTACGAAAATCGCCTGCGCACGCCTTCAGTCCTCCAGTCCACGAGGCCGCAGCCACACCTCGACGAGCGAGGCCAGCCAGTCCACCAGCAGCGCCAGGGCCACCGTCAGCACGGCGCCCACGACGAGCACCGGGGTGCGCTGGACCCTGATGCCGGCCGCGATGAGGTCGCCCAGTCCGCCGCCGCCGCCGAACGTGGCCAGGGTCGCCGTGCCCACGTTGAGGACGAGCGCGGTCCGCACACCCGCCAGGATCAGCGGGACGGCCAGCGGGAGTTCGACCCTGGTCAGGGTTCCACTGCGTGACATGCCGATCCCCCGTGCCGCGTCGAGCAGAGTCGGGTCGATCGCCTTCAGCCCGGCGACGGTGTTGCTGAGCACTGGCAGTACGGCGTAGATGATGATGCCGATCAGCGCGGCCTTCTGCCCGATGCCCAGCCAGATCACGAGCAGGGCCAGCAGGCCGAGCGCGGGGGTGGCCTGGCCGATGTTCGCCAGGGCCATCACCGGGGGCGAGGCCCAGCGGAACGCCCTGCGGGTCAGGGCGATGCCCAGCGGGATCGCGATGATCAGGACGAAGAAGGTCGAGATGGCGACCAGCTTGATCTGCTGCCACAGCGCGGTCTGCACCAGGCTTGCCGTGAGGGCGTTCCGCGCGATCGAGTCCAGCGTGACGTTGCCGGCGTACAGCCACAGCAGGAGCAGGATGGCGACCAGGATGGCCGGGACCGTCACCAGTTTCTGCCAGGTGAGCCTGCGCGGCGGCTTCGAGTGGGCCACCGGGCCCCGCTCGATCTCGTCGTCGGTGCTCTCGTCGCCCCGGTCGGTCCGGGGGGTCTCGGTTCCGCTCACGACGCCTCACCCGAGGTCGTGAAGGTCCCCTCCTGAGCCGCCCTGGTGCGGCGTGCGCGGTCCGCCTCCAGGGAGTGACGGTGCTCCATGGCCGCCAGCCGGTCGGCCTCGAGCATTTCGTGCACGGAGTTCAGCAGGGTCTCCATGTCCACGACGCCGATGTACTCGCCGCGCCGTCCGGTGACGGCCACTCGTCCGCTGCTGTCGGTCAGGACCGCCTCGAGCGCGTCCCGCAGCGTGGCGTCGCGGGTGACGTGGTCGTGGATGAGGGTGCCGGCCCGGGCCAGCGAGCCCTTCACCCGGCTCAGGTCGCCCCGGCGCAGCCACTTGTAGGGCCGGTTCTGCTGGTCCAGGAGCAGCAGCTCGTTGGCGTCGCCCGACCGCAGCTTGTCGAAGATGTCCTGCAGCGGGTCGTCCACGCGGACCGTGTCGAAGTCGGCGATCTCGACGTCCCGCACGCGGGTCAGGTTGAGTCGTTTGAGTGCCGCCCCGGCCCCGACGAAGCCGGACACGAAGTCGTCGGCGGGGTTGGTGAGAATCGCCTCGGGGGTGTCGAACTGGGCGATGTGGGACTGCTCGCGGAGCACGGCGATGCGGTCGCCGAGCTTGATCGCCTCGTCGAAGTCGTGGGTGACGAAGACGATTGTCTTGTGCAACTCGCGCTGGAGCCGGATCAGCTCGTCCTGGAGGTGATCGCGGGTGATGGGGTCCACCGCTCCGAACGGCTCGTCCATCAGCAGCACCGGCGGGTCGGCTGCCAGTGCCCGGGCCACGCCCACGCGCTGCTGCTGTCCGCCGGACAGTTGGCGCGGGTAACGGCTGTGGAACTCGCGCGGGTCCAGGCCGACCAGGTCGAGCATCTCCTCGACCCGGTTCTTCACCTTCTTCTTCGACCAGCCGACCATTCGGGGCACCTGGGCTATGTTCTCGGCCACCGTCATGTGGGGGAAGAGGCCGGACGCCTGGATCGCGTATCCGATCTTCCGCCGCAGGCCCACGGGGTCGATGTCGGTGACGTCCTCGCCGTCGATGCTGATCCGGCCGGAAGTCGGCTCGATCAACCGGTTGATCATCCGCAGACAGGTGCTCTTGCCGCAGCCCGAGGGCCCGACGAGGACCACGAGTTCGCCGGCGTTGATGTCCATGGTGACGCCGTCGACGGCCGGCAGCGGGGCGCCGGGGTAGTGCTTGGTCAGGTTCTCGAGCCGGATGGTCGCACCGGTGACGGAAGTGGCCGCCGCGTCGCCGTGCGGCGCCTCCGTGGCCCCGGACGGGCCCGTCTCGGTGGGCCGGGACTCGGCTGTTCCCGGCTGGTCGTGGTCAGGCACGGATACCTCTCGAAATGGTCAGCCGTCCGATGAGGACGTAGGCGGCGTCGAACAGCAGCGCGAGGATCACGATGCCCAGCGTTCCGGCCAGTACCTGGTTGAGTGCGTTGGCGCTGCCGAGGCTGGAGATCCCGCGGAAGATGAGGTTGCCCAGGCCGGGTCCGGAGGCGAACGCGGCGATGGCGGCGATGCCCATCAGCATCTGGGTGGCCACCCGGATCCCGGTCAGGATCGGCGGCCAGGCGAGCGGCAGTTCGACCTTGAACAGCCGTGCCGTGCGGGACATCCCGATTCCCTTGGCCGCATCGACGAGCGCCGGGTCGACGCCGCGCAGCCCGACCACCGCGTTGCGGACGACGGGGAGCAGGCCGTAGAGGACCAGGGCGAGCACCGTGGGGGCCACACCGAGTCCGACCAGCGGGATCAGCAGGCCGATCAGGGCGAGCGAGGGGATGGTGAGGATGGAGGCTGTGGTGGTGATGGCCAGGTTCCCCGCCCACTGCCTGCGGTAGGTCAGGACCCCGATCGCCACGCCCAGCACGGTCGCGATCACCATGCACTGGAAGACCACGCTGGCATGCTGGTAGGTGTCCACCAGGACCTGCTGGTAGCGACTCCCGAGGTACTCCCAGAAGTTCACGGACTGCCTCCCGGCCGTTGTTCCCTTTTGATCGCTGCTCCTTCGCCGCCCTCTCAGGAGTTGTCCTTCGCCGCCTGACGGACCAGCGGAACAATTCTGAGCGGGACCGGATTTTCCATCACGATGGCGGTCGAGGCCCGCACGATCCCATCAAAGCCCACGACCCGGTCGATCACGCGCTGGAGATCTGCGTTCGAACGTGCGACCAGTCGGCAGAGCATATCCCCGTGACCTGTGGTTGTGTGAAGTTCCAGTACCTCAGGAACGCTGCGCAAATGCTCCCGGACGTCTTTTCCCTGACCCTGTTTGATTTCTAGGGTTGCAAATGCTGAAACTGGGTATCCGAGCGCCGCAGGGTCCACCTCCGGGCCGAATCCGCGAATGACTCCTTTGTTCTGCAGCCGGTCCAGCCGGGCCTGCACCGTGCCGCGCGCGACGCCCAGACGGCGTGATGCCTCGAGCACCCCGATGCGCGGTTCCGCCGCCAGCAATTCGAGAAGCCGTCCGTCGAGTGCGTCGATTCCCATGTGCTGCACCTCCCGTGATCTTGAGTGGTCATCCTGTACAGATATACCGGTCGGATCGGCGATGCATGCAGCAGATTGTCCAGTGAGAACGGCAACTATTGCGCACCTTGTGAACCGGCGAGAGCCTGAAGGCATGACTGAGACCATGGATCACACGCCCGGAACCGCGCAGCAGGCGGACCCCTTCCCGGTGAAGGGAATGGACGCCGTCGTCTTCGCCGTCGGGAACGCCAAGCAGGCCGCCCACTACTACTCCACGGCCTTCGGCATGAAGCTCGTCGCCTACCGCGGCCCCGAGAACGGGTGCCGTGAGACCGCGAGTTACGTCCTCGAGTCCGGCGGTGCCCGGTTCGTGTTCACCTCGGTCATCAAGCCCGCGACCGACCACGGACGGTTCCTCGCCGCGCACGTCGCCGAACACGGTGACGGCGTTGTCGACCTCGCCATCGAGGTGCCCGACGCCCGCGCCGCCTACGCCCACGCGGTCGAGCACGGCGCCACCGGACTCGAGGAGCCGCACGAGTCGAAGGACGAGAACGGCACCGTCGTCCTCGCCGCCATCGCGACCTACGGCCGGACCCGGCACACGCTCGTCGAGCGCACCGGCTACGACGGCCCGTACCTGCCCGGATTCGCCGCCGCCGACCCGATCGTCGAGCCCGGCCCGCGCCGCTTCCAGGCCATCGACCACTGCGTCGGCAACGTCGAGCTCGGGAAGATGAACGACTGGGTCGGCTTCTACAACGACGTCATGGGCTTCACCAACATGAAGGAGTTCGTCGGCGACGACATCGCCACCGAGTACTCCGCCCTGATGTCGAAGGTCGTCGCCGACGGCACCAAGAAGGTCAAGTTCCCGATCAACGAGCCCGCGATCGCGAAGAAGAAGTCGCAGATCGACGAGTACCTGGAGTTCTACGGTGGTCCGGGCGTGCAGCACATCGCGCTCGCCACCAACGACATCGTCGCCACCGTCCGCGCGATGCGCGCCGCCGGCGTCCAGTTCCTCAACGTCCCCGACTCGTACTACGACACGCTCGGCGAGTGGGTCGGCGACACCCGGGTGCCGATCGACGAGCTGCGCGAGCTGAAGATCCTGGCCGACCGCGACGAGGACGGCTACCTCCTGCAGATCTTCACCAAGCCGGTCCAGGACCGGCCGACCGTCTTCTTCGAGATGATCGAGCGTCACGGCTCCATGGGCTTCGGCAAGGGCAACTTCAAGGCCCTCTTCGAGGCCATCGAGCGCGAACAGGCCAAGCGCGGCAACCTCTGACGGCACCGGGCCCGTGAAGCCCGCCCGCGGCCCCCGGCGGTCCTTTCGCACGAAAGGCACCGCCGGGGGCCGCACCCCGTCCGGATGAACTTCCCGCGACACCGCCCCGCGTCCGGCGCAGGCCGGCCTCCGCGGGCTCCCATGTCCCTCTACCGACCAGTGGAGGGAGGGCGCACATGAGCGACCAGGGAGGACCCGGACGACCCGGCCGCAGGGCGCTGCTCGCACTCGCCGGAGGGACGGCCGCAGCCGCCCTCCTCGGCAACGCCCCCGGCACGGCCGCCGCGCAGGCAGCCGGGCGCACGCCCCGGGCGAACCGTCCGCCCCACCGAACCCGCTCCCCCCGGGGCGCCGGGGGAATCACCGACGAACGGTTCGGCCTGGACGGCCCGCACGTTCCCTGGCTCACGGACTGCACCCTGCGCCACCCGACCGTCATGCAGTCGTTCGCGTTCGACGAGACGCACCAGCACCTCTACGCGCTCCAGGTGGTCCCGGGCGGCGTCCGCCTCCCCGCCGAGACCCGCACCCGCCCCCATGCCGCACGGCTGCGGAGCGGCGACCTCTGTCTCAACCGCCTCACCATGGACGGCGTACTCCTGGACCACATGTACCTCAAGGGCTTCGGCCACGGCAGCGCCATGGGCATCGAGGAGCGCGCGGACGGCGGCACCGTCCTCTACACCGAGTGCGACGCAGGCCCCGCTTCCGGCCACGGCCGCGCGGTCGCCCGCTTCGCCTACGCCCCGGGCCGGGTCCTGCACGGCGACGCCCCCGGCCTCGACTGCTACCGGGCGAAGCCGGGCTCCACGGGCAACTCCGTGGCCGTCGACCTGGCGGGACGCCGTCTTCTGCTCCGCTACCGCAGGAACGGCGAGCACCGCTACGCCCTCTACGACCTGGACGGATTCGTCGCCGAACTCTTCGACCCGCTGGCCGACTTCGCCCAGCCGGACCCCGGACCGGATCTGAGGTTCCAGGGCATGGCGCTGTACGGCGACTACGCGTACCAGGTGCTCGGCCCGGCCACGGTCCCCGCACGGCGGACCGCCACGGGCCCGACCACCTGCCTGACGTGCCTGGACCTGCGCACCGGTCGCGTGGTCGCCGAGACCCGGCGTGAGACCTCCTACGCCGCCGGACCCATGGCCCCGGAGGGGCTCGCCGTGCTGCGCTCCGGCGGACCTCGGCTGTGCCTGGGCTTCGCCTCCGGTCCGGTGGGCGCCCGCGCCTTCGCCGTGTATCAGCAGCAGAGCTGAAGGTGTCCGATCTTCCCAGCGGAGCCGTCGGATGCCAGGCTGATGGCATGGACCAGCTCATCGCCTCACTGCACGAGGCCCTGCCGGACGAAGCGATACTGACCGACCCGGATGTCACCGCCACCTATGCGAACGACATGGCCGGTTTCTGCGAGGCCGGGGCTCCGGCGGTCGTCGTGATGCCCCGGACCGTGGAGCAGGTCCAGCACGTCATGCGCACCGCCACGGCCCTGCGGGTGCCGGTCGTTCCCCAGGGGGCCCGTACCGGCCTGTCCGGCGCGGCGAACGCCACCGACGGCTGCATCGTCCTGTCCTTCGTGCGGATGGACCGGATCCTCGAGATCAACCCCGTGGAGCGGATCGCCGTCGTCGAACCGGGCGTCGTCAACGCGGTGCTGTCCCGGGCCGTGGCCGAGCAGGGCCTGTACTACCCGCCGGACCCCAGCAGTTGGGAACAGTGCACCATCGGCGGCAACATCGGTACCGGCTCGGGCGGCCTGTGCTGCGTCAAGTACGGCGTCACCGCAGAGTACGTCCTCGGCCTCGATGTCGTCCTCGCCGACGGACGGCTGCTGAGCACGGGCCGGCGTACGGCCAAGGGCGTCGCCGGGTACGACATGACCCGGCTGTTCGTCGGCTCCGAGGGAAGCCTCGGCATCGTGGTGAAGGCGACGCTGGCGCTGAAGCCCGCACCGCGCGAACAACTCGCCCTGGCCGCCGAGTTCCCGTCGGCTGCGGCCGCCTGCGAGGCCATCTGCGAGATCATGGCCCGCGGTCACGCCCCGTCCCTCCTGGAGCTGATGGACCGCACCACCCTGCGCGCCGTCAACACGATGGCCAACATGGGGCTGCCGGAATCCACCGAGGCGCTGCTGCTCGCGGCGTTCGACACCCCGGACCCGGCGGAGGACCTGGCCGCGGTCACCGCCGTGTGCAAGGCAGCGGGGGCGACGGAGGTGGTGCCGGCAGAGGACACCGCGGAGTCCGAACTCCTGCTGCAGGCCCGGCGGCTGGCGCTGGTCGCCCTGGAGAAGGTCCGCTCGGCGACCATGATCGACGATGTCTGCGTACCGCGTTCCCGGCTCGCCGAGATGATCGACGGCACCGCCGCCATCGCGGAGCGGCACGACCTGACCATCGGTGTCTGCGCTCACGCGGGCGACGGCAACACCCATCCCGTCGTCTGCTTCGACCCGGGCGACGCCGACGAGGCCCGGCGGGCGCGGATCTCCTTCGACGAGATCATGGCGCTGGGCCTCGAACTGGGCGGCACCATCACGGGCGAGCACGGCGTGGGCATTCTGAAGAAGGAGTGGCTGGCCCGGGAGATCGGCCCGGTCGGACTGGAGTTGCAGCGCGGCATCAAGAAGACGTTCGACCCGCTCGATCTGCTCAATCCCGGCAAGCTGTTCTGAACGGGCCGGGCCGCACCCGTCGCCGGTCCCTGTGCCCGGCACTGCGACGAGGAGGCCGGCCGGAGTCGCGGACGGGGCTCACGGTCAACCGTCCGGGTTCTCGTCCGACGGGTCGGTCTCGAGCGGCCGGGCGTCCTCGCGGGCGGCGGGCGCCAGCAGTCCGTCGAGGGCCTCGTCCAGGCCGAGTTCGTCCCACTCGGAACCACGCGGCACCACCTGAAGCGTCCGGTCCAGCCAGTCCGTGACGCCCGCGGTCGGGGCCTCCAGCAGCGCGTTTCCGTCGGGCGAGGTGAGGGCGATGCACAGGATGCTGCGGGCGTCGGCCTGCGCGGGCCAGATCCGGACGTCCCCGTGCCCCGAGGGCCGGAACACTCCCTCCATCAGCAGCTCGCGCGAGAAGGTCCAGCGGACGGGGGCCTGCGATCCGACGTGGAACGTGATGTCCACGGCGTACGGGTCGTCCGACCGGTAGGAGAACCGGGCAGGCACCGGGATGCTGTCCTCCGGTGACAGCACCAGATCGATCTCGAGCTCGCGCTCGACGGCAGTGTGCATGATGTCCGCTGTCCTCTCCTCGGTGCGGCAGGCCCGGAACGGGCCACATCTGATGGGAGCCGCCCGCACGCGCTTCATGGCGTGGTTTCGCACAGGCTCTTCGATTGTTTTGCATCCGTGCCCGAAAAGTGGGGCGTACCCCAGGACCGGCCCGGAGGCCCGGCCTCGTCTGGTAGATGTGGACCCGCGCCGCGTCCGCCGGACGTACGCGCGAGCGGGGCGGCGTTCACCGCATCGGGTGTGTGCGGCACACTGCGCATGCCCCGAAAACACCGCAGCAGCACGGCCGAGCAGATACGGGAACACGGACAATGAGCGCGCCCACCTCAGGATCCGACGACGCCAGCCCCGGCGCCGGGTACTACCCCGACCCGTCCATTCCCGGCTACATCC
Organism: Streptomyces meridianus; assembly: GCF_023703325.1. Lineage (GTDB taxonomy): Bacteria > Actinomycetota > Actinomycetes > Streptomycetales > Streptomycetaceae > Streptomyces > Streptomyces meridianus. The sequence continues at coordinate 80,766 of NZ_JAMQGM010000001.1, forward strand.
GGTACTGGAACGGCGCATCCTGGGTGCCCGGAACCAGCCGGCCCGCGCCGCGCGACGGTGAGGACATGCCCTCGCCGCCGGCCGGAAGCGCACCGGCCGTGGCCTCCCCGGCGGAGCAGACCGGCCCGATGTTCTTCGACGAGGACCCCGTCCCGGAGCAGCAGTCCGTCCGGGACGACGACGGGGCGGCGCTGCCCGAGGTGCGCCGGCGCGGCGAGGTCGGCGTCCGGCAGGAGCCGATCGACTGGGACGACCCGCAGCGCCTGCACGGCGGCCGGCCGGAGTCGGCCGCCGCCTGGAACGTGGACGCCGGCCTGCAGAGCGGTTTCGGCGGCGAGGCCGAGCGCCGCGTCTCGTGGGGGCTGCCTCCGGCGTCCGACGACGCCGCCGGACGCCGGGACGACGAGCCCGAGCAGGGAGCCCCCGAGGCCGGGTCGCAGCCCGGCGGCACGGTGGAGCACGGCGGGACCATGGCCATCCGGATGCCTCCCGCCGACCGGTCCGGCAGCGGGGCGGGGAACGTCCCGGCAGCGCGGCAGGGTTCCGCCGGGGACGACGGAACGATGGCCATCCGGGCCCAGCGCCCGCCGGCCGAGGGCGGGGAGGCCGCCGGCCCGTCCGGTTCCGGTTCCGGGTACGGCTATCCGCAGTCCGGATCCCCGGCACCCGCCGACGGCACGATGGCGATCCGGCTGCCCGGCGCGAAGCAGTCAGCCGGTGCGGCACCGCAGGGCGGCCCGGCGGGGCAACAGGGCCCGCCCGCGCAGCAGCCGGGTATCCCGCAGCAGCAGCAGCAGCCCGGCGGTCCGGCCCCGCACCAGCAGCCGCAGGGCGCGCCCGGACACCAGCAGGGATACGGCTACCCGCAGGCCGCGCCGCCGTCCGCTCCGGCGGCCGGGCAGCCCGCCTGGACCCGGCAGGGCCACCTCCCCGCATCCGGCGCCGGCCCGGCACCGGGGGCGCCGCCCGAGGGCGTCGTGCCCTGGCGGCCTCCGGTCAGTGACCCCTTCCTCCGGGCGGCCCAGGAGCAGGCGTCGGCCCGGCCCGCGGCCCTGGGGCGCCGGCTTGCCGCCCGTCTGGTGGACACCGTGCTGCTCGGCGCGGTGGTCGGCGCGGTCGCGGTTCCGCTCGGCACCCAGGCCGTGGACCACATCGGCAACCGGATCGAGGCGGCGAAGCAGAGCGGCCGCACCGTGACGGTCTGGCTGCTGGACGGCACGACGACTCCGCTGCTCGGCATCGTCCTCGGCGTGTTCCTGCTGGCCGGGCTGCTCCTCGAAGTGCTGCCGACGGTCAAGTGGGGGAGCAGCCCCGGCAAGCGGCTGTGCGGGGTGCGTGTGCTGGCCATCGAGGTGAACGAGAGCCCGACGTTCGGCGCCGCGCTGCGACGCTGGCTCGTGTACGGCGTCCTCGGTCTGCTCGGCGTGGGTCTGGTCAACGTCCTGTGGTGCCTGGTGGACCGGCCCTGGCGCCAGTGCTGGCACGACAAGGCCGCGCGGACGTTCGTGGCCGGGAACTGAGTACGACGCCCTCGGCCGGCCCGCCCGCCGGCGGCCCGCATCCGCGAACGGGCCGCGCACGGCAGGGTCCTGCGGCCGCCGGCGGGCAGCTTCCTGCCGGTGGTACGGACGTGGCGGTTGCCGTGGCCGGAGGCTGGGTCCCGGCCGGTGCCGGGAGCGGGTCGGTGATGCGGGCGGCGACAGCGCGCGCGGGGTGCATGGTGAGCGCGCCGGGCTACCAGCAGGCCGATGAGCACACTTTCTCGGTTGCTGAAGGCGATACGTCATGAATGTGCATCAAAGTGATGGCATGACGGGAATGCCGGGTCACCTGTGGAGATTCTGCGCTACTTTCCGTGACTTCTCGGTGTGATGGGGCGATAGGTGCTCCACCGGGGCCGCGCCGCACCCGACGTGCGGAAACGTTCCCGCCCGCACCGATCCGTCAGGTCACATGGAGAAACGTGCGTACATCACTGGACACCCCGCGACGCCCGGCGCCGGCGGACGGCCCGCACACACCCGCAACCGCAGCCCTGACCGTGCCGGACCCGGGCACAGTGGTTCGGACGGGACAGGACGAGCCGTCGTGCACCCCGTGGCCGTGGGCCGCGGGCGACCCCGAGCCGCGCTCCGGGCAAGGCCCCGCCCCCGCCGGCGGCCCCTCGCCGGAACCGGGCGGGCCGGTCTTCGCGGACAACAGCGGCCGGCGCAGCCGCAGGCTGCGGACGCTGGGATGGTTCCTCGGATCGGCATGTGCCTGCTACGCGACCGTCCTCGGCGTCTCGCTCGCCGGGGGCCACGCCGACGCCCCCTGGCTCCTCATCCCGGGCCGGGACGAGGAACCGGCGGGCAGCCGGGCCGGCACGCCGTCCGACGCCGGCGGACGGAACGCGACCCGGAGCCGGCCCGGATCGGCCCCGGCCCCCGGACGTGCCGACGCCGAGCGACACGGCCGTGCCGTGCACCACGGCGACGGAGCCCGTCCGGTCGCCCGGGACGAGCCCGGCAAGCCGGCCCGGCGGACCCCGGGCCGGAAGACACCCGCCCCCACCCCGTCCACCACCGGACGCTCCTGGCCCGGCCCCCGTGACGCCGCCCACGGCACGCCCGTCCCGGCCCCCGGAGCCTCAGCCGGTGCGACCGGACGCCCCTCAGCGACACCGGAACCGTCGTCGACACCCACCTCGGCACCGGCGCCGTCCCCGTCGGCCACCCGAACCGCCCCGGGCGAGGAGGGCCGGTGACCCCGCGTCACCGTGGCCGCCGGAGCAGCCGGCTGCGGATGCGCCGTCTGCTGCCCCCACTGGTCCTCTGCGTACTGCTCGCCATGCTGGTCCTGCACGGCTACGTGCACAGCGAGATCCTCGCCGACCACCGGGTGCGGCCACCGGCTCCCACCGACCGGGTGCCGAAGGAGGTCCTGGAGGCCGGTCCGGTTCTCGACATCCGCCACGGCCGGCCGGTCGGTCACGAGATCCCCGACCGGACCGTCGTCCTCACCTTCGACGACGGCCCGGACCCGGACTGGACACCCCGGATCCTGGACAAGCTGAAGGAGCACAGCGCACACGCCGTCTTCTTCGTCACCGGTGCCATGACCGCCCGTCACCCGGACCTGGTCCGGCGCATGGTCGCCGAGGGCCACGAGGTCGGCCTGCACACCTTCAACCACCCGGACCTCTCCTACCAGTCGGACGCCCGCATCGACCGGGAACTGGCGCAGACCCAACTCGCGCTCGCCGGTGCGGCAGGCGTCCGCACCTCGCTGTTCCGTCCGCCCTACTCCGCGACCCCGGACGCCCTGGACAACGCGTCCTGGCCGGTCACCCGGCATGTCGGCGAGCGGGGCTACGTCTCGGTCTTCCTCGACACCGACAGCGAGGACTGGGCCCGCCCCGGCACCGGCGAGATCGTGCGCAGGGCCCTGCCGAAACGGCCGGGGGACGGCGCTGTGGTCCTCATGCACGACTCCGGCGGCGACCGGTCACAGACCGTCGCGGCGCTGGACGTTCTGCTGCCCCGGCTCCAGCAGCAGGGATACCGGTTCACCACACTCACCCGCGCCCTCGATGCGCCCAGCGCGCACACCGAGGTCACCGGTCCCGAGCTGTGGAAAGGGCTCGTGTTCGTCGCCGCGGTCGGCCTGTCCGAACACGTGACGACAGTCCTGGCCCTCGCGCTGGCCCTGGTCGGGGTGCTGGTCCTCGCCCGCTTCGCCCTGATGCTGCTGTTGTCCCGCCGGCACATCCGGCGGGTGCGGGGCCGCGCCCACGAGCCGGTGACCGAGCCGGTGACGGTCCTGGTTCCGGCCTACAACGAGGCCGAGTGCATCGCCGGCACCGTCCGCTCCCTGACCGCGAGCGACCATCCCGTCGAGATCGTCGTCGTCGACGACGGCTCGACGGACGGCACGGCCGACATCGTGGAGCGACTCGCCCTGCCACGTGTCCGGGTGCTGCGCCAGGCCAACGCCGGCAAGGCGGCGGCCCTCAACCTCGGAATCGCGCACGCCTCCCACGACATCGTCGTGATGATGGACGGCGACACGGTCTTCGAGGAGTCGACCGTGCGCGAACTGGTCCAGCCGTTCAGCGACCCGGCCGTGGGCGCGGTCGCCGGCAACGCCAAGGTCGGCAACCGCGGCACGCTCATCGGGTCCTGGCAGCACATCGAGTACGTGATGGGCTTCAACCTCGACCGCAGGATGTACGACCTCCTCGGCTGCATGCCCACCGTCCCGGGCGCTGTCGGCGCCTTCCGGCGGGAGGCACTGGAACGGGTGGGCGGGATGAGCGACGACACCCTCGCCGAGGACACCGACGTCACCATGGCCCTGCACCGGGACGGCCGGCGTGTGGTCTACGCCGAGCGGGCCCGGGCCTGGACCGAGGCTCCCGAGACCGTCCGGCAGCTGTGGTCCCAGCGCTACCGCTGGAGCTACGGCACCATGCAGGCCCTCTGGAAACACCGCCGCGCGCTGATCGAGACCGGGCCCTCCGGCCGGTTCGGGCGCGTCGGGCTCCCGCTCGTGGCCCTGTTCACGGTGGTGGCCCCGCTGCTGTCGCCGCTCATCGACCTGTTCCTCGTCTACGGTCTCGTCTTCGGGCCGGCGGGCAGGACCGCTGTGGCCTGGCTGGGAATGCTCGCCGTCCAAGCGCTCTGCGCCGGTTACGCGTTCCGGCTGGACGGCGAGCGGATGGCGCCGCTCCTCGCCCTCCCGTTGCAGCAGATCCTCTACCGGCAGCTGATGTACGTCGTCCTGCTGCAGTCGTGGATCACTGCCCTGTCCGGCGGACGGCTGCGCTGGCAGAAGCTCCGCCGCACCGGAACGGTCGCCGGCGCGATCGGCACCGGCACCGGGGTCCCCGGCACGCTCGAGACCTCCGGAGACCTGGAAGCGAGGCAGCCGGCGTGACCTTCACCGACACGGCAGGGGCCCGCGGCACCCCGTCCCGGCCGATCACGGACGCACAGGCGGGGGGCCGCGACCGCTGTCTCGACCTGCTGCGTGCCCTCGCACTCGTCCGCGTCGTCGCCTACCACGCCTTCGGCTGGGCGTGGCTGACGCTGGTGTTCCCGTCCATGGGGGTGATGTTCGCGCTGGCGGGCTCGCTGATGGCCCGTTCGCTGAGGCGTCCCGCGGTCGGGGTGATCCTCAGACGGTTCCGGAGACTGCTGCTGCCGTTGTGGCTGTACGGCGTGGTGGTGCTCGGCATCCTCTTCTCGCGCGGGTGGCATCCGGACCGTGATGCACCGTTCTGGTGGTGGCTGAGGGTCGCGTGCTGGGTGGTGCCCGTGGGCAGCCCCCTCTTCCCGGAACACTTCGGCGGGGCCGGCGGTCTGCTCGAGACCACGTGGGCGGAGCAGGCCGCGGGTCCGCTGTGGTACCTGCGGGCCTACCTCTGGTTCGTTCTGCTCTCGCCGATGCTGCTGAGGATGTTCCGCCGGGCACCCCGGGCCGTTCTGTGCGCACCGCTCGCGCTCACCGCTCTCCTGGGCACCGGGCTCGTGGAGATCCCCGGTGAGACGGGCGAGGCCGTGACCGACTTCGCCGTCCACGGTTCCTGCTGGATCCTCGGCTTCTGCCACGCGGACGGGTTGCTGCGGCGGCTGCCGAGGTACCTCGTCCCGTCCGTGGCACCCGTACTGATGGGACTCGCGCTCTGGTGGGCCTCCGGGCACCGCGGCGAGGACGGATGGGACCTCAACGACATCCCGCCCGCCCAGGGCCTGTGGTCCTTCGGGTTCTGCGCGCTGCTGCTGCACTTCTCCCCGTCCTGGCGGGAACTCCCGGGCCCGCTGCGGCGCTTCGACAAGCCGGTCACGCTCGCGGGAAACCGTGCGATGACGATCTATCTGTGGCACGAAGCCGCACTGCTCGCCACCGTGCCGCTGCTCGATCAGCTGTGGGACGTGCCGGGCGCGTCACCGGCGTACGCGCACCTGCTGGAGAGCTCGTCCTCCGTTCTGATGTTCCTGCTGACCTGGCCGCTCCTCGCGTTGATCGTGCCGGCCGTCGGCTGGGTGGAGGACGTGGCGGCCGGACGTCGTCCCCGTCTGTGGCCCAACGGACGCGGCGGCGGGCACCCCCGACCCGGATGGCACCGGGTGCCCGGCCCGCAAGGGCGGGGCACGGAACGCGTGTCCGGGCCGGCCCGCGGTTGACGCGCGGGGGATCGCTGCGCCGGCGGGCGGCGCCCGAAGGCGGTCCCCCGAACGGCTCCCGCCGGGCTGCGGTCCGTGTCCGGCCACGATCGACTACCGGCATGAGCAGCGATCAGCCGCAACCCGGACCGGGTGAGCCGCCGGACGGCGATCCGTTCCGGAAGCGACCGCCGGAGCCGGAGGGCGCCGGCCCGTCACCGGGCGGGGCGGCGCCCGAGGGGGGTGCTCCGCCCCCGCCCGGCGAGGGTGCGTACGGCGGTCCGGACGGCCCCTACCCCGGTGGCCCCTACGGCGAGCCCTACGGCCCCGACCCGCTCGAGGGCATGCCGCCGCTGGCCAACCGGGGCCGGCGGCTCGTCGCCCGGATCATCGACGCCCTGCTCATCGGCATCCCGGTCGGCGCGATCATGACGTTCATCGTCGGCGGCTGGGACTTCGCCGACCCCAACGACACCGGCCGGTCGGGGGTCGTCCAACTGGTCGTGCTGCTTGCGTACTTCGTGTACGAGGGCATCATGCTGAGCAACTCGGGCCAGACGGTGGGCAAGAAGCTCATGAAGATCCGGGTGGCCATGCTCGACAACGGCGCGGTCCCGGCCGGCCGGCCGGGTTGGTACCGCGCAGCGGTCTATTCGCTGCCGCAGATCGTCCCGTGCTGCGGCTTCGTCTTCTGGCTGGTGAACGTCCTGAACTGCACCTGGGACAAGCCGTACCGCCAGTGCATCCACGACAAGGTGGCCAAGACCGTTGTGGTCGAAGCGTTGTGAGCGCTGCGGCGGCCGGCGGGCGGCCGGGGCCGCGTCAGCGCCGTCGCGAGCCGGCGACGGCGTGGACGGCCGTCCGGGCCGTGGCTGCGGACAGCTCGCCGCCGCCCGGGGCGAGGGGTTCGGTGCCGGGCCGCCGGTGCCGGACGGCCGAGGTCTGCCGGGGCTGCCGGACGACCGTGGCCTTCGGCGCCGGGACGGTCAGGGCGACCAGCAGGCCCAGGCCGAGCCCAGCGCACGCCACGATCGTGAGCGCGGTGGCCGAACCGGGGGCGGAGAGCAGCAGCATGGCCAGCGTCGAGAGCACGACGGTGGCTGTTCCGTAGGCGAGCTGTGCGGCGGTCGGACGCGGCATGACGGATTCCGTCCTCGGGACGTGGTCGCTGATGTCGAGTCGCGGTCCCGCGATCCGGCGGCTGAGGAGCCGCTGCTCACAGGCCCTGGGACGGCGCGGTGCCCTGCCGCCCGATGACTTCTACGGACCTGTCTGCCCGAGCACATCTTCGGTCAAGCATCGGCCCGCAGGGGTGCCGTTGCACAAGGGGCGCACGGAGTCAAAGGGCTTTTCGGCGGCGGTGTGTGCATGTCCGACCGACGTGTCGGTTGCATGCCTAAAGAGGCAACACCAAGGCCGATCAACCTACTTGGGTGGCGTGTTCAAGTCAAGATCTGTTTTTTCTGCCACTTCTCCGGTCCAATGCCCCAGGGAGAAAGCACCACTGGGCAGGACTCAGGAGGAAAGCGCCAAGTGAAAAGCCGACGGAGAATGATCAGATCCGCGGCCCTGGCCACGACGATCGCCGCCATAGGGGCAGCAGCCCTCACCGCAGGTGCGGCGGCCGCCGACAACCGCCCGGGGGACGGAGTGGACCGCCGTGATCCGGCGTCCGCACAGCACATCGAGCACGACCTCGAAGGCCCCTTCAGCAAGCAGCAGAAGGCCGCGCGCCAGGAAGCCCTCACGCAGGTGCTCAGCGGCGACGCCAAGGCTGAGCAGCGTGGCAGCTCGAAGGTCGTCAAGCTCGACAAGAACAAGTACGTGGAACTCGCCCGGGAGAAGACGGACAAGATCTTCACCATCCTGGTCGACTTCGGCGACAAGGTCGACGACACGACCATGTACGACCCGGACGGCGACGGACCCGAGCCGGCGGTGAAGAAGTTCGGCGGCGAGCCCGGACCGATGCACAACAGCATCGCCGAGCCGGACCGCTCGAAGGACAACAGCACGGCCTGGCAGGAGGACTACAACAAGGAGCACTACCAGGACCTGTACTTCTCGGACGAGAAGGGCAAGCAGTCCCTGAAGAAGTACTACGAGAAGCAGTCCTCGGGCCGCTACTCGGTGGACGGAACCGTCTCCGACTGGGTCAAGGTCGAGTGGAACGAGGCCCGTTACGGCTCCAACTACTGCGGCGACAGCACCTGCGCGAGCGTCTGGGACGCCGTGCGCGACGGTGTCAACCAGTGGGAGGCCGACCAGGAAGCGGCCGGCAGGACCCCGGAGCAGATCAAGGCGGAGCTGGCCCAGTACGACCAGTGGGACCGCTACGACTTCGACGGTGACGGCAACTTCAACGAGGCCGACGGCTACATCGACCACTTCCAGATCGTCCACGCGGGCGAGGACGAGTCGGCCGGCGGCGGCGTGCAGGGCGAGGACGCGATCTGGGCCCACCGCTGGTACGCGTACGGCACGAGTGCCGGCAAGACCGGCCCCGCCGACAACAAGGCCGGCGGCACCGAGATCGGCAAGTCCGGCATCTGGGTCGGCGACTACACCATCCAGCCGGAGAACGGCGGGCTCGGCGTCTTCGCCCACGAGTACGGACACGACCTGGGGCTGCCGGACCTGTACGACACCACGGGCCGTGGCGAGTCGTCCGTCGCCTTCTGGTCGCTGATGTCCTCCGGTTCCTGGCTCGGCGAGGGCAAGGAGTCGATCGGCGACATGCCGGGCGACATGACGGCCTGGGACAAGCTGCAGCTCGGCTGGCTCAACTACGGCACGGCCAAGGCCGCGACCAAGTCGATGCACAAGCTGGGTGTTGCGGAGTACAACACCGACAACAAGCAGGCCCTCGTCGTCGAGCTGCCCGAGAAGCCGGTGACCACCACGGTCGTCAAGCCCGCCGAGGGCTCGAAGCAGTGGTGGAGCGGGGCGGGCGACGACCTGAAGAACACCCTCACCCGTTCCGTCGACCTGACGGGCAAGTCCGCGGCGTCCCTCGAGCTCAAGGGCTGGTGGGACATCGAGGAGAACTACGACTACCTCTACACCGAGGTGTCGACCGACGGCGGCGCCAACTGGACGCAGCTGGACGGGACCGCGAACGGTCAGGCCATCCCGCGGGACGGTGCCGACGTGCCGGCGCTGCACGGGACCTCCGGGTCGTACAAGGACCTCGTCTACCCGCTGGACGCCTACGCGGGCCAGAAGTTCGACCTGCGGTTCCGCTACCAGACCGACGGTGGTGTGGCCCAGAAGGGCTTCGCCGCGGACGCGATCTCGCTGAAGGCCGACGGTCAGCCGGTGTTCACCGACGACGCCGAGGGTGACGACAACGGCTGGACGACGGACGGCTTCTCGCGCATCGGAGAGTCGTTCACCGACAACTACCCGCAGTACTACATCGCCGAGAACCGCCAGTACGTGTCGTACGACAAGACCCTCGAGGTCGGCCCGTACAACTTCGGCTTCTCGAACACGAAGCCGGACTGGGTCGAGCACTTCCCGTACCAGAACGGTCTCGCGCTGTGGCTGTGGGACACCTCGCAGCTGGACAACAACGTCGGGATGCACCCGGGCGAGGGCCTGATCCTTCCGGTCGACGCCCACGCCACTCCGGAGAAGTGGGCCGACGGCAGCCTGATGCGCAACCGCATCCAGGCGTACGACTCGCCGTTCAGCCTGTACCGCACCGACGGCTTCACGCTGCACAAGGCGGGCGTGGCGGCCAAGGTGGCGTCGAAGAAGGGCGTATCGGTCTTCGACGACCACAAGGGTGTGTACTGGAACGAATCCAACCCGACCGGTGGTGTGAAGGTTCCTGACACCAACACCCGGATCAAGATCGTCAAGGAGGCCGAGGACGGCTCCCTGATGGTCGTGAAGGTCGAACCGGCTCGACGGTAGTAGAAAAACCGCAGGTCAGGGCATGATCGGCCGTCGCCCCTAGCGGGCGGCGGCCGATTCACGTTTAGATGCCCTCGGAACCTTCTTGTTGACACACGGTCTTACGGGGGAGTGGAAGCATGTCCGGTGGCGGATTCACCAGACTTCCGGCAGGCGGCGTCGTCGTCGCCGTGTCAGTGCCGCACCCGCGGTCCGCGGAGCCGTCGGGACGGGCCCGGGTGCTGGTGCACGCGGCCAACCGGCAGCGGGCGCTGACCCGGCTGCGGAACCTCGGGCTGAGGTCCGTGTACCTGCGCGGCAATCTGCATCCGCCGACACCCGACGAAATCAGCGCCGTGCTGCACCACCCCGACGGGCTGGTCTGGCGGTCCGCTCCGGGCGGGACGACGGAGTTCTGGCACCCCATCGGGGCCCTGCTCCGGCCCGCCGCGGCGTGATCTTCCTCCTGACCGGCCGGTGCGGGGCCCATCCCGGTCCGGCGAGCGATCAGCGGGCCGGTTCGCCGGTCAGCTCGACCCCGGCCTCCCGCAGATCGTCCAGCGCCTTCCGGGTGGTGAGCTCGCCCACCCCGGCCGTCAGGCCGAGCAGCACCCGGGTGGTGAAGCCCTCGCGCACCGCGTCCAGGGCGGTCGCCCGCACGCAGTAGTCGGCGGCGAGGCCCACGACGTCCACCTCGGTCACCGTGCGGGCGCGCAGCCAGACGGCGAGCAGAGTGCCGTCCGGGTCGGCGCCCTCGAAACCGCTGTAGGCGGCCGTGTACCCACCCTTGTCGAAGACCGCGTCGACCACTCCGGAGGCGACGGCCGGCGCGAAGCCCGGGTGGAACGCGCTGCCCGCGGTGCCGGCCACACAGTGCGGCGGCCAGGAGTCCCGGAAGTCGGGGCGCTCGGAGAAGTGGTCCCCCGGCTCGATGTGATGGTCGCGGGTCGCCACGACGTGGCGGTAGACCGGCGCCGACCGGCCGATCAGATCCGTGATCGCGGCGGCCACCCGGGCCCCGCCGGTGACGGCGAGGCTGCCGCCCTCGCAGAAGTCGTTCTGGACGTCGACGACGACGAGTGCCCGGTGCATGACATCCCCTTCGATGCGGAATGGTGCGCCCGCTGCCCGAGCGTAGGGTCCGCGGGCCGCCGGCGGCAGGGTGCCTCCGGCAGTGTTGGCTGCGCTGATCGTCGTGGCGCTGTGTGTCCGTGGCGCCGGGTGTTCGTGGCGTGTGGGGGCGCCGTGCGTCAGAGGTACTCCGTGGGCAGGACCGGCTCGCCCCGCGAGAGCTGCATGGCGGACATCGGCAGGCCGGCGCGGGCCGCGACGTGGCGCTCGCGCACCGCCTCCAGGCTTTCGCGGCCCACGATCTCCCCCTTCGTGACGAGGGGGACGATCAGCTGCCGCTCCCCGAGTTCGGCCGGTATCTCCCCGGAGCCGACGACCTCGGCGGTCGCCACTCCGTCCGCGCCGCGCCGCCGGGCCGCCCACTTCCGGCCGCCGACGGAGGTCTTCGCGCCCAACGACTTCTTGGCCACCGGCTCGAGCGGGGCGTCCGGCGCGGCCGAGCCGGCCCGGGCAACCAGCTTGTAGACCATCGAGCAGGTCGGATGGCCACTGCCGGTGACCAGCTGCGTGCCCACGCCGTAGGCGTCGACCGGGGCGGCGGCGAGGGAGGCGATGGCGTACTCGTCGAGGTCGCTGGTCACCACGATCCGGGTGCGGTGCGCGCCGAGCGCGTCCAGCTGCTGGCGCACCCGGTGGGCGACGAGCAGCAGGTCCCCGGAGTCGATGCGGACGGCGCCCAGCTCCGGCCCCGCGACCTCGACCGCCAGCCGCACTGCCTCGGTGACGTCGTAGGTGTCCACGAGCAGTGTCGTGCCGCGGCCGAGCGAGTCGACCTGTGCGGTGAAGGCGTCGTGCTCGGTGTCGTGGAGCAGGGTGAAGGCGTGGGCGCTGGTGCCGACGGTCGGGATGCCGTAGCGGAAGCCCGCGGCGAGGTCCGAGGTCGAGGAGAAACCGCCGACGTAGGCTGCGCGGGAGGAGGCCACCGCGGCCAGCTCGTGGGTCCGCCGCGCGCCCATCTCGATCAGCGGCCGGCCGCCCGCTGCCAGCGCCATCCGGGAGGCCGCGGCGGCCACGGCGGAGTCGTGGTTGAGCACCGACAGGACGACCGTCTCGAGCAGCACGGCTTCCGCGAAGGTGCCCTCCACGCGCAGGATCGGCGATCCCGGGAAGTAGACCTCGCCCTCCGGGTAGCCGAAGATGTTGCCGCGGAAGCGGTAGTCCGCCAGCCACTCGAGCGTCGGTTCGTCGACGACGCGCTGCTCGCGCAGGAACTCCAGGACGGCGGGCTCGAAGCGGAAGTTCTCCACGGCGTCCAGCACCCGCCCGGTTCCGGCGACGACCCCGAACCGGCGTCCCTCGGGGAGTCTCCGGGTGAAGACCTCGAAGACCGACCGGCGATCGGCGGTGCCGGCGCGCAGGGCCGCTTGGAGCATGGTGAGTTCGTACTGGTCGGTGAAGAGCGCGGTCGACGGCACGTCCACCGGCAGCCCGAGGTCCGCAGGGTTCATGGCAGTCAGGCTACCCGATAATCGTCACTCTGACGATTTCGATGGGGCGTTTATGCGATGGCACCCCGTGGGTGGCAGCATGGGACCCGTGAGCGTCGCACCCATGGAGACCGAGCGGACCGAGGCGACCGAGGAGGTCGCGGCCGTCCCCGAGCCCGACGTGCCATGGGTGACGCTGGTGCACAACGACCCCGTCAATCTGATGAGTTACGTCACCTACGTGTTCCAGGCGTACTTCGGCTACTCCAAGGACAAGGCCCACAGTCTGATGCTCGATGTGCACCACAAGGGCCGCGCGGTCGTCTCCAGCGGCAGCCGCGAGGAGATGGAGCGCGACGTTCAGGCCATGCACGGCTACGGCCTGTGGGCGACCCTCCAGCAGGACCGCTGATGGCCGCCGTCTTCGAGTCCGCCCCCGAGGGCGGCGCGGCCCTCGAGCTGGACGAGGTCGAGATCTCCATTCTCCGCAGCCTGACCGTCCAGCTCCTCGAACTCGTCGGCCCCGGTGAGGAGCCGGCCGACGGCGGCGACCCGCTCGACGCGCTGTTCGCCGAGGGGCCCAGCGAGCCCCCGTCCGACCCGGCCCTCGCCCGTCTGTTCCCCGACGCCTACGGGGGCCCGGACGTGAAGGACGACGACGAGAACCGCGCACACTCCGCCGAATTCCGGCGCTACACCGAGAACGACCTGCGGACCCGCAAGCGCGACGACGCCCTGGCCGTGGTCCGGTCCCTCGACGCCCTGACCCTGCACGGCGGCAGCGCCGAGCTGCGGCTGGATCGGGAGGGGTCGCACCGCTGGCTCGGCACCCTCAACGACCTCCGGCTGACCATCGGCAGCCGGCTTGAGGTCGCGGATGACGACGACAACGCGCGGCTCTACCGGCTGCCGGACTCCGATCCGCGCAAGCCCATGGTGATGGCCTACCTCTGGCTCGGGGGGCTCCAGGAGTCGCTGGTCGAGACGCTCGTCTCCTGACCCGGCGGCCACCTCGGCGGCGGCAGCTCTGCGTGACCGCCTGATTCCGTACAGCGGGATGCATGTATCCGGCATTCGGATTTGTGTGACCGTTTTCTCCACTTTCCTCCGCCTATCGCCGAAGCGTCGGCTGCTCGCGGTGATGTACGTCACACGTCACTGCTCGCTCTCCGTGATAGGAACGGGCAATCCATTTGGCGAAACCATCGCCATCCGCGGACCGAAGCTTTACCGAGGTCTGCCGTGGGCCCTACATCCGCAGCGTCCCGCGGCTCCGCCATGCACCCCACTATCCGAGGTTTCTTCATGGCCAGTTCCATCACCACGACGATCGAGGATGCCGTCAACGGTGTCTTCAATCCCGTCGCCGATTTCCTCAGCACCTGGGTGTTCTACGAAGTCAGCGTCTTCGGGGCGAGTTTCCCGTTGATCGTCGGCTGGCTGGTCGTCGCCGGCGCCATCTTCTCCCTCTACTTCGGATTCGTTCAGGTCAGGCATGCCAAGCTCGCCGTCGACCTGGTTCGTGGAAAGCACGAGAACCCCGACGACCCGGGCGAGGTGAGCCACTTCCAGGCGCTCACCGCCGCGGTCTCCGGAACCGTCGGCCTCGGCAACATCGCCGGTGTCGCCGTGGCGGTCACCATCGGTGGCCCGGGCGCCACGTTCTGGATGATCGTTGCCGGTCTGCTCGGCATGGCGACCAAGTTCGTCGAGTGCACCCTGGGCGTGAAGTACCGCGACGTCCACGAGGACGGCACCGTCTCCGGCGGGCCCATGCACTACCTGCGCAAGGGCCTCGCCGAGCGAGGTCTGGCGGGCCTCGGGAAGGTGCTGGCAACCGGCATCGCCGTCTCCATGCTCTTCTTCACCTTCTTCGGCGGAAACCTCTTCCAGGCCAACCAGAGCTTCTCCCAGCTGAAGGCCGTGACCGGAGGGGACGAGGGCATTTTCGGCAACTCGGCCGGCGCCGTGCTCTTCGGCGTCCTGCTCGCCGCACTGACCGCTCTGGTGCTCATCGGCGGCATCCGCTCCATCGCCAGCGTCACGAGCAGGCTCGTCCCCGCGATGGCCGGCATCTACGTCGTCGCCTGCGCCGTCGTCATCCTGGTCAACGTGACCGAGCTGCCGAACGCGATCGGCGAGATCATCGACGGCGCCTTCAGCCCGAAGGGTGTCGCCGGTGGTGCCGTCGGCGTGCTGATCATCGGCTTCCAGCGGGCGGCCTTCTCGAACGAGGCCGGCATCGGCTCGGCCCCGATCGCCCACTCGGCGGTCAAGACCCGCCACCCGGTCACCGAGGGCCTGGTCGCGCTGCTCGAGCCGTTCGTCGACACCGTCATCATCTGCACCATGACGGCGCTGACCATCGTCATCGCGTCGACTCCGAGCTGGGACAAGGCCCGCGAGGCGGCCGCCGCCGGCTCTCCGCCCGAGGACGGCGTCACGCTCACCTCGGACGCCTTCGCCACCGCTCTGCCGTGGTTCCCCTACGTCCTCACCGTCGCGGTGCTGCTCTTCGCCTTCTCGACGATCATCACCTGGAGCTACTACGGCCTGAAGGCGTGGACCTACCTCTTCGGCCGCAGCCGCACCAGCGAGAACATCTACAAGCTCCTCTTCTGCACCATCGTCGCCATGGGCTCGCTGCTCACCCTCGGTTCGCTGATGAGCATGGCGGACGCGGTCCTCTTCCTCGCCGCAGTCATCAACATCGTCGGCCTGTACCTGATGGCGCCGGTCGTCAAGCGGGAGCTCGCCTCCTTCCTGGCCCACCTCCGCAAGGGGGGCAGCGGAACGGAGGACGACGGCGAGGACGGCAAGAGCGTGACCGTCGGCGCGTCCTCCGGCTGAGCCGCCGGGACGGGTTCCGCGGTCCGTAACCGTTCATCAAGTGTTCGCTCAACGGACGCTCAAAACCGAATAACGATCAGGCAAAACGCCCCCAAGTCATTGGGGGCGCTTTGCGTTTCGTGTCCACTTCTTCCTGTGGTGTCGCCCACATTCCGCTGCCCTGGTCGCCGCTTTCCCCGTGATAGACATCCACGACGCCTGCCGGAGCGCCACCCATGTCCCGGCAGAGTGCTGAGCCGGCGGACCGTCGGCATGCAACTCCATAGGTATTCCGGGGGGTCGGGACCCGATCCGCGCCACACGGCCGGACGGGCATGGAGAAAGGCGCAGCAACATGACCTCAACGCAGGTCACGCAGCACAACGACGACCACGACCGTGGGCCCGCAGGCGCCACGGGCGAAGAGGGCTACGAGCGGGGACTGGGCAGTCGCCAAGTCCAGATGATCGCCATCGGCGGCGCCATCGGCGTCGGCCTCTTCATGGGAGCCGGCGCGAACATCGCCGCCGCGGGCCCGAGCATCATCATGATGTACGCCCTCGCCGGCGTCGTCATCTTCTTCATCATGAGAGCGCTCGGCGAGCTGCTCCTCTACCGTCCCGTCTCCGGATCGTTCGCGGAGTACGCCCGCGAGTTCCTCGGCCCGTTCTTCGGTTACGCCACGGGCTGGACGTACTGGCTGATGTGGGTCGTCACGGGCATGGCCGAGCTGACGGCCGCGGCCATCTACATTCACTTCTGGTTCCCGGAGATCCCGCAGTGGGTCAGCGCCCTGGTCTTCCTGGTGGTGCTCTTCGGCGTCAACCTGATCTCGGTGAAGATCTTCGGTGAGGTCGAGTTCTGGTTCTCGATGATCAAGGTCACCGCCATCATCGGCATGATCGTGATCGGTCTAGGCGTGCTCACCCTCGGCTTCTCGCAGGCCGGTGACACCGCCTCCGTCTCCAACCTCTGGTCGCACCACGGGATCTTCCCGAACGGCATCGGCTCCAGCCTCATGACTCTCCAGGGCGTCATGTTCGCCTACCTCGCCGTCGAGCTCGTCGGCGTCACCGCGGGCGAGTCGGAGAACCCCGAGAAGACCCTGCCCAAGGCGATCAACACGCTGCCGTGGCGCATCATCATCTTCTACGTCGGTTCCCTCACCGTGCTGCTCGCCGTGGTCAAGTGGACCGACTTCTCGGCCGGCGAGAGCCCCTTCGTCAAGGCGTTCGAGCAGATCGGCATTCCGCTCGCGGCCGGCATTGTCAACTTCGTCGTGCTGACCGCGGCGCTGTCCTCCTGCAACTCCGGCATGTACTCCACCGGCCGGATGCTGCGCGACCTCGCCGCCAACCAGGAGGCCCCGAAGGTCTTCGGCAAGCTCAACGCCCGCAGGACCCCGGCGTTCGGCATCACTCTCTCCGTCGCCCTGATGGGCATCGGCGTGGTCCTCAACTACGTCGTTCCGGAGAAGGCGTTCGCGTACGTCACCTCGGTGGCGACCGCGGCCGGCGTCTGGACCTGGATGATGATCGTCATCAGCCACATCCTGTACCGCCGTGCGGTCAAGGCGGGCCGGCTCCCGGCCTCGTCCTTCCCGGCGCCGGGCGGCGCGGCGCTCAGCTGGGTGGCCCTCGTGTTCCTGGTGTTCGTCACCGGCATGATCGCGTCGGACCCGGACGCCCGTGTCTCGCTGTACGTCGGTGCGGTCTGGGCCGTGTTCCTGGTCATCGGATGGATGGTTCTCAAGAGCCGCAATCCGCAGATCGCCCAGCGGGCGGAGCGCACCCCGGAGTACGCCGGCAAGTGACCGGCTCTCCCCGCGGCGCGGAGGGCCTCCGGACACTTTCCGGAGGCCCTCCCCCTTCTGCGCGCCCGTCGGGTTGCCGCCGCCCGGCGGCTGCCGTCGCGGCCGGCCCGGGCATCCGACGGCCCGCACCGGAGGTCACCGGACCGCCTCTTATGCTGAAACACATGCTGACCATCACCCAGGAGCTGCACGACCGGATCGTCGCGCACGCCCGCGCCGACCACCCCGACGAGGCCTGCGGCGTCATCGCGGGGCCCGCCGGCACCGACCGCCCCGAGCGGTTCGTGCCGATGCTCAACGCCGCCCGCTCGCCGACGTTCTACGAGTTCGACTCCACCGACCTGCTGAAGCTCTACCGGGAGATGGACGACCGGGACGAGGAGCCGGTCGTGATCTACCACTCGCACACCGCGACCGAGGCGTACCCCTCCCGCACGGACGTCACGTACGCCAACGAGCCCGGCGCGCACTACGTCCTCGTCTCCACCGCCGAGTGCGGCCCCGACGAGGGGCCCGGGCAGTTCCGCTCCTTCCGCATCGTGGCCGGCGAGATCACCGAGGAGAAGGTCGAGATCGTCAGCGCCTACTGAGACCCGCCGGCGCCCCCGTCCCACAACTTGTCCGCATGCTGGGACGGAATCCCGGGGCGCGGACAGGGAATCGATACGATGACCCCATGGTTGACCACGACGTGAGCGAGACGACGCCGGGCATGCTGCTCGTGGCGCGGCTGCACGTCGATCTGTGCCGCCTCGCCAGCGCCATGTGTCCGAACTGACCGACCCGCCCGTCACCGGGTGCGCGTCCGCATCTGGCGCGTCGCCGCGAGCCGCGAGGCCCGGTGCGCCACCACACTCCCGACCCGCTGTCGGCGGCGGGGCGCCCTGCGCCCACCGCCCCGACGCCCCACACACCACCCGACAGGAGACCGCACGATGGCCATCGAGGTCCGCATCCCGACCATCCTCCGCACGTACACCGACGGCGAGAAGACCGTCGAAGGCAACGGCGCGACCCTCGACGAGCTCTTCGCCGACCTCGAGTCCCGCCACGCCGGGGTCCGGGAGCGCCTCGTCGAGGACGGCAAGCTGCGCCGCTTCGTGAACGTCTACCTGAACGACGAGGACGTCCGCTTCCTCGACGGCATCTCCACCGAGCTCGCCGACGGTGACAGCGTCACGATCCTCCCGGCCGTCGCCGGGGGCTCCGGTACGGCCATGGGCATCACCGGGCGGCGTTGATGCGGTACGACAGCCCCCTGGCCGCGGTCGGCAACACGCCGCTCGTACGGCTGCCCCACCTCTCGCCGTCCGAGGACGTGCGCATCTGGGCGAAGCTGGAGGACCGCAACCCGACCGGGTCGGTCAAGGACCGCCCCGCGCTCCACATGATCGAACAGGCCGAGAAGGACGGGCGGTTGACGCCCGGCTGCACCATCCTCGAGCCCACCTCCGGCAACACCGGCATCTCGCTGGCCATGGCTGCCCGTCTCAAGGGCTACCGCATCGTGTGCGTCATGCCGGAGAACACCTCCTCGGAGCGGCGCGAGCTGCTCACGATGTGGGGCGCCGAGATCATCTCCTCACCGGCGGCCGGCGGCTCCAACACCGCCGTTCGCGTGGCCAAGGAGCTGTCCGCCGACCACCCCGACTGGGTGATGCTGTACCAGTACGGAAATCCGGACAACGCGGGCGCCCACTACGCCACCACCGGGCCGGAGATCCTCGCCGACCTGCCCTCGATCACCCACTTCGTCGCCGGCCTGGGCACCACCGGCACTCTCATGGGCGTCGGCCGCTACCTGCGCGAACGCGTCCCGGACGTCAGGATCGTCGCGGCTGAGCCGCGCTACGACGACCTGGTCTACGGTCTGCGCAACCTCGACGAGGGCTTTGTGCCGGAGCTGTACGAGGAGTCCGTCCTGACCACCCGGTTCTCCGTCGGTTCGGTCGACGCGGTCACCCGCACCCGCGAACTCCTCCAGCAGGAAGGCATCTTCGCGGGCGTCTCCACCGGCGCCGCTCTGCACGCCGCGATCGGCGTCGGCCGCAAGGCGGTGAAGGCCGGGGAGAGCGCGGACATCGTCTTCGTCGTCGCCGACGGCGGATGGAAGTACCTCTCGACCGGTATCTACACCGCCGAGACCACCGAGGCCGCCGTCGAGGCCCTGCAGGGCCAGCTCTGGGCCTGACCGCCCCCGGAAACCCCAGCACGCGGCCCCGGACCGGGGCCGCGGGGGACCGCGGATCTGCACCGCCACCGAGGACCGCGGATCCCCACCCGTACCGGTGATCCCTTGGGTGAGTTCCCCCACACCAACAGCGACTGGAGGAGCGACCGGCGGTCTCGCGCCTTACGCTCGACGGACCGTAATCCGGCCGCCACAGCGCACTGACCGTGGCCGGGTAACTCCAGTCCACGGAGGTTTCTGTTTCATGAAACTCACCGTCGTCGGCTGCTCGGGGTCGTTTCCGTCCGCGGACTCGGCATGCTCGAGCTACCTCGTCGAAGCCGACGGCTTCCGGCTGCTTCTCGACATGGGCAACGGCGCCCTCGGCGAGCTGCAGCGCCACATCGGTCTCTACGACCTCGACGCCATCATCCTGAGCCACCTCCACGCGGACCACTGCATCGACATGTGCGGGTACTTCGTCGCCCGCTACTACCGCTTCGAGGGCGGCCGGGCCGCCGCCATCCCGGTCCACGGCCCGGAGGGAACCGAGCAACGGCTGACGACGGCCTACGCGGACACGCCCTCCGAGCACTCCATGAGCGAGGTCTTCGACTTCCGCACCCTGAAGCCCGGCAGCTTCGAGATCGGCCCCTTCTCGGTGGTCACCGACCGCGTGGTCCACCCCGTCGAGGCATACGGCTTCCGCATCGAGCACGGCGGACGCACGTTCGTCTACTCCGGTGACTCCGGTGTCTGCGACGAGCTGGCCGGCCTCGCGACCGGGGCAGACCTGTTCCTGTGCGAGGCGTCGTTCATCCACGGCAGGGAGGACGTCCCCGGCGTCCACCTCAACGGCCGGGAGGCCGGAGAGCAGGCACGCCGGGCCGGGGCGAAACGCCTCGTGCTGACCCACGTTCCGCCGTGGACCGACCCGGAGGCGAACCTGCGGGACGCGCGCGAGGTCTTCGACGGGCCGGTCGAACTCGCCCGCCCGCGCGCCGTGTACGAGATCTGACCGCACTCACCGTCCGCGCCTGTCGGGCAGGTCGTGCCTGCCCGACAGGAACTCCTGGACCCTGATCTTCGCGGTGATCACCGGGGTCCGCCACTTCTCCTCGCGCCGCGTCGCCCGGGCCAGCCGCTTGGGGCGGTTCCCGTACCGCCAACGCGCCCAGGGCGCGTTCGGACGGCTCAGCCGGATCGCCCCGACCAGCAGCAGCGGCAGCACGAACAGCCCCACCAGGCCCGTCCACACCTTGCCCTTGAGCAGGGTCACCAGCGCCAGGCCGAGTTCCACCACCGCGTACGCCACCAGCAGCAGCGCATTGCCGACCGTCGGATCCCTGCTGTAGTCCGACCAGTCGATCACCCCGATGGGCCGGAACCCCAGGAGCAGCAGCCCGACCAGCGCGACGGCCACGAACACCGCGTCCACGGAAGTGCGCCCCGCTTCCTCCCAGTAGACGTCCCGCAGGTGAAGGATCAGCGCGAACTCGTCCAGCACGAGCGCCGCCCCCACCCCGAAGATCCCGGCAAGAGTGGCCTCGGCCTCGACCGACGGCTCCCGCACGGCGATCAGCCAGACGCCGCTGACCAGCATGAACACCATGCCGAACACCATGTGGTGGATGTGCAGTCCGCCCGGCTTCACATTGCCCGGCCACCAGCGCACCTGGGCCCGGATCATCCGCACGCTGAAACGGATGACGGCGAACGCGAAGATGAACGAACAGAGGAAGACGAACAGCGGGAGCCTGCCGGGCAGCATGATCTTGCGGTCGAACCAGCTCAGCGCCAACGTGGTCACGGGCGTCCCGCCTCTCCTCGCCGAAACGCTACGAAGAGCCCCGTGGCGCCGCCAGCCGACACGGGAACCGGCGGCACGGCGCGGCCCCACGGCCGGGTGACGCCGGAAGGGCCACGACCGTCGGCTCCGAACGCCGCAGCCCCCGGCCCCGGCGTTCGGTGACGTCCCGGGGCGGGGGCTGCGACGGCGCGGTCTACGCCTTGGTGGCGTCCTCGACCTCCTCCTCCGGCTCGCGGCCCGGCGTGGCCAGGTCGAACTTCGTGATCGCGAAACGGAAGACGGTGTAGTAGACGACGGCGAAGACCAGTCCGATCGGGATGATCAGCCACGGCTTGGTGGCCAGGTTCCAGTTCAGGACGTAGTCGATCGCCCCGGCGGAGAACGTGAATCCGGCGTGTACGCCGAGCGCCCACGTCAGAGCCATCGAGATCGCCGTCAGGACCGCGTGGATCGCGTACAGCAACGGGGCGATGAACAGGAACGAGAACTCGATCGGCTCGGTGACACCAGTGACGAACGAGGTCAGGGCCAGCGAGACCATCATGCCGAGCACGGCCTTGCGGCGCTCGGGCCGGGCACTGTGCGCGATGGCCAGCGCGGCGGCCGGAAGACCGAACATCATGATCGGGAAGAAGCCCGACATGTACTGGCCGGCACTCGGGTCGCCCGCGAAGAACCGGTTCAGGTCGCCGTGCACGACCTGGCCCGCGGCGTTGGTGAAGTCACCCAGCTGGAACCACGAGACGGTGTTCACGAACTGGTGCATGCCGATCGGGATCAGCGCCCGGTTGATCAGACCGAACAGTCCGGCACCGGCCGAACCCAGACCCGTCATCCAGGTGCCGAACGCGGTGATGGCCTCCCCGAGCGGCTCCCAGCCCAGGACGACGAGCACGCCCATCGCGGTGCCGACGAACGCCATGACGATCGGCACCAGCCGGCGGCCGTTGAAGAAGCCCAGCCAGTCCACGAGCCGCGTCCGGTGGAAGCGCTGCCACAGCACCGCAGTCAGCAGACCCATCACGATGCCGCCCAGCACGCCCGGGTTCTGGTAGGCCGCGGGGGTGACCTCGGTGCCCTTCTGCCAGGCCCCGCTCAGAAAGCTGGTCTGGACGAAGGTCGCGCCCTCCGGCCCGGGAACCGGGAACTGGTGGATCACCGAGTAGTAGACGAGGAACCCGGCGACGGCCGCCAGCGCCGTCGAACCGTCCGCCTTCTTCGCGAAGCCGATCGCGACACCGATGCAGAACAGCAGCGGCAGCGCCAGGGACGAATCCAGCAGGGCGCTCCCGGCACCCGCGAAGACCTTCGCCACGTTGGCCCAGCCGAGACCCTCGTCGCCGAAGACGTCCGGCTGCCCGAGGCGGAGCAGGATGCCTGCGGCGGGCAGAACGGCGATCGGCAACTGCAGGCTGCGGCCGACCTTCTGCAGGCCCTGGAAGAGGCCGGCGCCGCGCTTCTTGGCGGGCGCCGCTTCGCTCGCGGTGGTCGTACTCATGGGGCTTCCTTCTGGATCGCGCGGGCCGGACGGACCGGGCGGGCGGGCGGCCCTCCCGTCGCGACCCGGGCCCACAGGTATAGACCTCCCGTTTCTAGCACGCGCCTGCCCGCGGCAGAACCCTCAGGAGCCGGTCCCCGGGCGTTCGGAGCGAACGCGGCCAAGTCGCTCGGCCCCGCTCGCACCGCCCCGGCCACCGGCAGGAAACCGGGCCACCGAATGGCGGACGCGCCCGGGAAGGCCGTTCCACCGTGCATTAGCGTGATGAATCCATCGGCGACGTACGCCGAACCGCCGAAAAGCAGGAGTGGGACATGGCCACCAAGGCTGAGAAGATCGTCGCCGGACTGGGCGGACTGGACAACATCGAGGAAGTCGAAGGCTGCATCACCCGGCTCCGCACCGAGGTCGTCGATCCCTCCCGCGTCGACGAGGCGGCCCTCAAGGCCGCCGGCGCCCACGGCGTCGTCAAGATGGGCAACGCCGTCCAGGTCGTCATCGGGACCGACGCCGACCCCGTCGCCGCCGACATCGAAGACATGATGTGACCAACTCCCTTTCATAAAGCGGAAGTTGAACAACAGGGGCTGCCGGCCGCCGCCGGCCGGTGCGCGACGGGAACCCCCGCTGCCAGCCGATAGGCTCGTCCCATGTCTCGTATCGACGGCCGAACCCCCGAACAGCTGCGCCCCGTCACCATCGAACGCGGGTGGAGCAAGCACGCCGAGGGCTCCGTCCTCGTCTCCTTCGGCGACACCAAGGTCTTCTGCACCGCCAGCGTCACCGAAGGCGTACCGCGCTGGCGCAAGGGCAGCGGCGAGGGCTGGGTCACCGCCGAGTACTCCATGCTCCCGCGCTCCACCAACACCCGCGGCGACCGCGAATCCGTACGGGGCAAGATCGGCGGCCGGACCCACGAGATCTCCCGGCTCATCGGGCGCTCGCTGCGCGCCGTCATCGACTTCAAGGCACTCGGCGAGAACACGATCGTCCTCGACTGCGATGTCCTCCAGGCCGACGGCGGCACCCGCACCGCCGCCATCACCGGTGCCTACGTAGCCCTCGCCGACGCCGTCGAGTGGGCCCGCAGTCACAAGCTCGTGAAGGCGAACCGGCAGCCGCTCACCGGCACGGTCGGCGCCGTCAGTGTCGGCATCGTCGACGGCGTCCCCCTCCTCGACCTCTGCTACGAGGAAGACGTGCGCGCCGAGACCGACATGAACGTCGTCTGCACCGGCGACGGACGTTTCATCGAGGTCCAGGGCACCGCCGAAGGCCAGCCCTTCACCCGCGACGAGCTCAACGGCCTCCTCGACCTGGCCGTCCGCGGCTGCGGGGAACTCGACGCCGCCCAGCGCACCGCCCTGGCGGCCGAACTCTGACCCCGCGGGCTCGCCCCGGGCCCGTCCGGTCCTCGCTCCGCGGCCCGTTCCGCAGCCCCGTCCGTGCCGTCGTCCGGACGGGGCCGCGAGATCTTCCGATTCCCGGAAACCGATCGGGGACTTTACGCGTTCTTGAAGGTATGGGTTCGCGGGACTTCCGCGACCCCGCACCGAACCTCGGGGACAGGACCTCACCATGCCCGTACGCCGCCGTTCCACCGGCATAGCCGCACTCGCCGCCGCTGCGCTGATCCTGCCCGCCGCCGTCGGCTGCAGCGCGATCAGCACCGCGCTGGACTGCGCCCGGACCGCCGCGACCATCGCCGACAACGTCGACCAGCTCCAGCAGGCCGTCTCGGGTGCCCAGGAGAACCCGGCCGAGGCCCAGCAGGCGCTCGACCGGATCGACAAGAACCTCGACGAGCTCGGCGACAGCACGGGCGACGCCGACCTCAAGAAGGCGGTCGGCGACATGAACACCGGTGTGCAGAACGTCCGGGAGTCCCTCAGCAAGGGCGAGAACCCCGACCTGACTCCCGTCGAGAACTCGGCCTCCGAGATCACCAACATCTGCACTCCGGGATAATCGAGGGCATGCAGCGTCTGATCCTCGCCACCCGCAATGCCAACAAGGTCACCGAACTCCGCGCCATCCTGGCGGGCGCCGGACTCGACGTGGAGCTCGTCGGAGCCGATGCGTATCCCGAAGTCCCGGACGTCAAGGAGACCGGCGTCACCTTCGCGGAGAACGCTCTGCTGAAGGCACACGCTTTGGCCAAGGCCACCGGCCTCCCTGCCGTGGCAGACGACTCGGGCCTCTGCGTGGACGTCCTGGGCGGGGCGCCGGGCATCTTCTCGGCCCGCTGGTCCGGTCGGCACGGGGACGACCGGGCGAACCTGGAACTCCTGCTCGCCCAGCTCGCCGACGTGGACGCACTCCACCGCGGCGCGCACTTCGCGTGCGCCGCCGCGCTGGCCCTGCCGGACGGTACGGAACGCGTGGTCGAGGGGCGCCTCATGGGGTCCCTGCGTCATGCGCCCGAGGGCGAGGGCGGGTTCGGCTACGACCCGATCCTCCAGCCGGAG
This sequence comes from Streptomyces meridianus, assembly GCF_023703325.1. GTDB lineage: Bacteria > Actinomycetota > Actinomycetes > Streptomycetales > Streptomycetaceae > Streptomyces > Streptomyces meridianus. The sequence goes on from NZ_JAMQGM010000001.1 coordinate 105,958, forward strand.
GGGGAGACCCGCACCTGTGCCGAGCTGACGGCGGGCGAGAAGAACGCGATCAGCCACCGCGGCAAGGCCTTCCGCGCCCTGGCGCCGATCGTCCGGGAGCTCCTGGGCTGAGTTGGGCGGGACACTACCGGCGCGGAACCCTTGAGCGGTTCCGCGCCGTGACCGTGGGACCGATCGGATTCGAACCGACACTGTACGGCACCTAAAGCCGTTGCCTCCTGCCGTTGGGCTACGGTCCCGCGGCCCACATTACTGCGTAAGTTCCCCCCGCCAGGCTCCACCCCTTGACTTCATTCCCGGTGCCGATCGCGCCCTGAAGGCGTGGAGCGGCGCTTGTTGCGTCCGCAGTACGTCTGGGTCGTCGCATGGCAGTTGGGGCACAACAGCCGGAGGTTGTCCAGGCGGTTGTCCAGCCAGTCCCCGTTGATGTGGTCGACCTCGAGGGTCATGGGACGTCCCATCCAGCAGGGACCTGTTCCGCACTCCGCGCAGACTTCCGGCACGCCGCATTCGGTCAGGGCGCGCCGCAGACGAATGCCGGGCGTGCGGCGGCTGGTCTCCGGCAGGTGCACCAGCACTTCGTGGGGTTCCCGCTTCCTGGCCGAGGGCGGCCTCACATACGGGCAGAAGTGAGTGGTGTCGATCCCGTACGCCTTGATCTTCCGGCCGACATGGGCTTGCGTTCCTCCGGCTTGTCGAAGGCCGAGATACCGGAGCACACCCGCGACGCTCGTGGAAGCCGCCACCGCTTCCTCCAACAACTCCTTGCTGTAGACCATGTGGCGCTTCTCGAAATGGGAGGTGTCGATACCGAATTCGGTGAGTTTCCTGCGCAGGTAGGACAGGCTCCCGGAGCGCGGGTCCCGGCCGAGCCGTCGGATCATGTCGCTCAGGCTGGTCGATCGGGCTGCCATTTCGCTGAGGAGCGGACGGGTGTACTTGGCCGCCATGACGATTCCCCCGTTGTACGCGTTCGGTCGTGCGTCGCACGCTCGAACTCATCAACGAGGGAATCGACGGACGGTCACGCCGGGCGTCGTGGCGGCGCTGTCAGAACGTCGGTGCCGGAGCCTGAGCCTGGACCAGCTCCACGGCCTCCTCCTTGGTGCCGACGGACGGCGGGGATCCGTCCAGCGGCTGCTGCGCCGTTTCCTTCATGCAGGCCACCGCGACGACGCCGATCAGCGCCGCCCCCATCGCGTAGTACGCGGGGACCAGATCGGTCCCGGTCGTGCTGATCAGTGCCGTGATGACCAGGGGCGTGGTGCCACCGAAGACGGATGCGGAGATGTTGTAGCCGATCGACAGGGAGCCGTAGCGGACGTCGGTCGGGAAGAGCGCCGGCAGGGCGGCGGACATGGTGCCCAGCAGGCAGACCAGTGACAGCCCGAGCATGCCCATCCCGCAGATCACCGCGAGCAGGCTGCCCTGCCGTACCAGCAGGAAGGCGGGGAGGGAGAGGACGACGAAGCCGAGCATGCCGGCCATGAGGAGCGGCTTGCGCCCGCGCCGGTCGCTCAGCCGCCCGACGAAGCTGATGACGGCCATGAGGACGACCATCGTGCCGATGAGGATGAGCAGCCCGTGGTTGTCGTCGTAGTGGAGCTGGTCGGTGAGGTACGTCGGCATGTACGACAGCAGCATGTAGTCGGTGATGTTGTACGCGCCGACGAGGGCGATGCACAGGATCAGCTTCGGCCACTGTTCGGCGAAGATCCGGCGGACGTCCTTCTGCGGTGCGTTCTCCGAGAGGTGGGCGGCGTCGCCCGTGTTCTCGGCCGGGGTGCCGGGGCTTCCGGCGGGGGCCTTGTCGGCCTCGAGCTTCTGGAAGGCCGGGGTCTCGTCCAGCCGCAGCCGCAGGTAGAGGCCGATGAGACCGAGGGGCCCGGCGACGAGGAAGGGGATTCGCCAGCCCCATTCGGTCATGGCGTCACTGCCGAGCCAGGCGTTGAGTACCGCGACGAGGCCGGAGGCACCGACGTAGCCGGCGAGGGTGCCGAACTCGAGGAAGCTGCCGAAGTAGCCGCGCTTGCGGTCCGGGGCGTACTCGGCGATGAACGTGGAGGCGCCGCCGTACTCGCCGCCGGTGGAGAAGCCCTGGACCAGGCGGCAGAGGATGAGCAGCCCGGGGGCCCACAGGCCGATGCTCGCGTAGCCGGGAATGAGTCCGACGCAGAGGGTGCCCGCGGCCATCAGCATCATGGTGAGCGCGAGGATCTTCTTGCGTCCGAGCCGGTCGCCGAGGGGGCCGAAGAAGAGGCCGCCGAGCGGGCGGACGAGGAAGGCGACGGCGAACGTCGCGAAGGACGACAGGAGCTGGGTGGTGTCGTCTCCGCCGGGGAAGAAGACCTTGCCGATGGTGACGGCGAGGTAGCTGTAGATCCCGAAGTCGAACCATTCCATCGCGTTGCCGAGCGCGGCGGCCTTCACGGCGCGTTTGACGGTGCGCTCGTCGGTGACGGTGATGTCGCTGCGGCGCAGGCGTGGGTTGCGCCGTCGCCTGAGGGTCCGGAACAGGGCCGGGTGCCGCTTGGCTGCCTCCGGGTCGTGTGCGGCCTCCGCGTTCGTCGCCGTCATGGGCGGTTCCTCTCGATCGCAGGTGATGCAAGAAGAACTTCTGTGCAGGATGCAGCGATTCAAACGGGGAGCCGGGCGGAACGAGACATTCCGCACATCGGAGGGGCGGATCCGGCCGGAGCCCGCGGCCGCGCCTCCGTGCTCTCGTGCCCCCCGGGCACGGTCCCGAGGGGCACGAGGGAGAGTTCAGACCGCCAGGTCCTTGATCAGCTTGGCGACGTGCCCCGTGGCCTTGACGTTGTAGAGCGCCCGCTCGACCTTGCCGTCCTCGTCGACGACGACCGTCGAGCGGATCACGCCGGTGACGGTCTTGCCGTAGAGCTTCTTCTCGCCGAAGGCGCCGTAGGCCTCGAGGATCTTCTTCTCCGGGTCGCCGACCAGCGTGACCGAGAGGTTCTCCTTCTCGCGGAACCGGGCGAGCTTCTCGGGCTTGTCGGGGGAGACGCCGATCACGTCGTAGCCCGCGCCGGCGAGCAGCTCCAGGTTGTCGGTGAAGTCGCAGGCCTGCTTCGTGCAGCCGGGGGTGAGGGCCGCCGGATAGAAGTAGACGATGACCTTGCGGCCGGCGTGGTCGGCGAGCGAGACGTCGTTGCCGTCCGCGTCGGGCAGGGTGAAGGCAGGGGCGGTGTCGCCCGGCTGGAGTCGCTCGCTCATGGTTCTCCGTCGGTGTCGGTCGGCCCGGGGTACGGCCGCGCGGGTGGTGCACCCCCCGGCCCGGGCCCGTGTCGTACGGGTGTCGTGCGGTGTGTCGTACACCGGAGAGGTTAGCTGTGGTGGAGGGGGCGCCGTGGCGCGCGGCCCCCGGTGAGCTGACACACTGTCCAGGACGGACCTCCCCGGCTCAGGCGCGGGGACCACATGACGATGGAGGCAGCGCGGTGTCGGATGCCAGGACCCCGGCGCAGATCGAGGCGGACATCGCCCAGAGGCGCAAGGAGCTCGCCGTCACGCTCGACGAGATCGCGGTGCGCGTGCACCCGAAGACCATCGTGGGCGACGCGAAGGCGAAGGCCGCCGCGGCCGTGGACAACACCGCGGGCCGGGCCTACGTGGCGGTGAACCGCTCGGTGTCGAACGTGCGCGGCCGGCTGGTGTCCGAGGACGGCTCGCCGCGTATGGAGCGGATCGTGCCGGTGGCGCTGGTGACGGTCGCCGTGGTGGGACTGCTGGCGGTTTCGGTGCGCCGCCGTCGCTGTTGACGCGTCCCGCCGGTCCCCCGCGGGGCTGTGACCTGTCGGGGATCCGCCCCGTGGTCCGCCCCCCGGGACCGGACGGGTACGGTGTCGTGCCGTGAGCAAGCACACGACGCACGACAAGCTGCCCATCCGGATGCTGCACGACCGGGTGCTGGTGCGCACCGACATCCCGGAGGGCGAGCGCCGCTCGAGCGGGGGCATCGTCATCCCCGCGACGGCCGCCGTCGGCCGCCGGCTGGCCTGGGCCGAGGTCGTCGCGGTGGGGCAGAACGTGCGGACGGTCGAGCCGGGGGACCGGGTGCTGTACGACCCGGAGGACCGGGCCGAGGTCGAGGTGCGGGGCGTCGCCTACGTCCTGATGCGCGAGCGCGACCTGCACGCGGTGGCGGCGGAGCGGCTCGAGGGGGCCGAGGACTCGACGGGCCTGTACCTGTAGCGCGTGGCTCAGTAGCCGTAGCCGTAACCACTGTCGTAGCCGTGGGTGAAGTAGCCCCGCTCCCGGTAGGGCCCCAGGGTCGAGTACGTCGGCCCCGGCTCGTCGGTCGGTGTGGTGGGAATGTCCGTCGGTTCGGTGGGGATGTCGGTGGGCGGTTCCGGCGGCGGCACGGTGAAGGTGGGCGGCGGCGGTTCGGACGGCTCCTGCCAGGTCGGCGACGGCGCGGGTTCGCTGGGCGGCCCGGTGCTGGGTTCCTGGGTCTGCCGGGCGTTCCGGGCGAGTTCGAGGTCGAAGGATTTCGCGGGCGTGCCCCGCAGCGCCTCCGCCGTGTACTGGCCCCAGATCCGGGCAGGGTAGCCGCCACCGTTGATGCGGGCGAGCCCGGTGGCGCCGTAGAGGGGTTCCTGTCGCCCGGTCTTCGAGTCCTGGCCCATGACCGCGACGACCGTCGCCAGGTCGGGGGTGTACCCCGCGAACCAGGCGGCCTTGTCCTCCTCGGCGGTCCCGGTCTTGCCGGCCACGGGACGCCCGGCCGAGCGGGCGGCGGAGCCGGTGCCCTCCTCGACGACGCTCTGCAGGATGGACGTGGTCGTGTCGGCGGCCTCCCGGGTCACGACCTGCTTGCCGGGGGTGCGCTCCGGGAGGTCGACTGGCTCCCCGTTCTTCGTGACCTTGTCGACGAGGACGTGGGTGCCGTGCCTGCCGTGGGCGGCGAGCGTGGCGTAGGCGTCGGTCATGTCGAGGACGCTGGCGGTGGTGACGCCCAGCGCGATGGAGGGGTTCGGGGTGAAGTCCGGGGTGCTGGACGAGATCCCGAGGTCGATCGCGGTCCGCTTCACCTTGCCGGGCCCCACGTCCTGGGCCATCTGGGCGTAGACGGCGTTGACGGACTTGTTGGTGGCCTGGGCGACGGTGATCTCGCCGTAGTCGGTGTCGTCCTCGTTGGCGGGGGAGTAGCCGGTGGGCCCGTTCCGGCCCTGCACCATGCGCTTGTTGCTGCCGTCGTAGAGGGTGTCCGGGGTGATGGGCCGGCCGTCGAGGGTGGTGGAGGAGTTCTCGACCGCCGAGGTGAACACGAACGGTTTGAAGGTGGAGCCGACCTGGTAGTCGCGGCGGGTGGCGTTGTTGACGAACTGCTGGGTGTAGTCGATCCCGCCGTAGAGGGCGACGACCCGGCCGGTGGCGGGGTCGATGGAGGCTCCTCCGGCCCGCACGAACCGGTCGACCTTGCGGCTGTCGCTGAGCTTGGACATGAGCTGGTCGTCGACGGCGTCGGCGAAGGCCTGCTGCTTGCTGCGGTCCAGGGTGGTGGTGATGCGGTATCCGCCGGCGCGCAGGGTGTCCTCGTCGATGATGCCGTTCTGGACGAGGTACTCCTTGGCGGCCTCGACGATGTAGCCGCGCTGGCCGGACAGTCCGGCCGGGGGCTTGACGGCGCCGGGTTCGGGGAAACGCATCCGGCTGCGTTCGCTCCGGTCGAGCCAGCCCTCCTCGACCATGCCGTCGAGGACGTAGTTCCAGCGGTCGACGACCCGGCGCCGGTTCTCGGGGTGCGTGGTGACGTCGTACGCGCTGGGGGCGTTGAGCAGCGCCGCGAGGTAGGCGCCCTCGGCGACGGTGAGGTCCTTGGCGTTCTTGCTGTAGTAGGCGTGGGCGGCTGCCTGGATGCCGTGCGCGTTGCGCCCGTAGTAGCTGGTGTTCAGATAGCCGGCGAGGATGTGTTCCTTGGTCTCCTCGCGGTCGAGCTTGATCGCGATGAAGAACTCCTTCACCTTGCGGGTGAGGGTCTGTTCCTGGCCCAGGTAGTAGTTCTTGACGTACTGCTGGGTGATGGTCGAGCCGGACTGCCGGCCCTTGCCGGTGACGGTGTTCCAGGCGCCGCGCAGCATGGCCTGCGGGTCGATCGCGGACTCGGTGTAGAAGTCGCGGTCCTCGGCGGACAGGGCGGCGTGCTGGGCGGTGCTCGGGATGTCGGAGAGCGCGATGATCTCGCGGTCGACGGCTCCGTCCCGGGCGATGCGGGAGCCGTCGGCGTACAGGTAGATGTTGCTCTGTTTGACGGCGGCCGCGTTGGCCGGGGGGATGTCGACGTAGAGGTATCCGGCGACGAGGAAGCCGACGATCAGCAGGAGGAAGCCCAGGACGGTGCCGAGGACGGTCCTGCGGCCGGGCAGGAACCGGTGTCTGCGGGCAGGCCGGGGAGGCGCGGTGTCGTCGTCCGCCGGCAGCGCCGGCCGGGGACGTGTCGCGTCGTCGTCCGCGGGCGGCGGTCCGTGCTGCGGACCGGGGAGGTTGCCGTCGTGCTGCGGTTCCTCGCTCATACCGGTGGTGACTCCTCGGCTGCCGCCGAAGGTTGTACGGCGGAAGACGGTGGTTTCGGGCGGTCGGTGCACTGTGCCCGGGCCGGGCAGGGACGGCGGCCGGGGAACTGCCTCGCAGGGAACTTTCGCATCATCCGTTCCGCGGGACAGGGGTGGCGCGCGCCTTCGGCCGCATTCCCTCGGCACTAACGTTGTTTTCCGGCCACCCCTTCGGGTGACGACCGCGATCTGCCACGCGACTCGCCCGTCGTGCGGTAATCCGGTGGCAGGGGGTGGCCTCCGGGTCTAAGGTCTTGACCTTTGGCGCCGGTCGGTGCACAGGGGCGGTGGCGCGCCGGGAGGGAGCGGGCATGCGACTGTACGGGGCCGTCGCGGCCAGCAGTTTCCGGCGCTATGCGACGTACCGGGTGGCGACTGCGGCGGGTGTGTTCACCAACACCGTGTTCGGGTTCATCCTCGCGTACACGTTCATCGCGCTGTGGAGCATCCGGCCGCATCTGGGCGGCTACGACCAGGCGCAGGCGCTCACCTTCGTCTGGACGAGCCAGGCGATGCTCGCCGCGGCCGCGCTGCTGGGCGGCGGCTTCCAGCAGGAGTTGCAGGAGCGGATCCGCACCGGTGACATCGCCATCGACCTGTACCGGCCGGCGGATCTGCAGCTGTGGTGGCTGGCGAGCGATCTGGGCCGGGCGGCGTTCCAGCTGCTGGGGCGCGGGCTGGTGCCGCTGGCGGTGGGGGCGCTGTGCTTCGATCTGGCGCTGCCGTCCTCGCCGTTGGTGTGGCTGGCGTTCCTGGCGTCGGTGCTGCTGGGGCTGCTGGTGGGTTTCGCGGTGCGGTATCTGGTGGCGCTGACGTCGTTCTGGCTGCTGGACGGTGCAGGTGTCGACATGGTCAGCGGCCTGCTCTGTCTGTTCTTCTCCGGATCGCTGCTGCCGCTGACGGTGTTTCCCGGGGCGTTCGGTGATGTGGCGCGGATGCTTCCGTGGTCGGCGATGCTGCAGGTTCCGGTGGACGTGCTGCTGGGCGTGAACTCGGGTGCGGGGCTGGCGGGTTCGTTCGCGTTCCAGGGCTGCTGGGCGCTGGTCCTGCTGGCGGCGGGTCGGCTGCTGCAGGGGCTGGCGACCCGGAAGGTGGTGGTCCAGGGTGGTTGAGAGCCCGGTGGTGCAGGGGCTGCGGGCGTACGTCCTGATCGTCGGGATGTGGATCCGTTCGACGATGGCCTACCGGACGTCCTTCGCGTTGACGGTGCTGGGGAATTTCCTGGTGACGGGGCTCGACTTCGTCGCCATCATGATCATGTTCTGGCACACGGACGTGCTGGGCGGGTTCGCCGTCGCCGAGGTGGCGCTGCTGTACGGCACGGCGAGCGCTTCGTTGGGGCTCGCCGATCTGACCATGGGCTCGGCGAGCAGACTGGGCAGGCGGGTGCGCGACGGGACACTCGACACGCTGCTGGTGCGTCCGGTTCCGGTCATCGCCCAGGTCGCGGCGGACCGGTTCGCGCTGCGCCGGCTGGGCCGGGTGAGCCAGGCGCTGCTGGTGCTGGTGTGGGCGCTGTCGTCGCTGGAGGTGGCGTGGACGCCGGTGAAGGCGCTGCTGCTGCCCGTCACGGTGCTCAGCGGGGCGGCGATCTTCGGTGCGCTGATGGTGGCGGGGGCCGGGTTCCAGTTCCTGGCGCAGGACGCGGCGGAGGTGCAGAACTCGTTCACCTACGGCGGCAACACGATGCTGCAGTACCCGCCGACGATCTTCGCGAAGGACCTGGTGCGTGGGGTGACGTTCATCGTGCCGCTGGCCTTCGTCAACTGGCTCCCGGCGCTGCGGATCCTGGACCGGCAGGATCCACTGGGGTTGCCGGGTTGGCTGGATTTCGCGGGCCCGGTGGTGGCAGTGGGGTGCTGCTTCCTGGCGGGGCTGGCATGGCGGGCGGGATTGCGGTCGTACCGGAGCACGGGGAGCTGAGGTCGTGACGGAAGCGTTCATCGAACTCGACGGTGTGGAGAAGGTGTTCGAGGTGCGGCGGAGGTCGGGCCGCCGGCTGCGCCGGGAGCGGTGCACGGTGCGCGCGGTCGACGGGATCTCGTTCGCGGTGCCGCGCGGGGAGATGGTCGGTTACATCGGCCCCAACGGCGCGGGCAAGTCGACCACCATCAAGATGCTGACGGGGATTCTGACGCCGAGTGGCGGCAGGCTGCGGGTCGCGGGCATCGACCCGTCCCGGGAGCGGACGCGGCTGGCGCGCCGGATCGGGGTGGTGTTCGGCCAGCGGACCACGCTGTGGTGGGACCTGCCGCTGCGCGACAGTTACGCACTGGTCCGCCGGATCTACGGGATCCCGGAGGCCCGTTACCGGGCGAATCTGGAGCGCTGTGTCGAACTCCTGGACCTGGGGGCCCTGTTGGGTGTTCCGGTGCGACAGCTGTCGCTGGGCCAGCGGATGCGCGGCGACATCGCCGCGGCGTTGCTGCACGATCCGGAAGTCCTCTACCTGGACGAGCCGACGATCGGTCTGGACGTGGTGAGCAAGGCCAGGGTCCGCCGGTTCCTGCGCGAGGTGAACAGTGAGCAGGGCACGACGGTGGTGCTGACGACGCACGACCTGACGGACATCGAGCAGCTGTGCCGCCGGGTGATGGTGATCGACCACGGTCGGCTCGTGTACGACGGCGGGTTGGACGGTCTCCACGCGGTGGGGGAGAGCGAGCGCACCCTGGTGGTCGATCTGGAGCGGGAGTTGCCGCCGATCGCGGGGGTACCGGGGGCGCGGACGGTGAGGGTGGACGGTCCGCGGCAGTGGCTGGCGTTCCCGGCGGCGGCGAGTGCCGCCCCGATCGTCTCGGCGGTGGCGGACCGGTATCCGCTGGTGGACCTGTCGCTGCGGGAGCCGGCGATCGAGGACGTCATCGCGCGGATGCTGGAATCCGGAGAGGGACGGCGCAGCGCCGTCCCTTGAGGGAGTCGTGCCGTGAGGGGGCCGGGCAGCGGGCGGGCCCGGGCGGACTGCGGTTGCGGGGCACGGCCGCGGAGCCTGGGGCGTGCGCGGCCGTGCCGTGTCCTTTTTGGTCGTGGCCCGTCCGGTCTTCCGGGGCGGGGCCGGGGCCGGTCCGGGGCAGGACCGGCGGGCCCCGGCGCTCGGGAGCGTGGCGCCCGGGCTCAGAGGGCGGCGGGCGCTGATCCCTTGAGGTGGGACAGGTTCAGTGCCCGGGCCATGGCCTGGTAGCCGGCGTCGCTGGGGTGAAGGTGGTCGCCGGAGTCGTACTTGGCGAGCAGTCGCCGGGGGTTGGCGGGGTCGCGCAGCGCCCGGTCGAAGTCGACGACGTCGTCGAACACGCGTCCGGACCGTATCTCCGCGTTGACCTGCTCGCGCACCCAGTTGAGGCGCGCGGTGTAGCCGCGGTGCCCGTGGAACGGCATGAGTGTGCCGCCCACGACGCGCAGTCCGTGCGCGTGGGCGCGCCGCACCAGCTTGCGGAGGCCGTCGGTGATCTCGGTGGGGTCGGTCCGGTGCGGGGCGCGCAGGATGTCGTTGACGCCGAGTTCGATGACGATGGCCTTGACGCCGGTGCGTCCGAGGGCGTCGCGTTCGAAGCGGTTGAGGGCGCTGGGGTTGCCCGGAGGCACGCCCAGGCCGCCGTCGGCGAGGACGCGGTTGCCGCTGATGCCCTCGTTGAGGACGCCGTAGCGCGGGGCGCCCTGCTCGGTGCGCAGCCGGTCGGCGAGGTAGTCCGGGAAGCGGCGGTTGGCGCCGGCCGTGGAGGTGATGCCGTCCGTGATGGAGTCTCCGAGGACGACGACGGAGCCGTTGGCCTCGTCGGTGAGGACGTCCACGCCGGTGACGTAGCGCCAGAAGGGGCTCTGCTGGCGGTAGGCGGTGCCGTTGGGGTCCTGGGTCTTGTCGCCGTGCGCCATGTAGGAGGTCTGGCGGGCGTGCGGGTGGTAGGTGACCGGGCCGGACGGGCTGGGCGCGTAGGTGGTGACGAGGAGGTCCGCGGCGGCCGGGACGTCGAGCCGGGCCGGGTCGCTGGAGACGGACTGTCCCGCGGGAATCGTGACCGAGGTGTTGCCCGAGAAGGTCAGCCGGCGCAGTGAGTTCTCGGCTGCGGTGGGCAGGTTGGGGGCCGATGCGAGGGCGATCGAGGCGTGGTCGATGGTCAGCGGCTCGCGCCCGAAGAGGTTGGAGAGCCTGACCCGGACACTGGATCCGCCGATGCTGGCGTGAACCACGTTACGGATCGACATTCCGGGGTATCCGCGCTCCGTGAGCGGTTCGGGGCCGGCCGGGGAGGTGGACCAGGTGCCCACCCAGTTGCCGGCGGAGGCCGCCGAGGCGGAGTGGCGGGTCTTGTTCGAGGCTGCGGCGAGAGTGTCGTCACTGCCGCTGAAGCCGACGTAGATCCCGGTTGAGCCGAGGACCACGGCCGTGGCGAGGGCGGCGAGCAGGGCGCTGTTCTTACCCGAGAGGCTGGCAGGGCGCTCGGCCATGGCGGGTGCGTCTCCTCGGACAGGGGAGCCCGAAGCTCCGTATCGGTCGGGTGCGGCATCAGGTCGGCGGCAACGGTGGCGCGTCCGACGGATTCATCATGATCCCATGATCGGGGAAGTCCTGAGGCCGCGGGTGGGTGCTCTTCGCCACGTTGCGTTCGGGCACCGGCACCGGCCTGCGTTTGCTTCCGGAGAGTCAGACGCTGGTATCGCGTGGATCGTTCCAGGCATGAGGCATTGTGCACAATGCCACGGCGGGAACGGGTCGATCGGGTGGAGTGCATGGAACGGACGAACAGGGAGCAGGCCGATGAGGTGATGGATACCCGTCCGGAACCCCCGGCATCCGGCACGGCCCCGGGTGCTTTCAGCGACAGTCCTGCCGACGAGGAGAAGCGTCGCGGGGTGCGGCAGATGAAGGTCATCGCGACCGGTCTGCTGCTGTTCGTCGCGCTGGTGTACGGCCTGGCGGAGTGGGCGCGCAGCTCGGGAGCGGGCGCGTGGGCGGGCTATGTGGCGGCGGCCGCCGAGGCGGGCATGGTGGGTGCGCTGGCCGACTGGTTCGCGGTCACGGCGCTGTTCACCCGGCCGCTGGGCCTCCCCATCCCGCACACGGCCATCATTCCGACGAAGAAGGACACTCTGGGCAGAACGCTGGGCGATTTCGTGGGTGAGAATTTTCTCTCCTCTCATGTGGTGCGGACCCGGCTGCGGGCCGTTGGGGTGAGCCGCAGGCTCGGTACCTGGTTGGAGCAGCCGGCCAACGCCGACCGGGTGACGTCGGAGATCTCGACCGTTCTCAGGGGCGCGTTGACGGTGCTGCGCGACGCCGACGTGCAGGCGGTCGTCGGCGAGGCCATCACCCGCCGGGCCAACGCCCAGGAGATCGCCCCGGGCATCGGCAAGCTGCTCGGCCGGATCGTGGACGACGGGGCGCATCGCAAGGTCGTGGACCTCGTCATCGTCCGGGCGCGTGAATGGCTGGATCTGCACCGTGACGCGGTGCTCGCGGCCGTCGAGGGCGGCGCTCCCGGATGGACGCCCCGGTTCGTGGACCGGCGGGTCGGGGAGCGGGTCTACAAGGAGATTGTGCGTTTCGTCACCGAGATGCGGGACATGCCGCAGCATCCCGCGCGGGACGCCGTGGACCGGTTCCTTGCCGACTTCGCCCGCGATCTGCGGACGGATCCGGACACCCGGGCACGTGTCGAGCGGCTCAAGGGCGACATCCTTGAGCGTGAGGAGGTGCAGGAGCTCATCGCCTCCGCCTGGGACGCGGTCCGCGCCATGGTGGTGGCCGCCGCGGACGACGAGCGCAGCGAGCTGCGCCTGCGGACCCGCGCGGGTCTGCTGTCGCTGGGCGCCCGGCTGGTGCGGGACGAGCGGCTGCGCGGGAAGATCGACGGCTGGCTGGAGGAGGCCGCCGTCCACGTCGTCACCTCGTACCGGGACGAGATCACCGCGCTGATCACGGACACCGTGGCGGGCTGGGACGCCGAGCAGACCTCCCGCAAGATCGAGGCGAACATCGGGCGCGACCTGCAGTTCATCCGCATCAACGGCACGGTGGTGGGCGCGCTCGCGGGCCTGCTCATCTACACGGTGGCGCACGCCTTCGGGGCGTGAGCGGGCCGCAAATCGTCCGAGCGGTCCGTTACGAGGCCGCCTCCCTGCCTTGCTCTCGCGGCCAACTGCTGGGCGGGCCGAGCACGCACTGGCATCCGCGAATCTCCCGGAGGCGGGCGACGCTCCATCAGGCGCTTTCCAGGGTGGCGAGCCACAGGCTCAGCGGGATGGAGGCGAGCGCGATGAGGAACCCCGCGACTGCCTTCCCGGTGTGGATCTCCCGCTTGCCCCGGATTGCGAGGTAGGCGGCGATCGGCGGGAGGACGACGAGCAGGAGGAGGGCGTAGCGCCAGCCGTCCTCCGAGATGGCGAAGACCATGAGGGCCCAGCCGGCCGCGACCGAGGCCACGCTCAGGTCCCGGCACCGCGAGAGGAACAACTCGTACCCGCCCGAGCCGCCTTGAAGGAACGCCATGGTGGTGACCTGCCTCTCCGTTACACCGCCCGGTGGTCGTAGCCACCGGTGCCCACCTCGGGAAAACCGTCCGCCGCGGAGAACCCGTTGATTGCCGTCGACATCACCACGCCGAGCGCGCTCAGCGCCGTGGCCACGGCGTCGAACGCCCGGGCCGCCTCGGCCCACATCTCCATGAGCCGGATCGCCTGCATCGCGGCGAGCGCGAACATCGCCGCCGACGCGACCTGCCCGCCGACCGGGATCGCGTTGACCGCCTGCGCCGCGAGCAGGTTGACCAGCCAGATGACCAGCAGGTCGCAGAACATCACGAGGAACGACTTGAGGAACTCGGCGAACTGGAACGCCATCTGCGCGGCCTGCGTGTAGCAGTCGCGCAGCGACTCGAATGTCTCCTGGATCTTGCCCAGCTTGGTGCAGAACTCGTCGAAGTACACGGTGGCGGCGTCTGCGGCGTTGCCGTTCCACGTGAGCCCCACGTGCCGATTGCCCTTGCGTGTGTTGGCGGCCAGCGCGTCGCAGAAGGCTGCGAGATTGCCCCAGGCGTCCGCGCAGTCGTTGTAGCCGTTCCAGTCCCCGAACACCCAGTTCGTCGCCTCGGCGAACGGGTCGAAGTCGAAGAGGAGCTTGGACGCCTCGACTGCCATCGCGGACGGGCTGCCGAGGTCGAGCGCGCTGCCGAGCGTCTTCTGCACCGGGCTCATCCTGTACTCGTCGGCGTGCCCGGAGCCGTACTTGACGAAGGCGTTGCTGCTGTCGCCATCCGGCTTCTTCAGCTTCTCCGCCGCGTCGGCGGCGTCGGTGAAGTCCCCCGGATCGCCCTTGGAGGCGTCCGGCGGCGCCTTGGAGCCGGGATAGGTGGTGTCCATCCTCGCCGCCTCGTCACGGTCCGTCTCGCGGTAGTACCTGGCCGAGCCGGCCAGTTCCCGCTTCGAGGACTCCAGAACGCGTTGGATCTTCCCCAGCGCCTTCTTGGCCTCGCTCACGTACGAGTCGTGGTCACCCGCGACGAGGTCCCACAGCTCCCCGCCCGCAACCTTGTCGATCTGCGTGTTCGAGCTCGTGTACGCCACGGCCTGCGCGCTGTGGTCCGCGGCGCGACCCACCAACTTCGAGAAGCCCTCGATGGCTTCCGGATCCACACGGAAGTCCATGATCCCCCTGTCCGATCTGCTTCACCCCCGGCGGCCGGCCGGGGGCAGTCGCTCAGTAAGCGGACCAGCCGCGACCGTCGTGCCGCTGCCTCCCGGTCGGACGTTCCGCCGCCCGCGCGCGCCGCTCCTCGTCCAACTCCCGCTGCTCCAGATTGAGTTGCTGCTGGCCCTGCTCGGCGAGTTCCTCGCGCTCGGCGTCGGACATCGAGGCCCACTTCTCGGCGAGTGGGGCGGAATGCTCGACGGCCTGCTCGGCGTAAGCGGACACCTGCGCCGCGTCCCGCAGCGAGATGCGCCCGGCGAGGACGTCCTGCGCCATCTCCTTGAGCGTGTCGCCCGCGAGGCCCGATGCGAGGTGGTTCAGGGACTTCTGGAGAACCCTGGCCTGCACGGGGTCCTGCTGCGTCATCTCCAGGAACTCGGACTCGTCGACCGGTTCGGGGGAACGGAAAGAGGCGTCCACGATTACCTCGTCGGGGTCGGCGGCGTGTGCGTCTCGAGCGACACGAACCTATCGCACGCGGGTGGGCGCGTCCGCATCGCGCACAGCGATCGTGCCGCTCGGCGGATGGGCGGAAGCCGTTGTACGGACCCCCGGGACGCCGCCACCTGTGACGGCGCGGCCCGGGAGTGCTCCGGGACGGTCGGTACGCCGACCGTCCCGGGGGCGATGGTCGACGAAATGACCGGCCTTGTCGTCGGACAGCGGACATGATGGAGAAGCCGGGCCTCCCTGTTCAGGCGGGCGGACAATCTCTGCTCTCGACCCTCACGGCCCCGGCGCGGTCGTCCACACGTCGCATGCCACCAGCGGGAGATGTGCCGTCTCACGTGCCACTGGACGCCCGGGCCTTCGACCTGTACTTCTTCACCGCCGGTAAGGACTGCTCCTTCGGTGTCGAGGCGAACGTCACCAGCGGCGGCACGGACGCCTGGTATCCACTCGACATCAGCAGCGAGGCACCCGAGCGCCGGGGGTTCGTGGCCGGAATGGCCGACCGGTACGCCTCCGTGGTGCCCTCGGTGAATGTCAACGGGGCACAGGCTCCACGGCCCGGGAAACCCGTTCGGCCCGCTCGACGTGAGGAAGGATCCGCTCTGACAGCGGGCATGCCCGTTCATTTCGCCGCGGAGTTGCGGACCCGCATGCGACAACGGTGGCCGGGACTGCGTCCGTTGCCTGCGGAGAGCACCCCGACCCTGGTACTGAGCGATCGGTTGATCCGGTGCCGGATACTGGCGCGATGCCCGCCGAGTTCACCGATGCCGACGCCGCCGCGCTGTACGACTTGCTGAACCCGTGGGATCCGGGCCGGTTCCCCAGCGACGCCTTCTACGACGAGCTGGTGACGGCCGCCGGCTCGGTCCTGGACCTCGGCTGCGGCACCGGTGCGATGCTGCACCGTGCGCGTGAACGCCGCCACACCGGGCGCCTGGTGGGCCTGGACCCGGATCGTGCCGCGCTGGCCAGGGCCCGGCGGCGCACGGACGTCGAGTGGGTCGAGGGCACCGCGGCCGATGCCTGCTGGGACGCCGAGTTCGACCTCGCCACGATGGTCAGCCACGCCTTCCAGTGCCTCGTCACCGACGAAGACCTGCGAGCCTCGCTCGCGGCCGTCCGCGCCGCGCTCGGCCCGGAAGGGCGCTTCGCGTTCGAGACCCGGCACCCGCAGGCGCGGGCCTGGGAGGACTGGAATCCTTCCAACGCCACCGACGTCGTTGCTGCGGGCGGCCGTGCGCTGCGGGTGTGGCACGAGGTCGAGGACGTCACCGGGGACGTGGTCACCTTCACCGAGACGACCGCCGAGGCCGGTGGCGCCGTGCTCCGCGTCGACCGGACCTCCCTGCGCTTCCTGGACGTTCCGGCGCTCGACGCGTTCCTGACCGAGGCGGGGTTCGCGGTCGAGGCCCGCTACGGCGACTGGCATAGCGGGCCGCTCACCGCCGCCAGCCGCGAGATCGTCACCATCGCCCGTCGGGCGTAGCGCGTCAGGCCGCGTGACGGGCGTCGTCGGCACTGCTGCGGCAGTCCCGGCAGCGACCGGGGTGCGGTGAGCGGAACGCGCGGTCGCAGCCCTCGCACGTCCGGAGCGGGACGGCAGCCGCGGCCGGTGGGGACGTGTGCGGGACGGGCGGCTGCCAGGCGGCCAGCCGGTAGGCCAGCAGCCGGGCCGGACGGCGGTCGAAGTGGGCGGGCAGCCCGGTCGAGAGGGCTTCGGCGATGTCGGTGGACCCGGCGCCGAGGGCGAGCCAGCGTCCGACGGCGGGCGCGAGGTGGCGGATCTCCTGCTCGGTGAGCGTCAGCCGGGCGTCCCGGGTGCGCAGCGAGCGCAGCACGGACACGGGGCGGGGGTCGGGCACCACGCCGTCCGCCGGGGGTGGGACGGGCTCTGGGGGCGGGACGTGCTCGGGGGCCGGGGGCGGGCCCGGTTCCGCGTCGTCGGCCGGGAGATCCGCCGGGGGAGGCGGCGCGCAGTGTCCGGTGGCCCGCGGGTGTTCCGTCGTCGGCGGCGGGGGAGCGGGCACAGCAGGGGAGTCGGCGGTCTGCGTCGCCGAATCGGCGGGCGCGGGGCGGACGGAGTCCGGACGGCCGGTGGTTGCCGGGCAGGCGGGCTCCGGACAGCCGGTGGTGGCCCGTGCGGGGCGGTCTGCGGCGGAGGGTGTCGCCTCATGCGGTGCTGCGGCGGTCGGTCCGGTGGCGGGCAATGCGACGGCGTGACGCGTGACGGCGGCGGGTAGCGGGACGGCAGCTGGTGCGACGGCGGCTTGTGCGACGGCCGGGCGCGCGGGTGCGTCGCCGACGCGTCCCGCGCCCGGATCGTCGTAGACGAAGGTGCGGGTGCGGATGCGTCCGCCGGAGGTGCGTTCCACGCGGCGCTCGATCCAGCCGTCGGCCTCCAGTTCGCGCAGGGCGCGGCCGATGAGGACTTCGCCCTCGTCGAAGTGGGAGCAGAGGGCCTTGATGCTGATGGGGGCGCCGTCGGGGAGCGAGAAGACGTACGCGGCGACGCCGATCGTGACCGCGCTTCCGGCGCGACGGGCCAGGCGGTTGGCGAGGACGGTGAAGTGCCCGGTGTGCCGGGAGCGGACGCGGATGACGCCGGAGCGGGCGGCGGGGGCGGTCGAGGGGGCCGGAGAACCGGCCCGGGGGCGCGCGGGCGCGCTACCCTGCGGAACAGCCATCGGAAGTGCACTCTTCCTGATCGGTCAGGCCCTCGGCCGGGACTGCCATCCCTGCCGGGGGCCGCATTGCGTATGGGGGTTGTGGTGCCGCCGACCGTACACCCAGAATCGCGCATTCCTCTCGAACTCACCCGAACGAGCAACAGGTTGGAGGGGAGGGAGGGGGAGAGAGTTCTTCACCAGGTTCTTGGAAAGCGGCGTGGTCCACCGGGTCCTGGCCGGGCCGGACCCGGTCGTGACCTTGCGGGATCCGGTGGACCCGGGAGTCGGTCGGCCCCATGTCGGCAGATGGGACATTAACGGCCAAAGGGGGTGAGGAGATGCGTGGTGCGTTGCCTGGTCGAAAGCTCGATGTCGACGCACCGTTTCGCGGAACTCACGCCTCCGAAAGGGCCGTTGTGCTGCTCCCCGGAGACGGGAAAGCGGTTGACGCGCCGGGCGAGAATGACGGCATGAGCAGCGAAACGGACGCGACGGACGACGTGCAGGTGGCGATCGCGGGCGAACTGCGCCTGCATGATCCCGCGGTGAGGGCATCGAGATCGGCTGCCGAGCAGCTGCTGGACCCGGACTTCGTGGAGGTCGGGAAGTCCGGCCGGCGGTGGAAGCGTGAGGAGATGCTCGCGGAACTCCCCGCGTTCGAGACCAGTCGTCACACCGGACCACGCATCGAGGTGTCGCGCATGACGGGCGTCCAACTGGCGCCGGGACTCGTCCACCTGACGTACGAGACCGTGGTCGGCGGCGCGCGCGCCCGCCGAAGTTCCCTGTGGCGCAAGGGCGATGACGGTACCGGCTGGCGGGTCTACTACCACCACGCCACCCCCGTCCCGCCGGGAACTGCGTGAAGGGTCCCGCACCCGGGGGCCTGTCGGTGACGGCGGTTAGCGTGCGCGCATGAACGAGACGATCAGCCACGACCGCCGTTTCCCGCCCGCCCTGGCCGCCGTCGCACAGGTCGAATTCGACTACGACGACGGCGAGGGCGTCGACTTCGAGCCGTACCGGGCCTTCGACTCGGCGGAGGAGACCACCGACTGGCTGTGCCTGTGGACCGGCAACCGTGAGCTCGGCGGGGATGCCTACCGGATCTTCGGGCAGGACGGCGCCGGCGGTCTCGCGGCCCTGTGGTGCGTGCGCCCAGGGCAGCCGCTGGATGCCCAGCCCGTGGTGTTCATGGGCTCGGAGGGCGAGGTCGGGATCGTGGCGGGGAACCTCTCCGACTTCGTGTGGGTGCTGGCCGACGGCTTCGGCCCCCGGGAGGCCGCGTTGGACTGGGAGCGCGAGCCGCGCCCCGACGCCGCCCTGGCCGACCTCGCGCAGCGGCACGCGACCACCGCCCGCCGCCCCGCCCGGGAGATCGTCACCGAGGCCCAGGCCGAATTCGCAACCTACTCCGACGACGTGGACGCCCTCTGCCGGTGAGTGCCGGGGGGTCAGTGAACTCGTGGTGGTCGTGCAAGCCGCTATGGGGGATGGTCGTTCAGCGCAGTTGCGCTGAGCACACAGCGCTTAGGAAGTGTCGCCACTCCTCGCGTGAGAACGCCAGCACAGGGCCATCAGGGTCTTTTGAGTCGCGAACGGATGTGCCCGAACGCGTGAAGGCGGCCTCCACGCACTCTGTGCCACTGCCGCCGCTGTATGACGACTTGAACCAGGCCACATCGGTGCACTGTCGTTCGTCCATCACAGCTCCTTGCTGATCCGATCGATTTCCGCCGCCGACGCCGAGATGTCCAGCGCCTGTGCACGCAAGTACTCGAACGCCAACTTATAGCGTTCGAGTTCCTGAGGCTTCTCCATGAACAGGCCGCCACCGAGCACGTCCACGTAGACGACGTCCAGCTCGGGCGCCGGCCCGCCCAGGATCACGAAGCTTCCCACTGCCGCAGCATGAGCGCCGGTCGAGAACGGCAGCACCTGCAAGGTCACTTGAGGGCTCTCCGCCATGTCCGCGAGATGTTTCAGCTGCTCGCGCATCGTCTCGCGGCCGCCGACCAGGCGCCGGATCACTGCCTCGTCGATGACCGCCCAGATGTGCGGCGGTTCCGTTCTGCGCAGCAGTTCCTGGCGCTTCATCCGGATGTCGACCATGTGCCGCACCTCTTGCTCGGTGCACCGCATTTCCGATGCCCGGTGGACGGCCTCGGCGTAGGCGCGGGTCTGGAGGAGCCCCGGCACGTACATGCTCGCGTAATGGTCCTCACGAACGACTTCGTCCTCGAGGGTCAGCATCAGGTTCATGGATTCCGGGACAGGGTCGGCGAGTGAGCGCCACCATCCTTGGATCTTGGCGCCCTTGGCCAGTTCGACCAGCGCCAGGCGCTCTTCGTCGGACGCCTCGTACTCCCGGCAAAGGGCATCGACGGCCGGCCACTTCACAGCCCCTTCTTTGGTCTCGTAGCGGCTCAGTGTGGCTTTCGAAATCCCCACAGCCGCGCCGGCTTCCTCCAGAGTGAGCCCCTTGAGCTCACGAAGCCGACGGAGATCGGCACCCAGTTGCCGTCTACGAGTTGTTGGTCCCACTGCCATGGTCGAGGCCTCTCAGAGTCGATCGCCATGAGTCTGCACGGCAGGACGTGGCAGTGCCACACAGCGTGCGCCGGGGGCGCGCGCACCGGGGTAGTGCTTCCGTCGCCCCTCGATGAGAGTTCCATTCTGACACTCTCACTGCAACGCTGTGAGTTGAATTGCTCACTGATGGTGACTCCGAAGGAGGGGTGTGTCTATGGGATCGGGACAACTCGAGGTCACGCCAAGCAGGTGGCAGCTGGAATTCCTTGCGGAGTCGGCCCAACTCGCGAGCCTTCGACAACTGGTGCGGAAGCAACTCCTCACCTGGGGTGTTCCGCAGCTTGTCGAAGCAGCCGAACTCTGCGTGAGCGAGTTGGTCGCGAACGTTGTCACCCATGTCGGTCCCGGGACCCCCGCCACGCTGGCGCTGTCGTTGTCCGGTGGGCGTTTGCGCATCGACGTCCACGACCCCGATGCCCGCGCACTCCCCACGCTGCTCATGGCGGGGCCGGAAGCCGAGGGCGGTCGTGGGGTGCGCCTGGTCGACGCGGTGGCGCAATGCTGGGGCGTGATCCTCACCGGGCGCGGCAAGGTGACGTGGTGTGAGCTGGGACATGCCGGCCTGGGTGGGACCCCTCAGCCGGTCCCGTGACGCCTGTCCTGAGCGGCGACGGCTTCGCTCGGTTCGTGGCCAGGGCGCGGCCGACTCGTCTGATTGCCGACCTGCAAGATCGGTTGATCCGATCACGTATGCGGCTTCTCGATGCGACCATGGTCCTTTGAGCGGGACGGACGGATAACCGCGGCGCGCATCGTGGGCAGCCATCGGTCCGGGGGTGGCGTCGCCGTGTGAGGAGGATCGGTGGACAACGAGGTCGGAGCCGAGGGCTACGGCTCGTGGCTCGAGCAAAGGCTGCGACAACAGGGCATTTCGACGGCCGAGTTGGCGAAGCGACTCGATGTGACACCGGCGGCGGTCTCGGCATGGATCGGCGGCAGATCGGAGCCACGGGATGCCATGAAGAGAGCGGTCGCGAATCTCTTGGGCGGCGAACCGACCCCGCTCGCCTCTCCGGTCTCCTGGTACCACCGGCCGGCTCATGCCGATGGGGGACGGGAGTTCGGCAACGCAGCGGCCTTCGCTTTCGACGCCGACGTGTCCGTCCTGGCCCGAGAAGCCACGCAGAACAGCCTCGACGAGCGTCTGGACTCCGCTCGCCCGGTGCGCGTGCGATACACCCTGCATGAACTCACCGGTGACCACCTGAACTTCTTTCTCCGAGACCTCGGTTGGGACGACCTCGAACCGCACTATCGAGTGGCGGCCGAGCAGAAGCAGAAGGTGGGACGGGTTCTCGCCGAAGCGCTCCGCGAACTGCGTGAGATCGGCAGCCTGTTGTTGCTGCGGGTGGACGACTTCAACGCCACCGGCCTCATCGGTGGCGACTACGGCGACAGCAAGTTCGCGGCGGTCGTCCGGGATCAGCTCAACAGCAACAAGAGCAGCAACCAGGCCGGTGGCTCCTACGGACTCGGCAAGGCGACGCTCTGGGCAACCAGTCGATTCGGTCTCGTGCTGATCAACAGCACCCTCTCCGAACCCCACGAGGGACGGACGGAGCGACGGCTCGTCGGCCGGCTCGAACTGCCCTGGCACGTCCTCGCCGAGGACGAGTTCGCCGGACCCGCGTGGCTGGGGACGGGGGATCCCGAGCGCGAAGGCATCGCGCGCTCGTGGTGGGCGGACGAGGCGACCGCCGAGGCGCTCCACCTCGAGCGCGACACCTCGGAACCGGGCACGTCCTTCCTGATCGTCGGGGCACACGACGCGGCAGGCGACACCGGAAACCTCCAGGACATGCACCGCAAGCTCGTGTCCACCCTCGGGCAGAACTTCTGGGCGGCCATGACCTCCGGTCGTGACAGGACTCCGCTGCTGGAGGCATCGGTCGTCACCATGCGCAACGGGATCTTCGTGACGGACGAGGAGCGCGTGGACCCGCACGTCGAACAGCCCGCTTGCGCCAGGGCTTTGCGCGCCTATCTCGACGGAGATACCGTCGACCAGCTCACCGCGGCACACCAGGTCGCTCTCGCGCACGTGACTCTGCGAGTTCCCCGACTCGGCACGGAACCGCGTACCGAGGGCGGCGCGGAACACGAAGCCGTCCTCCTCGTCACGCCGGCCGACGACAAGGACGAGTCGAGCAATCGCCTGGTCTGCATGCGCGGGAACCGGATGACGGTCATGGAGAGAGCCGTGCGGGACCTGCCGTTGGGCACGGACCCCTTCCAGGCCGTGCTTCTCGCCGGACGCGCCACGGGGCGGGAAACACGCGCCACAGGCCTCGCGGAAGCCTTCCTCCGTGCGGCGGAGCCCCCCGAGCACAACGACTGGAACAAGACCGAGGAACTGGCGGCGACGTACGCCAGGGGCGCGCTGAGCAGGATCACCGAGTTCCGCAGGGACATGGACGCCGCCGTGCGGGGGATCATCGGCCGGCGCAAGGCCAAGCGCGACGGGGGGCCGGACGTGCTGCGCGATCTGCTGCGGCTCGACGTGGCGAATACGTCGCGCAGGGTGAACGCGCACCCCTCGATCCGGCACGTGAGCGCATCGGTCGACGACAGCGGGGCCTGGCAGGTCCAGGCCGAGGTGAAGCTGCCTGCCCGCGAGGACGCCTGGACGCTCGAAGCCGTGGCGAAGTTCGACGTTCGCTCCGGAGGAAGGCCGCGCGTGCCGTGGGCACGGCTCGCCGCCGGTGAGAACTGCCGGGTGGAGAACGGCCTGTTGATGTTCTCCCCGGGAGCGCGGAGTGCGTCCTTCACCGGCGTCACGGACGTCACCGCGCACCCCGTGAACGCGGCGATGGCGAGTCTCGTGGTCGATTTGCAGAAGGCGAGGGAGTCCGCGTGACAACGTCTGTTCGTCCCTACCCGACCCTTGCCGGTTCCGTCGAACTGGAGGTCGTCGGCGCCGCTCTCGACGGGCGACCGCAATTGCTCGACATGATTTCGCGGCAGGAACGCGTCGTCGCCCTGCACCTGAACGAGCGGAGCGACTGGCGAGAGGCACGGCTGGAGCTTCGGGCGCGCCTCCCCCAGAGGGAGCTGTCGACAGGGCCCTGGCAGAAAGTGGAATGCGTCGCCGTCCTCACGGAGGGTGTCACCAACAGCCGGACGTTGCGACCGTTGCGCAGAGCCTCCGATGGCTCCTGGGCCGGCTCCATCACCGTGGAGCGGGACCTGCACCGGGTCCGTGCCGATCTGGACCTGTTCGTCACCGCAACGATCGGCGATGTCCCGGGCCGGATCGTCGGGACGGACGAGAACCCGTGGATCGTCGATCTCACGGCGCGGACGCCCCTCCGACAGAGGACGCTCGAGATCAACGAGGTCGACTTCGGCGATGCCGATGTCCCCTGGCTCAGTCGTTTCAAGGAACTGCCCTGGCTCGTCGAGACCAGCGGTGGGGACGTGCCGACGGTGCATCTGAATCTCGGCTTCGAAGGACTGAAGGAACTGCTTGGATCCGGCGGCAGCGTCTCGGAGAAGGCACTGCGCGGGAGTATCGCTGCTCAGATAGCTGCAGAAGCGTGGACGGCCATGTTCCACTCCGCGATCAGCGAACTCGAACTCGACGACGACGGAACGCCTCAGTGGCCCGGAGGCTGGCGTGAATCGGTCCTGCGGATCATGCTGCCCGACGTACACCCCGAACTGCCGCCTGCGGACGCATTGTTCGAGGCACACAGCAGTCGGGCCAACGGGGGTGGTTGGCACGAACTGCAGTCGCGGATCCAGTACGCGGCATCCCGCAGGGCCAAGGTGTCGAGAAGCCTGAGCACGGCCATCCGCTCGCTGGACCGCTCCAAGGAGGCAAGGGCGTGAATCGGCACACGGTCGACCGATCGGATCTACTGGCCTTGTTGCCGGAGACAGTCGCCCTCAAGTACCTCACCCGGAGCGTGCTCTCCGGCCAGGAGGCACCGCCCCGCATCGCCTTGCTGCGGGCGGCATCACCGATGGGCGAGCCGAGCGCACGATGGAGCGCTTATGCCCTGTGCGAGCTCGTGGACGAGGCGATGAGCCGGTTCCCGGAGGGCTCCAGGGCCGCCGCGGACGCATGGCTCGCCCCACGGCTGCATGCCACTCTGCGGATGACCAGGGCAGAGGCGTCGGATCCCGAGCTGTGGATCTACGTGGCCATGGTCGTCGCGCCCGATTACGTGGTCTGGAGGCACCTCGGCGGTGCAGGTTCGTCGGGAGAGCCGGCAATGGTCGCCACGGGCAGGTTCACCGGTCCGCACTACACCCAGGCCTTCGCCCGCCTCTGGTGGGCGGCCGAACTCTTCCGTGACGGGGACGACTACCGTCCGGCAGTGACAGCGTGCAGGAACCAGGACGTTCTCAACACCGTGATGCGCCTCGACCTGATCGATCACCGGCCCTCGGCACGTGCGGTGGTGCGGCTGCTGGACCAGGGCACAATACGGACCGGGCGGGAGGTGAACGCCCTCGCGAAGGCGATCAACACGGCAGGGACCACTCTGCTGTACGACGTGCTTGCCCCCGACGAACTCCCCGAGCAGGAGGGGGTTCGGGAGTGGATTCGCGATGCCGAGACTGCGCCGCCGGCACCGTGGAAGGCGCTGCCCGACGGCCCCAAGGACGGTCGTATCCCGGAGGCCTCGGTCGACACGATGACGGGATGCTTCGCCGGCCTCTTCGAGAAGGCCCCCGTGCGCGGCCGAGCAGATTCGCCTTCCCCCGGCGTTCCGGCACAGGGGGTCAGCCTGCACAAGGCCTACGCAGAGTCCTCGGAACCCCGCAGCGCCCGGTAGACGACCTCAGCCAGGGCCATGGACAGGCCGACCGGGACGGCGTTGCCGATCTGTCGAGCGATCTGCGTCTTGCTGCCGCACCACCGGAAGTCCCTCGGGAACCCCTGGATCAGAGCGGCCTCGAGGTGCGTGATCGGGCGGTTCGCGACGGGGTGCAGGTACCGCCCCTTCTCCGGCTTGAAGAACTCGGTTCGAATCGTGACGGACGGCCTGTCCCAGTAGAGACGCCCCATCACGTCACCCGAACCGGATCGGTGGCTGATCCAGTTCGGCGTGGAGAGACTCTTGCCGTCGACCCCGATCGAGTGCGCCAGGGCATGACGGTTCTGCCCCTCCTTGATGGCGGCGTATCGCGCGAGGGAAAGGGCCGTCGGAGTCCGTCCGATGTGGAGCTGCTCGGTCGTGAACGGTCCCGGGATTCGGGTCCTGAGGAAATCGATGCGCTGGCTCGTCAGGAATCCGGACTCGTCGGTTCGGCGTGAGATGCGGACGGTGGCTGGGTTTCCGTCGGCGTCAAGGTCGGGAAGCTCGGTGCCGTTGACCTCGTGCGGAACGTCGACCAGGCACTCTCGGAGCGTCCTCCACGGGAGCTTGGTCTTCTTGGTCTTGGCCTCGCCCTCGGCGAGCGCGTCGCAGAGGGTGCCGTCGCGCATGCTCGCACGCATCGCAGCCGGGTTCTTGGCTTCATGGCCGGGATCCGGGTGCTCGACGGGCTTACATCCCTCGCGCGTCCCGATGACAATGGTGCGTTTGCGGGCCTGAGGAACGCCGTAATCCGCCGCATTCAGAATGGCGGGTTTGATCGTGTACCCCTCCTCCTTGAATGCGAGTCTGAGCGCCTCGAATTCATCGGATGTGCGGAAGCGGTCGACGTTCTCGATAATGAAGATTTGAGGTTTCGCCTTTTCGACGACCTTGAAGTACTGGCGCCACAGCTCGTTCCTGGCATCGCCAGACCGTGTCTTGTTGAGTCCCGAGAACCCCTGGCAGGGCGGACCTCCGAGGATCACGTCAGCGGACTGGATGTCCGTGTCCGCCCACTGGGTGATGTCGCCCACGTAGACATGGTCGGTTCCGCCGGCCCTGCTGCCGAAGTTCTCGGCATAGGTCAGTGCTGCTGCCGGATCCAGTTCGACGGCTGCGACAGGCTGGAATGCAGAAGGTTCTTGGGATCCCTCCGGGAGGGCTTTGCCGTCTACGCCGATCCTCAGGAACCCCTCGGTCAGACCTCCGCACCCGGCAAAGAGGTCGATCACCTTGATCGGCGCCGATAGGGGAGGTCCGGGGACAGAGCGGGTCATGGTAGCGGATCCTAGATCACTTGAGACCCCGCGGAGTCACCGGGGGCTGAGTGCCGCCGCCAATCGATGCCCGAGTGCTGTCGCCACCGGGGGCGGACACGCATGTCCGAGTTGACGATAGCGAGAGGTCTTGCCACCCACCAACTCCCAGTCTGCGGGCATGCCTTGGATGATCGCCACCTGTTCCACCGTGAGCTTCGGCAACAGCTTCGGATCTCCCTGCGGTAACCAGGGGAAATCGGGGTCGGGAACGGTGTCTCCGATGCTGATGCCGTTCACGCCGAGCCGGGCCCAGGACTTCTTGGTCCCGCTCGGCCCCAGGTCGGCCCCTCCACGGTTCTTGGACCCACCGACAATGGCGGGTGCGATCCGGCCGGCGCGCGCTGCCCAGGCAGCCGCATGAGGCCATCCGCCGCTGCCCATCGACGGCATCAACGCCTCGCCCACGGTGGGAGGAGGCTCGCGGTGCGGGGCAGGCCAATCGAGCCCCTTGGCTACTTCCTCCGCCAGGGCCACGAGCACCCCTTGTCGCCTGTCCTGCGGCACGCCGAAGTCGGACGCGTTCAACACCCGCCAGAACAGCCGGTATCCGAGGTGTTCCAGCTCCTCCTGGACGAAGTGCCGGATCTCCGCGTAGGGCTCCGCCGTGGCCAACTCGGGGACGTTTTCGATCAGCACGGCCCGAGGCCGGACACCGTGGACGAGCCAGATCGTCGCCTTCAGGAGCGCGAGTTCGTGGTCGCCATCGACACGGGCCACCGAGGCGTTCGAGCGGACCCGCGGGAGTCCCGCCGCGAAAAGGTCCACGTCGTGGACGTACGGGTGGTCGTGCGGATCGAAAGCCAGGAGGTCCGTTTCCAGGACGTTCCACCGGGGGCGATTGGCGCGCAGCGTTCCGCAGGCATGGCGATCGATCTCCACCAGCGCCACCGGATCAAACCCCGCGCATTCGAGGCCGAGGGCCTGGCCACCCGCCCCCGCGCAAATTTCGAGTGACGTGAGTCGTTGCTGATCGATCAATGGTTTTTCTCCGAGCGGTCGGGGATTGAGCCGGTGCTCCGGTTCCGTCCCCGTCGGGCCCCCGGCGGAGACGGAACCGGCTGGTCAGCAAGAGATGATGGGAGCTTCCTCGCGGGACGAGTCGACGGTGGTGAAACGGACCAGACGGTGATCCGGGCGCTCCGCCGCAGCCGGGGCGACGAACGAGAACGCCATGACCGTGTTGCTCGGGTCGAGTACGCCGCCGGCCTGCACGCTCGCGTGCTGATCAGGTTCGACCACCGGGTACAACGAGATGACGCCGCGGCGTTCGGATACGAACCGTTCGGTGACGGGGTCCTCGCAGGAGGGAAGCGCTCCCGCGACGCGCAGTGGGGCCGCGCGGTGCTTCGGTTCGCTGATCGCGCCGAACAGCGGGTCCCGACGTCGTGCACGGTCGAACCAGGAGAGTGTGCGCCCCGAGGGGCCGAAGGACGCCCGCTTGCCCGGACCAGCGTGCTGGGGTGCCAGGATCAACCAGTCCTCCGCCTGAGCGGTTTCCTTGACGATCGACTCGATGAACGCCAGGTGCGGGGCGAACTGCTCGCCCTTCCACTTCAGGGAACGCAGCAGGGGCAGCAGCTCCTCCGAGGGCAGTAGACCGGCGAAGGCCCGGAACGTCCGGAGCATTCCGTTCTCGTCCGTCTGCGAGAACTCGACAGTGTCCTCGGACAGACTCTCCAGGACCGGTATCCACGTCTGGGTGTTTTGGCGCAGCGCGGTCGCCGTCTTCGGATAAGCAGTCGGTTCGATCCACCGGCCCGCCGAGCGGACCTCGACAAGACGGGCGTTGTACATCTTGTTCGGGCTTGTGGGCTTCAGCCAGGGGAGGTGCTGCGAGACGAGCGGTGGGACCTGTGCCGGAGTGACCTGGGGCTTGCCGTCGACCATCACCGAGTACTGCCGCAGTTCCTCTCGGAAGAGTTCCTCGTCGCGGCAGATGGCCTCGAAGGCTTCGTAGAGGTCGACCTCTCTCTTGCCGGTCGACTCCTCGCGGCCGATGTAGAGGCGCACGAGATCCTGGTATCCCTTGCGGAAGCCGAACCAACGGCCCATCTGCATCAAGGTGGAGGAGTTGCCCGCGCTGCGACGGTAGTAGGTCACCGTGAGGCCCTCCACGGTGTAGCCGCGGGAGAGTTTCTGTCCACCTACAAGGATTTTCCAGATTCCGCGCTGGTCGAAGTCGGCTTCGCCGCGTTCGATGTCCTTGTCACCATTGACGACAATGATCGGGCTCTCGTTGCCTCCGATCCGCATCCAAGCCGCGCCGATGTGCGGAGCCAGCTCCTCGAACGACGCCGGCACTGCGAAGCCCTCGGCGCGCGCAGCCGAAACAGGGGCCACATCGGCGTCGAAGAGTTTGCGCAGTCGCTGGTGCCCATCGGGGCCGGTGAAGCCGCCGTCATACCAGAGACGCAGCAGGCAATTCGCGAGTTCTCGGTGGTCCGCGGTGAGACGCGATTCGTGGACGAGCATCGTGTGATGGCGAAAGTGGCCCGCCCCCAGAGGTTCGGCTCCTGCGAACTCGCGGTAGATCTTCATGGCGGCCGTGAGCACGAACATGTCAACGGCCTCTCGCAGAGAGGCGTCGTCCTCGTCCTCAGAAGCTCGTACGTCGCGAACATGCGCCCGTGCCTGCGAGTTGGCGAACGTGCGATCCTCAGGCGGAATGTCCGAGTCGATGTCGTGGAACTCCTGGATGCCCATGTACCCGATCGGGCGGTCAAGCGAGATGATGAAGTCTCGCGGGAAGATGTCCTCGGTGTCACTCGGATCGACGAAGACATTGGCGAACGGGGTTGCCGTGTAGCCGACGTACTGTGACCGCGGCATCAGCTTCAGGAGTTCGGAGATCTTCCCGTTGATGGCCGTACGTTCGGCATCCGGCTTGTTGGGGTTCGCGGTGTTGACCGAGGCCTCGTCGGACTCGTCGTCGATGATCAGGACCGGGATCTCGTTGAGCAGCGATCCGATCTTCTTGAGGTCCTTGACCAGCTTGCCGAGCACAGTCTTGTTCTTCTTCACCACCATCAGTCGAGCAGCGCTGTGGTGCAGGTTGAGGGGGTCGTACAGAGGGCTGGTCTGCTCCCGCTTTTCGATCTCCAAGGCACCGATGCCCTGAGCCAGCGGCTTGTAGTCGTTTTCGCGCGTGGTCAGCCGGATGATGTCGAAAGCGCCGAGCTGAGAGGGAAGTCCACCGTGACGCAGGAACTTGTCCTGGTTCCAGTCGGCATCCGTCGCATAGTCCGAGTCGACCTCACTGGCACTGCGCAGGATGTTCTCGCGACCGGCGAGTTCCATGTCGAGTCGGCGCTGCGTCTGTGCTCGCAGAAGGTTGAGCGTTCCGCCTAGGACGATCACGAGTCGGTAACCTGCGTCGATCGCCTTGGCTATCACGCCGGTGAAATTGGCGGTCTTGCCTGATTGCACGTATCCGACGACCAGGCCGCGGGATTGGTAGGGGCGCTCTGCCGTGGGGTCGGCCAACCGCTCGACGACGCGCTCTGCTGCATTGTCGAGCTTCGCCACAGCCTCTGCGCTCCAGCCCTTGGATGCCAGCAGGCCTGCGTACTTGGGCCAGTACCAGTCACGTCCTTGCTGTGATTGCAGGGTCCGCCAGGGAGTGAACTCGCGACTGATGACCACTGATCCCGACAACTTCTGGACGGGGATCAGGGTGTCGATCACCTCGCGAGTCGCTGCATCGAAACCCAGCTTCTCGTGGACGGCAGCCCTGCGCTCGTCTGTTCGTGGCTCTGTGGCCGACCAGTCGGCGCCGGTTCGGAAATCCCACTCGGTGAGCTGCTTCCGCCACAGCCAGAGCAGCGGGTGGTCGGCAGGGGCGTTCGTCAGGGCCTGGCGGAAGGCCAACTGCGACAGATCGGTGGCCTCGCGACCGAGGCTTCCGGCATAGAAGCCAAGGGCCGGAGCCATCGGCTGCGGGCCGGTCTTCTGCATGCCGGCCAGCACGGCATCGTGTACATCAAGAAGGTCCGAGAGGGAGGTCGTGTCTTCGGTTGTCATCCAGTCCTCGGTTCGAGAGCGGGGTTGTCAGAGCTGCTGGAGAGTTGCCAGTTCGGTGGGAAGCGATGAGCCGGGCATGAGTCCGGTGAGGTCGATCCGGTAGGTGATGTGATCGATCCGCGTACGGTGATCCGTGGGGAGCGACTCGAACAGTCCGTCGTCGAGCCGTGGCAGGCGGTCGTCCACCGGCAGGGCCAGCGCGGCCGATCGCAGCGACCAGCGCTCGCCGTCGGGCTGATCGACTGACCAGCCGACGGCCGCGAGACGACCGTCGAATCGGTCCAGATGCACAGGCGATTCCTCGGACAGGCGTCTGCGGATCTCCTCGATTCGCTCGGCGAGGGTTCTGCCGTGCGTTCCGCCACGGGTGAGTTGGACCGAGACCAACCAGAGGGGACGACCGGGTGATGGTGTGAGTTGGCCGAGGCCCTGGATCTCGTGGTGCCGCTGCTCGGACGACGTTGTCTTCACCTCGACGTCGTATCCGGGTAGTCCGAAGTCGTGCTCCTCGCCCGCCGGGCCCTTCCACGAATCGACGGCAGAGGGCCATCCCGTTGTTTCCGCCACCACGGCGAGCAGCATCAACTCACCGATGACGCCGATGCGTTTCTCCGTGCTCAACTGCCGTGGCTTCTCCAGCAGGGCTCGCCAGGCCCGAACTGTTTCGTTGAACGCTTGGTCGGGCGTACGCCGGTGAACGATGACTCGATCGGCAACGGCGTTCAGCATGTCGTGGAAGTCCCGCAGGAGACCTTGCTGGGTGAGGCGCAGACGGGCCATGCGTAAGCCGTTGCGGAAGATCTCTTCGGTCCGGACCAGGGGGATCGGTGAGGAGGGAACTCGCTGCCGGGAAGCGAGTTCGAGCTCCAGAGCGATGCTGCCGTCGTCCGTGACGCAGTAGTCGACACGCGGAGACCGTGCTCCGTTCAGGAGGAGCGTGGCGCTGCGTCGCGCCTCGATGAAGGGCTTCACCTTTTCCCATGAGGCGTACAGCTGTTCCGAGGGTTCACTGGTCATGCTCTGCCACCCTGTCCAGCTCGCTGCGTGCGGCGGCAACTAGGATCGACTGCCACAACTGCAGGTTGTCCTTCTCGCGGGGCCCGGCGTAGTCGGACTCGAACACTTTGTGCAGCAGGAGGTACATCAAGGTCTTGAGCATGGGGGCGTCATTGAAACCGCCTCGTCTACCACCGAGAATGGCTGCCCGGTAGTGCTGGTTGAGAACGATCGTGCGCTCTTCGCGGTCCAGTTCGAAGAAGACGTCCGTGTCCAGCTTCTGCCAGCGGACAGTGATCGGGTTTTCGAGCGGGATGAGGGGCAGTTCCTCCTCGATCACCTGGCGGACTTCGGGCGCGATGCCCTTACCTGGCCCTATGACGGGCTTCCGCGTGGTGCCCGATCGCTTACGGGCGTCCCGGTACACCGTGTCCGCCGCGGTCAGGTAGTCCGTGAACGGCCTGCCCGTGGTGTCGTTCGCCTTCTCCAAGGCCGTGGCGAACTCAGGTGAGGCCTCCACCCCCGACTTCTTCACGGTGAGTCGGAAGACGCTGTTGGCCACACTGGGCAGGTCCACTGCCACACGAGCCAGCGAGAGGTGCTGCTCGGGCTGCCTGAAGTTGTTCCAGCCGCCGGCCTGTACCAGCCGGTCATTGCGGTAGAAATAGAAGCCCTGCCGGTCGATCACCGAGCCCACGGCCTTGTACTCGTCGACGTTGGACTTCGCAGGCCAGATGTGTGCGTCAAGGGCGATCTCGCCGGCATCGGCCAAGGAGGCGGTGAAGAGGCGCGGGTAGTCCGCGTTGCCGGTGACGGGATAGCCGAAGGGATCGAGTGGTTCAACCCCGAAGTCCAGGTAGACACTGCCCGTCCGGACGTCCTCCACGGCAATCGTGATGTTGAAATTGGAGCTCGCCAGGAAACGGTGCAGGTAAAGGCCGAGATGCAGGCCGAGCTTGTTGATCGTCCGTTGCAGGTAGCGGTCGGTCTGTCCGCCTCCGCCATGGTTCGGGAAGTTCTTGACGCCGTCCCAACGGACGACCGTTCCCTGCCAGACGATGGGGCGCTGGGCGTATCGGTCGATCAGCTCCTGGGCATAGCCGGCATCGACGATGTCGCACTGGAACCCCGTCCTGGCGTGCTCCATGAGCCAGCGGCGGCCCACCGCACGGGAGCGCCTGGTCTTGCTCACCACGGTTACGGCATCGGCGTGCGAGAGAGAAGCGGACTTCAGCCCTGTGCCGAACATGCCCAGTGCCTCGGGGGCGTAGTCGCGCCGCCCGCCGATGGTCATGGCGACATCGAGGGCCTGCTCGTCCATGCCCCGACCGTCATCCACCACGAGGAGCGAAACGAGGCGATCCCCGTCCCGGAGGAAATGGATCACCACGTCCTTGGCGCCCGCGTCGATCGAGTTGTCGACGAGGTCCGCGATTGCCACCTCGAAGCCGTAGCCCTGGCTGGTCAGCGCCTCCATGTAACGGGCATCCGGCGGTAGTTGCTTGCTGCCGACAGTAGGGACGTCGAACTGCCAGTCGTTCATGCGCTGCCTCGGAGTCAGAGTGAGACCATCGTGTGAAGATTTTCTGTATCAATGGTGACAGCAATGCAGGGCTCGAACGACCGACTCGTGTCACAAGTCGGCTACTACGTCAGTGTCTTGAGGGAGCGGAGCTGCGTCGTTCACGGGTCACCTCGGCGATGCGGGCTGCCACATCTGCCGGATCCTCGTGCTCCCAGAAGCGGAGAACGGTCCAGCCCGCCTCGGTCAGGCTCTTGGAGGTCTCGGCGTCCCGCGCGATGTTGCGGTCCAGCTTCACGCGCCACCACTGCGCATTGGCCTTGGGTTGGGTGGCATGCTCCGGGCAGCCGTGCCAGAAGCACCCGTCCAGGAAGACAGCGATCTTGAGCCCGGGGAAGGCGATGTCGATCGTCCGTCGGGGGTGGCCCGGTACGGGTCTGTGGAGCCGGTAGCGCTGCCCGGACGCGTGCAGCAGGCGTCGTACGGCCAGCTCGGGGGAGGTGTCCCGGCTGACCTGCCGACTCATACGGGCCGACACCGACGGTGACGAAGGAATGGTGGGCACACTTATATTGTGGTCCGCGGTGGTGCCGTCGCGCCGGCCCTTCACCGGGATGGCGGCAGGGCGTTGCAATGTGGCCGAGATGTGAGCCGGCCCCGGCCCCCTCACTGCACGTCGAACTCGTTGCCCTCCGGGTCGGCCATGGTGACGTGGCGGCTGCCGTGCTCGTCCACCGTGTTCAGCACCGTCGCGCCGAGCCCCTTCAGGTGCTCCACCTCGGCGTCCCGGTTCTCGGGGCCGAAGTGGAGGTCGATGTGCAGCCGGTTCTTGCCCTGCTTGGGTTCCGGGACGGTCAGGAAGAGCAGCCGCCTGCCGAGGCCGGTCCCGGTGGCCTCCTCGAACGGATCGTCGGGGTGGCGGACCGCCGCCGCGTGGCGCAACGCCTTGTGCCCGTTGACGAGCACCCAGTCGTCCTCGCCGATCGCGCCCGCGCCGAGGAGGCGGTCGATGAGGGCGCTGTGGTCCTCGAGCACGTAGCCGAGCGCCTGCGCCCAGAACCCGGCGAGCCGGATCGGGTCAGCGCAGTCGACGACGAGCTTCCACGTCACAGCCATCCGTGCCTCCGGGATTCGGCGGGACCTGCGTCCCGCGACCGACCCAAGGAAACCACCTGCGACGGACAATCGCCGGGTGCGGCTGCCCGCCCCGTGCCCCCCGTTTCGCGGACCCGGTGAACTCCCGGCGCCCCGGCGTACGGTGACCGCATCCGGGACGAAGGGCGAACGCCCGGCCTCCCCGGCCTCCCCGGCCGGCCCGCGCTCCGGCCCCGGCTCCCGTCACCACCCCGGTCTCAGCTCCGGATGAACTCCATCAGGTCCGCGTTGAAGGCTTCCTGGTACCCGCCGGTCAGGCCGTGCGGGGCGCCCGGATACACCTTCAGCGTCGGGTCCTTGATGAGCTTCACCGACTGCAGCGCCGCGGCCTTGATCGGGACGATCTGGTCGTCGTCGCCGTGCGCGACGAGCGTGGGGACGTCGAACCGCTTGAGGTCCTCGGTGAAGTCCGTCTCCGAGAACGCCTTGATGCAGTCCAGCGCGGCCTTCAGCCCGACCTGCATGCTCATCAGCCAGAACGCGTCGCGCGCGCCCTCCGAGACGTCGGGGTCCGGCCGGTCGGCGCCGTAGAACGGCGCGGTCAGGTCCTGGTAGAACTGCGAGCGGTCCGCCCGGACCCCGGCCCGGATGGCGTCGAACTCCTCGATCGGGGTGCCGTCCGGATTGTCGTCCGTCCTGAGCATCAGCGGGGGGACCGCGCCCAGCAGGACGACCTTCGCCACCCGCGAACTGCCGTGCCGGCCGATGTACCGGGCGACCTCCCCGCCACCCGTGGAGTGCCCCACCAGGATCGTGTCCCGCAGGTTCAGCGTGTCCATCAGCTCGGCGAGATCGTCGGCGTAGGTGTCCATGTCGTGCCCGCCCCAGGGCTGGTCGGACCGGCCGTGGCCGCGTCGGTCGTGCGCGACCGCGCGGAAGCCGTTCTCGGCCACCAGGACGAGCTGCTGATCCCACGCGTCGGCGTTGAGCGGCCAGCCGTGGCTGAACACCACCGGCTGCCCGGTGCCCCAGTCCTTGTAGTAGATCTCCGTGATGCCGTCGGCGGCGTTGACGGTGCCCATGGGATCTTTCCCTTTCTGCGGATCACACGAAGCGGCCGGTGAACGACAGGGCGGTCTCGGCGACCTCCCGCCATCCGCTGTCGATCGTGAGGGCGTGCCCGCGGTTGGGTATCTCGATGATCTCGGTGACCGCCCTGTTGCGCCGCTGCCTGCGGTAGGAGGCGTTGGCGATCGACCAGGGAACGGTGTTGTCCTTCTCGCCGGAAATGATCAACAGCGGCCCGCGGTCGGGGTTCTTGCTGTCGACCCTCACTTCCGTCCAGGGGTTCAGATTGGCCGTCGCCGTCTGGAAGAGCGGTGCTCCGGGCGCCGGCACGGCGTAGGTCGCGAACAGCTCCTCGGCCTCCGGCGCACTCAGGGCGTTGGCGAAGGCGTACCGGAACTGCTCGTACGTCAGCGGGACCGCCCGGTTCCGGTTGGCCGGATTGCTGAGCACCGGCTGCGACGAGCGAAGCGCCGAGACGGGCAGCGGCAACACGCCGCGGAACGGGGCCGGACCGATGGCCACCGTCACCACCGCCAGACCGCGGCCCGCCAGGATCTGCGCCAGCAGGCCGCCGTAGGAATGCCCGACGATCACGGGTTTGCGTTCCAGCCCGCTGACGACACCGCTGAAGTGGTCCGCGACCTGCCCCACGGTCTTGCCGGCGAAGACCTCCGGGTGCGCGTTCGCCTCGGCCACGTCGGCCGGATCGTCGGGCCAGCCCGGAGAGAGCGCCGCGTAACCCCGCTCCTCGAAGAGCGCGGCCCACCGGTCCCAGCTGCTGGGCAGCAGCCAGAGCCCGTGGACGAAGACGACAGGTGTCAGGCCCGAGGCATTGGCCTTCTCGACCTGCTCCTCGTCGTGCGACATGGTCATAGTTCGACGCTAGGTGCGCCCCGCAACTGTCGCCACCGTCGGAGCGCCCAGTGATCATGAGGCATCCGGCGGAGGCCCGAGGGACCGGGCCGAATACCCGGCCGGGAAAGGGGCGCTTCGCGTCGGGGCTATCAGATGCGGGAGAGAAGTTCCCGCTTCTTCGCCGTGAACTCGCTCTCGGTGAGGACCCCGGCCGCGTGCAGCTCGCCCAGCCGGTGCAGCCCGTCCAGAGCCTCCCGGGCGCCGGACACCGCCTGCCCGTCAGCCTGGCGGGGCAGGACCGCCGGCTCTGCCGCGTCCGGCACGGCGCCGGCCCGTGGCGGGACCACCAGACGCGAGGCCAGCGCCGCGGTGACCGTGCCCATGGTGCCGATTCCGATGATCATCAGAACCGAGCCGTAGAGGCGTCCGGCAGCGGTGACCGGCGCCAGGTCCCCGTACCCGACCGTCGTGGTCGTCGTCATGGCCCACCACAAGGCGTCGGGCAGGCTGGTGATCGTCGAGCCCGCAGCGTTCCGCTCCGCCTGCAGCACCGCAGCCGCCAGGGCCAGGATCGCCATGGCGACGACGATGCCCGTCGAGGCCAGCAGCCGTTCCGACCTGCCGCGCCGGGCGACCACCGACAGCCGCCCGATGATCGTGAGGGCCCGGAGCACCCGCATCGACGGCACCAGCAGCGCCAGGACGTCGAGAGGGTTGCGCTTCAGGAACGTCCACCGGTTCTCGGCCAGGGAGAACCGCAGAACGAAGTCCGCGGCGAACAGCGCCCAGATCCCGTAGTCGATCACGGACCACAGCAGCGGGGGACTCTCAGTCGCCGCCGAGGACACGTAGACGACGAGGGACAGCAGTGCGAGGCCGGTCATCCAGGGGAGAGTGCGCTTCTCCCAGCGAGCGACGAACGACTCACCGACCAGGGGCATGCGGGACTCCAACGGAAGCGGGCATTGCGGGCACAGGCGGTGAGACTACCCCTCCGCCCCGCGCGGCTGTGAGGGGCCGGAAAGAGCCGGGCGGAGGGCGGCGGGCCCGGAGGCCCGGCGCCCGTCGCGGATGGGCCGCGAGGCGGGCCGGTTCGGCCCCCGGCCGGCGTCCTGTGCAACTGCACCGACCGGCTGCGCTCAGGCCCCGACGACGTTCCGGCCGCCCTGCATGAAGCGTTCCAACGCCTCGACGACCAGCGCGTGGTCGTCCGCCTGCGGAAGCCCCGAGACCGCGATCACACCGACGACGCCCACCCCGGCGACGTTGATCGGGAACGCCCCGCCGTGCGCCGCATACCGGTCCGGGTCCAGCCGGGACGACGCCTCGAACGTGGTGCCCTTGGCGCGGAACCGGGCCCCCACCAGGAACGAGCTCTCCGCGTACCGCTCCACGACCCGGCACTTGCGCTCGAGCCACACGTCGTTGTCCGCCGTGGCCCGCTCCAGGGCACAGTGGAACAGCTGCTGCACCCCCCGCCGGATGTCGACGGCGACCGGTGCCTCGCGCAGCCGGGCCAGCTCCACCAGGAGCGAACCCAGGTGCCAGGCGTCGTCATGGGTGAACCCGCGCAGCACCAGGCGGCGTTCCTGCGCCTCCAACTCGCGGATCAGCTCGGTCGGATCGGCGGGATAGCCCGGGGCGGCGACGTATCCGGGCTCGGTCCGGCCGGCCGGACCGGCCTGCACGCCGCCCGGAGCCGGAGCGCCCGGAACACCCGACGGGCCCGTCGCGCCGGAAGCCGTGGAGTCTGCGGGAGCGTTCATGCCGTGCGCCTTTCGAGAACCGGGTGCCGCCGGGAGCCGGACGTCGGCGCGACCCCTCGGGAACTCAGCGGGAGCCGGACGTCAATGTCACGGTTCCACCATCGCTCGCCGACCGCCGGGCCGCCTCCAGAACGTCCAGCGCCGCCGCCGCCTCGAAGGCCGACACCGGCGGCGGGGTGGAGTCGCGCAGCGCCGCGGCCACCGCCGCGTAGTACGCCGGATAGTCGCCCGGCAGCGACGGGACGGGCTCGCCCCCGCCCGACAGCGGCGACTCGCCGGCACCCAGCCGGCCCCACAGCGAGTCGTCCTCGACCCCCCAGTCCGGCGCCGAGCCCGGCCGCAGGCCCTCGCGCAGCGCGGCCTCCTGCGGGTCGAGCCCGTACTTCACATAGCCCGCGGTGCTGCCCAGCACCCGGAACCGGGGCCCGAGCTGGGCGGTCGTCGCGCTCATCCACAGATGCGAACGGACGCCGTTCGCATGGGTGACGGCGATGAAGGTGTCGTCGTCGGCCGCGGCACCCTCCCGGCGGACGTCGGCCTCCGCGTACACCCGTACCGCCGGGCCGAACAGCACCAGGGCCTGGTCGACGACATGGCTTCCCAGGTCGTAGAGCAGCCCGCCGACCTCCGCCGGGTCGCCGGACTCGCGCCAGCCGCCCTTCAGCCGCGGGCGCCACCGCTCGAACCGGGACTCGAACCGCTGGACCTCGCCGAGCGCCCCGTCGTCGAGCAGGGCCCGCAGCGTGCGGAAGTCGTTGTCCCAGCGCCGGTTCTGGAACACCGACAGCAGCAGCCCGCGCGACTCCGCCAGCGTCCCCAACTCCCGGGCCTGCGCCGCGGTCGCCGCGATCGGCTTGTCGACGACGACCGGCAGCCCGGCCTCCAGCGCGGCCCGCGCCACCGGGACATGGGTGCGGTTCGGCGAGGCGACGACGACCAGATCCAGGTCGCCGCCGTGCTCCCACAGCTCGTCGGCCGACTCCGCGAACCGGACGTCCGGGTGCTCCGCGCGGGCGTGGGCACGCCGCTCGGCGTTCCCCGTGACGATCGTGTCGAGCCGCAGCCCCTCGGCGGCCGCGATCAGCGGCGCGTGGAAGAACGAGCCCGCCGTGCCGTACCCGACGAGGCCGACGCGGAACGGGTGGTCCTGGGTGCCCTTGCCTGTGCCAGTCATGGCTCCATTGCAGCAACGTGTTCGCCGGGACGCCCGGCCGGGGGTGGGCAGGGGGTCCCCGCACACCCGCTGGGCCGGTCGGGCGAGAGCCGTCGTGCGGTCGGGTGGTTCGCCCGGCGACACGGTCGGGAACGTTGCGTGGCCGGGCATGTTCCCACCGTGATCGCACCCGGGTCCCCCGGTGTGCGGTGGACGTCCTGCCCGCCGGCCCCACGAAGGTCCCCCCATGCGCCTGCGCAACGCCCTCGCCGCCAGTGCCGTCGCCGTCGTGACCGCGGCCGTGATCGCCCCGCTCGGTGCCCAGCCGGGCTCGGCGGCTCCGGCCCCCGATCCGGCACCCGGGGACACGGCGATCGCCGGTCCCGGGGCGGACGATCCGGCAGGGCCCCCGGAGAACCAGCCGCCCGAGCCGTACTGCGGGGACCCCGAGAGCGAAGACTTCCCGATCGAGACCCGCGTCCGCCCGGGAGCGAAGGACTACGAACCCGGAGGCGGCGGGCACACCTGGAAGCTCGACCTGCGCAACACCACGAAGGCCGCCTGCCGCAGCATCCACCCGGTCGCGGTCCTGGTCGACCGGGAGCGCAAGCTCAAGCCAGGACAGGTCCGCCTCGAGTACGCCGCCCCCGGCCGACGCGGCTGGCATCCCGTCGAGCTCGAGCGGACCGAACACGACGAGACCGTCGGCGTCTTCGACACCGCCGACCGGCAGGGCTTCGCCGTGGGCCGCGGCCGCACGCTGACGCTGCGGGTGCGGATGCGGTTCGCCCCCGACGCGGCCGACAACCGGGTCGAGCTGAAGGTGGCCGCCGTGCAGCGCCGTGACGACGACGGTGACTGGGTCGGCCGGTCAAACGGATACAGCTTCCGGATCGGCACGGGAGGGCGGGCCGAGCCCGCGGACGAGCCGTCGGCGGGGGCCGCAACCGGTGACGAGCCCGCGCCCGCCAGGACCGGGACCGGACCTCGCACCGGAGCGTCCCGGAGCCCCGGCGCCGACCCCGGGGCGTCCCGGACCGGCGAACCGCAGCCGCCCCGGACCGGCGGCGCCGCCGAGAGCCGCCGGCCGTCGGACGGGACCGGCCCGTCGAAGGACGGGACGGCCGACCCCGCCGCGCCACCCCGCGCCTCCCGTCCACCCGAGCTCGCGGAGACCGGACCGAACCCCGCCACCGCCGCCGCCGGACTCTCGACCGCCGCCGCTCTCGTCGGCCTCGGCGGCCTCCTGGTGCGCCGCAGCCGCCGCCTCGGCCGCTGAATCGCCGACCGATACGCTGGTGACCACCGCACCACGGATCACCGCAGGCCGGCGACAGGGAGAGCTGCCATGGCAGAACGCAAGCCGATCGAGTCCTGGCTGACCGACATGGACGGCGTCCTCATCCATGAAGGAATACCGATCCCCGGCGCCGACGCCTTCATCAAGCGTCTCCGCGACTCCGGCAAGCCGTTCCTGGTACTGACCAACAACTCCATCTACACCCCGCGCGACCTCCACGCCCGGCTCTCCCGGATGGGCCTGGACGTTCCCGTCGGCAACATCTGGACCTCGGCCCTGGCCACCGCGCAGTTCCTCGACGACCAGCGGCCCGGCGGCACCGCCTACGTCATCGGCGAAGCCGGCCTGACGACCGCCCTGCACGACATCGGCTACGTCCTCACCGACGTCGAGCCGGACTACGTCGTGCTCGGCGAGACCCGGACCTACAGCTTCGAGGCGCTCACCAAGGCGATCCGCCTGATCAACCGCGGAGCCCGGTTCATCGCCACCAACCCGGACGAGACCGGCCCCTCCGCCGAGGGAGCGCTGCCCGCCACCGGATCCGTCGCCGCGCTGATCACCAAGGCGACCGGCCAGGACCCCTACTTCGTCGGCAAGCCCAACCCGCTGATGATGCGGGCCGGGCTCAACGCCATCGGGGCTCACTCGGAGACGTCCGCCATGATCGGTGACCGGATGGACACCGACGTGCTGGCCGGACTCGAGGCGGGCATGGAGACGTTCCTGGTGCTCACGGGGCTGACGGCCAGCAACGAGGAGATCGAGCGGCACCCGTTCCGGCCCTCCACGGTCGTCGACTCCATCGCGGACCTCGTCGAACGCATCTGAACCGGCCACGCATACGCCGTCGAACGGGAAACCACCGCCGAATGGAGTAGCGCGGCCACGCAGCGGATGCGGACGGACGGGCCTGCCGTGAACCTCGGATACACCGGGAGGTTTCACGATGCGCTCTGTCACTGGACGAATCACCCGTTCCGCCGCCGTCGCAGCCGCCACCACCGCACTGCTGACCGCCGTGGTGCTGCCCGCCCACGCGGTCGACGACCCGGGCATCGACGACACGACGAGTCTCGACACCGGAACCGAACCCGAAACCCTGCCCGACCTGGACGAGTCCGATGAACCGGATGACACGTCCGTCACGGCCGACCCCAGCGGAAGCACCGCCTCCGCCACCGCGACGATCATCGTCACCCCTGCCGTGGTCACCGCCGGCGCGGACGTCGTGATCCGGATCGAGGGCTGTACGGAGAAGAAGGGCGTGGCCACGTCCGAGGCGTTCGTCGCCGACGCTCACGTCGCGGCCTCGGACGACGGCGACGACGTGCTGTCCGCCGAGGCGACCGTCCGCTCCACGACCGCCCCCGGCACTTACCGGATCCACCACAGGGACTGCAACGCCGAGGGCAGCTTCACCGTCACCGCCTCTGCGTCGGCATCGGCGTCCACCGAGGAGATCCGGCCCACCGCGCCCGTGCGCGCCGGTGGCGGCGGAACCGCAGCGGAGGCCGACCCGAACGGGCCCGGCGTCGCCGAGGTCGCCTTCGGGCTGGCCCTGGCGGGCGGCGCGGCCGTCGCCGTCGGCGGCACCGCGGTACGCCGTCGCCGCTCCCGCGCCTCCTCCCACTGACGGCGCCGGAGGTGTACGAGGACCGCAGCCCGGTCCGCACCGGGGCCGGGCGGCTGCTGATCCTCCTGACCTGGCTCGCCGTGCTCAGCGGGCTGTTCCTGTGGGGGCGGGGGATCAGCGAAGGGCAGGGCGTTGCCACGCCCGCCGCCGGGGCGGCGGCGAAGGGCAGGCCGGCCGCGGAGCCGCTGGTGCCGGCCCGGGAGCCGATGCCGGCGGTCGCCCCGAAGTGGCTCGACATCCGGTCCGTGGGGGTCCACGCGCCCGTTGTCGCCCGCGGCCTCGACGGCAACGGGGCCGTGGACCCGCCGCCCTTCACCACCCCCGACGTGGTCGGCTGGTACAAGGGCGGCGCCGCGCCGGGCTCGGCCGGGGCGGCCGTCCTCGTCGGTCATGTCGACACCTCGTCGCAGCCGGCGGTCTTCCACGCCCTGCGCCGTGTGACGGCCGGCGACCAGGTGCGGGTGTCACGCTCCGACGGTTCGGTGGCGAACTTCACCGTGGAGAGCGTCGACGTGGTCCCGCGGAAGCGGTTCGACCCGGACCGCGCCTACGGGGTGCGGAAACGCGGACGGGCCGAGCTGCGTCTGATCACCTGCGGGGGAGCGTACGACCGGGAGCGGCACACGTACGAGGCGAACGTCGTGGTCTCGGCCTATCTGACGGGCGCCGTGGAGGCGGCATCGCCGGGAGCCGCGCGGTGACGGGCCGCAGCGCGGGGTGAGCCGCCGGCCGGGGAAAAAGAAATCCGCCCCTTCGCGCTGCGAAGGGGCGGACTGTCCGTACGCCGTCAGGGACTCGAACCCCGGACCCGCTGATTAAGAGTCAGCTGCTCTAACCAACTGAGCTAACGGCGCCTGCTGACAGTAGAGATCCTACCCGACCTCGGGGAGTGCTCCGTACCGGGTGGGGGAGGGCCCGGGGCCGGGTGATCACGCGGCCGGGTCCCCCGGAGCGGTCGGCTCGACGCTGAGACGACGGACCGACCGCAGGATGCGGCGCGTGGCGAGCACGTGGATGCGGGTGCCGATCACCAGCACGCGGTAGAGGCGGCCGCGGGCACCGGGGAACGCCGCGAAGGTCCGGGCGGCAAGC
This sequence comes from Streptomyces meridianus, assembly GCF_023703325.1. Taxonomy (GTDB): domain Bacteria; phylum Actinomycetota; class Actinomycetes; order Streptomycetales; family Streptomycetaceae; genus Streptomyces; species Streptomyces meridianus. The sequence goes on from NZ_JAMQGM010000001.1 coordinate 148,552, forward strand.
CGGGTGCCGCCGTCCCCCGTGTCCGCGAGCTCGAAGACGAGCAGATACCGGGAGAAGCGGTGGCGGCCGGCCAGCGCCAGCCGCTCGGGCGGGGAGCTCTGTGCCACCTCGAAGCCGGCGGGCGGGGACGTCCCGAGCATCCTCGCCGGCAGGCCGCCCTCGGTGAGGCGCAAGGAGGTGACGCGAGGGCTCTCCAGTGCGGCCCACACCCGAGGCCGCGGCGCGGGGACCAGGACCGTGTGCTCGTCGACGAACGGCAGCCCGTCCCGGGTCTCCGTGCCGTCGGTGCAGCCGTCGGTCGTCCCCACGGGGGGAGCGTAGCGGCGTGCACGAAGGCGCGAAAACCCTTCCGGGGAAAAGCTCAGGCCCCCTCCGTGATCACGAAGGGGGCCTGGACAGGTGCGCCGTCAGGGACTCGAACCCCGGACCCGCTGATTAAGAGTCAGCTGCTCTAACCAACTGAGCTAACGGCGCCTGCTGGCGGAGAAAATACTACCTGGTCCGGGAGGGTGCTCCCGACCGGGTCAGATCGTGAGCGACAGCAGCACCGGCGCGGCCCTGCGGTTGAGGGTGTCGGCGGCCCGGCGCAGGCGGTGCGCGTGCTCGAGCGGCAGTGAGAGCGCGAGGCAGCCGACGGACTGGCCGGCCGTGATCGGGACCGCCGCGCAGACCGTGCCCACCGCGTACTCCTGCAGGTCCAGTACCGGGACCGTGGGCGGCTGGTTGTCCAGCTTGGTGAACAGCACCTTCTCGTTCGTGATCGTCCGGGAGGTCAGCCGGGCGATCTTGTGCCGGGACAGGTGGTCGCGCCGGCCGTTGTGGTCGAGCTGGGTGAGCAGGCACTTGCCGACGGCGCTGGCGTGCGCGGCGGAACGGAAGTCGACCCACTCGTTGACCTTGGGCGCGCGCGGCCCGTCCGCATACTGGGTGATTTTGACCTCGCCGTCGATGTAGCGGCTGATGTAGACCGCCGCCCCGACGGTGTCGCGCAGCTCGCCGAGCGTCGACTGGAGCTTCTCGGAGAGGGCGCGGCGGCGGTCGCCGGCCGACCCCAGCATCAGCAGCGAGTCGCCGATGACGTACGCACCGTCCGAGAGCTGTTCGACGTACCCCTCGCGGCGGAGCATCAGCAGCATGCGGGACAGATGGGTGGTCGGCAGGCCGGTGTCGCGGGCGATCTCCGTGTCGGTCACGCCCGCGTTGTGCTTGACGACCGTGTCGAGGATGCGGAGGGCGTGCTGGACCGAGTGGAAGGGCGCGGGTGGCTCCGGCTGCTGCGCCACGGTGTCCCCCTAGCAGGTGTGACCGCTTGTTTGTCCTCTCCCACACGATACCGGTCAAGACGCCGGAATGGAGGGGGCGTTGAACAGCTTCGGCGACGCGTTCCTGCTGCTGTGTGCAGGAACGCGTCGCCTTGGCATATGTCAGCGGCACTGGTCGGGCTGCTGATCAGGTTCCTCTAGAGGATGGCGCTCAGGAACTCGCGCGTACGCTCGTTCTCCGGGTCGTTGAAGATCTTTTCCGGTGAACCGGACTCGATCACCTTGCCCTGGTCGAACATCAGCACGTCGTCCGAGATGTCCCGCGCGAAGTTCATCTCGTGCGTGACGCAGAGCATGGTGATGTCGGTCGAGTGCGCAATGTCACGCAGCACGTCCAGCACGCCGGCCACCAGCTCCGGGTCCAGCGCCGAGGTCACCTCGTCGAGCAGCAGCACCTGCGGGCGCATGGCCAGCGCCCGGGCGATCGCCACCCGCTGCTGCTGACCGCCGGACAGCTGCGTCGGGTACTTGTCGATGTGCTCGGTCAGGCCGACCAGCTCGAGCAGCTCGCGCGCCCGCTCCTCGGCCTCGTCCTTGCTCATCCCCAGCACGTGGACCGGCGCCTCGGTGATGTTCCGCAGCACCTTCATGTTGGGGAAGAGGTTGAACTGCTGGAAGACCATGCCGATCTTCTTGCGCACCTCGCGGATGTGCTTCTCACCGGCCGGGTGCAGCACGCCGCCCTTGTCCTCGTGCGTGAGGCAGTCCCCGTCGACCCTGATCGTGCCCTCGTCCGGTCTGATCAGCGTCATCAGCAGACGCAGGATCGTGGTCTTGCCGGAGCCGGAGGGGCCGATCAGTGTGACGTGCTTGCCGGGGGCGACCGTGAAGTCCAGGTTGTCCAGCACGGTGTTGGAGCCGAACCGCTTGGTGACGCGGTCGAACCGGATGAGCTCGGTGCCGTCCTTGCTGCCCGGGACGGACGGGTTCTGGTCAGTGGACAAGACGACGCTCCAGGTATCGCATGAGAAGGGAAGCCGGGTAGGCGATCAGGATGAAGGCGACACCGACCACGGTCAGTGCCTCACTGGTGAAGGTCTCGTTGCTGAACGCCCGGGCTTCGCCGAGCATGTCGAGGGCGCCGATGACCGCGATCATCGGGGAGTCCTTGAGCATGGCCACGACGTAGTTGCCCAGCGCCGGAACGACGCGGCGGATGGCCTGCGGCAGGATCACCGCACGCCAGGTGTGGACCCGCGGCAGGTTGAGTGCCGTCGCCGCCTCCCACTGGCCGGCCGGGACACCGTCGATGCCCGCCCGGTAGACCTCGGCCGTGTAGGTCGAGTAGTGCAGGCCGAGGCCCACGATGCCGGTCGTGAGCGCCGACATCGAGGGGCCCCACTCCGGGACCACGTAGAAGAGGAAGAAGAGCTGGACGAGCAGCGGGGTGTTCCGGACGAACTCCGTGAACGCCACCACCGGGACCCGGATCCACCTCACGGACGAGCGCTGCGCCAGAGCCCAGAACAGGCCCAGCGTGAACGCGATGAGCGTGCCCAGGGCCAGGGCCTCCAGGGTGATGATCACCCCGTCCCAGAACCGCGGCATGAACTCTTGGACGACACTCCAGGACCAGCTGTTCACTTGACACCTCCGGTGACCGCAGTGTCAGTGGACTTGCTGCGGAGTCCGCTGAAAAGACCCGATGAGGGCGGCGTCTGGCCGATGCCCGCCTTGGCCTGCCGCTCCAGCACCCGCATGCCGCGCGTCAGGACGAAGGCCAGGACGAAGTACAGGACCAGCAGCAGCGTGTAGATCGGCGCGCTCGCGTTGGTCGCCAGCCGGAGCAGGTTCCCCGAGAAGGTCATGTCGGCCACGGTGATCACCGACACCAGCGCGGTTCCCTTGAGCAGCTCGATCAGCAGGTTGTTGAACGGCGGCACCATCTCGGGCCACGCCTGCGGCAGCTCGATGCGGCGCAGCCGCTGCATGCGCGTGAAGTTCAGCGCGATGCCCGCCTCGCGCTGGGCCGGCGCGACCGCCGCCAGCGCGCCGCGGACGATCTCGGACCCGTACGCCCCGTAGGTGAGGCCCAGCGCCAGGACGCCCGCGCCCATGGGCAGGAACTGCACCCCGAAGAGCAGCGGCACGGCGAAGGCCATCCAGAACATGAAGACCAGGGCGGACGTGCCGCGGAAGATCTCGAAGTAGATGCCGGCCAGGAACCGCACGATCCAGAACTGCGACGTGCGCAGCGTGCCGACGGTGAACGAGACCACGGCCGCGAGAACGGCGCTGTAGACCGTGACCTGGATGGTGATCCAGATGCCGGGGAGGAACCAGCTCTCGAAGAATTCCGATGTCATCATCAGCCGCAGAGCTCCTTGGCGGTCAGATCGGTCATCTCCGTCTCGGTGAAACCGAAGGGCCGGACGATGCGCAGCAGCTCCCCGCTGTCCTTGAGCTTGTGCAGCTCCTTGTTGAACGCGTCCCGGAGGTTCTTCTCCGAGAGGCGGAACGCGAAGCCGCCGGCGCCGTAGGCCGGCTTTCCGTCGACCACCGGCTGGAACGCCTCGGTCGCCTCGGCCCGCTTGGATCCCTTCACGACGCCCTTGACGGTGATGTTGGTGCCGGCAAAGGCGTCGACCCGTCCCTGCGTCACGGCGTCGAGGCCGGCCACCTGGTCGGGGAGGATGAGGATGTCGCCGCGCTTGACCCCGGCGGCCACGGCGTAGTCGATCTCCGCGTAGGCCGTGCCGGTGGCGAGCTTCAGCTTGCCGTCGGCGAAGTCCTTGTACCCCTTGATCTTCTTCGGGTTGCCCTTCGGCACGATGAAGGAGTCGAGCATCAGGTAGTCGGGGTCGGAGAACAGCACCTGGGCGCAGCGGTCCGGCTGGATGTACATGCCGGCCGAGACCACGTCGAACTGCTGGGCCTTCAGGCCCGGGATGAGGGCGCCGAACTCGACGGGCACGGCCTCGATCTCCGGTATGCCCATCCGCTTGAAGACCACCCGGGCGATCTCGGGGGCCTCCCCGGTCGCAGTGCCGTCCTTGTCGATGTATCCGAAGGGGGGCTCGCTGGCGATCCCCACCTTGACGGTGCCGCGATCGCGCAGTCGCCGGAGGAGATCCCCGCCCTCGACTTCGCCGGCGTCCGGCGCTCGGCTGCAGCCGATCATCCCCATCGCGCCGAGCGCAGCCGCTCCGGTCAGCAGAGAGCGGCGGCCGACAGTTCTTTCGATCATGTCGTTCCCCTATGGTGAGCCATGGGCGCGCGTCTACCCAGCCTGTGGGGGGAACATGCGGATCGTTTTCGGACGTTTATCCGGCCGTTGCGCCCTTGACTCCGGGGGCACAATCGATCAAGGAACCGATCGAGAGGACTTACGATGGCAGACCGATTCATCGAAGTCTCGCTGGACAAGCGCGGCGTCACCTGTAAGGCAAAGCTCCTCGACGACCGAGCGCCCGTCACCTGCGACGCGGTCTGGAACGCGCTGCCCCTCGGCGGCGACGTCTACCACGCCAAGTACGCGCGCAACGAGATCTACACCCTGATCCCCACGTTCGCCCCCGAAGAGCCGCCCCTGGAGAACCCGACGATCACCCCGATCCCCGGGGACCTGTGCTACTTCTCCTTCACCGACACCCAGCTGGCCACCAAGTCCTACGGGTACGAGACGGAGGCCAAGCACCAGGGCCGGGCCCAGGTCGTCGACCTCGCGCTCTTCTACGAGCGCAACAACCTCCTCATCAACGGCGACGCGGGATGGGTCCCGGGCATCGTCTGGGGATCCATCGTCGAGGGGCTGGACGAGATGGCCGCCGCCTGCCAGGACCTGTGGCGGGCGGGAGCCATCGGCGAGACGCTCAACTTCCGCCGGGTGGAGTGATCTCGGCGGCCCCGCTGGTGTAGAGGGCATGCGCCGCGCGCAGCACCGTACGGTCCGCGTGGCGCGCCCCCACCAGCTGAACCCCGACCGGCAGCCCGTCACCGGTGAGCCCGCAGGGCACGCTGGCGGCGGGCTGCTGGGTGAGGTTGAACGGGTAGGTGAACGGCGTCCAGCCCGTCCAGCGGGTGTGGCCGGAACCCTTCGGCACCTCGACGCCCGCCTCGAAGGCCGTGATCGGCATGGTGGGCGTGACCAGCAGGTCGTACGTCTCGTGGAAGATCCCCATGGCCCTGCCGAGCGCCATCCGCACGTCCACCGCCGCCAGGTAGTCCAGCGCGCTGCAGCGCGCGCCCTCCTCGCAGATCTCCCGCAGGCCCGGGTCGAGCATCTCCCGCTGCTTGCCGTCCAGGTGCTGGGTGACGCGGGCCGAGCCGCTGAACCACAGCACGTGGAACGCCTCGACGGGGTCCGCGAACCCGGGGTCGGCCTCCTCGACCCGCGCGCCGAGGTCGGCGAGCCGGTCCACCGCCCGCCGGACGGCCCCGGCGACCTCCGGATCGACCGGGACCCGGCCGCCGAAGTCGGGGGAGTAGGCGATGCGCAGCCCGGCCACCCCGCTGTCGAGGCCGTTGCGGAACCCCTCGTCGACCGGGCCGAGCTGGGACCAGTCGCGGGCATCCGCGCCGCTGATCACGTCCATCATCAGCGCCGCGTCCCGGGCGTCCCGTGTCATCGGGCCGACGTGCGCGAGGGTGCCGAAAGCGCTCGCGGGGTAGAGCGGAACCCGCCCGTAGGTGGGCTTGAGTGCGAAGATGCCGCAGAACGACGCCGGGATGCGCACCGAGCCGCCGCCGTCCGTCCCCAGGCTCAGCGGGCCCGCACCCAGGGCGACCGCCGCCGAACTGCCGCCGCTGGAACCGCCGGCCGTCAGCCGCGGGTCGTACGGGTTGCCCGTCACCCCGTGCCGCGGGCTGTCGGTGACGCCCTTCCAGCCGAACTCCGGTGTCGTCGTCTTGCCCAGGAAGACGGCCCCGTGCTCGCGCAGCCGGGCCACCGACGGCGCGTCCTCGTCCCACGGCCCGTCGTCGGGGACCGTCCACGAGCCGCGGTAGGTGGGGCCACCGCGCTGCAGCAGGATGTCCTTGACCGTGACGGGCACACCGTCGAGCAGCCCCTGCGGCTCGCCCCGCTGCCACCGGGCCTCCGACTGCTCGGCCTGAGCGATCGCCGCCTCGGAATCCACCCGGACGAAGGCGTTGATGCCCGGATCCATCCGGGCGGCGCGGTCCAGCGCGGCGCGGGTCGCCTCGACCGGGGAGATGTCCCCGGAGGCGTAACCCGCCAGCAGCCGGTGCGCCGTGAGATCGCTCAGGTCCGTCATCCAGTCCTCCGAAAGCTCAGGTTGCAAGGGGCGGAGACCCGGGCGGACCCGGGGCGACGAGGCGGGGAGTGCGGTGCCGGCGGGCGCCGGGCAACACCGGTGCCGGGGTGGATCAGCCGACGGGCACGTACCCGAGGCGCTTGTCGACGAGGTTGAGCAGCGGCTCCCCGGCCGCCCAGCGCTCGAAGTTGTCCATGAACTGCTCGGCGAGCGCGTCGCGCCAGCCGATGGTGTCGCCGCTCATGTGCGGGGAGACGAGCAGGTTGGGGACGTCCCACACCGGGCTCTCCTCGGGCAGCGGCTCCTCCTCGAAGACGTCGAGGGCCGCGCCGGCGATGGCCCGGTCGATGAGGGCGTCGGTGAGGTCCTTCTGCACCACGAGCTGCCCGCGCCCGACGTTGATGAAGTACGCGTCCGGCTTCATCCGGCCGAACGCCCGGGCATCGAACATGCCGCGGGTGGCGTCGGTCAGCGGCGCGACGCAGACCACCCAGTCGGCGACACCGAGCAGGCCGTCGGGCTCCCACAGGGCCGAGCTGCCGTGCACCCGGCCGAACTCGGGATCCCCCTCGCGAGTCGTACGGCCGACCAGGTCGACCTTCACCCCGAGCGCGGCCAGGGTGCGGGCGACCGCCCGGCCGATCGGGCCGGAGCCGACGACCACCGCGCGCGTCCCGGCGACGCGGCGGGTCTCGCGGTGCTGCCAGCGGCGCTGCCTCTGGAGCTCCCAACTGCCGGGGAAGTCCTTGGCCAAGGAGATCACCAACCCGGCGACGTACTCGGCGATCGGCTGGTCGAAAACCCCCCGGGCGTTGGTCACCACGGTGTCGGAGGCGATGAGCTCCGGGCACATCAGCCGGTCGACGCCGGCGCTCGCGGTGTGCACCCAGCGGGGCCGCGGGCCGGAGCCCGGCCAGGCGTTGCGGACGGCGTCCGAGAGGAAGTCCCAGACGAGCAGTGCGTCTGCCGTGGGGAGCAGATCGGGCAGGGTCTCCTCGTCGGCGAACACCAGGTTCGCCTTGCCGGAGATCCGGTCGAGGCGAGGTGCGGGGTCGGTTCCGAAGACGAGAAGGGTGTTCTTCGACATGGGCGGGAAACCGTTCCGAAACGTAGGTTCGCTTGGCTCTCGGTGCACCAGAAAAAATTCGCCTCAAGGTGTGATTGACCACGCTAGGCAGGTGAAACTACCGTCGTCAACACGGGCCCGCTCTGGGCCCGCCAACGGACTTCTTCAAAGGTTCTGTCCCGGCGTCCCGGTGTTCACCGGATCTTCCCTCCTTGCGGCTGCCCTCGGCCAGCCGACCCCTCTTATTCCTCATAGGGGCAACCCATGGACGTCTCCTTCCTGGGAGGCCCACGGCCGCAGCGCGGCGTGGGCGTCGTAGCACCATTCGACTTCGCGCTCGACCGTGAACTGTGGCGGTGGGTACCGGACGAGGTGTCACTCCACCTGACCCGAACACCGTTCGTGCCGGTCGAGGTGAGCCTCGACCTGGCCCGGATGGTCAGTGAGCACGAGACCCTGCGCGAGGCGGTCCAAGCGCTCTCCGCAGTGTCGCCCGGCGTCACGGCGTACGCCTGCACCTCCGGCAGCTTCGTCGGCGGTATCGCCGGCGAGCGCGCGATGTGCGAAGCGATGGCACAGTCCGGTGAGACGCCGAGCCTGACCACGTCGGGGGCGCTGCTCGCCGCGCTCGAGGAGCTCGGTGCACGGCGCATCGCGCTCGTCACGCCGTACACGCTGTCGGTCACCTCCGCCCTCGAGGACTACCTCGCCGAAGGCGGCGTCACCGTCACCGGGCGCGCCTATCTCGGGCTGACCCGGCACATCTGGAAGGTGCCGTACCGCGACGTCGTCGACATGGCCCGGCAGGCCGTGGTGGGCGCGGCGGACGCGCTGTTCATCAGCTGCACCAACCTGCCGACCTACGACGTCATCCCCCAGCTCGAGGCGGAGCTGAGGATGCCGGTGCTGTCGGCCAACCAGGTCACCATGTGGGCCGCGCTCCGGGAGATCGGCATTCAGGCCGTCGGCCCGTACCAGGCCCTGCTCGACCCGGTTGCCCGTCGGGGCCCGGCCGCGATGAAGCAGGACCCCGGACTGGGGCCGGCGCCGTCGCTGCAGGCGTACGGCGACCTGCGCGGTGAGCCGGAGGCCGCCTATGCGGGGCCGCCCGCACCGCCCGAGATCGAGGCGGCGGAGGCGGGGGACCTGCCCGCGTTTCCCGAGGAGCCGGGCGGACCGGGCCTCGTCTGATCCTCCGGCCGCCGCCCGGCGGCCGGACCGGAAGTCACATCACAGGACACACAAGGCCGTTGGGAGACGGTCGGGAAAGCGAGGTGGACATGGCAGAGGCGATGGCGAGGACGGCGGTCGGGTTCCTGTACCCGGGATACTCCGCCGAGGACGACTACCCCCGGCTCGAGAAGATGCTGGAGACGGACGTCCGGCTGCCGCTGGTGCACACCGACATCGGGGAGGACGCCCACCGCGCGGACGCGCTCCTGGAGATGGGGTCCGCGGCCCGGCTGGCCGCCAAGGTCGCCGAGGTGAAGCAGCAGGGTGCGCAGGCGGTCGTCTGGGCCTGCACCAGTGCCAGCTTCGTCTTCGGCTGGGACGGAGCCCGGGAGCAGGTCCGCGAGCTGGGCAGCACGGCCGGGATCCCCGCGTCGAGCACGTCGTTCGCCTTCGCCCATGCCGTCCAGGCCCTCCGGGCCGACCGCGTCGCCATCGCGGCGACCTACCCCGAGGACGTCGCCGAGCTCTTCCGCGGCTTCCTCAAGGCCGCCGGCGCCGATGTCGTGGCGATGCGCGGCAGCGGCATCATCACCGCGGCAGAGGTCGGAACCTGGGGCCGCGAGGAGGTCCTGGAGCTGGCCCGCGCGGGTGACCACCCCGACGCCCAGGCCGTCCTGCTCCCCGACACCGCGCTCCACACGGCCGCCCACATCGAGGAACTCGAGGCCGAGCTGGGCAAGCCGGTGCTCACCGCCAACCAGGTCACGGCCTGGGAGGGCCTGCGGCTGCTCGAGCGCTCCGTGCGGTGCCCCCGCCTCGGCACCCTCTTCACCGGCGGGACCGTCCGGTAACCCGACCGGGAGCGGTCACCGGCGTCCGGCCGCGGACCAGCCGTCAGGCGCCGGTGAGCAGCGCCGGGATCCGCTCGGGCGGCACCGGCCGGGAGTAGAACCAGCCCTGGCCGGTGTCGCAGCCGATCCGCCGCAGCCGGGTGGCCTGCTCCGCGCTCTCCACGCACTCGGCGGTGACGGTCAGGCCCAGCCGGTGGGCGAGTTCGACCAGAGCCTCGACGATCATCTCGTCGGCCGGGTTGGGATGTTCCGCGGAGCTGAATCCGCGGACGAACGACCCGTCGAGCTTCAGCACCGAGACGGGCAGTCGGCTGAGGTAGGCGAGGTTCGAGTACCCGGTACCGAAGTCGTCGATGGCGATGCCGACGCCCATCTCGCTCAGTGACTGCAGGGCCTGCAGCGGCCGGCCGGCGGAACCCATGACGGCCGACTCGGTCAGCTCGAGCTGGAGCAGCTCGGGCGGCAGCCCGGTGCGCTCCAGGATCGCGGCGACGTCGGCCACCAGATCGGAGTCCCAGACCTGGCGCACGGCCACGTTCACGCTCACCGTGATCGGGGCGTCGGGGCGGTCGAGCTGCCAGCGCCGGGCCTGGCGGCACGCGGTCTCCAGCACCCACCGGCCGAGCTGGACGATCGCCCCGTTCTCCTCGGCCAGGCCGATGAACCGGTTGGGCCCCAGTACTCCGAACTCCGGGTGCTGCCACCGCACCAGGGCCTCGACGCCGCTCACCGTGCCGTCGTCCAGTCCGACGAGCGGCTGGTACTCGAGCAGGAACTCCCCGCGGTCGATCGCCGGGCGCAGCGTGCTCGACAGCGCCTGCCGGGTCACCCGGTGCGCGTTGCGCTCGGGGTCGAACAGCGCCCACCGGCCCTTGCCGTCGGCCTTCGCCCAGTACAGGGTCGTGTCGGCGGCCTGCATCAGCGCCATCGTGCTCGTTCCGGCGGCCGGGCGCTCGACCACTCCGATGCTGGCCGATACCGAGAGCCGCTGGCCGCCCAGATCGAAGGGCTGCTGAAGGACCGCCAGCACCGACGCGGCCAGCTCGCAGAGCTGTTCCGTCCCCTCGGAGTCCTCGACCAGCAGCGCGAACTCGTCGCCGCCGAGCCGCGCCACGAGTGGCGGCGCGTCGGGGTACCCGGCCACCCGCTCCGCACAGTGGGTCAGCCGCTGGGCGACGGCGGCCAGCAGCCGGTCGCCGATCCGGTGCCCCAAGGTGTCGTTGACCGCTTTGAAGCCGTCGAGATCGAGGTAGCACAGGCCGACCCGCCGGCGGTCCTGTCGGGGACCGGCCGATGCGGGGGCACGGCCCGAGGCGGTGTCGAGGGCGGCGGCAAGACGCTCGAAGAAGAGCGTGCGGTTGGGCAGCCGGGTCACCGGGTCGTGCATCTGGAGGTGTCTCAGTCGGGACTGCAGGTTGCGGCGTTCGCTGATGTCGGTCACCGACAGGAGCAGCCGGCGGTCGCCGGGGACGGGGACGGGCGCGACGGTGATCTCCGTCCACACCGAGTGTCCGTCGGGGTGGCAGAGCCGGCGGGTGCAGCGCAGCGGAACGTCCCGGCCCTTGAGCACTTCGCCGAAGGCGTCCCGGGTGTGGCAGTCGTGGCCCAGGCCGACGAGCTCCGAGGCCGGCTCGCAGATGAGCTTCTCCGGTTCGGTGCCGAGCAGGGAGCCGAGTGCGCGGTTGGCGGTGACGACGAGCCCGCGGCGGTCGATGACGGCCATGGCGAGCCGGGAAGCGTTGAAGGCCGCGTGGGTGTCACGGAGATCGGCACCGGGCGAGTCGGACGGCGACGGCGCCGGGTGGCCGGTCGCACCGTCACTCTCGGTGATCAGCTCCAGGGTGGAGCCGACGCTTCCCGGTCCGTCGGGGTGTGCGCTCACCGCTCGCTCCTGCAGGGCACTCGTTCTGATCCGTGGGGCGGAATGGCTGCGACGGTAGGGCCGCCGTGGGGAATCCGTGCTGGAAATGTGCCGATCATAGAGGTTCGTGCGAGGCCCGATCCAGTAAGCCGACGCTGACCCATGGCCTCGGGTGAGCGCCTCGATCTCTTTCCTTGCAGATTTGGGCCGCCTTGCATGAAGGTCGATCAGTTTCGATCGGCTGCGGCGTGTCGGTTACCGACTGTGCAGGATCTTCGTCACCCGAGTGGGTCACCGGAACAGGACACACTCCAATAAACCCGCACAAGGTTGTTGCGATGTTCCGATTCCGCCCCGGGAGGTCGCCGTGCCGCGTCCCCAACGGCCCGAGGAGCCGGCGCTTCCGCGGCTCCGCAGGCCCGCGGCCGTGCTGACGGCCCTCACGGCGGTCATCGCCACGTCCCTCGTCACCGGCCCGGCGTCCGCCCTGCCCGCCGGAGGGCCCTGCGCCCTGACGCGCACCTCCGCCCACCACTCCGAGGGCCTCGACACCTGGAACGGCTCCTACCCCCGGCCGGTGCGCTCCCTCGACGCCGCGATGCTCTTCCTCTCGTTCCCCGATTCCCAGCCCATGGCGGACCCGGGCGAACTGGCCGCCGATCATTTCCCCGTCACCTCGCGCTTCTTCACCCGCGCCTCCTACGGGAAGTTCACCCTCCGGGCGCATCCGGTGCGCCGCTGGGTCGGGATGCCCTCCCCTTCGACGTCCTACGGCATACGGCGCGACTGGGGCGCGGACGAGCGCGCCCGGTACCTCCGCGACGCCGTGGCCGCCGCAGACCGCTGGATCGACTTCGGCAAGTACGACGTCGTCTACCTCGTCGCCGACCCCGACGCGCCCGGCGTCGACTCCGATGCCACCAAGGTCGTCAACTTCAACGAACCGCTGCGCGTCGACGGGACCGCCATCCGTCGGCTCGTCACCGTCTTCGAGCAGCACCCGCCCGACCACAACGTCCTGGCCCACGAGACCGGCCACGTCTTCGACCTCCCCGACCTCTACCACCGTCCGACGGACGGCAAGGGCGACTGGGACACCTACGTCGGCGACTGGGACCTCATGGGCAGCCAGTTCGGGCTGGCCCCGGAGCCGTTCGGCTGGCACAAGTGGAAGCTGGGCTGGCTCGGTCAGCGGCAGGTCCGCTGCGTCCGCGAGCGGGGGGCGAGCGTTCACCGGCTGGACGCCCTCGCCGCGCCGGTGCTGCCCGGCACCACCGGCGGGACCCGGCTGCTCGTCGTCCGCACCGGGCTGACCGGGGCGCTCGCCGTCGAGGCCCGCGGAGCCTACGGGAACGACGCCTCCGTCTGCACCAAGGGCGTTCTCGTCTACCGGGTGAACAGCGACGTCGCCTCCGGAGGCGGCCCCATCCAGGTCCTCGACGGGCACCCCCGCACCGAGGCATGCTGGGACGAGTCGGTGTACCCGCCGCTCGCCGACGCACCGCTCGGCGTGGGGGAGAAGCTGACCGATCCCGACACCGGGGTGGGGGTCGAGGTGGTGGGGACGGACGCCAGCGGACACTGGACGGTCCGGGTCACCCGGCCGTGAACCGCCCCGGCCGGGCGCCGCCACCCCGGCCCCGGCGAGGGCCTGGCCGCAGGAGTTCCGGACATGACGAAGGGCTTCCCTGCTGTGCAGAGAAGCCCTGGTCAACGGTTTCACCGTGAGTACGCCGTCAGGGACTCGAACCCCGGACCCGCTGATTAAGAGTCAGCTGCTCTAACCAACTGAGCTAACGGCGCTTGACGTGGAAGACAGTAGCATCCGCGTCCGGGGGAGCAAAAATCACTGTCGGCGGGCCCTCAGCCGCACGCCGGCTGCCGCGCCCGCCGCGACCCGGGAGCCCGCGTCGCCGCGGATGTCCGGGCCGCCCGCCGGCAGGCCCACAACAGCTCGTCCGCCCCGGGCAGCCAGGGGTGGCGGGTGTCGGGAGCCACCACCCAGCGCGAGGCCGGCGCCGGCTCGGGGTGGATCCGGCCCCCGGGCGGCGACGGCGCGGGCCCCATGGGGCGATCCGAGGCCCCGTCCCGGGCGGACGGCCGCGTGGCGGGGACGGTGACCGCGTCCCCGGCGCCGTGGCACAGAACCGGCGGGACCCCCGTCGGGCCCCGACCCGCACCCGGCCGCGTCGGCGGATCCCCCAGCCACTCCAGGAGCGACGGCAGCCGCTGTGCCGTGCCCGGCGCCGCGAACAGCAGCATCCGCCCGCGGTGCAGTGCCACCGGGCCGGACCCGGGGCCCTCGGCCCAGAGGCGGTCCAGCATCCGGCGGCCGAACACGGCCGGCACGTTCACCACGTCGAACACCCTGCCGCAGGGCAGAACCGCCGGCTCGCCGGGATGCGCGGACCACAGGACCGCCGTGCTCTGCGGACAACTGCTCGCGGAGGCAAGCCATGCCGCTCCGGCCCGCGTGACCAGCGTGGCGGTGTTCCCGGCCCCGCCGTCGAGGACGCTCAGGACGTCGAACCGGTCGAACCGGGCGTGCCGTTCGAGAAATCCGGGATTGCGTTGCCGATCGCTCATGACACGACATGTACCGGGCGAGAGGTGCCGAGTGCCGGGTATTGGCGGAAACCGGGACAGCGGCGGTCATGAGGAGTATCTTCCGCGCGAATATGCCAAGCACGCATGATCGAGTACCGGCGCGCACGGCATGTACCGGAGCCCTACCCGGGCACAACCGCCCCGGTCGGCGCCGATCCGGGCGGGCGTCAGCCCGCGGGCGAGGCGCCGTCCCGCAGCAGTTCCCGACCGAACTCGATCATCCGCGTCGTGTAGTCCTCGCTCCAGTCGGCCTGTTCGGCGATGACCGCCACCGGAAGCCGGTCGAAGCGTTTCGGATCGGCCAGCTGTGCGGCCGCGACCGCCTGGAACTCCGTCGCACGATCGGCAGCTGCCCGGAAGGCCAGCGTCAGCTCCGTGGCCCGGCTCAACAGCTCGCGGGGATCCTCGATCGACTCCAGGTCGAAGAAGTGCTCGGGATCCGCGACGGCCGTCGGCGGCTCGAAGAGCAACTGCGCCGGCCTGATGCGCCGCCCTGCGCCCGCGTGCGGTCGGGGAGCCGAATGCGGCTCGGACATGTACGTGCCTCCCGGCTGATCTCGTGCGGTCGTGCGGGTCGTGCCGTGGTGGAGCCGGCGCGACGTTCTGCGGATGTGCGGCCACCCGGCGGCGTCCGCTCCCGGCCCGTACCCCGGAACCATTGTCCCGCGTCTGGCAAGCCCACCCCACGTGGGGAGACGCCCGCCGGCCCGGTGCCGGCACCCGCAGCCGCCGCCGGGAACCTGCCGCGTCGGCGACCGCCGGGCCCCCTCGGTGGCAGCCCGCCCGGCCATGGACCACGCTGGAGGGGAGGCCGCGGACGGTTGCCCGACCCGGGGGGCCCGGGAGGCGTCATGCCCGTTCATCAGATCCGACCCGACGTGACCGTCCTCAGCGACAGTCTCGAGGTGCCCGGCATCGGACACCTGCCCGTCAACGCCTTCGTCCTGCACGCTGCCCAGCCCGTCGTCGTCGACACCGGACTCGGTCTGCCCGACCGCGACTTCCTCCGCACCCTGGACGAAGCACTGGACCCCGCCGACGTGCGATGGATCTGGCTCACCCACCCCGACCGCGACCACACCGGCGGGATCTTCGACCTGCTGGAGGCTGCGCCGAAGGCCAGGGTCGTGACCACCTTCCTGTCCGTCGGGATCATGTCCTGCGAGCGCCCCCTGCCGATGGACCGGCTGTACCTGCTCAATCCCGGGCAGTCGCTCGACGTCGGCGACCGGACGCTGACGGCTTTCCGGCCGCCGCTCTACGACAACCCCTCGACCATCGGCTTCTTCGATGACCTGTCCGGGGTGTGCTTCAGCTCCGACTGCTTCGGCGGGCCGATGGACAGCGCCGGCCTCGCCGAAGCGCCCGACGTCCGTGAGATCGGCGCCGACGAGCTGCGCACCGCCCAGCTGCTGTGGGCGACCGTGGACAGCCCGTGGGTGCAGAACGTGGACACACGGCACTATCTCGCGACGTTCGGACAGCTGCGGGACCGCGAACCGCCCCTCGTCCTCTCCTCGCACCTGCCGCCGGCCCCCGGGATCACCGGCCGCATGGTGGGGACGCTGGGCTCCGCAGCGGGTACCGCTCCCTTCATCGGCCCCGACCAGCAGGCACTCGAACGGATGCTCGCCGGGTTCGAGCCGGCCGGGGGCTGAGACGTCGCCCGGCAGCCCGGCCCTGCGCGTACGCGGGCGGGGCCGGGGCGTTCCCTACGGCTGCCACGGCACCCGGTGCCGGGACCAGAACTCCCAGGTGGAGAACATCGCCTCCCAGCCGTCCGGGAACTTCACCGTCGCCCCCAGCTGCACAGGTTCCGTCGACGGGTGCTCGTCCAGCAGCTCCGCCACGCCCGCGCGGCAGACCACGATGCAGGCGTGCCGGTGCCGGGAGGCCAGAACGCACAGCCGCCCCGTCTCCAGATGGAACGCCGACGCGTCGGGTCGCCCCGACAGCGGGTGCAGCACCACGGTGACGTCGAACTCCCGGCCCTGGAGCCGGTTGGCGGTGTCCACGGCCACCCCCGGCACCCCGAGCTCCGCCAGGGCGGTCCGCACGGCCGCGGCCTGGTCCCGGTGGGCCGTGCCCACGGCGATCCGGTCGGCCGTCACCGGAACCGGTTCCTCCGACCGCTCGCTCGCCGCCGTGGTACCCCGGTCCAGCAGCCGGCGCACCACGGCGGCGACCGCCCGCACCGCCTCCGGATCCGTACGCGGAGTGTTCCGGGCCGGGAGTTCCAGCAGCCCCCAGCCCGCCTCTGCGGCCTCGTCCAGCACCCGGTCCGGGGCCGAGCCGTCCGACGCGACGGCGAAGGCCAGCCGCCGGTCCCCGGGACCGGTGCCGCTGCGGAACGGCGTGAACGGGTAGAAGGCGTCCGACACCAGCGGAGCCGCCGACGCGGGCAGCCGCCACGACACCGGCAGCCGGTGCTGGGGCAGCTCGGGGTTGTGGGCCAGCAGGGTGCTGACCGCACTCGCCGACGGATCGTGGCTCAGCCCCGCCCACTGCTCCGCACCGACCACGCTGAACGGGTCCAGCTGGCCCGGATCGCCGACGAACAGGGCACGCTCGAACAACCCGGCCACGGCCAGCAGCGCATCCGAACGCATCTGATAGGCCTCGTCGACGATCGCGTGCTGCCACGGCTCCACGTTCGAGACGTACGCCCACTTCGCAGCCGTCGAGATCACCACGTCGAGACCGGCCAGATCGGCGGCCTTGGCCGACGTGCGCACCGACGGGTGGCGGTCCAGCACTGTGTCGTACGGGTTGGCCTCGCTGCTGTGCAGACGGCCCACCGGAAGGTCCGGATCCGCGGTCGCCAGCCGGTCCACCAGATCGTCCACCTGCGCGTTCGTCTGCGCCACGACCATCAACGGCCGCCCCGCCGCGGCCAGTTCGCGCGCCGCGCGGACCACGAGCGTCGACTTGCCCGCGCCCGGAGGGGAGTCGACCACGACACCCCGCTCCGTCCCGTGCAGCGTGCTGTGCAGGATCGCCTCGGTGGCACGGGCCGCAGCGGTGCCCGGGTCGAGCGCCGCGTCCTCCGGCTCGAACGAACCGTTCACTGCCGTCCCTCCCCGGTTCACAGCAGGTCCTCGTCGGTCGGCGGATCGGGTGCGTCGGCCACGAGGGTGCCTTCCGGCGGGGGCCCGCCGTGCGTCCACGGGGTGGCCTCCGGATCGGGCAGCGCCGGCCCGCCGCGCGGAGCGTGCTCGAACAGCGTCCAGCACAGCCGGTCGCCCTCCTCCGGAACCGACCCGGGCTTGGGCTCCTTGCCCTGCCCCATGCCGCCGGTCAGTCGCAGCACGATCCCGTCGGGCTCGTACGCCACGAACTCGGCGGACTGCACCTTGTCGCCGAGCACCCGGAACACCCGGACGCCGTCGTTCACGTGCGGACGGTCGTCGGTGCGCACCGTCACCAACGGCCGCGGCATCGGCCGCCTGCCCTCCGAGCGGGCCATCACCACCTCGGTGACCTCGCCCGCGAACGCCTCCCCGGCCAGCCGTCGGGCGGCCATGACCAGGGGATCGTCCAGGGCCTCCTGTGCCTCGAGCCGGGCCTGCGCCGTCTCCCGCGAGGCCAGCTTCTGGGCCGCGGTCACGGCGTCGTCCCGCTTCGGCTGCGGCGGCTCCCCGGCCCGAACCCGGTCCCGGTGCCCGGTGTACGACCAGCGGTCCCGCTTCCAGCGATCCGCGACATGCCCGCCCTCCGGCAGCTTCCGGAGCAGGTCGACGCCCCGCCACAGCAACTGCCAGGCCGGCTCCAGCTGGGAGGCGACCAGCTCCCGGATGCGCCGCTCCGCATCCCGCCGCTCGACGGCGGACCGGGCTGCGTCGAACCGGGCCATCGCCGGTGCGAGCAGCCTGTTGTCGAACACCGGATCGGTGGCCGGGCCCGAGGGCGGATGCCGCAGCAGCCCGGCCTGCTCTCCGGAGGACGCCGCGTCCGGGAAGCGCTCCAGTTCGACGCGCAGCGCCGCATCCGCGCCCGACTCACCGACGGGCGGGTCGATCCAGGCCAGCAACGCGCCCAGGTGCTGGTCCTCGAGCCCGCTCTGCCCCGTCGCCCAGTGCCGGGCGAGGAGATCGGTCATGGACAGCAGCATCGAGGACCCGGGGACCCGGGCCCGCTCCGCACAGTGCGTCAGCCAGCGGCCCAGCAATGGGACGTGCGGCGGTGCCGGGTAGGGAGCCTGGGGGTCCTGCTCGGCGGTGCGCCGGAACCGCATCGACCGTCCCAACAGCCGCACGAACTCCACGCCGCCCGCGCCCGGCACCAGCAACTGCGGTGCGTCGGCGCAGAGTTCCACCTCGACCGGGACCTTCTTCCCGGTCTCCGGATCGGTCTCCTTGCGTTCCTCCGTCTCGACCCCGTCGGCGTACCCCTCCAGGTACGGGAGCACGGCGTCGGCCAGCCCGGCGAGGAACGCGAAGCGCAGATCACGGTCGCGCGGCTGGGGAACGACGAGCAGCCGCGGCGCGTCCCGGTCGGTGCCGACCAGCGCGCCCAGCGGTGCGCCCGCCTCGCCCGCGGTCGTCAGCGGCACGAGGGCCATCGGCCGTGCGGACAGGTGCCGGTGCCGGACGGTCGCGGCCGGCTGCGCGCGGCCCGCAGCCACGGCCTCCATCCGGGCCAGGGTCGTCATCAGTGACACGGTGTCTCCCCGGCCAGGGCCTCGGCCCGCAGCGCGGCCGCCCGGCGCAGCGACGAGACGGCCGGATCCGTCTCGTCGCCCTGGGTTCCCGCGGCGGCCAGGAGTACGGACTCGACGGTCGTCAGCCCGCCGAGCTCGCCGCGGACCGAGCGCCCCAGGGCCTCCACTGCGCCGCTCCCGCGGGACCGGCTCCGGCAGTGGATGGCCAGCTCGCAGGCCGCCAGGCACTCGGGGGAGTAGCTCGCGCCGACCGACTCCACGGCGTGCACCAGCTCGTCCACGGGACGGGTCGCAGTGCCGTCCGCCGCCGGGCGCAGGTCGAACGTGGTGCCCTCCGGCAGCGAGGCCGCGATCTCCTCGATCCGGGTGAGCCGCGCCAGCTGCCGCCGGGTGACGGCCAGCTGCTTGCGGATGTCGACGGGTTCGCCGGTGGGCAGGTTGGAGAAGTCCCGGGGGCAGACGAGCAGCGCCGTGGGGCGGATGCGGTCGGTGCCGCGGGGAGCGCCCCTGTGCGATGGCTCCGGTCCGTCGATCCGCTCTGCGAGACGGCCCAGGGCCAGCGCGTACACCGCCGCCTGGCGGGCGGCCGCGCCCACCTTCGCCGCGTCCGCCGAACCGTCCACGACCGGGAAGGACTTGATCTCCACCACCGTGCAGTGTCCGTCGGGGCCGACCGCGACCACGTCGGGCTCCAGATGGGCGGGCGCCCCGGCCACGTCGAGCGTGACCATCGGGTGGAACAGCAGCGACCAGCGGTCCGCCGTGAACGCTTCCGTCAGCGCCAACCGGGTACGGGCCGCCCGGGCGGCCTGCCCGGTCGCCGTCAGATCGGGAACGGACACCCCCTCCGGGCCGGGAGCGGCAACGTCCCGGTGCGTCTCGACCAGCAGGCGCACGAGTTCGGCGCCTGCGTCGGCGCCCACCCGGGCCTCGAAGGCGTTGCCCCGGACGAACGCGAACTGCGACTGGCCGAAGGTGGCCGGGGAACCGATGGCCCGGGCGAGCGCGGCCTTGTCGACTCCGGCGCCGTCCAGCAGGGCTCTTCGACGGCAGCCGGGGTTCGCCGCCAGCGCGGCCAGTGCTCGGGCGTCGAGCGGGTACGGCGCCGTCTCCGGGCCGCGCAGCTCTGCGAGCCGCAGCCGCAGCGCCTCCGTCTGCCGTGGCAGGGCCGCTTCCGGAGCCGCTTGCGGAGCGGGCGCCGGGGTCCTGCTGTCGAGGGATGCGTTCATCGGTCGAAGTTTCGCATCCGTCGCCGACAACGCGGGTCCGCCCGGCCGGATCCGGCCGGGCGGGGCGGGCGGTGGCCCCGCTCGGAGCGGCGCCGGAACGCTCGCACGACCGGTGGGGACCGGGCGCCGGACCGCTGCCGTCGGGCAGGGCACCGGGCAGGTGGGCTCAGGACCGATCGGCGATGATGGAACGGGCAGCGATCACCTGCCCGGTTCACGCCCGACCGGTGAAAGGCACGCCATGGCTCCGCGCATCCTGATCGTCCGCCACGGGCAGACGGAATGGTCCCGCTCGGGACGGCACACGGGCCTCACCGACATCCCGCTGCTGGACGAGGGCCGCCGGGGCGCCAAGATCGTCGGGGAACGGCTGCAGCGTCCGCCTTTCGACGGTCTCGAGGACGCCGAGGTCCGCACCAGCCCCCTGGTGCGGGCGGCCGAGACCTGCGAACTGGCCGGGTTCGGCGACCGCGCCGAACCGTGGGACGCGCTCCGGGAGATGGACTACGGCGCCTACGAGGGCCGCACCTCCGACGAGATCCGGGCCGACCGACCGGGCTGGGTGATCTGGCGGGACGGGGTGCCCGAGGGGGAGCCCCTGGAGGGACTCGCCGCCCGCGCCGACCGGATCGTGGAGTGGGCCCGCTCCGCCGACCGGGACGTCCTGGTCTTCGCCCACGGCCACATCCTGCGGGCGCTCGGCGCCCGTTGGCTGGGTGAGGACGTCTCGTTCGGGGCCCGGATCGGGCTGCGCCCCACCTCGCTGTCGGTCCTGGGCTGGGCCTACGGGATGCCCGCGATCGATTTCTGGAACGACAGCAGTCATCTGACGGCACGTTAGGCAACGCTGGCGAAGGTCCCGCCCGGCCGCCGGCCACGCCCTCCGGGCGGACGGAGCTGCTTGTAACCCCCACCGAGGCCGGCGGCGAAAGTACTGCCGGTGAGCCTGATCCGGGTCCGCGAAGAACGAGGGCAACTCGGTGGCGTTCGGCGTGGAGATCGGGAAGGCTCGCGTGCATGGTCTCGGTATTGCAGAACGTGGCGATCGACTGTGTGGATGCCTATGAGCTGGCCCGGTTCTGGAGCGGCGTGACCGGTTGTCCGCTGCATCCGGAGGACGGGCCGGGCGACCCGGAGACTCAGGTGCTGCCGGCGGAGGGTCCGGTGCTGCACTTCAACCAGGTGCCCGAGGCGAAGACGATCAAGAACCGGATCCATCTGTGTGTGCGCCCTGAGACCTCGCGCGACCAGGAGGTGGAACGACTGATGGGCCTCGGTGCCACCTTCGTCGCCGATCACCGGAACCCCGATGGTTCGGGCTGGGCCGTCCTCGCTGATCCCGAAGGCAACGAATTCTGCGTTCTGCGCAGTGAGTCCGACCGGGCCGTCACGAATTCCTGACGCTCACGCGCCGTACCGGCCCGTATGACAACTGGTCGGAGCCACTCGTCGGCGGCCGCGCCGAGGACGGCCGCCTCGTAGCGGACGGCCGGCTCGTCGTACCGGGGCGGCCACTGCCCGGTGCCTCTCGAGGCGATCGACGCCGCAGGGGACTGTGTGGCTCCCGGCGGGAGACCTCAGGCGGCCGCCGCGCCTGCGGTGCGGCGGTCGAGGAAAGCGGCGACCGCCGGAACCCGGCGGGTGGGGGCGAGCACCCCGGCGGTCGTGTCGAGCATGCCGCGGATCCGGGCCGAGCGAACCCCGTCGAGCAGGTCGAGCACCCGGTCGCCCGCCTCCGCCGCCTCCTCCACCGCCCCCTGGCGCGCCAGATCGCCAGCCAACTCCGCGGTGAACAGGGCGGTGTTCCGGACGAAGTGCGGGTCCTGCAGTTCGGCCGCCCGCCGTGCGTGGTGGGCCGCGCGCTCCCAGTGGCCGAGCGCCGACCAGCACTGCGCCTCCAGTCCCTCCAGCTCGGCCTCGCCGTAGAAGCTCATCCATTCCGGGTCGGCGTCCGCGGGCCCGCGTGCGTACAGCGTCTGGGCGCGCAGCAGAGCGGTCTCGCAGCCGGAGCGGTCCCCCATGGCCGCCCAGCCTCCCGCCTCCCGCATGGCAAGCAGGGACAGCAGCCGTGACGACGACAGCTGTCCGGCGGCCACCTGTGCGGCCTGCGCAGCGCGCACCGCCTCGCGGGGGCGCCCGGCGTCCCGTGCCAGGAAGGCCGTGTTGCAGAACGCATGCGCCTCCAGGCCCGCATCGCCCGCCATCCGGGCCGTGGCCAGAGCCTCCGCGTAGTGCGAGCGGGCGTCGTCGAAACGCCCCGAATCGTGCGCCAGCCAGCCCACGGAGATGGCGAGTTCGCCCGTCCCGGCGTGCAGCCGGTCCGAAGTGCTGCGGCGTTGCGCCCCGGCGTCCAGCAACGCGTAGGCGGCGCGCAGCGGTTGGACCGCCTGACGGTAGAGGCCGTCCGCGCCGTGCCGGTCGTCGAGCAGCCGGATGCTGCGCACCGCCTCCTCGACCGCGGCCGCTTCGGCGGCGCCCACCGGGCGGCTCGAACGGATGGAACCCGGCGGCAGGGCGGGGCCGCTGCCCAGCGTGGCGGCTGTCGCGGCGCCGCCGGCCATGAACACGCGACGCAGCACGTCGCTCTCCTCGTACGTGTCGGCGGATCGGTGGTCCTGGGGCTCCGGCAGGGTCCCCGGGGTCTCCTGGGGGCCCGTGCAGCTCCGGGACGCCCGCCCGCGGACCTGCGCGCGCGGGGCGAAGCCGAGATCCGACAGGGAGCGGCCCGGGAACATGTGGCGGAACACGCGCTCGTAGGCGTAGTTGGGGCAGCGGATCTCGCCGGACTCGACCCGCCCGATGTACCGGGCGTCGCAGGAGACCCGTTCTCCGATGTCCCGGGCCGCACGGCGCACCGAAGCTGCGAACTCGCCCGGCGACAGCCGCCCGCGCAGCCGCCGGAAAGCGGTGTTCGGCCGGGGGGCCGGACGCGCTGTGCTGTTCCGTTCGGATGCCGGTGACGACGCCATGGCCCAGCCCTCTCCCTGGCGGTGTTCGTGCGGCGCCCCATGGCGGTGACAGGGCGCCGACCCGTGGCAGACCGTACCGTCTGTCAACGCTCAACCACCCACCGTTCGCCCGCAAACCAGGACATCTCATCCATGATCTGCCATGAAGTGCCATCCTTTGAGGCGGTGAACCGCCGTAGCCGTTGACGTCCTGAGCCGTTGAACTCTGCGGAGCAAGCTGATTCGCTCCCCTCTCCTCGGAAAGGGGCCCCTCGATGGAGGTCGGCGTGGACACCAGCATCGGCTCGCGGGACCTGGTCACCGTGCCGGCACGTCAGGGACTCGAGGCCGTGGACATCCTGCTCCGTGGCCGCTGCGCCGTGACACCGGCGGCAGCCGGCGGCGGCCTGGGCCCCGTCCTGCACGACGGCACCTGCGCCACCCTCGGCTTCATCGTGCCGCCCGGCACCGCGGAGGGCTGGGACCTGCCGGGGAGCAACTGCATCCGGACTCTCGGTCGCGGCCGCCGCTCCGGCGGCTCCGCCGAGGAGCCCCCGGTGAACGGGACGGGCTGGCTGGTGGCGCCGGGCGAGGCCGAGCCGGTCACCGATCCGACCGCTCTGCGGGCGGCTCTGGGCGAGGCGGCCCGGTTGATCGAAGCCGCCGACGGCTGTCGCTGACCCGGCAGCGCCACCCGGGATACTTGGGGGCATGGCGAAGGGCAGGCAGCGTGAACGAGGGCGTACGCGCGCACCCGCGCCCGTCGCCCGGCCCGTCGACGGGGGCCTCGCCGAACTGGTGCCGGACCGCGAACGGCCCCGGGCGTGGACCCTGTTCATCGACGGCGCCCCGCAGTCCCACGTGGACCTCGACGATCCCCGATACCTCGACTTCGCCTATCAGCGCCGGCTCGGGCACGTCGTCGACCTCGCCGCTCCGCCCGGCCGGCCCGTGCACGCCGTCCATCTCGGCGGCGGCGCCTTCACGCTCGCCCGCTACATCGCCGCGACACGGCCCCGGTCGACCCAGCAGATCGTGGAGGTGGACGGCCCGCTCGTCGAACTGGTCCGCAGTGAACTGCCGCTCGACCGGAACTGGCGCATCCGGGTGCGCGGCGGCGACGCCCGGGAGGGGCTCGCCAGAGTCCCCGACGGGTGGGCCGACCTCGTCATCGCAGACGTCTTCAGCGGGGCCCGTACCCCCGCTCATCTGACCAGCGTCGAGTTCGCCGCCGAGGTGCGGCGCACCCTGCGGGCCGGCGGCTGCTATGCCGCCAACCTCGCGGACGGCCCGCCGCTCGCCCATCTGCGCGCCCAGATCGCCACGGTGCGCAGTGTCTTCGCCGAGGTGTGCCTCGTCGCCGACCCGGCCGTGCTGCGCGGGCGGCGATTCGGCAACGCCGTGCTGATGGCATCGGAGCGGGAGCTCCCGGTGGCCGATCTGACCCGGCGCTGCGCGGGGGACCCGCACGCCGGACGGGTCGAACACGGGAGGTCGCTGGCCGACTTCACGGGCGGGGCGGCGCCCGTCACGGACGCGGACGCGCAGGCGTCCCCCGCGCCGCCGCCGGACACCTTCCGCTGAACGGATCGCCGGCCGCCGCGCCCGGCCGCCCGGCGATGTGCACGCAGGCCGCCGTCGACGATGGGGCCGCAACGGGGGCGGCCCCCGGAACGCCGAGAGCCCCGGTCCGCGGACCGGGGCTCTCGGTGGGAGGGTGAGTAACGGGACTCGAACCCGCGACATCCTGGACCACAACCAGGTGCTCTACCAGCTGAGCTATACCCACCACGACCGGTGCTTTCCGCACCGGCCGATGAAAAGTGTACAGGGTCCGTCGGGGTGCTCGCTCACCGCTTTCCGCGTGCCGCGGGGGGACGGCCGGCGCGGCGGTCGTCCCCCCGCGGCGCCCCGGCGTCGTCCCACAGGCGGCGGGGCCGTCAGCCGGCCGGCAGGACGTGCTTGGCCGCGAGCTTCTTGGCCGTCTGCGAGTCGGGGCCGGGCTGCGGAACGAAGACCGCCTCGCGGTAGTAGCGGAGCTCGGCGATGCTCTCCCGGATGTCGGCGAGGGCCCGGTGATTGCCGTTCTTCTCCGGGCTGTTGAAGTACGCCCGGGGATACCAGCGGCGGGCCAGTTCCTTCACGGAGGACACGTCCACGATCCGGTAGTGGAGGTAACTCTCCAGCTTGGGCATGTCACGCAGGAGGAACCCGCGGTCGGTGCCGACGGAGTTTCCGCACAGCGGCGCCTTGCCGGGCTCCGGAACCTGCTCCCGGATGTAGGCGAGGACCTTCTGCTCGGCCTCCTCCAGGGTCGTGCCGCCCTCCAGCTCGGCGAGCAGCCCGGAGGCGGTGTGCATCTCGCGCACCACGTCGGGCATGGTCTCCAGGGCCCGGTCCGGCGGGCGGACAACGATGTCCACCCCCTCTCCGAGCACGTTCAGCTCGGAGTCGGTGACCAGGGCGGCCACCTCGATGAGCGCGTCGTCGGACAGCGAGAGGCCGGTCATCTCGCAGTCGATCCACACCATGCGATCGTTCATGTGTCTCACCCTACGGGGCGGTCGCGCTGACCGGGTACGGCCGGGCGTGCGGGTACGCGCCCGCCCGGGTGCTCGGGACGGCCCGGGGCGTAGTGGTCCGGTTCCGGCTTGCCCGGTTCGGCGCCGGAGCCGCCGCCGACGGCACGGCGGCCCGGGCCGGTCCCGGGCTGCTGTTCCACGGCCCGTTGCTCGGGAAGACGGTAGTCGCCGGCCTCTGCCCGGTCCGTGCGGTCCTGCACCGGCCCCTGCGGCCGGCGTGCCCGGTAGGCGGCCCGGTAGGCCGCGGGTGAGGAGCCGAGCTGGCGGCGGAAGTGGCCGCGCAGCGCGACGGGCGAGCGGAATCCGCAGCGTCCCGCGACCTCGTCGACCGAGTAGTCGGAGGTTTCGAGCAGCCGCTGGGCCTGGAGAACGCGCTGGGTGATCAGCCACTGCAGGGGGGCGCTGCCGGTGAGGGAGCGGAAGCGGCGGTCGAAAGTCCGGCGGCTCATGTAGGCGCGTGCGGCGAGGGCCTCCACGTCGAACTGTTCGTGCAGGTGTTCGAGGGCCCAGGCGACTACCTCCGCGAGCGGGTCCGCACCGATCTCCTCGGGTAAAGACCGGTCGAGGTGGCGCTCCTGGCCGCCGCCGCTGCTGCGGCGCGGCGGCACGACGAGACGCCGGGCGAGGGCTCCTGCGGCCTCCGGGCCGTGGTCGGAACGCACGATGTGCAGGCAGAGGTCGATGCCGGCGGCGGTGCCGGCGGAGGTCAGCACGTCCCCGTCGTCCACGAACAGTTCCCGTGGGTCGACGTGGACGGACGGGTAGCGCTTGGCGAGCGTCGGCGCGTACATCCAGTGGGTGGTGGCGGGACGGCCGTCGAGCAGTCCGGCCGCGGCCAGGACGAAGGCGCCGGTGCACAGTCCGACGATGCGGGCGCCCTCCTCGTGTGCGCGGCGCAGTGCGCCGAGAACTGCGGGCGGGGGCGGGGAGGTGATCGACCGCCAGGCCGGAACCACCACGGTCCCGGCCCGTGCCAGCGCCTCGAGCCCGTAGGGCGCGCTCAGTTCGAGTCCGCCGGTGGTGCGCAGGGGGGCGTCCTCGCCGGCGCAGACCAGGAGCCGGTAGCGGGGGACTCCGGCGTCCTGACGGTCTATTCCGAACACGGAGAGCGGGATGGAACTCTCGAATATGGGCCCGCCGCTGAAGAGCAGCACTGCGACGATCTCCCGGCGGCGGCGCCCGGAAAGTTTCCGGGCGGCCTCCGGTACGGTCGCGGTGTCCTGGCTCATGGGACTAAGCCCCCCTCGGTGGTCGCGGCTCCTCGGCAGCTTTGTTCCTGCACGTTTCCCCTCGTCCTGGCACAAGTTCCCCCGGGTGTGTACGGCCAAGATCGAATCTACTGTGTCGCATGTGGTCGGCGTGGCAAGTTCACCACCCGCCGCTATGTCGACAAGACAACTTGGCGTGAAGCATTCGATCACGAAGCGTCGCACTCGGGGGCCCTGCTGGGAAGTACGCCTACCGTCACTGCCCAATCGCCGTAGGGGGCATGCCCCGCGCGCGATCTCTTTCGGCGCCGGGCAACCGCAGGCCCGTGCCCCGGGGGGCGCTGCGGGATGCAACCGTGCCTCAACTGCGAGAAGTTGGCCGAAAGACTTCGGTGCCGGCGCGGAATCAGCCCCGCGATGCCGGCCGGTGCCTGC
>NZ_JAMQGM010000001.1:175744-382611 GCF_023703325.1 Streptomyces meridianus
GCAGGCACCGGCCGGCATCGGACGCGGACCGGGCCGCCGTCAGAAGGGCCCAGCACAGCGCCGTCAGCGCGGTGAGCGCGCCGCCGGTTCCGGCAGCGGCCGCCGCCGAGGATCCGCAGGCCAGCAGCACCAGGGGGACGAGCACGCAGCAGAAGGCCCCCCAGCGGACGACGTCGCGTGCGGAGTCCGCGCCGGCGGCGCGGGCGGCGGTCGGTGCGGGCACGGTCTGCTCCCCGGAGGACGAGGTGGGACGGGCACTCGTACAACGCTCCCGGGCCCTCCGGGTCACCGCCCGCACGATGCTCCGGCCGGACGGGGGCATTGCGTGACGGGCTCCGCTCCGGCATGCTCCCGGGAACCCCACCGGCGGGAGCCGCGGCGCGGTGACCGGCGGGACAGGCGGGCTCTGGGCAGAGGCGGAGTGTCGCCGTACCCTTGTGGGTATGAGTCCGGGAAGACGATTCCCGGACGATCCGGAGCCCGACAGCCGTAATCCAGAACGCCGTTCCCTCTCAAGAGGACACTTTTCCCCGAGACGCCGATGGCAGGTCATGAGACTCCCGAACCCGCGGACCGCAAGCAGGTAGCCGACACCACGGCAGACCTCGAGGCGGCCTCGGCCGAGGCGCGCCCTCCGTGCGACCCCGCCTTCCGGCACGGCGTCGTCGTCGGCTTCGACGGTTCCACCTCCAGCGAGCGTGCGCTCGCCTACGCCATCGGCATCGCCCGGCGCGCCGCCTCGGGCCTGATCATCGTGCACGTGGCGAACCGGCTGCCGACCACCGTGTGGGCCGGCTGCGAACCCCCGGTCTTCGTCGACGTTCCCGACCACCGCACCGAGGTGCTCGGCCTGGAGCTGGCCTGCGCGGACCATCTCGGCGAGGTCCCGTGGATCCTGGTCGAGCGGGGCGGCGACATCTGCCACGAACTCGAGGAGGTGGGCCGCGAGTACTCGGCGGACGCCATCGTGGTGGGCTCCACGCACGGCCTGGTCGGCCGGGTTTTCGGCTCGGTCGCCGGGCGGCTCGCGAAGCGGGCGCAGCGCCCGGTCATCGTCATTCCCTGAACTCCCGGGCGACGCGGGGCCCTTGGGTCGCCGGCGGATGCGCAAGGCCCCGGCGCGGCGATCGTCGCCGGGCCGGGGCCGTCGTGCGTCAGCGGATGAACGTCACTCCACCGTCACGGACTTGGCGAGGTTTCGCGGCTTGTCGATGTCGCGGCCCAGTGCCAACGCCGTGTGGTAGGCGAGGAGTTGCAGCGGAATACCCATCAGGATCGGGTCCAGCTCGACCTCGTTGCGGGGCACGACGATCGTGTGGTCGGCCTTCTCCTGCTCGCGGTGTGCCACCGCAAGGATCCGGCCACTGCGGGCCTTGATCTCCTCCAGGGCCGCACGGTTCTTCTCCAGCAGGTCGTCGTCCGGCACGACGGCCACCGTCGGCATGGCCGGTTCGATGAGCGCCAGTGGGCCGTGCTTCAGCTCGGAGGCCGGGTACGCCTCGGCGTGGATGTACGAGATCTCCTTGAGCTTCAGGGAGGCCTCCAGCGCCACCGGGTAGCCGCGCACCCGGCCGATGAACATCATCGACCTGGCGTCCGCGTACTCGTGCGCCAGCCTCTCGATCTCGTCCTCACGCTCGAGGATCTCGGAGATCTGGGCGGGCAGCCTGCGCAGGCCCTCGATGATCCGCTTTCCGTCGGCGACCGACAGGTCACGGGTGCGGCCCAGGTGCAGCGCGAGCAGCGCGAAGGCGACCACCGTGTTCGTGAAGCACTTGGTGGAGACGACGCAGACCTCGGGGCCGGCGTGCACGTAGACGCCGCCGTCCGTCTCGCGGGCGATCGCCGAACCGACCACGTTCACCACGCCCAGGACCCGCGCACCCTTGCGCTTGAGCTCCTGGACGGCGGCGAGCACGTCGTAGGTCTCACCGGACTGGGAGACGGCGATGTAGAGGGTATCGGGGTCCACGACCGGATTGCGGTAGCGGAACTCGGAGGCCGGCTCGGAGTCCGCGGGGACCCGGGCGAGGGACTCGATGAGCCCGGCGCCGATCAGGCCGGCGTGGTAGGACGTGCCACAGCCGAGGATCTTGACCCGGCGCACCGCGCGGGCCTCCCGCGCGTCGAGGTTGAGACCGCCGAGGCGCACGGTGGAGAAACGGTCGTCGATGCGGCCGCGCAGCACGCGGTCCACGGCGTCGGCCTGCTCGCTGATCTCCTTGTGCATGTACGTGTCGTGGCCGCCCATGTCGTACGACTCCGCCTCCCACTCCACGGTGGTCGGCGAGGCGGAGGTGCGGCTGCCCTCGGTGGTGTACGTGCGGTAGTCGTCGGCCTTGATCGTGGCCATCTCGCCGTCGTCGAGGGTGACGACCTGGCGGGTGTGACTGACCAGCGCCGCGACGTCGGAGGAGACGAACATCTCCTTCTCGCCGATGCCCAGCACCACCGGGGAGCCGTTGCGGGCGACGACGATCCGGTCCGGGAAGTCGGCGTGCAGCACGGCAATGCCGTAGGTGCCCTCGATGCTGCGCAGCGCGTGCCGGACCTTCTCCTCCAGCGTCTCGGCCTCGGAGCGCCCGACGAGGTGGGCGAGGACCTCGGAGTCGGTCTCGGAGGCGAACTCGACGCCGTCGGCGGTCAGCTTGGCGCGCAGCTCGGAGGCGTTGTCGATGATCCCGTTGTGGACGACGGCGACCTTGCCCTCGGAGTCCAGGTGCGGGTGGGCGTTGACGTCGTTCGGCGCGCCGTGGGTGGCCCAGCGGGTGTGGGCGATGCCGACGCTGCCGGCGAAGCGCTTCGGCAGCTTGGCGTCGAGCTCGCGGACCCGGCCCTTGGCCTTGACCGTCTTCAGGCCGCTCTTGCCGCAGACTGCGACGCCGGCGGAGTCGTAACCCCGGTACTCCAGCCGCTGCAGCCCCTCGAGCAGCAGAGGCGCCACGTCCCGCTTGCCGATGTAGCCGACGATCCCGCACATACGTGGTCTCCTTCGCGTCGTTGACGGTGGACGGCCCGCTCAGCCGTAGACGATGCGGCGAAGTTGCCGCAACGAGAGCGCGGGCGGTGCCACCGCGCGGTGCGGCAGCTCACCCGCGATCCGCTCGAAGATCTCCGGGTTGTGCAGCCCCCGCGACTGCAGTTCGCGGTGACGGCGCCGGACGAACTCCTCGGTCGTCTCGTCGAAATACGCCAGGACGTCGAGTACCACGCGGGCCGCCTCGCCATGCTGGAGCGAGGTGCTGCGGACCAGGTGGTCGACGAGATCGTCGGGGGACGTCGGGCGATCGAGCACCTGACGATATTGCGGTGCGGTCCCGAGTTTCGCAAATTCCTGCCCGATATCGGGCAGGAGATCGGCATCCTGGCGGTGAGACCGGCCCCGAAGCGGCCGGCCGGTGTCCCGGACCTTGACCCGGCCGCACCCGAGGAGTACGCATGGTGACCGCTCGGTCGCTCGGCCCCCATGCACGAAGTCCGTCGAAGGGATTGCTCGTGACCAGCCCCAGCGCCCCGGACCGCCCCGGCAGACGTCGCCGAATCCTGCCCGCCCTCCTGTGCTCGCTCGCGCTCGTGGCAACCGCTGCTGCTGCCGCCGGCACCGCCACCGCCGCCTCCCCGGGGCCGGCGCGCGCATCGGCCGGCGAGCCCGGCCCCTACGACCGGATCGTCCCCGCCCCGGCGGCCACCGAGACCCACGACGGCCCCTACACGATCGACGCAGCGACGGCCATCCGCGTCCCCGCCCGTTCGGGCGAGGCCCGCAGGGTCGGCGAGTACCTCGCCGGCGTGCTGCGTCCCTCCACCGGCTACGAACTGCCGGTGACCGCCCGCCCCGGCCGCGGCATCGTCCTCCGGCTCACCGAGGGGGAGCACCGGCTCGGCAGCGAGGGCTACCGGCTCGACGTCACGGCGGGCGGCGTCAGCATCCGCGCCCCGAAGCCCGCCGGCCTCTTCCACGGGGTGCAGACCCTGCGCCAGCTTCTGCCCGCCGCCGTGGAGCGGAACTCCCCGCAGCCCGGGCCATGGACGGTCGCGGGCGGCTCGGTCACCGACTCCCCGCGTTACGCCTACCGCGGCGCGATGCTGGACGTCTCACGGCACTTCTTCACCGTCGAGCAGGTCAAGCGCTACATCGACCAACTCGCCCTCTACAAGATCAACAAACTGCATCTGCACCTCTCCGACGACCAGGGCTGGCGGATCGCGATCGACTCCTGGCCGCGGCTGGCCACGTACGGCGGCAGCACCCAGGTCGGCGGCGGCCCCGGAGGTCACTACACCAAGCAGGACTACCGGGAGATCGTCCGCTATGCCGCGGACCGCTTCCTCGAGGTGGTCCCCGAGATCGACATGCCGGGACACACCAACGCCGCGCTCGCCTCGTACGCGCAGCTGAACTGCGACGGGGTCGCGCCGCCGCTCTACACCGGTACCGCCGTCGGCTTCAGTTCGCTGTGCGTGCCCAAGGAGATCACCTACGAGTTCGTGGACGACGTGGTCCGCGAACTCGCCGCTCTCACCCCCGGCCGCTACCTCCACATCGGCGGCGACGAAGCCCATGCGACCGGCCATGAGGACTACGTCGCGTTCATGGACCGTGCCCAGGCCGTCGTGCAGAAGTACGGCAAGACGGTCGTCGGCTGGCACCAGCTGACCGGTGCGCGGCCGGCCGAGGGCGCCGTCGCCCAGTACTGGGGGACGTCCGGCACCGAGCAGGCCGTGGTGGACGCGGCGAAGGCCGGCACCCGGCTGGTCCTCTCGCCCGCGAACCACGCGTACCTCGACATGAAGTACGACAAGAACACGCCGCTGGGCCTGAGCTGGGCCGGCTACGTCGAGGTGCAGAAGTCCTACGACTGGGACCCGGGGACGTTCGTCCAGGGCGCCCCGTCCTCCGCGGTGCTCGGGGTGGAGGCGCCGCTCTGGTCGGAGACCATCTCGACCAGCGACCACATCGAGTACCTGGCCTTCCCGCGGGTGGCGGGCATCGCGGAGCTCGGCTGGTCGCCCGCGTCCGCGCTGGACTGGGACGCCTACCGGCTGCGCCTCGCGGCGCAGGGCCCGCGCTGGTCGGCGCTCGGCATCGACTACTACCGCTCGCCGCAGGTGCCCTGGCCGGCCGGATGACCCCGCACGCCGTGCGGCCCGGCTCCCCCCTCTCCGGGGAGCCGGGCCGCAGCGGGGACGACCGGTGCGCCGAGGTCAGTCCGTGAAGCCCAGCTCCCGGGCGATCAGCATCCGCTGCACCTCGCTGGTGCCCTCGCCGATCTCGAGGATCTTCGAGTCGCGCCACATCCGCGCCACCGGGTACTCGTTCATGAACCCGTAGCCGCCGTGGATCTGCGTGGCCTCGCGGGCGTTGGTGACGGCGATCTCGGAGGAGTACAGCTTCGCCATGGCAGCCTCCTTCTTGAACGGCTCGCCCTGCACCAGCCGGGACGCGGCGTCACGCCAGGCGATCCGGGACGTGTGGGCCCGCATCTCCATGTCCGCGATCTTGAACTGGATGGCCTGGTTGCTGCCGATCGGCTTGCCGAACGCGTGGCGCTCCCTGGCGTACTTCACCGACTCGTCGACACAGCCCTGCGCGAGACCGGTGGCCAGTGCGGCGATGGCGATCCGGCCCTCGTCCAGTATCCGCAGGAACTGGGCGTAGCCCCGGCCCTCCTCGCCGACCAGGTTGGCGGCCGGCACCCGGACGTCGCTGAACGACAGTTCCCGGGTGTCCGAGGCGTTCCAGCCGACCTTGGAGTAGGGGGCGGCGACCGTGAACCCGGGTGTTCCGGACGGGACCAGGATCGACGAGATCTTCGGACGCCCGTCCTCCTTGCGGCCGGTGACCGCGGTGACGGTCACCAACCCGGTGATGTCCGTGCCCGAGTTGGTGATGAAGCACTTGGTGCCGTTGATGACCCACTCGTTCGTGGCCTCGTCGAGGCGGGCCGTGGTGCGGGTGCCGCCCGCGTCCGAGCCGCCGTCGGGCTCGGTCAGACCGAAGGCGCCGAGGATCTCGCCGGAGCACATGCGCGGCAGCCACTCGCGCTTCTGCTCCTCGGTGCCGAAGCGGAAGATCGGCATGGCGCCGAGCGAGACGCCGGCCTCCAGGGTGATGGCCACCGACGAGTCGACGCGGGCCAGTTCCTCCAGGGCGAGGCCGAGCGCGAGGTAGTCGCCGCCCATCCCGCCGTACTCCTCGGGGAAGGGCAGCCCGAACAGGCCCATGCGGCCCATCTCACGGACGATCTCGTACGGGAACTCGTGGTTCTCGTAGAACTCCCCGATCTTGGGCGCGACGACGTCGTGCGCGAACTCCTCGACAGTGCGGCGGAGTTCCTCGTGCTCGGACGACAGACGATGATCGATCGACATGGTGGTCACTGCTCCTGACGGGGAGTGGTGCCCGCGAGGGCACGAACGGTTCGGGACGGGCTGGGGCGGCCCAGGCGGTCCGCCATCCACGCGCTGGTGGCGACGAGACGGCCGAGGTCGACCCCGGTCTCGATGCCGAGGCCGTGCAGCATCCACACGAGGTCCTCGGTGGCGAGGTTCCCGGTGGCGCTCTTCGCGTACGGACAGCCGCCCAGGCCGCCCGCGGAGGCGTCGACGACGCCGACGCCGTGCCGGAGCGCGGCCAGGGTGTTCGACAGGGCCTGCCCGTAGGTGTCGTGGAAGTGCACGGCAAGCCGGTCGGTGGTGACACCCGCCTGGTTGAGCTGGGTCAGCAGGGCGAGGACGTGGCCGGGGGTGGCCACGCCGATGGTGTCACCGAGGCTGAGCTCGTCGCAGCCCATGTCGGTCAGGCTGCGGCACACCCGCACCACCTGCCCGACCGGGACGGCGCCCTCCCACGGGTCACCGAAGCACATCGACAGATAGCCGCGCACCCGCAGGCCCTCCTCCCGGGCCCGGGCGACGACCGGCTCGAACATGGCGAGCGCCTCGTCGACCGTCCGGTTGAGGTTGGCCCTGGCGAACGACTCGGTGGCGCTGGCGAAGACGGCGACCTCACGGGCACCGAGCGCCAGGGCGCGGTCGAGGCCGCGCTCGTTGGGCACCAGTACCGGAAGACGTACGCCGCCGAGGTCGCTGACGAGCGGGAACAGCTGCTCTGCGTCCGCCAGTTGGGGCACCCACTTGGGGTGCACGAAGCTGGTCGCCTCGATGGTCCGCAGTCCGGCCTCCGCGAGACGGCGCACGAACTCCGCCTTCACCTCGACCGGCACCACGGTCTGCTCGTTCTGCAGGCCGTCCCGGGCGCCCACCTCGTGGATGCGGACGCGGGCGGGCAGGCCGTCCATCGGGACCGTCATGGGTAGTGCGCCGTCCATCACGCCTCCTCCTCGCGCGGGGCGACCACGGCCAGCACCTGGTCCATGGCGACCGTGCTGCCAGGGGTCACGTCCAGCTCGGCGACGACGCCGTCGTGCGGGGCGGCGATGACGTGCTCCATCTTCATCGCCTCGACGACCAGCAGGCTCTGCCCGGCGGTCACCTCGTCGCCGACGGCGGCCTTGACGACGGTGACCGTGCCGGGCATCGGTGCGGTCAGGGTGCCGGCGTGGGCGCCGGCGGCGCCGCCCTGCAGGGCGGCCTCGACCGGGTCGAAGACACGGATGTGCCTGCTGTGGCCGTCCCAGGTCAGCCAGTGCCCGGTGGCGTCGCCGGCGTGCCGGACAGCCCGGGTGGTCCCGCCCCAGCGCAGCTGGGCGGTGCCGGTGGTCCCGCCGCCGGCGGGCAGCAGCAGACCGGCGGACACCTCGCGTGCGTCCGGGTCGTCCAGGGCGCCGACCCGCACCTCGGCGGCGTCGGCTAGGCCGCGGACGCGCACCTCCACCGGCTCCCCACCGGAGGCGCGCAGCTGATAGACGGTCCAGGCCGGACTGCCGCCCAGACGCCAGCCGGTGGGTACGGCGAACGGGTCCTGCCACGCCGGTGCGCCGCCGTCGGCGTCTCCCGGGCCGAGAGTCGCGTGCCGGAACAGGGCTGCCGCGGCGTACACCTCGTCCGGGACCTGCGTGGTGACGAGGCCGGCGGCATCCCGGTCGACCAGTCCGGTGTCGAGCCGGCCGGCCTCGACGTCCGGGTGGCTCAGCAGCTCGCGCAGGAAGCCGATGTTGGTGTCCAGACCGAGGACGGTGGTGTCCGCGAGAGCGGCGCGCAGCCGGCGCAGGGCCGTCGGCCGGTCCGGGCCGTGGGCGATGACCTTGGCGAGCATCGGATCGTAGGTGGTGCCGACCTCGGTGCCCTCGGCGAGCCCGGAGTCGACCCGCACGCCCTCGCCGCCCGGCTCGCTCAGGGCGAGGACGGTGCCGGCCGATGGCAGGAAGTTCACCCGGCCGTCCGTACCCACCCGTGCGGTCTCCGCGCAGATCCGGGCCTCCACGGCGTGGCCGTCGAGGACGACGTCCTCCTGAGCGAATCCCAGCCGCTCGCCGGCCGCCGCCCGCAGCTGCCACTCGACCAGGTCGAGGCCGGTGATCAGCTCGGTGACCGGGTGCTCCACCTGGAGCCGGGTGTTCATCTCCATGAAGTAGTAGGGCCGGGAGGCGCCGTCCGCACCGGTGGGCACGTCCTCGCCGCCCGGGACGATGAACTCCACGGTTCCCGCGCCGGTGTAGCCGCAGGAGCGGGCGGCCTGCGCGGCGGCCTCGCCCATGGCCTCCCGGGTGGCCGCGTCGAGCAGCGGGCTCGGCGCCTCTTCGATGATCTTCTGGTGGCGGCGCTGCAGCGAGCACTCGCGTTCGCCGAGGTGCACCACGTTGCCGTGCGCGTCGGCCATCACCTGGATCTCGATGTGGCGCGGCCGGTCGATCCAGCGTTCCACCAGCAGGGTGTCGTCGCCGAACGAGCCCCGGGCCTCCCGTCGGGCGGCGGCGATCTCCTCCGCCAGCGCCGACTCCTCGCGCACCAGGCGCATGCCCTTGCCGCCACCGCCCGCCGAGGGTTTGAGGAGCACCGGCATGCCGATCTCCCGTGCGGCTTCGGCCAGTTGGGTGTCGGACAGGCCACTGCCCGAGGAACCGGGCACCACCGGCACGCCGGCCGACTGCACGGTCTCCTTGGCGCGGATCTTGTCGCCCATCAGCTCGATGGCGTCCGCGGGCGGGCCGATGAAGACCAGTCCGGCGTCCTTGCAGGCCCGGGCGAACGCCGCGTTCTCGGCGAGGAAGCCGTAGCCGGGGTGCACGGCCTGGGCCGAGGTCCGCCGGGCGGCCTCGATCAGGCTGCCGATCGACAGATAGCTCTCGGCAGCGGCCGCCGGACCGATGCAGACGGCCGTGTCGGCCTCGCGGACGTGCAGCGCGCCGGCGTCGGCCTCGCTGTGGACGGCGACCGAGCGGACGCCCATCCGGCGCAGGGTGCGGATCACCCGGACCGCGATCTCGCCGCGGTTGGCCACCAGAACGGTGTCGAACATCTTTGCCACGTGTGTCATCAGAGGGTCCCCCCTTACATCCGGAAGACGCCGTAGCCGGGGGCGGTCGGGTCTTTGTGCGGCAGCGGCGCGTTGGCGCACGCGGTGAGTGCGAGACCCAGCACCTGGCGGGTCTCCAGCGGGTCGATGACGCCGTCGTCCCACAGCCGGGCCGTGGCGTAGTAGGCGTTGCCCTGGGTGTCGTACTGCTCCCGGATCGGCGACCGGAACGCCTCCTCGTCCTCGGCGCTCCACTCCTCGCCGCGCGCCTCCATCTGGTCGCGTTTGACGGTCGCCAGCACCGAGGCGGCCTGCTCACCACCCATCACCGAGATCTTGGCGTTGGGCCACATCCACAGGAAACGGGGCGAGTACGCGCGGCCGCACATCGAGTAGTTGCCCGCGCCGTAGCTGCCGCCGACGACCACCGTCAGCTTCGGTACCCGGGTGCAGGCGACGGCCGTCACCATCTTCGCGCCGTGCTTGGCGATGCCGCCGGCCTCGTAGTCGCGGCCGACCATGAAGCCGGAGATGTTCTGGAGGAACACCAGCGGGATGCCGCGCTGGTCGCACAGCTCGATGAAGTGCGCGCCCTTCTGGGCGGACTCGGCGAAGAGGATGCCGTTGTTGGCGACGATTCCGACCGGGTGGCCGTGGATCCGGGCGAAGCCGGTGACCAGGGTCTGCCCGTACTCCGCCTTGAACTCGGCGAAGCGGGAGCCGTCGACGACACGGGCGATGACCTCGCGGACGTCGTAGGGAGTCCGGGAGTCGACCGGCACCGCGCCGTACAGCCCGGCCGGGTCGGCCTTGGGCTCCTCGACGGGTTCGACGGCCCACGGCAGCTCGCTGCGCCCGGGCAGCGTCGAGACGATGGTGCGGACTATGCGCAGCGCGTGCGCGTCGTCCTCCGCCAGGTGGTCGGTGACGCCGGAGACCCGCGAGTGGACCTCGCCGCCGCCCAGTTCCTCGGCGGTGACGACCTCGCCGGTCGCGGCCTTCACCAGCGGCGGGCCGCCCAGGAAGATGGTGCCCTGGTTGCGGACGATGACCGCCTCGTCGCTCATCGCCGGGACGTACGCGCCGCCTGCGGTGCACGAGCCGAGCACGGCCGCGATCTGCGGGATGCCGGCGCCGGACATCCGGGCCTGGTTGTAGAAGATGCGGCCGAAGTGCTCGCGGTCGGGGAAGACCTCGTCCTGCATGGGCAGGAACGCGCCGCCGGAGTCCACCAGGTACAGGCACGGCAGCCGGTTCTCCAGCGCCACCTCCTGCGCCCGCAGGTGCTTCTTGACGGTCATCGGGTAGTACGTGCCGCCCTTGACCGTGGCGTCGTTGGCGACGATCACCACCTCGCGTCCGGAGACGCGGCCGATGCCGGCGATGACGCCCGCGGCGGGCGCCTGGCCGCCGTACATCCCGTCGGCCGCCAGCGGGGCCAGCTCCAGGAACGGCGAGCCCGGGTCGAGCAGGGCGTCCACCCGGTCCCGGGGCAGCAGCTTGCCGCGCGCGGTGTGACGTTCGCGGGCCCGTTCGCCTCCGCCCAGCCGGGCGGTCGCGAGCTTCTCCCGCAGGGCCGCCGCGAGCTCGCGGTGTCCTGCCTCGTTGGCCCGCCAGGCGTCGGACGCCGGATCGGCGGCGCTCCCCAGCACTGGTGCCTGCTGCATGGTCCTCGAGCCCCCTTGCTCGGTTAATGAGCGTTAACGCTTTGTCCTCAGGTTAACGAGCGCTAACGACTCTGTCTAGAATGGACGGTCATGACTGCCAACGCCGCCGCGCGTGCCGCGGCCCCGACCCGCCGGGAACAGATCCTCCGGGAGGCCGCCCGGCTCTTCGCCGAGCGCGGCTTCCACGGTGTCGGCGTGGACGAGATAGGCGCCGCGGTGGGCATCAGCGGCCCCGGCCTCTACCGGCACTTCCCCGGCAAGGACGCGATGCTCGCCGAACTGCTGGTGGGCATCAGCGAGCGGTTGCTGGAGGGCGGGCGTCGCCGGGTGGCCGCGGCCGACGGATCCGCCGACGCAGTCCTGGACTCGCTCATCGACGGCCACATCGACTTCGCGCTCGACGACCGGTCGCTGATCACGCTGCACGACCGCGAACTGGACCGGCTGCGCGACAGTGACCGCAAGCTCGTCCGCCAGCTCCAGCGGCGGTACGTCGAGCTGTGGGTGCAGGTGGTCCGCGACGTCTACCAGGGGCTCCCGGAGGCAGAGGCCCGCGCCTGTGTGCATGCGGTGTTCGGCCTCCTCAACTCCACGCCGCACCTGTCCGGGCCGGGGCAGCTCCCGCGCCGGGAGGCCACGGGGGCGCTGCTGCACCGGCTGGCGCGCGGCGCCTTCGCGGCCGCGGCGGATTAGCGGTCGGAGGGGCCGGGGCCCTTCCTCACTCCGGCCCGGGCCGCCGTCCGGCGCCCGGGCGGTGCCGCCGTGTGCGCGGGCGGCCGGGACGTGAGGGTCGTCTCGGTCCCGGTCCTCGTCTGGACACCTTCCCCGACTGCCGGGTAACTTGCGCTGAGCAAGCGCTTAGACAGTGCAGTGGGCAGAGTTCGGACGACGATCACGACAGGAGGCACACACGATGCGTCGCACGGTGTTCAACGAGGACCACGAGGCGTTCCGCGAGACCATCCGCGACTTCATCGCCACCGAGGTCGTCCCCGTCTACCCCGAATGGGCCGAGGCCGGGCAGGCGCCCCGAGACTTCTACAAGAAGCTCGGCGAGCTGGGCGTCTTCGGCATCGAGGTGCCCGAGGAGTACGGCGGCGCCGGCGAGACCAGCTTCAAGTTCAACGCCGTCATCACCGAGGAGTGCGCCCGGGCCGGCGTCAGCTTCGGCGGCAGCAGCGTGCACACCGCGCTGTGCCTGCCCTACCTCCTCGCGTACGCGAACGAGGAGCAGAAGAAGCGCTGGCTGCCGTCCTTCGTCTCCGGCGACATGATGACCGCCATCGCCATGACCGAGCCGGGCACCGGATCCGACCTGGCCGGCATGAAGACCACCGCCAAGCTGTCCGAGGACGGCACCCACTACGTCCTCAACGGCGCCAAGACCTTCATCACCGGCGGCGTCCTCGCCGACCGCGTGCTGGTCTGCGCCCGCACCGCCGCCCCCACCCCGGAGGACCGCCGCGGCGGCATATCCATCCTGGTCGTGGACACGAAGAGCGAGGGCTACGCGGTCGGCCGCAAGCTCGAGAAGCTCGGCCTGAAGACCTCCGACACCGCCGAACTGTCCTTCACGGACGTCAAGGTGCCCGTCGAGGACCTGCTCGGCGAGGAGGGCAAGGCCTTCTCCTACCTCGCCCACAACCTGCCGCAGGAGCGCCTCGGCATCGCCGTCGGCGCCTACGCCCAGGCCGCCGCCGCCGTGCGGTTCGCCACCGAGTACGTCCGCGAGCGCACGGTCTTCGGACGCACCGTCGCCGAGTTCCAGAACACCAAGTTCGTCCTCGCCGACTGCAAGGCCGAGGTGGACGCCGCCCAGGCAGTCGTCGACCGCGCCCTCGAGGCCCACGACGCCGGCGAGCTCACCGCCGCCGACGCCGCGTCCGCCAAGCTGTTCTGCACCGACGCCGCATCCCGCGTGATCGACAAGTGCCTCCAGCTGCACGGCGGTTACGGCTACATGATGGAGTACCCGATCGCCCGCCTGTACGCCGACAACCGCGTCAACCGGATCTACGGCGGCACCAGCGAGGTCATGCGCTCCATCATCGCCAAATCGATGGGGCTCTGAGCCAGTGCCGTGACGCGGCCGGGACGACACCGGACGGAAACCCTGCGCACATCCCCAGCACGCAGAACATCGAGAACATCGAGGACATGACTACCCCCTTGCACCACCTCATCGACCTGCTCGACCTGGAGCGGATCGAGGAGAACATCTTCCGGGGCGACAGCCAGGCCTCCGTCGTCCCGCGCGTCTTCGGCGGCCAGGTCGCGGCCCAGGCGCTGGTCGCCGCGGGCCGCACCGTCCCCGACGACCGGGACGCCCACTCGCTGCACGCCTACTTCCTCCGGGCGGGCGACCCCGGCGCGCCCATCGTCTACACGGTCGACCGCATCCGCGACGGCCGCTCCTTCACCACCCGCCGGGTGGTGGCCGTCCAGCACGGCCAGCCGATCTTCCACCTCTCGGCGTCCTTCCAGGCATTCGAGGAGGGCCTGGAGCACCAGGAGGGGATGCCGGACGCGCCGGACCCCGAAACCCTGCCGACCGCGGCCGAGTGCCTGCCGCGCCACGCGCACCTCTTCAGCCATCCGGGTGTCGCCGAGCGACTGCTGGAGGCCCGCGCGGCGGTCGACCTGCGCTACGTGGAGGAGCCGCCCTACGCCACCGCCGCGCAGGGACCGCGCGAGCCCCGGTCCCAGGTGTGGTTCCGGGCCAACGGCAAGCTCGACGGCCCGATCGACGAACCGCTGCTGCACGTCTGCCTCGCCACCTACGTCTCCGACATGACGCTGCTCGACTCCGTTCTCCTCGCGCACGGGCGCGGCGGCTGGGCGGTGGGCGACGTCGTCGGGGCCAGCCTCGACCACGCCATGTGGTTCCACCGCCCGTTCCGGGCCGACGAATGGCTGCTGTACGACCAGGAGTCCCCGTCGTCCACCAACGGGCGCGGACTCGCCCAGGGGCGGATCTGGACCGCCGACGGGAAGCTGGCCGTGTCCGTGATCCAGGAGGGCGTGGTCCGCGTCCCGCGCGGCTGAGAGCTGCGGCGGGGCGTCGTCAGGGAGCGCCCCGCCGCACCACCCGCGCCGGCCGGCCCGCGCGGGGAACGCCGTTTCTCACGCCGGCGGCGACGCGACCGCGTCCAGCAGGTAGGCCGTCATCGGGTCGTAGAACCGCGGATCCCTGACGTGGTCGTCCAGCGGCACGGTCACCGCCACCGTGCCCTCCGCCTCGCCGAGGAACAGCGCCGGGTCGTTGCAGTCCGCGAAACCGACCGCCGTGATCCCCCGCTGCGCGGCGCACCCCGCCCAGCCGTGGTCGGCGACGACGAGGTCCGGCAGCGGCCGGCCTTCGCGGGCGAGGCCGTCGAGAACCGCCGCCATCGGCTCGGGGGAGTGCGTGTGCCACAGGGTCGCACCGCGCTCGAGCATCGCCACGTCGGCGAACTGGAAGACGTAGCCGCCGTCGGCGTGCAGCCCCGAGGGCACCACCATGATCTCGCAGCCCGCCTCGCGCAGCGCCGCCGCGATGCTCCGGTGCACGTCGATCAGCCCGCCCGGGTGGCCGGTCGCGAACAGCACCCGCTGCTCCTGGGAAGCGGCCTTGCGCAGCACGGTCGCCGCCCGTTCCAGGCCCGCGACGGTCAGCTCGGGGTCGATCGTGTCCTGCCCCGAGCGGTGGTCCGGGTCGTCCAGCACGCCGCAGCGCTCCGCCATCACGGCGAGCACGTCCTGCTCGTCGGTCCACCGGTCACCGAACTCCAGGCCGAACCAGAAGTGGCGGTCACCGTTGGAGAGTTTGCGGTAGTGGGAGAGGTTGTTCTCCCGGGGTGTCGCAACGTCTCCCGCGATGCGCGTACGGACGAGGTGGTCGATCAGTTCGGCACGGCTGGGGGTCGGACGCGATATCGGCATGCCGCCATTGTGGACCCCGGCGGTGCACCGGTGGACGCCGTGTCCAAATGGTGCGCGCTGCTCCTGCACCGCGTACATGTGCGCAGCGCCCCGGCCTGCCTACGCTCGGACGCGTCCCGTCCGCCACCCGCCGAAAGGCCGTCCCATGAGCACCGCCAACAGCCGCCCGCAAGGCCCCGTCGACTCGTCGCGGATCCCGCGCTACGCCGGACCGGCGACGTTCGCCCGGCTGCCCCGGATCGACGAGGTCGGCTCCGCCGACGTGGCCGTGGTGGGCGTGCCCTTCGACAGCGGCGTGTCCTACCGGCCCGGCGCGCGCTTCGGCGGCAACGCCATCCGTGAGGCCTCGCGGCTGCTGCGCCCGTACAACCCGGCGCAGGATGCGTCCCCGTTCGCGCTGGCCCAGGTCGCCGACGCGGGTGACATCGCCGCGAACCCGTTCAACATCGAGGAGGCCGTCGAGACCGTCCAGGCCGCCGCCGACGACCTCCTCGACACCGGCGCCCGGCTGATGACACTCGGCGGCGACCACACGATCGCCCTGCCGCTGCTGCGCTCGGTCGCGCGCAAGCACGGGCCCGTCGCGCTGCTGCACTTCGACGCGCACCTGGACACCTGGGACACGTACTTCGGCGCCGAGTACACCCACGGCACCCCGTTCCGGCGGGCCGTCGAGGAGGGGATCCTCGACACCTCCGCCCTCTCGCACGTCGGCATCCGCGGTCCGCTGTACGGCAAGAAGGACCTCGACGACGACGAGAAGATGGGCTTCGGCATCGTCACCTCGGCCGACGTCATGCGCCGCGGGGTGGACGAGGTGGCCCAGCAGCTGCGCGAGCGCATCGGCGACCGGCCGCTGTACATCTCCATCGACATCGACGTGCTCGACCCGGCCCACGCCCCCGGTACCGGCACCCCCGAGGCCGGAGGCCTGACCTCGCGCGAGCTGCTGGAGATCCTGCGCGGGCTGGCCGACTGCCACCTGGTCTCGGCCGACCTGGTCGAGGTCGCGCCGGCCTACGACCACGCGGAGATAACCTCGGTGGCGGCCTCGCACACCGCGTACGAGCTGACCACGCTCATGTCCCGGCAGATCGCGCAGGCCCGCGGCGGGGAGTGACACGCTTGTGGAGGCCATGAGGGGTGGGCGTCTGCATGCCCTTCATGGCCCTGCGACGCATCAGGGTGCACGTCGACCCCGACGATCCGGCTCTGATCAAGGAATCCGCCGCTCGTGACGGCGTCCCGGAGGCTGAGATCATCCGCAAGGGTGTCCACCTCGCCGCCCTGGCAAGTCGCCGGGGGGAGCAGTCCTTCGCCTCCGAGAAGTTCCACCTGGGGGGCGCCGGGGCAGGCGGACCGGTCATTCCTGCCCCTACGAGGACTCGGCATGAGACTCACCCGTCCGAGTGGACTCGTTCCGGCCCGGCGATCGAAGCCTCGGAACGCTTATAGCGTCGATGCTATGAGCTGGGGTACCGTCGAACTTGAACCAGAAGTCGAGGCCTGGCTGGCCGGCTTGGACGACAGGCGTTGGGCGCAAGCAGTCATGCACCTGGACCTCTTGGAAGAGCGGGGTGTCCACCTCGGCGAGCCGTACACGCGGCAGCTCGACGGGAAGTTGCGAGAACTTCGTTTCTACTGCGGCGGGGAACGCATTCGTGTCACGTACTGGATCGCGCCAGGTCGCCGCATCATCACGCTGACCGTTTTCCCCAAGACCCGGATGCGCGAGTTCGCGGAGGTGGATCGGGCCAGGCGTGCGCTCAAGCAATGCCAGGCGGAGGAACACACCGTGGATGAGGAGGACGCATGACGTCGGAGACCGGCCGGACCGGACTTGAGCAGGCGCGTGGGGCCCGCGCCGTCACGCCGGAGATCGAGGCGGAGTACGCCGCAGCACGACTGCGGTTCGAACTCGGAGAGGCGGTACGCCGGCGTCGGCTGGACCTCGGCCTTTCGCAGGCCGAACTCGGGCGGCGCTGTGCCATGACCCAGTCCGCGGTGGCGCGGTTCGAGGGCGGCGGAACCATTCCGACCATCCCGGTCCTCGACCGACTGGCCCGTGCGCTGGATCTCGACCTGCGCGTGGAATTCACGCCGCACTCGGACACAGCCTGAAGAGGTCTTCCCGGCGGGGAGGAGGTCCTTCGCGCGTCAGACGCTCAGGAGACCCGTGCCGTCCGCCGGGCAGCCTCGCTCACGGGGCGACGAGATCAGCAGCGGTGGAAGGGTCGTCCCGGTCCGCCTCCTCGAAGTCCGGCGGGGCCTGGAACAGGCCGCCCGTCGGAGGCGGGGACCCCTTCAC
Organism: Streptomyces meridianus; assembly: GCF_023703325.1. Classification (GTDB taxonomy): domain Bacteria; phylum Actinomycetota; class Actinomycetes; order Streptomycetales; family Streptomycetaceae; genus Streptomyces; species Streptomyces meridianus. The sequence continues at coordinate 193,059 of NZ_JAMQGM010000001.1, forward strand.
GATGCGGCGGAAGGGGGCCGGTTCGGGATCGGAGAACAACGCGGTCGTGTCGACGAGCGTCTGCCTTTCGGTGCGCAAGGGTTTGACGAGAGGGGGCACCAAGAGGTGCCGCCCGGGGTGCCCGGTGGAGACCGGACAACTGCTGACGCCTCAGAGGGCGGTCATCTTCGGGTACGGGCTCAGGATGCGCTTCTGCTGCGAGCCGAAGTCGACGAGCACCGCGACCCCCTGCTCGACGCCGGTCACGCGGCCGAGGCCGTACACGTCATGGGTCACCCGGTCACCGAGGGCGAAGCTCTTCGACGTCGGTTCCGCGGGTGCCTTGAAGGGGCTGGTGGGCAGATGACGTCTGACCATCGTTGGCTTTGTCATTGTGCTCAGTATGCGCCCGCCGGGCCCGTGCAGAGCACACTCTGCCGATCACGATCGCGTACCACCCGGTTGGGCCGCACCGGCCGCCCCCTGCGAACGGAGCCCGGAGCCGTCCGTCGGGGCCCGCGGCGCGGCCCGCTCCACGCACAGCGGGCCGGCCGCTCACCCGGGTGCCGGGACCCCGCCGCCCCGGCCGTTCCGGGACGTCCGACCCGGGGCGCGAGGCCGAGGAGGACTTGCGACTTTCTGCGTATGCGGCCGCGAAACAAAACAGGGAACCTCGGATGTTGTGACTCGTGGCGCCGTGGACACACGCCGCCGTACGCGCCTGCGGCCGCAGGCGCGTACCGACAGAGGGGTGACGGGTGAGCGAGACGATCCGCGACGATCGAGCCGAGGACGGGCGGGCCGCAGACCACGGGACGAAGGCGCCGACGGGCGGCGAACGCACCGTCCGTCCGCACGAGCCCGGCTGGGCCCGGCGGCTGACCGCATACGCCTGGCGCTACCGCCGCAACGTGCTGCTCGCGCTCGGCTCCTCGCTGGCCGGCATGGGCGTCATGGCCCTCGTCCCGCTCGTCGTCAAGCTGATCATCGACGACGTCGTGGTCGGCCACCGCCGCCCCGTCGCCCCCTGGGCGCTGCTTCTCGTCGTCGCGGCAGTCGGCGTCTACGCCCTCACCTACGTGCGCCGCTTCTACGGCGGCCGGCTCGCCCTCGACGTGCAGCACGACCTGCGCACCGAGATGTTCGGCTCGCTCGCCCGACTGGACGGCAAACGACAGGACGAACTCAGCACCGGTCAGGTCATCGGCCGCGCCACCAGCGACCTCCAGCTCATCCAGGGCCTGCTGTTCATGCTGCCCATGATGATCGGCAACGTGCTGCTCTTCGTCATCTCGCTCGTCGTGATGGCCTGGCTGTCGCCGGTGCTCACCCTCATCGCCCTGGTCATCGCCCCTGCTCTCTGGATCATCGCCAAGCGCAGCCGGACCCGGCTCTTCCCCGCCACCTGGTGGGCGCAGGGCCAGGCGGGCGCGGTCGCCGGGGTGGTGGACGGCTCGGTCACCGGGGTGCGCGTCGTCAAGGGCTTCGGCCAGGAGGAGCAGGAGGCCGGCAAGCTGCGCGAGGTCAGCCGCAGGCTGTTCGCGGGCCGGCTGCGCACCGTACGGCTGAACTCGGTCTACACCCCGGCCCTGCAGGCCGTACCCGCACTCGGCCAGGTCGCCATGCTGGCCCTCGGCGGCTGGCTCGCCACCCGCGGGCAGATCACCCTCGGCACGTTCGTCGCCTTTTCCACGTACCTGGCGCAGCTGGTCGGCCCGGTGCGGATGCTCACCATGGTGCTCACCGTCGGGCAGCAGGCGCGGGCCGGCGTGGAGCGCGTCCTGGAGCTCATCGACACCGAGCCGTCCATCACCGAGCGGCCCGACGCGCACGAACTGCCCGCCGACGCCGAGGCGACCGTCGAGTTCGACCGGGTCGGCTTCGGCTACTCCCGCGCCGGGGACGACGGCGACGAGGGGCACGACACCCGCCCGCCGCGCCCGGTGCTCGCGGACTTCTCGCTGCGCATCGAACCCGGCGAGACCCTCGCCCTGGTCGGCGCGTCCGGCAGCGGCAAGTCCACCGTCTCGATGCTGCTGCCCCGGTTCTACGACGTGACGTCCGGGGCCGTCCGGGTCGGCGGGCACGACGTCCGCGACCTGACGCTGGACTCCTTGCGCGCCGCCATCGGACTGGTCCCCGAGGACAGCTTCCTGTTCTCCGACACCGTGCGCGCCAACATCGCCTACGGCGCCCCGGACGCCACCGACGAGCAGGTGCTCGCCGCTGCCCGCGCCGCCCAGGCCGACGGCTTCATCCGCGATCTGCCCGACGGCTACGACACCACCGTCGGCGAGCACGGGCTGACCCTCTCCGGCGGGCAGCGGCAGCGGGTGGCGCTGGCCCGCGCGATCCTCACCGACCCCCGGCTGCTGCTGCTGGACGACGCCACCTCCGCGGTCGACGCCCGGGTCGAGCACGAGATCCACGAGGCGCTGCGCGGTGTGATGGCCGGACGCACCACCCTGCTGATCGCGCACCGGCGCTCCACACTCGCCCTGGCCGACCGCATCGCCGTCCTCGACGCCGGGCGCCTGGCCGACATCGGCACGCACGAGGAGCTCCAGGAGCGCTGCGCGCTGTACCGGCGGCTGCTGACGGACCCGGACGAACTCGGCGGAGTGGTCCGAGACCCGGCCGGAGCGGTGGCCGGGCCCCACACCGCGGACGGACGTACAGACGACGCGTGCTTCGACGCCGACCTCGAGGTCGAGGCGGAGATCGAGACCGAGCCGGTCAGCGTCCGCCGCCGGGTGGTGGACGGCATCACGCCCGAGCTGTGGCGGCGCCGCTCCGAGGACGCCGAGGAGGAGGCGGCCGTCACCGGGCCCCGAGCCCTGGCCGGCCCGCCGTCCGGGCCGCCCGGTCCGGGTATGGCCGGGGCGCTGGCCGGGATGCCCGCCACGCCGGAACTGCTCGCCAAGGTTGCGGCGCTGCCACCCGCCACCGACACCCCGGACGTGGACGAACAGCAGGCGGCCCGGCCGGAGAGCGAGTACGGACTGAAGCGGCTGCTGCACGGCTTCGGCAGGCCGCTGCTGGTCGCGCTGTCGCTGGTGGCCGCCGACGCCGTGGCCGGCCTGCTGCTGCCGATCCTGATCCGCAACGGCATCGACGACGGTGTGCAGCGGGTCGCGCTCAGCGGCGTGTGGACGGCCTCGGTGTTCGCGCTGCTGGTCGTCCTCACCCAGTGGGCGGCGCAGATCGGTGAGACGCGGATGACGGGCCGGACCGGCGAGCGCATCCTCTACAGCCTCCGCCTGAAGATCTTCGCCCAGTTGCAGCGGCTCGGTCTGGACTACTACGAGCGGGAGCTGACCGGGCGGATCATGACCCGGATGACGACGGACGTGGACGCGCTGTCGACGTTCCTCCAGACCGGACTGGTGACCGCCGTGGTCTCGGTCCTGACGTTCTTCGGCATCCTCGTCGCGCTGCTGGTCCTCGACGTGGAGCTGGCCCTGGTGGTCTTCGCCACCCTGCCGGTGCTGGTGATCGGCACGGTCTTCTTCCGGCGCCGCAGCGTCAAGGTGTACGAGCTGGCCCGGGAGCGGATCAGCGTGGTCAACGCCGACCTGCAGGAGAACGTCGCCGGGCTGCGGATCGTGCAGGCGTTCCGCCGCGAGGGCATGGGGACCAGCCGGTTCACCGAGCGGAGCGACAGCTACCGGCAGGCGCGGGTGCGCGGCCAGTTCCTGATCTCGGTCTACTTCCCGTTCGTGCAGCTGCTCTCGTCCGTCGCCGCGGCCCTGGTGCTGGTGGTGGGGGCCGGCCGGGTCAACGAGGGCACGCTGACGGCGGGCGCCCTCGTCGCATACCTGCTCTACATCGACCTGTTCTTCGCCCCGGTGCAGCAGCTGTCGCAGGTCTTCGACGGCTACCAGCAGGCGACGGTGTCGCTGGGCCGTATCCAGGAGCTGCTGCGGGAGCCGACGACGACTGAGGTCGCCGAACGTCCGCGTGAGGTCGGGTCCCTGAAGGGGCACATCGCGTTCGACGACGTCCGCTTCCACTACAACGGCGAAGGGGAGGCGGCGCTGAACGGGGTCGACCTGAGCATCCCCGCCGGGCAGACCGTGGCGTTCGTGGGGGAGACCGGTGCGGGCAAGTCCACGCTGGTCAAGCTGGTCGCCCGGTTCTACGACCCGACGTCGGGCGCCGTCCGCGTGGACGGCGAGGACCTGCGCGACCTGGACTTGGCCGGCTACCGGCACCGGCTGGGCGTCGTCCCGCAGGAGTCGTACCTGTTCCCGGGGACGGTCCGGGACGCGATCGCCTACGGCCGCCCGGACGCCTCGGACGCCGAGGTCGAGGCCGCGGCACGGGCCGTGGGGGCCCACGACATGGTGGCGTCCCTGGAGGGCGGCTACCTGCACGAGGTCGCCGAGCGCGGGCGCAACCTCTCCGCGGGCCAGCGTCAGCTCATCGCCCTGGCGCGGGCCGAACTCGTCGACCCCGACATCCTGTTGCTCGACGAGGCGACGGCGGCGCTGGACCTGGCGACGGAGTCCCTCGTCAACCGGGCCACGGACCGGCTGGCCGGCCGGCGCACCACGCTCGTCGTCGCCCACCGGTTGACGACCGCCGCCCGCGCCGACCGGGTGGTGGTCATGGACCACGGCCGGGTGGTGGAGGACGGCACCCACGCCGAACTCCTCGCGGCGGGCGGTACGTACGCGAAGCTGTGGCGGACGTTCTCCGGCGAACAGGAGGAGGAGACGGTGGCGGGCGCGGTCTGACGGCAGGTACGGCCACGGCCGGTCGCGGGGTCCTCCCGGCGGCCGGCCCGCCCGTTCGGGCCTCGCGCCGCCCGCCGCTCCCCGCTTCGTAACGGTTGATGTTCCACTGACCCCAATGGGCGCCCGGGGCTGGCGGGCGCCCGATCCCTGCGGATAGGTTCGCGGCAACTTTGCCTGAGCAGGGGAGAACTGATGCGCAAGGTGCTCAGATGGCTGCTGTCATTCGCGTTGCTGATAGGCACCATCGGCGTCGGCGGCGCGTCCGCCGGTGCCGCCACCGCAACGGATCCGGACATCAAGGACCGCATCCTCGCGATCCCGGGGATGAGTCTGATCGAGGAGAAGCCGGTCGACGGCTACCGCTACTTCGTTCTCGCGTACACCCAGCCGGTCGATCACCGGCATCCGTCCAAGGGCACCTTCCAGCAGCGTCTGACGCTGCTGCACAAGTCCACGGACCGGCCCACGGTCTTCTTCACCTCCGGGTACAACGTCTCCACGAACCCGAGCCGCAGTGAGCCGACCCGGATCGTCGACGGCAACCAGGTCTCCCTGGAGTACCGGTTCTTCACACCGTCCCGGCCGCAGCCGGCCGACTGGTCGAAGCTCGACATCCGGCAGGCCGCCGACGACCAGCACCGCATCTTCACGGCCCTCAAGCGCATCTACGGGCAGAAATGGCTGGCCACCGGCGGCAGCAAGGGCGGCATGACGGCCACGTACTACCGCCGCTTCCACCCGCAGGACATGGACGCCACCGTCGCGTACGTCGCCCCGAACGACGTGGACAACCGCGAGGACTCCGCCTACGACGAGTTCTTCGCCCACGTCTCGACGAAGGAGTGCCGTTCGGCCCTGAACGCGATCCAGCGCGAGGCCCTGGTGCGCCGCGACGAGATCGTGGACCGGTACGAGGCCTGGGCGCGCGAGACCGGCTCGACGTTCCGCACCGTCGGCAGCGCCGACAAGGCCTACGAGAACGTCGTCCTCGACCTCGTGTGGGCGTTCTGGCAGTACAGCCCGGAGGCCGACTGCGCCGAGGTGCCGAAGCCGACCGCCACCACCGACGAGATCTACGACTACGTCGACTCGATCTCCGGGTTCTCCTTCTACACCGACCAGGGCCTGTCGCCGTACACGCCGTACTACTACCAGGCCGGTACCGAACTGGGTTCGCCGGAGTTCGCGACCCCGCACCTGGACGGGCTGCTGCGCTACCCGGGGATCTACCAGCCGCGCTCGTACGTGCCGCGCGACATCCCGATGAAGTGGCGTCAGGGCGTCATGAAGGACGTCGACCGCTGGGTGCGGCACAAGAGCGAGCGGATGCTGTTCGTCTACGGGGAGAACGACCCGTGGGGCGCCGAGCCGTTCCGCCTCGGAAAGGGGAGCGAGGACTCCTACGTCTACACCGCCCCGGGCGCCAACCACGGTGCCAAGATCGACCAGTTGACGGCGGAGGAGCGCGCCGCGGCCACCGCCAGGGTGCTGGAGTGGGCCGGCGTCACGCCGCCCGCCGTCCGTCGCGGGGACACCGCCCCGAGGCCGCTGGCCGCCTACGACGCCGGGCTGGACAAGGACCGCCTCGAGCGGATCGGCGTCCGGCCGTGACCTCCTGACCCGGTGACACCGCCGCCCGGCGGACACGCGCACGGCCCCCGCGGGATCGCTCCCGCGGGGGCCGTGCGCGTCGCGGCGCCGGGTGCCGCCGTCGCAGAGGCCGATCAGTAGCGCAGGCCGTAGCCGATCGGATAGAGGACCTGCGAGGGATCGTCCGCGCGCTGGACCGGGACGGGCAGCCGGCCACGCGGGTCGGCCTTCCCGGCGATGACACGGGCGGCCGCCCTAACCTCGACGTCGGTCCAGGAGTAGCTCGCAAGGGAGGCGGCCACCCCCGGCAGGCGGGCGATGTCGTACGGGTTCCGGATCGCCAGGTGGATCACCGGCACACCGGTCGCGGCCAGCGACGAGACCAGGGTGCGCTGGGAGGACGTGGCGCTCACGTTGTACGTGGTGACGATCACCGCATCGCGGCCCTCGGCAGCCGCCACCGCCTCGTCGATCTTCGCCTGGGTCGGGTTCGGCTGCCCACCGGTGCTGGTCGGCAACGCCGTAGCGGCGAAGCCCAGTTCGGTCATGGCGGCGGCGAGCACGGCGGTCGGCGGGCCGCCGGTGCCCGACGGGGCGGCAGGATCGACGCCGACGACCAGCAGGTTGCCGTGGCTGCGCCGCGACAGGGGAAGCAGGTCGCCGTCGTTGACGAGCAGGGTCGTGGTGCGTTCGGCGATCCGTGCCGCCGACGCCCGGTGCGAGGCGGTGCCCACCGTGCGGTCCACCCCGGCGTGGGTGACGTAGGGAGCCCTGAACAGGCCCCGGCGCCACTTGAGTTCGAGGATGCGCAGGATCGACTCGTCGATCCGCTCCTCGCTGATCTCGCCGCCCTTGACCGCGTCGAGCACCGCGTTCCAGGCCACCGCCAGGTCCGGCGGGTTGAGCAGCTGGTCGACGCCGGCGTTGATGGCCAGTACCGGGACCCGCTCGTCGCCGTACTTCTGGCGGACGCCCGCCATACCGAGCGAGTCGGTGACGACGACGCCGTCGTAGCCGAGCTTCTCGCGCAGGATGCCGGTGAGGATCGGCTTGGAGAGGGTGGCGGGGTCCTCGGCCGGGTCGAGGGACGGGACGAGGATGTGTGCCGTCATGATCGAGTCGATGCCGGCCTCGATGGCGGCGCGGAACGGCGGGGCGTCGAGCCGCTCCCACTCCTCGGCGGTGTGGGTGATCTTCGGCAGGCCGTAGTGGCTGTCGGTCGCGGTGTCCCCGTGCCCGGGGAAGTGCTTGGCGGTCGCGGCGACCTGCGAGCTCTGGTAGCCCTGCACCTGGGCGGCCACCAGACCGGCGACGGCCTGCGGATCGGCACCCAGCGAGCGCACGCCGATGACGGGGTTGGCCGGGTTGACGTTGACGTCGGCCACCGGCGCGTAGTCCTGCCTGATGCCCATCGCGGCGAGTTCGGCGCCCGAGATCCGCCCGGCGGTCCGGGCATCGGACCGGGAGCCGCCGGCGCCCAGGGCCATCGCGCCCGGGAGCAGCGTGGCGGGCTCGCCCACCCGGCACACGATGCCGTGCTCCTGGTCGGTGGAGATCAGCAGCGGCAGGGGGGTCGGCTGGGCGAGGCCCGCCCGCTGGATTCCGTTCGACAGATCGGCGATCTGGTGCGGGTCGCGGGTGTTGTGTGCCCAGGCGAAGTAGATGATGCCGCCGACGTGGTACTTCTCGATCAGCTCGGCGGCGTTCGCGACGCCGATCTCCTGCTGGTTGGAGGCCACGTCGGCCGGGTCCGGGTCGGTGGCGGAGTGGCCGTAGACCCGCATCACGAACAGCTGGCCGACCTTCTCCTCCAGGCTCATCCGGGAGATGAGCCCGCGGAGTCGGTCGCGGTCCGGCCGTGCGGGCGCGGCGTGCGCCTGGCCGGTGACGGCAGCCGCGGCGACGAGGGCCGCACCTGCGGTGAGCAGGGATCTGCGCGAGGTCGGGTAGTGCACTTGCGCTCCTTACCGTGCGGAAGGGCCGTGGAGCGGCGGGTGCCGGGGTCGTCCTTCGGGGTCGGCGCCCGTGCTCTTCCGGTCGGGGAACTGAAAAAAACTTCCAACGGGCAACGGATATCCGGAAAGTAAATGCCAGTCAATGGTGTGCGCCGGATCGCCGCGCCCTCGTCGGAGCCGTGGTCACAGCGGTCTGATCGTCGTTCAGCCGCTCCTGAACACTCCGGCGCCGCATGCTGCGCCGGACCGTTGCGAGCCTCAGCCGCGGCGCGGAGAACGGCGCGTGCTGCCGCCGAGTTCGCGCACCTCGGCCTCCGTCAAGCGCAGGTGCAGGGAACTCAGGTCCTCCTCCCACCACTCGGGGTTCCAGGTTCCCGGCAGCGGCACGGTGACCGGCGAACGCCGCAGCAACCAGGCCAGGGCCACTTGCGCGGCCGAGGCACCGTGGCGCGAGGCGATCCGGTCGAGCACCGAGTCCGGCCGGGCGCGCAGCTCGTTCGCGGGTGGGAACCAAGGGAGGAAGACGGTCCCCTCGGCCGTGCAAACGTCGAGGACGTCCTCGTTCTCGCGGGTCAGGAGGTCGTAGCGGTCCTGCACCGAGGCGATGGCGGTGACGGCGCGGGCCCGGACGAACTCGCTCACGGAGACGTTGCACACGCCGATCGCCCGGATCTTCCCGGCGTCCCGCAGGTCGACGAGCGCGCCCAGCGACTCCTCGAGGGGCACGGTGGGGTCGACGGCGTTCAACTGGTAGAGGTCGATCGCCTCCCGCCGCAGTCTCCGCAGACTGCCCTCGCACGCCTCGCGCAGGTGCTCGGGACGCCCGTCGGCCCGCCACCTGTTGCCACCGAGCGCGATGCGCCCGCCCTTGGTGGACACCACCACGTCCTCCGGATACGGGAAGAGGGCTTGGGCGATGAGCGTCTCGCTGATTCCGGGGCCGTAGCAGTCGGCGGTGTCGACGAGCTGAACGCCGGCGTCGACCGCGCGGCGCACGACCTCGCGCGCCGCGGCGCGGTCGGGCGGCGGCCCGTGGGTTCCCGGGCCCGTCAGCCAGGCGCCGCCGAACCCGACGCGCCGCACCCTCCGATCCGGTCCGATCCGCACGCTCCCGACGGCTGTCCAGTCCATCCGCTCGGCCCCACTCGTCCCCGGGGTGCGCAGACATCGGATCGCCTGCGACTCATCGGCCCCGGCGGACCAGGGTGCCCCTTGGAAGGAGCGGTACCACCCCGAGCTGAGCCGGATGGCGGCACAGGTTCGCCCGAGGGGCATCGCCGGACGACGTCGTGCGGGGCCTGTCCCCGCACGACCCGTGATCGACGACCCCTCCGGGTCCCGCGGCGCCAGGGGTTTCCGGCGTCAGGCGGACTCGGCGATCAGCCGGGACAGGTGCTCGCGGGCGGGCCCCAGCAGGTCCGCCAGCGCGGGCGCCTCGGGGTACCACGCCTTCTCGTACTCCCAGCTGAGCCAGCCCTCCTGCGGCTCCGGCGTGGGATTGTCGCCGTAGAACGCCCTGCTGAGCAGCTCCACGCACTCGGCCAGCGGCAGGACGCCCGAGCCGAGCGGCAGCGGGGTGGTGTCGTCGGCCGACGCGATGTCCTTCACCTGCACGTAGCCGAGGTGCGGGGCCAGGACCGCGTACGTCGCGGAGGGGTCCTCGCCGGATCGCCACGGGTGCATCACGTCCCAGAGGGCGCCCACGGCGCGGTGCCCGACCAGTCCGAGGACGCGGGCGACGTCGACTCCCCGGCTGTGGGAGTCGTGCGTCTCGAGGAGCAGCCGCACGCCCAGGTCGGTCGCACGGGGCGCGGCGGCGGCGAGCCGGCGTGCGGCGATCACGTCGACATCCTCGGCCGGGGCGTCGCCGCCGCCGGCGAACACCCGCACGTACCGCGCGCCCAAGTCGTGGGCGAGTGCCAGGTGTTCGTGCAGGTCTTCGATCACCTCGTCGTCGGGACCGGGGGCCCCGACCCGGGTGTACCCGGCGAGGGCGAGGATCTCGACGCCGGCCGACTTGAAGGCGGCCGTCACCTCGAGGCGTTCGTCGGGGGAGAGGCCCACGTGCACGGGCTCGTCGGGATGGGCGCGCAGCTCGACGCCGTGGTAGCCCGTGGCGGCGGCCAGGCGTGCCACCTCGTCGGCCGGCGTTCCGGGCATTCCCAGGGTGGAGAAGGCGAGTTTCATGTGCCCTGCCTCACGTTGCCTCACGTTTCGCTTGGGACAAGTGGTACCCGCGGAACCGATCCGCATGCGGGCCACGACGGGGAGGCCGGCGGCCGTCTGTGCTGCAACGTCGCACCTTCGGTAACGGATCGGTAACGTCGCGAAACCGGATGCAACCCTTCCGTCCCGGCCTGTGTCGTACAGGGGGAGTCAGGCACTCCGTGGGGGAGTCCCGGGGGGGGATCCAGGGATGGCCTGCAAGGTTGGGGGACGCCGCGGGGCCCGGTCCACGGACCGGGCCCCGAACGGCTTCCGCCACGGTGGCGGATCAGAACGGCACGCCGCAGCGCAGCAGCACGTTCGCGTACGGCCGGGTCTCCCCCGTCCGCACCACCAGCCGGGCGCCGCGCGTCGACGCCTTGAGCTCCTCGTGCGGGACCAGCTCGAGCAGCCCGTCCGGGAAACGGCCCGCCAGCAGAGCGGCGGCCTCGGGGTTGCGGCCGGTGATCTCCCGGGCGGCGGTCGCGCCCTCCACCACCAGCTCGTCGAGCAACCCGTCCAGCACCTCGGAGAAGGACGGCACCCCCGAGCGGAACGAGAGGTCCACGACCACCGGGCCGTCCGGGATCGGCAGCCCCGCATCGCACACCATCACGCGGTCGGTGTGCCCCAGCAGGGCCAGCGCACCGGACAGGTGGCGGTTGAGAATTCCGGTCCTCTTCACCGGTCCTCCAGTTCGTCGAGCGTGGGGAAGGACTGCTGCGCCCCCGTCCGCTTCACCGCGGCCGCACCCACGCGGACTGCGAACCGCACGGCCGTCTCGAGGTCGTCACCGGCGCCCAGCCGCCAGGCCAGCGCGCCCGTGAAGGCGTCGCCCGCACCCGTGGTGTCCACCGCCCGGACGGCGGGGCTGGGCACCGTCACCGTGCCGGCGCCGCCGTCCGCCCGTGCGACCAGTGCGCCCGCCGCGCCCAGGGTGACCACGACGGAGCGAGGGCCCCGGGCCAGCAGGGCCTCGGCCCACGCCTCGGGAGAGTCGTCGTCCGAGGCCGGATCTCCGGCGAGCAGCGCCTTCGCCTCGTGCTCGTTGACCACCAGCGGATCGCAGGCGGCGAGGACGTCGTCCGGCAGCGGGGCCGGCGGCGACGGGTTGAGCACCACCCGGGTATCAACCGCCGCAGCCGTCCGCACCGTCTCGGCGACACTCTCCAGCGGGATCTCGAGTTGCAGCGACACCACCCGGGCGGCACGCAGCATCGCACCGGCCGCCCGGACGTCGCCGGGGCCGAGACGGGCGTTCGCCCCGGGGGAGACCACGATGCTGTTGTCCCCCGACGGGTCGACCACGATCAGCGCCACACCGGTCGGGGCCCCGCCGACCAGGACACCGGCGGTGTCGACGCCGGCGCGGCGCTGGACGTCCAGCAGCATCCGCCCGTGTGCGTCGTCGCCGATCCGGGCCAGCAGCGCCGTCCGGGCGCCGAGCCGGGCGGCGGCGACGGCCTGGTTGGCGCCCTTGCCGCCGGGATGGACGGCCAGGTCCGAGCCCAGCACCGTCTGACCGGCTCCCGGGCGTCGCTCGACGCCGACCACGAGATCGGCGTTGGCCGAGCCCACGACCACCAGGTCGTAGTCCTGCATCCGCGGTTCTCCTTTCCGAAGCCTCGCAGCGGTGGCGGGCGGTCAGGAGGAGAATTCGGCGGCGTTCTTCTCGGTGACGACCTTGACCGGAACCTTGACCTCGCTGTTCACCTTCTTGCCCTTGGCGAGCTTCAGGGCGTTCTGCATGGCGAGCTTCCCCAGCTCCTTCGGCTGCTGCGCGATGGTGGCCGCGAGCTTGCCGGACTTCACGGCGGCCAGCCCGTCCGGGGTGCCGTCGAAACCGACGATCTTGACGGACTTGCCGGCCTTGCTGCCGAGGGCCTTGGCCGCGCCGAGCGCCATCTCGTCGTTCTGCGCGTAGACGCCGGTGACACCGGAGTTGGACTGCATCAGGTTGGTCATGACGTCCAGGCCCTTGGCCCGGTCGAAGTCCGCGGGCTGCTTGGCGACGACCTTGATGCCCGGGAACTCCTTGATGCCCTGGGTGAATCCCCGGTCGCGCTCACGGGCGGCGGATGTGCCGGCCTGCCCCTGCAGGACCACGACCTTGCCCTTGCCGCCGAGCTGCGCGGCCAGTTCCTTCGCCGCCAGCTTGCCGCCGGCGACGTTGTCGGAGGCCACGGTGGTGGCGATCTCCGCCTTGTTCACCCCGCGGTCGGCCGCGACGACCGGGATGTTCGCGTTGTTGACGGCCTTCACCGCCGGGCCGGCGGCGTCGGAGTCCACCGGGTTCACGATGACCGACTTCACGTTCTGGCTGGTGAAGTTCTGCAACTGGTTGGCCTGCTGCGACGCGTCGTTCTGGGCGTCGGTGACGGTGAGTTCCGCCCCGGCGGCCTTCGCCTCGGCCTGTGCGCCCTCCTTCAGCTGGACGAAGAAGGGGTTGTTCAGGGTCGAGACCGACATGCCTATCTTCAGGTCCGAGCCGCCGCCGGAGGCCGAGTTGCAGGCGGTGCCGGTGAGGGCGAGGGCGGCGACGGTGGCGAAGGCGACCGTGGTCTTCATGGTGTTCATGGGCTGCTTCCTTGCAGTCGGGATGGTCAGGTGATGACGGGCGGGCAGGGTGCGTCTCAGGCGGTGCGGCGGCGCAGGGTGTCGAGCAGTACGGCCAGCGCGATGACCACGCCGATGACGACCTGCTGCCAGAACGCCGACACGGACAGCAGGTTCAGTCCGTTGCGCAGCACGGCGAGGATGAGGGCGCCGATGAGCGTCCCCGAGGCCTTGCCGACTCCGCCGGACAGGCTCGCGCCGCCGATGACGACGGCTGCGATCGCGTCGAGCTCGTAGCCCATGGCGGCCTGCGGCTGCGCCGACGCCAGCCGCGAGGCCAGGACGATGCCCGCCACCGCCGCGAAGCCGCCGGAGAGGGCGTAGATCACGAGCTTCTGGCGCTTGACGCGGATGCCGGACAGCCGCGCCGCCTCCTCGTTGCCGCCGATGGCGTACATCGAACGCCCGAGATAGGTACGGGCGAGGAGCACGGCCGTGGCGACGCCCATGGCGACCATGACGATCACCGGGACCGGCAGCCAGCCGCCGAGGGTGTCGCCGAGCGCGGAGACCGAGTCGGGCAGCGTGATCGGGCTGCCCTGCGAGATGACCAGCGCGAGACCGCGGCCGACCGACAGCATCGCCAACGTGGCGATGAACGGCGGCAGTTTGCCGAACGAGATCAGGGCACCGTTGACCAGGCCGCAGGCTGTGCCGGTGCCGACGGCCAGCAGCACCGCCAGCCACACCGGCAGCCCCTCGGAGGTCGCGGACCAGGCGAGGACGGTCGCCGAGAGCGCGGCCACCGAGCCCACGGACAGATCGATGCCGGCCGAGACGATGACGAAGGTGACACCGAACGCCAGAATGGCGGTGACCGCAGCCTGGACGCCGACGTTCAGCAGGTTCTGTGTCGTCAGGAAGTCCCCGGACAGCAGCGAGAGCGCCGCGACGAGCACCACCAGTGCGCTCAGCGCACCGTTGTCGAGCAGGACCCGGCGCACGAGGGCCCGTCCGGCCGCGCCCCTGCCGGGGTCCGTGCCCGGACCGGTGTCGCGTTTGAGCGTGTCAGTGGCCACGGGAGCCCTCCACATCCTTGACTGCCAGCGCCATCACGGCGTCCTGGGTTGCTTCCTGTCGGGTCAGTTCGCCGGTGATCCGGCCCTGGGACATCACCAGCACCCGGTCACTCATGCCGAGCACCTCCGGGAGGTCGCTGGAGATCATCAGGACCGCGTGGCCGGACTCCGTCAGCCGGTTGACGAGCTGGTAGATCTCGACCTTGGCGCCCACGTCGATGCCGCGGGTCGGCTCGTCGAGGATCAGCACCTTGGACTCGGCGAGCAGCCACTTGCCGATGACGACCTTCTGCTGGTTGCCGCCGGAGAGCGTGCGGATCCGCTGGTCGATCCCGGCCATCCGGACGCCCAGCTGCCCGGCGACGCGTTCGGCGGCGGTGCGCTGTCCGGCCCGGTCGACGAAACCGCCGCGGGTGGCCTTGCGCAGGGTCACCAGACCGAGGTTCTCCTGGACGGACGCATCCAGGACGAGCCCCTGGCCCTTGCGGTCCTCCGGGACGAGGCCGAGTCCGGCCTCCAGCGCGGCGATCACGTCGTGCCGCGGCAGCTTCCGGCCGAGGACCTCGACGCTGCCCGCGTCGTAGGGGTCGGCGCCGAACAGTGCCCGGACGACCTCGGTGCGCCCGGCGCCCACCAGCCCGGCAAGCCCGACGACTTCGCCCGCCCGCACCTCGAAGGAGATGTCGTCGAACCCGCCGTTCCGGGTCAGCCCGGAGACCTTCAGCAGCACCGGCCCGGTGTCGGGGCTCTCCCGCGGGTACTGCTGCTCGATGCTGCGGCCCACCATCAGCCGGACGAGCTCGTCCTCGTCGGTGTCCGCCGGGACCTGGGTGACGCTGCGCCCGTCGCGCAGCACGGTGACCCGGTCTCCGAGGGCGGCGATCTCCTCGAGGTGGTGGGTGATGAAGACGATGCCCACGCCGTCCTCGCGGAGCCTGCGGACGATCCCGAAGAGCTTCTCGACCTCTCCGGTGGTCAGGACGGCAGTCGGCTCGTCCATGATCAGAACCCGGGCGTCGAGGCTGAGCGCCTTGGCGATCTCGACCATCTGGAGCCGGGCGATGCCGAGGTCCCGGACCCGCGCCTGCGGGGGGACGTCGACCCCGACGCGCGCCAGCAGCTCCGCGGCCTCGGCGTTCATCCGCTTGCGGTCGATCATGCCGCACCGCCGCGGCTGACGGCCGAGGAAGATGTTCTCGGCCACGCTCAGGTCGGGGACCAGGTTGAACTCCTGGTGGATGGTGGCGATGCCGAACCGCTCGGCGTCCTGCGCGGTCCGGATGTGGACCTCGCGGCCGTCCACCAGGATCCGCCCGGCGTCCGGGGTGTGGACGCCGGACAGCATCTTGATCAGCGTGCTCTTCCCGGCGCCGTTCTCGCCGAGCAGGACGTGCACTTCGCCGGCGCGCAGGTCGAAATCGACGCTGTCGAGCGCCACCACGCCCGGGAACGCCTTGCGCGCGCCCTCCATGCGGAGCAGCTCACCCGGCGGCGCCGGGCTCTTCGCCGGCTCCGGCGAACCGGGCGACGTGCCGGGGGTGCACGGGATACTCACGAGGTCTGCTCCCTTCGTTCGCCGCAGGAACGGCGGGCCACGAGGCGGGCGGAGAGGGTGACGGACGCGGCGGTCCGCCCCTCGACGACGTCGATCAGCGCCCGCACGGCGGTGCGGCCGAGTTCGCCGGTGGGCTGGGCGATGGCGGTGATCGGCGGATCGGTGTGGACGAACCAGGGGATGTCGTCGAAGGCGGCGAGCGCCACGTCCTCGGGCACGCGCAGCCCGCGGGCGTACATCTCGTCCATTGCGCCGAGGGCCATCAGGTTGTCCGCGGCGAAGACCACGTCGGGCGGCCGGGGCAGGTCGAGGAAGCGCCCGGTGGCCTTCCGGCCGCTGTCCGCCTGGAAGTCGCCCTGGCCGACGTACTCGGCGGGCAGCGAGAGGCCGTACGCGTGCAGGGCGTCGCGGAAAGCCTCGACGCGTTCGCTGCCGGT
Organism: Streptomyces meridianus; assembly: GCF_023703325.1. GTDB lineage: Bacteria > Actinomycetota > Actinomycetes > Streptomycetales > Streptomycetaceae > Streptomyces > Streptomyces meridianus. The sequence goes on from NZ_JAMQGM010000001.1 coordinate 209,154, forward strand.
GGTGGTTGCGGCGGGGCCGTTGATGATGGCCAGCCGCCGGTGGCCGAGGGCATGGAGGTGGGCGACCAGATCACGGATGGCGTCCCGCCCGTCGGCGCGGACCACGGGAACGTCCACGCCGGGGATCCAGCGGTCGACGAACACCATGGGGGTACCGGTGCGGGCGGCGCCCAGCATCAGCGGAGAGCCGCCGTCGGTCGGGCTGACGAGGAGTCCGTCGATGCGGCGGTCCAGCAGGGTGCGGACGTGGTGGTCCTGGAGTTCGGGCTGCTCGTCGGCGTTGCCGATGATCACGCTGTAGCCGAGGGCCCGTGCCTCGTCCTCGACCGAGCGGGCCAGCTCGGTGAAGAAGGGGTTGAGGACGTCGCTGATGACCAGCCCGAGGGTGCGGGTCTGGTGGGTGCGCAGCGAACGGGCCACGGCGTTCGGCCGGTAGGCCAGCCGGTCGACCGCGGTCAGGACACGGGCCCGCGTCTCGGCGCGAACGGCGGGGTGCTGGTTGAGCACGCGCGACACGGTCGCGACGGAGACCCCAGCCAGGGACGCCACGTCCTTGATGCCGACCATCGCCGCACTCCCTTGTGGAAACGATTACAGCGCTCGATTGGAATCGATTACACGCAGAAGAGCAAGACCGGTTGACCGGATCGTTATCTTCCGGATGCTGCCTGCGGGCCGTGTAGGCGCTGTGCCCGGCCCGGCCCCCCACGGGGCCCGCACGTCACGGGCCGGCGGCTGCCGTTCCGGCCCCGTCGGCGCCCGCCGTTCTGTCGGAGGACAGCGGTACCGTCACGACATGGTGCAAGTCGCGGTGCTCGAGGGAGTCCTGGAGCGGATCACCTATGCCAACGAGGAGAACGGCTACACGGTCGCCCGGGTGGACACGGGGCGCAGCGGCGACCTGCTGACGGTCGTCGGCTCGCTGCTCGGCGCCCAGCCCGGCGAATCGCTGCGCATGGAAGGGCGTTGGGGCTCACACCCGCAGTACGGCCGCCAGTTCACGGTCGAGAACTACACGACGGTCCTGCCCGCCACCGTCCAGGGCATCCGCCGCTATCTGGGCTCCGGTCTGATCAAGGGCATCGGCCCGCGCATCGCCGAGCGCATCGTCGACCACTTCGGTATCGACACCCTCGACATCATCGAGAAGGAGCCGGGGCGCCTCATCGAGGTCCCCGGGCTCGGACCCAAGCGCACGAAACTCATCGGCGCCGCCTGGGAGGAACAGAAGGCCATCAAAGAGGTGATGGTCTTCCTCCAGGGCGTCGGCGTCTCCACCTCCATCGCCGTGCGCATCTACAAGAAGTACGAGGACGCCTCGATCTCCGTCGTCCGCAACCGGCCCTACCGGCTGGCCGCCGACGTCTGGGGCATCGGCTTCCTCACCGCCGACCGGATCGCCCAGGCGGTCGGCATCCCGCACGACAGCCCCGAACGCGTCAAGGCTGGTCTCCAGTACGCCCTTTCGCAGTCCGCCGACGCGGGCCACTGCTACCTGCCCGAGGAACAGCTCATCGCCGACGCGGTGAAACTGCTCCAGGTCGACACCGGACTCGTCATCGACTGCCTCGCCGAACTCGCCGCCGAGGAGGAGGGCGTGGTCCGCGAGCACGTCCCGGGCCCCGAGGGCGGCGGTACCGTCCCGGCCGTCTACCTCGTGCCCTTCCACCGCGCCGAGATCTCCCTGGCCGGGCAACTGCTGCGGCTGCTGCGTACCGAGGAGGACCGGCTGCCCGCCTTCCGCGACGTGGACTGGGAGGCCGCGCTGACCTGGCTCGCCGGGCGTACCGGCGCCGACCTGGCCCCCGAGCAGCGCGAGGCGGTGAAGCTGGCGCTGTCACAGAAGGTCGCCGTCCTCACCGGCGGACCGGGCTGCGGCAAGTCCTTCACCGTGCGGTCGGTCGTCGAACTCGCCCGTGCCAAGAAGGCCAGAGTGGTGCTGGCCGCGCCGACCGGGCGGGCCGCGAAGCGGCTCTCGGAGCTCACCGGCGCCGAAGCGTCCACCGTGCACCGGCTGCTGGAACTCAAGCCCGGCGGGGACGCGGCCTACGACCGGGACCGGCCGCTGGACGCCGACCTGGTGGTGGTCGACGAGGCGTCCATGCTCGATCTCCTGCTCGCGAACAAGCTGGTCAAGGCGGTCCCGCCGGGGGCCCACCTGCTGCTCGTCGGGGACGTCGACCAACTCCCGTCCGTCGGCGCGGGGGAGGTGCTGCGCGACCTCCTCGCTGACGGCAGCCCGGTGCCCGCGGTCCGGCTCACCAGGATCTTCCGGCAGGCGCAGCAGTCGGGGGTGGTGACCAACGCCCACCGCATCAACTCCGGCGTCCCGCCCCTCACTCGGGGGCTCCCGGACTTCTTCCTGTTCGCCGAGGAGGACACCGAGGAGGCGGGCCGTCTGACGGTGGACGTCGCCGCCCGCCGCATCCCCGCCCGGTTCGGGCTGGACCCGCGCCGCGACGTGCAGGTGCTGGCGCCGATGCACCGTGGTCCCGCCGGCGCCGGCACCCTCAACGGGCTGCTCCAGCAGGCCGTCACGCCCGCGCGTCCCGACCTCCCCGAACGCCGCTTCGGCGGACGGGTCTTCCGGGTCGGGGACAAGGTCACCCAGATCCGCAACAACTACGAGAAGGGGGCGAACGGCGTCTTCAACGGCACCGTCGGCGTCGTGACGTCCTTGAACAACGACGAGCAGCGGCTCACCGTCCTCACCGACGAGGACGAGGAGGTGCCGTACGACTTCGACGAGCTCGACGAGCTGACGCACGCCTACGCCGTCACCATCCACCGGTCTCAGGGGAGCGAGTACCCGGCGGTGGTGATCCCCGTCACCACGGGCGCCTGGATGATGCTGCAGCGCAATCTGCTCTACACCGCCGTGACGCGGGCGAAGCGCCTGGTCGTGCTGGTCGGGTCGCGTCGGGCGCTCGGCCAGGCGGTGCGCACGGTCTCCGCAGGCCGCCGCTGCACGGCTCTCGACCACCGTCTCGGCGGGGCCGTCCGGCCGTGAGATTTCCTGTATCGGGCCCGGGAGGAGCAGGATGGGAGGCGCACAGCGGCACTGCGTGCCAGAAATGACGGCAGTGGCCGACCCCGAGTGCACGCGCGAGTGCCGAATGGGGGAAGCTGGAGACAGTCAGGGCACCTCTAGGTAGAGGCACAACGTCGGTGAGGGATGACGTGAGCGACAACTCTGTAGTACTGCGGTACGGGGACGGCGAGTACACCTACCCGGTGGTCGACAGCACCGTCGGCGACAAGGGCTTCGACATCGGCAAGCTCCGGGCGCAGACCGGGCTGGTGACCCTGGACAGCGGGTACGGCAACACGGCCGCTTACCAGTCCGCCGTCACGTATCTCGACGGCGAACAGGGCGTCCTGCGCTACCGCGGTTACCCGATCGAGCAGCTCGCCGAGCGCAGCACGTTCCTCGAGACCGCGTTCCTCCTGATCAACGGTGAGCTCCCCACGGCCGACGAGCTGGACGCGTTCAAGAACGAGATCACCCAGCACACCCTGCTGCACGAGGACGTCAAGCGCTTCTACGACGGCTTCCCGCGTGACGCGCACCCGATGGCGATGCTCTCCTCGGTCGTCAGCGCCCTCTCGACCTTCTACCAGGACAGCCACAACCCGTTCGACGAGAAGCAGCGCCACCTCTCGACGATCCGCCTGCTGGCCAAGCTGCCGACGATCGCCGCGTACGCGTTCAAGAAGTCCGTGGGCCACCCGGTGGTCTACCCGCGCAACGACCTCGGCTACGTCGAGAACTTCCTGCGCATGACGTTCTCCGTGCCGGCCGAGGAGTACCACCTCGACCCGGTCGTGGTGAACGCCCTCGACAAGCTGCTGATCCTGCACGCCGACCACGAGCAGAACTGCTCGACCTCGACCGTGCGCCTGGTCGGCTCCTCGCAGGCGAACATGTTCGCCTCGATCTCGGCCGGCATCAGCGCCCTGTGGGGCCCGCTGCACGGCGGGGCCAACCAGTCGGTGCTGGAGATGCTCGAGGGCATCCGCAACGCCGGCGGCGACGTCGACACCTTCATCCGCAAGGTGAAGAACAAGGAAGACGGCGTGAAGCTCATGGGCTTCGGGCACCGGGTCTACAAGAACTTCGACCCCCGGGCGAAGATCATCAAGGCGGCGGCGCACGACGTCCTCTCGGCCCTCGGCAAGTCCGACGAGCTGCTCGACATCGCGTTGAAGCTCGAGGAGCACGCGCTGGCGGACGACTATTTCGTCGAGCGGAAGCTCTACCCGAACGTCGATTTCTACACGGGTCTGATCTACCGGGCGATGGGCTTCCCGACCGAGATGTTCACTGTGCTGTTCGCGCTCGGCCGGCTTCCCGGCTGGATCGCCCAGTGGCACGAGATGATCAAGGAGCCGGGTTCCCGCATCGGCCGTCCGCGCCAGATCTACACGGGCGTCGTCCAGCGCGACTTCGTGCCGGTCGAGAAGCGCTGACTGCCGCACCGCATCTCCCAGGGCCCCGGGGCTTGCTTCTTGCCCCGGGGCCCTTGCGCGTCCGCACCGAGTGGCGCGCGGGCGCGCAGGTCCGCGATGAACGCGGAGCTGCGCGTCGTGCCGTGCGGTCGGTGGACGAGGCGTGCGCACCAAGAAGAAGGCGCCTCGCGTCCGATCCCCCCACGGGTCGGAGCAAGGCGCCTTCCAGGCCCGGTTCGGATTCCCCCCACGGGATCCGGCCGGGGGCTTTTCGGTCGCAGCCCACTGCGATCTGCCGGGACGCGTGCGTGCGGGAGGGCCGCTCAAAGCTCCCCGGGCACGTGTCCCGGCCACGCGAGTCGGCGCCGTCCCCCAAGACGACTCCGGCTTGGCCGGTACCGGACTCCTCCGGAGCCTGGTACCGCATGGTTAGACTCACGACCCCCCACGATGGTTACGTTCGGATCGATGTGATCTGCGTCTCATGCCATACGGGCCCCAATGAGGGCAAGGGCCTCGATTGGGAGATCGAGGCCCTTGGGTGAGGATGTTGTGCCATTGATGTGGATCATGTAAATGTTCGCAGGCGCAGACTGTTCGTCACCACGAACACGGACGAGAAGGCCATCGCGGCCCCCGCGATCATCGGGTTGAGCAAACCGGCCGCCGCGAGCGGCAGCGCCGCCACGTTGTAGCCGAACGCCCAGAACAGATTGCCCTTGATGGTGCCGAGGGTCCGGCGCGACAGCCGGATGGCATCCGCCGCGACCCGCAGATCGCCCCGGACCAGCGTCAGATCGCCCGCCTCGATCGCGGCGTCCGTCCCGGTGCCCATGGACAGGCCGAGATCCGCGACCGCCAGCGCCGCGGCGTCGTTCACGCCGTCCCCGACCATCGCGACCACCCGGCCCTCCTGCTGCAGCCGGCGGACGACGGCCACCTTGTCCTGCGGCAGCACTTCGGCGACGACCTCCTCGATCCCCACCTCGCGCGCCACCGACTCGGCCACCGCACGGTTGTCCCCGGTCAGCAGCACCGGGTCGAGGCCCAGGCCGCGCAGCCGGGAGACCGCCTCGGCACTGGAGTCCTTCACCGAGTCCGACACCGTCAGCACACCGCGCACCTCGCCGTCCCAGGCGACGAGCACCGCCGTGCGCCCCTCCCGCTCGGCGGCGGCGCAGGCCTCGGCCGTCCGGGCGGGCAGTGCGGCGGCCCCGGTGTCCGTCGCCGGGTCGTGGTCGCCGGTCACCAGCGCGCGGCGGCCGACCAGCCCCCTCCGGCCGTCGACGGTGCCGCGGACCCCGAGACCGGAGACGTTCTCGAAATGCTCGGGGGCGGGCAGGCCGTTCCCCGTTCCGGACTCGTGGCCGTTGTCCCCGGCGAAGCGCGCTGTGTCTCCCGCGGCGAGCCGCTGGGCGGCACCCGCCGCAATGGCCCGGGCGATCGGATGCTCCGACGCGTGCTCCAACGCGCCCGCGAACCGCAGCAGTTCGCGCTCCGTGACCCCGGGCGCCGGGATCACGTCCTGCAGGTGCATCGTCCCCGTCGTCACGGTGCCGGTCTTGTCGAGGACGACCGTGTCCACCCGCCGGGTCGATTCGAGGACCTCCGGACCCTTGATGAGGATGCCCAGCTGCGCACCGCGGCCGGTGCCGACCATGAGGGCCGTCGGGGTCGCGAGACCGAGAGCGCACGGGCAGGCGATGATCAGCACAGCCACCGCGGCGGTGAACGCGGCCGTCGCCTCACCGGTGGCCAGCAGCCATCCGGCCAGCGTGGCGGCGGCGAGCACCAGGACGACGGGCACGAAGACCGCGGAGATGCGGTCGGCCAGCCGCTGCACCTGGGCCTTGCCGTTCTGGGCCTCCTCGACCATCCGCGCCATCCGCGCCAGCTGGGTGTCCGAGCCGACCCGCGTGGCCTCCACGACCAGCCGGCCCGAGACGTTGACGGTCCCGCCGGTCACGCCGTCCCCGGCCGCCACGTCCACCGGCACCGACTCGCCGGTGAGCATCGAGGCGTCCACGGCGGAGCCGCCCTCGACGACATGGCCGTCCGCGGCGATCGTCTCCCCGGGGCGGACGACGAACCGCACCCCGGTGTCGAGGCGGGACACGGGGATGCGTTCCTCGCGCCCGTCCGGCCGGAGCACGGCCACGTCCTTGGCGCCGAGTTCGAGCAGCGCGCGCAGCGCGGCGCCCGCCCGACGCTTGGACTTCGCCTCCAGGTAGCGGCCGAGCAGGATGAACGTGATCACTCCGGCGGCGACTTCGAGATAGATCGCCGACGAGCCCTGCGCGCGTCCGTCGAGCCCCGGGAACAGGTCGAAGCCGTGCCGCATGCCCGTCATGCCGGCGTCGCCGAAGAACAGCGCCCACAGGGACCAGCCGAATGCGGCGAGGGTGCCCACGGAGACCAGGGTGTCCATCGTGGCGGCGCCGTGCCGGGCATTGGCCCAGGCCGCGCGGTGGAACGGCAGCCCGCCCCAGACGGCGACCGGTGCGGCGAGGGTGAGTGACAGCCACTGCCAGTTGTCGAACTGCAGCGCCGGGATCATGCCGAGCAGCACGACGGGAAGTGACAGGGCGAACGAGACCAGCAGGCGTTGCCGCAGGGAGGCCGTGTCGTCCGGCTCGGCCGGCGGCCGGGATTCGGCGACCGGACCGCCGGGCCGGGGTGCCGTCCCGGGGCCGGGTTCGGGCTGCGGTTCCGGCTCCGGTTCGGCGGCGGTGTAACCGGCCTTCTCCACCGTGGCGATCAGGTCGGCGACGGCGACCGGTGCCGTGAACGACACCCGCGCCCGTTCGGTGGCGAAGTTGACCGTGGCGTCCACGCCGTCCAACCGGTTCAGCTTCTTCTCGATCCGGGCGGCGCAGGACGCGCAGGTCATCCCGCCGATGGCAAGTTCCACCCGGGGGCGGTCAGCGCTTTTCGTCCCGCCCGTGCCGGGCATCGTGCTGGTCATCCGATGTCCTCCTCTCGGGTCAGCCCCGGCCCACGAACTCGTAGCCCGCTTCGTCGACCGCGGCCTGCACGGTCGCATCGTCCAGGGGCGCGGCGGACGTGACGGTCACCAGACCGGTGGATGCAACGGCGTCGACCGCGCTGACCCCGGCCACCGCGGCCAGTTCCTCCCGTACGGCTCCCTCACAGTGCCCGCAGGTCATGCCGGCCACGCGGTACACGGCCCGGACCTTGCCGGTGCCAACGCTCTCGGGGGACTCGGTCTCCCCCTGGCCGGAGCCGCAGCAGGTTCCGTTCGTCTCGGCCGTCATGGTCGTCCTCCTCGGGATGTTCCGACTGCCACCAGGGTGCCTCCCCGGCGGCCTCCACCCTCTCAACGTTATACCCCTTGGGGGTATTCCCGTGATGCGCGTTGCTGCGGCGTGGCCCCCGTGACAGCCTCGGAATACGGATCGCGGCACCGCCCGGCGCCGCACCGACGAGGGGCGGCCGCCATGCAGACGCTCGGGACGTACCTGGTGCTGGCGGCGACGACGGCCCCGCCGCTGGTGCCCAACGCCGGAATCCTCGTCGCTGCGGGAGTCCTCGCGTCGCACGGACGGCTGAACATCGTCGTCGTCCTGCTGGTCGTCGCCGGCAGCGCGGTCCTCGGCGATCTGGCCATCCACTGGTTCGGCAGCCGCTTCCGGCGCCCGGTCCACGGATGGGCGCGGCGCACTACGCGCCGCCGGACGCTGCTGGCCTGGACCACCGAGCAGATACACCGCTACGGGGTGCCCTTCGTCATCGCCGTGCGGTTCCTCCCCAGCGGGCGGCTCATCGGCGGTCTCGCCGCAGGCGTCACCGGCTACCCGCGGCGGCGCTACCTGGTGGGCGCCGTGATCGCCGAGAGCATCTGGGCGTCGTACTCGGTGTTCCTCGGCTATCTCGGCAGCGCGGTCGCCGAGAACCGGTTCTACGCTGCGTCCATCGGCTTCGCGATTTCGGCGGTGGTCGCCGGGGCCGGCCTCCTGGTGCAGCGCTCCGCTCGTCGCCGGGTGAGCAGCCGGGAGGCCGCCGAAGCCGCCGCGGCCGAGAACGCTGCGCCCGGGCGGGCCGGTACGGGGAGCTCCGGCCCGGGGAACGCAGGCACCGGGGGCGGAGCCGCCGGGAACGCCGGTGACCGGAAGCGCGACGACGGCCCGGGAGCGAGCGGCCCCTCCCGGGGCCCCGGCGGAGCCCGTCCCCTCGGCATCGGCGAGCGCGGCGGGGCGGCGGACGACTGAGACGGGCCGTCGGCCGCCCCGGTGGAAGGCGTCACCGGGGACAGTCGGCGGGACCCGCGACGCTCCCCGCCCGCTGCCGGGCGACGGCAGGCGGCGGGAAAACACCCCCTGCCGACTCGGAGGGTCTCAACTGAGCGGTGGGCGGCCCCGGTTGCCCGGTCTGCGGGTGACCCAGGTGCGGATGGTGTCCGCGAACCAGAACGGCCTGCCGCCCTCGACGAGATCGGGCGCCGGGAGCAGTCCGTGCTTCCGGTAGGAGCGGACGGTTTCCGGCTGGACGCGGATGTGCGCGGCGATCTCCTTGTACGACCACAGACTCCGGTCGGTCATGGGACGAACCTCCTCGCCCGCCGCGGCAGCGGCCCGGTGGAGCCGGCGAGGGAGCCGCGGTGGGGCCACTGATGATCTTTCGGCCTGTGCCCGCTCCAACGACGCCGCCCGGGGCCGGGCAGGGGCTGTCGAGCCTCTGTGACGCGCAACTCGCGCAACCGTGACAACTGTGGCCGGGCCGTGACAGGGGACGGCGGCGGGACGGACCTCTGCCCGTCCTGCCGCCGCAAACCCGCCCCGGCGGCTGCTCAGGCGCCGCAACCGCGCAGCAGCCGCCGGGTGCGCCGCGCGATGGGCAGCGGCCGGTCCGGCGGGCACGGGTACATGTCCTGCTCGACGATCGCGAACAGGTCGACGCCCAGTCCCTGGGCCGCGGTCAGCACCGGCTCCAGCGCGGGCACGCCGTGCGGCGGCTCGCACATCACTCCACGTGCCACCGCCGGGCCGAACGGCACGCCGTCGCGCACGACTTCGGCGAGGATCTGCGGATCGACCTGCTTGAGGTGCAGGTAGCCGATGCGGTCGCCGTAGGTCTCGATCAGCTGCACGCTGTCGCCGCCGCAGTAGGCGTAGTGGCCGGTGTCCAGGCAGAGCGAGACCAGGCCGGAATCGGTGCCGTCGAGGAACCGGGCGACGTTCGCCTCGCCGTCGATGTGGGTGTCCGCGTGCGGGTGCACCACGATGTCCAGCCCGAACTCCTCCCGCACGCGTCTGCCCAACTCCTCCGTACCACCGGTCAGATGGCGCCACTGCTCAGGTGTCAGGTCGGGGCTCTCCAGCACCTTCGCGGTCTTGTCGTCGCGCCAGAAGGAGGGAATCACCACGAGGTGGCGGGCACCCATCGCCCGGGTCAGGGCGGCCACCCGTGAGACGTGCTCCCAGGTGGCGTCCCAGACGTCCGGGCCGCGGTGCAGCGCTGTGAACACCGTGCCGGCCGAGACCTGCAGACCGCGCCGCCCGGTTTCGTCGGCCAGCCGGGCCGGATCGGTGGGCAGGTAGCCGTACGGGCCGAGTTCGATCCAGTCGTAGCCGGCCTCGGAGACCTCGTCGAGAAAGCGCCACCAGGGCAGTTGCAGCGGATCCTCGGGAAACCAGACGCCCCAGGAGTCGGGTGCCGAGCCGACCCGGATGCGGTCGAGAACGGGGGCGGGAGTGCGGCCGTCGGTCATGCGTCGATCTCCTTGTGCCGGGCTGCGCCGCGGCGCGGCACCGGATGCCGTGGGGAGAGGAACCGTCGTCTGCGGCAGCGTGACCACCGTTTCGACCCGCTGTCAAGAACGACATCGGCAGATCGGGACATCGCCTTGACCGGTGGGCGGGGAAGGGGCCCGGCCCTTTTTCCCTCCCCCGGGCGGACGGTTTCCGGGGGAGTGCGGGCCCCGGAGCGGGTACGAGAAGGGTTCCGCCGGGCACGTCCCCATCGGACAGCCCGCCCGTCCGCCGAACGAAAGGGCTCGCATGCGCCGGTCACGGGACCTCATCACCATGGGCCGCATCGGGGTGGATCTCTACCCCCTCCAGGCCGGGGTGCCGCTCGCGCAGGTCGAGACGTTCGGGAAGTTCCTCGGCGGGACGGCCACCAACGTGGCCGTCGCCGCCGCCCGGCTCGGCCTGGACGCCGCCGTCATCAGCCGCACCGGTGCAGACCCCTTCGGCGACTACATCCACCGGGCCCTGCGCGACTTCGGAGTGGACGACCGCTGGGTGACGCCCGTTCCGCAGTACCCCACGCCCGTCACGTTCTGCGAGATCTTCCCGCCCGACGACTTCCCGCTCTGGTTCTACCGGCAGCCCAAGGCGCCCGACCTGGAGATCGCGGCGGACGAACTCGACCTGGACGCCGTCCGCGCCGCCCGCATCTTCTGGATGACGGGAACCGGCCTGTGCGCCGAACCCAGCCGGACCGCCACCCTCACCGCCCTCGAGGCCCGTGCCGAGGCCGGCACCACGGTCTTCGACCTCGACTGGCGGCCCATGTTCTGGAACGGCGGCCCGGACGAGGCCCGCCCGCACTACGCCGCGGCCCTCCCGCACGTCACCGTCGCCGTCGGCAACACCGAGGAATGCGCCGTCGCCACGGGCGAGCACCGTCCCCGTGCCTGCGCCGAGGCACTGCTGGCCGCAGGCGTCGAACTGGCCGTGGTCAAGCAGGGCCCGAAGGGCGTGCTCGCGGTGCACCGGGACGGCACCGTCGCCGAGGTGCCACCGGTACCCGTCGAGGTGGTCAACGGACTCGGCGCGGGCGACGCGTTCGGCGGATCGCTGTGCCTCGGCCTGCGCGAGGGCTGGGGCCTCGAACGGACCATGCGGTACGCCAACGCCGCCGGCGCCATCGTGGCCTCCCGCCTCGCCTGCTCCTCCGCCATGCCCACCCGGGCCGAGGTCGAGGAACTCCTCCGAGAACGGTGACCCGCTGGCCCCCGGGCCGGCCCGCGGCACATCCCGTGGACACCCGCCTTTCCCCGAACGTCCGCACCCTCCAGGAGGCCCGATGACAGCCCCCGACGAACCGTCCGACCACCACCGCCGCAGCCGTCACCACCGGCCCGCGGGCACCACCGCCGGCGGCGCGTACGCCCTGGACATCGACCCGGAAGGAGCCGGATGGGAGTACTGCTCCCTGCGGACCCTCGTCCTTCCGCCCGGCGGGCGGCACGACTTCGGCACCGGCGACAGCGAATGGGCCGTACTCCCGCTGGCCGGGTCCTGCACCGTCACCGCCGACGGCGAGACGTTCGAACTCGCGGGCCGGGAGGGTGTGTTCGCCGGCGTCACCGACTTCGCCTACGTGCCTCGCGACACCCGGGTGTCCGTCAGCTCCGAGGCCGGCGGCCGGTTCGCACTCACCGGCGCCCGCTGCGAGCGCCGGCTCCCCGCCCGTTACGGCCCGGCCGAGGAAGTGCCCGTCGAACTGCGCGGCAGCGGCGCCTGCTCCCGGCAGGTCCACAACTTCCTCGCCGCCGGGGTCTTCGAAGCGGACCGGCTCATCGCGGTCGAGGTGCTCACCCCCGGCGGCAACTGGTCCTCCTACCCGCCGCACAAGCACGACGAGGAACGACCCGGCGAGGAGACCCGGCTGGAGGAGATCTACTACTTCGAGATCGCCGAGGCGCACGGCACACCCGGCACCGGCTACCAGCGCGTCACCCCCTCCGGGCCCGGCAGCACCACCGACGTCCTCGCCGAGGTCCGCAGCGGCGACGCGGTCGTCATCCCCGACGGCTGGCACGGCCCGTCGATCGCCGCACCCGGCCACGACATGTACTACCTCAACGTGATGGCCGGGCCCGGCGCCGAACGCCAGTGGCTGATCCGCGACCACCCCGACCACGCCTGGATCCGCTCCACCTGGCCCGGCCAGGACGTCGACCCCCGGCTGCCGCTGCACTCCCAGAACCCCACGGACCCGCAGGAGAACCGATGAGCGCCCCCACCCGACGCCTCACCGTCGCCCAGGCCCTGACCGAGTTCCTGGCCCGCCAGTACACCGAGCGCGACGGCCGCCGCCACCGGCTGATCGCCGCCTGCTGGGGCATCTTCGGCCACGGCAACGTCGCCGGCATCGGCCAGGCCCTCCTCGAGACCGGCCACGAACGCCTGCCCTACCTCCAGGGCCGCAACGAACAGGCCATGGTCCACGCGGCCGTCGGCTACGCCCGCCAGTCCGGACGGCTCTCCGCGCACGCCGTCACCACCTCCATCGGTCCCGGGGCCACCAACCTCGTCACCGGAGCGGCCCTGGCGACCGTCAACCGGCTGCCCGTCCTGCTGATGCCCGGCGACACCTTCGCCACCCGGCCCGCCGACCCGGTCCTCCAGCAGCTCGAAGTCCCGTACGCGGGCGACCTGTCCGTCAACGACTGCCTGCGGCCGGTCTCCCGGTACTTCGACCGCGTCACCCGACCCGAGGCCCTGATCCCCGCCGCCCTCAGGGCGATGCGCGTGCTCGCCGACCCGGTCGACACCGGCGCCGTCACCCTCGCGCTGCCCCAGGACGTCCAGGCCGAGGCCTACGACTGGCCCGAGGAGTTCTTCACCGACCGGGTGTGGCGCATCGGCCGCCCCGCCCCCGACGGTTCCGCGCTCGCCGCCGCAGTCCGAGCCATCCGCGGGGCCGCTCGCCCCCTGGTCGTCGCCGGCGGCGGCGTCCACCACAGCGGCGCCGAGGCCGCGCTCGCGTCGTTCGCCGAGGCCACCGGCATTCCCGTCGCCTCCACCCAGACCGGCAAGGGCGCGCTGCGCCACGACCATCCGGCCGACCTCGGCGGCATCGGCCACACCGGAACCGCCGTCGCCGACGACGTGGCCCGTACCGCCGACGTCGTCATCGGCGCCGGGACCCGCTGGAGCGACTTCACCACCGCCTCGAACACCCTGTTCGCCGCACCCGGAGTCCGCTTCGTCAACCTCAACGCCGACGCCTCCGACGCCCACAAGATGGGCGCGCTGCCGCTGATCGCCGACGCCCGCGCCGGTCTCGAGGCACTCACCGGAGCGCTCGCCGGCCACCGCGTCGATCCCGCGTACGAAGCGGAGTACCGCGCCGGCAAGGAGGCGTGGGCCGAGGTCGTCGACCGCGCCTTCCACGCCGCGGACGACACCCGGCCCACCCAGCCGCAGGTCCTCGGCGCCCTCGACACGGTCGTCGGTGACGAGGACGTGGTGATCAACGCTGCCGGATCCCTCCCCGGCGACCTGCACAAACTCTGGCGCGCCCGCTCCCCGCGCCAGTACCACGTCGAATACGGCTACTCCTGCATGGGCTACGAGATCCCGGCCGCCATCGGCGTCCGGCTCGCCGCGCCGGACCGGCCGGTGTGGGCGCTCGTCGGCGACGGCACGTACCTGATGCTGCCCACCGAGATCGTCACGGCCGTCCAGGAGGGCATCGGCATCAACGTGGTGCTCGTGCAGAACCACGGGTACGCCTCCATCGGCGGCCTGTCCGAGGCCACCGGCGGCGAGCGGTTCGGCACTGCCTACCGCTTCCGCGCCGCCGACGGCAGCTACACCGGCGACCCGCTCCCCGTCGACCTCGCCGCCAACGCCGCCAGCCTCGGCATGGACGTCCTGCGCGCGGGTACCGTCGGGGAACTGAAGGAGGCACTCGCGGCCGCCCGTGCCTCGGACCGCCCCACATGTGTCTATGTGGAGACGGCAACAACCGACACAGTGTCCGGCGCGCTCGCCGCACAGGCGTGGTGGGATGTCCCGGTGGCCGAGACCGCGACCCGGCCGGCCGCAGCCAAGGCACGTGAGGAGTACGACCGGCACGCCGCCGACCGGCGCCGGCACCTGTAGACCTCCCGACGCGAGAAAGGTCCGTTACCCATGAAGACCATCGACCACTGGATCGACGGCAGGACCGTCCAGGGGGCGTCGGGCAACGACGGCCCGGTGACCGACCCGGCCACGGGCGCCGAGACCACGCGGGTCGCGCTCGCCTCCGCCGGCGAGGTCGATGCCGCTGTCGCCGCCGCGAAGGCCGCCTTCGCGACCTGGGGTACGTCCTCGCTCGCCGCCCGTACGAAGGTGCTCTTCGCCTACCGGGCGCTGCTCGACGGACACCGCGACGAGATCGCGGAGCTGATCACCGCCGAGCACGGCAAGGTCCACTCCGACGCGCTCGGCGAGGTCGCGCGCGGCCTGGAGATCGTCGAACTGGCCTGCGGCATCACCACCCAGCTCAAGGGCGAGCTGTCCACCGAGGTCTCCAGCCGGGTGGATGTGTCCTCGATCCGGCAGCCGCTGGGCGTCGTCGCCGGCATCACGCCGTTCAACTTCCCTGCCATGGTGCCGATGTGGATGTTCCCGCTGGCCATCGCCTGCGGCAACACGTTCGTGCTGAAGCCGAGCGAGAAGGACCCGTCGGCCGCCCTCCGCGTCGCGCAGCTGATGTCCGAGGCCGGGCTGCCGAACGGCGTGCTGAACGTCGTCCACGGTGACAAGGTCGCCGTCGACCGGCTGCTGGAGCACCCCGACGTGGCGGCCGTCAGCTTCGTCGGCTCCACCCCGATCGCCCGCTACATCCACGCGACGGCCTCCGCCAACGGCAAGCGGGTCCAGGCCCTCGGCGGGGCCAAGAACCACATGCTGGTGCTGCCCGACGCGGACCTGGACGCGGCCGCCGACGCCGCCGTATCCGCCGCGTACGGCTCGGCCGGCGAGCGCTGCATGGCGATCTCCGCCGTTGTCGCGGTCGGTGACACCGGCGACGCGCTGGTGCAGAAGATCAGCGACCGCGCCGCCAAGATCAAGATCGGCCCCGGCAACGACCCGTCCTCCGAGATGGGCCCGCTCATCACCAAGGCGCACCGCGACAAGGTCGCCTCCTACGTCGAGGGCGCAGCCGCCCAGGGCGCCGAGGTCGTCCTGGACGGCACCGGTTACACCGTCGAGGGCCACGAGAACGGCCACTGGATCGGCCTGAGCCTGCTCGACAAGGTCTCCACCGACAGCGACGCCTACCGCGACGAGATCTTCGGCCCGGTGCTGTGCGTGCTGCGCGCCGAGACCTACGAGGAGGGCCTGGCGCTGATCAACGCCTCGCCGTTCGGCAACGGTACGGCGATCTACACCCGCGACGGCGGCGCCGCCCGGCGCTTCCAGCTCGAGGTGCAGGCGGGCATGGTCGGCGTCAACGTGCCGATCCCGGTGCCGGTCGGCTACCACTCCTTCGGCGGCTGGAAGGACTCGCTCTTCGGCGACCACCACATCTACGGCAACGACGGCGTGCACTTCTACACCCGTGGCAAGGTCGTCACCACCCGCTGGCCCGACCCCAGCGACGGCGGCGTGGACCTCGGCTTCCCCCGCAACCACTGAGCTGCGGCCCGGTCCCCTGCCCTCCGCCGGGGGGCAGGGGACCGGCGGTTCCCCCGGCACCTCACCGGCCGGCTTCCGCCCCCGCCCGGGATGCCGTAAACCTCCGGTACGGGTGGCCGGGGTCACGCCCGGGCCGAGGAATGCTTCGCGGCCCGCTGCATAGGATCCGGGGCATGGATATCCGTATGCGACGGCGTATGCCCGGCTTCCGATGGCGTCTGGCCGCCGGTGCCGCGGCGCTCGCCGCCCTCGTCGGCACCGCAGCCGTCCCCCCGGCCCAGGCCGCCGACGGCGACCCCGGCGTGAACGTCGAGAGCCGCCGCCTCGCACTCCCGCAGTCGCCCGGCAGCGACGACCGGGTACGGATCGACACCTCCTACTACACGGCGGGCGACACCGGGCGCCGCCCAGCCGTCCTCCTCGGCCACGGCTTCGGGGGCAGCAAGAAGGACCTCGACACCGAGGCCCGCCGGCTCGCCCAGCACGGTTACGCCGTCCTGACCTGGTCCGCCCGCGGCTTCGGCAGATCCACCGGCAAGATCGGCATCAACGATCCGCACAACGAGGGCAACGACGTCCGCCGGCTCATCGACTGGCTCGCCCGGCAGCCCGAGGTGCAGCTCGACCACCGTGGGGACCCGCGCGTCGGCGTCACCGGGGCCAGCTACGGCGGCGCCGCCTCACTGCTCGCCGCCGGATACGACGACCGCGTCGACGCGATCGCTCCGCAGAACACCTACTGGAACCTCGCCGACGCCCTCTTCCCGAACGGCGTCTTCAAGAAGATGTGGGCGGGCTTCTTCTTCACCACCGGCTCCTTCGGGACCGCTCTCGGCGGCAACACCGCGGCCGGCGCACCGGCCCCTTCCAGCCGCACCGACACCGGCTGCGGCCGGTTCGAGAAGCCGCTGTGCGCCATGTACCAGCGCGTCGCCTCCTCCGGGAAGCCCGACGACGAGGCCCGCCGCATGCTCGAGGCGCGCAGCCCGTCGGCGGTCGGCGACCGCATCGACGTGCCCACGCTGATCTTCCAGGGGCAGAGCGACTCGCTGTTCCCGCTCAGCAACGCCGACGCGATGGCCAAGAAGATCAAGTCCAACGGCGCACCCGTGTCCGTCGACTGGCTCGCCGGCGGCCACGACGGCGGCGACCAGGAGACCGACCGGGTACGCGCCCGCGTCACCCACTGGTTCGACCGCTACCTCAAGGGCGACCGGACCGCGGACACCGGCCCGCCCTTCCGCGTCTCCCGCAGCGGCGGCGTGGACACCACCGACGGACGGGCGCGCCTGCGCGGTGCCACCGGCAGCCGCTATCCGGGCCTCGACGGGACCGCGACCCGCACGATCCCGCTCACCGGACGCGAGCAGCACGTCGAGAACCCGGCAGGCGCCACCCCGCCCGCGATCTCCGGCATGCCCGGCGCCGGCGGCTTCGACCGGCTGGCGGCCATCGGCGGCGGCGTGGCCGTCGACTACCCCGGCCAGACCGCCACCTTCCAGTCCCGCCCGCTGAAGCAGGCGGTACGCCTCACCGGTTCGCCCGCGGCTCGCGTCCACGTCAAGGCACCCGACGGCGCCGTGCTGTTCGCCAAGGTCTACGACGTCGGTCCCAACGGACAGCAACTGCTGCCGTCCCACCTGGTCACACCCGTGAGGATCAGCGGTGCCGAACAGGGCCGGACCCTCGAACTGCGGCTGCCCCCGGTCGACCACGAGTTCGCCGCGGGCCACCGCATGCGCCTCGCCCTGGCAGCGACCGACCTCGCCTACAGCTCGCCCGCCGAGCCCGCCACGTACTCCGTGTCGCTCGACCGTCCCGCGCTGACCGTGCCGACCGCCCCCGGCGTCCGCACCGACCCCGCCTCCTCGTCGCTGCCCTGGTGGGTCTGGGGCCTCCCGGCCGGCGGCGCCCTGGTCGCCGCCGGGATCCTCCTCACCGGCCGCCGCCGCATCACAGCGCCGGGCGCCGATCCCGGACTCGCCGACGTGCCGCTCGTCATCGACGGCCTGACCAAGCGCTACGCCCGCTCGGAGGACCGCTACGCCGTGCAGGACCTCTCCTTCCGCGTCGAACGCGGACAGGTCCTCGGTCTCCTCGGCCCGAACGGCGCCGGCAAGACGACCACGCTGCGCATGCTGATGGGCCTGATCCGGCCCGACGGCGGCGACATCCGGGTCTTCGGCCACCCGGTCGTCCCCGGAGCCCCCGTGCTCTCCCGGGTCGGCGCCTTCGTCGAGGGGGCGGGCTCGCTGCCCCATCTGACCGGCCGCGCCAATCTGGACCTCTACTGGAAGGCCACCGGACGCCCGGCGGCCGACGCCCGGGTCGAGGAGGCTCTGGAGATCGCGGGGCTCGGCGACGCGGTCGACCGGCCCGTGCGTACGTACTCGCAGGGCATGCGGCAGCGGCTCGCCATCGCCCAGGCCATGCTGGGCCTGCCCGACCTGCTCATCCTCGACGAGCCGACCAACGGCCTCGACCCGTCGCAGATCCGGGAGATGCGTGAGGTCCTGGTCCGGTACGCGGCGGACGGGCGGACCGTCATCGTCTCCAGCCATCTGCTGGCCGAGGTCGAGCAGTGCTGCACCCATCTCGTCGTCATGGACCGCGGACGGCTGGTCACCGCCGGCCCGGTCACCGACATCACCGGGGACGGCGGCGACACCCTGGCCGTGGGGGTGGCCGGGGGGCCACCCTCGCAGGTCGTCCTGGACAAGGTGGCAGCGCTGCCCGGGGTGGCGTCCGCCGACGTCACCGAGACGGGCATGCTGGTCCGTCTCGACGGCGTCAGCGCGCACGCGTTCCTCGCCGAACTCGTCCGTCTGGAGATCCCGGTCGACCGCCTGGGCACCGAGCACCGCCTCGAGCACGCGTTCCTCACTCTGATCGGAGGATCCGCGTGAGCACGCTCCCACCAGTCGGCTCCGCGCCCGGCTACCGCGCCCGGAACACCCTGCCGCTGCGCGTCGAGGCGGTCCGCCAGCTGAAGCGGCGCCGCACGCTGATCACGGCGGCGGTCCTCGCGGCCCTGCCGTTCGTCCTCATCGCTGCGTTCGCGATCGGCGGCGACCCCGAGCGGGGGCGCGGCCGGATCACGCTGATCGACACGGCGACCGCCTCGGGCCTCAACTTCGCCACGGCCTGCCTGTTCGTCTCGGCCGGTTTCGTCCTGGTCGTTCCGGTGGCGTTGTTCGCCGGCGACACCGTCGCCTCGGAGGCGAACTGGTCGTCCTTGCGGTATCTGCTGGCGGCCCCGGTGCCGCGGGCGCGCCTGCTCCTGAGCAAGCTCGTCGTCGCCCTGGTGTTCAGCGCGGCGGCGATGGTGCTGCTGCCGCTGGTCGCGCTGGTGGCCGGATCGGTCGCCTACGGCTGGGGGGATCTGATCCTGCCCACCGGAGGTTCGCTCCCGGCGGGCACGGCTGCGGCCAGGATCGCCCTCGTCGTCGGCTACCTCTTCGTCGGCCAACTCGTCACCGCGGGACTGGCCTTCTGGCTCTCCACGGTCACGGACGCCCCGCTGGGCGCGGTCGGCGGCGCGGTCGGCCTGACCATCGTCGGCAATGTGCTGGATGCGGTGACGGCGCTCGGCGACTGGCGTGAACTGCTGCCCGCCCATTGGCAGTTCGCCTGGATCAACGCGCTCCAGCCGGAGCTGGAGCGCGGGGCCATGATCAAGGGTGCTGCGGTCTCGGTGGCCTTCGCGCTCGTTCTGTTCGCCCTGGCGTTCCGGCACTTCCGGAACAAGGACGTCGTCTCCTGACGGCTGCCCGGAGACCCATGGACACGCGCCTGCCCCGGTCCGGGCGGGCGCGTCGCCGTTGGTCAGGGGGCGGTCGGATCCGGCGAGGCGGTGCGGCCGTCGGGCTGCCGCAGCAGGCGGGCGAGACCGTGCCGGGTGGCGGCGATGACCACACGGTCCTCGGGCTGGAGCACGTAGCCGGGATGCAGTTCCCATTCCAGTTCCGGCGGGTGCGACCTCAGGCGGTGGACGGGTTCCGGCGCGGCGGCCAGGTCCGGGCGGCGGTCCTCCGGTCCGGCCAGGTCGAGCGCCAGCACCCGCCAGGCGTCCGGCTCGAACGCCTCCTCGACCGTGCGCCCCTCGAGCGCGGGATGCCCCCCGACCTCCACCGCCGCGAACAGCAGCACCCGGCGCTCCACGGGGATGGCCCCCAGGATCTGCCGGCCCATCATGGCTCCGGCGAACGCGGGGGCGGCCAGCGAGGACACGCTCCGGCTCCGGGTCCGGGCCTCCGGGTACGAGTCGCGCATGGCCCGGTAGACGGTCGTCGCGAACTCGTCGTCGAACAGCCGCATCACGACCCGCAGTCGCGGCTCGATCTGGCGGGCGTAGAGCGCCGCTTCGAGGTTGATGCTGTCGTTGCTGGTGAGGGCGAGCAGGGCCCGGCTGCGGGCCACGTTGGCGGACTCCAGCACGCCCTCCTCGGTCACGTCCCCGATGACGACCGGTATCCGGCGCGCCCGGGCCACGGCCACGCCCCGCGCCTCCGGGTCCTGTTCCACGCAGACGACGTCCATCCCCAGCTCGTTGAGCCGCTCCAGAACGCGGGAGCCGACCTTGCCGAGACCGAGCAGCACGAGGTGCCCGGACAGGCGCCGGGGCGGTGAGCGGAGCGACGACGCAGCCCGGAACGCCCCCAGGCTCTCCAGCACCATGGCGAACATCACCGGCAGCAGGGCCATGCCGGCCAGTCCGGAAAGCAACTGGAGGACCTGCCGTCCCCTGCCCTCGCCGATCGCGGGGTCGTTGATGTTCAGCAGATCGAGCATCGCCATGTAGGCGGCCCGCAGCGGAGGTCCGCCGGAGACCCGCCACGTCAGGAGGGCGAACAGGACCTGGAGCGCGATGAGTACGGCCAGGGTGGCGAGCAGTCGGCGGGAGAAGAGTTCCCGCAGGGGCAGCCGGGACGGTGTTCTCCGGGGGGCCGGCTGTCCGGGCCCTCGCGTGATGGCCTCCAGCACGACCCGTCCGCGGATCCCCTCGGCGCGGTCGACGGCCTGTTGATCGGGCAGCAGGTGGGGGCCTTCGCCGGCCGGTTCGGTGTCCTCCCCGCCCGGGTCCGCTGCCGAGTCGGAGAGCAACGCGAGGGTGCACAGGGCGGGTCTGCTGCCGTCGATGCCGAGTGGCCGCTCCTTGGCGCGCAGCAGCAGTCCGCCGGCCTGCACGACCTTGCTGTGACCCACGACGGCGGCGGCGACCAGCGCGGGGGCCGCCGTGTCCGCGTCCGAGAGCACGGTGGTGGAGGAGTCCAGTTCGTAGGACCGCAGATGCGGTGCCCGGATGGCGACCGCCCGCTCCAGCATTTCCTCGAGGTGCCGGCCGAGCTTGCGGTTGAACAGCCGGAGCACCAGCCGTACGTCGGGGTTGATGCGGCGGGCGCGCAGGGCGGCGTGGATGTTGGACCGGTCGTCCTGGAGGAGGAGGGCCAGGGCGACGGCGTCGGCGATCCCGGCCTCGCGCAGTGCGTCGTCGTCCGGCTGCGCGGCCTCGACCACCGTGACCCGGCCGGGGCGTTCCTGCATCAGCCCGGCGATCCGGGGTCCGTGGTCGCGGCGCAGGGAGCGCAGCAGGACGGTGACGGGCATGCCGTAGACGCCGGAGAGCTCCTCGGCCAGCCGGAAGGCCAGGGCGTCGTCGCCGACCACCACCAGGTGGCCGTTGCGGACGGGGCGGGGGAGTTGGCTGGGGAGGGTCGTCACGTCCACCTCGCGGTCCGGTCGTCGTCGCCGGTACGAGCTCGCCTCGCACGGCCGGCTGCCGGGGACGGAGTGCTTCCGCAGCGGATCCCGTCGGTCATCCTGCCCCAAGTCCTCGTCCCCCGACGGCAATTGATCGATCGGCGAAAGCGTATCGGCCACTCGCGAGCAGTCTGTTCGCTGAACCGATCGAAATGCATATGCGCCGGTGCAATTCCGGTGACATGGGGTGCCGTTCGATGACGCGGAGTAGCTTCACACGTGCGTATCGGCCACGTCGCGTACGCAGGGTCCCCGGGTGCCGCCGGCCGTGGCCGGGCTCCCGTGCGAGAGGGGGTGACCGCCGGCGGTCCGGAAACGCCGCGGACGGTCGGAGTCCGGTGGGGCACGTCGTGCTGGAGGTGGTTCTCGATGAACGCGGACGCGGAAG
Organism: Streptomyces meridianus; assembly: GCF_023703325.1. GTDB lineage: Bacteria > Actinomycetota > Actinomycetes > Streptomycetales > Streptomycetaceae > Streptomyces > Streptomyces meridianus. The sequence continues at coordinate 231,135 of NZ_JAMQGM010000001.1, forward strand.
CACCGCCCCACGGGTGTCTGCTCGAGGCGAAGTTCCGACTGGGCGACGTGCCCGGGGTGCGTCGTCGGATCGCCGAGTGCGCCGCGAGGGCGGGGCTGGAGGAGCCGAGGCTCGGCGACTTCGTGCTCGCCGTGCACGAAGTGGCGTGCAACGCGGTCGAGCACGGCGGCGGCATGGGCCGTCTGGTGCTGTACCGGCAGGAGGGCACGCTGCACTGCAGGGTCACGGACAACGGCCCGGGGTTCACCGAGGAGGTCATCCCTCCGGAGCCGCCGGGGCTGCTGGCCGGGGAGGGTGGTCGCGGCCTGTGGCTCACCCGCCGGCTCACCGACCAGCTGGAGATCGCGGTCGGCGCGGTCGGCGCGGTCGTCACCTTGGGCGTGGCCCTTGGCTAGGTGTATTGCCCACGAGCGTCGTCCGCCCCTGGGGCGGGGCTTTCGCAACACGCCCTCGGCCGGGACCGGTGCTCGCGGAAGGGCCGTTCCGGAAGGGTGCGGTCCGCCGCGTGGACGGTGACGCTCGGCACGTTCGTATGTCGCCCGCGCTCCGTGGACGGTGCGACATGTTGGCGTTGGGTCCGCTATGTCTCATCACTTACACAGAACCAACACGTTCCTGGCTCGTGCATCTTGACATGAACAAGCTTTACTATCCGCGCAGCCGAAAAAATGATTACGGGAGAAGTGCACATGGGTAGACATCGGCGTTCCGGTCGTGTGAACAGGGCAGGCTCGGCAGCGGTCAAGGCTGCCGCGGTCATGGGGGTCGCGGGAACGCTTGCCCTGGGCATCAACTCCGCATCCGACGGTCCGGTCCACACGCAGGCCATGTCCGACGAGGCGGTGCCGGGTGAGGCTTCGGCTGCGGCCGAGGACCTGTCGGCGTCGTCCGCACAGCACGACGACCTCATTCCGACCGCGATGTCCACGGAGCACGCCGCGGAGCCGAAGCTGATCGACGACCGCGCCGAGCAGATCCGGTCCAGCCGGAGCGCTGCGGAGAAGCGTGAGGCCGTCCAGCAGCAGGCGGTCAGCACCTCCACGTCCTCGGCGAACTTCGGCCACGAGCAGACCCAGCAGCCGACCGAGGTCGCCCCGCCCAGCGAGAGCAACTCGAGCGAACCCTCGGCGACCACGGCTCCGGAGCCCTCCACGACGCCCTCCGGCGGCGGCGACGGACAGCAGGACGGCGGCGGCCTGGTGGGTGGCGTCGTCGGCGGTGTCGGCGGCGTGCTGGGCGGCCTGCTCGGCTGACGGCCACGACGTCTGCCCACGAACGCCCCGGAGGGGTCACTGCTCCGGGGCGTTCGCACTGCCCGGGAACCCGGGTGGGTGGCCGCCCGGCCCTTCCCCTGGGGCGACCCGCTAATCCCACCCGTGGAGCAGCGCACGCGGACCCTCGCCGTCCAGATAGCGGCGCAGGGCACGGGCGGTGCTGGGAACGAACGCGGACGGGAGGGCGGCGGTGTCGGCCAAGCACACCCGGGAGTGCTTTTCCGGCTCGCAGTTGCGGAGCTCGCCCTCCCAGCTGCGCGCCACGAAGACCACGGTGAGGAAACCGCCGGGCGACTCGACACCCCAGGCACCGTGCACGACCTGCGCGAGCTCCAGCGCCCCCGGCGCGACGATCAGCCCGGTCTCCTCGCGCAGTTCGCGAACGGCCGTGGCGGTGACGGGCTCGCCGGGGTCGCTCTTGCCGGCCGGGAGATCCCACAGCCCCTGCCCGAACTTGGCGTTCTCGCCGCGCTGGAGGAGCACCACGCGGTCGGTGGCGGTGTCGTGGACGATGACCGCGGCCACCAGGAGCGTCATGGAGGCGGTCGCGGGCTCGAGGGCCCCGCTCCGGTCATCGGTGAGCTGCCGGGTCACAGTCGTCCTCTCCGCACCGGGGCGGCCGCCCGGAGCCGGCAGCGGGTCCGCGCGAGGAGCGCGGGCCGCTGCCGGCGGGAGGGGAACGCGCCGGTTCAGCAGTCGTACAGCGAGTTGGGGTGGATCTTCTCGCAGTATCGGACGTGCAGATGGTTGTCGTGGTTCGCGTACTGCTGCGTCAGGCCCTCCGCGATCAGTTGCGGGTCGTTGAAGAAGACGAGCGCGATGTGGCCGGGCGCTGCGGCGCGTACCTCCTGGACGAGCCGGCGGGTGGCCGCCCGGTCGTAGGCCGTGGACTCCCAGGTGATGCGCGGGCCCGTGCACTGGGCCGAGTCGGTGCGGACGGGCCACACGTCGATGTCCAGGCCGACCTCGTGGCTTCCGTGCCCCGGGATGTCGCCGCCGTGCTCGAAACCGGCGTCCCCGACCGCCAGATCACCGTTGCCCGTCGCGGCGAACGCAGCGGCTGCCGCCTCGAGTCCGCCCACGGCTGACGCCGTGGCCCAGTGGGCGCCGGTGTTGCCGTCGGGGCTCTGGGGGCACATCGTCCCGGCGTCGAAGCCGAGGTTCTCGAAGTGCCACAGCAGGTTCCGCCACGTGGTGGGACCGACGATGCCGTCCGCGGTGATCCCGGCGTGGCTCTGGAACGACCGGACCGCGCCGTCGGTTGCGGCGTCGAACGTCCCGCCGGCGGAAAGCCCCGTGCCGCGCTTGGCGTCGAGCAGGCTCTGCACGGCCCGCACCGCGGGCCCGCTGTCGCCCTGCCGGACGGTGACGACCAGCGAACCCCAGGTGGCCGGTCCGACGATCCCGTCCGAGCCCAGCCCCTCGGCGGACTGGTAGCCCCGCACGGCCTGGTCCGTGCCGGAGCCGAAGACGCCGTCGGCGGACACGTTCCAGCCGTGCGCCGTCAACAGGTGCTGCAGCGCCACCACGTCCGTCCCCCGGTCGCCGCTGCTCCGGGTGGGGAAGAAGGCCTGGGAATACGCATGCGCCGGTGTGCCGAGGCCGAGGAGCAGGGCCGCGACGGTGGCGAACAGCGTGACGAGTCTGCGGAGTCGGGTCATGTCGGGCTCACCTTCCGGACTGGAGCGCGGACCAGGTGCCGGCGCCGACGATGCCGTCCACGCCGAGCCCGCGCGTCGACTGGTAGTCCCGCACGGCCTGGTCCGTGCCGGAGCCGAAGATGCCGTCGATCCCGACGGTCCGGCCGAGCGCCGCCGTCAGGGCGCGCTGCAGGCGCCGCACGGCCTCACCCGTGGAGCCGTTCTGCAGTGTCGGGGTGGTGCCGCGGGACAGCAGCGCGGTCCAGGTGCGGGCCCCCGTGATGCCGTCGGCGGTCAGGCCCCGGGAACTCTGGAAGGCCTGGACGGCGTTCACGGTTGCGGCGTCGTAGGTGCCGGTCGGGGTCCCGGAGCCGGGGCTGTACCCGGCACTCTCCAGCAGGCACTGGGCCGCCCGCACCGGGGCACCCGTCGCCCCGGACCGGAGCACCGGGTACGCGGTGAAGTCGAGGTTCGTCGTGGTGCATGTGGCGGGCGGGGGCGTCCCGGAGCCGACGTCGAGGTAGTTGCGGTCGATGTTGATCGGGTAGCCGCCGTAGGACTCGGACACCTCTCCGGCGTACTGGTGAAGCCGCTGGTGGTTCGCCCAGTGGGTGGCGGGCACGTAGCTGCCGCCGTCGGTGTCGGCCCGGCCGTTCCACCAGGCGAACCAGATGTGGTCGACACGCAGGTAAGCCGGGTCGTCGTAGACGCTCACGGCGTCCGCGATGCCGGAGGACGCGCTGGAGTAGAGGCCGGACAGGTAGCCCTGCGCGTGCAGTTGCTCGGTCCAGCCCGAGAGGTACGACATGACCGCCGCCTTGCAGGATGCGGTGGACGCGTAACCCTCGATGTCGCTGTAGAGGGCGCTGCCGGCCGGAACGCCGAGGTTCTGGGCCGCGGTCACCGATGCACTCGCCGCGCCGGCCCCCTGGGAGCGGGCGGTCGCCGGATCGCTCGACATCCTGTTGGAGAAGGCCGAGCACGGGGCCTGCCGGCCGACGTCGATGGGAATCAGGCGCCAGCCCTTGCCGGTCTGGTTGTTCACCCAGGTCGAGGTCAGGTTGGGCTGGGAGCAGGCCCGGGTGGCGCCGCTGATGTAGACGCCCACGGCTCGGTAGGGCGAGTTCGCCAGCCAGGCGTCCATGGCCGCCTGCGAGGGTGCGGCGCAGGCGTCGAAGCCCTTGCCGAGGAAGTCGCCGGGCTGCGGACCTGCCGCGGCGAGCGGGGCGGAATCGCGGTCACCGGCGGCGGGCAGTTCGGTGCGCCGGGCGTCCGCGGTCAGCTCGGCGGAGTCGAGGATGCCGCGTACCTGGCCTCGGGTGCGCGGGGTGTGGGCGGCGGTGACGAGCACGCCCGCGTCCTCGACCGCGATCCGGATCGTGTCGTTCTCCGACGCGGCCGAGGGGGCGGTGGCGCTGCCCCGCCGCGCGACGGCTGTGGTGTCGGTGACCTGCTCGGCGCTCTGCCGGTCGATGGGCTGGACGACCAGGCCCGCCGTCCGGCCGATCAGGCCGGCGGGGCAGTCGTTCCGGTCACCGGGCCGGCCGAGATAGACGGCAGGCCGGTCGAACCGCACACAGGCCCGCGGGTGTTCGTCCAGGTCGACGATCCGCCAGGAGGACGGGACCCGGATCTGATAGCCGCGGTAGACGACCGCCTTGTCATCCGGAACGGGGGCCGGGGCGGCCGTGGCGCTTCCGATGCCCGACACGGCGGTGAGGCCCGCGAGGGCCGCGAGGGCGGCGAGCCGCCCCAGGCGTGCCGCCGGGCCGGGTCTCCTCCGTCGTTCGGTGATGGTTGCTCGCGCTGTCACGCCGACTCCTTCTGCTGGGAGCGCGCCGGACCGGGCCGCCGCCCCCTGGGACGTTGGGGTGTGCCGTGGGACGACGCCGGGCAGCGCGGACGATCCGGGGAGCTTGGGGTGCTGTGCCGCGGCGACCGAGGGGAAGGATGCCACCGAGCACCCCAGCGATGACAGGTCCGCGACAAGGAGTTGGCCGGATCGCGTCCCTGCGCGGTCGACGGACCGCCCGCCCCCGACCGTCCGGCCCGAAGGCATCCCGGTGCGGCCCCGCACCGCCCCCCGGACGGGACGGTTTCCGGCGGGTGTTCACGGACGGTTCGCGCCCGCGCAGATCTCCTCGTTCCCCGGGCCTCCCGGTACTCCGGCCGCTCCCCCGCGCATGACCGAGCTGAGGCGCGTCCGCGAGCGGATGCCGAGCTTGCGGTAGATGCGGGTGAGCGAGGCCTCGATGGTCTTGATGCTGAGGAACATCCGCGCCGCGACCTCCTGGTTGGTCGCCCCCTGGCTCACCAGCAGCGCCACCTGCCGCTCCGCGGCCGTCAGGAGCGGTGCGGGGCCGGCGTGTTCGCTCTCCTCGCCCCCGGCCTCGCGGGCACAGCCAGCGCCGTCGACCAGGGCCAGCGCCCGGTCGGCCTGCGCGACCCAGGGGCGGGCCCCGGCCCGGGTGAAGACCGCAAGTGCCTCGCCGACGGCCGTGCGCGCTGCCGAGTGGCGCCGACGACGGCGTTCGATCCCGCCCCGGACCAGCAGGCAGTGGCCGAGTTCGAGGGGCTGCCCGAGCTCCTCGAAGCGCCCGATCGCTTCGTGCAGCCGGTCGAGAGCGGCACCGGTCTGGCCGCGTGAGGTCAGCACGACGGCCTCCGCGCGGTCGAGTTGTGCGGTGACGGCCGCTCCGCGGGACCGGTCACCGATCGCGAGCCGGGCCTCGCCGATCACCTCCTCCGCGCGGCCGGGTTCTCCCAGGGTGGCCAGCCCGGTGGCGAGATCGGCGTGCCAGCGCAGGACGAGAGGCGTGGAGACACCCTGGGACCGTTCGAGTTCGCGGACGCGGAGCAGGGCCTCCACGCCGCCCCGCACGTCCCCGTCGCGCAGCCGGGCCTGCCCCAGCGTGTGGAGGTGGCGCCCCAGGAAGATGGCGTCGCCCTCCTGTTCCGAGGCGCGGATGCCGCGACGGGCGTACCCGGCCGCCCGGTTGACACTGCCGCCCGCGAGTTCGGCGACCGCCGCGTCGTACCAGGCAGGCCCGGGGCTGATCGCGGAGGCTTGAGAGATGCGGAGCGCCCGGTCGGCGAAGTCGAGCGCGTCCCGGCAGCGGCCCATCCGGGCGGAGACCTCGGAGAGGCTGCGCAGGACCTGGACGATCTCCTCCCCCGAACCGCGTTCGACCAGGGCGAGCATGCGCAGCAGGTCAGTCCGGGCCTCGTGCAGGCGGTCGTCGAAGACGGCGAAGCGTGCGGCGGTGAAGCGGGGAGCCATGTGCAGCCAGCCGTCGACGGCGGGCTGGGGCAGCGCCAGGGCGCGGTCGAGGTGCGTCCGGTGGTCGGTGCGTCCCATGACCCGCGCTGCGGTTGCCTTCACGGTCAGCGCCATCGCCTCCGTGGCCGTGTCGCCCGCGGCACGGGCGAATGCGGCGGCGGCGTCGGCCTCGGTCTCGCTGCGGGCCGGCCGTCCGTCGATGAGCGCCGCCCAGGACAGCCGCAGTCCGAGCGGTGCCAGCAGAGCCGGATCCCCCTCGGTCTCCGCCTCGTTGAGGGCGGCGGCGAAGACCTCGTCCATGTCCTTGAGGCCCTGGCCGGCCAGATCGATCACCGCCATCCGCACCCTGACCCGGTAGTGGGGGCCGGCGTCGACCGAGAGGACCGCGTCGGCCGCTCGGTGGACGATGTCGGGCAGTCCTGCGGTGGCCCCGACCTCGGCGGCGGCGACGAGGCGCTCCAGCCGGTGCCCGTCGAGCTCGGCGGGGGTTCGGTCGGCGGCCAGCAGATGGAGCTCGGCCCCCACCGCACGCGACCCCTGGCGATGGGCGGTCGCTGCCACGTCGGCCAGCGCAACGGCCAGTTCGGCGTCCGGTGCTGCGCTGGTCAGGGCCCGGTGCCGGAGCCGCGCCGCACTGTCGGTGGCGAAGGCGGCGAGCAGCGCGTGCACCTCGGCGCGGCGCGGGGCCGGTGTCGCCTCGGCGACCAGCGCGGCGACGGTCGGCGGCGTGAACCGGATGCGACTGCCGTCCGTGACCAGCAGTCCCGCGTCGGCCGCGGCGCGGATGTCCCGGGCGGCCTCCTCCTGCCCGACGCGCAGCAGCAGTTCGACGGTGGGTGCGCCCGCGAGCGCCGCGATCAGCAGGGTCTCGCGGACCTCTGCCGCCAGTGTCGCCAGGCGCCGGCCGATCAGGGTGCGGGCGGCCTCCGGCAGCGGCGCCGGTCTGCCGTGGCGGGGGAGCCGGGGGCCGACGTCACTGCCCAGGGCGAGGGCGAGCAGCGGGTTGCCGCCGGAGTCGGCGTGCAGTTTGTTCGTCACACGGGCCGGGATGCCGTGCTCGTCGAGCAGTTCGGCCAGGTCATCGGAGCCCAGGGGCGGTACGGCGATCTCGGTGGCGACGGCGGGGACCGGCCGGTGGTGCTGTCCGGTGTCGTCGCCCGCCGTCACGCAGTCCGGCCACCGTCCGGCGGCGGCCATCCGGAAGCCGCTCCCGGTGAAGCGGCGCGCCGCGGCGGAAAGGGTGTCGGCGGAGGGGGCGTCCAGCCACTGCGCGTCGTCGACGAGGAGCAGCACGGGGCGTTCCGCGGCGCAGCGTTCGAGGAGCGCCTGCCAGGCGAGGCGGACGGCCAGGGCCCGGTCGCCGGTGCCGTCCCGGCGCTCGCCCGACAACACGGCCCGGACGGCGGCGCGCAGGGGTCCGGGGAGTGCGGCCACGTGAGCGGCGGGGATCCGGGCGAGCAGATCGGCCAGTGCCGCGTACGGGAGCCACCGGTCGGCCTCGGCGCCCGAGGTCCGCAGGACCAGTTCGCCGCGGGCGGCGGCAGCAGCGCCGAGGGCGTCGACGACGGAGGTCTTCCCGATGCCGCTCGGCCCGGTCAGGACGATGCTGCCGTCGCGTGACAGGTGCGATTCGGCTGCGGCGAGCAGATCCGCCCGGCCCACCAGGCGCGGGGCGGGCGGGGCGGTGACCGGTCCGGTGCTGTCCATGTCGATCAACGCCCTCCCGTGAAGAACGAGGAATCCGGGGGCGACCCTAACGCCCCGGGGCAGGGCCCTCAATGGCGCTTTCCAGCCGGAGGGGACTCGGACGGGCCCGCGGGCTCGGGTTCCGTTTTCTTCCCGAACTGCGGGGGAGATCTGGTTGTTCGACCGGGACGTCTGATTCCGTTTCGTGTTCCCGCGGGTCGCGTGCCGGCGTCCGTCGTCGGGTTGCGGAACGGCGCCGGCGCACACGGGGTGCACCGGCGCCGCGCCGTCGGGGGATCAGCGGGACATCACGTCACGCGGGAGGCGTCAGGCGACGTCCAGGGCCGTGTCGTCGACCACGAAGGACGTGTACAGCGACGAGTCCTCCTGGCCGTAGAACCGGATCTGGATGCTCTGGCCCGCGTACGCGGCGAGGCTCATCGAGTGCTTGGTGTAGCCGCTCGCCGCGTTGAGGTTGGAGTGCGTCTTCAGCGTGCCGAGCACGGAACCGCTCGAGGAGAGGACCTGCACCCGGAGCGTGTCGTAGGCGGTCGACGTGGTGGTCTCGGCGGTGTCCACGTGCAGCCAGTAGCTCAGGGTGTAGGAGGAGCAGCCCGACGGCACCGAAACGGCCTGTGTGGCGTAGTCGGTCGTCGTGGTGCCGTAACCGTTCAGCCAGGCGTTCCAGCTGCCGGAGTGGGTGGGCTGACCCGAGGCGCCGTGCTGCCCGATCACGCCGGACGTGCTGCTCCAGCCCGAAGTGCCGGACTCGAAGCCCGGGTTGGCGAGCTTCTGGCCGGCGGTGCAGGTGCCGCCACCGCCGCCACCGCCGTCGGTGACGCGCAGCAGCTTGTTCGGGGATCCGGTGCCGGGGGAGGAGACGGCGCCGCTGGTGGCGTTGTTGACCAGGGCGTCACGCACCTGCTGCGGGGTCCAGGCCGGGTGGGCCGAGAGGACGAGGGCGGCGGCGCCAGTGACGTGCGGCGTGGCCATCGAGGTGCCACTGATGGTGTTGGTGGCGGTGTCGCCCGTGTTCCACGCGGAGGTGATGGAGCTGCCCGGGGCGAAGACGTCCAGGCAGGTACCCCAGTTGGAGAAGCTGGAGCGGGCGTCGCTGCTCGTCGTCGAGCCGACCGTGATGGCGCTCGGGGTGCGTGCCGGCGAGCTGTTGCAGGCGTCGAGGTTGTCGTTGCCCGCGGCCAGCGCGTAGGTGACGCCGGAGCTGATGGACGAGGCAACGGCGTTGTCGAGGGCAGTGGAGGCGCCGCCGCCGAGGCTCATGTTGGCGACCGCCGGCTTGGAGGCGTTGGCGGTGACCCAGTCGACACCCGCGATGACACCGGACGTGGTGCCGCTGCCCTGGCAGTCGAGGACCTTCACCGCGACCAGCCGGGCCGCCTTGGCGACGCCGTAGGAGTTGCCGCCGACCGTGCCCGCCACGTGGGTGCCGTGGCCGTTGCAGTCGGTGTTGTTGCCGTCCCCGCTGGTGTTGGTTCCCCAGGTCGCCCGGCCGCCGAAGTCGCTGTGCGTGGTGCGGATGCCGGTGTCGACGATGTACGCCGTCACGTTGGACGCGGTGTTCGGGTACGTGTAGCTGGAGTTCAGCGGCAGTGCGGCCTGGTCGATACGGTCCAGGCCCCAGGAGGGCGGGCTGGGCTGGGTGCCGGTGGCCCGGACCCGCTGGTCGGCCTCGACGTACGCCACAGCGGGGTCGGTGGCCAGCTTGCGGGCCGTCTTCTCGTCGGCCTTGACGGAGAAGCCCCGCACGCTCGCGCCGTAGGTGCGCTTCACCGAGCCGCCGTGACGCTCGGTCAGCTTCTTCGCGCGGTCCTTCGCGTCCGGCGTCCCCTTGAGGACGACGATGTAGCTGCCGGCGATCCGTGCGTCACTGTTCGCCGAGAGGATGCGGCCCTCGGCGGGTCGTGGGGTGACGGCAGTGGCGGCGGTGGCTGTGGCGGTGCCTGCGAGCGCCGTGAAGGCCGCGGTGGCCACGGCTATGCACATGCCGGCAAGACGTCTGCCGGACGACGTTGATCGGTCGGTCATGGGGCTCCTCGACTTCGGTCCGGGGGATGGAGGAAACGCCGTGGGGGGTGGTGGCCGGGGCCGTGACCGACGGAGGGGAACGCCGTACGGTGCACGGCTGTTGAGCCGCCGTTGAGCCTAAGGACCGCGCGTTGCTCCGGGAACTGGGGAAAACCCTTGCTGTCGGGGGCGGGGGCGCCGGGGGAGGCCGGTCGTCGGCCCGGTGGCATGCCCTCATGGCAGGTCAGTCGTCCGCGCGCCGGGGTTTTTGCGTATCCGTACATATAACGGGTTCGCGAGGGCCGCCATGGCCTGCGCGGCGAGGGCGGGACGTGCGGCCAGTTCCCCCGCAGCCTGCCGCAACTGCACCCGCCCCTCGTGGAACCGGCGCTGCCGGTTGTGCAGCAGCAGGCCGAGCTCGAGCCGGACCTCTCCCCGGACACCGACCGGGAGCGCGGGGTCGTCGACGAGTCTGCGCAGGACACCGGCCGTCCCCTCCGGGCGCGGCCCGAGCATGGCACCGCGGGCCAGCACCAGGGCCAGCCGCCCGCGCGTCTGCGGGGAAAGGCCGCCGAAGCCGAGGGCCTGCTCCAGGAGCGTCAAGGACGTCTCGTCCGCGGCCGACCCGGTGTCGTCCGCGAGGTGCTCGGCGGCGCGCAGCCAGTTCTCCGTACGCCCTTTCCACGGCACGGCCCAACGGGGGTCCCCGGCGCGGCAGTTCGTCGGGCCGGTAGGTGAGCGCCGCCGCAAACCGCTCCGGCGGCTCGCGGAGAAGTGCGCGCAGCAGTCCGAGGCAGTGGTCGTCGGCGTGCTGGACGTCCTCGACGACGAGGAGGGCGGGAGGGGCTGCGAGCAGGGAGTCCATGGCTGCGCAGGCCTGCGGGGGCGGCGCACCCCCGGCCGGACGCGGTCCCGCCGCCGGAACGGTCATGGGGGTCGCGCCCGTCACCGGGCCCGGCCCGGCCACCACGAGAGATCCGGAGGGCCGGAACGCGACCACCAGCGGGTGGCGACGGCCTGCGACGGCGGCAGCGCCAGCAGCCGCCGGACCAGCCGGCTCTTGCCCATGCCCGCGGCCCCCTCGACCAGCAGCAGCACGGGCTCCCGGCTGTCCTCCGCCAGCGCCGATGCCCATCGCTGCTCCCACGCCCGTTCGCACACGAGAGGCCGCTCCCCCGTCGTCGTGACGTACTTCTCGCCGCTTCGAGCCGGCGGTGCGGTGGTCGGCCGTGACCGCCGGTGTGCCCCGCTGCCTGTCACGGAGTGTCGTGTACAGGCCAGAGGGCCCGGCAGGTACCGGCCGCACCCGCCGCCGTGCCCGCCAAGCGGCTCGCGGCGGCGGTTCCCGGGTGGTCGGCTGCAACAAAGTAAGATTCAATCTACGTAAGAATGAATCTACCTTCAGGGGCGTCCATGGAGTTCCGAGGCCGTACCGGAGACCTCGGCCTTCTGGCCGGGCAGTACCGCACGGTCGCGGACGGCACCGGATCCACCCGGGGCCGAGCCGTGATCATGACCGGCCGGCGGCGGGTCGGGAAGTCGCGACTGGTCCAGGAGTTCTGCGACCGGTCCGGCGCGCCGTACGTGGTCTTCCAGGCGACCCGGGGCCGCAGTCCGGTGACGGAGCGCGCCGACTTCGCGGCCACCCTCGCGCACTCGGCCCTGCCGGGGGCCGAGCTGGTCGCCGGGTTCCAGGCCCAGGACTGGAACCAGGCGCTGAGGGCCCTGGCTCTGGCCCTCCCGGACGACACCCCCAGCATCGCCGTGATCGACGAGGTTCCCTGGCTGGTCGAGCAGGACCGGGAGTTCGAGGGGGCGCTCCAGACCGTCTGGGACCGTCATCTGTCCGCGAAGCCGGTGCTCCTGCTGCTGGTCGGCAGTGATCTGTCGGTGATGGAGGCGTTGCAGTCGTACGGGCGCCCGTTCTTCGGCCGCGCGGCGACGATGACGGTCCAGCCGCTGAACCTTGCCGACGTCCAGGCGATGACGGAACTCGATGCCGCAGCCGCCGTCGACGCCCGGCTGATCACCGGGGGGTTCCCGGAGATCGTGCAGTCGTGGCAGCCCGGGACGACACGAACGGACTTCCTCGAGGCCGCGATGGCCACCCCGCTCTCCCCGCTGCTCGTCGCCGGTGAGCTGTCCCTGCTCGGTGAGTTCCCGGCAGCGGCGCACTCGCGAGCCGTGCTCGAAGCGGTCGGCGCCGGGGAGCGCACGTTCAGTGCGATCGCGGCCCGCGCCGGTGGCGCCGGTGCGCTGCCGTCCGGCACGCTCTCCCCGCTGCTGAGCACGTTGCAGGCCAAGCGCATCGTGGCCGTCGACCTGCCGCTGTCGGCCAAGCCGGACAGCAAGAACAAGCGCTACCGGATCGCCGACTCGTACCTGCGGTTCTGGCTGGCGTTCCTCCAGCGGGCGATCCCGCTCATCGAACGCGGCCGCGGTGACCTTGCCCTGGAACACATCGAACGGTCCTGGACCAGCTGGCGGGGCCGGGCGGTCGAGCCGCTGGTCCGCGATGCCCTGCTGCGGTTGCTGCCCGACGCGGACTGGCCGGAGACCGAGGCGGTCGGCGGCTGGTGGAACCGGCAGAACAACCCCGAGGTCGATCTGGTCGGCGCGGACCGCGAACCGGTGGCACGGAACGTGCACTTCGTCGGATCGGTCAAGTGGCTGGAGCACCAGCCGTTCGGTGAGCACGAGTACGAGGCCCTGGTGCGTGCCAAGCCCGCCGTCCCGGGCGCCGAACCCGGCACGCCGCTGGTGGCGGTGTCCCGGTGCGGAGTGGCCGACGGGCTGCCCCTGGCCGCGCACTGGGGACCGGAGGACCTCGTACGCGCCTGGCAGCCGCGGTAGTCCGGGGTGACCCCCGTTGAGGGAGCCCGCTCCTTCTGGCCGTGTGGTGGTACGGCCGTCGCGAATGACCGCTGCATTCTCCGCGCTGATCAATTCGCGTGCACCGGAGGATGGGACACCGCATACTCGGGCCGGAGCTGCACCAGGGCAGCAATGGGGGTGTGAACGTTGAAACTTGCCGAGGCGCTGGCCGAACGGGCCGACGCGACACGGCGCGTGGAGCAGCTGCGCTCCCGCATCGTGAGCAACGCCCGCTATCAGGAGGGTGAGACGCCCGCCGAGGACGCCGCACGGCTGCTGGTCGAGGCGGGGGAGGCGCTCGACGCCCTGCAGATCCTGATCCGGCGGATCAACCGGACCAACGCGGCTGTGGTGATGGGGGAGCACGGCACGATCACCGACGCACTGGCGCGGCGCGACGTGCTGCGGCTGCGCCACGCCGTCGTCACCGCCGCGGCCGACGCTGCTGCCGGCAGCGACCAGCGCGGTTACTCACGGCAGCTGCGGTCCGAACTGATGATGCTTCCCGCGCTGCCCGTTGCGGAGCTCCGGGCGCAGGCAGACGTGCTGGCGCGGGAGCTCCGTGAGCTCGACACGCGGATCCAGCGGACGAACTGGGAGGCCGACCTCCTGGACTGAGCGGGACCCGAGGATGTGGAGCAGGTAGCCGTCACGGAAGCGTGCACACACCGCGGGCCGGCGGTTCATCCGGCCCTCTCCTGGCGCGCGAAGAGCAGCGCGGGGGTTCGATTCCCCTGAACACAGAGCAGCTCAGCACCGCGCACAGGTGACCGTGCACAGCACACAGCACATCACCACGTGCAGATCCGGAACGGTGAGGGCGGGTTCGGGGCATCCACATCACGGTCGGCGGGACACCACTTCAGGACGGCAATCATGCCGCGGGGGGACGGGAAGGCCCGGAGACGTTCTGCTGTTCACCCCTCCGACCGTGATTCCGGACCATGAGCCACCCGAGCCTCGATCTCATCGGCTGTCAGCACGAGCGCGAAGCCCTTGCGCAGGACGGCGAGTTCCGGCTCCTGCCTGGACTCGTCGTCCGTGGCCGTGACGTCTGATCCGAAGACGACCTTGTAGCCGCGTTCGTACGCCTGTCGGGCCGTTGTGCCGCAGCAGTAGTTGGTGAGTGTTCCGGTGACCACAACCGTGTCGCAGCCGAGGTTGCGCAGCACCGTGTCGAGCGGGGTGTCGTAGAAGGCGCCGTAGGAGGGTTTACGGATGAGGACCTCGTCCTTGCGGTAGCCCATCGGTTCCCAGACCCCGGCAGGGCTCGGCCGGTGCCAGTCCGTCGCGACGTGCGGGAGGCAGGACAGGGTGCGCGGCCGGTCGAGCCCCAGATGCGTGTCGTCGAAGACGCTCCAGATCACCGGAAGTTCGGCGGCCCGGCACGCTGCGATCAGCCGGCGCAGCCTGGGCGCCATTCTTGTGGCCGCCGGCACCCAGTAGGGGCTCCAACCGGGCCGGGCGAACTCGTCCTGCATGTCGATCACGAGCAGCGCCGTCCGCTCGGGGCGCAGGTCGAACGAGGCCAGACCGTGTTCGTATGCGTCGCGCGCCCGTGCGGTCACCCATGTTTCGGTGTATGTCACGTGTCATCCCCACCCTGATACATCGAATCGAGGTACCTCGATTCGATGTGCGAGAGTAGCAGCATGCTGGAACTTGCGATCCTGGGTTTCCTTGCCGAGGGGCCATTGCACGGGTACCAATTGCGCCGCCGGATCGCGCAACTCTCGGGCCACTCCCGCCCGGTGAGTGACGGCAGCCTCTATCCGGCGATCAACCGCCTGGTCAGGGCCGGTTGGCTGGACCGGACGGCGGAGCCCGGCGCCTCGGCCGCCCAGCGCCACACCCTGAGGCTGACGCCGGCCGGCCGCGCCGAGTTGCTGCGCCGGCTCCGCGAGCCCGAAGATCTGGACATCACTGACAGCAGCCGCTTCTTCACGGTCCTGGCCTTTCTCTCCCAACTGCCCGACGCGGGCGAGCGGCACCGGGTGTTGCGCCGGCGGCTGGAGTTCCTGGAACAGCCGGCGAGCTTCTTCCTCGAGGGGGAGAAGCCGCTGAGTGCCGAGGAGGTTCACGACCCGTACCGTCGCGGCATGCTCCTCGTCGCCCGAGCCACCAGCCGTGCGGAACGGTCCTGGCTGCGGTCGGAACTCGCGTGATCTGCGTTCGGGCACCGGGGGCCGTGGTTGTCCCGCAATTGCGCCGTGGGCCCCCAGTGCCGGTGGGGCGCCGACCCTGGCTGTGCCCGCCGTGGCCGCGAGCTTCTCCGGGTGCATCTCCCGGCCAGCAAGAAGACCCGCCCCGAGGACGGTCCGTCGGTGGTGCTGTCCGTGTGCCCCCGGCAGGGACCCGAACTTGCGGCCCGCGCTTGCCCGGCCCGGTAAGGTGGTGATCTTCGGGCGGTGGAAGCTGTTCCGGAGTCCTCGAAGGCCCGGCATCCACCATGCATCTCACCGACGATCCCTCCGGCCGCCGGCTCGGCGCCGCCCTGGCCGGCCTCTTCGTGACCTTCCACGGCATGACGGCACATCCGGACGAGCGCAACTGCGAGTGCCACTGGGGAAGCCCGGACGAGCTCTCCCTGCTGAAGACGCCGAACGTCGGGCTGGATCCGGATCTCCTGCGCCGGACCTGGCAGGCCGTCGACTGGCTCGACCACGCGGCCGTACTGCGCCGCATCCTGCCCCAGTTCGCCGCCGACCTGGTCGCCGGTCGCGTCGAACCCCTCTTCGGGCTGGAGGAGGCAGGGGATTCCTTCGCCCGTGGACGCTGGCAGCAGTGGCCCGACGATCAGGCTGGTGCGGTGCGCGAGTTTCTCCACGCGTGGTGGGTGCAGAGCCTCACCGATCCGGAGGCGGTCGTCCCGGCGCACCAGGTCCTGGCGATGTGCGCCGAAGAGTCCGGCACGCTCGGTCCCTGGCTCGCCGACTGGGACGAGCGGACCGGGTGCCTCAGCGATCGGCGCCTCGTCGAAGCGGCGCAGGAGTGGGAGTGCGAGCTGCTGGGCGACAGGCTGCCGTGGTACGTCAACTGGTACGAGCACGACGAGGACGAGATGCGCGCCGAGTTGGTGGCCTGGCTCCTCGGTCCCGCCGGACGCCGGCTCCGCAACGCCGGCGCCTTGCAAGATCTGCAGCACCGAATACGACTGCTCGGACTCTCCGGTGAGGAACGCTGGGCGGATCCGCACTGGCCCGGCCATCGCTACTGACGGCCTGCGGGCGCGACGGCGGTGGGGATAGCCTCCGGCCATGCCGAGCTTCGAGATCACGCCGATCGGTACGGTCCGGAACGACCGGACGGACGTCCAGCACACGGACAACTGGGGTGCCGTCCGCAGCACGATCACCGTCGACGAGCGCTTCGGGGAGGCGTGCCTCCAGGGTCTGGAGGGCTTCTCCCACGTGGAAGTCCTGTTCGTCTTCGACCGGTTCCCGGAACTCGACGACCACCGCGAACCCCGCCCCTACCGCGGCCGTTCCGACCTCCCGCCCGTCGGTGTCTTCGCCGGTCGCGGCCCCCGCAGGCCGAACCGCATCGGGTCGACGTGCTGCGCCGTCGAATCCGTCCGCGGCCGCGAACTGACGGTGGTGGGCCTCGACGCGGTCTCGGGCACGCCGGTCATCGACCTGAAGCCGGCCATGGCGGAGTTCTGCCCGGTGAACGTCGAGCAGCCGGAATGGGTCAGCCGCCTGATGTCGGAGTACTTCAAGCCGTGAGCGGTTTCCGGGGGCGAATTCCCCGGAATCACCTCGGCAAGGGGATTGTCGCGGCAAGTGTCGTTCCTGATGGTGCCGCGGTGGAGGGGCTTGCGGTTTCCGTGGCGGACGAGCCGGGCGACGGCCCGTTCGGCCGGTGGTCTCCACCGGCCGAACGGGAGCTGGCTTGCCTCGTGTCGTCGTCCCGGCCCATGGGGGCAGGACGACGGCACGGTCGCAGCCTCTCAGTCGAGGCAGAACTCGTTGCCCTCGATGTCCTGCATCACGATGCACGACTCGTTGTCGTCATCGGCCGGCAGCGTTCGCACGTGAACGGCGCCGAGCGCGACCAGTCGCGCGCATTCCGCCTCGAGCGTGGCGAGGCGCTCCGCACCCACGAGTCCGGTGCCGGCCCGCACGTCGAGATGAACCCGGTTCTTGGCGACCTTGCCTTCGGGGACGCGCTGGAAGTACAGCCGCGGGCCCACCCCTGAGGGATCACTGCAGGCGGCCCACGAATTCTGCTGCTCGGGTGGCTGTGAGCGATCGAAGTCCTCCCAGGTGGCGAACCCCTGCGGCGGCGGTGCGACATACCCCAACACCTCGCACCAGAAACGAGCGAGGCGCTCGGGTTCGGCGCAGTCGAAGGTGACCTGGAACTTCCTGATCGGCATCCGGTCACCGTATCGGTGTGCTGCTCACCAAGACCCCGGAACGTCGAGGGCGGGGCCTATCGGCGGCCGTGACAGCGGCGATCATGCTCACGATCACGACGGTGTGCCACGGGATGCTGCCTGGCGCTCCATCGTTCGGCCTGCGCTCGGAATGCCGTGGATGAGGCGACCCGCGCGCGAGAGGGAGCCTGCGCGTACTCGCCCCGTACGGACGGGGGCGCAGTCCCGAGCCGAGAGGGTCCGGCGCTCGCCTGCAGCCCGGGAAGGCCGCTCCGAACAGCAGAAAGGCCCCGCCGAAGCGGGGCCGATGAGAGGTGCCCCCGGCAGGACTCGAACCTGCGGCCAAGCGCTTAGAAGGCGCCTGCTCTATCCACTGAGCTACGGGGGCCGGATGGTGGCCGCGGCCTGTCCCGGTCCCGGAGGGCCTCGGCCCGCCCCTTGGGCCGCGCGGTGGCGGCGCCGGGGCGGCGGTTCCGTGGCCTTGCCGGGGACAAGGATAGGACGCTGGACGCCTCGTCCCGGATGCTTCACCTCCGTGACACCTTGTGGATTTTCAGTGAAGCGGTCCCGATAATCGCAGGCGCGTATGAATTTTGCACGCCCTTTGGCGTCCGGTGTTGCCGGTGTTGTGGACTCGTTATGCCCGGACGTGCGATCGGCCCCCTCCGGTTCCTCCGGTCGGGCGGCGCGCAGAGATGCGCATACGCTTCAAAACGCCACCAAAATTGGGCATTCTTCGCATGTGGCGACCTTGGAAGTACGGCCCCAACTGCTCGACGCACTGTCCGCTCTGCGCGACCGTGTCGCCGCCGCACGCTTTCCGCTGGCCCTGCCGGGAGCCCAGAGAGCGCGCCGCAATCGTGCCGAGCTCCTGGCCCAGCTCGACGACTACCTCCTGCCGCGGCTGAGAGCCCCCGAAGCGCCGCTCCTCGCCGTCGTCGGCGGTTCGACCGGCTCCGGGAAGTCCACGCTCGTCAACTCCCTGGTGGGCGCCCCGGTCAGCGCCGCCGGTGTGCTGCGGCCGACGACCCGCACGCCCGTCCTCGTCTGTCACCCGGACGACCAGCACTGGTTCGCCGGCCGGCGCGTTCTGCCCGACCTCACCCGGGTCTGGACGCCGCCCCGCGCAGCCCCCGGCGACCCGCTGCCGGGATCCCGCGACGAGGGCTACGGATGCGCCGCCGAGCGCCCCGAGGAGGGGCCGCCCGAACTCCGCCTGGAGACGTCCCGGAACCTGCCCCCGGGTCTGGCTCTGCTGGACGCGCCCGACATCGACTCGCTCGTCATCCGAAACCGCGACCTCGCGGCCGAGCTGATCTCCGCCGCCGACGTCTGGGTGCTGGTGACCACGGCGGCCCGTTACGCCGACGCCGTTCCGTGGAACCTGCTGCGGACGGCGAAGGAGTACGACGTCAGCCTCGTCGCGGTCCTCGACCGGGTCCCGCACCAGGTCGCCGAGGACGTCTCCCGACAGTACGGCGCGCTCCTCGACCGGGCGGGCCTCGGCCACGTCCCCCGCTTCACGATCCCCGAGCTGCCCGAGTCGGCGGGCGGCGGCAACGGTCTGCTGCCGTCCACCGCGATCGCCGGACTGCGCGGCTGGCTCGTCCAGCACGCGGTGGACCCGGTGGCCCGCGCAGCCGTCGTCAGCCGTACGGCCGACGGGGTCATCGCGTCGCTGGGCGCACGCATGCCCGACCTGGCGGGCGCCTCGGCCGCCCAGTACGCGGCAGCGGTCCGCATGGCCCAGGTCGTCGAGGACGCCTACGCCGACGCCGCCGAACGGGTGCGCCGTGAGGTGACGGACGGAGCCGTGCTCGCCGGTGACGCGCTCACGCGCTGGCAGAACCACCCGCTGGTCAGCAGCCCCGGCGAGCTCCTCGACGCTCTCGTCGAGAGCCTCACCGCTCTGGTGAACTGCGTCGTGTCCGACGCCGACGAACAGACGGCCCGCGCATGGCGCCGCGACCGGGCATCCCGTTCCGCCTTCGAGACCCGCGCCGCGGCGGACACCGGTGACGCCGTCGGCCGGATCGGAGCCGCCGTCCGGCGCTGGCGGCGCTGTATCGAAGAGCTGGCGGACGAGGGGGTGCGCGACGCCGAACGGGCCGGCGCCGACACCGACCGGGTCGCCGCACACATCGCGGTCTCCGTGCTCGGCGGTCGCGAGGCGTCCGCAGCGGGGGAGTGGCTCGCGGAATCGCTCGGCGCGATGAGCGCCGTACGACTCCTCGAACGCGGTGGCCAGTTGCTCACCCAGGCCGTTAACCGCGTTGTCGAGATCGAGCGCGGCGGGCGCCTGGAAGCACTCGACGTGCTCGACGTGACCCCGCAGCACCAGGTGGAACTGATCGCTGCTCTGTCCGCACTCAAGAAGGAGCGTTGAGCCCATGACGGCCCAGACCCACCCGGACGAGCAGGAGTTGCCGCACGGCCGGTCCGGGGCCGCCGGGAAGGCCGAAGCGGCGCCGGTTCCTTCGTCCGGCGCGGGTGACGGCGCGGACGGCCCGGACCCCGGCGACGTCTCCGCCCCCGGGGGCACCGCGGAGCGCGCGGCACCGGGCGTCGCGCTCGACGAAGCCGACCCGAGGGCCTGGGACGACGGTCTCATCGCCCGCCGTGCCCAGGACCCGGCCGGGCCCCGTACGGGCGGCCACCGCCCGCCCCTCCCGGGCCTCCGGGAGTCCGGATCGGCAACGATCCCGGCGCCGTCCCGCGGCGCAGGCCGTGGGCACCCCGAGCCGTTCGCGCCCGGCTCCGTGCGCCGGGGCTTCAGCCGGCCGCTGCGGGTCCGCCTGGACGCGCTGCGGGAACTGGTCGGCCTGTCGCGCGCCCGCCTCGACGGCCGCACATTGTTCGAGGCCGGACGCGTCCTCGAGGAGGCGACCGCGCGCAATCGGCTCTCCCTCGACCACACGGTCGTCGCCATCGCCGGAGCGACGGGCAGCGGAAAGTCGTCCGTCTTCAACGCCCTGGCCGCAGGCCCGGTTTCCGAGGCGGGTGTGCGCCGCCCCACGACCTCGGAGACGGTCGCCTGCGTGTGGTCGGACGGGGCCGATGGCCTGCTCGACCGGCTGGGCGTTCCACCACGGCTGCGCCGCCGCCCGCAACGTCTCCACGACCCGGTGCTGCGGGGTCTCGTCCTCCTGGACCTGCCCGACCACGATTCGGCCATGCCCGGGCACCGCGAGCAGGTGGACCGCCTGCTCGGGCTCGTGGACGCGGTCGTGTGGATCGTCGACCCCGAGAAGTACGCGGACGCGGTACTGCACGAGCGCTATCTGCGCCCGCTCGCCGGATACGCGGAGGTGAGCGTCGTCGTCCTCAACCAGGTGGACCGGCTCCCCGGCGAGGCGTCCGTGCAGGTCCTCGACGACCTGCGGCGGCTGCTCGACGAGGACGGCGTGGCCCTCGGCGAGCACGGTGAGGCGGGCGCGGCGGTTCTGGCCGTCTCCGCGCTGACGGGCGAGGGGATCGGCGAACTCAGGAGCCAGCTGGGTGCGTTCGTCGCCGAACGGGGCGCTCCCGAGCGACGGTTGGCGGCGGATGTCACGGGTGCGGCGGACCGCCTGCGGGCCGTCTGCCTCGCCGACGGCCGCACCGGGCTGACCGAGGCCGCGCGCGAGGAGTACGAGTCCCGGCTCGCCGACGCCGTCGGGGCGCGGGCGGCCGGTCAGGCAGCCGAACGCGAATGGATGCGGCAGGCGGGTCTGGTGTGCGGCGCGCCCTGGCGGCAGGCTCGCAGGCTGCCGGTGTGGCGGGCCGGCCGGAGGAATCCGGAGAAGGACGGGCCCGGTGGCCCGGGCATCCGGGGCGTCCTCGCGGTACGGCCGGCCGGGACTCTCGGCGATCCGGCCTCGGCGGCCCGGAGCGCCGCTCCTGCGGTACCGGGCCCGGAGGGCCGCGCCGGCGGTCCCGGGCCGGCGACCGGACGTCACGCGACGGGTGGGCCGGCGGCCGGGGCGCCGAGGGCGTCCCGGGCGATGGTGGAACAGGCGGTGCGGGTGGTCTCCGGGCAGGCGGCAGCGGGGCTGCCCGAGGCCTGGTCCCTGGCGGTCCGTGATGCTGCGACGAGAGGCGCGCGGGAGCTGCCGCGTGCTCTCGACGATGCCGCGGCGGCGGTCTCCTCGGTGTGCTCGGCGGCGTCCCCGGTGGGGCGCGGCCTGTTCCGTCCGGGATGGTGGTCGGTCGTGGCCGTGGTGCAGTGGCTGCTTCTGCTGCTCCAGGTCGTGGGGGCCGGGTGGGCGGTGTCCGCTCTGCTGGGCGCCGTCGGGGGCCCCTGGACGACGGCCGCCCTGGTGACGGCCGGAAGCGTGGTGGGCGGACCGCTGCTGGCCTGGGTGTGCCGTGCGGTGGCCCGTGGCCCGGCCCGGCGCTACGGCCAGGAGGTGGAGAGGCGGCTGAGCGAGGCGGCGGCAGCCTGCGGGCGCTCGCGGGTGCTGGAGCCGATCGCGGCCGAACTGCTGCGGTACCAGGAGGTGCGTGACCAGTACCTGGTTGCGTCCGGCGGCATCGGCGCAGGAGGGGCCTGAGGCGTCGCCGGGCGGTGTCCGCTGCGCGTCCGGACCGGTCGAACCCCCGCCGGGGTGGCCGAGTTGTCCACACCCGGCACGCTGTCCACAGCCCCCGGCGGCGATCGCCGCCTTCCTGCAGCATGGATGCAGCCGGGCGGCAGTCGGCCGTCCGGCACGGTGACGGACGGGGGCCGGCTCATGAACGAGACCTTGGTGACGGTGGTGGGGAACGCCGCGACTGATGTGGTGTGCAGGGGCGGCGCCGCGGGCGGTCCGGTTGCGCGGTTCCGTCTGGCGGCGGCGAGCCGGCACTGGGACCGGGCACGGGAGACCTGGGTGGACGGGCCCACCAGCTTCTACACGGTGTGGGCCCGCCGATCGCTCGCGGCAAATCTCGCGGAATCGGTGAGGACGGGCGAACCGCTCGTCGTCCGGGGGAGATTGCGCATTCGGGACGAGGAATACCAGGGGCAGCGCCGGACCTCGGCCGATATCGACGCGACGGCAGTGGGGCACGACCTGTCCCGGGGGACGAGCGCATTCCGGAGGGTTTCCCCGGCGAAGCCGGGGCTGCCGGGCCGGCAGCCCGCCGCCGATGGGCCCGCTGGCGTGGTGCGTCGTGATGACCAACTCGTGGACTCAAAAGCTCCGTTGGAGCCCTGAGGTCCGGCGTGGAGGTGGCGGAACGGCAGAGCCTGCGGGTGGGCACGTCGCGAACCGATCGTCCGCTTATGGCCGCCTTCGAGAGCAATGGGATTGCCGATATGTCGATAATGGCGCGCGCGAAACGATCCAGCGGATAACGATTCGGATTCGGATGGTGCGTCAGGTGTGATTATTTGGCCGGGTGTTGCGCTTCCTCCCTAGGATCCTGACCAACTCACGGGGGCAAGTTGAGTTTTCCATGCGAGGCGACCCCTCTTCACGCCTCGCTCCGAGGGGAATACCACATGATTTCTGTCCGTAGGCGGGGCGTGTCCCGCCTTGCCGCCGCGATCGTGGCCTCCGGCCTGATCGCAGCAGGCGCCATAGCGACCGCCGGCCCGGCCGCGGCCGACGAGCCGGTCGCGGGTCACAGCGGCGCCAAGGCCGTTCTGAGCGGCCTCAAGACCTACGACGGCGCGGTCATCCACGACCGCGGCCGGGACATGAAGGTCAGCGCCGGCCTGTTCGAGATGAACGTCGACAACGGCGGCACCATCCAGACCTACTGCATCGACATTCACAACCCGACGCAGAAGGAGGCGCAGTACGAGGAGAAGTCCTGGGCCGAGTCCTCGCTCGCCCGGAACGGTGACGCGGGCAAGATCCGCTGGATCCTGCAGCACTCCTACCCGCAGGTCAACGATCTGGACGCGCTGGCCGGCACGGCCAAGACGGGCACGTTGACCGCGAAGACCGCCGCGGCCGGCACCCAGGTCGCCATCTGGCGTCTGTCGGACAAGGCGAACGTCGAGGCCGTCGACCCGCAGGCCGAGAAGCTCGCCGACTGGCTGGAGAAGAGCGCGCAGAACGTGGCCGAGCCCGCGGCGTCGCTCACCCTCGAGAACCCCGCCGTCTCCGGCAAGTCGGGGGACCGCCTCGGTCCCGTCACCGTCCGCACCAACGCCGCCAGTGCCACGGTCGCCCCGGCGGTCGGCAACATCGCCTCCGGCGTGAAGATCGTCGACAAGAACGGTCAGGCGGTCACGTCCGCCGCCAACGGCGCCCAGCTCTTCTTCGACGTTCCGGCGGGCACCCCCGACGGATCGAGCGCCGTCACCGTCACGGCCTCCACCAAGGTCGAGGTCGGCCGCGCGTTCGTCAGCCGCACCAAGAGCCAGACCCAGATCCTGGCCGGCTCCAGTGTCAGCACCGTCACCGCCACGGCCACCGCGAACTGGGCCAAGAAGGGCGCCGTCCCGGCCCTCTCCGCCGAGAAGGACTGCGTCAAGGGCGGCCTCGCCATCACCGCGTCCAACCAGGGCGACGAGGCGTTCGGTTTCGAGCTCGCCGGTGTGAAGCACACCATCGAGGCGGGCAAGTCCGAGACGGTCACCATCCCGGTGAAGGAGGACCAGTCCTACAACTTCACCATCACCGGTCCGAACGGCTTCGAGAAGACCTTCTCGGGCGTTCTGGACTGCAAGACCGCCGGCCCCGCCGTGCCGTCCTCCGCGCCGAGCCCGGCCGGTGACGCCGGCGACCTCGCCGAGACCGGCGCCAACAGCGCCACCCCGACGATCGCGGGCGTCGCCATCGCCCTCGTCGTCCTCGGCGGCGCCACCGTGTTCTTCCTTCGCCGGAAGAACAACTCGGCCGGCAACTGATCCGGACCGCTGACACGGTTCACCCTCCGTCGGGCTGAACACGACACAGGGTGGTGAAGGGCCGGGATCCATCGGGATCCCGGCCCTTCGCGCATGCCCCGGAGGCGGCCGCCGCACGGCCCGCGGCGGGCCGGGCCACCGGCGGGTTTCCGCCGGGCGCAGGGCGTACGGCAAGATGGGTGTATCTGCCCTCCCGCGGGCGGAGCCGCACATTGGCCCTTCACGACTGCCGGACGGTTTCTCTTGGCTGAGTTCATCTACACCATGCGCAAGGCCCGCAAGGCCCACGGCGACAAGGTGATCCTCGACGACGTCACGCTGAGCTTCCTGCCCGGCGCGAAGATCGGTGTCGTCGGTCCGAACGGCGCCGGAAAGTCGACTGTCCTGAAGATCATGGCCGGGCTGGAGCAGCCCTCCAACGGGGACGCCTTCCTCTCCCCGGGCTACACGGTCGGCATGCTCCTGCAGGAGCCGCCGCTGGACGAGTCGAAGACCGTTCTCGAGAACGTCCAGGACGGCGCGGCCGACACCATGGCCAAGCTCAAGCGCTTCAACGAGGTCGCCGAGCTGATGGCGACCGACTACTCGGACGCGCTGCTCGAGGAGATGGGCAAGCTCCAGGAGGATCTGGACCACGCCAACGCCTGGGACCTCGACACCCAGCTCGAACAGGCCATGGACGCTCTCGGCTGCCCCCCCGGCGACTGGCCGGTCACCAACCTCTCCGGTGGTGAGCGCCGCCGCGTCGCGCTCTGCAAGCTGCTGCTCGAAGCCCCCGACCTGCTGCTCCTCGACGAGCCCACCAACCACCTGGACGCCGAGTCCGTGCAGTGGCTGGAGCAGCACCTCGCCAAGTACACCGGCACCGTCGTCGCCGTCACCCACGACAGGTACTTCCTCGACAACGTCGCCGAGTGGATCCTCGAGCTCGACCGCGGCCGTGCCCACCCCTACGAGGGCAACTACTCCACGTACCTCGACAAGAAGGCCACCCGCCTCAAGGTCGAGGGCCAGAAGGACGCCAAGCGCGCCAAGCGCCTCAAGGAAGAACTGGAGTGGGTCCGCTCCAACGCCAAGGGCCGCCAGGCCAAGTCCAAGTCCCGTCTGACCCGTTACGAGGAGATGGCGGCCGAGGCGGAGAAGACCCGGAAGCTGGACTTCGAGGAGATCCAGATCCCGCCGGGCCCGCGCCTGGGCAACGTCGTCGTCGAGGTGGAGAACCTCAACAAGGCGTTCGGCGACAAGGTCCTGATCGACGACCTGTCGTTCACCCTGCCGCGCAACGGCATCGTCGGCGTCATCGGCCCCAACGGTGCCGGCAAGACGACCCTGTTCAAGATGATCCAGGGCTTCGAGGCCCCGGACTCCGGCAAGATCAAGGTCGGCGAGACCGTCAAGATCTCCTACGTCGACCAGGGCCGCTCCAACATCGACCCGAAGAAGACGCTGTGGGCCGTCGTCTCCGACGAGCTGGACTACATCAACGTCGGCCAGGTCGAGATGCCGTCCCGCGCCTACGTCTCGGCGTTCGGCTTCAAGGGCCCGGACCAGCAGAAGCCGGCCGGCGTCCTGTCCGGCGGTGAGCGCAACCGCCTCAACCTGGCGCTCACCCTCAAGCAGGGTGGCAACCTGCTGCTTCTCGACGAGCCGACCAACGACCTCGACGTCGAGACGCTGTCCTCGCTCGAGAACGCGCTGCTGGAGTTCCCCGGCTGCGCCGTGGTCGTCTCCCACGACCGCTGGTTCCTCGACCGCGTCGCCACCCACATCCTCGCCTACGAGGGCGAGTCCAAGTGGTTCTGGTTCGAGGGCAACTTCGAGTCCTACGAGAAGAACAAGATCGAGCGGCTCGGCCCCGACGCCGCCCGCCCGCACCGTGCCACCTACAAGAAGCTGACGCGGGGCTGAGCGTGCGCCACGTCTACTCCTGTCCCCTGCGCTGGTCGGACATGGACGCCTTCGGGCACGTGAACAATGTGGTCTTCCTCCGCTACCTGGAGGAGGCCCGCATCGACTTCATGTTCCGGCTGGCGCCGGGGGAGGGCAGCACGTCCTTCACCGGCGGGTCCGTCGTGGCCCGCCACGAGATCGACTATCTGCGCCCGCTGGTCCACCGGCACGAGCCGGTGACCGTCGAGACCTGGGTGACCAGGATCAACGCGGCATCGCTCACCGTCGCCTACGAGGTCAAGGACACCGAGCAGGTGTACGTCCGGGCGAGCACCGTCGTGGTCCCGTTCAACCTCGCCGAGGGCCGGCCGCGCAGGATCACGGCCGAGGAGCGCTCGTTCCTCGAGGCATACACCGACGGAGCGGACGACGCCGACAGCCCGGAGGGCGTGGCCGCATGACGGCGCTGCGCCTCGCCGACGCGGGGGAGGCGGCCGATCTCGCCGCCTTCCTCGCCCGGTTGATCCACTACGACCGTCGCGCCGCCGTTCGGATCCAGGCCGGCGGCGGGGTGCTCGCCGTGTTCGGGCAGCCGGCCGCCTTCGAGGTGCTGGCCGTACGAACCGCCCGGCTCGCCGCGGAGCCCGACGGCCCGCAGGACGCGACGGTGTCGGCGGGCCGGCTCGCCGACGCGCTCGACGCAGCCGCGGGAGACACCGGTTGCCCGGCCGAGGGGGACGTCGCCGATCCGGGGCCCGGCCTCGCCGTCGAGGTCCCCGAATCCGTGACCGGCCCGGCGTGGGCCGGTCTGCTGCCGCCCCGGGGCGGCTGGCAGCGGCTCGACGGGATCCCCGGCACCACCGCGCTGCGCAGCGCCGTCGCCGCGGCGGTTTCCGAGTTCCGCGAGCGCACCGAGAACGTCCCGGAGGAACGCAGAACGCGAGCCGAACTGGACGTCATCGGCCGGGACATCTGGTCCCGGACCCTCGGCGGAAGTGAACTGCCGCTGCGGGCCGTCCATGCGGCGCACGCCCTGGGGTTCCTCCGGCCCGTGCGGCAGGAGGCGCCGGCCGGCCGCTCCGGGGGCGGGGCGGCCGTACTGGAGGACGACGCGCCTCCCGTGCTCCTGGCCTCCGGTCCGTGGCTGCGCCTGCGCACCCCGTACGGCTCGGTGGCAGTGCGCCGGCCGGGCAGCGGTTCCGGCCTGACGGTCAGCCCGGTCTGACGTCGCCGGAGGCCGACCCGGCCCGGGCGGGCACCTGCCGCTGCCCCGGCTCAGTCAGCGCTGTTGACCATGCTGGCGGCCGCATAGGTCAGATAGTCCCAGAGCTCCCTCTCGTGCTCCGGGCCCAGCTCCAGCTCGTCGACGGCGTCCCGCATGTGGCGCAGCCACGCGTCGTGGGCCGCCCGGTTCACGGTGAAGGGCGCGTGCCGCATGCGCAGCCGCGGGTGCCCCCGGTTGTCGCTGTAGGTGCGGGGACCGCCCCAGTACTGCATCAGGAACAGCACGAGCCGCTCCTCGGCCGGGCCCAGATCCTCTTCCGGGTACATCGGCCGCAGCAGCGGGTCCTCGGCAACCCCCTGGTAGAAGCGGTGCACCAGCTTGCGGAAGGTCGGCTCTCCGCCGACCTGCTCGTAGAACGTCTGCTGCTGCAGTGCGCCGCGCCGAATCTCAGTCACACCCCCATGCTGCCAGACGGGCGACGGCGGCAGTCCCGGCAGCGGACACCGGGGCCCGCTCTCCGTCTGCGCGTACCGAGCGGGGCCCTGCCGTCGGGGGCGCCGGCGCGGGCGCCCCCGGGTGCCGGTGCCCTACCCGCGCCGGACGGTGATCGTGGTCCAGGCGCCGACGTGCACCCGGTCGCCGTCCCGCAGTGGGATCTCGACGAACGGCGGGACGGGTTCCTCCGCCAGGTTGAGCGTGGTCCCGTTCGTCGAGTCCTTGTCCATGACGGCCCAGGTGCCGTCCGGCCGGGCGACCAGGACCGCGTGCTGGTGCGAGACCCCCGGGTCCTCGGGTGGCAGCGACAGGTCGATGTCCGGCGACTCCCCGGTGCTGTTCCGGTGCCGGCCGATGCTGATCTGCTGCCCGGACAGCGGAAGCTGCTGCTCCGGGGAGGCGGCGGGCATGCTCAGCGCCGATGCCTCGGGTCCGCTGCGCCGCATCATCACGGTGAAGTACTCGGGGTCCGTCGAGATGACCGCGGTCCAGCTCCCTGACGGCGCGCCCTGCTCGGCCCCGCCCGGCGGCTGCTGCCCCTGCGGAGCCTGCGCCGTGAACCTGCCGTCCGCGCCGGGACCGCCCGGTACGGGCCCGGGCTGCGGCTGCTGCCCCGGCTGCCACTCGCCGCCCTGGCCGAACGGCGGCTGCGGGGGCCGGCCGGGCATCGGCGGCTGCTGGTACGGCGGCATGCCCGGGGGCTGCTGCGCGCCGCCGGGCGGTTGCGGCTGCTGCCCCGGCGGCGGTTGCGGGGGCTGCGGCGTTCCCGGGGGCTGCTGGTGGAGACCCTGGGGCGGAACCGGTTGCGGCGTGTACACCGGAGCCTCGGCGTCGCGCCGCGCAGGGTTCGGGTCGAACCCCGGCGCGGCGGACGGCGGTTGCTGCTGTTGCCGGAAACCCGGAGGCAGCAGCGGAACGCCGCCCGCGGGCGGCGGCGGCATGTAGCCGCCCGGCGCCTGCTGCGGCGCGAAGCCGTGGCGGCATTGACCGCAGAACGCCGCACCCGGCGCGCGAGGAGTCCCGCACTGCGGGCAGAACTCCCCGGTGGCCCCGGGGCCGGGGCCGTACGCGGGCGGCTGAGGCGGCTGCGGCGGCTGCGGATATCCGTAGCCGCCGGGCGCCCCCGGCGGTGGGCTGCCCTGCCCGCCGGGACTCATCCCTGCGGTGCCGGCGGCACCGGTGATGCGCAGTCCGCAGACGTCGCACCAGTCGCCCGAACCCAACTGGTGACCGTTCGGACAGGTCGACATGTCGGTGCTCCCCTTTCACCCGGCCCTCGCGGACCGTCCGTCGTCATGTCTCGACGCGGACCGTTCTCGTGGAGCGCGTCTGGAGGGCCGCTTCGTCAGCTTGTGCGAGCCTCGTTCGACCTCGCACAGTACCGCTCCCCGGCACGACGCGGTCCGGCGCCGTCGCGGTTCCGCGGCGCCGCACACACGGCAGGACCGGGTCCCACCGCCCCCGGTCAGGCGCCGGGCCGTGCGGCCCCGGGCGGGACGACGAACGGCAACACCGCGACGGTCACGTTGTCGTGGCCGCCCGCGTCGAGGGCCAGCCCGACCAGGGCCCGGCAGCAGTGGAGCGGCCGGGTGCGGGCGTCGGCGGGCACGGCGAGCGCCAACTCGGCTGCGGACTCCGTGTAGTTCCACAGACCGTCGGTGCACACCACGAGCACCCCGGGCCCGTCCGGCTCGTACGAGGCCGTGTGCGGCTCGAGTTCGTACGCGTCGGCACCGAGCCACCCGGTGATGGCGTGCGCCCGCGGGTCCGCGTACGCCTGGTCCCGCGGCATCAGTCCGGCAGCCACCATCCGGGCGGCCCAGGAGTCGTCCTCGGTCAGCCGGGCGGGCGGTGCGGTGCGGTCGTCCGGCACCCAGTAGGCCCGGCTGTCGCCGACCCAGCCGACGGTGAGGATGCCGGAGGCGATCACGGTGGCCACGACGGTGCACGCCGGGGCGTTGCCCGAGCGCGACGGTTCGGTTCCCTCCCCGGCCGGCTCGTCGGCGAGTGCCGTCACCGCGGTGCCCGCCCGCAGGATCGCCTCGTGCACCGCCCGCTGCGGATGGACACCGGCCGGCAGCGCCTCGCGCAGCGCCTCGCCGGCGGTGCGCGAGGCGGTCGCGGACGCCTCGTCGGGGCGGGTCGCCGAGGAGACCCCGTCACAGACGATCGCGACGACCGCCGGTGTCCCGTCCGGCAGTTCCGCCACCGACACGTCGAACGCGTCCTCGTTGCGGTGGTGGCGCAGCCCGCGGTCGCTCACCGCGGCGGCGCCGTCGACCTCGCGCTCCATGTGGTCGCGCTCGCGCGGCTGGGCGTGCCCGCAGTTCTCGCAGCAACCGTCCGCGCCGACCGTCCCGGTGCGGCACGCCACACACAGCGCCACGTCGGCGATGTCCCCGCCGCCGGAAGGGTCGGGCGGTGCGTCCGAGACGCTCGGGACTCCGAACGGGCCGGCGACCCGGGGGTCGGGGGTGCCGGGGTCCGGGCAGGCGGTCGCGCCCGGCAGAGGATCCCGTCCGGCGTCCGGCGCACCGGACCGGGCAGTCTGCTCCCCGGGGCCGGACGGTGTCTCGGCGGGGACGGTCACGGGCGCACCGCACGCCTCGCAGAAGAGGTCCCCCGCCTCCAGTGGCTCGTCGCACCTCGGACAGGCGGACGGTCGGGGCTGTTGCGGCATCTTTCACATCCACGTTCTGGGGCGGCAGCGGTTGGCCCGCTCCACCAGGTCGATCCTCTCCTCGCCGCGCTGCGCAAGCCGGGCGAGTGCCCGGTACGAGCGCTCCAGGCCGAGGCGCAGGCCCCGCTCGTCCGGACGACTGCCGAGCAGCGAGGCTCCCACGCCCGGCCGGTTCCCGTCCCCGGCGCCGGATATGCCGTGCACGGCCCGGCGGGCTTCCCCGGTCTGCACACCGGCCAGCGCGGCGCTCAGGACCTCGACGGTCAGCTGCTCCCGGCGCACCGCGTCCAGCCCGAGATCCCGCAGCCGCTCCACCTGCCAGGCGGCGGCGACGAGGTCGTCGGGTCCGGCGGGAGCCCCGCCGTCACCTGTCAGCCGGGCCCGGACGGTGGCCATCCGGGCCGCCGTCGAGTGCACCGACGCCTCGGGGACGGACTCCAGCGCGAGCACCGCACCCGTCCGGTCCCCGACGGCCAGCCGGACCCGGGCGAGACCGAACGCGGCGCTCACGAAACCGGGATCAGTGGTCCACACCGAACGGTAGTACTCGGCGGCGTTGTCCGCCTGCCCCAGCAGTTCGGCGCACACGGCCAGGGCCAGCTTCGGCGCCGTCTCGCCGGGAAACGCGTCGTAAACGGCGTCGAACGCCCACGCCGCGCCTTCCGCGTCGCCGGCCGCGAGTGCGACGACGCCCCGGTACCAGACCACCCGCCAGTCACCGTCGTTCGTGGCCTCGGCGGCCTTCAGCGCCCCGGCCGCGGCCTGCGGGTCGCCGGTCTCCAGCAGGGCACGCGCCTCCCGCAGCCGGCGTTCGGCGGAGTCGGCGGGAGCCGATGCCAGAGCCGTGAGCATGCCCCGCGGGGCCGGCGCAGCGAGCCCGGCGAGAAAGCCGGCGCACGGATCGTCCGGGTCGGGGTGCGGCACCGGCAGGGCGAGGGCGGTCGCGGCCACCGGGGCCAGGGCGGCCCGGACGGGACCGGCGTCCGGCCGCCACCCGGCGGGGCCGGGGAAGGGGTCGGCCGCCGGACAGCCGAGTTCGGGCCCGAAGAGGGCGGACAGCGCAGGCCGCGGCTGCCCGGTGCGCAGGGCCACCACTTCGCGCAGCACCCCGGTCAGCTGCTCGGCCATCTCTCCGGCGGAGGCGAAGCGTCGGGTGGGGTCGGGGTCGGTGGCACGCACCAGGAACCGGTAGAGGGACTCGTACTCGTTGAAGACGTCGATGTGCTCCGGTGGCGGCAGGCTGTCCGCGTAGACGGTCGTGAACCCCTGGAAGTCGAACACGAGGACCGCGATGGTGCGGGCCACGGTGTAGAGGTCCGAGGCCACCGAGGGCCCGAGGACGGCGACTTCGGGCGCCTGGTAGCCGGCCGTGCCGTGGACCGGGCCGCCGGTGTCGTCGATGCGCCGGACGGCACCCATGTCGATCAGTTTGAGCCGGTCCTGCTGCTGGATCGCGTTGTCCGGCTTGAAGTCGCAGTAGAGCAGGTTGCGACTGTGCAGATGTCCGAGGGCCTCCAGCGCCTCGAGGCCGTACGCGCAGGCCTGTTCCACCGGCAGCGGGGCGCGCCGGCCCCGGTCGGCCGTCGTCCGCTCGTTGGCGATCTCCCGGAGGGACCTGCCGCCGATGTACTCCATCACGATGTAGCCGTCGAGGCTGCCGGTACGCGGGTCGGGGTGTTCCACGAAGTTGTGGATGCGGACGATGTTGGGATGCTCGATCTCGGCGAGGTGGCGCAACACCGGGACGGCCACCGCCAGTGCGTCGTCGTCGGCGGTTCCCGGCAGGCCCTTGAGCACCACCCAGCGGTCGGAGACGGCGTGGTCCACGGCCAGATGGATCCAGCCCTGGCCGCCGTGCGCGAGGCAGCCCACGACCTCGTACTGCTCGTGGACCAGATCGCCGGCGTGCAGTTTCGGCACGAAGGAGTACGGGTGCCCGCACCGGGTGCAGAATCCTTCGGTGCGGCCCGGACGGCCGCCCCGCGAACGCCCCACCCGCGCACCGCAGTCGGCGCGCCCGCAGAACCGCCGGTGCTCCGGGACACGAGGGTCGGCCGACACGGCCGTACGAGGATCGGCCTGCGGCACCTCGGGGACGGTGACCAGCCCCGCGCCCAGCCGGCCGCGGCCCGGGGCCCAGCCGGACGACGTCGCGGGGCGCACCCGAACGGACCGCACGGGGGACTCGCTGCGCGGCATCCTGCCCGGCACCGACCGGCGCGAGCCGAGGGTGCGGGAGGTCCCGACGAAGGAGCCGTCCGGCGGCAGGCGGGGGTCGGGAACGGTGCGTCCGCCGGCCCGTGGCGCGGCGGACGCGGTGACGCCGGTGGGCGCCGGGCCCAGGAAGCCGTCCGTGGAGAGGGCGCCACCGGGGACCGCAGGCGCGCAGTCGGCGCAGTCCGGGTCGTTGCCGGCGGTGGCGCGGGCGCCGTCGCAACCGGGCCGCCCGCAGGAGCTCGTCATGCCTGCGACCCGCCTTCCGCGGGCATGCCGCCCGCAGCGCCCTCCGGGGACGCGGCGCCGCCCGGTGCGCCTGCCTGCCGCGGAACCACCGACTCCGCGGCCGCCCGCTGGTAGCGCAGCACGGCCCGCTCGGCGGCGCGCAGGTCGCAGGGGGCGCTCCACAGCAGCCGGCGGGCGGTGTCGTAGCGGTCGGCCAGCAGGGGGTCGCCGTCCACACCGTGCCGGGCCACCTTCGCCCGGCAGGCGTCGAGCCTGCCGCGCAGCTCGGCCCGGAGCGCGAGCGGCGCGGTGACCGCGGTCAACGACTCGCGGGCCCGGTGCAGTTCGTCCTCCGCCCGCTCCTCCAGCCGGTCCAGCAGCGGGGCGAGCCGGTGCCACTGGGCGCGCCTGCGGTAGTCGGCCGC
The DNA here is from genome assembly GCF_023703325.1 of Streptomyces meridianus. GTDB lineage: Bacteria > Actinomycetota > Actinomycetes > Streptomycetales > Streptomycetaceae > Streptomyces > Streptomyces meridianus. The sequence continues at coordinate 264,272 of NZ_JAMQGM010000001.1, forward strand.
CGCTGCGACCTGCTCGCTCAGCGCGACGGGCGGGCCGCTGACGACGGGGACCTCCGAGGCCGCGATCTTCGCCAGGACCTCGCCCCGCGCCTGCCGTGCCTCGGCGAAGGTGCGCTCGGCCCGGTAGAGGAGGTCGCGCAGCTGGGACAGCCGCTGCTCGGCGTCCTGGCGCACGTCCAGAACCGCCTCGATCTCGCGGCGGACGTCCTCCAGGGCCAGGGCCGCCCGGTCGTAGCGGACCGTGTCGGGGCGTCCGCCCCCGGGGGCCGAACTCCCGCTCGCCGGAACCCAGAACGCGAGCGGGTCGGACACGACCTCGTCCCGGAGAGCGGTGAGTTCCCGGGCGATGCGCGCGAGGTCGTCGCCCGCCGGATGCTCGCCGGGCCGGACCCCGACGGAGTGTGCGAGAGCGTGGGTGCGGCGCAGTTCCGCGGCGAGCAGGTCGATCCGCGCGGGCAGCGCGGACCAGACGGTCTCGGCCGCCGCGACGACGTCCAGGGCGCGCGCGTACCAGGAGTTGATCCGTTCGACGACCTCGCGCAGCGTCAACTGCTCGGTGGCGGGCCCGGACGCGGGCCCACCGGCGGTGTCCCCGTCCGGAGCGGCGGTGCCGTCGGCCTCGTCGTCCGGGACGGTCACGGTCACGCACGGGCCGTGCAACAACTCCCGCAGCTCGGCGGACTCCCCGGCCGTCGGCCAGCGCCGTCGTCCGCGCACCTCCCGGACCCGGGCCACGGCCTCGGTGTAGGCGTCGAAGTGAGCCCACAGCCGGACGACCGTCCGCTCCGTCCCCTGCCATCGGTGCGCCGTGGCGCCGCTCAGCCGGGCGCCCTCGAGCAGCCTCCGCCCCGCGTGGTCCTGGAGGGCGAGCAACGAGGTCTCCACGGCCTCGTGCTCGGCGCCCAGGCGGGCCACCGCCCGGTCCGTCTCCTCCCGCTCCGGCGCCGGACCGGTGGGTTCGGAGGCCTCCATTGATCACCTCTCTGCAGTGCCCGTGTGCGGCGTGGTCCTCGGTCGGTCGCGGTACTTCGCCTTCGGCGGCCCCGTGACGCCCCTGAGGTCGTCCTTCAGCCACCGGTCGTAGGCCTTCGACCAAGGACTGTCCGCGCCGCCCTTGCGATATGCCTTGAGCACCTTGTTGACCCGGCGCACCAGGTCCTCGTCGCCGGGCCGCATCGCCAGGCCGTACGGTTCCCGGGTGAACGGCTCGCCGACGAGCTCCACGGTCGGGTCCTGCGCCGCCTGCCCCGCGGCCAGCGCGTTGTCCGTGATCACGGCGTCCACCCGGCCGAGTTGGAGCAGCACCAGGCAGTCGAGCTGGTCGGCGACGAGCCGGACGTCCGCGTCGTGGGTCTCCTCGGCCAGTTCCGTCGCGCCGGTCGAGCCCCTGGCCGTGCACACGGTCCGGCCGCGCAGGGTGTCGTCGAAGCCCTTGACCGGGGAGCCTTTCGGCGCGAGAACCTGCTGGCCGGCCACGAAGTAGACGGTGGAGAAGGCGACGTGGCCGATCCGGTCGCAATTGATCGTCATGGTGCGTGCGATGAGGTCGACCTTGCCCCCGAGCAGTGCGGGGATGCGCTGGTTGGTGCGGACGGGACGGTAGAGGACCTTGTCCGGGTCGCCGAGGACCTCCTTCGCGACGGCCCGCACCAGGTCGATGTCGAAGCCGGCGAACTCGCCGGTGGCCGGGTCCCGGTAGCCCCACCGGTAGCTGTTCTGGTCGACCCCGGCGATCAGCATGCCGCGCTTCCTGATCCGCTTCACGGCAGGGCCGCTCTTCCCGGACGGTCGCAGACTGGCCTCCGGGGCGTCGCAGGTGGCCTGCCGCCCACGGGCCTGCGCGGGCGCTGCTGCCGACGCCGCCACGGGCGATCCGGCGGTACCGGCCGCGGCGCGCACGGAGCCCGCGCCGGGCTTGCTCGCCGCCGCGGGCGGGCCCGGAGACGTGCAGCAGACCACCAGCGCCGCCGACACCGCGGCACCGCGCAGGCCGCGGAGCGCCCGGGAACGCGCCGTCTGCATGGCCGGGCCCCCTCTCACCGGTACTCCGCCAGTCTGCGGCCGATGCCCAGCAGTGCACAGACCGTGGCGATCGACGTCAACAGAGCTGCTCCCAAAGGGAGTTCACCGAGCATGTCACGGGCGGAGCCGGCCGCCTCCCGTAGTTCCAGCCGCTCGTGCCCCAGGGCCGCCGACAGGGCCGTGTCGACCCGGTCGGAGGACTCGCGGGTCGTGGGTCCGTCGCCGATGACCTGGGCGAGCGCGCCCGCGTGGTCCCCGGCCTCGTCCTTCGTCCGGGCCGCCGCGTGGCGCTCCCGCCACTCGGCGGCGTCGGCGACGGCCGCGCGGACGTGCCGCCGGCCCTCGGCGTCGTCGGCGGACTGCCCGGCGCGCGCCAGGATCGAGCCGTCCCCCGCACCGGAGCCGCGGACGTCGCCGGTGAGGCGTGTCATCCGCTCGCGGTAGGAGGCCTCGTAGAAGTCCTCGCCGTCCCGGGTGGGCACCGATCCGCCGGCGACGTACGTCAGGCTCTCGTCGCCGCCCGCCTGCAGGGCCTGGATGCGGGCTTCGTCGATCAGCCGGACCGACCGCGAGGCGGGGCCGCCGTCGTCGGAGAGCCGGGAGCGGGCGCTCTCGTGACCCGCTGCCAGCCAGGCGAGCGCGGCCACGGACGCCAGTGTGGCGGAGAGCAGCCCGAGGTTGAGGATCCGTTTCGTCCGCCGCCGGTCGCGGCTCTGGACCGCGAGCAGCGCGACGAGGACGACGGCGCCCGCGCCGAGCGCCGGCCACGGCCGTGCCTCGGCACGCGAGCGCTCGGCTTCCAGCCGGGTGGCCCGGAGGGCGTACAACTCCTCTGCCGCCCGCAGCAGTTCGCTGCGCATCCGGTCATGGGCGTAACGCAGGTACGCGCCGCCGAGTGGCAGGCCCTGACGGTGGTTGGCGCGCGCCTGTTCCACCAGGCCGGTGTAGCGCGGGAGTTGCTCGTTGAGCTCGGCGACGGCGCGGCTCGCGGAGTCCGGAGCGCCGCCGTCGGCCGCGGCTTCGACCAGGAGCGCGGAGGCGGTGTCGATGTCCCGCAGGTAGCGCTCCCGGACGCTTCGCGGCCACGCGCCGCCCGCCAGGAAGCCGGCGGCGGCCGTGGTGTCGGCGTCGGCGAGGGCCCGGTGGATTCCTGCGGCGTTCGCGCACAGCCGCTCGCTGCGGCCGGCCACCTGGGCGGCCGCGGCCTCGCGGTCGGACACCTGCCAGGCGGTGATCGTGCCGAATCCCAGGATCAGCACGGCGAGGAGCGTGCCGAGGGCGCGCAGGCGGCCCGGTTCGGTGGTCGCCCGGCGGAGCCTGCCGGCGCCCTTCGCTCCGGCCGCGCCCGGGCCCGCCGCGGGGTCCGTGCCCGAGCCGCCGCCCTGGCGCGGGAGTCCGGTGGCGTGCGGGCCGCTGCCCGGCAGGGGCAGCGTTGCCCGTCCCGGACCGGAAGCGCTGTTTCCGGTGAGGCCGTGGATGCCCCGACCGCCGCTCGGCGGCTGTGCCACGGGACCTCCCCCTCGTTCGCCGGTGCTGTCCCCGCCGGTCCGGTCGGCGCAGCACGGGTACCCCGGCCAGCAGTATGGCCGCAGGGAGGCCGTCGCACAGCCGCATTGCCCGGAAGTTGTTCGAATCCGGGACGAACGGTTGTCCTGGCGGCCTGCGGGGGAGTGCTCTGACCTTGCCGCATGTCACCGGAGCGTTCGGTTCCGCAGCCTCGCCGACCCGCCCTCTCAGCCGAACGAGTGCCGTTGCCCCCTTTCCTGGCTCTCCGTCCGCCGATAGGAAGGGCGACGGGAAGGGACCCGGACCGATGTCAGGAGCGAGCATGGGCGAGCGGACGGACGGCACCGGGGTGCGCCTCGAGGGATGGGCCGACGGCGACCTCGGCCTGCTGCGCGGCCTCAACTCCCCGGAGATGACGGAACATCTCGGCGGCCCGGAGCCGGAGGAGCGTCTCCTCGACCGTCACCGGCGCTACCTCCGGGTGGGCCCTCCGGGCACCGGACGCATGTTCCGCATCGTGTTGCTGCCGGATCTCGAGGCGGTGGGCAGCATCGGCTTCTGGGAGCGGTCCTGGCGGGACGAGACCGTGTACGAGACCGGCTGGGGCGTCCTGCCGGCCTTTCAGAAGCGCGGGATCGCGGTCGCGGCGGGGCGCGAACTGATCGCCGCGGCACGGACGGAGGGCACCCACCGCCACCTGCACGCCTTCCCGTCCGTCGGGCACCACGCGTCCAACGCCGTCTGCCGCCGGCTGGGCTTCTCGCTCCTGGGCGCGTGCGACTTTCGAGTACCCGAAGGGGAACCCGCTCCGCTGCAACGACTGGCGGCTGGAGCTCAATCCGCGCGGTCGAACCACTGCACGAACTGGCCGTGCGGACCGGTGAAGGCGACCGGCTGTCCGTCCAGGGCGAGGGCGAACACCGTCCGGTCCTCCGGCACCGGGCGTCCCAGACGCTCGGCCACCGAGGGCAGGACGCCGACGGCCTCGTTCGAGATCCAGCGGCACGGCAGCTCACGCATCGTCGCGGCGAACGCCTCGCGCTCCTCCGGCGGCAGATACGCCAGTACCGCGCTGTGGAAGACGACGGGCGTCGCCCCGGACGGCGCCGCGGCCACCAGCTCGCGGATCGTCCGGTTGAGATCGCCGCGCACCAGGTGCGGCGGCTCGGCCCGCGCCACGTCGACGGCGCCGCGCAGCCGCTGGAGGCGATCCTCCTGCTCCGGCCAGACGAGCGACTCCAGCCACCGCACGTCCTCGTCGTCGCGGACGTCCAGCGGGTTGATGTCGATGCCCGCCCGCCAGGCGATCTCCGGCAGCTGATCCGGCAGCGGGACGGGCCCGGTCGCCTCACAGGCCAGCACCACGGGGCTGCCGGCGGGCCCCAGCGCGTGCCCGGTGTCGTACCGGTAGCGGTAGCGGTCCGGGTACAGGCACAACCCGGCCGAGGCGCCGACCTCGATCAGGGCCAGTGGCTGCGGCAGGGACGCGAGCAGCGGAAGCAGCGTGGCGCAGCGCCCCGGCTCGTTGGTCTGGGTACGGCGGCGCATCATGACGGCCCGCACGTCGTCCCAGTGCGCGGCCGTCCAGGCGCGGAAGGCCGCGAAGCCGTCGAGCGGTCCGCCGAGGAAGCGCACCGCGCCCAGCAGCAGGTTCGGCTGACGCCGCTCGGGCGGCAGGGAGCCGATCAGGGCGAGCAGGGCCGGGTCACCGGCGACCTCCCGGGCCAGCTCCTCGTAGGCGGGGGAGTGCCCCCGGGCCTCCCGCGATGCGAACAAGCGGTACCGCTCTGCCGTGTCGGCGCTCAAGACGTCCCCTCCCCATTTCCGGGTGATCATGGGCCCGGGCCTCGGGTGACGTCAAACGCCGTCCGCTCCGGCCGTCCGGTCGGCGAAGTGCTCCAGCCGGTCTTCGGCCGGATCGGCCAGGACCGGCTCGGTCAGCGGGAGTGTGTCGCGCAACCGGGCGAAACCGTCGACGAGTTCAGAGTGTACGTGGAGCCGCCGCCCACGCCGCGAGCCGCATGCCCGTTTCTCCGCCTGCCGTCTCCCGGAGCCGCTCCTGGGGCGGTTCCGGGCAAAACGGGCGACGGCCGGCCGGGGAAGAAGTCCGGCGGCCGAAGGATCACTTCGCGGTGGACGGCGGGATCGGCGAGGCGGCGACCGACTGCGGCGACACCGGATTGGCCAGCGACGACGGTGCGGCGACGCCGGCCGCCGGGTCCGCGGCCTCCTCCGCGGCAGCCCCGGCGGCGCCCCCGACGATCCGGATCCCGGCCTCGTCGAACGTCTGCTTGATGCGCCAGCGCAGCTCCCGCGCCACGTCCAGCGATCTGCCGGGCATGGTCTTGGCCTGAGCCCGGACGATCACCGAGTCCAGCGTCACCGAGTCCAGCCCCAGCACCTCGACGGGGCCCCACAGCCGCTCGCTCCACGGCTCGTCCTTGGTCATTCCCTCGCCGGCCTCGAGGATGGCGGCCCTGGACCGTTCGAGGTCCTCGTCGTAGCGGACCTGGACGTCGACCGTGGCCGTCGCCCAGCCCTGGCTCTTGTTGCCGATCCGCTTGACCTCGCCGTTGCGGACGTACCAGATCTCGCCCTCGTCGCCCCGCAGCTTGGTGACCCGCAGGCCTACCTCGATGACCTCACCGGAGGCCACGCCCGCGTCGATGGTGTCGCCGACGCCGTACTGGTCCTCGAGGATCATGAAGACGCCGGACAGGAAGTCCGTGACCAGGTTCCGTGCCCCGAAACCGAGCGCCACGCCCGCGACACCGGCCGAGGCCAGCAGCGGCGCCAGCGAGATGCCGAGGACGGACAGCACCGACAGTGCAGCCGTGCCGAGGATGGCGAACGACGTGATGCTGCGCAGCACCGAGCCGATGGCCTCGGAGCGCTGCCGGCGTCGCTCGGCGTTGGCGAGCAGGCCGCCGAGCGCGGTCCCGTTCACCGCCTGGGCCGTGCGGTTCATCCGGGAGATGAAGCGGGTGATCGCCCGGCGGACCACGGTCCGCAGCACCAGGGCGATCACGACGATCAACAGGATGCGCAGCCCGGCGCTCAGCCAGGTCTCCCAGTTCTCCTGCAGCCAACCGGCGGCCTGGGAAGCGTCATTCTGCGCCTCGAGCAGCGAGGACGGTGTGTCTGCCGAGCCGTCCGCGGGGATCCAGGACACAGCGGGGAACCTTCCGTGTGGGACTGGGACCGCCGGGGTGCGGTCCCGCTCACCGGCACATGTGCGCCGACCAACCACACTAACGGGGCAATCGGTCCCCTCCCGGCGCTCGGTTCGAGAGACAACGCACAGGTGCCGGGGGAAGAACGGAGTGTGGTCGAAAACACTGCTGATGCGTTACCCGTACGTGGTGGCGCTCCGACCAGGCATGAGGGGAGACTGAGAGCAGATCGTCCCGGCGCGAGCCACGCGTCGCCGGCGTACAAGGAGGCACCGTGCCGCACGTCCTGGTCCTCAACGCGTCGTACGAGCCACTCGGCGTCGTACCGCTCCGACGCGCACTCATCCTGGTCCTCAACGACAAGGCGGTCAGCCTCGAGGACTCCGGCGCTCTCATGCACAGCGCGACCTGTGTCGTCCCCGCCCCCAGCGTCGTACGACTCAAGCGCTTCGTGCGCGTTCCCTACCGTGGACCCGTCCCCCTGACCCGACGAGCCCTGTTCGCCCGCGACGGCGGCCGGTGCGCCTACTGCGGCGGCATCGCGAACAGCGTCGACCACGTCATTCCCCGCAGCCGCGGGGGCCAGCACGCCTGGGAGAACGTGGTGGCGGCCTGCCGCCGCTGCAATCACGCCAAGGCCGACCGCCATGTCTCCGAGCTGGGCTGGCGGCTGCGCCACCAGCCCGCCCCGCCGTCCGGCCTGGCCTGGCGGATCATCGGGACCGGGCATAGGGACCCGCGCTGGCTGCCCTACCTGCAGCCGTACGGCGCGGACGACGCGATGGCCCGGATCGACGGCATCTCCGCCTGAGACCGGGCACTTCTGTACCCGGGGCGGCCGATTCCGGCGGCCCCGGGCGCCTCGCGGCCCCGGCCGCCCGCTCGTGGCCGTGCTGTGCCGTCAGTCCCGCACGGCGTAGGCCTCGACCGACCACAGCGAGTAACCGAAACGGGTCGCCCGCCGCTCGCCCTGCACCCGCACGAACCGGGTGTCCGGGGCGTCCATCCGGACCGACTCGCGACCTCCGGCGCCGTCCTCGACGGTCGCGGCCGTGCGCCACCGCCGGCCGTCCTCCGACACCTCCACCCGGTACCGGGACGCGTGGGCGTCCTCCCAGCGCAGGACCACCTGCCCCAGCCGGACCGTGCGGTCCAGCTCCAGCTGCAGCCAGGCGTCGTCGCGGGCGGTGGACGACCATCGGGTCCCGGAGTCGCCGTCCACGGCGGCCGAGGCCGGGAAGTCCCGGGTCTCGTCGCCGGACGACTCCGCCCGCGCCCGGCGCGCCAGGTCGGAGCCGCCGGTGCGCGGGAAGGCCCGCACGGTGAGGGTGCGCTCCTCGTCCCCGAAGCGGATCGGCACCTCGTAGTCCCCGGCCGGGGTACCCGGGCGGACCGTGACCCGGACCGGCACCGACGCGGTGCGGCCCCGGGGCAGTGTGACCTCGTCCGGCACGTCGATGTCGACGCCGTCCGGTGCTTCGGCGACGATCCTCCCGCGCACGGTCCCGGGTCGGCCGCCGGTCAGCTCCGCCGCCACGGTGCGGGAGGCGCCGCCGATCCCGGCTTCCGTCTCGCTGCTTCCCATGCGGACCCGGACGGCGGGGTCGTCGGTGAACCAGGGCACCAGATGGCGCACCTCGGGGAGTCGCCCGCCGGACGGTCGGGACAGCCGTACCGCGTCCGCCCGCACCTCCTTGCCGTCGACCTGGGTCCAGCCGCTGCCGGACAGGTCGCCGAGCCGCTGCCAGCCCTTGCCCGGCACCCGGGCCTCGATGCGGGACGCGCCGCCGCCCGGCTCGGCGAGGACGGTCACCGTGTGCAGGGTGCGGACGCGCCCGAACGTCGCGGTCAGGCCGGAGCGGTCCTCGTCCAGGGCGGACCGGGAGCCCGCCCGGTCCGCGCCGGTCCAGGCGTCCGCGCGATCCAGCGCCCGCTTCAGGAACGTGTCGAGCACTCCCTTGCCCACGGTCGCGGGCGAGCCGTCGGTCTCCCGGCGCAGCCGCTCCACCTCGCGCTGGGCCTTCCAGGCCGCGGCGCCCTCGTCGCGGCCCTGCGCGGCGAGCATGTCGAGGGCGTGCTCACCGGCTCGGCCGTACCGGCTCAGCTGGTCCAGCCAGGGGGCGACTTCGGACCGCAGGCTGCCCGCGCCCGCCGGGATCCGGTCCGGTGCTCCCCGCATCACCCGGAACGCGGCACGCAGTCGCTCCGCCGCCTCGCGCCGCTCCTGTCCTCCGGCCCGGTTGCGGCCCGAGGCGTCGCCCTCCGCCCGCCAGAACGCCTCGATGAGCGGTCGCAGGTACCCCGATTCCCGGTCCCCGTCGGGGATGCCGTCGGCTCCCGCGAGCTGTGACGCGCTGCTGTTGCCCGCCAGCGCCTGCAGGGCCGCGCGGGAACGGGCGTTGCCCCCGGACAGGTCGTCGATGGCAGCCTTCCAGGACTCCGACGGCTCGTAACCGCGGGGGTTCCAGGCGTAGTCGGCGGCGGTGAACAGCGGGATCCGCGAGGCGGACGGCTGCTGCATGGCACTGGCCAGCACCCCGGCGGAGCCGGTCGCCACGGCGGGGTCCCGGCCGGTGGTCGGGCCGAGGAAGAGCCGGTCCTGCGCGTAGTCGTTGACCGGATAGTTGTCGACCGTGAGCAGCGGATGCTCGAAGGCCTCGCGGGTTTCGACCAGTTCGCGGCCGGTGATGGTCTCCGGCACCACCCCGACGCCTGTCCAGGCGACCTCGATCCCGGGCCTGAGCCGGGACGCCAGCGCCCGGCGGTAATCCGTCGAACCGTCCTGGTAGTACTCGGTCGGGAGTACGGACACCGGCTCGGCGCCCGGGTGCCGGCGGTGCAGATGCCGGGCCACGGCGTTCGCCACCCGCGCCTGCGCCCGTGCGGCGGCGGCCGGACCGTCCCCGAAGGCGGCGCTGTCCTCGTCGCAGTGCCACTCGCTGTAGCTGACGTCCTGGAACTGCAACTGGAAGGCGCGCACACCCAGCGCCCACATGGCGTCGACCTTCCGCTTCAGTGCGCGCAGGTCCTCGTCGGAGGCGAAACAGAAGGACTGGCCGGGCGCCACGGCCCAGCCGAGCGTGACGTGGTTGCGCCGGGCGCGGTCGGCCAGCCTGCGGAACTCGTCCCGCTGCCCGGCCGGGTACGGGTCGCGCCAGCGGGTCTGCCGGTACGGGTCGTCGCCGGGCGCGTACAGGTAGCGGTTCTGCTTGGTCCGGCCCATGAAGACCAGGTGCTCCAGGCGCTGTTCGAGGGTCCAGGGCTCGCCGAAGAACGCCTCGGTCGTCCCGCGCACCCCGGTCCCCGGCCAGTCGCGGACCACGGCACCGGCGAACCCGGCCGTGCCGCCGTCGGACACCTTCAACTGCCGCAGCGTCTGCACCGCGTGGAAGAGTCCGTCCGGACCCGCGCCGTCCAGCGCGGCGGTCTCCCGCCCGTCGATGCGGCCGGCCGCGAGGCGGTAGCCGCCGGACGGGAGGTCGCCGCGCTCGGGCGCTCCCAGGTCGTGCAGCGCCTTCCGGGCGCCCGCTCCACCGGCCAGGACCACCAGGTCGCCGCGCTTCAGCGGCGCGCCGGGACGCACTTCCCGCACCGTGCGGGCCCCGGCGTCCCGGAGCACGTCGCGCAGGGCGTCCAGGGCGTAGCGGTCGGTGTCCTCGCCGGCCACCAGCGTGACGTCGTCTCCCAGCGGCACGGACGCACCCGCGGCTCGTATCTGCTGCGGACGCGGCCAGACGGACGGCAACCGGCCCTCGGTCTCCCGGTCGGGAGCGGAGGCGCTGGGGCCGTCCGGTCTCGGTGGAACCGCGTCGGCATGCGGTGCGCCGAGCAGCGATCCGATGACGGCGGCCGCGAGAGCGGTCGTCCCCACGACACGGGCTCTCGCGCAGCCCGATGCCCGAACCCCCCATGTCTGCACGGCATTTCCCCCTGCTCTCGGTGTCGAATGCGCCCTGAGCCCACCACCCGCCCGATGCCGTGTCAAACCAACCCCCGCCGCGAGGCGCGCCCTCACCACCGGCACCCGGGCCAGGCCCTCTCCGCGCCCCTACGACGGGACAGCCGACGCCCACCAGAAGACAAGCCGGTTCGCCATGCTGTCCACCCCCCTGGAAGCTGGATCCAGGCCGAAGTGGTCTTCCAATTCGAACCACAGGAACTCACTGATCTCCGCCCTCCCCGCCCCGCGTGCCAGGCGGCCGAGAAGAGGACCGATCATGCAGTCGTACTCGTCCCGAACGACGTCCGCGACACCGATGGGGTCCCACTCGTTCAACAGGTGCCGGAGGCTGTCCTGCGCGTCAAGAGGCTTCATACGCCCATGATTCCGCGTGTTCTCGGCGGTCGACCTGGGTGGGGCCGGACGGCGGCCGGCCCGAGCAGGCCCGGAGGGGGCCGGGACGGGACGGCTCTCCCGGCCCGCGCCATCAACGCGACCCCCAGCGCTGTGCACGCCCCCACGGCCGACCCGGCTGCGACCGGAGGGGGACGGGACGGGACGGCTCCGGCAGGGGGGCGTAAAACGTGATTTGTGGGCCGTCCGTCGAGGTTCGGCCTGGCGACCCCTCGAGCCCGGCCCGTAAATCATGCAGCCCCCAGAGGAGGTGTCCCGTCCCGGCGCCCGACCCCGGCGCCCGACCCCGGCGCCCGACCCCGGCACCTGACCCCGTCCCCAACACCCCACGCCCGCCCGGCACGCAGCCGTACCCTGACGCCATGTCCCACCCCCACGAGCTGACGATGCTCGAGCAGGCCGCCGCCATCCGGTCCGGGGATCTGAGCCCCGTGGAGCTGGCCGAGCACTACCTGCGCCGCATCGAGACGTACGACGCACAGGTCGGCGCCTACCTGACCGTCACCGCCGACCGCGCCCTGGACGAGGCACGCCGCGCCGAGCGCCTGCTGACCGGCCCCGGAGCGCTGCCGCCGCTCCTCGGCGTGCCGCTGCCGGTCAAGGACCTGACCCCGGTGGCCGGTGTCCGCTGCACCTTCGGATCCGCCGCGTTCGCCGACACGGTCGCCGAGCCGCAGGACGAGCCCCACCTCGTCTCCCTGCTCCGCGACGCGGGCACCGTGATGCTCGGCAAGACGAACACGCCCGAGTTCGGCCTGCCCGCATACACCGAGAGCCGCATCGCCCCGCCCGCCCGCACCCCGTTCGACCTGACCCGCGGCGCCGGGGGCTCGAGCGGTGGCGCTGCGGCCGCCGTGGCCGCCGGGCTGGCGCCCGCAGCCCAGGGCAGTGACGGCGGCGGTTCGATCCGGATTCCGGCGAGCGCCTGCGGCCTGGTCGGTTTCAAGCCGAGCCGGGGCCGGGTGAGCCCCGCCCCGCACGGGGACGTCAGCGGGCTCGTCACCGCGGGTCCCCTGACCCGCACCGTCCGCGACGCCGCAGCCCTGCTCGACGTCATGGCGGTGCCCGTGCCCGGGGACCCCTGGCAGGTGCCTGTCCCGGAGACCTCCTTCCTCCAGTGGTGCGACCGGCCGCCGGCCCGTTTGCGCATCGGCCGCTGGTCCCGGCCGGACGTCGAGGGCGTGACCGTCGACCCCGAGGTGCTCGCCGCGTACGAGGAGACGTCCGCCCTGCTGGCGGCCCTCGGGCACGAGGTGGTCGACGTGCCGCAGCCCCTGCGCCCCGGTGACCGGGACGCGTTCATGCCGGTCTGGGCGGTGCTCGCCGGCTCCGCACCGGTGCCACCGGAGAAGGAGGACGACCTGCTGCCGCTCACCCGCTGGCTGCGGGAGCTGGGGCGGGGCACGAGCGGCGCTGCCTACACGCAGGCGCTGGCGGCGATGCAGGTGGTGGGCCGCCGGATCGCCGTGGCCGTGGCGTCGTGTGACGTGGTGCTCACGCCGACTCTCGCCCGGCTTCCGCAGCCCGTCGGAGCGCTGCGCGACGACGCGGATCCGGCGGCCGACTTCGCGGCGCAGGTCGCCTTCACCCCGTTCACCGGCCCCTGGAACATGGCGGGCCTCCCGGCGGTGTCGCTGCCGCTGGGCTGGACGGGCGGCGGCCTGCCCGTGGGGATGATGTTGGGCGCGTCCCACGGTGCGGACGGACCACTGCTCGCGCTTGCGGCACAGCTGGAGGAGGCGGCACCGTGGCGGGGGCGCATACTGCCGATCGCCGGTTAGGTCGTAAGAACACCCGTTCGTGACCCGTTTCGCCGCAACGGTCTACGCTGTACGACGCGCCCAGCAGTCGAATCGCCCGGGTGGCCCTAGTGTGAGGTGCGCCACGATCGTCGTGCCAACACGCCTGCTGTCGCCATCGTTGGGTAGGGCTGCTGTGACCCACTCCCGTCCGCACAAGGAGGAAGCCATGCCCGCCAGCGCGCCGCTGCTTTCCAAACCCGACGACCCCTGCGATACCGACGATTTCAATCCGCTCGACCTCGACGGCCTGTCCGACCCGGACAGCGGTCTGGACGGATCGAGCTCCGGCGACTACGCCGAACCGCCGCTGACCAGCGAGCCGCCGCTCGCGGACGCCGCTCCGCTGACGAGCGAGCCGCCGCTGGGCACCGAGGCCCCCCTGACGAGCGAGCCGACTGCCACCGGGACCGGTGCGGGGACGGAGTCCACCGAGGTCTGACGGGCGGGCGCGGCCTCGCACCGCAACGGCGCCGCCACGGCAGGCGACGTCCCCCGACCACACGGCCGAGCCGCCCGGGAACGCGTTTCCCGTTCCCGCCGAGCCGGAGTCCCGGCACCTCGGCCCCGCGTGAGTGCCGCCCGACCCGTCATCCGCGCGGCGTCAGCCGCGAGCCGCTCCCCGACACCTCAGTGATCCCGGCCGGCCGGCCCCTCCGGCCGGCCGTTCCCATGCCCGGACCGGAAGGACCGGGCGGGGACGGCCGTTAAGCGGCCGGGTCCGGCCCGTGAAGCAGCCGGGTCCGGCGACGTGGGGGCCCGCCGCAGCCGCTGAGTACGCCGGTGCGGCAGAACCTCGAGTCCGCAGGGCCGGACCGGCGCGCCGGGGCCGGCCACGGCGTGGGCATCGGCCCCGCGCATGGCGAAGGCGCCCGGCAGCTCAACGAGTCCGGGCGCCTCGACGCCTGTGGGGGGGGTGGCGTCAGCCGTGCTTCTTCTTGGCGGCCTTCTCGCCCACCACCACGAGCGCGGCGATCACGAGGAACGCAACGACAGGTGTGATGACGAAGAGGCCGAGCGTCTCGGCGACGCTCAGGCCCGTGCCCGGGTCGTCGCCGTCGTCGCGGTAGGTCGCGAACGCGGGGTTCGACATCAGCATCATCAGGACCGTGCCGGCGGACACGGTTCCGGCGCGCAGCGCATTCTTCTTGTCCAGGTTGCTCACGCCACTCAACCTAGCGAACCCCTCGGCGGCCTGCGCGGCCGGGGTGCGGTCGGCGCACGGCCTCGCTTGACATTCTGACGTTTCATACTCATATTGTCAGCATGACGGAGGGTGAGCGGATCGAGAAGATCCTGAACGCGGCGTACACGTGCTTCACCCGGCACGGCGTGCGGCGCACGACCATGGACGACATCGCCCGTGCGGCAGGCATGTCCCGCCCGGCCGTCTACCAGTACGTCCGCAACAAGCAGGACGCCTTCCGCCGCCTCGCGCAGCACCTGCTGGACCGTGCCCTCGCCGAGGCCCGCACCGCCGCGGGCGACGACGGCCCGCTGGACGACCGGCTGGCGGCCGTCCTCGAGTCGAAGATCGCCCTGGCCCGGGACCTGTGGCGGGACAGCCCGGCGCATGCCGCCGAACTGCTCGGTGAGGACGCGCGGCTGTCCGAGGACCTGATCGGCGACTACAACGACGCCATGCGTGCCCTGCTCGTCGAGGTGATGGACGGCACCGTCCCGCGCCCGGACGCATCCGAGTTCGCCGAGGTCCTGCTCGCCCTCGCCCGCGGCATCGAGGCCGATCTGTCCGACCCCGAGGCTCCGCTCAGGCGTCTGCGCCAGGGCGTCGCACTGCTCGTCGCGGGCCTCGCCCACCAGCAGGACCCCCGACGCCGGCAGGGCCCCGGACCCCGGACCACCTCCAAGACCCCCTCCCAGGAGCAGACGTGACCGCAGCCCCCACCACAGCCGTCCTCGTCACCGGCACTTCCTCCGGCATCGGCCGCGCCGCCGTCCAGCGGCTCGCCGCCCGCCCCGGCCTCACGGTGTACGCCACTGCCCGCCGGCCGGAGGACATAGCGGACCTCGCCGGGACCGGCGCCCGGACCCTCGCCCTGGACGTCACCGACGAGAAGTCCATGCGCGCCGCCGTGGAAGCGGTCGAGGCCGAGCACGGCGCCGTCGGCGTCCTCGTCAACAACGCAGGCTACGGCGCGTACGGCACCGTCGAGGAGGCCGATCTCGACGCCGTGCGGCGGCAGTTCGAAACCAACGTGTTCGGCCTCTCCCGGATGACCCAGCTGGTGCTTCCCGGCATGCGCGCCGCCGGACGCGGCCGCATCGTCAACATCGGTTCCATGGGCGGCCGCTTCACCTTCCCGGCCGGCGGTTACTACCACGCGAGCAAGTACGCGGTGGAGGCGCTCAGCGACGCCCTGCGCTTCGAGGCCGCGCCGTTCGGGATCAAGGTCAGCCTCATCGAACCCGGACTGATCCGGACCCGGTTCGGCTCCGCCGCGACGACCTCCCTCGCCGGCTCCGCCGCCCCCTCCGGGCCGTACGCCACCCTCAACACCGTCGTCGAACGTCAGATCGCCGGGGCCTACGCCTCGCCCCTGCTGGCAGCTCGCCCCGAGGCCGTCGCCCGGGTGATCGAGCGCGCGGCCCTGTCCGTCCGGCCCCGTCCGCGCTACGTCGTCACCCCCGCCGCCAAGGTCCTGGTGCACACCCGGAGGCTGTTCGGGGACCGTGCCTTCGACGCCCTCCTGAAGCTGCAGTTCCGCGGCGCCTCCTGAACCGCGGCGGCGCCCGTCCCGCACACGGCCGGGCCCCGTCCACCAACCAACGGGTGGACGGGGCCCGGCCGGCAACCGCCGCCGTCAGGCGCTGCCGCCCGCAGCCGCCGCGTCGGCGGCCTGGGCCCGCAGCGCCCGCTCGACGCCCGAACGCGACTCGTTGACCAGCCGCCGCAGCGCGGCCGACGGCCCGGCCTCGGCCAGCCAGGCGTCCGTCGCGTCCAGCGTCTCCTGCGACACCTGCAGCGACGGGTACAGACCGATCGCGATCTGCTGCGCCATCTCGTGGCTGCGCGCCTCCCACACGGACTTCAGCGCGTCGAAGTACTTCGCCGTGTAGGGCGCCAGCAGCTCACGCTGGTCGGTCTGGACGAACCCGCTGATGACCGCCTCCTGCACGGCGTTGGGGAACTTGTCGGACTCCACGACCGACGCCCAAGCATCCGCCTTCGCCTCCGCCGTCGGACGGGCCGCGCGGGCCGTCGCCGCGTGCCGCTCGCCCGCCGAGGTCCGGTCGCGCTCCAGCTCCGCCTCGATGTCGTCGTCGTCCGCCCGCCCGGTCGCGGCGAGCCGCTGGAGCAGACCCCAGCGCAGCTCGGTGTCGACGGACAGGCCCTCGATCACGGCGGTGCCGTTCAGCAGCCCGGAGAGCAGGGCGAGCTGGTCCTCCTCACGGGCCGAGGCGGCGAACGCCCGGGCCCAGGCCAGCTGGTGGTCACTGCCCGGCTCGGCGGCCCGCAGGTACTCCAGGGCCGCGTCCGTCCACCGGGCGAGCCCGGTCTCGCGCCATCCCGGGTCCGCGTACAGCTCGAGGGCCAGCTTCACCTGGCGGTGCAGCGACTGCACGACGCCGATGTCGGACTCCTTGCCGATGCCCGACAACACCAGGTCCAGGTAGTCGCGGGTCGCCAGTTCGCCGTCCCGGGTCATGTCCCAGGCCGACGCCCAGCACAGCGCCCGCGGCAGCGACTCGGTGAAGTCGCCCAGGTGCTGCGTGACGGTCGCCAGCGACTCCTCGTCGAGCCGGACCTTGGCGTACGACAGGTCGTCGTCGTTGAGCAGCACCACCGCGGGCCGCTGCCGGCCGGTCAGCTCCGGAACCTCGGTCAGCCCGCCGTCGACGTCGAGCTCGATCCGGTCGGTGCGCACCAGCTTGCCGCCCGCCCGCTCGTACAGGCCGATCGCGATCCGGTGCGGACGCAGCGTCGGCTCGCCCTTCGCCCCGGCCGGCAGCGCCGGAGCCTCCTGGCGCACGGCGAAGTACGTGATGGCGCCGTTGTCGTCGGTGGTGATCTCGGGCCGCAGGACGTTGATGCCCGCGGTCTCCAGCCATGCCTTGGACCAGGTCTTCAGGTCGCGCCCGGAGGTCTCCTCCAGCGCGCCCAGCAGGTCGGTCAGCCGGGTGTTGCCGAATGCGTGCCGCTTGAAGTACGCCTGCACGCCGCTGAAGAACTCGTCCATGCCGACGTACGCCACGAGCTGCTTGAGCACCGAAGCGCCCTTGGCGTACGTGATGCCGTCGAAGTTGACCAGGACGTCGTCCAGGTCGTTGATCTCCGCCATGATCGGGTGTGTGGACGGCAGCTGGTCCTGCCGGTAGGCCCACGTCTTCATGGAGTTGGCGAACGTGGTCCACGCGTGCGGCCACCGGCTGCCGGGAGCGTGCGCGAGGCAGGCGATGGACGTGTAGGTGGCGAACGACTCGTTCAGCCACAGGTCGTTCCACCACTCCATCGTCACCAGGTCGCCGAACCACATGTGGGCCAGCTCGTGGAGGACGGTCTCGGCGCGCGTCTCGTACGCCGCGTCCGTCACCTTGGACCGGAAGACGTACTGGTCGCGGATGGTCACCGCGCCGGCGTTCTCCATGGCGCCCGCGTTGAACTCGGGCACGAAGAGCTGGTCGTACTTGGAGAACGGGTACGGGAAGTCGAACTTCTCCTCGAACCAGTCGAAGCCCAGCCGCGTCACGTCGAAGAGCGCGTCGGCGTCCAGGAACTCGGCCAGCGACGGGCGGCAGTAGATGCCGAGCGGCACGCTGCGCCCGTGGCCCTCCCAGGTGCTGAACACCTTGTAGTACGGGCCGGCGATCAGCGCCGTGATGTACGTGGAGATCCGCGGAGTCGGCTCGAACCGCCAGATGTTGTCGTCCGGTTCGCCCGGCGTCATCGCGTTGGACACGACGCTCCAGCCGTGCGGAGCGGTCACGGTGAACCGGAACGACGCCTTGAGGTCGGGCTGTTCGAAGCAGGCGTAGACCCGCCGCGCGTCCGGCACCTCGAACTGCGTGTAGAGGTACACCTGGTCGTCCACCGGGTCGACGAACCGGTGCAGGCCCTCGCCGGTGTTGGTGTAGGCGCAGTCGGCGACGACCTTCAGCTCGTTGCTCCCGGCCTGCAGGCCGGTCAGCGCGATCCGGCTGTCGGCGAACACCTCGGACGGGTCCAGGGCGGCGCCGTTGAGCACCACCTCGTGCACCGTGGGTGCCACCAGGTCGACGAAGGTGCCCGCACCCGCCTCGGCGGAGTCGAACCGCACGGTGGTCACCGACCGGAACACGCCCCCGTCCGGGGCCCCGGTCAGGTCGAGATCGATGTCGTACGTGTCGACGTGCAGCAGGCGCGCCCGCTGCTGCGCCTCCTCACGGGTGAGGTTCTCGCCAGGCACCTGGTCATCTCCTTGTTCGGACGCTTTCCGGCCATCCTTCCACGGTGGGCCTTCGGCAGCAGGAGGATTGCCGGTGGTGGCACGTGCGGTAGCACGGGTTGGCGGGTCGAGGTGTTGTTGCGGACCGCTGGGAGTGGACTGGTCAAGGACTCCAAGGCGCAGTGCGAGCACGTGCGTTCGGTGGCCTCCGCGCTCTTTGCACCGCATCGGACGGTACCGGGGCCGACGAAGGTCCGGATCGGCGCGGCGCTCCGCCGTCACCCGGGCCTTTGATCCGTAGCCGGCGAACGCGGAGGGCGACGGTCCGCGACCGCCGCCCTCCGTTCGGAACGTCCCTGGCTCAGCCGAGCTCGGCGGCCACCAACTCCGCGATCTGCACCGCGTTCAGCGCGGCACCCTTGCGCAGGTTGTCGCCCGAACAGAACAGGGCGAGCCCGTTCTCCACGGTCTCGTCGGCGCGGATCCGGCCCACGTACGTCGGGTCGTTGCCCGCGGCCTGGAGCGGAGTCGGAATGGCGGACACGGCCACCCCCGGCGCGCCGCCGAGCACCTCGCGGGCCCGCTGCGGGGTGATCGGTCGGTCGAAGCGCGCGTTGATCTGCAGCGAGTGTCCGGTGAAGACCGGGACGCGCACGCAGGTGCCGGAGACCCTGAGGTCCGGGATCTCGAGGATCTTGCGGCTCTCGTGGCGGAGCTTCTGCTCCTCGTCCGTCTCCTCCGAGCCGTCGTCCACGATCGAACCGGCCATCGGCAGCACGTTGAACGCGATCGGGCGAGCGTACTTCTCCGGCTCGGGGAACTCCACGGACGAACCGTCGTGGGTGAGCCGGGTGGCGTCCTGCGCGACGACCTTGCGCACCTGTTCGTCCAGTTCCGAGACGCCGCCCAGGCCACTACCGGACACCGCCTGGTAGGTGGAGACGACGACGCCGGTCAGACCGGCCTCGGCGTGCAGCGGCCGCAGCACCGGCATGGCGGCCATCGTCGTGCAGTTCGGGTTGGCGATGATGCCCTTGGGCCGGTCGGCGACGGCGTGCGGGTTCACCTCGGAGACGACCAGCGGCACCTCGGGGTCGCGCCGGAACGCGGACGAGTTGTCGATCACGACCGGGCCCTGTGCCGCGACCCGGGGAGCCAGCTCGCGCGCCGTCGCGCCGCCGGCGGAGAACAGCACGATGTCCAGCCCGGAGTAATCGGCGGTCGCGGCGTCCTCCACCGTGATCTCGCTTCCCTGCCAGGGCAGGGTCCGCCCCGCGGACCGCGCCGAGGCGAACAGCCGCAGCTGCTCGACGGGGAACACCCGCTCGGCGAGAATCCTGCTCATCACGCCACCGACCTGGCCCGTGGCTCCGACGATTCCGATCTTCATGGGGACACCTGCTCCGTCTCCGACCTCGTGGTTCGACATCCCTCACCTTCTCAGGTCCGCAGGAACCATGCCTGTGGGCCCGGCCACGCTCGGCGGCTTCTGCGGCACACGGTGAACATCCCGGCACTCTCCGGCGTGACCGGGCGGTGCCGGGACTGCCCGGGCCCGACCGGCGGGGGGAACGACGGCGGGCCCGCCCAAACAGCAGCGGGCGGGCCCACCGGCCGTGCAGGCCGGTCCGTCGGGAAGCCGGTCAGGCGTTCATCCGGCCCATCATGAACTGCATCGCCGCGCCCATGACGTCCTGCGGGTCGAGCGCCGAGGCGCCCGCCGGGGCCTTGACGGGGCCTGCGTCGGGGGCGAAGCGGACGGACAGGGGGAGCCTGCCCTGGGTCTTCCGGTCGAGCTGGGCGATGTCGATCGTGATCCCGGCGACCGCTCCGTCCTTGATCGCCACGTCCAGGTCGAGCTTCTTGGCGGGGATGTCCTTGAGGCTCGCGAGCTCGACGCCGTCCGGCAGCCGGGACTCCACCGGCTCGAACGCCTTGATCACGGCGTCGGCGGTCTTCTGCGTCGGGAGCGTGACGGTGACGTGGTCGACGCCGTTCCTGGTGCCCTTGTCGGTGAACCGGGCGTTGCGGCGGATCGTCCTGCCGAGTGCGTCGGAGATCTTCCGCTGCTCCTTGGCGCTGAGGCCCTTCATGTCCGGGAGCGGGGACTTCCCGCCGGAGCCGGGGCCCATGTTCTTCGAGAACTCCTCGAAGGCCTGCGGGTCGATCGAGACCCACTTGCCGGTGAGGGCGTCCTTGACCGAGCGGTAGTTCGACGGCAAGTCCCCGGCGGCGTCGACGAAGGCACCGAACTCCTTCATGGCGGCCTTGGACTCGGCGTCGCCGTTGTCGGCCGTGAGGGCCATCAGCCGCTCGATGTCGGCCCGCATGAACAGCTGCTTCCGGCCGCCCAGTCGGCGGACCTCCAGCAGGTCCTTGCCCTTGCCCTGCGAGACGCGCAGGGCGACCGACCGGTCCTTCTTCTTGTCCTTCAGCGGCCCGGCCGAGCTCGTGGACACCGAGACGTCGAGGCCGGCGAGCATCTTCGCGTCGTCGCGGGTGAAGTCCTTCCGGCCCTTCATCGCGGTCCAGACCTGCTGTTCGGTGCCGTCGAAGCCGAACGTCATCGTGACGGCCTTCTGCCGGTCGAGCCGGTCGAAAGCCTGCTCGACCTTGGTGCCGGCGCTGATCTGCTCGGTGCCGCAGCCGGCCAGGGAGACGGCGATGAAGACGGCGCAGCCGGCAGCGGCCACACCCTTGTGCATGGGGATGATGGTGATACTCCGTTTGACTGAAGGGACGGTGCTGATCACTGCGACTCCCCTCGGCATCGAAAGGTTGTACGCGCCCGGCCGTCTCCCGGACCGGCGCGACGGTCCGCCGGGAGGCGGCACCGCCCGGAACGCGCCGCTGCCCGGCCCCCTTGAGGGAGCCGGGCAGCGGTCTTCCTGTGCTGTGTCCCGGGAGGGAGCGGACCGCACGGCCCGCTCCCGGTGTGCCCGGTGCTACTCGACGACCTTCTCGACCTCGACCTTGCCGACGCCCGTCACCGTGCCACGGGCGTTCAGCAGTTTGACCTCGCCGAAGAAGACGCGGCCCTCGGGGGCGGTGCTGCCGACCACGACCTGGGCCGGGACCTGGACGGACGCGCCGTTCGCCAGCTCCACCTTGCGGGACCCGTCCACCTTCACCTCACCCAGCGAGGGGGAGAAGTACACGTCCCGGTAGTCGTACTCGGTCGTGCCCGCGGGCACCGAGTAGCCGTCGACCGTGATGGTGTACGTGCCCGCCGCCGGGTTCTTCAGGCTGACCGACTCCTCCGAGTCGCCGTCCGCGGACGAACCGACGACCTTGCCGTTCAGCGAGACGCTGAGGTCGAGGTCCGCGCCGGCGTCCGTGGTCGAGCCGATGGCCACGTCGAGGCGCGAGACGCCATCGCCGACCACCAGCTGCGTCTCCTGCGACTCGCCGTCCGCGATCGTCGGGCGGGCGTTCTTCGCCGAGCCGAGCGGACCGCCCGCGAGCTTGCCGTCGACGGCGGCGAAACCGTTGGTGACCTTCCACTCGACGGCCGACGGCGTGCCCACCTCGGCCTCGTCCACCGTCAGGACGGCCGGGTCGAACGTGGTGCCCAGCGCGGTCGCCGTCAGGGTGAACGGGTTGTCGAGTACCGGCGAGGTGCGCCGTGCCTCGACCTCGATCTCCCAGACGCCCGGCAGCGGGTCCGAGTACGAACGCACGTCGGGGCGGCAGGTGTTGGCCGGGTTGTCGTAGTTGTTGTAGCAGTTCGGGGTCGAGGTGCTGTCGGCCGGGACGCCGTACGGGTCGATCGCGATGAACCGGGTCTGGCTGTTGGTGCGCAGCCCGCCCATCGCCACCTCGAGGGACTTGGCGCCCTCGGGGACGGACACGAAGTACGACGTGGTTCCGTTGCGCTGCACCGCACCCGACTTCTTCACCGAGTACGAAGGCTTCGCAGTCTCGTCGGCCGCGACGACACTGGTGAGGATCTGCTTGTCCACACCGGTGGTGCGGGTGTCGTCGACGGTCAGGATGCCGCTGTGGAAGCCTCCGCTGCGCGGCTCGGCGACGACCTTCACGGTCACCGGCCGGTCGAGCGGCAGCGAGACGTCCTTGCTGCTCGCCAGCTTGAAGGTGCCGTCGTTGTTCTTCCAGCCCAGACGGTGCGCGACGCGGCGGTCCGGGCCGCTGGTGCGGGTCACGGTGACGTTGTAGGTCTTGGACTCGCCGGCCTTCAGGCCACCCTCGCGGTCGTAGAGGCCGGTGCCGAAGCCGGGCGTCTTCAGGTAGTCCGACAGCGCGGTCTTCACCGGGGCCTTGACCGTGTACTCGTGCGCGGTGGCCTTCTTTCCGATGGCCTGCCACGCCTTCACGATGTCGATCAGACCCGCGCCCTGCTCGTACGCCTGGAAGCCCTTGATGTGCTTCGCGGTGCTGGTCAGGGCGGTGCGCAGCTTCATCGGCGTCAGCTTGACGTGCGCCTGCTTGGCGGCTGACAGGAGCAGCGCCGAGGCGCCGGTGGCCTGCGGCGAGGCCATCGAGGTGCCCTGGAGCATGCTGTAGCCGGGCGGCAGGTCGTAGCCGGCCTCCGCGACCGGGCCGCCGGGCAGCCAGGTCTGGGTGGTGTTGACCGAGGCGCCGGGGGCGGAGAGGGTCGGCGTGAAACCGCCGTCCTCGCGCGGGCCGCGGGACGAGAACGGCATCATCGCGTACTTCTGCTTCACGACCGAGCCGTAGTCGGCGGCCCACGTCTCCTTGGAGACGGTCGCGCCGACGCTGATCACCTTGTCGGCCAGGCCGGGGTCGCCGATGGTGTTGGCGCCGGGGCCGCTGTTGCCCGCGGAGATGACGAGCTGCACGCCGTAGGTGTCGATGAGCCGGTTGTACAGCTCTGCGCGGGCGTTGTTGCCGTCGTTGAGCGCGGGCAGGCCGCCGATCGACATGTTGACGATGTCGACGCCCCGCTCGGTGACGAGGTCGATCATGCCCTCGGTGAGCGCGACGTTCGTGCAGCCGCCGCTCCAGGTGCAGGCCCGGGAGGAGACGAGTTTCGCGCCGGGGGCGGCGCCGTTCATCTCGCCGCCGAACAGCGAGTTGGCGGCGGTGATGCCCGCGACGTGGGTGCCGTGCTCGGACTGGATGACGCCGATGTTGACGAAGTCGGCCTTCTTGCCGACCCAGTCGCCGCCGTACGGGTCCATCGGCACGTTCTTGCGGGTCTCGACCACGAACGGGATCCGCTCGACGACCGGGGTGTCCGGGTCGTCCTTGCCGAAGTACCGCTTCTGGAAGCCGTCCTTGTACGGCTTCATGGCCTCTTCGTCGCCGAAGTCGCCGTCGTCGTCGAGGTCGACGCGCACGGTGCCGGCGGCCGGGTCGAGCAGCACGCCCCAGCGGTCGGTGGTGTCGCCGTCCCGGTTGAGGTCGCCCTTCATGTCGCCGCCCGTGGTGGCGGACTCCGAGAAGCGGTTGATCAGGTACTTGCCCTCGGGCGCGGTCCAGGTGCGGCCCGAGTAGGTGAAGGACGAGCCCTCGACCGGGGTGACCATCGCGCGCCAGGTGCCGTCGCCGTCCACGATCGGGTCGGTCGCGGTCACCCAGTCGACGATCTTGCGCTTGCCGGTGGTGGTCTTCTGCAGCGCCGGGTGCCCGAGATCGACGCCCGAGTCGAGGATGCCGATGGTGACACCCCGGCCGTCCGCCTGCGGGTGCGCGTCGACGAAGTCGACGGCGCCGGTCTCGAAGGACGGCTGGTAGGGGTTCTTGGCCGGCGTGTCCTTGCCGGGCGCGGGGTACGAGCCCTTGCTCGCGGCCTTCGACCCCTTGGCGCGGTCGGCCGCCGGGGTCGGGTCCGGCAGCTTGATCTCGTGGCGCAGGTCGATGCCGTGCACCGAGGACAGCTTCTCGGCCCTGGCGATGGCGGCATCGGCTCGGCCGGTCGGCACGGTTGCCCGGACGTAGCCGAGCTTGTCGTAGGTGCGGCCCACCGAACCGCCCTTGACCGCGTCCAGCGCGCCGGCGACCTGCTCGGTGGCGCCGGGGGTGGTGGCGATCATCATCGTGACGGTCTTGTCGCCGTCGGCCTTCGCGTCGGCCAGCAGCTCGGCGTCCGCCGAGCCGAGCTTGTCACCGGCGGACTTGACCGAACCGGTTGCCGGAGCGGGCTCGTCGGAGGCATGGGCCCACGAAGGGCCGGCGGCGGCGAGTGCGGCCACCAGCCCGGCGGCCATCGCTGTGCGGGCCGCGCGTCTCCGCCCGGAGGCGGAAGATATGGAAGAAGACATGGTCATCCTTGTTCGTACTTCGGAACCGGATGAGCGAACTGTTATGGATGGAAAGGGTGTTCGGGGAGGGTTCTTCGCGCGTAATCGTCCGCTGGCATGTTTCCGCCAGCCGCCATCCGGAGCGAAACGGGCGCAAAGCCAAGAAAGCGTCCGCCAGTGCCGTTGGTTGAACATCAGGTGAGCGCAGTGTCTCCGGCGGGCGAGGCCCGGATGACGTCTCCGCCCGGAATGATCCACGTGGGCTGATCGGCGCCGGTGGTTCCCGTCCCGTTCACGTGTCGCTCTCCCGGAATGCCCAGCATCACCGGTGAGCGGGGACGAACGCCCCGCGGCCCGCACCGCGTCACTGGGGAGACCGCCCATGTCCCGGACCGGCCACGTCGCCTCCGGACCCGATCGTCGTACTGTCCTCGCCGCCCTCGGGACCGCCGGCGTCTCCGCCGGCATCTCGGCCGCACTCGGCCCCGGCGGCAGGCGGGCCGACGCCGCCCCGGCCCGCCCTCGGCGCATCCTGCGCGTCGCCGACCCCGCACCCTCACCGGCCGGGACGACCCTCGAATCCGTCGCGATCCCGACCGGCAGCGGCAGCTACCGCAGGATCACCGACGGGCCCGGCTGGCCCCGCGTCGTCCGCCAGGAACTCGCCGCCGCGAAAGAAGGACGGGAGGACCGGCGCAGCACGCTCGCCGCGTTCGTGCAGTTCACCGACCTTCATCTGGTCGACGTCCAGCACCCGTTGCGGTACGAGTACGTGCGCCCGCAGACCGGCAGCGCCTGGCGTCCCCAGGAGGCGCTCACCGTCGCCGGCGCCGTCTCCCTCGTGGAGCGCGTCAACCGCCTGTCCGGAGCGCCCGCCACCGGGGAGCCGGTCTCGTTCGTCATGACCACCGGCGACAACACCGACAACAACTCCCGGGCCGAACTCGACTGGTACCTCTCCGTCATGAGCGGTGGCCGCATCACTCCCGACACCGGTGACCCCCGCCGCTACGAAGGCGTCCAGAACGGCGGCTCCGACCTCTACTGGCAGGCCGACTCCGACCAGCGCGACGCGGACAAGCGGCTCGGCTTCCCCCGCATCCACGGTTACCTGGACGCCGCGATCCGTACTGTCGTCAGCCCCGGCCTGAACGTCCCCTGGTACTCGACCGTGGGCAACCACGACAGCCTCCCCGGCGGATGCTGGGCCCCCGGCGACCCCTTCTTCGCCGACTTCGCGGTCGGCGGCCGCAAGCTCGAGGCGCTCCCCGAGGCCGAGGGCGCCGCACTGTGGAGAGCCGTCGAGAAGGGCCTCGACCCGAAGGGGGAGCAGTTCAAGGAGGTGCTGCGCGCCAACGCCCGGAAGATGCGCACCGTCACCCCCGACCCGCGTCGCGCGCCCTTCACCCCGCACGAGTACCTGCGCGCCCACCTCGACCCGCGGTACACGGGCGCCGGCCCCGTCGGCCACGGCTACACCGCCGACCACCTCGAGGACGGCCGGATGTACTACACGTTCCCCGTCGCCGAGGGCGTGATCGGCGTCAGCCTCGACACCACCGACCCCGGCGGCCACTACCAGGGGTCCGTCGGCACCGCTCAGCTGCGCTGGCTCGAACGGGCCCTCGCCCGACACCGGGACGACCGCGTCCTCGTCTTCAGCCACCACACGAGCACGTCCATGAAGAACCCGCGCCCGGACCCGTCGCGCCCCGGCGAGAAACGCCACACCGGGGACGAACTGCTCGCCCTGCTGACGAACCACGGCAACGTCCTGGCCTGGATCAACGGCCACAGCCACCGCAACGAGATCAGAGCGCACGGCGGACTGTGGGAGATCTCCACCGCCTCGCACATCGACTTCCCCCAACTGGCCCGGGTCTTCGAGCTGGTGGACAACGGGGACGGGACCCTGTCCCTGTTCACCACGCTCATCGAGTCCGCCGCCCCGCACCGCACGGATGTCACGGACCTCTCCCAGACCGGCCTGGCCGCGCTCTACCGGGAGCTGTCCCTCAACGACCCCGCGGCCCGCGACGACCTGGCCGGTGGCCCTGCCGACCGCAACACGGAACTGCTGCTGAAACAGCGGTGACATCCGTCTGCGTTCGTCTTCCGCAGGACCACCTGGTGCGCCGGCCGCTCAGCACGGCAGCACGTGGACGTGAGCCGCCGGTTCCCGGTCCGCCGACGCCATCAGCGCCGTACGCACCACCGTCGCGAGCTCGTCCGGGCGGTCGCGCAGCCTCCTGGGCTCGGCCCGGACCACCATGAGGCCGAGCTGCTCCAGCTGCTCGCGCTTTCCCGCGAACTCCCCTGGCCCGCCGGCCTCGTGGCCGCGATGCATGCCGTCGATCTCCAACGCGATCGCGTGGTCCGGCCAGTAGGCGTCCACACAACCGAGTGACGGGCCGTCCGGAAGCCGCAGTTCGACGTTCCACAGCGGCTCCGGCAGGCCGTGCGCACGCACCACGGCGTACAACCGGCCCTCGGCCAGCGCCCGCCCCTCCGCATGCAGTGACTCCACCGCGTCCATCACCGGCGGGCGCGTCAACAGCCGCGCCCGCCCGAGTTCACCGACGATCGCCGTGGCGTCGCAGCGTCCGCTGCGCAGCGCCTCGGTGAGCAGACGCCGGATCGTCACCGGGTCGTCGAGTCCGTCCACGGCATCTGCCAGGGCGCGGGTCACGGGTGCGACGGGAACCCCGGTGACCTCCAGCGGTCGGGGCGGCACCTGACAGCGCACGACGTTGACCGGGCCGACCGAACGCACCCGGCGCGTCCGGGGTACCAGGACGTCGATGCGGTCGATCGCCGTCAGCGGCGGGGCGGAGGCGAAGCCGTGCAGGTTGAGCGCCGCCAGCCCGGTGATCATCGCTTCCGTGGAACTCTCCGGTGAGCCGGGCTGCCGCGGAAAGGAAGAGGCGCCGTGCCGGACCCCCGGTACCGGGGACGGCCGGACGGCGGACGCGTCGACCGGCCGCTCCGCGTACATCAGCGCCGCGTGCAGCCGCTCCTCGCTGGTGGGCGGCCCCGGGTGGAGCAGGAAAACCCCGGGCAGGATCTGCCGCCAGGGGCCGCCCGGCGCACACCGGTCGGCGGCGTCGGCGGGGGAGACCCCGTGGTCACGGAGTTGACGCAGCGTCAGGAGGACGGGTCCGCCATCGGCGAGATGGCTCAGAGGGCGGGGAGAGAGGGGGGTGTTGGGGTACATGAACCCCCGATTCCCTCCCCGGCCCCGCCTCCTAACGCCTGTTACACGCTCGTCGACAAACCAGAACGGTCCTGTCCTCAAGTGGCGCGGGACGACAACCGATCATGAATGCCGCCCACGGACCCTCCGCTGCCCGAGCCGCCCTGGTCAGGCGGCCGCCTCGTCGCACGCCTGGGCCCGCAGGGCACGCGCGAGGTCGTCGTGCGCCTCCAGGACGATGCGGCGGAGCGCAGGAGCCGCATCCCGGTGCGCGTCGAGCCACGCGCCGGCCGTGTCCAGGGTCCGCCGGTCCGCCTGGAAGACCGGGAACAGACCGCGGACCAACGACAGGGCGGTCTCGATCGACCGCTCCCGCCACACCGTCTCCAGCACGGCGAAGTACTTCTCGGTGTAGGGCGCGAGCAACTCCTGCTGCCCCGGCTGCTGGAAGCCGGCGACGGTGGCCTTCACCAGCGCGTTGGAGAGCGTGTCGGACTCGATCACGTTCGCCCACGCCTCGGCCTTGATCTCGGCGGACGGCCGGGCGGCCAGGCAGCGGATCCGGTGCTGCCGGCCTGCTGCCGTGTCGTCGCGGGCCAGTTCTCCCGCGATGTCGGCGGCACCGACGGCGCCGTGCGCGGCGAGCGGCTCCAGGAACGTCCAGCGCAGCTCCTGGTCGACGTCGAGGCCGTCGATCTTCGCGGTGCCGGCCAGCAGCCCTTGGAGCAACTGCAGATGAGGCTCCGCGGTGGCCCTCGCGGCGAAGAACCGGGCCCACGCGAGCTGGTGGCCGCTGCCCGGTTCGGCGAGCCGCAGTTCGCGCAGCGCGCCCTCGGCCAGTTCCTGGCCCGCCTCCTCGCGCCGTTCGGGCGCGGTGTAGTGGAGCAGGGCCGTGCCGGCCCAGGCGTGCAGCATCTGCAGCACCCCGACCCCGCTCTCGCGCCCGGCGAACCGCAGCACGAGTGCGAGGAAGTCCCGGGCGGGCATGAGCCCGTCACGGGTCAGGTTCCACAGCGCCGACCAGCACAGCGCCCGGGCCAGCGGGTCGGTCAGTTCGCCGAGGTGCGCGCGCAGCGTGGCGAGCGACTCCTCGTCGAAGCGGACCTTGCCGTACGTGAGGTCCTCGTCGTTGACCAGGATCAGTTCCGGCCGCTCGGCACCGGCCAGTTCCCCGACCACCGTGCGCGGTCCGTCGACGTCCACCTCGGCGCGGGCGTAGCGCACGAGGGCGCCGCCGGCCTCCTCCCGCCGGTAGAGCCCGACCGCCGCCCGGTGCGGCCGCAGCTGCGGGTACGACGGGTCCGCCTCCTGGACGACGGCCAGCTCGGTGATCCGGCCCGCGGCGCTGTACGTGGCCTGCGGGGTCAGGGAGTTGACACCGGCGGTCTGCAGCCAGGAGCGCGACCACTGGGCCATGTCGCGGCCCGACGTCTCCTCGAGGGCGGCCAGCAGATGCTCGAGCCGGGTGTTGCCGTACGCGTGCCGCTTGAAGTAGCGGCGCGCACCCTCGAGGAACGCGTCCGGTCCGACGTAGGCGACGAGCTGCTTCAGCACGGCCGCGCCCTTGGCGTAGGTGATGCCGTCGAAGTTGAGCTTGGCGTCCTCGAGGTCGTGGATGTCGGCCGTGACCGGGTGCGTGGACGGCAGCTGGTCGGCGCGGTAGGCCCAGGACTTGCGCTGGTTGGCGAAGGTGATCCAGCCGTCCTTGAACCGGGTGGCCTCGACGAGGGCGAACGCGCCCATGAAGTCGGCGAAGGACTCCTTGAGCCACAGGTCGTCCCACCACTCCATGGTGACGAGGTCGCCGAACCACATGTGGGCCATCTCGTGCAGGATCACGTTCGCCCGGTTCTCGTACGACGTCTGCGTGGTCTTCCCGCGGAAGACGTACTTCTCGTGGAAGGTGACGCAGCCGGGGTTCTCCATCGCCCCCAGGTTGTACTCGGGCACGAAGGCCTGGTCGTACTTGCCGAACGGGTAGGGGTAGTCGAAGTTGTCGTGGAAGAAGTCCAGGCCCTGCCGGGTGACGGTGAAGATGTCGTCGGCGTCGAAGTACCGGGCCAGCGACTTGCGGCAGAGCGCCCCGAGCGGGATCTCGAGCGCCGCGCCGTCGGCGCCGGTGCGACTGTAGTGGTCGTGAACGTAGTGGTATGGGCCGGCGAGGACGGTCGTGATGTACGTCGAGATCGGCTGTGTGGGCACGAACCGCCACGTCGACGCCGTGTCGTCGACGGGCTCTGCCTTGCCGTCCCGGTCGCCGTTGCTGAGCACGGTCCAGTCGGAGGGCGCGGTGACCGAGAACGTGAACGGCGCCTTCAGGTCCGGCTGTTCGAAGTTCGCGAACACACGGCGCGCGTCGGCCGGCTCGTACTGGGTGTAGAGGTAGACCTCCCCGTCCTCCGGGTCGGCGAACCGGTGCATGCCCTCGCCGGTGCGGCTGAAGGCACACCGGGCGTCCACCACCAGCTCGTTCTCCGCGGCCAGCGAGTCCAGGGCGATCCGTGATCCGTCGAAGACGGCCGCGGGGTCCAGCGCCCGGCCGTTGAGCGTCACGGACGTCACCGACGGCGCGATCAGGTCGGCGAAGGTCGAGGCGCCGGGCTCGGCGCAGCGGAACCGGATGGTCGCCACCGAGCGGAAGGTGTGCGGGCCCTCATCCGGCGCGGCCGTCGCCGACCGCAGGTCGAGGGAGACCTCGTAGGCGTCCAGGGCAAGCAGCCGGGCCCGTTCCCGGGCCTCCTCACGGGTCAGGTTCTCGCCTGGCACGACCGACTCCTTCGTCTTGTCCGTCTCATGTCTCGAATCCCGATCGCCCGCATCATGTCACGCGTCCCTGCGGGCACCGCCGGGGAATGAGCCGGAGGATCAGGGCGTTGTGCAGGCTGACCGCATCCAGGGAACCTGCGAGGAGATGCCGTGACCGCGCCCGAGAACACCCCCGCCGCCGCGTCCGACGACGAGCCGACGTCCGTCGACTTCTGGTTCGACCCCGTCTGCCCGTGGGCCTGGCTGACCTCGCGCTGGATGCTCGAGGTCGAGAAGGTGCGCCCGGTGCGGGTCCGCTGGCACGTGATGAGCCTGGCGGTGCTCAACGAGCCCAAGATCCACGAACTCCCGGAGGAGTACCGGGAGATGCTGGCGACCACGGCGTGGGGGCCGGTCCGGGTCGCGATCGCGGCGGAGCAGAAGTTCGGCAGCGAGGTGCTCGGCCCGCTCTACACCGCATTCGGGACGCGCTTCCACAACGAGGACAGGCCCCGCGACCGGGAGACCGTGATCCTCGCGCTGCAGGACGCCGGACTGCCGGAGGACCTGGCGGACTTCATGGGCTCGACCGAGTACGACGAGGAGCTGCGCCAGTCGCACCGCGAGGGCATCGAGCTGGTCGGCCAGGAGGTCGGCACCCCCGTCATCGCCACCCCCGGACCGGACGGGGAGCGGGTGGCCTTCTTCGGCCCGGTCGTCACCCCGGCGCCGAAGGGTGAGGCCGCGGCCAGGCTGTGGGACGGAACCCTGCTGGTCGCCGCCACCCCCGGCTTCTACGAGATCAAGCGGACCCGGACCGAGCGCCCGATCTTCGACTGAGGCATGGCCGGAGCGATGCCGGTCATCTCGGCATGACGTGGCCCCGCCCGCAGGCGTCGGTGGGAGAAGTCCGGCTCAGTCGCGCGTGACGCCGGCCCGCTTCTGCCGTATCAGGCCGACGCCGGCGAGCACCGCCGCGAGCCCGCCGGTGAAGTACAGCTGGACCCGGGTGTCGTCCTGGCCCGCCATGAGCACCAGAATCGCGGCCACACCTGCCAGTGCCGCCCAGGTCAGACCCGGGAAAAGCCACATCCGGACGACAAGCTTCTCCGGAGCCTCGCGCTCCAGCCGCCGCCGCATCCGCAGCTGCGCCACCGCGATGAAGCCCCACACGACGAGTACCGCCGCACCGACCATGTTCAGCAGCCACTTGAAGACCGTGTCCGGCCACCAGTAGCTCAGCAGCACCGCGAAGAAGCCGAAGACCGAGGAGGCCAGCACCGCGAGACGGGGCACGCCGCCGCTCACCGCGCCGAGGAACTTCGGTCCCTCGCCCCGGGCGATGAGCGAGTAGGCCATGCGGGAGGAGCCGTAGATGTTGGCGTTCATCGCCGACAGCAGCGCGACCAGCACGATCACGTTCATCAGCTGGCCCGCGGCGGGGATCCCGATGTGGCCGAGAGCGGCGACGTAGGGGCCGTCCTCGACGACCGCCTTGTCGTCCCACGGCACCAGGGTGACGATGACGAGCATGGAGCCGACGTAGAAGACGGCGATCCGCCACATCGCGGTGCGCACGGCCTTCGCCACGCCCTTCACCGGGTGCTCGGACTCTGCCGCGGCGATGGTGACGGTCTCCAGACCGCCGTAGGCGAAGACGGATGCCAACAGGCCGACGACCAGGCCGTTCGTGCCGTTGGGGAGGAACCCGCCCTCGCCCGTGAGGTTGGCGGTGCCCACCGGCTCGGTGCCCGGCAGAACGCCGAAGACCGCGAGGCCGCCCAGTATCAGGAACAGCGCGATGGCGCCGACCTTCAGGGCCGCGAACCAGAACTCGAACTCGCCGAAGTTGCTGACGGCCGCGAGGTTGGTGGCGCAGAACAGGGTCATGAACAGGGCGACCCACATCCAGGACTCGGTACCCGGGAGCCAACCCGTCATGATCTCGGCCGCGCCGATGGCCTCGGCGGCAACGCCGACGCAGAGCAGCACCCAGAACATCCAGCCGGTGGTGAAACCGGCCCAGGGGCCGATCGCCCGCTCGGTGTGCACCGAGAACGATCCGGAGGCCGGATGCGCGGCGGACAGTTCGCCCAGCATCCGCATGACGAGCATGACCAGCAGCCCGGACGCGGCGTACGCCAGGACGATCGACGGACCGGCCGCCGCGATGCCGGCGCCCGAGCCGACGAACAGTCCGGCGCCGATCACGCCGCCGAGCGCGATCATCGAGAGATGGCGCTGCTTCAGGCCGTGGGACAGCGGGGAGCCGGCGTCCTCGACGGACGGGTCGACGGCTGTGGGCACCGATGACTCGGATGTCCTGTTGATGGGCATTTCTGTCCAATGGATGAGAACGGGCACAAAGAAGCCTCAGTGTGAGGCCCGGTTCCGCCCAGAACAATGACGAGCCCCACACGCTCGCGATGCGGACACTGCGGTGACCGTGCGTGCCCGACGTCTCGTCAGGAACGCTCGGCGGGGGGTGCTGGTGTTCGCCCGGTCCCAAGCACGGCATCGGCAGCAGCGGCCGGTGCTGCCGATGCCGGACCTCCCGCTTGCGACCGGAAGTGCCTGCTCGGGAGCGTGCTGCTTCCGGTTCGACGGGGCCGGGGGCGGTGCATCACCCACCTGTGCGGGCGAGTTCGCCACTCGACCGCGCCCGGCGGGGAGGCCGGAGGGGCGGGGCCGTGCCGGTAAGGGTTCCGGCGCGGCGGCGGAGCGTTTCCGGTGCGTGAGAATCCTCACGCCCGGTGGGCGTGTGCCGTCGGCGGCCGTGCCGCCCGGGGGCTTGTCCGGATGCCTCCCGAGCCGCAGGACCGGCTGTTCACCGCGAAGGTGAACGACCGTTCACAGGTGGGTTACGGTCGCTGGGTACGTACCCGTCCAACTCCCCATCAGGAGCCCCCGATGAGCACTGCCCATGCCGCCGTCCGCCCCGGCGCGGTCCTCGCCGACGTGCTGACCGCCGACGGCGCCTCCGGTGCCCGTGCGCGAGACGCGCTCCTCGTGGTCGGCGGTGCCGCCCTGACCGGCCTCGCCGCCCAGGTCAGCGTGCCGGTCCCGGGTTCGCCGGTGCCGGTCACCGGTCAGACGTTCGCGGCGCTGCTCGTCGGAGCCGCCCTCGGATCCCGTCGCGGCCCGGCCGCGCTCCTGCTCTACGCGCTGGCCGGGATGGCCGGGATGCCGTGGTTCGCCGGGGGGTCCTCGGGAGTCGCCGCGCCCTCGCTCGGCTACGTGCTCGGCATGGTTCTCGCCGCCGGAGCGGTCGGTGCGCTGGCGCGTCGCGGGGGCGACCGCGGGGTGCTGCGGACGGCGGGGACGATGGCCGTCGGCTCGGCCGTGATCTACGCGGTCGGTGTGCCGTGTCTCGCGCTCGCGGCCCACATGTCCCTCGGCCGGGCGGTGGCGGCCGGGCTGCTGCCGTTCCTGGTCGGCGACGCGCTCAAGGCCGCCCTGGCGATGGGGCTGCTGCCGGCTGCGTGGAGGCTGGCCGGCCGTCGCGGCTGACTGCGGCACGGAAAACCGAGCCGGGGCCCGGGCCCGCCGCGAAGCTGCGGCGGACCCGGACCCCGGCCGTGGTCGGAACCGTGCGGCTACCGGGCCGCCCGAGCGCGGTGCCTGCGGCCGACGACCAGGCCGATCCCCAGCACCAGGGCGCCGACGAGCACGGACATCAGCATCTGCGGACGGCCCTCCTTGTCGTACGTCATGTAGCCCACGACGAAGAGGATCATCGCGATCGTCGCGTACGTCAGGTAGGGGAAGAGCCACATCCGCACCGTGTGCCGCTCCGGCATCTCGCGCTCGATGATCCGGCGCATCCGCAGCTGCGAGAAGCAGATGACGAGCCAGACGAAGAGCGCGACGGCGCCGGAGGAGTTCAGCAGGAACTGGAAGACCGTGTCCGGCGAGGTGTAGTTGAAGATCACCGCGACGAAGCCGAAGGCCACCGAGGCCCAGATCGCCGTCGCGGGCACCCCGCGCTTGTTCACCTGGGCGAAGGACTTCGGGGCGTCCCCGCGGCCGCCGAGGGAGAAGGCCATGCGGGAGGCCGTGTACAGCCCGGAGTTGAGGCAGGACAGGACCGCGGTCACGATGATCGCGTCCATCACGGTGCCCGCGTGCGGGATGCCGATGGCGTCCAGGGCCGCGACGTAACTGCCCTTCTCCGTGATGGACTTGTCGTTCCAGGGGAGCAGCGTGACGACGAGGGCGATCGAGCCGAGGTAGAACAGGGAGATCCGCCAGATCACGCTGTTGGTCGCCCTGCGGACCATCTTCGAGGGGTTCTCGGACTCACCCGCGGCGAGGGTCACGATCTCGCTGCCCATGAAGGAGAAGACGACGAGCAGCATGCCGGAGAGGATGGCTCCGGGCCCGTTCGGCAGGAACCCGCCTGCACCCGTGAGGTTCTTCGCGCCGACCGCGTCGGTGCCCGGCAGTACGCCGAAGACGGCGAGGCCGGCGATGACGATGAACGCGGCGATCGCGACGACCTTGATGCCGGCGAACCAGAACTCGAACTCGCCGTAGGAGCCGACCGACGCGAGGTTGGTCAGGGTGAGGATCACCATGACGATGAGTGCCCAGGACCACTGGGGCACGGCCGGTATCCACCCGGTGAGGATGGTGGCGGCGGCCGTCGCCTCGACGGCGAGTACCACGACCCAGAAGAACCAGTACAGCCATCCGATGGTGAAGCCCGCCCAGCGGCCGAGGGCGCGGTCCGCGTAGGCGGAGAAGGAGCCGGATGTCGGCTTGGCCGCGGACATCTCGCCGAGCATCCGCATGACGAGGACGACGAGCAGACCCGCCAGGGCGTACGAGACGAGGATGCCGGGTCCTGCGGCCGCGATGCCGGCGCTGGAGCCGACGAAGAGGCCGGCCCCGATGACGCCGCCAATGGCGATCATGGAGAGGTGGCGGTCCTTGAGACCGGCTTTGAGTCCATCGGGTGAATCATGATGCCCGGGGGTGACGGGCGACGTGTCCACCGAGGTGGTCGTCGGTTGCGCGCTCATGCACGGTCCTTACGGTTCTCGGATTTCGAGCCTTCGCATTGAAACTCAGGTGAAACGGTTACGGAACCCCTTATTCCGGATAGTTGCGTACGTCTCATGCAGGGAAAGCGCAGGGACCACCCGCACCGCTTTCCCCGCCGCGGCCGTGCCACACTTCGGGGCATGCGCGTGTACCTCGGCTCCGATCATGCCGGTTTCGAACTCAAGAACCACCTCGTCGAATGGCTCGAGGCCAACGGCCACGAGCCCGTCGACTGCGGCCCGCACATCTACGACGCGGTCGACGACTACCCGCCGTTCTGCCTCCGCGCCGCGGAGCGCACGGCCGCAGACCCGGACGGCCTCGGCATCGTCATCGGCGGCTCCGGCAACGGCGAGCAGATCGCCGCCAACAAGGTCAAGGGCGTCCGCGCGATCCTCGCCTGGAGCGAGCAGACCGCCGCCCTCGGACGTGAGCACAACAACGCCAACGTGATCAGCATCGGCGGCCGCATGCACACCGCGGACGAGGCCACGGCGTTCGTCCGGACCTTCCTCGACACCCCGTACTCGGGCGAGGAGCGCCACACCCGCCGCATCGACATGCTGACCACCTACGAGAACAACGGTGAGCTGCCGCCCGTTCCGGCCCACCACCCGCAGCAGCCCTGACGGCGCGGCGGCGGGTTCCGGCCCACCGCCGCGGCCGGCACAGTCAGCCCGTACGCGCCGACCGGAGAGACCCGTGCCCGAGGGCCACACGATCCACCGCCTCGCCCAGGACTGCCTGCACCGCTTCGGCGGGAGCACGGTGCGTGCGGCCAGCCCGCAGGGCAGGTTCACGGAGTCCGCGGCGCTGCTCGACGGCCGGGTCATGAGCGCCGCCGACGCCCACGGCAAGCACCTCTTCCTCGGCTTCGACGGCGCCGGCTGGGTCCACGTCCACCTGGGGCTCTACGGCACCTTCCGGTTCGGCACCGGCCCTGCGCCCGAGCCCGTCGGCGCGGTCCGGCTGCGCCTGACCGGCGGAACCGACGGGCTGCACCACGCCGATCTGCGCGGCCCCACCGCCTGCGAACTCGTCACACCGGGGGAGAAGCAGGCGATACACGACCGGCTCGGCCCCGACCCGCTGCGCTCCGACGCCGACCCCGGCCGGGCGTGGGCGCGCATCTCCCGCAGCAGGACCGCGATCGCCACCCTGCTCATGGACCAGAAGGTCGTCGCCGGGGTCGGCAACGTCTACCGCGCCGAGGTCCTCTTCCGGCACGGCATGGACCCCTACCGCCCGGGCCGGGACCTCACGCGCACCGCATGGGACGCCCTCTGGGCGGATCTCACCGAACTGATGCACGAGGGCGTCCGCAACAACCGGATCGACACGGTCCGTCCCGAGCACACCCCCGGGGCCATGGGAAGAGAGCCGCGGGTCGACGACCACGGCGGCGAGGTGTACGTCTACCGCCGCGCCCGTCAGGCGTGTCACCTCTGCGGCGGCGAGATCCGCACCGCCGCGCTCGCTGCCCGCAACCTCTTCTGGTGCCCCGGCTGTCAGCCGGGGCACGGCGGTTGACCGGGGCGACGGCTCAGAACCCGTGCGGCAGCCAGGGCGCGACATCGCTGTGGAACGCCGCCGACGCCGCCGCCAGGGCACCCGGCCTCAGCTCCCGCACCCGTCCGGTGCCCGCAAGCGCGGCCAGGGACGTCCCGCCGAGATAGGCCGACGCGAGATCGTTCACGGACAGGGCGAGTTCCGCCGGTGCGGTCGTCCGCTCGCACGACGCGCCCTTGCTGTCGGCGGCCAGCCGCCAACTGCCCTCGTTCCAGGGGCAGAACGGATCGGTGACGTCAAGGACGGTGTCCAGCTCCCGTGCGTAGCTGCGCAGTTCCAGCGCCCTGCCCACGTCGACCAGTCGCAGGTGCACCCCGTCGCGAACCCGTAGTCCGCACCGCCGGACGTCCGAGACCAGATGCCGCCACGGCGCGTCCGCCGGACTGCTGCGCACCTCGATGCGGGAGGTCAGGTCGATGTCGAGGAGGAACTGCCACAGGGCGGCGTACACCGCCGGATCCGGCGCGTACAGGTCGCGCAGCAGCACCGCGCCGTTCGCGCCGCTCGCGTCCCAGTCCGGCCGGACCGCGTAGCGGGCGAAGCCCGTCACCCGGCCCCCGGACTCCGCCACCACGCACTGCAGGGGCGACGCGCCCGCGCGGTCCTGTTCGGGGTCCAGCAGGGGGACCTGGTCCCAGCCCGGCATCCGGGCCAGCATTCCCGGCCGGGTGGGCACGGCGGCCGCGTACACGGCCTCGCACTCCTCCCGCACGGAATCCGGTTCCGTCAGGCGCAGCCGCACCCGCCCGGTCCCCTCCGGGACGTCGAGCCGCACCCGGGCGGTGTCGATCTCCGCGCTCAACTGCTCACTGGCGACGCCATATCCGAAACGTCCGTAGATGACCGGTTCGGATGCCGTCAGGGCCGCCAGCGGTTCACCCCGTTCCCGCAGGTTGTCCAACTGCCGCCGCATCATCGACCGCAGAATCCCGCGCCGCCGGTGCGTCGGCAGCACGCCGACCATCGTGACCCCCGCAGTGGGCACCGACGCGCCGCCCGGCACCGTCATACGGAAGCTGAACGCCCCGGACGCCCCCACGCACGTGTCACCGTCCCAGACCCCCACCGACCGCTCGAACTCGGTCAGTTCCCGGTACCGGGCCCGCCACTGAGGTGACTCGGCGACACCCCCGAACGCCACCTCCAGCATCCGGAACCACCGGTCCCACTCGTCGGGCCGCAGGCTGCGCAACTCCGTCGTCATGGCCTCCAGCCTGCCGACTCCGGTCCGAGCAGGCGAGCGCATTTCGCACACGAGGGCGCGTGACCCGGGCCCGCCGTGCCGCCCTCGGCGCCGGGCGGAACGTTTTCCGAGGGCAGCTGGGGGATCCCCCCTGCGCAGCGCAGCCCGGGATGGATAGGGTCCCGGTGCAATGGCACGTACGGCAAGAGCAGAGACATTCACGGCACGGATGCGCATCACGATGCACCGGGCCCGCACCGGCCTGCGCAAGGCCGGGGTCGACTACTTCCGCGGCGACGGATCCGACTGGATCGCCCT
Organism: Streptomyces meridianus; assembly: GCF_023703325.1. Lineage (GTDB taxonomy): Bacteria > Actinomycetota > Actinomycetes > Streptomycetales > Streptomycetaceae > Streptomyces > Streptomyces meridianus. The sequence continues at coordinate 302,788 of NZ_JAMQGM010000001.1, forward strand.
CGTCGCCCTGCTCCTGAGCGTCCCGGCGATAGCCGCCGCCACCGTGGCCGTACCGCTGTGGTGCCCGCCCGCGGCACTCGTCCTCCCGATCGTCGCCGGCGGCCTGCTGCTGCGGCCCGCAAGCCTGCTCCTGCTCTACGGCGCCTCCGCTGCGGCGCTGATCGTCGAGACCCTGATGCTCGGGCCGTACGCCGAGGGCGCCTGGTACCGCGTGACGCCCGGGACCGTCCTCGTCGTGGGCGCCGTCGGCTTCTCCGGCCTGGTGGTGGCCCAGTTCCGCAGCCGTGTCGGTGTGCCCTGGCGGCGTGGCGGCACCATGCTGTTCGACCTGCGCGAGCGCATCCGGGTGCAGAGCAAGCTGCCGGGGCTCCCCCAGGGCTGGCACAGTGAGATGGCCTTGCGTCCCGCGGGCGGCCAGTCGTTCTCGGGGGACTTCGTCGTCGCGGCCCGCACCAACGGGGGCCGCACCCTCGAGGTCGTGCTGACCGACGTCTCCGGGAAGGGCATGGACGCGGCCTCCCGCTCCCTGCTGTTGTCCGGCGCGTTCGGCGGCCTGCTCGGGTCACTGCCACCGAACGACTTCCTCCCGGCCGCCAATGGCTATCTGCTGCGCCAGGACTGGCACGAGGGCTTCGCGACCTCCATCCACCTCGTCCTGGACCTGGACAGCGGCGACTACGAACTGCTCTCGGCCGGGCACCCTCCGGGCCTCCAGCTCTGCGCGGGCACCGGCCGCTGGGAGGAGAAGACGGGCGAGGGGCCGCTGCTCGGGGTCTACGGCGGTGCGCAGTTCGACTCGGTGAAGGGCACGCTGCGGCCGGGGGACGTGCTGATGCTGTTCACCGACGGGCTGGTGGAATCCGCGGAGCGCGAGCTGACCGAGGGCCTGGACCGGCTCACCGGTGAGGCCGACAAATACGTGGTCAGCGGCTTCCACGGGGCCGCCTGGCACCTGATCGAGTCGGTGGCCAAGGACGTCAACGACGACCGGGCTCTTCTGCTCATCTGCCGGGACTGACCGGCGGTGGTAAATTCGCCCGGTGGCCAGCATGGGGGCGGAACGAACGGCTCGGCAGCAGCAGTTGAGCGCCGACGCGGACAAGCACGACGGCGCTGACCCGGGGGCCGGTCCGGCCGCCTGGCGATGGAGCCCCCGTACTGCCCGGATCACCGGTTCCGCGGCCACCGTCCTGCTCACCGCCGTCACGGCCCTGCTCGCCCGTGACGCGTTCGCCCCGGGCGCCGTCGCCTGGTGGCTGCTGGGATGCGCCGCCCTCACGGCGGCGGCATCCGCACTGCTGTTCCGCCGCCCCGAGACCGTCCGCGGTGCTCCGGCGACCCTGGCCGCAGCCTCGGGCGTACTGGCGGTCCTCGCGGTGTGGACGGCGGCCGACGCGCACCAGTGGTCCGCACCGAGCCGGGTGGCCGGGCTCGCGGTCGCGGGTTCTGCGGCACTCGTCCTGCTCGGCCTGTTCTCGCCCGTCGGGCGTTCCGGCCCGGTGGGGGCGATGGCGCTGGCGGGGCTCGCCGCACTGTGGTGGGCCACTCTGCTGCTGACGGACGCCCCCGCGCACGCGGGGGCCGCCCAGGGGGTGATCGCCTTGGTCGTGCTCGGCGTGCTGCCGCGGGCCGCGCTGACCGGTGCCGGGCTGGCCGCCTGGGGCAACCGCCCGGCCGGGGCGTCGGTGAGCCGGCTCGGTGCCGGCGCCGCGCTGGCCGTCACGCACCGCGGGCTGGTCGGTGCGGCGCTCGTCGCAGCCGCCTCGGCAACCGCCGCCGGCTGGCTGGTGGGAGGGCTGCCGAGTCCCTGGGCGGTGCTGTTCACGACGGTTCTCGCAGTGGTGATGTGGGCACGGTCCCGGGCCTATCCGTTGGTCATCGAGGTGGTGCTGTTGCGGGCCGGGGCCGTGGTACTCCTGGTCAGGCTCGTCGCTGTGTGGATGCAAACGAACGCGCAGGCCTCGATCGCGGCGGTCGGACTGCTGGGGGCGGCGGCCGTACTGTCGCTCGCGGCGACGGCCGTGACCCTGCCGGACCGCCTGCGTACCCGTCTGTCCCGGGGCATGGACCTCGCCGAGCCGGCGGGCTTCGTCGTCCTGCTCCCGCTTGCCGTCGGCGTGTTCGGCACCGGCACCCATCTGCCCGGCGCATTCTGAGCCGTGAGCGACAACAGCCCGAGGGGGAGCGGTATGGCGGAATCGGAGCGGCACGGGGACGTCGTCCGGGCAGGCAGCGGACAGTGGACGCCGGTGCCCGGCGTGCCACCGCTGCCCGAGGAGTCCCCCTGGGACCGGCCGCTCAAGGCCGCGCTGTCCCGGTCCTCCCCGGCTCCTGCCAAGCCCCCGACGTCGTCCGAGACCCCGGTGACGGCTCCCGTGCCGATGCCACAGGATCCCGCCCCGGCCGCCCCGGCTCCCGCCCGGGGCGCGGAACCGGCCGGACCGGCGGCGGCCCCGGCCTCGGTCCCGTCGGCGGCCGGACCGGCCGGACCGGCTCCGGCTCCCGCGCAAGCCGCTCCGGCGCCGGTGCAGCCGCCGTCCCCGCCGGTGAGCCCCGGACCGTCACCGGCCCGGCCATCCGCCGCGCAGGCCGGTCCCGCTTCCGGGGCGCCCCCGTCCCTTCCCCCGCAGACCCGGCCGGCGACCCGCGTGCCCACGGCGACACCCGTCTCCGTCACCACCGTGGCGCCCGAACTTGCCCAGGCCCAAGGGAAGTTGCTCAACGGTGACTCCGCGGCCCGGCGCACCGGACGATCGCTGCGCAAGCTCGTCGGATCCTCCGCGGCCCGCGAGGTCGAGATCGCCACCCGGGTGGCCCGGGACATCCAGCAACCCGTGGGCGACGGCCGCCAGATCGTGGTGACCAGCATCCGGGGCGGCGCCGGGAAGACGACCGTCTCCGCGCTGCTGGGCCGCACGCTGGAGCACTACCGGCACGACCCGGTCCTCACCCTGGAGGCCGATCCGGCGCTCGGCACTCTGCCGGTACGGCTCGGAGCCCCGGTGGTCCGGTGGACCTGCGGTGACCTCGCCAGGATCGTGGACCCGTCGATGCAGCTCACCGATGTCACGGGGTATCTCGTCCAGCTGCCCGACGGCGGCTGGTTGCTGCCCGGCAGCCAGGGGCGGGTCGGGGCCCGGCTCGATCCGGCGGACTACGGGTCGGTGGTCGTGGCCCTGCGCCGTTTCTTCGCGATGACCGTGGTGGACTGCGAGACGCTGCCGAGCGAGCTCGCCCGGACCGCGCTGGCTGCCGCCCACGCCCGGGTGCTGGTCGCCCCGGCCACGCTGGAGGGCGTAACGAGCACCCGGTCGGTGCTCGACTGGATGGGCGGTCTGCCCCGCCCGCTGATGCTTCCCGGAACCGTCGTCGTACTCGCCTCGCACTCCCCGCACATGACGATCGACCTCGATGCCGCGGCGGCCCATCTCCGGCTCGACGGCGTCCGGGTGCTGCCGCTGCCCTACGACCGGCATCTGGCCGCAGGCGGTGCGATCCGCATGGCGCTGCTCGGCAGCGCGACGCAGGAGGCCCTGGGGGAACTGGCCGCAGAACTCGTCAACCGCGCTGTGCACGGGCCGCGTTGAGCCGGAGCTCCGACCGCGGCGGTTTCCTCCGACAGAAACGGTCCGGGTGACGACGAACACTTCCGTCACCCGGACCGGTTGCACGCGCTGCCCGGGGCCCAAGGTCCTGGGCAGGACCTAGTGGGCCCGAGCGGTTTCCTTGCGGGGAGGGGTCCCGGCGCGATCGCGGGCCTGGGCGGCCGCGTCCCGCTTGAACGCCCAGTTCATCTTCGGCTCCATCACGAAGCGGAACATCCGCTGCACCGGCGGGGTGCACAGGACGGTGACCACGACGGCAGCGACGACCGTCACGGCGATGGCGCCCAGTGGGGTGTGCGGCCAGTCATGGTCGAACCAGCCCCAGAAGCGGGAGCCCTTGGCCAGGAAGCCGTGCAGCAGGTAGCCGTACAGCGTTCCGGCGCCCAGCGCGGTGAACCACATGGTGCGCTTGGGGACCCAGGCGAAGAAGCAGGCCGTCAGCACGAGCGAGCAGCCGAAGAGAGCGAGCGTCATCACGATGCCGCTCCACCACGGCGCAGCCAGTTCCTGGACGCTGTCGCGGTGGTAGAACCACGCGGACGACATCCGCGGGGCCGCCCAGTAGGCGAACACGGTGGCCACCGCGAACACCGGAACGGCCGCGATCTTGACCCAGCGCTGCCGCACCCACTCGAAGTGCTCCGGCTTCATGACCAGACCCACGACGAAGAACGGCAGGAACTGCAGCACCCGCTGGAGGTCGAGGTCGTCGCCGATGTCGGGCGAGATCGAGGCCAGTACCGCGATGCCCAGGGCGAGCGGCACCGGCCAGCGCACGATCTTGAACAGCGGGGTGGCCAGCCGCCACACGAAGAGCGCGACCAGGAACCACGTGAGGTACCACGGGTCGAGCAGGCTGATCGGGTGCGTGGGGTCGTCGTCCGCGTACTGCTTGAAGAAGCTGTACACGATCTCGAAGATCACGTACGGCACGAGGACGCCTGTGACCAGCCGCTTGAGCCGGTCGGTCCGCATGTCGAAGCTACGGGAGAAGTAGCCGGAGATGATGATGAACGCCGGCATGTGGAACGTGTAGACGACCATGTACAGGGCTTCCGCTGCCCGGCTGCTGTCGGTCAGCGGCTCCCAGGCGTGGCCGCAGGCCACGAACACGATCGCCAGGTATTTCGCGTTGTCGAAGAACGCGTTGCGCTGCTTGGGCTTGTCCCTGCCGGCCGTGCCGCTGGAGGACTTGGGACTCTCGTCCGCCTCGTCGGGCCGGTAGGCACGATCCGCAGGGTTCTCGTCCCGGGCCGGGGGGAGCGGAACCCTCTGATAACCATGGGGGCGCAGGCTGTTCGTCACAGACCATCCCACCAAAGACTGGGGGAGACGATCTCGGACCTCACTGCGCGTTCGGGGGTCGGGGCAGCGTGGAACATCTGAGGCACCATAGCGTTGGAAGGTCGTCGCCGTAAAACCTTCACCTCTCCTCTCGTGAAGGGTTCTGCTACCCCCATCCCGCGCATTCATGGGGCTCTTCGAATTGTTGGGTGCGATGACAGCACCTGGAGGCTTTGTCCGGCTTCACCATGTTCGATGTAGTCATATCAGCCCACATCAGCCGAACGTGACGTCCGATGTGGGTGATTTTGTCGACATGTTGATGCACTCGGAATGCCATTCGCATTCCTGGTGTCCGTCGTCACATGTGGCTGGCATTGCGTGCCCGTGCATGAGGATCGTCGCGGACCCGTGCATGAGGAAACGAACGCGTCTCGAGGGTCTCCGTGATGGGGGAATTCATTCACCCACACGTCGCGGTGCCCGCCCCCGCCTCGCAGTGGCAGGCGGCGGCCTCCGGGCGGCCCGTCGACCGTTGACCAACGATTCGTCACCCCGCGCATACCCGGGGCCTGTTGGTGGCACCATGGATCTGGCGGGGGTGTGCGGCGCTGCACGCCCTCAGGCCGGCAAAGCGTTCCGACCGAGGGTGTGATGAGTTGTGGCCATTTCGCTGTCAGTAGTCGTCCTGTTGGCGATCGTCCTGATCGTGATGATTCGGGGTGGTTCGCTCAAAGCGGGTCCCGCGATCATCGCAGCGCTGTTCGGCTTCTTCCTCGCCTCGACCAACATGGCACCGTCGATCAACCGGTTCCTCAACTCGATAACGGACACGATCAGCCAGATCACCTTCTGACGGTCACGCCTTCCCGCGCTCGAGGGCGTCGCGTACCGCGTCCTCGCTGCGCCCGACCACAGCTGTGCCGTCGTCCGCGGTGATGATCGGTCGTTGGATGAGACGTGGGTGCGCGGCCAGCGCCCCGATCCACCGGTCACGGTCCGCCGGCTCGCGGGACCAGTCGCCCAACCCCAGTTCCTTCGCCTCCGGCTCCTGGGTGCGGGCGATGTCCCACGGCTCCAGTCCGAGCCGCTTGAGGACGGCCCCGATCTCGTCCGCGCTCGGCGGGTCCTCCAGGTAGCGGCGGACCGTGTAGTCCGCGCCCTCCGCGTCGAGCAGATGCACGGCCGAGCGGCACTTCGAGCAAGCAGGGTTCACCCAGATCTCCATGCCGCGAAGATTAGCCAGCCGCGGCCCCTGCCGGAAGCGGCCCCCGGAGCGCAGGCAGGCCGCCTTTGCGGCGTTGCCGGCGGGAGATCGTGGGTCCGGCGGCGCCGGGGAGGTCGTCTGCCCGGTGCCTGGTCCGGGACAGGCCCTCGCCGCTGTGTCCTGCGGAACCGACGGTCAGGTCCGGGCGTCCGCAGCAGGGCCACTGCCGGCGGCGGGGCGGCCGGGGTGCTGCCTGCGGCTGCCGGGCGTGGGCGGATGGAAGACCGCGACCAGGGCCAGCGCAACCGCGCCGGCCAGTGCCCAGGCGGAAAGGATCAGCAGCGGGGTGGTGATGGCGTTGCCGTCGAAGTAGACGGTGTTCTGGATGGCGGGAAGGGCCGATCCGGCGGGAAGGGCCTTGCCGAGGTCGGCATACCACGGGGCGATCATGTGAGGGCCGAGTGTCGTGCCCGAGGAGGCCACACCGACGGGGATGAACAGCAGGAACACCAGCAGGTAGCCCAGGCCTCCGGCCCACCGCGCCGCAGCGGCGGCCGTCGCGGTGGCGGCGAACGCCAGCAGGGTGCCGATGCCGAACAGCCCCCAGGGGGCACCGGTCAGCGCCCCGATCGCCGGGTCGGCGAGCGCGGTGGCGACCGCGGCGACGAGCACCGCATAAGCGGCGATCGCGAGCAGCTGCCCGAACGGGTGCATGACCTTGCCGAAGCGTGTCACCAGCAGATTGGCGAAAACCAGGCTCGGTGCGAGCAGCGCGATCACGAAGAACACCTGCGACAGGCCCTGAGGATCGTTGGGAGGCAAGGGGCGGACGTTCTGCACGGCGAGTTGCATGCCGTCCGCGCGAGCAACGGCGGTTGCGTCGGCGACCGTGGCGTTCGTAGCCGCTGAACCGTTGGCGGTGGCCACCGCGAGCACGTGGCGGGGTGTCGCAGGCACCAGGGCGGCGTTCACTTCGCGCTCGAGGATTGCGTTACGTGCTGCCTGCACGGTCGGGTAGCTCCTGACGGTGTAACCGCCGGGGCGCTCCCGCTCCAGGCTGTCACTCAGGGCCGAGGCCTGCGTCCGGCTGCCCACCACTCCGATCGGCAGGGCTCTTGGGCCCGGAGCATGCAGGGCACCCATGAAAGAGGCGATGAACACAAGACTGATCAAGGTGGCCCCGACGGCGCCGGCGAAGGTGGCCAAGGTGCGACGCCGACGGGGGCGGCCCCGCGATGCCGGGCCCCCGCGGTTCGCTTCCGCCCCATCGCCGCCCTGCTCGCGTGCATCCTTGCCCGATGCTCCGGACGTCTCCGAGTCCGGGGGGACGCCGTTGTCGGGTGTGTCCGAATCGTTCATGATCCTTCCCGGTGCGCCTCAGGCTGCTGCTTTTCATCCCACACTCCTTGCGTGGATACCCCGTGCTTCAGCTCGGGGAGGAAACGCATCCTGCGATGACGCCGCCTGATGCACCGTGGTTCCCCGTGGTTGTCTGCATGATCCCCCTCGTACGGGCACGCGTAGGGCACGTGAACGGGTCGGCCCACGTGGTCAGTGGAGGATCTTCTCTTTGGCCTGCTGAAACTCGCTGTCAGTGATCTCGCCACGCGCCTTGAGGTCCGAGAGTTTGGTCAGCTCGTCCGCCCCGCTTGTTCCCCCGGTCCCTGCGGCGGCTCGGACCTGCGCGTCGGCCTCTTCTTGACTCCTCCGTGACCGAAGCTCTTCCCGCTTCGCCATCTCCGTTCCGCGCTTCGTCAAATACACGAAGACGCCGAGGAACGGGAGGACGATCACGAAGAGTAGCCAGCCGACCTTGGCTCCCCCGCTCAGATCGTGGTCACGGAAGATGTCGCCGATGACCCGGATCAGCAGCACCAGCCAGATGACCCAGAGGAAGATCCATACGGTCACCAGGAAGGCGCTGAGGAGCGGAAAGTCCCACGCCAGATTCACGTGATTGTTCATCTCGCCTCCACGTTGGCATGTACCGGTATGGCACATTTCCACCGTGCTTCACCGTCGGCGAATGTGCGACCGGGGGGCCGCTCGTCCCGGTGCGAAGCCCGCCTGCGTTCCTGAGATCTTGGTGGTCAGCGCACCCGGAACACTGCCAGGGCGGTCACCAGTGCCCCGCTTCCCTGTGGCTCCGGCGGCCGTGGCTGACACTGCGGCCGCCATCGGCACCGACCTGGCGCGACCCTGACGCCGGGCAGGTCTCCTTCGGGGAGTACGCGGCTGCCTGGATCGAGGAGCGCGGACTGACCACGCGGACCACCGAGCTGTACCGGTCGCTGCTGCGGCTCCACCTCGCCCCGACCTTCGGGGGAGTGGCTGTCGCCGACATCTCGCCCGCTGCGGTGCGTCGTTGACGAGCCGCTCGACTCGGTGCCGGTACCGGGGCATCCACCGTCGCCAAGGCGTACGCGCTGCTGCGGGCGGTACTCGCCACTGCGGTGGAAGACCAGATGATCCGGCGGAACCCCTGCCAGATCAAAGGCGCGAGCGCCACCCCGGTCCCCGAGCGCCGACAGCCACCGTGCACGAGGTGTTCGCCATCGCCGATGCCGTCCAGCCGCGTTACCGCGCCCTGGTGCTCATGGCGGGCTTCCTCGGCCTGCGATGGGGCGAGCTGATCGGCCTGCGCCGTCGGGACATCGACCTCGACCGGCGAGCCGTCCGCGTGCGCCAGGCCGTCGCCGAGCTGACCAACGGGCAGCGGGAGATCAAGGCTCCCAAGAGCGAAGCGGGCAAGCGAACCGTGTCCATCCCGGAGGCGATCCTCCCGGATCTGCGCGCGCACCTCGAGCACTTCGCCGAGCCGGGCTCGGAAGGCCGGGTGTTCATCGGCGGCAAGGGCGCTACCCCGCGCCGCAACCACTTCAACCGGCTCTGGCACCAGGCGTGCGAAAGGGCCGGCATCTCCGGCCTTCGCTTCCACGACCTCCGGCACACGGGCAACACCCTGGCGGCCTCGACCGGTGCCAGCACCTGTGAGCTGATGGCCAGGATGGGCCACAGCACGGCCAGGGCTGCGCTGATCTACCAGCACGCGAGCGCTGAACGGGACCGGCTGATCGCCGACTCGGTGAGTCAACTCGTGAGCCAGGCCAGGAAGGCTGCTGCGGCACCCCGCGAAGAGGTCTCGGCACAGGACTGGCACGTGGATGGCACGGGCGGCTGATCAAGCCTCTGGGAAGCACATCGGGCCAGGTCGAGGAAACATCCTCCGACCTGGCCCGATGCCGTGTGGAGCGGGCGACGGGAATCGAACCCGCGTAGCCAGTTTGGAAGACTGGGGCTCTACCATTGAGCTACGCCCGCGAGCGCGGCCGATCACGGCTGCGGCACGGCATGCATCGTAGCGGGTCGGGGGGCCTTCCCGCACGTTCGCTGTCCCGCACGGAACGCGACGGCTCTTGAGCGTACGGGCATGTACCCTACGTGTCGCACCTGCGGGGTGTGGCGCAGCTTGGTAGCGCGTCCGCTTTGGGAGCGGAAGGCCGTCGGTTCGAATCCGGCCACCCCGACCATGCAAGATCGCGTTGTGGGGCCCGTCGTGCTTGCGGTTACTATGCAAGCTGTGTGCCCGTGTGTCTCTCTGCCGGGCCCAATCCGCTGAGTGTCAGCGAAATCCCAGAAGTCAGCCCCAAGGAGACCGAACCGTGAAGAGCGCCGTGGAGAACCTGAACCCGACCCGGGTTCGGCTCACTGTCGAGGTGCCCTTCGAGGAGCTCAAGCCCAGCCTCGACGCGGCGTACAAGAAGATCAACCAGCAGGTCACGGTGGCGGGGTTCCGTAAGGGCAAGATCCCGGCCCGCGTCATCGACCAGCGGTTCGGCCGCGGGGCCGTGCTCGAAGAGGCCGTCAACGACGCGCTCCCGAAGTTCTACACCGAGGCCGTCAATGAGGGTGAGCTCAACCCGCTCGGTCAGCCCGAGGTCGACATCACCGAGCTGAAGGACGGCGAGCTGCTGGCCTTCACCGCCGAGGTCGACATCCGCCCCTCCATCGAGATCCCGGACTTCTCGGGCATCGAGGTCACCGTCGATCCGATCGAGGTCTCCGACGAGGAGGTCGACAAGGCCGTCGAGCAGCTTCGCGAGCGCTTCGCCTCGACGTCGCCGGTCGAGCGCGCCGCCGCCGAGGGCGACATCGTCACCGTCGACCTCGAGGCCAGCGTCGACGGCAAGGTCCTCGAGGACGGCGTCGCGCAGGGCATCGACTACACCGTCGGTTCCGGTGAGCTGCTCGAGGGCATCGACGAGGCCGTCACCGGTCTCGAGGCCGGCGGCACGGCCACCTTCACCTCCGAACTCAAGGGCGGCTCGGCGGAGGGCCGCGAGGCCGAGGTCAAGGTCGACGTCACGGCCGTCAAGTCGCGTGAACTGCCCGAGCTGGACGACGAGTTCGCCCAGCTGGCGAGCGAGTTCGACACCCTCGACGAGCTGCGCGCCGACAGCCGCAAGCGCCTCGAGCAGTCCAAGAAGTACGACCAGGCCACCCAGGCCCAGGAGAAGGTGCTCGACGCGCTTCTCGAGCTGGTCGAGGTCCCGATCCCCGAGAAGCTCCTCGAGGACGAGGTCCAGACCCGCAAGCACAACCTCGAGCACCACCAGCTCGGCCAGATGGGGCTCGACCTCGAGGGCTACCTCAAGATGCAGGACAAGTCCGCCGAGGACTTCGACGCAGAGCTGAAGGAGCAGGCCGAGAAGGGCATCAAGACCCAGTTCGTCCTCGACGAGCTCGTCAACAAGGAGAAGCTGTCCGTCGGCCAGGAGGAGCTCACCGAGCACCTCATGCGCCGTGCGCAGTCCTCCGGCATGAGCCCCGACCAGTTCGCCCAGGCCGTCGTCGAAGGCGGCCAGGTCCCGATGCTCGTCGGCGAGGTCGCCCGCGGCAAGGCGCTCGCGGTCGTCGTCGAGGCCGCCAAGGTCGTCGACAGCAACGGCGAGACCGTGGACCTCGACGACGAGGACGAGACCGCCGAGACCGTCCAGGCGTCGGACGCCGAGGACGCCGAGAGCGCCGAGGACAAGGCCGCCGAGGAGAAGTAGGCGGGGCCGAGTCCCCGGAGGCCTTCACCCGTACGGTGGGCCCGGACGCGCCGCACAGGCCGCGACAGCGGCAGGTGCCGCACCGGGCCCACCGGCATGTCCGGAGGGGCCCGAAGCCTGCGCTCACAGCGAACAGTTCTCCGTGCGGGATGGTGTTGTCCGACCTGCGCGTTAGGGTCCGTAGATACGAGGGCAGGGGAGTCGCCGCGGGGCGACGGAGAACCGTCGGTGGCAAACCGAACCCGTGCCCGAGAAGAAGACGCTGAGACGGCCCGTTGCCGTCAGAGACGAGCAGGTGGATACGTGACGAATCTGATGCCTTCCGCCGCCGGCGAGCCGTCCATCGGTGGTGGCCTCGGCGACCAGGTGTACAACCGGCTCCTCAACGAGCGCATCATCTTCCTCGGCCAGCAGGTCGACGACGACATCGCCAACAGGATCACGGCGCAGCTGCTCCTCCTTGCCGCCGACCCCGACAAGGACATCTACCTGTACATCAACAGCCCGGGCGGTTCGATCACCGCCGGCATGGCGATCTACGACACGATGCAGTACATCAAGAACGACGTGGTCACCATCGCGATGGGCCTCGCCGCTTCGATGGGCCAGTTCCTGCTGAGCGCCGGCACCCGCGGCAAGCGCTTCGCGCTGCCCAATGCCGAGATCCTGATCCACCAGCCCTCCGCCGGCCTGGCCGGCTCGGCCTCGGACATCAAGATCCACGCCGAGCAGCTGCTGCGCACCAAGAAGAAGATGGCGGACCTCACCGCCTTCCACACCGGCCAGACCGTCGAGCAGGTCACGCGCGACTCCGACCGCGACCGCTGGTTCTCCGCCGAGGAGGCCAAGGCGTACGGACTGGTCGACGAGGTCATGGCGTCCGCCATGGGCGTTCCGGGCGGAGGCGGCACCGGGGCCTGATCCCCGCGCCACCCCCAGGCGACCTTCCCCCGCCCGCCACCGCAGGCCGGGGCACTCCAGTCCACTGAACGCCACCAGGACGGTGACACCGACATGAACAACTTCCCCGGCAGCGGCCTCTACGAGGGCCCGGCGGCAGAGTCCCGCTACGTCGTCCCGCGCTTCGTGGAGCGCACCTCTCAGGGCGTGCGCGAGTACGACCCGTACGCGAAGCTCTTCGAGGAGCGCGTGATCTTCCTGGGCGTGCAGATCGACGACGCCTCCGCCAACGACGTCATGGCGCAGCTGCTGTGCCTGGAGTCGATGGACCCGGACCGCGACATCTCGATCTACATCAACTCGCCCGGCGGCTCGTTCACCGCGCTGACGGCCATCTACGACACGATGCAGTTCGTGAAGCCCGACATCCAGACGGTCTGCATGGGCCAGGCGGCTTCCGCGGCAGCCGTGCTGCTGGCCGCGGGAACGCCCGGCAAGCGGATGGCGCTGCCGAACGCCCGCGTGCTGATCCACCAGCCGTACAGCGAGACGGGCCGTGGCCAGGTCTCCGACCTGGAGATCGCGGCTCAGGAGATCCTTCGGATGCGCTCCCAGCTCGAGGACCTGCTGGCCAAGCACTCGACCACGCCGCTGGAGAAGATCCGCGACGACATCGAGCGCGACAAGATCCTCACGGCCGAGGAGTCCCTCGAGTACGGCCTGATCGACCAGATCGTCTCGACCCGCAAGAGTTCCACCGTGACCATGTGACGTTCCGACCCCCTTGGGCCGAGTCGGCCCAAGGGGGGCCCGAACCGGGGGCCGGGCAAGGTACCGTCGTATTGGGCCTGGGGCCTTCGCCGTTGACGGCAGCCGCTGCAGAAGGCAGCGACCGAGCGATGCGGCTCCCCCGGAAACCCAAGTCAGGCACCAGGGTTCGTCGAACAGGGCGGATCCCAGGCGAAGGGGAAGCACCTCGTGGCACGCATCGGTGACGGCGGCGACCTGCTCAAGTGCTCGTTCTGCGGGAAGAGCCAGAAGCAGGTGAAGAAGCTCATCGCAGGTCCCGGTGTCTACATCTGCGACGAATGCATCGACCTCTGCAACGAGATCATCGAGGAGGAGCTCGCGGAGAGCTCCGAGGTGCGGTGGGAGGAACTCCCCAAGCCCCGTGAGATCTCCGAGTTCCTCGAGGGGTACGTCGTCGGGCAGGAGGCCGCCAAGAAGGCGCTGTCCGTGGCGGTCTACAACCACTACAAGCGAGTGCAGGCCGGGGAGAACGGCCAAGGGCGCGAGGACGGCATCGAGTTGGCGAAGTCCAACATCCTGCTGCTCGGCCCCACGGGCTCCGGCAAGACACTGCTCGCGCAGACGCTCGCCCGGATGCTCAACGTCCCCTTCGCGATCGCCGACGCCACCGCGCTCACCGAGGCGGGCTACGTCGGCGAGGACGTCGAGAACATCCTGCTGAAGCTGATCCAGGCCGCCGACTACGACGTCAAGAAGGCCGAGACCGGCATCATCTACATCGACGAGATCGACAAGGTCGCCCGCAAGAGCGAGAACCCGTCGATCACGCGTGACGTCTCCGGCGAGGGCGTGCAGCAGGCGCTGCTGAAGATCCTCGAGGGCACCACCGCCTCGGTGCCTCCGCAGGGCGGACGCAAGCACCCGCACCAGGAGTTCATCCAGATCGACACGACGAACGTGCTGTTCATCGTCGGCGGTGCCTTCGCCGGGCTGGAGAAGCTCATCGAGGCCCGCGCCGGGGCGAAGGGCATCGGCTTCGGTGCCACGATCCGCTCCAAGCACGAGGTCGACTCCTCCGACCACTTCCGTGACGTCATGCCGGAGGACCTGGTCAAGTACGGCATGATCCCCGAGTTCATCGGCAGGCTGCCCGTCATCACCTCGGTGCACAACCTCGACCGCGAGGCCCTGCTGCAGATCCTCGTCGAGCCGCGCAACGCGCTCGTCAAGCAGTACCAGCGGCTCTTCGAACTCGATGGTGTGGAGCTGGACTTCGATCGGCCCGCGCTCGAGGCGATCGCCGACCAGGCGATTCTGCGCGGCACCGGCGCGCGGGGTCTGCGCGCCATCATGGAAGAGGTGCTGATGTCGGTGATGTACGAGGTGCCGTCCCGCAAGGACGTCGCACGCGTGGTCATCACCGAAGAGGTCGTGCACTCGAACGTCAACCCCACCCTGGTGCCGCGCGAGTCGCGGTCCATCGGTAAGGGTGAGCGCCACGAGAAGAGCGCATAGGACATCCGCGAAGGGGCGGGTCCGGGAGCTTCCCGGGCCCGCCCCTTCGGTGTCCGTGCCGGCTACTCCTTGACGCGCACGTCCTTGCGGAACTTCGCCGTCGTCTCCGCCCAGTCGCCGACCGACGGGGTCGAGATCTTGCCGTCCGTCGCCGCCTTGGGAGTCGGGGAGTACATCACGAGAGCTGCGGTGCTCGAGTCGCCCCAGACGCAGAAGGGCGTCTTGAAGACCTCCATGTCCAGCTCACCGCACTTCATGACGTCGCCGTCGAACCCCGCGGGTTTCTGAGCCGTGACCCTGGTGTCCTTGAACGGTCCGCCGGCGATGATCTGGTCCACCGCCGCTGATGGGTCCGTCACGTCGCCGTAGGCTCCGCCGAACGACAACTGGGCCTTGTCGTTGGTGTAGACGGCCGAGACGGAGGTGGCGTCGCTGATGCCGGTGTCGTCCCCGGACTGGGACTTGGGCATCTTCTCGCTCTGCTCCTGGTTCTTGCTGAACTCCCCGCCCATGACCTTGGCCGGGGTGGTGAGCGTGTAGCCGTCCCCGTTCCCGCCCGCGCCGCCGCCTCCGCTGAACCAGACCACGGTGCCGACGATCACGAGCAGGAACACCGCGGCCGCGGCTATGCCGATGGTCCTGCCGCTGCTGCTGCGCTCCGCGGGGGCGTCCCACTCCGCCTGTTCCTGTCCGTACGGGCTGTGCTGCTCACCGTAGGGGTCCTGCTGCGGTGGCGGTGGCGGTTGTTGCTGCTGCGGGTAGCCGTACGCCGTTTCCTGCTGCGGGTAGCCGTAGCCGTAGCCGGGCTGCTGCGGAGGCGGCTGCTGGGGGTAGCCGTAGCCCGGCTGTTCGGGCGGTGGCTGTTGCGGGTAGCCGTAGCCGGGCTGTCCCTGCTGCTGTCCGTAAGGATCCGCCTGCGGGTCGCCGTACGGGTCGTAGTGGGGCTGCTGCGGCTGACCGCCGTACGGTCCGGGCTGCTGGTAACCGTCCCCGTACGGGTCGTAGTGCGGTTGCTGCGGCTGACCGCCGTACGGCCCGGGCTCGTTGTGGCTCATGGGGATCCTCTCGGGTTGGCTACTGCTCGATCTCGACGCGGGCGTCGGTACGGACCTTTGCGGCGGTCCCGGCAGTATCCGACAGCTTCACGTTCCCGGTCACGGCCGCGAGCGGGTCGACCACCAGGACCGCGCCGACGGTGCTCGCATCACCCCAGACGCACACGGGCATGTCCACCGTCGAGGGGCCGCCGCTGCCCGCAGGAGCCCGGACCCGGAACTTCTGGCACTTCATGACCGCGTCGTCATCGAGCCCCTCCGGCGTCAGCGTCTCGGGGCTTCCCACCGGGGTGGTGTCCTGACCGGCGAGCGACTCGGCCAGCACCAGGAAGGTGGCGTCCACGACCTGTTCCGGCTTCCCGACCCGCCCCGAGACACCGGTCAGCATCAGCTTCCGCTCGCCCGGGGCGCGGTACTGCGCCGCCACGGGCCGGGGATCGGCCACCCCGGGAAGCTGCTCCAGCGCCTTCCGGTCGGCAGCGTTCAGCTCAGGGCCTGATTCACCCGGACCCTCGCGGTCGAACACCGCGGCCACCCGGGCCGGGGTCGTGAGTTCGTACCGCTCGTCGCCCGCGCCACCGAAGAGAACGACCCCTCCGACAACGGACGCCACCAGCACGGCGGCGCCGACGGCGAGACCGATCGTCCGGCCCTTCCCGCCACCGCCCTGAGGCGCCCGCGGCATCCCGTACGGCGGCCCGGCAGGTTGTCCCTGCGGCGGGTACGGGCCGTGCGGTGCGTAGGCGCCCGGTGACGCGTAGGGGTTCGGCTGGGGGAGGCCGTCGCCCGGTCGGGGCGGCCCGGCGGCTCCACCGGCAGGGTGGTGCGGCGGCCCGAACCCCGGCCCGCCGGCGGCGGCGTACGGCCCCTGTCCCCCTCCCGGCGGTGGCGGCGGCTGGTTGTGGCTCATGAAGTCCCCTCGTCACGCGCTGCGTCGGGCACATCCTCCCGGACGTCATGTCTGTACATCGCCGTGGGGCGGCAACAGATTCGAAACGGTTACGCCCGCCCCGCCCCGCGCCGCCCGTCACGGGAAACCGGTTCGTGGCCGCTCCGACCGCGCCCGTACACTGACCGTCGTGACCGACAACACCCAGCGCCCCGCCACCGGGGGCATCAGTGCGCCCGAGAATCTGCCGACCCAGTACGCCCCGGCCGAGGTGGAAGGGCAGTTGTACGAGCGCTGGGTGGAGCGCGGCTACTTCGCCGCGGACGCCAAGAGCGACAAAGAGCCCTACACGATCGTCATCCCGCCGCCCAACGTCACCGGCTCGCTCCACCTCGGCCACGCCTTCGAGCACACGCTGATCGACGCCCTCACCCGCCGCAAGCGCATGCAGGGTCACGAGACGCTGTGGCAGCCCGGCATGGACCACGCGGGAATCGCCACCCAGAATGTCGTCGAGCGCGAGCTCGCCAAGGAGGGCAAGTCCCGCCACGACCTGGGCCGGGAGGCGTTCACCGAGCGCGTCTGGCAGTGGAAGGCCGAGTCCGGCGGACAGATCTCCGGCCAGATGCGGCGCCTCGGTGACGGTGTCGACTGGTCGCGCGAGCGCTTCACCATGGACGAGGGACTCTCCCGGGCCGTCCAGACGATCTTCAAGAAGCTCTACGAGGACGAGCTGATCTACCGCGCCGAGCGCATCATCAACTGGTGCCCGCGCTGCCTGACCGCCATCTCCGACATCGAGGTGGAGTACCAGGACGACGACGGCGAACTCGTCTCCATCCGTTACGGCGAGGGCGACAGCTCCATCGTCGTCGCGACCACCCGCGCCGAGACGATGCTCGGTGACACAGCCGTCGCGGTCCACCCCGACGACGACCGCTACCGCCACCTGGTCGGTACCGAGATCGAACTGCCGCTGACCGGTCGCCGGATCCCGGTCGTCGCGGACGAGCACGTCGATCCCGAGTTCGGCACCGGCGCCGTCAAGGTGACTCCCGCGCACGACCCCAACGACTTCGAGATCGGCCGCCGGCACGGCCTGCCGAACCTCGCGGTCATGGACGAGCACGCCGTCATCACCGCGCACGGACCGTTCCAGGGCCTGGACAGGCTCGAGGCACGCAGCGCCATCGTCGGCGCCCTGCGCGCCGAGGGCCGGATCGTGGCGGAGAAGCGCCCCTACAGCCACTCCGTCGGTCACTGTTCGCGCTGCAAGACCACCATCGAACCGCGGCTGTCCATGCAGTGGTGGGTCAAGGTCGGCCCGCTCGCGAAGGCTGCCGGCGACGCGGTCCGCGACGGCAGCGTCACCATCCACCCCAAGGAGATGGAGTCCCGCTACTTCGGCTGGATGGACAACATGCACGACTGGTGCATCTCGCGCCAGCTGTGGTGGGGCCACCGCATCCCGATCTGGTACGGCCCGGACGGCGAGGTCGTCTGCGTCGGTCCGGACGAGGAACCGCCGAGCGGCGAGGGCTGGCACCAGGACGGCGACGTCCTCGACACCTGGTTCTCCTCGGGCCTGTGGCCCTTCTCCACGCTCGGCTGGCCCGAACGCACCGAGAGCCTCGAGAAGTTCTATCCGAACTCCGTCCTGGTCACCGGCTACGACATCCTCTTCTTCTGGGTCGCCCGGATGATGATGTTCGGCCTGTACGCGATGGACGGCACTCCGCCGTTCCGCACCATCGCGCTGCACGGCATGGTCCGCGACCAGTTCGGCAAGAAGATGTCGAAGTCCTTCGGCAACGCGGTCAACCCGCTGGACTGGATGGACACCTACGGCTCGGACGCCGTCCGGTTCACCCTGACCCGCGGCGCCAACCCCGGTGTCGACGTCCCGATCGGCGAGGACTGGGTCCAGGCCTCCCGCAACTTCGCCAACAAGATCTGGAACGCCACCCGGTTCGCGATGATGAACGGCGCGACCGTGGAGGGCGAACTCCCGCCCGCGGCCGAGTTGTCGGCCGCCGACCGGTGGATCCTGTCCCGGCTGAACAGCGTCGTCGCCGAGGTCGACGCGTACTACGAGGACTACCAGTTCTCGAAGCTCAGTGAGACCCTGTTCCACTTCGCCTGGGACGAGATCTTCGACTGGTACGTCGAGCTGTCCAAGACCACCTTCGCCAAGGGCGGGCCCGCGGCCGACGCCTCGCGCCGGGTCCTCGGCGAGGTCCTGGACGTCACGCTGCGCCTGCTGCATCCCGTCGTCCCGTTCGTCACCGAGACGCTGTGGACCACGCTCACCGGCCGTGAGTCCGTCGTCATCGCCGACTGGCCGGCCGCTGTGCTGGTTCCTGGTGCCGACGCACCGAACGGCTTCAGCGACCGGGCGGCCGAGCAGGAGATCGGGACCGTCCAGCAGGTCGTCACCGAGGTCCGCCGGTTCCGCGCCGACCAGGGCCTCCAGCCAGGGCAGAAGGTCCCGGCCCGGCTCGACCTGACCGACACCCCGCTCGCCGCGCACGAGGACGCCATCCGGCAGCTGCTGCGCCTTCAGCCGGAGGGCGACCGCTTTGCGGCCACCGCCACCCTGCCGATCGCCGGGGCCACGGTCGCCCTCGACCTCTCGGGCGTGATCGACGTCGAGGCCGAGCGCAAACGGCTCGCCAAGGACCTCGCCGCGGCCGAGAAGGAGAAGGCCCAGACCACTGCGAAGCTCGGCAACGAGGCGTTCCTTGCCAAGGCGCCGGAGCCGGTGAAGGAGAAGATCCGCACCCGGCAGGCCACCGCCGAGGCCGACATCGAGCGCATCACGGCGCAGCTGGCAGCCCTGCCGCAGCGCTGACCCGCAGCGCACCGACGTGATCGGGGCCCTGCCGTCCGTCTCATCGGGCGGCAGGGCCCTCGTCGCGGACGGCCGCGGGGCGCTCGGGCGGTCCGTGCCGACCCCGACCGGCGCGCTCCGTAGACTGAAGGGGTGAGTGAGCGCCCCCAGCACGATGAACCCGACAATCCCGGTGGAACCGACCCCTTCGACGAGATCGTCGAGGCCGAGACCGAGCGCGATCCCGACCTGGCCGTGATCGAGGCGGGCAGCCGGACGCTGCGCGCCCAGGCCGGCCCGCCGCAGGGCGACGGGATCCCGGCCCGTCCGCAGGACCCGGAGACCGACCGGGCGCTGCGCGAGGTCGAGGCGGAGCTGGCGGGGCGCTGGCCGGAGACCAAGCTCGACCCGTCACTGGTCCGCATCGAGGCGCTGATGGACGTCCTCGGCGATCCGCAGCGCGCCTACCCGTCGATCCACATCACCGGCACCAACGGCAAGACCAGCACCGCGCGCATGATCGAGGCGCTGCTCACCGCGTTCGAGCTGCGGGCCGGGCGGTACACCAGCCCGCATGTCCAGTCGGTGACCGAGCGCATCAGCATCGACGGCACGCCCGTCGCGGCCGAGCGGTTCATCGAGACGTATCAGGACCTCCGTCCGTACATCGACATGGTCGACGCCTCGCAGGAACACCGGCTGTCCTTCTTCGAGGTCCTCACCGGAATGGCGTACGCGGCCTTCGCGGACGCCCCGGTGGACGTGGCGGTCGTCGAGGTCGGCATGGGCGGCACCTGGGACGCCACCAACGTGATCGACGGGCAAGTGGCCGTCATCACCCCCATCGACGTGGACCACGCCGACCGGCTCGGCTCCACGCCCCGCGAGATCGCGACCGAGAAGGCCGGCGTCGTGAAGCAGGGGGCGACCGTGGTGCTGGCCCAGCAGCCGGTTGACGCCGCGCAGGTGCTGCTGAAGAGGGCCGTCGAAGTCGACGCGACCGTGGCCCGTGCGGGCATGGAGTTCGGTGTGCAGAGCCGTGAGCCGGCCGTCGGCGGCCAGCTGCTGACATTGCGCGGCCTGGGCGGTGAGTACCCGGACGTCTTTCTTCCGCTGCACGGCGCGCACATGGCGCACAACGCGGCAGTGGCGCTGGCGGCCGTCGAGGCGTTCTTCGGTATCGGTACCGACCACGCGCGCACCCTGGAGCCCGAGACCGTGCGTGCCGCCTTCGCCTCGGTGGTGTCGCCGGGGCGTCTCGAGGTCGTCCGCAAGAGCCCGACCGTCGTCCTGGACGCCGCCCACAATCCCGCCGGCGCGCGGGCCGCGGCTGGGGCTGTCACCGAGGCGTTCGGCTTCAGCCGGCTGGTCGGTGTGGTGGGCACCAGCGGCGACAAGGACGTCCGAGGTCTCCTCGAGGCGTTCGAGCCGGTCTTCGCCGACCTGGTGGTGACCCGCAACTCCAGTCACCGCGGCATGGACGTGGACGAGTTGGCCGCGATCGCCGTCGAGGTCTTCGGCCAGGACCGGGTGCAGGTCGAACCGCGGCTCGACGACGCGCTCGAAGCGGCGATCACGCTCGCCGAGGAGGAGGACGAATACTCCGGCGCGGGCGTGCTCGTGACCGGTTCGGTGATCACGGTCGGCGAGGCCCGGCTGCTGCTCGGGAGGTCGTGAGATGCGGACACTGTGTGCGAGCACCCTCATCGGTGAGTTCTTCGTCATCGGGTTCGCGGGGCTGGTCGCCATGCAGACGTCGGAGCTGTCCGCCGGCGTCGTGTGGACGGTGAGCGGCGTGGTGATGCTGCTGTGCCTGCTGCTGTGCGGCGTGCTGAGCCGGCCGGGCGCGGTGACGATCGGCTGGGTGCTCCAGGCGGGTCTGGTCGCGAGCGGCTTCATCGTGCCCACGATGTTCTTCCTCGGCGTGTGCTTCGGCGCCCTGTGGTGGGCGTCGGTCCACTTCGGCCGCAAGGTGGACGAGGCCAAGGCCCGGTTCGCCGAGCAGGCCGCCGAGGCTGACGCTGCGTGACGAGCGGCGGAGTCGTCCCTGTAGCCTCTGACCACCGTCCGCGGACGAATTCCTCCGGGGAGCGATCAGGATGCCCCCGAGCCGTACCTCCAAGGAGTCAACCCAGTGAGCCAGCGCACCCTCGTCCTTCTCAAGCCCGATGCCGTCCGACGCGGCCTGATCGGTGAGGTCGTCGGCCGTGTCGAAAGGAAGGCGGGCTGGCGCATCACCGCTCTGGAGTTGCGGACGCTGGACCGTGCGGTGCTGGAGCAGCACTATGCCGAACACGTGGGCAAGCCGTTCTACGAGCCGCTGGTCGAGTTCATGTCCTCCGGCCCGGTCGTCGCGATGGTCGTGGAGGGTGAGCGCGTCATCGAGGGTGTGCGCACGCTGGCCGGGCCGACTGACCCGATTGCAGCAACTCCCGGAAGTATTCGCGGAGATTTCGGCACCATTGTCCGCGAGAACCTCATTCACGCCTCGGACTCCGAGGAGTCCGCGGAGCGAGAGCTGAAGATTTTTTTCCCGGCCTTTGCCTGACAGCCCGTCATCTCAACGGGCGGTATGACCTGGGGTGATCGAAGAAATTCGGTCGCCCTCTGGCATATGTAGCCCGAATGGGGGAACGTATTCCCCCGACACGACGTCACCATTACTGAGGCAGGGTCGTGTTCCACTGACAATGGCTGAGGAACCCTCGCGCCGCGCTCGCCTCCGAGCGGGTCTACGATGATGCTTCCACGCCCACAGCGCTCACCCTGCCTACCTCAAGCAAAGCCATCACCGCTCCAGCTGGGAAGGCCAGACGTATCCTCATGGGGAACAACATGTCGTTCATCGGCCGTGACATGGCTGTCGACCTCGGCACCGCCAACACGCTGGTGTACGTCAGGGGTCGCGGGATCGTCCTCAACGAGCCGTCCGTCGTCGCCATCAACACGAACACCGGTGGCATCCTCGCGGTCGGGGCCGAGGCCAAGAAGATGATCGGCCGCACCCCTGGCAACATCGTCGCGGTCCGCCCGCTGAAGGACGGCGTCATCGCCGACTTCGAGATCACCGAGCGGATGCTGCGCTACTTCATCCTGAAGATCCACAAGCGCCGCTACCTGGCCCGCCCCAGGGTCGTTGTCTGTGTGCCCTCCGGAATCACGGGAGTCGAGCGCCGCGCGGTCATCGAGGCGTCCACCCAGGCGGGCGCCCGGCAGGTCCACATCATCGAGGAGCCCATGGCCGCGGCCATCGGCTCCGGCCTTCCCGTGCACGAGGCCACCGGCAACATGGTGGTCGACATCGGCGGCGGTACCACCGAGGTCGCGGTCATCTCGCTCGGCGGCATCGTCACCGCCCAGTCGATCCGGGTCGCCGGCGACGAACTCGACAACGCGATCATCCAGCACATCAAGAAGGAGTACAGCCTCCTCCTCGGTGAGCGGACCGCCGAGAGCATCAAGATGACCATCGGCTCGGCGTTCGATCTCGGCGAGGAGGAGCACACCGAGATCCGTGGACGCGACCTGGTCAGCGGGCTGCCGAAGACCGTCGTCATCTCCGCCGCCGAGGTGCGCAAGGCCATCGAGGAACCGGTGAACGCGATCATCGACGCGGTCAAGACCACCCTCGACAAGTGCCCGCCCGAGCTCTCCGGCGACGTCATGGACCGGGGCATCGTGCTCACCGGCGGCGGCGCTCTGCTGCGCGGCCTCGACGAGCGACTGCGCAGCGAGACCGGTATGCCGATCCACATCGCCGAGGACCCGCTCGACTCCGTCGCGCTCGGTTCCGGCAAGTGCGTCGAGGAGTTCGAAGCGCTCCAGCAGGTGCTGGACGCCCAGCCCCGCAGATGACAATCGGGTGAAATGCCCCCCGCACCGCGGTGGGGAGCCCTGCTGCACGGGTAGCTCTACGCCCGTGCGGCGGGTCGTCCGCTCGTCGTGGACACATGTGTGCGGGGTCGGTTCGAACCCCGATGCCCGCGAGTAGAGCGACCCTGATGATCCGGTGCGGCCCCGGCCGTCCGGCCCGACGAGGAAGGCACGGCCGCCGCACGTGAGGGACACACGAGAGAGCCGGCTGCTCCTGGTGCTGCTGATCGCCATCGCGTTCGCATTGATCACGGTGGACATTCGCGGTGGTGAGGATTCACCCCTCGATGGCGCCAGACGGGCAGCGGCCTCTGTCTTCGGCCCGGTCGAGAACGGCGTGGCCACCGCCGTCGGCCCCGTGGGCAACGCCATCAGCGCGGTGCGCGAGTCCGGTGACCGCCACACCCGCGTCAGCCGGCTCGAACAGGAGAACGCAGCCCTGAAGACCAGGCTCGGCAGCGACGCCCGCAACCGCAGCCGGGTGGCCGAGCTCGACAAGATGCTCAAGCTCGCCGGCCGTGGTCAGTACGGCATCAAGGGCGCCGAGGTCATCGCCATAGGAGCAGCCCAGGGCTTCTCCTGGACCGTCACCATCGACGCGGGCAGCAACGACGGTATCGCCCGCGACATGACCGTCGTCAACGGCGACGGTCTGGTCGGACGGGTCACCACCGTCGGCCCGTCCACGTCGACGATCCTGCTCGCGAGCGACCCCGACTTCACCGTCGGCACCCGCATGGAGCACTCCGGGGAACTGGGCTTCGCCACCGGACAGGGCGACCGCCCGATGCGCGTCCAGCTCCTCAACGGCAAGGCCAGGGTGAAGAAGGGCGACCGGATGGTGACCTTCGGCTCCCGGGCCGACAAGCCGTTCGTCCCCGGCGTTCCCGTCGGTGAGATCGTCCGCGTCGACCGGTCGACGGGAGACCTCACCCGCACCGTGCACATCCGCCCCTTCGTCGGCTTCAGCAAGCTCGACATCGTCGGGGTCGTCGTCCAGCCACCGCGCAAGAACCCTCGCGACATGGTGCTGCCGCCCCCGGTGAAGGCCAAACCCACGCCGACCGTCACCGTCACGGCCTCCCCGTCGGCCCGGGGTGACGAGGAGGCCGCGGAGGGAGCCGAGGGCGGCGTGGACGCCCGGAACGAGGACGACGCCGGCGTCGCGGCGGAAGACGGTGCGGCCCCCACACCGAGCCCGAGCAGGAGCTGATCATGCGAGTCAACCGGATCCTGCTGTCGACCGCCCTCGTGGCCGTCGCCCTCGTCGTGCAGGTGTGCATCCTCGCGCGGCTCCACCTGCCCGGCGCGGTCCCCGATCTGATGCTGCTCGTCATCATCGCGCTCGCTCTCGTCTGGGGCCACGTGGCCGGAGCCCTGGTCGGGTTCTGCGCGGGCCTGCTCACCGACCTGGCTCCGCCTGCCGACCACGCGATGGGCCGCTACGCGCTCGTCCTGTGCTTCATCGGGTACCTCGCCGGCCTCGCCAGGCCCGACAAGGGGCGGGTCCAGTCCGCCACCGTCCCGTTGCTGGTGGTCTGCGGCGCTGCCGCCGGATCCACGTTCCTGTCGGTCGGCGTCGCCGCGCTCGTCGGTGAGACGCACGAAGGCCAGACCGGCCTCGGAAGCCTGGTGCTGACCGCTCTGATCTACGACCTGCTCCTCGCGCCCTTCACCGTGCCGCTGATCATGACCCTGGCCCGGCGCATCGACAACGACCCGCTGGCCGACAGCTCCGGCACCGGCACCGGCACGGAGCGCCCGACGGCAAGCCTGATGACGAGCGGCGGCATGCGCCTCAAGAAGGGCCGGATCGGCAGCGCACGCACGGGCCTGCTGACACGTCCTGCCAAGCCCAGGATCCGCACGGCGCGCATCAAGGGGGTCAAACGGCTGTGAGCAACATCCCCGAGACGGGCCGGAGCTCCCGCGTCACCATCCGGCTCGTCGCCATCCAGGTCCTGGTGTTCTCCCTGCTGGCCACTCTCGGCGGCCGGCTCTGGTACCTCCAGATCCGCAACGGCGACGAGTACAGCGCCGAAGCCGCCGGAAACCATGTCCAGCAGGTCGTCCAGCCCGCTGTCCGCGGATCCATCCTCGACGCCCGCGGCGTGCCGCTCGCCGACAACGAGACCCGCCTCGTCGTCTCGGCCAGCCGCACCGAGCTGATGAAGATGAAGGACGATGGGGAGGCCGTGCTCGCACGTCTCGCCGAGGTCCTCGACATGACCCCGGAAGAGGTGGCGGAGAAGGTCCGCCTCTGCGACTCCAAGACCCCGCAGCCCTGCTGGAACGGCTCGCCCTACCAGCCCATCCCGGTCACCGACGAGGCCACCACCCAGCAGGCCCTCCAGATCCGTGAGCGCGCCGAGGAGTTCCCCGGCATCACCGCCGAGCCGACTGCGGTACGCCGCTACCCGGCACCCGACAAGGCCCGCACCTCACAGGTCCTCGGATACCTCTCACCCGTCACCGACGAAGAGATCAAGAAGGCCGAGAACAGCCGCTCACCGCTGCTGCGTTCCGACCAGATCGGCCGCTCCGGTCTGGAACGCGCCTACGACGACGCGCTCCGCGGCAAGGCCGGCGTCACCCGGTACGAGGTCGACAAGCTCGGCCGTGTGATGGGCGAGCAGCGCAACGACAAGTCCGAGGCCGGCTCCAGCGTCATCACCAGCATCGACTCCCGCGTCCAGGCCGTCGCGGAGAAGGAGCTGGAGAAGGCGATGAAGGAAGCCCGCAAGCAGATGGACCGCAACACCAACCGCCTCTACGAGGCGGATGCGGGCGCCGTCGTCGTCATGGAGGCCAAGACCGGCCGGGTGGTCGCGATGGCGTCCAACCCGGATTACGACCCCAACGCGTGGGTCGGCGGAATCTCGGGCAAGGACTACGCCCGGATGACCGACAAGAAGTCCAACTACCCGCTGTTGAACCGGGCGATCCAGGGCCAGGCGGCACCCGGCTCGATCTTCAAGGTCGTCTCCACGGCCGCCGCGCTCCAGGCCGGGTACGACTTCGACGGCCGCTACAACTGCGGCAGTTCGTACAGCATCGGCAACCAGGTCTTCAAGAACTTCGAGTCGCAGAACCACGGGCCCATCTCCCTGGGCCGCGCGCTCGAGGTCTCCTGTGACACGGTCTTCTACGCGCTCGGCCACGAGCAGTGGCGCAAGGACGGCGGACTCACTCCCCACAAGGACGCCAAGAACTGGTTCTACCGGACTGCCCACCAGTTCGGCCTGGGCGCCGAGACCGGCATCGACCTCCCCAACGAGGTCACCGGCCGAGTCCCCGACCGGAAGTGGAAGAAGGACTTCTGGAAGGCCAACAAGGACAACTGGTGCAAGATCGCCAAGAAGTGGCCGGAGAAGAAGGACTACGTCACGCAGCTCTCCCGCGAGAACTGCCTCGAAGGCATGAAGCTGCACGCCTTCGACTCGGTCAACTACTCGATCGGACAGGGTGACACCCTCGTCACCCCCATCCAGATGGCGGCCATCTACGGCGCCATCAGCAACGGCGGCACCCTCTACAACCCCACGGTCGGCAAGGCGATCGTCAGTCCCGACGGCAAGCGCGTCGAGCGGATCGAGCCCAAGTCCCACGCCAAGCTGCCGATCAGCAAGGCCAACCTCGCCAAGATGGACAAGGCGCTCGAGGGCGTCGCCACGCGGGGCACCGCCGCCTGGCGGTTCGGCGGCTGGCCCCAGGACAAGATCGCGATGCACGCCAAGACGGGTACCGCAGAGGTCTACGGC
This sequence comes from Streptomyces meridianus, assembly GCF_023703325.1. Taxonomy (GTDB): domain Bacteria; phylum Actinomycetota; class Actinomycetes; order Streptomycetales; family Streptomycetaceae; genus Streptomyces; species Streptomyces meridianus. The sequence goes on from NZ_JAMQGM010000001.1 coordinate 329,511, forward strand.
AAACAGACCACGTCCTGGTTCGCGACCTACACCAAGGACTACGCGATCGTCATGACGATCTCCCAGGGTGGTACGGGATCCGGCGCCTCGGGCCCTGCCGTGCGCAACATCTACAACGCGCTGTACGGCGTGGGCGGCAAGGGCGGCATCAACAAGAAGAAGGCCCTCCTGTACAAGCCGCAGGACGAGCTGCCGAAAATCGGCAAGGACGGCACCATCGAATCCCCCGAACCGCCCAAGAAGCCCGTCAAGGTCGGACGGAGGAGCGAGTGACGTCCCAGCGCTTCTTCATCCGCCGCTACACCCCTGAGCTCGGCGCCTGGGCCCGTCTCACCGCCCGTGACTCCCTGGTCCGCCGCCTGGACTGGATCCTGCTCGGCGCCTGCCTGATGCTGTCGGTGATCGGCACGCTGCTGGTCTGGTCGGCGACCCGGAACCGGACCGAGCTCAACTCCGGTGACACCTACGCCTATCTGCTCAAGCACCTGATCAACATCGGCATCGGTGTGGCCCTGATGGTCGGTACGGTCTGGCTCGGCCACCGCACACTGCGAACGGCCGTCCCGTTCCTGTACGGCCTGTCCGTGCTGCTCGTCACCCTGGTCCTCACCCCGCTCGGCGCCACCATCAACGGCGCCCACGCCTGGATCAAGGCCGGCGGCCTCTCGCTGCAGCCGTCCGAGTTCTGCAAGATCACGATCATCCTGGGCATGGCGATGCTGCTCGCAGCTCGTGTCGACGCGGGGGACCGGCTGCACCCGGACCACCGCACCGTCATGCAGGCCCTGGGCATGGCGGTGCTGCCGATGGCGATCACCATGCTGATGCCGGACCTCGGCTCGGTGATGGTGATGGCCGTCATCGTTCTCGGTGTGCTGCTGGCCTCCGGGGCGTCCAACCGCTGGGTGATCGGGCTCTGCACCACCGGCGCCGTCGGTGCTGTCATGGTGTGGCAGCTGGGCGTGCTGGACGAGTACCAGATCAACCGGTTCGCGGCCTTCGCCAACCCCGAACTCGACCCGGCCGGCGTCGGATACAACACCAACCAGGCACGCATTGCCATCGGTTCCGGCGGACTGCTCGGCAAGGGCCTCTTCCACGGCTCCCAGACCACCGGCCAGTTCGTGCCCGAGCAGCAGACCGACTTCATCTTCACCGTCGCGGGCGAGGAGCTCGGGTTTCTCGGCGCCGGCCTGATCATCCTGCTCCTGGGCATCGTCATGTGGCGGTGCTGCCGGATCGCCCGGGACACCACGGAGCTGTACGGCACGATCGTCGCCGCCGGCATCACCGCCTGGTTCGCCTTCCAGGCCTTCGAGAACATCGGAATGACGCTGGGCATCATGCCCGTCGCGGGCCTTCCGCTGCCGTTCGTCAGCTACGGCGGCACATCGATGTTCGCCGTCTGGATCGCGATCGGGCTCCTGCTGTCCATCCGCATCCAGCGGCCCGTCTCCGCCTGACGTCACGGCGGCGTCCCGGGCCCGGGACGGCCGTGTGTCGTGCGCGCAGGTTTCGCCGCCCTGTCCGGACGGTGCGAGGGCGACTACATTCGGCATCATGGCCGACAAAGTGCGAGAGATCGAACGAAAGTACGATTCCTCGGGCGGAGATCTTCCCGACCTGCGGGACATCGCCGGGGTGGCGACGGTCGCGGACGAGGGCGTCCACGCCCTCGACGCCACCTACTACGACACCCCCGACGAACGCCTGGCGACCGCAGGGATCACCCTGCGCCGGCGCACCGGCGGCGACGACGAGGGCTGGCACCTCAAACTGCCCGCCGACGCCGCAGCGAACGGCGACGCGCGGGACGAGATCCACGCCCCCCTCTCCGACGAGGTGCCGCGCCGCCTGGCTTCGCTGGTCCGCGTACACACCCGCGACCGGGACCTGGTTCCCGTCATGCGACTGCGCACCGAGCGCCGCATCCGCCGGCTCCACGACGCCGACGGCGCTGTCCTCGCCGACGTCGCCGTCGACCGGGTCGAGGCGCAACGGCTGCACGGCGGCGACTCCGCCACGACCTGGGCGGAGACCGAGGTGGAGCTCGCCGGCGCGACCCCTCCCGCATTCCTCGACGGTGTGGAACGGCATCTGCTGGCCGCCGGACTGGTCCGGGCGGACGTCCCCTCGAAGCTGGCGCGCGCCCTGGAACGCACCCGGCCCCGCACCGAACGTGCCGGGAAGACCCGGGCCGCTGCCCGGCGCAAGCCGGTGACGGCCGGCGACCACGTCCTGGCCTACGTGCGTGCGCAGGCGGACGAGATCGTCCGGCTGGATCCCGCGGTGCGCCTCGAAGCCCCCGACTCGGTGCACCGGATGCGCGTCGCCTGCCGCCGGCTGCGCAGCGCCCTGCGGACCTACCGCAACGTCCTCGACCGGGCCGCAACCGACCCTGTCATCACCGAACTGTCCTGGCTGGCAGGAGAGTTGGGTCTGGACCGGGACCGCGAGGTGCTCAGTGCACGCCTGCACGAGGAACTGAACGCCCTGCCACACGAACTGCTGATCGGCTCTCCGCGGGGACAGCTGCGCACCTGGGACAACGCTCAGCATGCCGACACCCGCCGGCACGTCAACCGGGTCCTTGACGCAGACCGCTACCTCGCACTGCTCGGAACCCTCGACACTCTGCTCGACGACCCTCCGCTGCTGCCCGCCGCCTCCCGCAAGCCGCGCGGCGTCATGCGCAAGGCGGTGCTGCGCGACCTCGACCGGCTCACGGTCCGGATCGACCGCGCGCTGGGCCTCCCGCCGGGAGAGGAGCGTGACCTGGCTCTGCACGAGGCCCGCAAGGCCGCCAAGCGCACCCGTTACGGAGCGGAGGCGGCCCGGCCGGTCCTGGGGAAGCCGGCCCGGCGGATGGTGAAGCGGATGAAGTCGCTCCAGACCGTGCTCGGCGATCACCAGGATTCCGTTGTCGCCCGTGAGGCCCTGCTCGGTCTCGCGGCCCGCACTCACTCGTCCGGTGAGAACGCCTTCACGTTCGGTGTCCTGTACGGGCGCGAGGAGCAGCGCGCCGCCGCCCGGGAGGCCGAGCTCGGGAAGGTGTGGCGGGAGGTCGCGGGAAGAAAGCTGCGGGCCGGCCTCGGTGGCTGAGGCGTGCACGCACGCCGTGGGCGGAGCCGTCCGGCGGCTTGCGCCGTTCGCGGTACGCTGGGTGGTCCCCCAGTCAGCTCATGAGAGACATCGCGATGCCTGTCGAGTCGGTCTTCCCGCGCCTGGAAGCGCTTCTCCCGCACGTCCAGAAGCCGATCCAGTACGTCGGTGGAGAGCTCAACTCCACCGTCAAGGACTGGGACGCCTGTGATGTGCGATGGGCGCTGATGTACCCCGACGCCTACGAGGTCGGCCTGCCCAACCAGGGCGTCATGATCCTTTACGAGGTGCTCAACGAGCGCGAGGGCGTGCTCGCCGAGCGCACGTACAGCGTGTGGCCGGACCTCGAGGAACTCATGCGGGAGCACCGGGTGCCGCAGTTCACTGTGGACTCCCACCGCCCCGTCAGCGCCTTCGACGTGTTCGGTGTCTCCTTCTCCACCGAGCTGGGCTACACCAACCTGCTGACCGCGCTGGATCTGGCCGGTATCCCGATCGAGGCGAAGGACCGGACCGTCGAACATCCGCTGGTGCTCGCCGGCGGTCACGCGGCGTTCAACCCGGAGCCCATCGCCGACTTCATCGACTGCGCGGTGGTCGGCGACGGCGAGCAGGCGGTCCTCGAGATCACCGAGATCATTCGCGCCTGGAAGGCCGAGGGCAGCCCCGGCGGCCGGGACGAGGTACTGCTGCGGCTGGCCCGCACGGGCACCGTCTACGTCCCGAAGTTCTATGACGTGGAGTACCTCGCCGACGGCCGGATCAGCCGCGTCGTCCCGAACGCCTCGGGCGTGCCGTGGCGGGTGTCCAAGCACACCGTGATGGACCTCGACGAGTGGCCCTACCCGAAGCAGCCCCTGGTCCCGCTCGCGGAGACCGTGCACGAGCGGATGTCCGTGGAGATCTTCCGCGGCTGTACCCGTGGCTGCCGTTTCTGCCAGGCCGGCATGATCACGCGCCCGGTCCGCGAGCGCAGCATCACCGGCATCGGCGAGATGGTCGACAAGGGCCTGAAGAACACCGGCTTCGAGGAGGTCGGCCTGCTGTCCCTGTCCTCGGCCGACCATACCGAGATCGGTGACATCGCCAAGGGACTCGCGGACCGCTACGAAGAGGACAAGATCGGCCTGTCGCTGCCGTCCACCCGGGTCGACGCGTTCAACATCGACCTGGCCAACGAGCTGACCCGCAACGGCCGCCGCTCGGGCCTGACCTTCGCACCCGAGGGCGGATCCGAGCGCATCCGCAAGGTCATCAACAAAATGGTCTCGGAGGAGGACCTGATCCGGACCGTCGCCACCGCCTACGGCAACGGCTGGCGCCAGGTGAAGCTGTACTTCATGTGCGGCCTGCCGACCGAGACCGACGACGACGTCCTGCAGATCGGCGACATGGCGGTCAACGTCATCGCCAAGGGCCGTGAGGTCTCCGGGCGGAACGACATCCGCTGCACCGTGTCCATCGGCGGGTTCGTGCCCAAGCCGCACACCCCGTTCCAGTGGGCGCCGCAGTTGTCCGCGGAGGAGACCGACGCGCGGCTCGGCAAGCTCCGCGACAAGATCCGCGGGGACAAGAAGTACGGCCGTTCCATCGGTTTCCGGTACCACGACGGCAAGCCGGGCATCGTCGAGGGCCTGCTCTCGCGCGGCGACCGCCGGGTCGGCAGCGTCATCCGCGCCGTCTACGAGGACGGCGGCCGCTTCGACGGCTGGCGCGAGCACTTCAGCTACGACCGCTGGATGGAGTGCGCCGGCAGCACGCTGCCCGAGCAGGGCGTCGACGTCGACTGGTACACCACCCGCGAGCGCACCTACGAGGAAGTCCTGCCCTGGGACCACCTGGACTCCGGGCTGGACAAGGACTGGCTCTGGGAGGACTGGCAGGACTCCCTCGACGAGACCGAGGTCGAGGACTGCCGCTGGACGCCGTGCTTCGACTGCGGTGTCTGTCCGCAGATGGACACCGAGATCCAGATCGGCCCCACCGGCAAGAAGCTGCTCCCGCTCACGGTCGTCAACGAGTAGGACCGGCTCGGAGCCGCCGGGACCAGGGGGCGGGCCTGCTGGGGCGAGGGTTCCGGGGCAGGTCCGCGGCTTGTGCCCGGGTCCCGGGAACCAGCGGTGGCCGGCACACGTAATCTGGATGGCAGTACGACGGAACTCACGAAGGACTGAACGACACTGGGCAAGCGACAGCCCGAGGGCCCGCCGCCAGCACCCGCGGTGCAGCGCATTCGCCTGCGCTACACCAAGCGCGGCCGCCTCCGGTTCACCAGCCACCGCGATTTCCAGCGCGCCTTCGAGCGGGCCCTGCGACGGGCCGAGGTGCCGATGGCGTACTCGGCGGGCTTCACCCCGCACCCGAAGGTGTCGTACGCCAATGCCGCACCCACCGGCACGGGCAGCGAGGCCGAGTACCTCGAGATCGCCCTCACCGAGCAGCGGGACCCGGAGAAGCTGCGCCTGCTCCTCGACGAGTCGATGCCGACCGGGCTCGACATCGTGGACGCCGTGGAGGCACGGACGTCCGGTCTCGCCGAGCGGCTGGAGGCCTCGGTCTGGCAGATCAGGCTGCCCGGTGCGGACCGGACGGAGGCCGCCGGTGCCGTGCAGACGTTCCTCGCGGCCGGAACGGTCGAGGTCGAGCGGCGGACGAAGAGCGGGATGCGGACCTTCGATTCCCGCGCCGCCGTGAAGCGCCTCGAGGTCGTCGACGACGCGGGTGATGGGCCGGTGGACGACGCCTGTGCGATACTGCGGCTGGTTGTTCGGCATTCCACACCTGCCGTGCGACCCGACGACGTCCTGTCCGGTCTCCGCGCCACGGCCGACCTGGCGCCGCCGGTCCCCGCTGCGGTGACCAGGCTGGCGCAGGGGCCGCTCGATGAGGAGACCGGCACGGTGACCGACCCGCTCGCGTCCGACCGCGAGGCAGCCACGGCCGTCCGATTCGCGGCCGCCGGGCCGGCCTCCCCTCCGGCAGTTCAGGAGGGCCCCTCGGCGGAGGCGCCGGATGGTTCGGCCTGAGGACCGCCGTCGTCGCGTCGCCGAGGAACCAGGGAGCCACCCGGGTCCGGCAGACGCACTGACCAGGAGACTTTCGCCGGTCCCGCCCTGACGGACCCGGCGAGTGAGACAACAGCTCCCGTGCGGCGCCCACGCCCCCGGAGAGCGGGACGCGAACATCAGCGGCCCGCTCCCGGAACAGGGCGCGGCGCCCGGGAGCGTAGACGGGAGAACCGCCCGCATGCTCGAAGCAACCGACCCCAACGAGCCGTCGGCCGGCGCAGACCGCGCCCAGAACCACGGCAACGGCTCGGACAGCAGCCCCAGCGACACCCTGCCGCCGCGCCGCCGCCGTGCCGCGTCCAGGCCCGCAGGCCCTCCGGCCGGCGCGCCGGCCGAGGCCGCGCCGGCCATACCGCCGGTGCAGGCTCCGGCAGCTCCCGCTTCGGTGGAGGCGCAGGCCGCGGTGCCGTCGCCGGTGGAGGAGTCCGCCGAGGAGGCCGCGCCGCCGGCCCGTACCCGTCGCCGTGCGACCCGCAAGGTGACGGCCCCTGTCGCTTCCCCGGCTCCGGCCGAGGAGAGCGCCGCTGCCGTCGTCGAGCCGGCCGCGCCCGCCGCCCCGGCTTCGGTGGAGGCGCAGGCCGCGGTGCCGTCGCCGGTGGAGGAGTCCGCCGAGGAGGCCGCGCCGCCGGTCCGGTCGCGGCGTCGTGCCGCGCGCAAGGTTTCGGCCCCCGCCGGTTCGCCGGCGGCTGCCGAGGAGAGCGCACCGGCCGCCACCGGCGAACCGGCGACCGGCCCCGCATCCCCGGCGTCCGAGGACATCGGGGAAGCAGCAGTGACCGAGGCATCCGGGACGGAGGCCGCCGAGGCCGCCGGGACCGGGGCTGCCCCGGCGCCGGATGCCGAGGAGGTTGCGCCGCCGGCGCGTACCCGGCGTCGTGGCACGCGCAAGTCCGCCGCCCCGGCAGCGGCCTCCGCGGAGGCCGCACAGGACACCACCGAGGAGCAGCCGGACCGCGCCGCCGCAGTCACCGTGGCCGACGCCATCGACGCACCGCCGGCCCGTACCCGCCGACGTGCCTCCCGCAAGTCCGCCGCCCCCGCCGAGGACACGGCCGAGAGCCAGGGCGGCACGCCGGACCGGGCCGCTGCGCAGGAGCCCGCCGAGCCGGCCCGTACCCGCCGCCGTGCGGTCCGGCCGCCGAGCGCGGTCTTCCAGGCGCCGGTGTTCACCGAGCCGGTGTTCCAGACCCCCGAGACGGCAGCCGCCGCTGCCGCCGCTGAGGCCGAGGCCCGGGCCGGCGCGGACGAGGACGAGGCGGACACCGCCCCGCGCCGCCGCCGTCGGCGCCGGGAGCCGGCCGAGGAGTTCGCCGAGACCTCGGAGAACGGCGAGTCCGCCGAGACCGAAGACCGGGCCGACCAGGCCGAGGGCGACGACGAGTCGGGGGACCGCCCGGCCCGTCGCCGTCGGCGTGGCGGGCGCCGCCGTCGTCGCGGCGACTCCGCCGAAGGCGGGCCGGACCGTCCCGAGGAGGACGGCGGCAGGGCCTCCGGCTCGGCGGAGAACCCGGAGGGTCCCGCGGAGGACGAGCAGGAGGGCGCCGACGAGGACGAGGGCACGTCCGAGGAAAGCGGATCCTCCTCCAGCAGCAGCAGCAGCAGCAGCAGCAGCCGGCGCCGTCGTCGCCGCCGCCGTCGCAGCGGCGACGCCGGCGAGACCGCCGAGGCCGGCTCGGACGACCCGGAGCGCACGGTCGTCAAGGTTCGTGAGCCCCGCAAGAAGGAGGAGCCGGGCACCGGCGCCGACGAGGTGCAGTCCATCAAGGGCTCCACCCGTCTCGAGGCGAAGAAGCAGCGCCGCCGCGAAGGGCGCGAGCAGGGCCGCCGCCGGGTGCCGATCATCACCGAGGCCGAGTTCCTCGCCCGCCGCGAGGCCGTCGAGCGGGTCATGGTCGTCCGCGAGAACGGCGACCGCACGCAGATCGGCGTGCTCGAGGACGACGTCCTCGTCGAGCACTTCGTGAACAAGGAGCAGGCCACCAGCTACGTCGGCAACGTCTACCTGGGCAAGGTCCAGAACGTGCTGCCGTCGATGGAGGCCGCGTTCGTCGACATCGGCAAGGGCCGCAACGCCGTGCTCTACGCGGGCGAGGTCAACTTCGAGGCGCTCGGCATGGCCCACGGGCCGCGCCGGATCGAGACCGCGCTGAAGTCCGGCCAGTCCGTTCTGGTCCAGGTCACCAAGGACCCGATCGGGCACAAGGGCGCCCGGCTCACCAGCCAGGTCTCGCTGCCCGGCCGCTACCTGGTCTACGTGCCCGAGGGCTCGATGACCGGCATCAGCCGCAAGCTGCCCGACACGGAGCGGGCCCGGCTGAAGACGATCCTCAAGAAGGTCGTCCCCGAGGATGCCGGTGTCATCGTGCGCACCGCGGCCGAGGGTGCGAGCGAGGAGGAACTGCGTCGCGACGTCGAGCGGCTGCAGGCGCAGTGGGAGGACATTCAGAAGAAGGCGAAGAGCGGAAACGCGCCGACGCTGCTCTACGGCGAGCCGGACATGACCGTCCGGGTGGTCCGGGACATCTTCAACGAGGACTTCACCAAGGTCATCGTCAGCGGTGACGAGGCGTGGAAGACCGTCCACGACTACGTCCAGCACGTCGCCCCGGACCTCACCGACCGGCTGCAGAAGTGGAATTCGGACGTCGACGTCTTCGCGACGTATCGCATCGACGAGCAGCTCATGAAGGCGCTCGACCGCAAGGTGTGGCTGCCGAGCGGGGGCTCGCTGGTCATCGACCGGACCGAAGCGATGATCGTGGTCGACGTCAACACCGGCAAGTTCACCGGTCAGGGCGGCAACCTCGAGGAGACGGTCACCAGGAACAACCTGGAGGCGGCCGAGGAGATCGTGCGTCAGCTGCGGCTGCGCGACCTCGGCGGCATCATCGTGATCGACTTCATCGACATGGTGCTGGAGTCCAACCGCGACCTGGTGCTGCGGCGTCTGCTGGAGTGCCTGGGCCGTGACCGGACGAAGCACCAGGTCGCCGAGGTCACCTCGCTGGGTCTGGTCCAGATGACGCGCAAGCGCGTCGGCCAGGGCCTGCTGGAGTCCTTCTCCGAGAGCTGCGCGCACTGCAACGGCCGCGGGGTCATCGTCCACGTGGAACAGCCCACCGTGCCGGGCAACGGGGGCGGCGGCAAGCGCAAGAAGAAGGGCAAGTCCGGCGGCGGCCAGCCGCAGGAGCCCGTCCACGAGCCCACCCAGGAGACCGCCGAGCCCGGGCCGGAGAAGGAGACCGAGGCCGAGGTGGCCGCCGAGGCGGCCGAGCCCCGGAAGCTTCCCGAGCCCGAGTTCACACCGGACGAGGAACTGTTCAGCAGCGCGGAGGAGGCCGAGGCCGCGGCGTCGCGCGGGCGTTCCCGCCGACGGGCCACCCGCAAGGTGTCGGCGCCCGCCGGTTCGCCGAAGGTGTCGGAGGAGGCGGCCGTGGTCGTCGCCCCCGCCAAGCGCGAACCGGCGGCCGGGTCCGAGCCGGTGACCGAGCCGGCCGCTGCCGCGGAGCCGGCCCCGCCGGTCCGGGCGCGGCGCCGGGCGACCCGCAAGGTCTCCTCGCCGGCCGGTCCGCCGCAGCAACCTGCCCAGGAGGCCGCCGAGGCCGCGGCCTCGGCCGAGATCGTCGTACCGGCAGCCGGGCTTCCGGATGCCGAGGAGGCTGCGCAGACGTCCGCCGACGAGGAACCTGCGGCCGAGGCGGGGGAGCCCGAGGAGTCCGCCCCGGCCCGGAAGACGGCCCGCAAGACCGCCAGGAAGTCCCCGGCCAAGAAGACGGCCGCGAAGAAGACCACCGCCAAGAAGACGGCCGCGAAGAAGACCACGGCCAAGAAGGCGGCGCAGAAGGAGACGGTGGCGGCGGACCGGTCCGCGGCGTCCGCCCCCGCGCCCGCCGACGAGGCATAGGCCGCGTGTCCCTCCCCGCACCCGCTCGAACGAGCGGGTGCGGGGAGGGACACCCGGTTTGACCGGCGCGACCGGGGTTCCGTAACCTGGAGCGTCGGCGTCTGTACGCCAACCCCTTGAGCAAATACCTCCCGGTCCGCCGGGAGAGGCCGCTCGTCCGCACGGATCTCACGGACACCCGTCCGTGTGAGCGGCTGGCATCACGGGTCCCGTTAACGAGCAGAGAGTGAGTTCCGCGTGTACGCAATCGTGCGCAGCGGTGGTCGCCAGCACAAGGTTGCTGTCGGCGACATCGTCGAGGTTGACAAGATTTCCACCGGCAAGGTGGGCGACGCGGTCGAGCTGTCGACCCTGCTCGTCGTGGACGGTGACACCGTGACGAGCGACCCGTGGGTGCTCGCGGGCGTCAAGGTCGAGGCCGAGATCGTGGACCACCACAAGGGTGCCAAGATCGACATCCTTCGGTACAAGAACAAGACCGGCTACCGTCGGCGCCAGGGCCACCGCCAGCAGTACACGGCGCTCAAGATCACCGGCATTCCCACCCCGGCTGCGAAGTAAGGACTGAGGAGAGATGGCACACAAGAAGGGCGCATCGTCCACTCGGAACGGTCGCGACTCCAATGCCCAGCGGCTCGGCGTGAAGCGCTTCGGCGGTCAGGTCGTGAACGCCGGTGAGATCCTGGTCCGTCAGCGCGGCACCCACTTCCACCCGGGCACGGGCGTCGGCCGTGGCGGCGACGACACGCTGTTCGCCCTCGCCGCCGGTGCGGTCGAGTTCGGCAGCAGCCGTGGCCGCAAGGTCGTGAACATCGTCCCGGTCGCCTGACGGCTTCCGCGCGATACAGCACCTTTCCCGAGGGCGGACCGCCCTTTCCCGTCGCAGCGAGCGGCGGGGAAGCCGGTCCGCCCTCGGCGCGTTCAACCCTCATCAGCAGTACATCCACGTCAGCACAGCAGGAGGCCCGCATGACCACCTTCGTGGACCGCGTCGAGCTGCATGTCGCCGCGGGTAACGGAGGCCATGGCTGCGCCTCCGTGCACCGTGAGAAGTTCAAGCCGCTCGGCGGCCCGGACGGCGGCAACGGCGGCCGGGGCGGCGACGTGATCCTGGTCGTCGACCAGTCCGTCACGACGCTGCTCGACTATCACCACTCGCCGCACCGCAAGGCGACCAACGGCAAGCCCGGCGAGGGCGGCAACCGTTCCGGCAAGGACGGTGCGGACCTCGTACTTCCCGTCCCGGACGGCACGGTCGTCCTGGACCGGCACGGCCAGGTGCTCGCCGACCTGGTGGGCGAGGGCACGCGTTATGTCGCCGCGCAGGGCGGCCGGGGCGGTCTCGGCAACGCGGCACTGGCCTCGGCCCGTCGCAAGGCGCCCGGTTTCGCGCTGCTCGGTGAGCCCGGCCGGGCCGGTGATGTGGTCCTGGAGTTGAAGACCGTCGCCGACGTGGCGCTCGTGGGCTACCCGAGCGCAGGCAAGTCGTCGCTCATCGCGGTGCTGTCCGCGGCCAAACCGAAGATCGCGGACTACCCGTTCACGACGCTGGTCCCGAACCTTGGTGTGGTCACGGCCGGTTCGACCGTCTACACCATCGCCGACGTACCGGGCCTGATCCCGGGCGCGAGCAAGGGCAAGGGCCTGGGGCTGGAGTTCCTCCGGCACGTCGAGCGCTGCTCGGTGCTCGTGCACGTGCTGGACACGGCGACGCTGGAGTCCGAGCGGGATCCGCTCTCCGACCTGGACGTCATCGAGGCCGAACTCGCCGAGTACGGCGGCTTGGACGACCGGCCGAGGATCGTGGTGCTCAACAAGATCGACATCCCGGACGGACAGGACCTCGCCGACATCATCCGCCCCGAGCTCGAAGCCCGCGGATACCGCATCTTCGAGGTGTCGGCGGTCTCGCGGCAGGGGCTCAAGGAGCTGTCCTTCGCGCTGGCCGGTGTCGTTGCCGAGGCACGGGCTGCCAAGCCGAAGGAGGAGGCGACGCGCATCGTCATCCGTCCCCAGGCCGTCGACGACGCGGGTTTCACGGTGACCGCCGAGGGAGAGGCGCTGTTCCGGGTGCGCGGCGAGAAGCCCGAACGCTGGGTCAGGCAGACCGACTTCAACAACGACGAGGCCGTGGGCTACCTCGCCGACCGCCTGAACCGGCTGGGCGTCGAGGAGGAGCTCATGAAGGCCGGGGCGCGCCCCGGGGACGGAGTGGCCATCGGTCCGGACGAGGACGCCGTTGTCTTCGACTGGGAGCCGTCGCTCGCCGCGGGCGCAGAGATGCTCGGCCGGCGTGGCGAGGACCATCGCCTCGATGCGCCGCGTCCGGCGGCCCAGCGCCGCCGCGAGCGGGAGGCCGAGCGGGACGACGCCGAGGCCGCCTATGACGACTTCGACCCCTTTGCGTGAGCGGATGAACGGCGGGCCGGCTCCGGTTCCACCGCGCTGAACGGCTCGGGCCCCGAAGGCAGTTGACTGCCTTCGGGGCCCGAGCCGTTCACGGTGCCGGTGCTAGGCGTTGACCGCGTCCTCCTCGGTGGAGGCGGTCGGGTCCGTGGCGGAGGTGTGGGGATCGAGCTCCAGCTCCTCGGCGGCGTCCTCGACCTCGCGCTGCCCGGGAACCTCGGAGGACTGGCGTGCCTCCATCCGGGCGCGCCGGGCGTCGGCCTCCGCGCACAGGGCCCGCGTCGCCGCGTCGAAGCGCACCAGCGACGGCGGGTCGGACGGGCCGAGCAGGTGCTCCTTGAGCTCCTTGCGAGCCCCGGCGTGGTCGTCCTTGCCGGGGTTGCGCACCAGATCGAGGAGCCCCGGGACACCGGTCGCCTTGGGGTCGAGGATGGTCGCGGCGCGGACGGTGGGGAAGTTCGCCCGGAAGTCGTCCTCGGACAGGCCGCTGGTGTTGGCGACCGCGTAAGGCTTCTCGCTGGTCAGATAATCCGAGACCACGCTGGACACGTCGCTGATCAGCAGGTCCGCCTGGTTGAAGCAGGTGTAGATGCCGGGCCGGGCGGATGTGATGATCAGGTGTTCCCACTCCGGGTACGAGGCCCAGTAGGCCTCCTCCCATGCGGCCGTGGCGGCGGCCACCATCCCGGCCCGGTCCTCCTCGGGGGCGCTCTGGAGCATCATCCGCTCGGCCTCGTCGGCGCTGGTGCGGAACGTCGTGCTGGTGAGCCGGTCCAGGTCGGCGGCGCGGCGGTGGCGCTCGGCCACGGCGGACACGTCCGGGCGTTCGCCGCTGCGCCGGGCGTTGGCGGCGACGATCATCTCCTGGATGCGCTGGTTGGCGCGGCCCGCGCGGGGATCGACCGAACCGGTCATCGGGTGAGGCTTGTAGAGCAGGCGGACCTTCGGGTCGGCCAGCAGTTCGCGGACGATGTTCTCGCCCGCCAGGATCACCGAGGTGTTGCCCGGGTCGTTCGTCCAGCCCTCCCAGGTGGGGGCGTAGAGAACGGTGGTGATGCCGTCCGCGGCCGGCGGCCCGGCGTAGGGCCGGATGGGCGCCAGCTGCGGGCGGCCGACCTCGACGACGTCGCGGTCGTCGACGCCGATGTCGGCGAGCTGGTAGCGCTCGCGGGCGGCCGGGCCCGCGACCCACACCTCGTCGTACGCCTTGGCGTACGGGTTGCAGCTGGAGAGCTTGTCGCTCTCGCCGTGGTTGATGAAGGCGTGCTTGATCGAAGGAATGCGCAGCACCTGGGAGGTCTTGCCGGAGTTCGCCGGGTGCAGCATCGCCTTGAGCGTGGAGTGCTCGAGGTTCATCAGGTGGGCGACCTTCGGGATGCACAGGATCGGGACGTCCGTCGCCTCGATTTTCTGCACCATGAACCGCTCACGGAGCACGATGACGGGCCGGTCCAGCTCGGCGAGCGTGGAGAGCCACATGTTGGCCTGGTACGCGGACGTGGTGCCGCCGGAGAAGTACATGCCGACCGTCGGCCGGTAGGACGCCAGCCACTCGTTGAGCCACTGGATGGCTGCCTGCTCGTTCGCCGTCCGCTTGCCCGGGAGCAGCCAGGTGCCGAGGTGGATCATGCCGCCGAGCAGCAGGGCCAGCGAGATGCCCAGGCCGACGCCGCCCCAGACGGCCTCGGTGGTGACGGAGCTGATCAGCAGGCCCGTGGTGGAGGGGACCGCGAAGGTCAGCAACCGGTGGCCGGCACGGCGGGCCAGCATGCGCGGGGGAGCGGGGGAGAGCTCCAGGCCGCTGGTGTCGATGTTGCGCGTGACGATGGGCAGCGTGCGGCTGCGGCGCACCAGGACCGCCATGGCCTGACAGGCGAAGTGCAGGGCGTAGAACGCGAGGAGGGCGATGGTGAGCGGTGACTGCTCGTGCAGCGGATTGACACCCGGGATGCGGAGCAGCCCGACGAGGATCAGCATGTCCCGCAGAAGCTGCCGGACGGTGACGTCGAAGCGGACCTTGCCCAGCAGCGCGAGCAGGCCGGGCTGGCGGTGCTGGAGATGGAGGTCGAGCGCGAGGCCCGCCGCCGAAGCGGTGACGAAGAGTGGCACGTTGGGCAGCAACGCGCCCGCGAGTTGGGCCGTGAAGGCCGCGAACATCGCGAGCAGCGCACAGAGCTGCACGATGCGGCGGGGGGCGAGTCCGGCTGAGGGCACGGGCTGGGCTCCTGGCGGGAGACGTACGGACGGGGGACGGACCGGGGCCCGGGCGCGATGCCTCGCAGGTGGACGGCGGGGCGCGGGTCGCGGGACGCGTCGGAGCAGCCGGATCGGGCGGCGCCGACGCCAGGTCGACCACTGACCGTATGATGCGCGCCGCCCCCGTGACAATCTGCGGTGACAGCAATCACCTGCAATGCGGTCAAAGGCGGTAGGGCGGGTTGCGCCGTGTGCAGCAGCCGGATGCCCCGGCGGCCGGGGCCGTCCGCCGATCGGGACGCCGGCACCGGAGTCCGCGCGCTGACGTAGATTGCCAGCGAGGGGACGCCTCACGGCGGCCCGGAACAGCGCTGGGTCGAACAAGGGGACGTACGTGTCAGGGGCAGCAGGGCCGACGGCGGAGCGTGACGAGGTCGTGGCGGCCCGCAGGATCGTGGTGAAGGTCGGCTCGTCCTCTCTTACCACGTCGGCGGGAGGGCTGGACGCGGATCGGGTGGACGCCCTAGTCCACGTTCTGGCCCGGGCACGGGAGGGCGGCGTCAAGGACATCGTGCTGGTCTCCTCCGGAGCCATCGCGGCCGGTCTCGCCCCGCTCGGGCTGCCGCGCCGCCCCCGGGACCTCGCGAGCCAGCAGGCCGCGGCCAGCGTCGGGCAGGGGCTGCTCGTCGCCCGCTACACCGCCTCCTTCGCGCGTCACGGCGTGCGGGTGGGGCAGGTCCTGCTCACATCCGACGACACCAGCCGTCGTGCGCACTACCGCAACGCCTTCCGGACCCTGGACCAGCTGCTGGCCATGGGCGCGCTGCCGGTCGTCAACGAGAACGACACCGTGGCCACGGATGAGATCCGGTTCGGGGACAACGACCGGCTGGCCGCGCTCGTCGCCCATCTCGTCCGGGCCGACCTGCTCGTCCTGCTCTCGGACGTCGACGGTCTCTACGACGGCGATCCCAGCAGCCCCGGCACCTCCCGGATCCCCGAGGTCACCGGGCCACGGGACATGGACGGCGTCTCCATCGGAAGCGCAGGGCGTGCCGGGGTGGGCACCGGCGGCATGGTCACCAAGGTGGAGGCCGCCCGGATCGCCGCCGCGGCGGGCATCCCCGTCGTACTGACCTCGGCCGCCCGCGCCGCCGAAGCGCTCGCCGGGCGGCCCACCGGGACGTACTTCCACCGCACCGGCCGGCGCTCGCGGGGCCGGCTGCTGTGGCTGGCGCACGCCTCCGCACCGCGCGGTTCGCTGACCCTGGACGACGGGGCCGTGCAGGCCGTGGTCGACCGCCGGACCTCGCTGCTCCCCGCCGGGATCGCGGCCGTCGAGGGCGAGTTCACTGCCGGGGACCCGGTGGAGCTGCGCGACATGCAGGGGCATGCCGTCGCACGGGGGCTGGTCAACTTCGACGCCAAGGAGATCCCCCGGCTGCTGGGGCGCACCACGTACGAGCTGGCGCGGGAGCTGGGCCCGGCCTACGAGCGCGAGGTCGTCCATCGCGACGACCTGGTGCTCCTGGACCGCTGACGCGGCTGCCGCCGCCGACCGGATGCCCGCGTGGTCGAGGGCCCCGCGGGGCCCGGGCATGCGCCCGACGGCGCCGGGAACGGCCGGTCGCCGCAGGCGTCTCGCAGAGCGGTACCGCACGGAAGCGGCCCGCCGGAGTCAGTACGCTGGCACGCATGACCAGCGTCTCCACGTCTCCCGCGACCGACCGGACCGCCCCGTCACCCGTCCTGGAGTGCGCCCGCCGGGCCCGGGGCGCGGCGGAGGCCCTCGCTCCGCTGCCGCGCGCCGCCAAGGACGCCGCACTGCTGGCGGTCGCGGACGCGCTGGAGTCCCGGGCCGCGGAGATCGTCGAGGCCAACGCCGGTGACGTCGCGCGGGCGCGTGAGACGGGAACGAGCGAGAGCGTCGTCGACCGGCTCACCCTGACCCCCGAGCGGGTGCGGGCCATGGCCTCCGATGTCCGGGACGTCGTCGCGCTGCCCGACCCCGTCGGCGAGGTGGTCCGCGGCTCCACGCTGCCGAACGGAATCGATCTGCGCCAGGTGCGGGTCCCGCTGGGTGTGGTCGGGATCGTCTACGAGGCGCGGCCCAACGTGACCGTCGATGCCGCCGCTCTTTGCGTCAAGTCGGGCAACGCCGTGCTGCTGCGCGGGTCCTCCTCCGCGTACGCATCCAACCGGGCCCTGGTGGCCGTGGTGCGGGACGCCGTCGCCGGTGCGGGTCTGCCCGCCGACGCGGTGCAGCTCGTCCCGGGCGAGAGCCGTGACTCCGTGCGCGAGCTCATGCGGGCGCGGGGCCTGGTGGACGTGCTGATCCCGCGCGGGGGTGCCTCGCTGATCCGGACCGTCGTCGAGGAGTCCACGGTGCCGGTCATCGAGACGGGGACCGGCAACTGCCACGTGTACGTCGACGCCGGGGCCGACCTGCGGATGGCCCTGGACATCCTGCTGAACTCGAAGGCCCAGCGTCCCAGCGTGTGCAACGCGGCCGAGACACTGCTGGTGCACGAGGACATCGCCGCGGAGTTCCTGCCGCCGGCGCTCGCGGCGCTCGCCGGGGCCGGAGTCACCGTGCACGGCGACGAGCGGGTGGTGGCCGCGGCCGAGGCGGCCGGGACCTCGGCGCGGGTGGTGCCCGCCACTGCCGAGGACTGGGAGACCGAGTACCTGTCCTACGACATCGCCGCTGCCGTGGTCCCGTCGCTGGACGCCGCGGTGGCCCACATCCGAGAGTGGTCCTCCGGCCATACCGAGGCGATCGTCACCTCGTCGCAGAGCTCCGCCCGCCGGTTCACCCAGTTGGTCGATTCGACCACTGTCGCCGTGAACGCCTCGACCCGTTTCACGGACGGCAGCGAGTTCGGTTTCGGCGCCGAGATCGGCATCTCGACGCAGAAACTGCACGCCCGGGGCCCGATGGGCCTGCCGGAGATGACCTCCACGAAGTACGTCGTCACCGGCGACGGGCACGTCCGCGGCGGGGTTCCCGGCTCCTGACCGGCCCTGCAGGGTCCCGGTCCCCGGGGGCCCGTTGGCGTTCTTTCACTATCCAGCGGTGGTCGTGCGCCGTACGCTGGACGGGTGCCGGACGATGTGGGGGGCAGGCCGTTCCCGGACGGTGACGAGCCCGACAGCCACAGCCGCGGGGCAGCGGACGAGGAGTTCGCCTCCGTGGTCTTCGACGAGGCATTCGTCCGGTCCGCGCGCATCCACGAACCCACCGCGGCCGAGCGCAGTCTCCAGGCGGCGCAGGCCCGCGCGGAGGCCGACGCAGTCGGCGCCCTTTCCGCGCCGGGCCCCGCGGAGGACGAGTACCCCGAGGAGCTCCTCCCGCCGGACATACACGGTTACGGCGACCCCGGGTACGCGGCCGACGGGCCGTACGGCCCTTACGGGGGAGCCCTGCGCCCCTACCGGGAACGGATCCGCTGGCACCGCCCCGTGGCCTGGTTGCTCGCCGTCGTGATGGGCATCGGGATGGTCGCGCTCGCGTTCACGGCCGTCTACCGCGGGGCCACGAACAGCCGGCAGACTCCGTCGCCGCCGCCGGCGACGACCGAGGTGGACCGCTCGCGTCCGGGTTCCCCCGCCGGACGGCCGGGCGCCGTCCCGTCGCTGCCGTCCGTGCCGGCCCCGCAGACGGTGTCCGCCATTCCCCGCGAACGCTGATTCCAATCCTCTCTTCCCGGGCCGAAGTTGGTGGATTCTCCCGCGTTTAGGGGGTCTCCTTCCGACCCACTCTGAAGGTATGACCGGTCGTGGAGACCCACCCGAAGGGCCTCCCGAGGGCTTCCCGGGAGGTGGCGAGGACGAGTACCGATCCGTCGTCTTCGACGAGTCGTTCATCCGAGCTGCCCGCCTTCAGGAGTTCTCCGCACAGGAGCGGCTGACCGATCACTCCCCGGCCGTGCGCAGCCGCCGGTCCCGGGTGCGCGGTGGAGTGTCCCGGCAGCTGGTGGTGCTCGTCGTGCTGATCGCCCTGGCCTTCGGGACGGCCATCTACATGGGCGTGCGCCACCCGTACCAGGGAGCGGCGCCCGGTGTGTCGATCCCGATGAGGAGCACCGTCATCAGGCTGTCCCCGCCCGCGGCCGTCCCGGGGGCGACTCCGGCCGAGCTCTTCGAGCACAGCCCCGCGGCCGGGTTCCGGATCGGGTCCGAGGGGGTGAACCCGCCGATCGCCGGATCGACCGAGAGCTTCTCCGGCGGCCAGGTGATGGCCGCGCTGGACACCGCCCGGAAGTACGTCATCACCTCGGCGCTCGACCAGGAGGTGCTCACCGGCGGCGTCGTGCATCCGGTCCGCTCCCTGCTCGACGCGGGGCAGCTGGCGCAGTTCGACCGGAACATCGACCGGCCGAACGGCGATGCGGAGGCCGCCGCCACCGGCTGGCTCGTCCGTTTCGACCCCGCGACCACCGCCCTGGCCGACCGGAGGATCAGGGTGCGCGGCTCGTTCGACGTCGAACAGGCCGGGCCGGACCATCTGGAGGTCACCTCCGACCACACCTTCGTGTACGCGCTGCGGCCGGTCGACCGAGCCCGGGCCGGGACGGACGAGGCGTCGCTGTTCACCGTGCGCCGCGAACTGCGGTTCCGCTTCGACCGCGAGGACCTGCGCCTGCACCATGCGGAACTGCTGCAGAGCCGGCTCCAGGCGGGGCCCGTCTCGTGCGGATCCGACCAGGCAGGTCATCTGAAGCCACTGTTCGCCGGGCAGAAGGACAGCGGGAAGGGCCCGGCAGGCACCGACCCCTACCGGACGGGCGGAGCCGGCGCGTCGCTGTGCGGCGTCCTCGCGCCGGAGGCCCAGCCGCGGCTGCCCGCGCGCTGACCCGGAACGGCCGCTACTCCCCGCCTTCCGGGGGCCGCGTTCCGTCCGGCGGGCCGTCGCCCCGCCGGTCGCCGCCGTGCGGACCGGTGTCGCGGTCACGGCCCGTGCCGTCCGTGTCCGCCCTGCCTGCGCCCGGGCCGCCGTCGCGGTCCGGGCGGCCGGTGAAGACGTCCCGCAACCTCCCGCCCAGCTCACCCGCGCCGTCCGCGATGTCCCGGATCAGGCCGCTCAACGGGTCCGTGCCGGACCGTACGGCGTCCCGGTAGTGGCTCGCCGACTCCCTCATCGAGTCGCCGAGGGACGCATCCTTGTCGTCCTCACGCCGTGGATACCGGCCGTCCATGATCCGCCGGTGCTCGTCACCCTCGGCCCATCGCCTCAGCTCGGCCGCCCGGACCGTCGTGAACGGATGGCTGCGCGGCAGCAGGTTCATGACCTTGAGGACGGAGTCCCGCAGGTCCCCGCCCGCCGCGTACTCGTCGGCCTGTTCCAGGAAAGCGTCCACGTTCATCTCGTGCAGGTGGCTGCCTCCGGCGAGTTTCATCAGGGTGCGCACCGACACCTGCAGATCCTGGCCCACGAGCAGCCCGGCCCGGTCCGCCGACAGCTCGGACTTGCGGAACCACTCGCGCAGCGCCGTCACGACGGACATGAGAGCCACGTTGCCGAGCGGAATCCAGGCGACCTTCGGGGCGAGGTTCGTGACGAACAGCAGGATCGTCCGGTAGACGGCGTGGCCGGAGAGCGCATGACCGACCTCGTGCCCGAGGGCCGTTCGCATCTCCCGTTCGTCCAGCAGCCCGACCAGCCCGGTCGTCACGACGATCACCGGTTCGTCCAGCCCGATGCACATGGCCTCCGGACGCGGATCCTGGGCGACGAAGAGCGGGGGGACCTTCTCCAGGTCCAGGACGTAACAGGCATCGCGCAGGGCGGCGTCCAGCAGCGGGAACTGCCGTTCGCCGGCCCGTACCGAGTCCGACAGGAGCAGCAGTTTCAGGCTGCGCTCGGGCAGCAGTGCGCTCAGCGCCCTGAACACGGTGTCGAAGCCGCTCAGCCTGCGCAGTGCCACCAGTGCGGAACGGTCCGCCGGATGCTCGTAGGCCCGGGACGATATCCCCGGAAACCGCCTGCGTGCCTGTCTCGGCCCGGACTTCCGGCCGTTGTCGTCCATGTGATCTCCTCCAGCCGGCAGAGGCAGGTGCCGCGTCCCGCTGTCCAGCCTAGGAGTGCGCGGGGCCGTGCGCGCCGGGTTGCGGCGGGATTCCGCGGACGGAGGCCCCGCAGCCGTCCCGGCGGCAACGGCCGTCCCCGGGGCCGGCGACGCGGCGCGCGTCGTTACCGTGGAGCCATGCCGGAATTCACTGCACCGCTCGTCGCCGCGGCCGCGCCGGAGGGACCGGGCCTGACACTGCGGATCCTCGTCGTCGCCTCCGTCGTCGGCGTCGCCCTCCTCGCCTGGTTCCTGCTGCGCGGCTATGGCGGCCACGACCGCTGAGCCGCCGGCCGGGAGGACCGGGCCGGAACGTGCCCCGGAGTCGGCGTGGGCCCGCCGGCCGGTGCCGCATACGATGAGGGCGCGCTCCGAGCGCCCGTGACCGACGACAACCCGGATAGGCCTGCCGACGATGAGTCTTCCCAGCTCCGCCAACGCCCTGGTCGCCCTCGCCGCCGAAGGCGGCGAACACGGCGGCGAGCACGCCAGCCTGAGCCCGTACCTCACCGGTGGCGGCGCGCTGTTCGCCCTGCTGCTCCTGCTGTGGATCACCACCCGCTTCAACCGGGACCGCTGAGGCGGCAACGGGCGCCCGGACCGGGGAAAGTAGGCTCTGCATCCATGGGAGAGCAGGAGGGGCCGACCACCGGTCCGGCCAGGCGGCGGCTCGGTGTGATGGGCGGGACGTTCGATCCCATCCACCACGGGCACCTCGTCGCAGCCAGTGAGGTGGCGGCGCACTTCCACCTCGACGAAGTGGTCTTCGTGCCGACGGGACAGCCCTGGCAGAAGAGCCACACCACGGTCTCGCCGGCCGAGGACCGCTACCTGATGACGGTCATCGCCACGGCGTCGAACCCGCAGTTCTCCGTGAGCCGGATCGACATCGACCGGGGCGGCAAGACGTACACGATCGACACGCTCCGCGATCTGCATGCCATGAACCCGGATGCGGAGCTGTTCTTCATCACCGGGGCCGACGCCCTCTCGCAGATCCTCAGCTGGCGGAACGCGGAGGAACTGTTCTCTCTCGCACATTTCATCGGAGTCACCCGGCCCGGTCACGTACTCTCCGACGACGGACTGCCCGTGGGCAAGGTCTCGCTGGTGGAGGTTCCCGCGCTGGCGATCTCGTCCACCGGCTGCCGTGCGCGGGTGGCCCGGCGGGACCCGGTCTGGTACCTGGTGCCGGACGGTGTGGTGCGCTACATCGACAAGCGAGGGCTGTACCGCGACGGCTGAGTCCGGTGGCATTGACGTACGGGGCGCCATGGGAAGGGGCACTGGTGAACGACGCACACTCCGCGCCGTACGGCTCGGGAGGGCCGGACGACGGCCGGGACCCGTACGGCCAGGATCCCTACCGGCGCGACGGCTACGCCCGTCACGGAGAAGGCGCGGACGGCGGGGGCCATCCGCAGGACCCGTACGCCGAGCCGTACCCCGCCGAGGGTTACGGACCGCAGCACTACCAGCAGCCCTACGGCCGGCGGCAGTCCGACGGCCGCGGGCAGAGCGGACAGCCGCAGGGCGGCTACGATCCCTACGGGCAACAGGCGCCCGCCCACGATCCCTACGGGCAGCAGCAGTACCCGCCGCAGCAGAGTTACGCCGCCTCGGTGCCCCCGCAGGCCCCGCACCCACCGCGGCGGACCGGCGTCCCCGTGGACGAGCAGCAGTGGGTCCCGCAGCAGCGGTCGGCGCGCCCCGGAGCGGAGCCCGGCCCGGGGCCGGACGGGCGGCCCGGCGGTCCGGACGCCCCCGGTGACGACGGGTACCGCACCGAGCAGTTCGCGTTCGTCGAGGATCCGGACGAAGGCGCGGACGACGTCATCGACTGGCTGAAGTTCGCCGAGACCCGCACCGAGCGCCGGGACGAGCGCAAGCGCAAGAACCGCAACCGCGTGATCGCCCTGGTCGTCGTGCTGGTGATCGCGGCCGCGAGCGCCGTGGGCTACCTCTGGTACACCGGCAAGATCCCCGGCATGGTCACCGGACCGGCCGCCGGAAAGCAGGCCGGAGCCGTGCAACAGCGCGACGTGGTGGTCGTCCATCTCCGCGACACCAAGGGCAGCGGCTCGGCCACGGTCCTGCTGGTCGACAACGAGACGATGAAGCAGGGCACCACCGTCCTGCTCCCCAACTCCACACGGGTCTCCACCGAGGACGGCGGAGTCACCACGCTCGCCAAGTCGGTCGAGGACGAAGGCGCGCAGCCCACCCGCGAGTCGCTCGGCACACTCCTCGGAGCCGACATCAAGGGAACGTGGCGCCTCGACACCCCGTACCTGGAGAACCTCGTCGAGCTGGTCGGCGGCATCACCGTGCACACGAACGCGGAGGTGCCGGCCGCGAAGAAGGGCGAGGAGCCGCTGGTGAAGCGTGGCCGCAGCCAGAGCCTCAACGGCCAGGCGGCTGTCGGATACGCGACGCTCTCCCGTCCCGGTGAGCCGCAGACCAAGCAGCTGGAGCGGTTCGGGCAGGTCATGCACGCCGTGCTGCGCAAGATCTCCAGCGAGCCCGAGGCGGCCACGACCACCGTGCGCTCTCTCAGCCAGATCCCGGACCCCTCGCTGTCGGAGGCCCAGCTCGGCGCGCTCCTCGCCCGGCTCGGAGAGCAGGCGAAGACCGGCGCGTACAGCACCGAACTGCTGCCCGTGCAGCCCGACGGCACCCTGGGCGAAGCGGCCAAGGAGGGGCTGGTCAAGGAGGTGCTGGGCGGGACCGTCCGGAACACGGACGGCGACGCGGCGCCGCGCATCGGCGTCCGCAACGCCACCGGGAACGCCGCGCTGTCCAACACGGCCCGGGCCGACCTCGTCAACGGCGGCTACACCTTCGTGGACGGCGGAGCGGCGGACACCGCCCTGGCCCGCTCGCAGGTGCGCTACGCGGACGCGGCCATGCGGGCCAAGGCGGTCGAGGCAGCGAAGACCCTGGGGCTCCCGGAGAACTCGGTGCGCAAGGGCCGGGTGGCGGCGAACGCCGACGTGAGCGTGATCCTCGGAAGCGACTACCGGGCCGGATGAGGTGAGGGGGCCGGTGCTGTCGGCGGGGCGTGAGACCCTGGACCGGTACCTGCCCCCGATCCGAAAGCATGGCTTGTGACCGCCACGGACCGCTCCATCGAGCTGATCAACGCTGCCGCGCAGGCGGCCGCCGACAAGCTCGCGCACGACATCATCGCCTACGACGTCAGCGACGTCCTCTCCATCACGGACGCCTTCCTGCTGGCGTCGGCTCCCAGCGACCGCCAGGTCAAGTCGATCGTCGACGAGATCGAGGAGGTGCTGAACAAGAAGCTCGGGGCCAAGCCGGTACGCCGTGAGGGCGACCGTGAGGCGCGCTGGGTGCTCCTCGACTACGTCGACATCGTCGTCCACGTCCAGCACAGCGAGGAGCGGGTGTTCTACGCGCTGGAGCGCCTGTGGAAGGACTGTCCGGAGATCGAGCTTCCCGCTGACGCCCGGGCGACCCGGGGCAAGGCTGCCGAGCACCGAGCCGCGCAGCCGGACGGGGAGCAGAGCTGAACGGGAGCAAGGGCGGCCGCGGTCGTCGCATCGTCCTGTGGCGGCACGGTCAGACGTCCTGGAACCTGGAGCGGCGTTTCCAGGGAACGACCGACATCGCCCTCACCGAGGACGGGATCAACCAGGCGCGGCGCTCCGCCCGGCTGCTGGCGGCCCTCGATCCCGACCAGATCATCGCCTCCGACCTGAGCCGGGCGGCGGACACCGCCGGGGAACTCGCGGTCATCACCGGCCTGACGGTCTCGCACCACGAGGAACTGCGGGAGACTTACGCGGGAGAGTGGCAGGGGCTCACCCACGACGAGATCGTCGAACGGTACGGCGAGCAGTACGCGGCGTGGAAGCGCGGCGATCCGGTGCGGCGCGGCGGTGGTGAGCTGGAGACCGAGGTCGCCGACCGCGCGGCCCCCGTCGTCGGGCGCCATGCGGACAAGCTGCCGGACGGCGGCACCCTCGTGGTGGTCAGCCACGGCGGCACGATCCGGACGACCATCGGCCGGCTGCTGGGCCTGGAGCCGGGAAGCTGGGAGGCGCTGGGCGGCCTCACCAACTGCTGCTGGTCGGTTCTGGGCGAGGGCGCCCGGGGCTGGCGGCTGCTCGAGCACAACGCCGGAACGCTGCCGGAGCCGGTGCTCGGCGACGACGACTGAGCCGGTCCGGACCGGACTCGTGCGGGGCCCGGCCCGGATTTCGCATCCGGGCTGGTCACCGGTTAAGCTTCTTCTCGTTCACAGCGCAGCGGTGAGAACCGCAAGCTGAGAGCGCGGGGCTATAGCTCAGTTGGTAGAGCGCCTGCATGGCATGCAGGAGGTCAGGAGTTCAATTCTCCTTAGCTCCACAGTCTCGTTCGATCCCGTCTCCCGCTGAGGAGGCGGGATCGCTGCTTTCCGCGAAAGATGACGGTCGCACTGACCGCACACGCCGTGCCGTGACAGAATCGGACGGCCGAAGTGGAGGGAGAGCGTGATGCCGACGAGCATCCTCGAGGGGGTCAACGACCTTCTCGATCTCGCCGAGGCACAGGGCTACGACTGGTTGCCGGAATACGCGCTCCGTTTCACCTCACCCGCCGAGGACGTCCGGAAGCAGGGACGTACGGCGGTCCTCCTCCAGTGCCCGGCCTGCCAGTCGTCGCATGTCGCCCAGGTGCTGGGTGACAACGGCGGGATCTCGTACGTGTGCACGGCCTGCGGCCACAGCTGGAGCTGACACATGGGTGCACACAGCCGGAAGTGCGACTGGTGCGGCAGCGGTACGCCCATCGTGCGTGACATGGAACCGCTCAACTGCGACTACCAGTACTGGTGCGAAGAATGCGCGCGGGCGCTGATCATAAAAGGCGACCCCATCGAGACCTATCGCGAACTCGACGGGGAGCCGATCTACGGCAGGCTCCTGGACGAGCACTGCACCCTCAAGCGTTTCTACTCGTTCGCCACAGCCTGAGCGAGAACCAGGCCGCCGCCAGGTACGCCACGCCGACGGCGGGATAGACCGCGGAACAGGCCAACTGCCACCAGTTCTGGTGCAGTTCGAGCCGCTGCGTTCCGCCGTGCGGCACCCACCACGGCACATAGCAGAAGAACGGCAGCGCTGTCGCGGCCGCCGCCCACCGGACCGGGGTGCCTCGCCCCGCCGCCTCCGACCCGATGAGCAGGACCAGCGGCACGCACCACACCCAGTGGTGCGTCCACGACACCGGGCTGACGAGCAGCGCGGTGACCGCGCAGCAGAGCACGGCCCGGGCGGGGCGTCGTGCGAGCAGGGCGGCGACGGCAACGCCCAGTCCGCACAGGGCCACCAGCAGCGCGAGCGCCCACCAGCTCGCCGGGTCGGGGTGATGCAGCAACCGGGCCGTGAGGCCGCGCAGGGACTGGTTCGCGGTGTCCTCCGCACGTCCGGCGCGCTCCGCGGCATAGAAGGTCGCCGTCCAGTAGCGCGCGGAGTCCCGCGGCAGGATCAGCCAGGCGACCGCGACGGTGGCGAAGAACGCCGCCGCGGCGCCGGCGGCCTTGCGCAGCAGTGGTTCGGGGGGACGTCCCGGAACGCCGTGCGGGTCGGCGCGGTGACGCCGCCTGCGTCCAACGGCCCCGGCCACGGCGAGGGCGACGGCGAAGAACGCGGGCGTGAGCTTGATGCCGGCGGCGACCCCGATGCCGACCCCGGCCCAGCGGTGGCCGTCGCGCCGGGTCATGTCCCAGAGCACGAGAACCGCGAGCAGCAGATTGACCTGGCCGTAGCGCAGCGTCGTCCACACGGGTTCGCACCAGACGGCCGCGGCGGCGCAGAGAGCCGTCGGGCCGGGGGAGCGCGGCCTGGCCGGACAGCCGGCCAGGCGCAGGGAGAGATGGACGAGGGCGACGAGCAGCGCCAGGTTCCCGGCCGTGGCGAGGGCGCGCATCCCGGGAACGCCGAGCAAGGTCAGCGGGGTGAACAGCAGGGCCGCGAACGGCGGGTAGGTGTTCGGCAGGCCGGCCTCGGTCGCGCGCATGGCGTACAGCTCGCCGCCGGTGCGGACGGTGCGGCCCTCGGCCCGGTAGACCATCAGGTCGATCATCGATACCCCGGCCGTCCGCTGGGCGACCCAGAACGCGGTGAAGGAGATCAGGCACAGCGTCAGGGCGAGGGCCGTCCGGCACCGTGCGGTGCGCAGGACGGGGAGGGCCGGGCCGGCCGGCGACTCCGATGCGGTCACGTGCGGGCCTCCAGACCGGGAACCATCGTCCGGCATTCGGGGCAAATAGGGCGCAGGAGGGTGACCTTACCTCTGCCGGTGGGACGGAGGTGGCGCCGTCGGGTGTCGCGGCAGAACGATTTGGCGGAACGGCGCGGGATCCGTGTAAGGTTGGCGATGTTGCCCCGGGAAGCCGGGCAGCGGAACGAGGGGCTATAGCTCAGTTGGTAGAGCGCCTGCATGGCATGCAGGAGGTCAGGAGTTCAATTCTCCTTAGCTCCACGGAACGATCGCTCGGCGGTTGTTCACTCACTTCCCGGAACCCCGGTGGGCGTCAGCGCCCGACCGGGGTTTCTGCGTTGTGGCAGGTGGGTGGAGCCCGCGCTGTTTCACGACGCCTGGGTCTGCCGCTGCCCCGGCGCATGGCGGGCGGGGTCGCCGGGGCTCCTGCCGGGCCTGGCGGGGACGGGGTCGCCGGGGCGTCATGGCGGCCGGTCCGGCAGCGTGCCGGCGTGGCCGAACCCGGCGGATTTCCGGGCCACTTCGACATCGCGCCGTTCCCTTTGGTCCGACGGCCCCACCGCGTCACGTCCGAAAATTCGTCGCCGCTCCACCGGCGGTGTGCCACTCTGGCTCATCTGCTCGTCGTTCCCGGAGGTTCGCATGACAGAGAAGTCGGAACAGATCGACAACGAGAACGACCTGAAGCGCAAGTTCCAGGAGGCTCTCGAGCGCAAGGGCCAAGGGGCCCAGGCGCGGAAGGCGCAGGAGCAGGGCCGGTTGAGGGTGGGAGCGATGCAGGGCCCCGCGGCGCGCAAGCGCACCTTCCGCCGCAAGTCGGGCTGACTCCGCCCGGGAGTCCCGGGCCGGACCCGTGGGCACGGCCGGGGCGCGGAGCGCCGGAGGTTGTCCGCACCCCCGGCCGTTGTCGCATCGAGGAGGGCGACGGCGGCCGGTGCGGACGGTTGCGCGAGGGTCAGGACGCCGTCCCGTCGATGCGTACGGATGCACCGTGCTCCTCGCCCGGGAGACGACTGCGCAGCTCCGCGATCAGCGCTGACACCTGGTCGACCAGGTAGAAGTGCCCGCCCGGGAACACCTTCAGGTCGAACCCGCCCTCGGTGTGCCGCTGCCAGGCCCGGACCTCCGTCAGCAGGGCCCGCGGATCGTCGTCCCCGCCCAGGGCGGTGACCGGACAGCGCACGGACGCACCCGGGGAGCAGCGGTATCCCTCCACTGCGGCGTAGTCGCTGCGAACCGCAGGAAGGATCAGCTGCAGCAATTCGTCGTCAGCGAGCAAGGCTGCGTCAGTCCCGGCCAGCTCCCGCAGTTCGGCGACGATTTCGGCGTCGTCCCGGCCCCGCCGGCCGGTCCAAGGGATCGACGGAGCCGCCCGCCCGGAGGCGAACAGGCGCAGCGGGCTCAGACCGTCCGCCTCCATGCGACGGGCGACCTCGAAGGCGACGAGTGCGCCCATGCTGTGGCCGAACAGGGCGGTCGGCAGCTGCGACAGCAGTTTCTTCAGCGCGGCGTATGCCAGATCGGCGATGGTGGCGAGGTCGGTGGGGGCCTGCTCGGAGATCCGGTCCTGGCGGCCCGGGTACTGCACGGCCACGACCTCGGTGCCGGGGGCAAGCCGGGCCGACAGCGGATGGAAGAAGCTCGCCGCACCGCCGGCGTGCGGGAAGCACACGAGACGGGCCGTGGCGCCCCGTCCCGGGTGGTAGCGCCGGCCCCACCGGGCCTCGTCGGTAGCCGCTCTCATGCTTCCCCCCAGGGGTTGCCGGGCCCTGAGCGTCAGGGGCCTGCCTGTCGTCCGTGCCGCCGCGGTCGGAGTCCCGGGCGGGCGGCGTCACCTCGGGCCGGCCGGAGCGCGGCCGACCGCCGACGGTGACCCGGCACCCACCCTAAGCAGCGCCGGCGTCCGGCAAGCAGTGCTCGGGAAAAGCGAGTTGGATGCTCGTCGCGGAGGAGACAGCGGGCCGCAGCGGCGGGCGGGCCCGTCCGGCAGCGGCCGCAGTGCGGCGGGGTGCGTCTGTCCCGTCAGTGGGGCGGTGTCCGCCCTCCGGCCGCTCCGAGCGGCCGGAAGGCACCCTGCGGTACCCTGACGCCATGCGTGCCGTACGCCTTCTGCTTAGCGGGCCGCGCTGATCAGTCCCGACGGGTGACGAACCCGGTCGGAGTCGGCGCGGCTTCCCCTCCTGTGCGAGGGGTCTTTTTGTTTGAGGACGAATCCGCGAACAAGAGCCCGATGCCCGCAGGCACGAGACGATCGATGGAGCTTTGAGGACGATGAGCGAGACCAATTCCGCCGCCGAGTCGGCCGCGCCGCACCGCTACACGGCCGTGACGGCCGCCGACATCGAGGCACGCTGGCAGGACTTCTGGGAGGCCGACGGCACCTACGAGGCGCCGAACCCGCGCGGCGCCCTGGAAGGGTCCGCGGAGATCGCCGCCCGGCCGAAGAAGTACATCATGGACATGTTCCCGTACCCCTCGGGTGCGGGACTGCACGTCGGGCACCCGCTGGGCTACATCGCCACCGACGTCTACGCCCGGTTCAACCGCATGACCGGCCACAACGTGCTGCACACCCTGGGCTTCGACGCCTTCGGCCTGCCCGCCGAGCAGTACGCCGTGCAGACCGGCACGCATCCCCGGGTGAGCACCGAGACGAACATCGAGAACATGCAGCGGCAACTGCGCCGGCTGGGACTGGGCCACGACACGCGGCGGTCGTTCGCGACGATCGACCCCGGCTACTACAAGTGGACCCAGTGGATCTTCCTGCAGATCTTCAACTCCTGGTACGACCCCGAGGCGGACCGGGCCCGTCCGATCGACACGCTGGCCGAGCAGTTCGCCTCCGGCGCCCGCCCCACCCCCGACGGCCGGCCCTGGGACGAGCTGACCGCCGCCGAGCGCGCCGACGTCCTGGGCGGCTACCGGCTGGCGTACGCCTCCGACTCGCCGGTCAACTGGTGCCCGGGGCTGGGCACCGTGCTGGCCAACGAAGAGGTCACCGCCGACGGCCGCTCCGAGCGCGGCAACTTCCCCGTCTTCAAGGCGAAGCTGCGCCAGTGGCAGATGCGCATCACCGCCTACGCCGACCGGCTGCTGAACGACCTGGACGCACTGGACTGGCCGGACGCCATCAAGCTGCAGCAGCGCAACTGGATCGGCCGCTCCGAGGGCGCGCGCGTGCACTTCCCGGTCGACGGCGACAAGAAGATCACCGTGTTCACGACCCGCCAGGACACCCTGTTCGGTGCGACGTACATGGTCCTGGCGCCCGAGCACCCGCTGGTCGAGGACATCGTCCCGGACGCCTGGCCGGAGGGTACCCACGGCGTGTGGACCGGCGGCCACGCCACGCCCGCCGAGGCCGTCGCCGAATACCGCAAGCAGGCGGCGTCCAAGTCCGACGTCGAGCGACAGGCCGAGGCCAAGGACAAGACCGGTGTGTTCACGGGCGCGTTCGCGACCAACCCGGTCAGCGGCGAGGCCGTCCCGGTCTTCATCGCCGACTACGTGCTGATGGGCTACGGCACCGGCGCGATCATGGCCGTCCCGGCCCACGACAGCCGGGACTTCGCCTTCGCCCGTGCCTTCGAGCTGCCCATGCGCTGCGTCGTGGAGCCGAGCGACGGCCGGGGCACCGACCCGGATGCCTGGGACGACGCCTTCGCCTCCTACGAAGCGAAGATCGTCAACTCCGCGAGTGACGCCGTCTCACTGGACGGGCTGGGGGTCGTCGAGGCGAAGGCCCGGATCACCGAGTGGCTGGCCACCGAGGGTATCGGCGAGGGCACCGTCAACTACCGTCTGCGCGACTGGCTGTTCAGCCGTCAGCGCTACTGGGGCGAGCCCTTCCCCATCGTCTACGACGAGGAGGGCGTCGCCCACGCGCTGCCCGAGGAGATGCTGCCCGTCGAACTGCCCGAGGTCGACGACTACTCGCCGCGCACCTTCGACCCGGACGACGCCGAC
This sequence comes from Streptomyces meridianus, assembly GCF_023703325.1. Taxonomy (GTDB): domain Bacteria; phylum Actinomycetota; class Actinomycetes; order Streptomycetales; family Streptomycetaceae; genus Streptomyces; species Streptomyces meridianus. The sequence goes on from NZ_JAMQGM010000001.1 coordinate 360,452, forward strand.
ACCTCGCCGGAGACACCTCTGTCCCGCAACGAGGACTGGGTCACCGTCGAACTGGACCTGGGCGACGGGGTCCGCCGCTACCGCCGCGAGACCAACACCATGCCCAACTGGGCCGGTTCCTGCTGGTACGAGCTGCGCTACCTGGACCCGTCCAACACCGGGCAGCTGGTCGACCCCGCCGTCGAGCAGTACTGGATGGGACCGCGCGACGGGCAGCCCGCGGGGGGCGTCGACCTGTACGTCGGCGGCGCCGAACACGCCGTCCTGCACCTGCTGTACGCGCGGTTCTGGCACAAGGTGCTGTACGACCTGGGCCACATCTCGTCCTTCGAGCCGTTCCACAAGCTGTACAACCAGGGCATGATCCAGGCCTACGTCTACCGGGACGCGCGCGGCATCGCCGTGCCGGCCGCCGAGGTCGAGGAGCAGGACGGGAAGTACTTCCACAACGGCGAGCAGGTCACCCGGCTGCTGGGCAAGATGGGCAAGTCCCTGAAGAACGCCGTCACCCCGGACGAGATCTGCGCCGAGTACGGTGCCGACACGCTGCGCCTGTACGAGATGGCGATGGGGCCGCTGGACGTCTCCCGCCCGTGGGACACCCGCGCGGTCGTGGGCCAGTACCGGCTGCTGCAGCGGATGTGGCGGAACATCGTCGACGAGAGCAGCGGCGAGACCACCGTCACCGACGCCGAGCCCGACGAGGCCACACTGCGGGCGCTGCACAAGGCGATCGACGGCGTCACCCAGGACCTGGAGGGGCTGCGCTTCAACACGGCCATCGCCAAGGTCACCGAGCTGAACAACCACCTGACCAAGGCGGGCGGCGCTGTTCCGAAGTCGGTCGCGGAGCGTCTGGTGCTGCTGATCGCGCCGCTGGCACCGCACATCGCCGAGGAGCTGTGGCACCGGCTGGGGCACACCTCGACCGTCGTGCACGAGTCGTTCCCCGTGGCCGATCCCGCGTACGTGCAGGACGAGACCGTCACCTGTGTCGTCCAGATCAAGGGCAAGGTCCGGGCCCGGCTGGAGGTCTCCCCGTCGATCACCGACGCCGATCTGGAGCAGCTGGCGCTGGGCGAGGGCGCAGTGCAGGCCGCCCTGGGCGGCGCGGACATCCGCAAGGTGATCGTCCGGGCGCCGAAGCTGGTCAACATCGTGCCGGCGTAGTCCGGCGGCGCGCCGGGGACACCTAGTGGGCCGGCCGCGGGGACACCGAGGGAACCCGCGGCCGGCCCGGGCCGTTTACGGTGGAAGAGCCCGGCGGCCCCGGTGGATGCGTGCGCACCTGCACGACAGCCCGAGGGCCGGAGGAGCCGGACCGCGACCGACGACAGTCCGAGGGGACCGGACGAAGGAGGAGCAGCCGTGGAAGCTGTCATCGCAATCGTGGCGGTGCTCTTCGTCCTGTTCGTGGCCGTGGGAGCCTGGGCCGCCCTCAAGGTGATCACTGTCGCCAAGGCGGGCGTGGACCGGACGGTGTCCCAGGCGCGGCGAGCGGTCGAGGACACCACGTTGCGGGCCAAGCGCTACACCACGCCGGGGGCCGCGGGGGAGCTGGCGCGGCTGCGGTTGTCGCTGAGAGCCTCGATGAGGGCGACTCAGGAGGTGCTCGGCGCGGGGGCGCGGGAGGACGCGTCACTCGCCGAGGCCGTCGGCCTGTTCGAGCGGCTGAGCATGCACGGGCGCGAACTCGACGCCGAACTGGGGCGTCTGGAGCGGGAACCGGACCGGCCCGCGCTCGACCGGCAACTGCCCGAGCTCCGCGAGCGGGTCGGCAGGGTGACGCACAGCGCGGACGCGCTGCGGTGGGCCGCGCAGGACCGGGCCCGGCGGTTCGCGAGCGACGAACTGAGTGATCTGAGCCGCCGGATCGACCTGGAGGCGGGTGCGCTGCGGCACTGGACGCACGGGCCCGAGCACGACGGGGGGCCGTTGGGGGTGGCCACGCGGGCGGCTCCGGACGGAGCAGCGGGCGGTACGGCGGGCAAGGCGTCCGACAGGGCGTCGGGCGATGCAGCGGGCGGGTCGGCAGCCAACAGCGGTCACCCCCGCCCCGCATGGGAGCAGCAGTCCGGTCCGCCGCCGGCGGTCACGGCCCGGGATCCCCGGCAGGAAACCGGAATGCCGTGGCGCAGAGCTCGCCGCCCCGAGAACACCGCATGAGCGGCCGGACCTGCACGGCCGGGCCCGCGCTGTCGGCCGTGCCCCGCCACCGATAGCCTCGCTGTCATGTCCCGCCATGTCGCGATCGTCACTGATTCCACGGCCTACTTGCCCCCGCAGGCGATGGCGCGGCACAACATCACGTCCGTGCCGCTGACTGTCGTGCTGGGCAACCGGGCGCTGGAAGAGGGCACCGAGATCTCCGCCCGGTCGCTCGCCCAGGCCCTGCAACGCCGTACCCCTGTCACCACTTCCCGGCCGGGCCCCGAGCTGTTCGCTGCCGCGTACCGGGCGGCGGCCGAGGCCGGGGCTCAGGGCATCGTGTCCCTCCACCTGTCCGCCGAGATGTCGGGGACGTACGACGCTGCGGTGCTCGCAGCGCGCGAAGCGCCGGTCCCGGTACGGGTGGTGGACACCGGCATGGTCGCCATGGCGCTCGGTTTCTGCGCGCTCGCGGCGGCGGAGGCGACCGAGGCGGGTGGCGGACTCGACGAGGCGGTGGCGGCGGCGGAGAAGCGGGCCGAGGGGACCTCTGCGTTCTTCTACGTGGACACGCTCGACTATCTGCGGCGCGGAGGCCGGATCGGCCCGGCCCAGGCGCTGTTCGGCTCGGCGCTGGCTGTGAAACCCCTGCTGCAGCTGGCGGACGGCCGTATCGAGGCGCTGGAGAAGGTCCGGACGGCGTCGAGGGCCATCGCGCGGCTCGAGGAGATCGTCGTGGAGCGCGCCGGTGTGGGACCGGTCCACGTCGCGGTGCACCACCTGTCGGCGGGTGAGCGGGCGGCGGAGCTCGCGGAGCGGCTGCGAGAGCGGCTTCCCGGGCTCGAGGAGCTGCACGTCAGTGAGGTCGGTGCGGTGATCGGGGCGCACACGGGGCCGGGACTGTTGGGGGCCGTCGTCTCGTTGCGCGGCTGACGGCTGACGGCTGACGGCTGACGGCTGACGGACGGGGTCACGGGTCCGAGGGGGCGGCCGGGGCCGACGGCCGGGCGGACTGCGGGTGCTTGCCACGCGTCTCGGCTGAGGCCATATCGGCGGCGTTGGCCTGCCGAGCCGTGGTGACGGTGGCCGATGAGCCGGCCCATGGGCGTGCCGATGGGCCTGACATCCCTCGTCCGAGCGGCCGACTTTTCCACAACTCGCCGGTAATCCACGGGATGTGCCGGTGATCCACCGGCGCGCGGGAAGACCTCTACCTTCGCGCCGCATGGAGCAACGATCACACAGCGTGACCGGTGGGCAGGTTGGCGTGCCCGGCCCGAACCGGTCCCACCCGGCAGCCGGCGCACATCGGGCACCTGCCGCACAGGCCGGAACGAGACCGCGCGTGAGGCGTACCTCCCGCAGGGAGAAGGACGCGGCGGCGGAAGCCCTGCGGGCCCGCGCGCTCACCCTGTTCGCATCCCCCGCCGACGGGGCGGCCGGAACACCGCAGAGCACCGGAGACCCGGACGTGCGGCGTCGTGGGGACCCATCCGTACTCCCTGCCCCATCGGCTGAGCCATCTGCGGACGATCCAGCGGGGGCAGCCGGCGCTGCCGGGTTGCGGCGGATGCGCGGCCGGCTCTGGTGGACGATCCGCGAACGGCTGCCGGTATGGGTGCAGTTGCGCTGCGGCGTGCAGCCCCGCACGCTCCTCGCCCTTTCCGTCGTGCTCGTCGCCTGCCTCGCGTTCGCGGTCCACCGTTTCTGGAGCGGCACCCCCCGGACCGTCCGGGCCCCCACCGCGGAGCCGGCCGCCACGCAGGAGGCCCGCCACGGCCCCGGCACGCCCGGCCGCCCGGGGCCCGGTTCGGTGCCGTCCGGCACGGCCGCCCCGATCGTCATCGATGTCACCGGCAGGGTCCGCGATCCGGGCATTCACCGTCTGACGGCCGGCGCCCGGGTCGCCGATGCTCTGCGTGAGGCCGGCGGGGTCCGCCCGGGCACGGACACGAGCGGCCTCAACCGGGCCCGGCTCCTGGTGGACGGGGAGCAGATCGTCGTCGGGGGCCCCGCGTCGTCGGACGGCGGCGTCCCCGGACCCGCAGGCGCCCGGGCACCGGCCGGGGGTCCGGCCCCGGTCAGCCTGAACTCGGCCACGGTGGAGCAGCTCGACACCCTGCCCGGGGTCGGGCCGGTCCTGGCTCAGCACATCCTCGACTACCGGACCGAGCACGGCGGGTTCCGCTCCGTCGACCAACTCCGCGAGGTCAGCGGCATCGGCGACCGCCGGTTCGCCGATCTCCGGCCACTGGTGCGGCCATGACCCGGCAGAGCGTGCACGCCGCCCCCGGTCACCGGCAGGCGGCGGCGAGCCCCCGGAGCGAAGGCCCGGCGGACCACCGGCTCGTACCGCCCGCCCTGGTGGCCTGGGGAACCGTTGCCGTGCTCGGCTCGCCCCGGGCTCCGGTGGCCGCCGCCGTGGCCGGCCTGTTCTGCGCCGCCGCCCTGGCATCGGCCCTGCTCCTCGTGCGCAGTGCGGAACGGAACCCGGGCGCCCGGCGCACGGTGGCAGCGGCACTCACGGCATCCCTGCTGTGCGGTGCGGCTGCTGCCGCCTCGGCCGGACTGCATGGCGCCGATGTCCACCGGGGGCCGGTCCCGGAGCTGGCCCGGCAGGGGGCGATGCTCACCGCCCGGGTGACCGTCACCGCCGACCCGCGCCGGGTGCGCCCCCGGATCCGAGGGGCGATGCGGGCCCCCGCCGCCGTACTCATCGAGGCCGAGGCGACCTCGGTGACCCCGGCCGATGGTGGGGAGGTCCGCACCCGTACCCCGGTGCTGCTCATCGTGCAGGAACACGCCCCGTCCCCCGCGTCCGCCGTTCTGCGCGCGACCGGTTCCTGGCTCGACCTGCTGCCCTCCACCGGGCTGCGGGTTCGGGCCCGCGCATCCCTCCCGCTGACAGGAACCGACCGGGCGGCTGCCGTGCTGCGGGTGGAAGGCGCCGGACCGCCGCCCGTGGTCCGGCGGCCCGGCGCTCTCCAGCGCACCGCGGGAGACCTCCGCGCCGGGCTCCGCCGGGCGACCGAGGGCCTGACCCCCGACGCCCGGGCCGTCCTGCCCGGTCTGGTGGTCGGCGACACCAGTCGCATCCCGCCCGGCCTCGACGAGGCATTCCGGGCGACCGGCCTCACCCATCTGCTCGCGGTCTCCGGGGCCAACCTCACCATCGTGCTGTTCCTGCTGATCGGACCGCCCGGACTCGCCCGGCTGGCCGAACGCCGGGGGCTGGCCGCCCGGCTCGGCATTCCACTGCGCACCACGGCCCTGCTCGGCGGGCTGCTGACGGCCGCGTTCGTCGTGGTCTGCCGACCGCAGCCCAGTGTCCTGCGTGCCGCAGGCTGCGGACTGGTGGCGCTGCTCGCCGTCGCCACCGGGCGGCGGCGGTCACTGGTTCCCGCGCTCGCTGCCACCGTTCTGCTGCTGGTCCTCGTCGAGCCCGGGCTGGGCCGTTCCTACGGCTTCCTGCTCTCCGTCCTGGCGACCGCCTCGCTGCTGACGATCGCCCCTCGCTGGAGCGCCGCACTGCGCAGCCGCCGGGTACCGGAACGTCTCGCCGAGCCCCTGGCCGCGGCCGTCGCCGCTCAGGCCGTATGCGCGCCCGTGATCGCCGTGCTGGCCGCACGCGTCAGCCTGGTCGCGGTGCCGTGCAACCTCCTCGCGGAGGCGGCGGTGGCCCCCGCGACCGTGCTCGGTTTCCTGGCGCTGGCGATCGCGCCCCTCGCTCCGCCCGTCGCCCAGTGGCTCTCCTGGCTTGCCGGTTGGCCCGTGGAATGGGTCACCTCCGTGGCCCGTACCGGCGCGGCCCTGCCCGGCGCCGAAATGAGCTGGCCGGGCGGTTGGATCGGCGGACTGCTGCTGGCGCCGGCCTCGCTCGCGGTTGTCCTCACCCTGCCCCGGTGGATCCGGAAACCATGGGTGTGTGCGGCCTGCGGGCTGATCCTCCTGCTTTCCGTGGTCCGGCCGATGCCGTTGCCGCGGGCCCTCACCGGATGGCCTCCCGCAGGCTGGCGGCTGGTCGCCTGCGACGTCGGCCAGGGCGACGCACTGGTGCTGTCCGCAGGCGGCGGCACCGCCGTCGTCGTGGACGCCGGACCGGAACCGGCTCTCGCCGATCGTTGTTTGCGGGCGCTCGGCGTGACGCGCGTGCCGCTCGTCGTCCTCACCCACTTCCACGCCGACCACGTCGCCGGACTCCCGGGCGTGCTGCGCGGCCGCGCGGTGGGCGCCATCGAGACCACCACTCTGCAGGAACCCGCCGATCAGGTTGAGTTCGTGCACCGGATCGCGAGGGCCGCCCGGGTACCGGTGCTGCGCACCGAACCCGGGCACCGCAGACTCGGTCCGCTGAGCTGGTCCGTCCTCTGGCCGCCGGCCGGCGGCCCCGGGGCAACGGCCGGCCCGGCTCCGCCTCTCGACGCGAACGACGCCAGTATCACGCTGCTGGTGCGTACCGCCGACCTCACCCTGCTCCTGCTCGGCGACCTCGAACCGGCGGCACAGCGTGCGCTGATGACAGCCGTCCCGGACCTGCCCCGGGTGGACGTCCTCAAGGTCGCCCATCACGGCTCGGCGTACCAGGACCCGGCGCTGCTCGGCCGCGTCCGTCCCCGGCTCGCCCTCGTCTCCTGCGGGAGGGACAACCCGTACGGCCATCCGGCTGCCGGCACCGTCGAAGCGCTGAGGGCCGGGGGAGCCGCCGTGCTGCGCACGGATGTCCACGGCCCGATCGCCGTGACCGGCGGCAAGGGAACCCCACCGGCCGCCACCGTGGGCGGTGCGGGGGAGAGCGGGAGCGAGGCCCCCGGCAGGGCGGTCAGTCCTCCTCGAGCCAGCCCTCGTGCGCCGCGGCGAACTCATCCAGAACCGACGCCTCCAGCCGGCCCTCGGCGTCCTCGACGACGACCAGCCACTGGGCGTCCTCGGCGTCGTCCTCGCCCGCCAGCGCGTCCCGGACCAGCTGTGGTTCCCCGGCCGGGCGAAAGCGGTTCACCAGGGCCTCGGCCACTTCCTCGGCGGCATCGCGGTCGGGCAGGACCAGTACATGTCGAACGTCGCTCACCCGGACATTCTGCGGCACGCGATCCGCCCGCATGCACCGAGTACGAGGCCGCGAACACCGGCGGACCGCACCGTGGCGGCCCGTACCGTGGCGGGACGGACAGGAACGGGAGGCAGGCCATCGCTGTCGGTGCCGCGTGGGATGCTGGGCCGCGATGGCCAGGAAGAGTTCGACCGAAGACCTGCTCGCCCCCGTCACGCTCGCCGTGGGCCAGGAGGACCTCCTCCTCGACCGCGCGGTACAGGAGGTGATCGCCGCGGCGCGCGCTGCCGACCCTGACACGGATGTGCGCGACCTCACCCCGGACGCGCTGCAGCCGGGCACGCTCGCCGAGCTGACCAGCCCGTCGCTGTTCGCCGAACGCAAGGTCGTCGTGGTCCGCAACGCCCAGGATCTTCCGGCCGACACGGTCAAGGACGTCAAGGCCTACCTCTCCGCGCCCGCCGAGGAAATCACCTTGGTACTGCTGCATGCGGGAGGAGCCAAGGGCAAGGGGCTGCTCGATGCCGGCCGCAAGGCCGGCGCCCGCGAGGTGACCTGCCCGAAGATGACGAAGCCCGCCGACCGGCTGGCCTTCGTCCGTGGAGAGTTCCGGACCGCGGGTCGTTCCGCCACTCCGGAGGCGTGTCAGGCGCTGGTCGATGCCATCGGCAGTGACCTACGCGAACTTGCCAGTGCATGCGCTCAGTTGGCGGCCGATGTGGAAGACGCCATCGATGCGGCGGTGGTGGGCCGCTACTACACGGGGCGAGCCGAGGCGTCGAGTTTCACCGTGGCCGACCGGGCCGTCGAGGGACGGACCGCGGAGGCGCTCGAGGGCCTTCGCTGGGCCCTCGCCACGGGTGTCGCCCCAGTGCTGATCACCAGTGCTCTGGCGCAGGGCGTACGTGCCATCGGCAAGCTGGCATCCGCCCCGCGTGGCATGCGGGCGGGCGACTTGGCCCGGGAGCTCGGCATGCCCCCGTGGAAGGTCGACCGGGTGCGCCAGCAGATGCGCGGCTGGTCGGCCGACGGCGTCGCGTCGGCGCTGCGTGCCGTTGCCGAGGCGGATGCGGGCGTCAAGGGCGGTGGGGACGATCCGGAGTACGCCCTGGAGAAGGCGGTGATCGCGGTGGCTGCTGCCGCGCGTCCCGCCAGGCGCTGAAGGCAGCCCCCGGGTTGCGGCCGCTGCCACGCCCCCGACGCTCCGGACGGACCCGGCCTGCGCCCCTCGGACACCGTCTCTCGCGAAGCTCCGGGAAGGGCGTGACCCCGGACCGTGATCGGAAGACGTGTGGAGGGGGCGTCCGGGGTGCCCGCCCCCGGCCGCCCGGCCCCGGACCCCGGCGCATGCCCGGCCCCGTGTTTTCAAGGCGCTGACCCCGGCCCCCACAGCCTGCCCCACCCGCACCGCGCCCGGACAGGCCGAAGGCCCGGAGCTGTCCGGGGGAATCGGACGGCTTCGGGCCTTCGGTTCGTTCTGCTCGTGTGCGCCGCACCCGCGTGGCGAACGCAGGCCGCGTGCGGCGCGGTGCCCAGCCCTTGCGGGCTTCGGGCTGCCTCCCCGGGGCGGTTGAGAGGGTCCGCTGGACCGGGGCGACGGGGTCGGGACGCTCAGGTCCCAAGGGCCCGGCCGGCTGGAGAGCCGGGTCGGGCGAGAGTCGTGTCAGCCCTTGAGGGCCGCGACGCGACGGGCCAGCGCCGACTTCTTGTTGGCGGCCGCGTTCTTGTGGATCACGCCCTTGCTGGCAGCCTTGTCGAGCATCTTGCCGGCGTCGCGGACGGCAGCGGTGGCCTTCTCGGCGTTGCCGGCCTCAATGGCCTCACGGGTCTTGCGTACCGCGGTACGGATCGACGACTTGGCGGCCTTGTTGCGCAGGCGCGCCTTCTCGTTGGTCTTGTTCCGCTTGATCTGGGACTTGATGTTCGCCACGAATGAGCCTTTTCAGGTTCGTCGGATTTCTGAGCTGCGCCCCGGGCCGGGGCCACGAGACACAGTGGGCCAGGCTACCAGCAGGCCTGATCGGCTCCCAAACCGGACCACAGGCCCCAGTCGTGGGACCATGGGGAGGACTATCACGTGTCCCGCCGCCGAGCTGTCAGCACATCACCGAATGGACCCTGCGTGCCCGCGATCCCAACCAACGTGCCGGAACCGAGCCGTACCGACCCGGCCCTGATCCGCAACTTCTGCATCATCGCGCACATCGACCACGGCAAGTCGACCCTTGCCGACCGGATGCTCCAGCTGACCGGTGTGGTCGAGCAACGGCAGATGCGCGCCCAGTACCTCGACCGCATGGACATCGAACGCGAGCGGGGAATCACGATCAAGTCCCAGGCGGTCCGGCTGCCCTGGGCGCCGACCCCGGCCGAGGGCGGCGAGGGCGAAAGCGCCACGCACGTCCTCAACATGATCGACACCCCGGGGCACGTCGACTTCACCTACGAGGTCTCGCGCTCGCTCGCGGCGTGCGAGGGCTGCATCCTGCTCGTGGACGCGGCGCAGGGCATCGAGGCGCAGACGCTCGCCAACCTCTACCTGGCGATGGAGCACGACCTCACCATCATTCCGGTCCTCAACAAGATCGACCTGCCGGCCGCGCAGCCCGAGAAGTTCGCCGCCGAACTGGCGCACCTCATCGGCTGCGACCCCTCCGACGTGCTCAAGGTCTCCGCCAAGACCGGTGAGGGCGTCGACGCGCTGCTGGACAAGGTCGTCGCCGAGGTCCCGCCGCCGGTCGGCGTGGCCGACGCCCCGGCCCGCGCGATGATCTTCGACTCGGTCTACGACTCCTACCGCGGTGTCGTCACCTACGTCCGTGTCGTCGACGGCCGGCTCAACAAGCGCGAGCGCATCCGGATGATGTCCACCGGTGCCGCGCACGAGCTCCTGGAGATCGGGGTCTCCGCGCCGGAGATGACGGCCGCCGACGGCCTCGGCGTCGGTGAGGTGGGCTACATCATCACCGGCGTGAAGGACGTCCGGCAGTCGAAGGTCGGTGACACCATCACCTCCTTCGCCAAGGGAGCCGAGAAACCGCTCGGCGGCTACAAGGACCCGAAGCCGATGGTGTTCTCGGGCCTGTATCCGCTGGACGGCTCGGACTACCCGGAGCTGCGTGAGGCCCTCGACAAGCTCCAGCTCAACGACGCCGCCCTGGTTTACGAACCGGAGACCTCCGCGGCCCTCGGTTTCGGCTTCCGCGTCGGCTTCCTCGGCCTGCTCCACCTCGACGTGGTCCGCGAGCGCCTGGAGCGCGAGTTCGGGCTCGACCTGATCGCCACGGCCCCCAACGTGGTCTACGGGGTCACGATGGAGGACGGCACCGAGCACACGGTCACCAACCCGAGTGAGTTCCCCTCGGGCAAGATCGCCGAGGTGCGCGAACCCGTCGTCCGGGCCACGCTGCTGGCTCCCAGCGAGTTCATCGGCGCGATCATGGAACTGTGCCAGAGCCGCCGCGGCAGCCTGCTCGGCATGGACTACCTCTCCGAGGACCGGGTCGAGCTGCGCTACACCCTGCCGCTCGCCGAGATCGTCTTCGACTTCTTCGACGCCCTGAAGTCCAAGACCCGGGGCTACGCCTCGCTCGACTACGAGCCCACCGGCGAGCAGCTCGCCGACCTGGTGAAGGTCGACATCCTGATGAACGGCGACAAGGTCGACGCATTCTCCGCCATCACGCACAAGGACAAGGCGTACGCGTACGGCGTTCGGCTGGTCGGGAAGCTGCGCGAGCTCATCCCGCGGCAGAACTTCGAGGTGCCGATCCAGGCGGCCATCGGCAGCCGGGTCATCGCCCGCGAGACGGTGCGCGCGATCCGCAAGGACGTGCTCGCCAAGTGCTACGGCGGTGACATCTCCCGCAAGCGGAAACTGCTGGAGAAGCAGAAGGAAGGCAAGAAGCGGATGAAGATGGTCGGCAGCGTGGAGGTCCCGCAGGAGGCCTTCATCGCCGTGCTGTCCAGCGACTCCGACGGCGGAGGCGACGCCAAGGCCAAGAAGTGACCGGCGGCCGCCGTCCGGAGTGACCCGGCCCGGCGGCCCGGGCCTCGACCTCCCGCACGGGGCTGCGGCGCGGCATCGCGCACCGCGGCCCCGTGCGCCGTATCGAGGGGGCAGCCGGGAGCGGTGGCCGCCCCCGTGCCCCTGCGGTCACCCGGTCGGCTCCGCAGCCGCCGGACCCGCTCCCGTCCCGGCGAGCCCCGGCCAGTGGCCGCTTCCGCCCGGCCCGGCGCCCTGCTCTCGCCTCGATCGCGCCATGCGTCCTCCCGGCCCGTCAGGGCATCCGGGACGCCCCGACCACCTGGGAGCCGTGCCCGCGGGCTCGACATCCCCTGCCGAGTCCGCTTCTGTGTTTCATGAGGTGGGACGGCGTGCGCCCACTCGAAACCTGCATCGTGAGAAAGACTGTCGCAGACCCTTACGAACGGGCCGCTCGGGCTCTAACCTGATTCCCTGCTTGCAGGTTACTCGTCAGTTAAACAACTTCCAGCCACTCACTGCGCGCCCCGCGTGCACGGAGGATGTCGTGAGCGACACGCAGACGTTGATCGAGAACCGGCCGCCTTCCGTGGCGTCCCTCTTCCTTGAGCGGGTCGAGGCGACGCCCGACCGGGAGGCGTACCGCTACCCCGTGGCCCCGGCCACCGGCGAGGGACCGGATGCCTGGCACTCCCTGTCCTGGGCCCAGGCGGCGGACCGCGTCTTCTCGATCGCCGCCGGACTCGTCGCCCTCGGTGTCGACGCCGAGGAGCGCGTGGCCGTGGCCTCCAGCACCCGTGTCGAATGGATCCTCGCCGACCTCGGCATCCTGTGTGCGGGAGCCGCCACCACCACGGTCTACCCCAGCACCAACGCCGACGAGACGTCGTTCATCCTCGCCGACTCCGGCAGCCGCGTCCTGATCGCCGAGGACGCCGAGCAACTGGCCAAGGCCCGGGAGCGGCGTGCCGAACTCCCCGCGCTGGCCCACGTCGTGGTCATCGACGCCGCCGGTGCCGAGACCGTGGCCGGCGACCCCGAGGACTGGGTGCTCTCCCTCGACGAGCTCGAGCGGCGCGGCGCGGAGTACCTGCGCACGCACCCGGAGAGCATCAAGGAGCGGGTCGCCGCCATCGGTGCCGACCAGCTCGCCACCCTGATCTACACCTCCGGCACCACCGGACGGCCCAAGGGCGTGCGCCTACCGCACGACTGCTGGTCCTACATGGCCAAGGCCATCCCGGCCACCGGCCTGGTGACCGCCGAGGACGTCCAGTACCTCTGGCTACCCCTCGCCCACGTCTTCGGCAAGGTGCTCATCTCCGGTCAGATCGGTGTCGGGCACGTGACCGCGGTCGACGGCCGCATCGACAAGATCATCGAGAATCTTCCGACGGTCCAGCCGACCTACATGGCAGCCGTTCCGCGGATCTTCGAGAAGGTCTACAACGGTGTGGCCGCGAAGGCGCGGGCCGGCGGCGGTGCCAAGTACAAGATCTTCCAGTGGGCCGCGGGCGTCGCCCGCGAGTACGCCAAGACCACCCAGGACAACTTCCGCCACACCGGCACCGCGAGCGCGCCGTTCGGTCTGAAGCTGAAGCACGGCATCGCCGACAAGCTCGTCTACGCCAAGCTGCGCGCGGCGTTCGGCGGCCGGCTGCGGGCCTGTGTCTCCGGCTCCGCCGCCCTCGCGCCCGACATCGGCTACTTCTTCGCCGGCGCGGGCATCCACATCCTCGAAGGCTACGGTCTCACCGAGTCCAGCGCCGCCAGCTTCGTCAACCCGGGCGAGGCGTACCGGACCGGCACCGTCGGCAAGCCGCTCCCCGGCACCGAGGTGCGCATCGCCGAGGACGGCGAGATCCTGCTGCGCGGTCCCGGCATCATGGAGGGCTACCACGGGCTGCCGGACAAGACCTCCGAGGTCCTCGAGAGCGACGGCTGGCTGCACACGGGTGACATCGGCGAACTCTCCGCCGATGGTTACCTGCGGATCACCGACCGCAAGAAGGACCTCATCAAGACCTCCGGCGGCAAGTACATCGCCCCGGCCGAGGTCGAGGGCCAGTTCAAGGCCGTGTGCCCGTTCGTCAGCAACATCCTCGTGCACGGTGCCGACCGCAACTTCTGCACCGCCCTGATCTCGCTCGACGAGCCGACGATCATGGGCTGGGCCGCGGAGAACGGCCACGAGGGCAAGTCCTATGCCCAGGTCGTCGCCCTCAAGGAGGTCGAGGAGCTGATCGGCGGCTATGTCGAGCGCCTCAACGAGGGGCTCCAGCGCTGGCAGACGATCAAGAAGTTCCGCATCCTGCCGCGCGACCTCGACATCGAGCACGGCGAGCTGACCCCGAGCCTCAAGCTCAAGCGGCCGGTCGTGGAGCGTGAGTACAAGAGCCTCATCGAGGAGATGTACGCGGGTTCCCGCGAGTCCTGACCGATGGCACCGAGCCGCCCGCGTGACCCGGCAGCAGCCGGTCACGCGGGCGGCTCGTCCGTACCGTCCGCCATGCCGGACAATGGGTCCATGCCTTCCGCACTGCCCGACGGCGAACCGGTGCCCGACGACGGATCACTGCCGCTGCACGCCCTGACCGGCGCCGCGGCCCGCCCGCTCGGTTTCTATCTGCACGTTCCCTACTGCGCCAGCCGCTGCGGCTACTGCGACTTCAACACCTACACAGCGAGCGAACTGCGCGGCTCCGGGGGCACCCTGGCCTCCCGGGACAACTACGCCGAGACGCTCGTCGAGGAGATCCGCCTCGCCCGCAAGGCCCTGGGCGACGACCCCCGCCCGGTGGAGACCGTGTTCGTCGGCGGCGGCACACCGACCCTGCTCCCCGCCGCGGACCTGGTCCGGATGCTCGCCGCGCTGCGGGACGAGTTCGGTCTCGCGCCGGACGCGGAGATCACCACCGAGGCCAACCCGGACTCCGTCGACCCGCGCTACCTCGCCGAGCTGCGGGAGGGCGGCTTCAACCGCGTGTCGTTCGGTATGCAGAGCGCACGCCGGCACGTGCTGCGCGTCCTGGACCGGACACACACGCCCGGTCGCCCCGAGGCCTGCGTGGCCGAGGCGAGGGCGGCGGGCTTCGATCACGTCAACCTGGACCTGATCTACGGTACGCCCGGCGAGTCCGACGGCGACTGGCACGCCTCCCTGGAAGCTGCGCTGGAGGCCGGGCCGGATCATGTGTCGGCCTACGCGCTGATCGTCGAGGAGGGCACCCAGCTGGCCCGGCGCATCCGCCGCGGCGAGGTCCCCATGACCGACGACGACGTGCACGCCGACCGCTATCTGATTGCGGAACAGCGGCTCTCCGAGGCGGGGTTCACCTGGTACGAGGTGTCCAACTGGGCCGCCTCGGAAGCGGGCCGCTGCCGCCACAACGAGCTCTACTGGCGCGGTGCCGACTGGTGGGGTGCTGGGCCGGGCGCGCACAGCCACGTGGGCGGCGTGCGCTGGTGGAACGTCAAGCATCCCGGGGCCTACGCCCAGGCACTCGGCGAGGGCCGCTCGCCCGGGGCCGGCCGCGAGCTGCTGAGCGACGAGGACCGCCGGGTCGAACGCATCCTGCTCGAGCTGCGGCTGGCCGACGGCTGCCCGCTCGGCCTGCTCGCCCCCGCGGGGGCGCAGGCCGCGCAGCGGGCACTGGCGGACGGCCTGCTCCAGCCGGATCCCTACGGTCAGGGCCGCGCGGTCCTGACCCTGCGCGGACGACTGCTGGCCGACGCGGTGGTGCGCGACCTCGTCGACTGAGGCTTGTTGTGGAAGTAGCGTCGTCCGCCCCTGGGGCGGGGCTTGCGGCGTCTGGTGCGTGCAGCCGCAAGGCGGAGAGCCGGCCTCTGGGGTTCCCCATGCCGCAGGCCAGGGGAGGGCTACTCGGACGATCCGCCAACGCAGCGGATGTGCGTGCCGGGCGCCGCGAGCCGGACGGGACTTTCACAACACGCCTCAGGTCCGCTCCGGCACATGGCGCTGTGCGCCGCAAGGAAGGATTTGTCGGACGGGCGGACAGTGGGACGACGCGGCCCCGCCTACGCCGTGACGAAGTCGATGAGCTCCTCGACCCGGCCCAGCAGCGCGGGCTCCAGATCCCGGTAGGAGCGCACCGAACCGAGGATCCGCTGCCAGGCCGCGCCCGTGTTCTGCGGCCAGCCGAGCGCCCGGCAGACGCCCCTCTTCCAGTCCTGGCCGCGCGGTACCGAGGGCCAGGCGGCGATCCCGACCGAGGAGGGCTTCACGGCCTCCCAGACATCGACGTACGGATGGCCCACCACGAGCACATGGTCGCCCGTGACCTCGGCGGCGATCCGTGACTCCTTGGACCCCGGCACCAGGTGGTCCACGAGCACACCCAGAGGGGCGCCGGACGTCGGGGCGAACTCGCGCACGATCGCAGGGAGGTCGTCGACGCCCTCGAGGTACTCCACGACCACGCCCTCGATCCGCAGGTCGTCGCCCCAGACCTTCTCGACGAGTTCCGCGTCGTGCCGGCCCTCGACGTAGATCCGGCCCGCCCGCGCCACCCTCGCCCGGGCCCCGGGCACCGCGACCGACCCGGAGGCGGTACGCGCCGGGCCGCCGCCATGTTGTCCGGAGCCCCTCGCCGGGGCGGGGCGCACGAGCGTCACCACGCGGCCCTCCAGCAGGAACCTCCGCGGTTCCATCGGGAACACCCGGTGCCGGCCGAAACGGTCCTCCAGGGTGACCACCGGGCCCTGCGCGGTTCTCTCGCACCGTACGACGGCGCCGCAGAACTCCGTGGTGACCTCCTCGACCACCAGCCCGGCGTCGGCCGGCACCTCGGGGACCGGCTTCGGCTTCTTCCACGGCGGGGTGAGATCCGGCCCGTACTGTCTGCTGCGCACCCGCTGACGATAACCCCCGGTGGGCTCAGGGCGTGCTGAACCGCCTTGCCAACTCGTCCCGTTGGGCCCGGACGAAGGCGGCGTCGACCACCGCGCCGTGCCCCGGCACGTACAGCGCCTCCTCGCCGCCCAGCGCCAGCAACCGGTCCATCGCCGCCGGCCACCGGCCCGGCACGGAGTCGGGCCCCGCCTGCGGCTCTCCCGACTCCTCCACCAGATCTCCGCAGAAGACGACCGAGGGCGCCCCGCGCCGGCCGGGAACCAGCACGACCAGGTCGTGGCGGCTGTGTCCCGGGCCCACGTTGGCGAGCACGGCCTCACGGCCGTCGCCCAGCCCGACCGTCACATCACCGGAGACCAGGTGCCGGGGGCGCGCCAGAAGTTCCGTGGCCTCGGCCGCCTCGTCGGGGTCGACACCGTGCCGCTCCGCGTCCGTCCGCAGCCCGTCGCCCGGCCCGGCGAAGACGCGGTCCAGGCCCACCGCCCCGTACACCTCCGCCCCGGCGAACGCGCTCATTCCCAGTACGTGGTCGAAGTGGGGGTGGGTGAGTGCGAGATGTGTCACGCCGCGTGGCCCGCCGGGGGCCTCCCGGGTGAGCAGGAACTCCGCCTGGCGGCGCAGCTCGGCACCCTCGCGGACGGTCGAGCCGGCGTCCACCATCAGAGCGCCCTCGGTGCCCACGACCAGCCCCACGGTCGCGTCCCAGCGTGGCAGGCGGCGGCGGGTCACGCCGGGGGCGAGCTGCTCCCACCCGCCCTCTTCCCAAGTGAGGTGCATACAGCGACGCTAGTCGAAGACACCCCCGTGATCCGGTCGCTGCCGCCCACCCGGCGGGGTGGACGGGCTGCTCTTGCCCGGCCCGCCCTACTCGGCCGTACACTGGCCCCGGGGAAGCTGGCACTCCGACGCGCCGAGTGCCAGGCGGAGGTCAGGATGCGAAAGCTGGAGGTGCGCGGTGCTCAGTGAACGCAGGCTCGAAGTGCTGCGTGCCATCGTGCAGGACTATGTCGGCACGGAGGAACCCGTCGGCTCCAAGGCCCTCACCGAGCGGCACAGCCTCGGTGTCTCGCCCGCGACCGTGCGCAACGACATGGCGGTCCTGGAGGACGAGGGTTTCATCGCCCAGCCCCACACCAGCGCCGGCCGGATCCCCACCGACAAGGGCTACCGCCTGTTCGTCGACAAGCTGGCGGGGGTCAAGCCGCTGTCGTCGCCCGAGCGCCGCGCGATCCAGAACTTCCTGGACGGAGCGGTCGACCTCGACGACGTCGTGGCCCGTACCGTCCGGCTGCTCGCCCAGCTGACCCGGCAGGTCGCCGTGGTGCAGTACCCGTCGCTGAACCGGTCGACCGTCCGGCATGTGGAACTCCTCTCGCTCGCCCCGGCCCGGCTCATGCTGGTCCTGATCACGGACACCGGGCGCGTCGAGCAGCGGATGGTCGACTGCCCGGCCCCGTTCGGCGAGACGTCGCTCGCCGACCTGCGGGCGCGTCTCAACAGCCGGGTCGTGGGACGGCGTTTCGCCGATGTCCCCGGTCTGGTGCAGGATCTTCCCGAGTCCTTCGAACTCGAGGACCGGGGTACAGTCTCGTCGGTACTCGCGACGCTGCTGGAAACCCTGGTCGAGGAGACCGAGGAGCGGCTGATGATCGGCGGCACCGCCAATCTCACCCGCTTCGGGAACGACTTCCCCGTGATCATCCGGCCGGTGCTGGAGGCGCTCGAGGAACAGGTCGTGCTCCTCAAGCTGCTGGGGGAGTCGAAGGATTCCGGCATGACCGTACGAATCGGGCATGAGAATGCTCACGAGGGCCTGACGTCCACGTCCGTGGTCGCGGTCGGCTACGGTTCGGGCGACGAGGCAGTAGCGAAACTCGGCGTGGTCGGACCGACCCGCATGGACTACCCCGGAACGATGGGAGCGGTACGCGCAGTGGCACGTTACGTCGGACAGATCCTCGCGGAGTCGTAAGTGGCCACTGACTACTACGCCGTCCTCGGCGTGCGCCGCGACGCCGGACAGGACGAGATCAAGAAGGCTTTCCGCCGACTCGCGCGCGAGCTGCATCCGGACGTCAACCCGGATCCGAAGACCCAGGAGCGGTTCAAGGAGATCAACGCCGCCTACGAGGTGCTCTCCGACCCGCAGAAGAAGCAGGTCTACGACCTCGGCGGCGACCCGTCCGGTTCGGCTGCGGGCGGCGGTGCGGGCGGCTTCGGCGGTGGTTTCGGCAACTTCTCCGACATCATGGACGCCTTCTTCGGCGGCACCGCCCAGCGCGGGCCCCGCTCGCGCACCCGGCGCGGCCAGGACGCCATGATCCGGCTCGACGTCGAGCTGAACGAGGCGGCCTTCGGCACCACGAAGGACATCCAGGTCGACACCGCCGTCGTCTGCACCACGTGCAGCGGTGAGGGCGCGGCTCCCGGAACCTCGGCGCAGACCTGCGACATGTGCCGCGGCCGCGGTGAGGTGTCCCAGGTGACCCGCTCCTTCCTCGGCCAGGTCATGACCTCGCGGCCGTGCCCGCAGTGCCAGGGCTTCGGCACCGTGGTCCCCACGCCGTGCCACGAGTGTGCGGGCGACGGGCGGATCCGCTCCCGGCGGACGCTCACCGTCAAGATCCCGGCGGGCGTCGACAGCGGCACCCGGATCCAGCTGGCCGGCGAGGGCGAGGTCGGCCCCGGCGGCGGCCCGGCCGGCGACCTCTACGTGGAGATCCACGAACTGCCGCATCCGGTCTTCCAGCGGCGCGGGGACGACCTGCACTGCACGGTGACCATCCCGATGACGGCGGCGGCGCTCGGCACCAAGTGCCCCCTGGAGACCCTGGACGGTCTCCAGGAGGTCGACATCCGGCCCGGCACCCAGTCCGGTCAGTCGATCCCGCTGCACCAGCGCGGCATCACACATCTGCGCGGCGGCGGCCGCGGCGATCTGATCGTGCACGTCGAGGTGCAGACCCCCGGGAACCTCGACCCGCAGCAGGAGGACCTGCTGCGGCAGCTCGCCAAGCTGCGCGGCGAGGAGCGCCCGGCAGGGCACTTCCAGCCCGGCCAGCAGGGGCTCTTCCACCGGCTGAAGGACGCCTTCAACGGCCGCTGAGCCACGCCGCGGCCACAGGCACCTGATCGCGACGGGGTGCGGAGTGCATGACACCATGTGGTCATGCCCTCCGCACCCCTCCTGCTTCCCGTGGCGGTTCTGTGACCGCCCCGGTGTTCCTGGCCGACCGCGGCCTGCTCGCCGTGGGCCCGGTCGTGCTGGACGGTCCCGAGGGGCGGCACGCGGTGTCCGTGCGGCGGATCCGCGCCGGTGAGGCCGTCGTCCTCACGGACGGCGCGGGAACGGGCGCCCTGGGGACCGTGACCGCGGCCGAGGGCAAGGACCGGCTCGAGGTCGACGTCACCGACGTCCGCACGGAGCCCGAACCGCGCCCCCGCATCACCGTCGTGCAGGCGCTGCCGAAGGGCGATCGGGGCGAGCTGGCCGTCGAGACCATGACCGAGACGGGCGTGGACCGCATCGTCCCGTGGGCGGCCTCACGCTGCATCACCCAGTGGCGGGGCGAGCGCGGTCTCAAGTCACTGGGCAAGTGGCGGGCCACCGCGCGCGAGGCCGGAAAGCAATCCCGGCGGTTGCGATTCCCGGAGGTCACCGGCCTCATGACGTCACGTCGGGTATGCGACCTGCTCGGCGAGGCGGCCTTCGCGGGCGTGCTCCACGAGGAGGGCAGCCGACCGCTCGCCACTGCGCAACTCCCCGCCTCCGGCGACATCGTGCTGGTCGTCGGTCCCGAAGGGGGCGTGACCCCGGAGGAGTTGGAGGCCTTCGCCGACGCAGGGGCCGGTCACTACCGGCTGGGCCCCAGCGTCCTGCGGACCTCCACGGCCGGGACGGCCGCCGGCGCGCTGCTGCTCGGCCGCACCGGCCGCTGGTCCTGAGGGAGCCTCACCCCGATCGTCCGGGACGGCCCTCCGCGAAGCGGCGAACGTGTCGCCGCTGCCACGGCGTCTCGATCGCGTGCGGGTCGTAGTGGCGGCGCACGAACGCCACAGCCTCACCGGCCGGAATCCCGTCCAGCACGGCGACACAGGCCAGCGCCGTCCCGGTGCGCCCGCGTCCGCCGGCGCAGGCGATCTCGACCCGCTCGGACTCCTCCCGGGCCCAGGCCTCGCCCAGCACCTCGCGGGCCTGCGCGCGGTCTGCGGGCAACCGGAAGTCGGGCCAGTGCAGCCGGCAGGACGCCCACGGGACCTGCGGCGGTTCGGTGCCGAGCAAGCGGACGGCGAACGCGGGCTCCGGCCCCGGCGGCAGCGGGCGGCGCAGGGCACGGCCCCGCAGCCGGCGCCCGGAGGGAAGCTCCAGGACGCCGGGCGCATCGGGATCCCAGGTGGCCGTCACGTGTGCACCACAGCGAGCGGGCGCTCCCCTCGGTGCGGACCGGCATGAGGGGCCCCCGCCGCCACCCCTCTCTGCGCCCACCGGCGTGGCAGCATGCCGTCATGGCTTCCGTGATCGACGACCTCTGCCGCCACCCCGTCGTGCAGGCACCGATGGCCGGTGGCGCGTCCTGTCCCGCACTCGCCGCGGCTGTGAGCGAGGCGGGCGGCCTCGGGTTCCTGGCGGCCGGCTACCGGACGGCGGAGGACATGCGCCGCGAGATCCGCGCCCTGCGGGAACTCACAAGCCGCCCCTTCGGCGTGAACCTGTTCCTGCCCCAGCCGGAACCCGTCGCCGCTCCCGAGGAGGTCGCCGCCTACGCGGAGCGACTGGCCCGGGAGGCCGAGCACTACGGAACCGGGCTCGGTGCCGCAGACGGCCCCGCCGACGACGATTACGCCGCCAAAATGGCCGCCCTGCTGGACGATCCGGTACCCCTGGTCTCCTTCACGTTCGGCTGCCCGTCCCGTTCCGACCTGGCCGCGCTGTCCGCGGCGGGCACGGTCACCGTCGTCACGGTCACCTCGCCCGCCGAGGCCCGCGCCGCTGCGGACGCCGGCGCGGACGCCGTCTGCGTGCAGGGGGCCGAAGCCGGCGGCCACCAGGGCACCCACCGGGACGACCCGTCCGCCGACCACGCCGCCCTGGGGCTGCTGACCCGGCTCGCCCAGGTACGCGAAGCGGTACGGCTTCCGGTGATCGCGGCCGGCGGCATCATGCGCGGTCGGCAGATCGCGGCCGTCCTGGCCGCCGGCGCGGACGCCGCCCAACTCGGCACCGCGTTCCTCGTCACCCCCGAGTCCGGGGCCTCCCCGTTGCACAAACAGGCGCTCACCGATGCTCAGTTCACGCACACGGAACTGACCCGGGCGTTCTCCGGACGGCCGGCCCGCGGGCTCGTCAACCGCTTCCTGAGCGAGTACGGCCCGTACGCGCCCGCCGCCTATCCGCAGGTGCACTTCCTCGCAGCGGGGCTGCGCCGGGCCGCGGCGGCGACCGGAGATCCCCAGGGCATGGGGCTGTGGGCAGGGCAGGGGCACCGGCTGGCCCGGGGCCTGCCCGCCGGGCAGCTGGTCGACGTGCTGACAGCCGAACTCGCCGAAGCCCGGCGGTCGTTCGCCGAAGGCCGGGACTGACGGGGCCCGACCGGCACGGGGCCGCCGGAACGGCGCCGGACCCTGCGGCGGGCGTCCGGGCGGGGACCCGAGGCCGCCCGCCGCGGACACCCGAAGGTTCCGTGCTCACCGGAACGGCTGGTGGGAGAGGTGCAAGGTCAATAGTGTGGCGGGGTGACGCAGCCTTCGTACCTCCGGTTCCCGCATCTGCACGGCGAGTTGATCACGTTCACCGCCGAGGACGACGTCTGGGCCGCCTCCCTCGACGGCGGCCGTGCCTGGCGGGTCAGCAGCGACAACATGCCCGTCAACCACCCACGAATCTCGCCCGACGGCGAGCACATCGCCTGGACCTCAACCCGTGACGGCGCCCCCGAAGTGCACGTCGCCGCCGTCGACGGCGGCCCTTCGCAGCGGCTGACGCACTGGGGGACACGGACCTCCGTGCGGGGCTGGACCTCCGACGGCAAGGTGCTCGCGCTCTCCACCACCGGGCAGATGTCGTTGCGCCGCACCTGGGCCCGGGCCGTCCCGCTCGACGGCGGCCC
>NZ_JAMQGM010000010.1 GCF_023703325.1 Streptomyces meridianus
CCGCGGCCAGGGCGGAGGCTGCGAGCGGGCCGCCCTCCTGCTGCGGGCCGCGCCGTCTGCCATGGACGACGGTCCATTCCTCGCCGCCGTCCAGCAGCGGCGCCACATCGGCCGGGGCGGCGCCCAGCAGCAGCCGTACCAGCGCGGCCGACCGGGCGGCGTCGGCCTCGGCGGTACGGGCCCCGGTCAGCAGGGACAGCAGCACGACCGCGACACCGGCGAGCGCCGCGCCCCCGGCGTCACGCACGGGAGTGCTCACGCCGAGGGCGGTGGCCCCGCCCCCGGGCGCGGCCGGTAGCCCGTACACGCTCAGTCGGCTCCCGCCGGCCGTCGCTGCGGCCGACGAACGTCCCGGCCGCAGGCGGGCGGCCAGCGACACCAGTTCGTCCCGGACCGGAGCCTCCGGCGGCGTCCCGGCCTCGGCCAGCCGGACACCGTCCCGCCCGAGGAGCACTGCCCATCCGCCGACGTGGCGGGCCAACTGCCGCAGGACGGCCGGGACCGGGTGCGGGCGGGCAGCGGCCACGGCAAGGGACCGCTGGGCCTCGGACATGTGCTGGAGGTCGCGGTGGCGCCGCTCGGCCACCGCCTGCCACATCGCCCGTGCCACGGCCGTGAACGGGGTGCGGCGCGGCACCTCGAGCAGCGGCAGTCCGTGGCGGTCGCAGGCCCGCACCAGAGCCTCGGGCACGGCCTCGTGGACGGGTGCGACGCCGAAGCCGAGTGCCGCCGCGCCCGCCTCGACCGTGCGGGCCACATAACGGTCCCAGTACTCCCCGGCCGCCGGACCGGCGTCGGCGGCCGGCCCCTTGACCCCGGCACTGAGCAGAAGTTCACCACCCAGCAGGTACGGAACGGGGTCCTCCATCTCGCTGGTGTGCACCGCGTGGACATCCCGGTCAGCCGCCGGGCCGGCCACCCGGCGCAGTCCGAGGGACGGCTCGTCCAGCAGCAGCGACAGCGGCACGGGAACGGTGGGAGGCAGGAGTTCGTGCACGGGGGTCCTCTGGATGTTTCATCCGTTCAGGGCTTCACAAGTGGAGGAAACATACACTTCCCGGCCCGATCGGCAGCCCCCTAGGGTCACAGCCCAGAACTCCTCCCCCTTCCGTCCCCCTCGCCCCAGGAGCAGCCATGGCTGTGGACTACGCCGTGATCGTCGTCTATCTCGCGGGGATGCTCGCGCTCGGCTGGTGGGGCATGCGCCGCGCCAAGTCGAAGAGCGAGTTCCTCGTCGCCGGCCGCCGGCTCGGACCGTCCATGTACTCCGGCACGATGGCCGCGATCGTGCTGGGCGGCGCGTCCACCATCGGCGGCGTCGGCCTCGGCTACCAGCACGGGCTCTCCGGCGCCTGGATGGTCTTCGCCATCGGCCTGGGGCTGCTGGCGCTCAGCATCCTGTTCTCGGCCCGCATCGCGCGGCTGAAGGTCTACACGGTCAGCCAAATGCTCGACCTGCGCTACGGCGGCACCTCGGGGCTCATATCCGGAATCGTGATGTGGGCGTACACCCTCATGCTCGCAGTGACCTCGACCATCGCGTACGCCACCATCTTCGACGTCATCTTCGGCATCGACCGAGTGGTGGCGATCATCCTCGGCGGGGCCATCGTGATCTGCTACTCCACGCTCGGCGGCATGTGGTCGATCACGCTCACGGACATGGTGCAGTTCGTGGTGAAGACGATCGGCGTGCTGCTGCTCCTGCTGCCCATCGCCGTGGTCAAGGCGGGTGGCTTCTCGAAGATGGCCGCCGAGCTTCCGGACGACTACTTCTCCCCGATGAGCATCGGAGCGCAGACCGTCTTCACCTACGTGCTGATCTACTCGTTCGGCATGCTGATCGGCCAGGACATCTGGCAGCGCGTGTTCACCGCACGCAGCGACCGCGTCGCCAAGATCGGCGGCACGGCAGCGGGCACCTACTGCCTGGCGTACGCGCTGGCCGGGGCCGTCATCGGGACCGCCGCGAAGGTCCTGCACCCGAACCTGGCCAGCGCCGACGACGCGTTCGCGGTGATGGTCAATGAGTCGCTGCCGATCGGCGTGAAGGGGCTGGTCCTCGCCGCGGCGCTGTCGGCGGTCATGTCGACCTCCTCCGGTGCACTGATCGCCTGCGCCACGGTGGCCAACAACGACATCTGGTCCCGGCTGCGCGGCAAGGTGGCCGCGGCCGGTGAGGCGGCGCACGACGAGGTGCGGGGCAACCGCGTCTTCATCCTGATCATGGGCGCGGCGGTCGTGGTCATCGCCATCGTGCTCAACAACGTGGTCGAGGCGCTCACCGTCGCCTACAACCTCCTGGTGGGCGGCCTGCTCGTACCGATCCTCGGCGGGCTGCTGTGGAAGCGCGGCACGGCGACCGGGGCGCTGGCGTCCGTGGCCGTCGGCGGCGTCACGGTCGTGGCCTTCATGTGGGCGAAGGGAATCCTCGCCAACGAGCCGATCTACTACGGGCTACTGGCCTCGCTCCTGACCTACGTCGTGGTCAGCCTGGCCACGAAGCCGACCGACCCGGCCGTGCTCGAGGCCTGGCGCAAGCGGCTGGCCGGCGAGGCCGGACCCGAACCGGAAGAGGCGCCCGCGGGAGTACCGGCCGGGGCCTGACCACCACACCCGCGGGCCGCACCCGCATCACCGCTTCCAGGAAGGCACCACCCCCATGCACAGCGCGCAGCCGCGCAACGGCGGCGACCTCGTCGTCGAATCCCTCACCTCACTCGGGGCGACCACGGTGTTCGGGCTCCCCGGACAGCACGCCCTCGGCACGTTCGACGCCCTGCGCCGTTCCGCGCTCGAGTACGTGGGGCTGCGGGTGGAGAACAACGCCGGGTTCGCGGCCGACGCGTTCGCGCGGGTGACGGGGAGCGTGGCGCCACTGCTGGTCTCGACGGGGCCGGGGGCGCTGATGACGCTCGCCGCTCTCCAGGAGTCGGCCGCGGCCTCCGCCCCCGTCCTCGGCATCAGCAGCCAGGTGCCCGCCGCGGGACTGGGCGGCGGGCGCAAGGGCTACTTGCACGAACTGGTCGACCAGCAGGCGTCGTTCCGGGACGTGGTGAAGTCGGTCCACACGGTGCGCAGCGCGTCGCAGATCCCGTCCGCCATCGCTCAGGCCTGGCAGGCGGCCCTGGAGGCGCCGTGCGGCCCGGTATGGGTGGAGATCCCCCAGGACGTCCTGCTGGCCGAGACGTCCGTGCCGCCCGTCCGGTCGTTGGGGGCGCAGCCGGAGGTGCCCGCGCCGCGGCCGGAGCTGGTCGACGAGGCGGTGCGGCTGCTCGACGCGGCCGAGCGGCCGGTCGTGCTGGCCGGCGGCGGCGTGGTGCGGGCGCAGGCACAGACCGAACTGCTGGAGTTGGCCCGGAAGCTGGACGCCCCGGTCGCCACCACGTTCGGCGGCAAGGGCGGGTTCCCCTGGGAACATCCGCTCTCGCTCCAGTCGTGGCTGGAGGACCGGCACACCACCGACCTGCTGGAACAGGCGGACGTGCTGCTGGTCGTCGGCTCCGGTCTGGGCGAACTCTCGTCGAACTACCACACGTTCGCGCCGCGCGGCCGGGTCATCCAGGTCGAGGCGGATCTCGGCAAGCTGGAGTCGAACCATCCGGCGCTCGGCGTGCATGCCGATGCGCGGCTCGCGCTCGGCGCGCTGGCCGCCGGGGTCGCTCCCGGCCGGGAACGGCAGGGCGCGCAGCGGGCCGCCGCGCTGCTGGCGCGGGTGCGGGAGCGGATCGAGGGCCAGGACCTGGCCACCGAGCAGGAGGTGCTGGCGAGCGTCCGCCGGGCGCTGCCCGACGACGCGGCCTCCTTCTGGGACATGACGATCCTGGCCTACTGGGCGTGGTCGGCCTTCGACCCGCGCGAGGGGGGCATGCACTCGGCCCAGGGCGCGGGCGGCCTCGGGTACGCGTTCCCCGCGGCGCTCGGCGCGGCCGCCGCGGACCGGTCGGCGCCGGTCCTGGCGGTTTCGGGCGACGGCGGCGCGATGTACTCGATCGCCGAGCTGGCCACGGCCCGTCAGTACGACCTGCCCGTCACCTGGTTGATCGTCGACGACGGCGGTTACGGGATTCTCCGCGAGTACATGACCGACGTGTTCGGTACGGCGACCGCGACCGAGCTGGCCCGTCCCGACTTCCCGGCCCTTGCCGAGTCCTTCGGGGTGCCCGCGGTCCGGACGTCCCCCGAGGAGCTGGCGGCCGATCTCGCCGCGGCTCTCGCCGCACCGGGCCCCTCGGTGGTCGTCCTCCCCGCTCTGCTCCGGATGTTCGCGCCCACCCACCTCGGCGGCCCGGACGCCTGAGCAGGCCGAGAACTGCGAACTCCGCCGCGAACCCGCACGTCGCGGCGGACCCGGGGCAACTCCTCAGTGACCGCCCATCCGGCCGGCCAACCACGCCGCGTGCTGACGGATACGCAACAGATCATCGGGAAAGCAGCTCTCCCAGCCCTCGTCCAGACGCTTCCATGCCACCGGCTGCCCGTCCTCCCCGACGAACGGGGTTGCCGCATCAACGACCGTCGCATACGACAAGCCCAGAGTGACCGGGTGGCGCGGGTGATACGAGCGAACCGCAACCGCCGCCGGGTCGGGCAGCAGTTCCGGCTGAAGACCCGTCTCTTCGAGCAGTTCCCGGGCCGCACCCTCGCTGGGCGTTTCTCCGGCTTCGACCTTCCCGCCCGGCGGAACCCACCCCCGCCAGGGGTGCTTCACCAACAACACCTGGGCAAGGATCGTGTCGAATACCCAGACCTCGGCCCCGAGTGGCTCCATCGGCCGCTGCCGGGCAGCGGCGAACCACTGGCGGGCCCCGTCGAACTCGGCCATCGCCCGTTGAGCATCCACGACCGCGGCCTCGACGGCCCGCTTGTCGGCCATGTTCCGAATCATCGGGCCAACATACGGTCACCCACTGACATCGCCCACGTCCCATCGATCTCATCAACGTCACACGCTGCGGCAACACGCCAACCCTCATGGCAAACCGCCGTGACTCCAGGGAGGGGGATGCCAACCGAAGAGAACCTGTCACCTGATCACATGAGCCGTACGGAGGAACCTCGCCGACGGCCGCGCCGAGCCGCCCCCGGGGCGGGCCCGGAGTACCTACGGTGCCAGTGACCGATTGGCCTCGTGTTCGTTCAGCCGGACAGGGGAACGGACCTGTCGTAGGTAAGCCGAGGTGTTCGCCATGGTGACCCCGCCGGACAACGACGTGCTCTGGGCACGCGCCCTGCACCATTCGCACAACGGATCCCCCGCTCTCGCCAACGTCTCCGTCGGTGTCCGCGAGGGCGAGATCCTCGCCGTCACCGGCCCGCGCGGAAGCGGCAAGACGACGCTGCTGCGGTGTCTGGCGGGCCAGATCCTGCCGGAGAGCGGTGAGGTGTGGTTCAACAGCGTCCCGGTGCACACGATGGGCCCAATGGACCGGGAGCGGTTGCGCAGGGACCGGTTCGGCTGGATCGACACCGAACCGCATCTGGTCCCGGAACTGACGGCGTGGGAGAACGCCGCCCTTCCGCTGCTGTTGCGCGGTACCCCGCACCGGGTCGCCAAGGCGGTGGCCCAGGAATGGCTGGAGCGGCTGGATGTCGCCGACTGCACCCGCAAGCGGCCGGCCGCGCTGCTCCAGGCCCAGCGGCAGCGCGTCTCGATCGCCCGCGCGCTGGCCTGCGAACCGTTCGTGCTCTTCGCCGACGAGCCGTCCGCGATCCTGCACCGCTCCGACCGGGCCCAGGTACTGCGTACGCTCACCGCCGCGGCCCGCACCCACGGCATCACGGTGGTGCTGGCCACGCACGACGTGGAGGTGGCGGGTCTCGCGGACCGGACCATCGCGCTGCTCGACGGCCGCCGGGTCGGCGGCGGCGTGGTCACGGGCGGGACGGAAGGCAGGGCCGCGTGCTCGCTCTCCGTCTAGCCCGCGGCGCTCATCCGCTGGTGCTGCTGCGCCGGCTGATGGTGGCCGCCGCGTCCGCCGGTGTCGGCTTCCTGCTGCTGTGCACGCTCGGCTATGCCGCCTCCCACCCGGCACAGGCCGCTGCCTCGGTGATGCGGCTGCTGTGGTGCGCCGTCCCGCTCGCCGCCATGGTCCAGTTGGCGGTGGTCGTGGCCCGCGCCGATCCCGCCTCCCGCCCGAAGCCGGGGCTGTCGTCGGTCGGGCTCGGCCCGTTCCGGCTGGCGATGGTGGCGGCGGCCTCGACAGCGGCGTCCTGTGTGGTCGGCAGCGCGATCGCCCTGCTCGTCTTCCTGTACCTGCGCGGCGATCTCGGCAGCCCCCCGGTGCACGGCGTCCTGACCCAGGTCCTGGGCGCCGAGGCCCGGTTGCCGGGGGCCGGAGTGATCACGCTGCTCGGCGCGGCCCCGGTCCTGGCGGCCACGTCGGCGGCGATCGCCCTGCGCCCCCCGGCCAACCGACCCGACACGACTCCGGACGCCGGCCGGCCTCCTGCGGAGCAGCCGGCCGACCCGGGCACGGCCCAGATCCTCCCTCCGGTGACCACGGCTCCCCGCGGACTGCCGTGGGGCGTGGCGCTGATGGCGATGGGGCTGGCGCTCGAGGCCTACGCGGGCCATGGGGTACCGCCCGCCCCGGAGAGCCTGCTGCCCATGCCCGGGCGGCTCGGATCGGGATCGCCCGGGGTCATCGGGGGCTGGATGCTCACCGCGATCGGGTTGATCTTCGCCGGTCCCGGGCTGACCCACGCGGCGGGGCGACTGCTGTCCGCCGGCCGGCCCAGCGCCCTGCGGCTGCTGGCCGGGCGGGTCCTGCAGGGCGAGGCCCAGCGCATCGGCCGCCCGCTCGGAGTGCTGTGCGCGGTCGCCTCGGGTGCCCTGGCGACCAGCGAGCTCTACGGCTCGGCCTCGGCGTCCGCACCGGGTTCGCCGTTCGGTCCGCTGACGGGGCTCGGCGCCGCGCTGGTGATGTCCTGCGCCACCGCCACCGTGCTGACCGCGGCGGTGGAGATGCGCAGCCTGCGCGGCACGACGACGGCAGCGTTGCAGCGGCTGGGGGTGACGACGCGGTTGCTGCGCCACGCGGTCGCGGCCCGTACCGCCATGCTCTTCCTGGTGCTGGCCCCGGTCACCTGGCTCGTCGCCGAACTCGCGGCGATGCCCCTGCGCAGCTGAGCCGCCGGAACCGGCTCAGCCGGCGCGCCGCCCGGAAGCACCGTGCTTCCGGGCGGCGCGGCATTTCAGGGCCGGCGCAGACGCCGCGCAGCCCGTCAGCGCCGGCTCCTTGCGGGCACGGACTCGACGCTGCTGCCGGCACCGGACCGGCGCTGCACCCGTGCGGCGATGCCCGGGAGCCGACCCGTTGTGCACCGAGCGGCCGCAACTCGCCGGAGCGACGTTCCCTTCGGCGAGGTCGCGTTCCACGGAGCGCATTCTCACCGGGCTCGGAGTACCGGAGGCATCCCGGCCGTCCGGGACGGCGGTGGCCGTGGTCCTCGGTCAGCAACTGCACCGGCCGGACACGGGAGCAGCACCCGCCGAACACCTGGTGGACGGGCTGATGACGCTCACGCGCCGGTGAGCCGGCCGGTGTCCTCGTCCGGAAGGCGCACCACCTCGCCGGCCGCGAAGACCACGCCCACCTCGGCGCCCGGCTCCGGCGCATCGCCCGGCGCACAGGACGCCTCGAGGGGCGGGCCGTCGTGCGGACGCAGGCGCAGCACCACCCGGTCCCCGCGGAACGTACGGGCGGTCACCGCGCACGGCAGGCCCCCGTGCACCGGCACGGGCCGCACCCCGGCCGGGCGGATCAGCAGCCGGCACGGCCCCGCCGGCGTCCCTCCGGGCACCGGCACCTTGCCCCACACCGTGTCGGCGACCGCGCCGGCGACCGTCGCCGGAACCACGTTGTCGAAGCCGAGGAAACGGGCCACGAATGCGGACGCGGGCCGCTGCCACACCTCCATCGGCGTTCCGGTCTGCGCGATCCGGCCGTCGCGCATCACGACGACCCGGTCGGCGAGGGCGAACGCCTCGCCCTGATCATGCGTCACGGCCAGCACGGTCGTCCCCAGCCGTCCGAAGAGCTCCCGCAGTTCGACCACGAGGCGCTCGCGCAGGCGCCGGTCGAGGCGGCCCAGCGGTTCGTCGAGCATGAGCACACGCGGCTGCGGGGCGAGCGCCCGGGCCAGGGCGACCCGCTGCTGCTCTCCGCCGGAGAGGGAGGCGATGTTCCGTCGCTGGGCGCCCGGGAGTCCCACGAGTTCGAGAAGCCCGGCCACGGTGTGTTCGGCCTCGGCGCGGCCCGTACCGCGGACCCGCAGGCCGAAGGCGACGTTCCCGGCGACGTCCCGCTGCGGGAAGAGCTGGTGGTCCTGGAACATCAGGCCGAAGCCCCTGCGGTGCGCCGGGACTCCACTCAGGTCGCGTCCGTCGAGCAGGACCCGCCCCGCATCCGCCTTCTGCAGACCGGCTATGACACGCAGCAACGTGGACTTGCCGCTGCCGCTCGGCCCGAGCACGCACACCGTGCGGTGCTCGTCCAGCTCCAGGTCGACGGAGTCCAGCGCGGTGTGGGTGCCGAACCGCACGCCGACACCGTCCAGGTTCAGCAGGGACATCAGAACTCTCCGGAACGGTCGGTGCGCAAGCGCTCCAGCAGGAGCAGGGAGGCGGCGCACACCAGCATCAGGACGGTGCTCAGGGCCATCGCCTGGCCGTAGTTGAGCTCCCCGGCGCGCCCCAGCAGCCGGGCGACCGCGACGGGCAGGGTGGGCGCCTCGGGCCGGGCGATGAACACGGTCGCGCCGAACTCGCCGAGCGAGACGGCGAAGGCGAAGCCGGCGGCGACGAGCACCGCACGGCGCACCATCGGCAGGTCCACCTCCCGCCAGGCCCGCAACGGGGAGGCGCCGAGTACGGCGGCGGCCTGGCGCAGCCGGTCGTCCACCGCACGCAGTACGGGCAGCACGGTGCGCACCACGAAGGGCACGCCCACCAGCGCCTGGGCGAGCGGCACGAGCAGCCAGGAGTCGCGCAAGTCCAGCGGCGGTTCGTCGAGTGTGATGAGGAAGCCGAAGCCGACGGTGACGGCGGACGTACCCAACGGCAGCATCAGCAGCGCATCGAAGCCGCGCAGCATCCGGCTCCCCGGCCCCCGGCCCACCGGGGCTCGGGCGAGCGCGGTGGCCGCAAGCCCGCCGACGAGCAGGGCGACGCCCGTGGCGACGGCGGCGTAGGCGAGCGAGTTGCCGACCGCCTCGACGGGGGCGACGAGGAACGTCGCGCCACTGCCTGCCGGGGACATCAGCGCCCGGTAGTGGTCCAGTCCGTAGCCGTCCGGACCGGTCAGGGAACGCTCGACGAGGACACCGAGCGGGAGGAGCACGAGCAGCAGCACCACGGTGAGCACCGCCCAGAGCAGCGCCCACTGGGCGGGGCCTTCGGGGCGGCGGGCCGTGCGGGCGGCGTCGACCAGGGTGAGGGAGCTCTCCCGTCGGCGGACGGTGCGTGCGTGCACGGCCAGGAGGGCGGCGACGGCCGCGAACTGGAGCAGGGTGAGGACGGCCGCGGTGCGCAGGTCCAGCAACTGGGCGGTCTGCCGGTAGATCTCCACCTCGAGGGTGGAGTAGCGCGGGCCACCGAGGATCTGGACCACCCCGAAGGAAGTGAAGGTGAAGAGGAACACCATCAGCCCGGCGGCGGCAACGGCCGGCGCGAGGGCCGGCAGTGTCACGGTGCGCCAGGCCCGGAGGCGGCCGGCGCCGAGCATCCGGGCCGCCTCCTCCTGCTGCGGGTCCAGCTGCGCCCACAGCCCGCCGACGGTGCGGATGACGACCGCGAGGTTGAAGAAGACGTGGGCGAGGAGGATCGCCCACACGGTGGTGTCGAGCCGGACGCCCCACAGGTCGTCGAGGAGACCACCCCGGCCCAGCAGGGCGAGGAACGCCGATCCCGCGACGACCGTGGGCAGCACGAACGGCACGGTCACGACCGCACGCAGCAGGTTCCGGCCCGGGAAGTCGAAGCGGGCGAAGACATAGGCGCCCGGCAGGCCGACTGCGAGCGTCAGCGCGGTGGATGCGGCGGCCTGCCAGCCGGTGAACCAGAGCACCTGCTGGACGTCGTGGTCGCCGAGGACGCCGGCGAGGTGCCCGGTGTGCCACTGCCCGTCGGCCCGGGTGCCCCGGGCGACGATGGCGGCGACCGGGAGTGCGAAGAAGACGGTGAAGAAGGCGGCGGGAACGGCCGTCAGGCCGAGCCGGAGGGCGAGTTCCCGCCCCCGGGACGGCCGCGGTCGCTGCGGACGGCGGCCGTCCCGGGCCGGGGACGCGTTCACTTCAGGACGAGCGACGACCACGTCTTGACCCATCGGTCACGGTGCTTCGCAATGCTGCGCGGAGCCAGGGTTGCCGGGTTTTCGATCTTCGCTCCGTAGCGCGTGAACACCTCGGGCAGCGCCGCGTCCCGACGCGCCGGGTTGACGAACATCTGCAGCGGCACGTCCTCCTGGAAGGTCTTGCTCAGCAGGAAGTCCAGCAGCGCCTTTCCGCCTTCGGGGTTCTTCGCGCCGTCGAGAAGACCCGCGAACTCGATCTGGCGGAAGCAGGTGCCGGTGGCGACTCCGGTCGGGCCCTGCTTCGGCTGCGGCTCGGCACCGAGGACCTCGGCGGGCGGGCTGGAGGCGTAGGAGACCGCGAGCGGCTTGTCGCCCTTGCCCTTGCCGCCCGCCGAGCCGGAGAAGCGGTCGTTGTAGGCCTGCTCCCAACCGTCGACGACCTCGACGCCGTTGGCCCGGAGCTTCTTCCAGTAGCCCTGCCAGCCGTCGGCTCCGTACTCGGCCACGGTGCCGAGGAGGAAGGCGAGGCCGGGTGACGAGGTGGCCGCGTTCTCGGTGACCAGCAGGTTCTTGTACTGCGGCTTGACGAGGTCGGCGAAGGTCTTCGGCGGCGCCAGGTCGTGGTCGGCGAACCAGGCGCGGTCGTAGTTGACGCAGATGTCGCCGGTGTCGACGGGCGTGACCCGGTGCTGCTTGCCGTCCAACTGCAGTGCTGCGGGGACCTGTTCGAGCCCCTTGGCGCGGTGCGGGGTGAAGATGCCGTTGCCGAGGGCCCGGGAGAGCAGGGTGTTGTCGACGCCGAAGAGGACGTCGCCCTGCGGGTGGCCCTTGGACAGGACGGCCTGGTTGACGGCGGTGCCGGCGTCGCCGCCGCGCAGCACCCGGACCTTGTAGCCGGTCCGTTTCGTGAACTGCTTCAGGACCGGGTCGGATGCGGCGAACGAGTCGTGCGAGACCAGGGTGACGGTCTTGGACGTGCCCCCCTTGCCCGCGGAGTCGCCCGTGCCGGCGCCGCACCCGGCGAGGGCCGAGGCTCCGAGGGCTGCGGCGACCGTCGCTGCTATGGCACGGCCCCGGTGGACGGAGATGGTGGTGATCACTGAATTCCTCCTGGCTTGCCAGGAGAAGGCGCACGCCCCGCCGCGGCCGGTGGTCGGCGCACGGCGGGGCGCAACAGCTCGAGTGGTGACCGAACTCCCTACGCCGGCATGACCCGGTTCAGGTTCGAGGGTCTGCGGCCTGTCTCTGCCGCACTCTCAGCGCTGCGCGCTCCCCTGTCGGAATGTGAATTTGTTTCGAACACACCTTAGCAAGGGCAGGCCGAACCCGACCCCGGGTGTGCGGCGTTCAGCGTTCGGAGGCCGCGAGCTGGCCGCAGGCGCCGTCGATCTCCTGGCCGCGGGTGTCCCGCACCGTGACGGGGACCCCGTGCCGTTCGAGCGCCGCGACGAAGGCCCGCTCGTCCTCCGGGCGGGAGGCCGTCCACTTGGAGCCGGGCGTCGGGTTGAGCGGGATGAGGTTGACGTGCACGCGGCGGCTCTTGAGGAGCCGGCCGAGGAGATCGCCGCGCCAGGCCTGGTCGTTGATGTCCCTGATCAGGGCGTACTCGATGGAGATGCGGCGACCGGACTTGTCGGCGTACTCCCAGGCGGCGTCGAGGACTTCGCGGACCTTCCACCGGGTGTTGACCGGCACGAGAGTGTCGCGGAGTTCGTCGTCGGGTGCGTGGAGGGAGACGGCGAGCCGGCACTTGAGGCCCTCGTCGGCGAACCGCAGCATTGCCGGGACCAGGCCGACCGTCGAGACCGTGATGCCGCGCTGCGACAGACCCAGGCCGTCCGGCTCCGGGTCGGTGAGCCGGCGGATGGCGCCGACGACCCGGTTGTAGTTGGCCAGCGGCTCACCCATGCCCATGAAGACGATGTTCGACAGCCGCGCGGGGCCCCCGGGGATCTCGCCGTCACGCAGCGCGCGCATACCGTCGACGATCTGGTGGACGATCTCGGCCGTGGACAGGTTGCGGTCGAGGCCGGCCTGGCCGGTGGCGCAGAACGGGCAGTTCATCCCGCAGCCCGCCTGCGAGGAAATGCACATGGTGACCCGGTCGGGATAGCGCATGAGCACGGACTCGACGAGGGTGCCGTCGAAGAGACGCCACAGCGTCTTGCGCGTCGTGTCGTCGTCGCAGCTGATGTGCC
This sequence comes from Streptomyces meridianus, assembly GCF_023703325.1. Taxonomy (GTDB): domain Bacteria; phylum Actinomycetota; class Actinomycetes; order Streptomycetales; family Streptomycetaceae; genus Streptomyces; species Streptomyces meridianus. The sequence continues at coordinate 12,494 of NZ_JAMQGM010000010.1, forward strand.
GCACCACACTCATCAGGTCCGGCAGCAGCTCGGCGGCCAGCTTCTCGCGGGCCGCCGCCGGGATGTCGGTCCAGGCCGCCGGGTCGTCGGCGTAGCGCGCGAAGTAGTGGCGGGAGACCTGTCCCGCGCGGAACGGCTTCTCGCCGATCGCCGCGACGGCCTCCCGGCGCTCGGCCGGGGTGAGATCGGCAAGGTGCCGCGGGGGCTTCTTGGCCCCGCGCGGCGCGACGAAGGTGAGTTCTCCGGGTGCAGGCATGGTCCGTCCAGTGTGGCAGATCAACTACGGCGGCCCAGGCCAGAGCAATGGGAGACGGGTCACCCTCTGCCGCCATCTGTCAACATCGGTCAACCTCGCACGGCGCAGAGACGGCCCAGGAAGCCAAAGCACAGCAGCTGCAACGGGCGAGCGTAGAGGGCGCTCATTCAAACACCCCGGGAGCGAGCGGCAGCGGATCGCTGTGAGTCCACGCGAAGGTGCGATCGGCTTCGAGGTGGGCCTCGCCCCAATGGATAGCATGGATACCGCTCTCCGCGTCCGCTGTGAGAGGACGTTAAGTCCGTTTCTGGTAGCGGCCCCGTCCCGGCTGGGTGAGGAAGCCCTGGCGAGTGAGGCGTCCGAGGCGGCTGCGGGTGATGTTGACGGATGCCTCGTCGGTGGGCATGCCGAGGAGTTCGTGCAGCTCACGGGCTCGAAACTCCTGGCCGGGGTGGGTGTTGAAGGCGTTCACGATGGCCTGGTAGGCGGTGTTCGTCTCGGGCGGTTCGGGTCCGCCGCCAGCCGGTGAGAGTTCGGTGATGACCTTCTGGGTGGTGGCCAGGTCCGCGAGTCGCGCTTCGGTCTCGGCCAGGACCGCGGTCAAGTGCTCGATCTGATCGCGCAGTTCACCGGTCCGGGCCGTGGTCTTGTCATGCTGGGCCTGGAGGTCCGCCAGGAGCTCGATGACGTTCACGCGGCCAGCCCGAGAGTGTCGCGCCAGGCCGGACTCGGTGTGGTGAGGCGGCGGGCCATGTTCGCGATGGAGGCCCAGTAGATGCGAGAGGCGGAAGTGTCGGGGCGGTGGTCGTACTCGCGGGCCAGGCGACGATGCAACCTCAACGTGCCGTTGGCCTGCTCCACGATCCACCGCTTGGGCTGCGGGACGAAGTCTTTGCCCTGATCTTCGGGGTTGCGGCGGACGACCTCGACATCGATGTCCAGCAGGACCCCGTGGATGATGACCTCGTCCTTGAACCCTTGGTCCACCAGGACCTTCTCCAGGCGGTTGCCGCACCGCTCGGCGGCCTGGTCGAGCAGGGCGGTGCCGGCGGCGTTGTCGTGCACGGAAGCGGCCAGGACCACGACGCCGATGATCAGTCCCAGAACGTCCACGGCCAGTCCCCGCTTGCGCCCCGACACCTTCTTGCCGGCGTCCAGCCCCGTCGTGGTCTTCGGGACACCCGCGGCCGCGCGCACGGACTGGGTGTCGATGATCACGAGGGACGGGTCTCCCGCACCTGACAGCGCAGGAGTTCCTGGATCCGCTCCACCGGCCAGAAATGAACGACGAGCGCCATGTTCGGCGAGTCTGTCGAGCAGGCGGATTGTGTAGACCCCGGCCAACCCGTTACCGCTGCCCCGGGGCAGGCCGGCGTCGCCGGATCCCAGGATCACCGAGACATCGCATCGGCCCGGCTTGGCGCGCCGACCGGGTTACCGGCGGCAACGCCTTGATTCCGGCCACGAGCTCGGTAAACCATGACGGGCAACCGGACATCCCACTCAATATCGGCCATCATGCCGTTCGTCCCCCCCACCCCCCGCCGAGAGAAGACGTCATGCTGCACGCCCGGAGCACACCGGTCCAGACCGGCAGCCTCACTCCCGGTGACGCACCTCCATCGTTCACTCCGACCGACCCCGAGGAGGCGATGGCCTTCCTCTCACGGTTCTTCTGGGAGAACCCCCGTCCCGGGGCGGAGATGCGGGGCCGGATGCACACCTGCGCCGAGGAGATCGACCGCACGGGGACCTACCGGCACACCGAGGAGGAGCTGGCCTGGGGCGCCCGTGTGGCCTGGCGCAACGCCTCGCGCTGCATCGGCCGGCTGTACTGGCGAAGCCTGCACATACGCGACCTGCGGAATGCCTCGTCCGCCGACGAGATCGCTCAGGGCTGCTTCGATCACCTGCGCACCACCTGGCGCGGCGGGCGCATCCGTCCGACCATCACCGTCTTCCCGCAGGACCGGCCGGACGGCTCGGCGATGCGCATATGGAACGACCAGCTCGTCCGGTACGCGGGCTACGAGGACGAGGCCGGAGGGACGGTCGGCGACCGGCAGTACACCGGCTTCACCCGCCTCGCCGAACGCCTCGGCTGGGCGGGGAAGGGTGACCGCTTCGACGTCCTGCCGCTGATCATCGAGACCCCGGCCGGGCTCAGCGTGCACCCGCTCCCCGAGGACGCGGTCGAGGAAGTACCGATCGCTCATCCCGAGTTCCGGTGGTTCGCCGAACTTGGCCTGCGCTGGCACGCGATACCGGCCATCTCGAACATGCGCCTGGAGATCGGCGGAGTGTCATACAGTGCCGCGCCGTTCAACGGCTGGTACCTGCAGACCGAGATCGCGGCACGCAACCTGGTCGACGCCGACCGCTACGACACCCTGCCTCTGATCGGTGCCCTCATGGAGCTCGACATGTCCTCGGAACGGACGCTCTGGCGGGACCGGGCGCTACTGGAACTCAACCGCGCGGTGTTGCACTCCTTCGACGCCGCGGGCGTGACGATGTCCGACCACCACACCGAGTCCCGCCGCTTCCTCGACCACATCGCCCGGGAGGAACGCGCAGGGCGCTGGTGCCCCGCGGACTGGAGCTGGATCGTGCCACCGGTGTCCGGCGGCCTGACGCCGGTCTACCATCGCTACTACGACGACGCGGACCTGCGGCCGGCATACGTGCTGGACCCGGACGCACGCCGGCGCGGGCGGGGTGAGTACTCCGCGGATTATCTGCCGACGAACGTGGCGCCCGACCTGATGTGACGACTCCGGTGTCCGCGTCCCTGTGGGTTGATCCCCGGTGCGCGCGTGCGACGGTCACGGATCGCCTGTCCCGCCGGTGCCCGCCCTCTCAATCGGCTCCACCGCGCGGCCCGGCATGCGGGTTCCGCTGATCCGAGTGCCGTCGCCGCTGCGTCTCCGCGAGGGCCCGCGACCGGGGCAACGAGGCGGGCCCTCCACCTGTCGTCCGGTGAAGGGCCCGCCTCGTTGACGTACCTGCCCCGTCAGTTCCCGACGAAGAGCACCAGCAGCAGCCACACCACCGGTGCGGTCGGCAGCAGAGAGTCGAGCCGGTCCATGATGCCGCCATGGCCGGGCAGCAGCTTGCCCATGTCCTTGATACCGAGGTCCCGCTTGATCATGGACTCGCCCAGGTCGCCGAGCGTGGCACTGATCGCGACGGCGAATCCGAGGATGAGGCCCTGCCACCACGAGCCGCCCTCGACCAGGAACTCCATGCACAGTGCACCGGCGATCATGGCGAAGGCGACCCCGCCGTACAGCCCCTCGCGGGTCTTGCCGGGGCTGATACGCGGCGCGAGCTTGTGTGTCCCGAACCGCCAGCCGACGGCATAGGCGCCGGTGTCGCTCACGACGGTCAGCAGGAGAAACGTCAGCACCCGTTCCGCGCCGTCGTCCGCAGCGAGCATCAGGGCGACGAATGTCGCCAGGAACGGGACGTAGAAGGCGGCGAAGATGCCGGCGGTGACGTCCCGCAGATAGTTCTCGGGCGGCTCGGCCATGCGCCAGACCAGCAGCGCGAGCGCGGTGACGGCCATCGCGAACCAGGCGCCTTCGGTGCCCCGCACATACCCCGCCACGATCATGGCAGCGCCGCCGACGGCGAGCGGTACGAGCGGAATCCGGATGCCCTTGCGCTCCTCGAGCCGGGTGGTCAGCTCCCAGAGCCCGACCACGACGGCCGCCGTGATGACACCGACGAACACGTCCTTGACGAAGAACAACGAGGCGATGATCACGGCCCCGAGGCCCACACCAACCCCTATGGCGGCGCGCAAGTCACGGCCGGCGCGCTTCTTCTGGGGCACTGCGGACTCCTCGGGTCTCCGCGGGGGTTCGGCGCTCCGACTGCCGCCGGCCGGGGGGCCGCTCGGCCGGGCGGCCCCCCGGTGACGGTCGTCCTGGTCTCCGCCTGTCTCGGGCACGGTGGGCATGGGCCGAGTCTGCGCCGCGTGCGCTGCACCGTGCGCGGGACCCGCCGGGACCGCCCCCTGCTGGGACGGTCCCCATTGGCCGGGGTGCGACGGGGCGCCCCAGGAAGAGTCGTTCATCAGACCTCGAGCAGCTCGGCTTCCTTGTGCTTGAGCAGCTCGTCCACCTGCGTCACGTACTTCGCGGTGGTGTCGTCGAGCTCCTTCTCCGCACGCCGGCCCTCGTCCTCACCGACTTCGCCGTCCTTGATCAGCTTGTCGATGGATTCCTTCGCCTTGCGGCGGACGCTGCGGATCGAGATCTTCGCGTCCTCGGCCTTGCCCTTGGCGACCTTGATGTAGTCCTTGCGGCGCTCCTCGGTCAGCTCCGGGAAGACCACGCGGATGATGTTGCCGTCGTTACTCGGGTTGACGCCGAGGTCCGAGTCGCGGATGGCCTGTTCGATGTTGCGCAGGGCGCTCTTGTCGAACGGGGTCACCACGGCCATGCGGGGTTCCGGCACCGAGAAGGACGCCAGCTGGTTGATAGGCGTCATCGCACCGTAGTAGTCGGCCACGATCTTGTTGAACATCGCCGGGTGCGCACGCCCGGTGCGGATCGCGGCGAAGTCCTCCTTGGCGACCACGACGGCCTTTTCCATCTTCTCCTCGGCCTCGAGGAGGATCTCTTCGATCACCACTTGCTCCTGGTCCTAGTTGTGAGCACAGGCTCGCCCCTGCCCGCGTCTTCACCTGCACGGTGTCCGACCGCGCAGGACGTTGTCCATCCCCGGGCCGGGTGGTTCCTCCGGCCCGGACAAGACCGCTGCCGCACCGGAGATACAGCCCGCAGATCAGCCCCGGGTGCCCTCGTCGCTGACCAGCGTGCCGATCTTCTCACCCCGTACCGCCCGCGCGATGTTGCCCTCGGCAAGCAGTTCGAAAACGAGGATCGGCAGCTTGTTGTCCATGCACAGGGTGATCGCGGTGGCGTCGGCGACCTTCAGCCCGCGGGAGATCACCTCGGTGTACTCCAGCGCGTCGAACTTCACGGCGTCCGCGTTCTTCTTCGGGTCGGAGTCGTAGACCCCGTCCACCCCGTTCTTGCCCATGAGCAGTGCTTCGGCGTGAATCTCCAGAGCGCGCTGAGCGGCAGTGGTGTCGGTCGAGAAGTACGGCATGCCCATGCCCGCGCCGAAGATCACGACGCGTCCCTTCTCCAAGTGCCGCACGGCGCGCAGTGGAATGTAGGGCTCCGCGACCTGCCCCATGGTGATGGCGGTCTGGACACGGGAGTCGATGCCCTCCTTCTCCAGGAAGTCCTGGAGAGCAAGGCAGTTCATGACCGTGCCGAGCATGCCCATGTAGTCGGAGCGCGCCCGGTCCATGCCGCGCTGCTGGAGTTCGGCGCCGCGGAAGAAGTTGCCGCCGCCGATGACGACCGCGATCTGCGCCCCGTCCCGGACCACGGCCGCGATCTCCCGGGCCACCTTGTGCACGACGTCGGGGTCGACGCCGAGTCCCCCTCCGCCGGCGAACGCCTCGCCGGACAGCTTGAGCATGAAGCGGCGGCCGCTGCTGCCGTGGTCGCTCTTGTCGGCCTTGTCGGCACCCTGGTTCATGGAACTCTCCTCGTGCACATACAAGAAGGCCATCGCCGGTGGTCTCTGCTCGAGCCCGCTGCGGCAATGGCCTCCTCGTCACATCTTGCGGTCGTCCGTCACCGGCGGCCGACTGCCCCCGACCTTAGCGGGTCAGGAGTATTCCGTCGCTCTGCGGCCTCAGACGCCGACGCGGAAGCGTGCGAAGCGCTTCAGCGTGACGCCAGCCTCGTCGAGGACCTTCTGGACGGACTTCTTGTTGTCCTTCGCGAAGGCCTGGTCGACCAGGACGTTCTCCTTGAAGAAGCCGTTGACACGGCCCTCGACGATCTTCGGCAGAGCGGCGTCGGGCTTGCCCTCCTCGCGAGCGGTGGCCTCGGCGACGCGACGCTCGTTCTCGACCGTCTCGGCCGGGATCTCCTCACGGGAGAGGAACTTCGGCGAGAAGGCGGCGATGTGCTGCGCGATGTCCTTGGCGACCTCGGCGTTCTCCTTGTCGAGTTCGACCAGGACGCCGACCTGCGGGGGCAGGTCCGGGCTGGTGCGGTGCATGTACGCCGCGACGTAACCGCCGGAGAACTGCGCGAAGCGGTCGAGGACGATCTTCTCGCCGAGGGTGGCGTTGGCCTCGTCCACGAACGCCTGAACGGTCTTGCCGGCCTCGATCTCGGACGCGCGCAGCGCCTCGATGTCCGCCGGGTTGCTCTTGGCCACGTGAGCGGCCAGTGCGTCGGCGACGGCAACGAACTTGTCGCCCTTGGCGACGAAGTCGGTCTCGCACTTCAGCTCGAGCAGAACGCCCGTGCTGTTGTCGTCGGAGAGCAGGGAGACGACCGCGCCGTTCTCGGCGCTGCGGCCCTCACGCTTCGCGACACCCTTCTGGCCCTTGATGCGCAGTGCCTCGACGGCCTTGTCGACGTTGCCCTCGGCCTCGTCCAGCGCCTTCTTGCAGTCCATCATGCCGGCGCCGGTGAGCTCACGGAGCTTCTTGACGTCAGCGGCGGTGAAGTTCGCCATGGTCTGTCAGTCTCTTCTCGGAAGTCGGTGATCTACGGGTGGACGGCGGGGGCCTCGGCCCCCGCCGTCATCAGCCGTGACGGTCTCGTCAGGCCTGCTGAGCGTCCGCGGCCGGGGCGTCCGCGGCCGGGGCATCGGCAGCAGGGGCGTCGGCAGCAGGGGCGTCGGCGGTGGCTTCCGCCTTCTTCTCGCCCTCGGCAGGCTGCTCGGCCTTCTTGTCGCCCTCGAGCAGGTCGCGCTCCCACTCGGCGAGCGGCTCAGCGGCGGCCTTCTCGCCCTTGGCCTCACCGGCACCACCGGAACGGGCGATGAGTCCCTCGGCGACGGCGTCGGCGATCACACGGGTGAGCAGGGTGACGGAACGGATCGCGTCGTCGTTGCCCGGGATCTTGTAGTCGACCTCGTCCGGGTCGCAGTTGGTGTCGAGGATCGCGACGACCGGGATGTTGAGCTTGCGCGCCTCGCCGACGGCAATGTGCTCCTTCTTGGTGTCCACGACCCAGACGGCGCTCGGCACCTTCTGCATCTCGCGGATACCACCGAGAGTCTTCTCCAGCTTGGCCTTCTCGCGGGAGAGGACCAGGAGCTCCTTCTTGGTGAGACCGGAGGCGGCCACATCCTCGAAGTCGATGAGCTCGAGCTCCTTGAGGCGCTGGAGGCGCTTGTAGACGGTCGAGAAGTTGGTGAGCATGCCGCCCAGCCAGCGCTGGTTGACGTAAGGCATGCCGACGCGGGTCGCCTGCTCGGCGATCGCCTCCTGCGCCTGCTTCTTCGTACCGACGAACATGATGGAGCCGCCGTGCGCGACGGTCTCCTTGACGAACTCGTAGGCGCGGTCGATGTACGACAGCGACTGGAGCAGGTCGATGATGTAGATGCCGTTGCGCTCGGTGAAGATGAAGCGCTTCATCTTCGGGTTCCAGCGGCGGGTCTGGTGCCCGAAGTGGACGCCGCTCTCCAGCAGCTCCCGCATCGTGACGACGGCCATGGCCGTACTCCTTGAGGTACTCGGTTTCGCGGCGGCCGGGCGGCCGTCGCGCCTGACGCCCCTGCGCGTCTGCCAGGGAAGACGACTTCCGAGGACCGAGAGACGCGGCCTCCGTGTGGATCCGGGGTCCCGGGACGGATTCCGGGGGCTGCCGGGCAACGGTGGCGGGGCGTGCGAAGTCGATCCGGTGGCCCGGATCGCCACCTGAAGTGTACGGGACCCGGGAACCGCCGGGCGACATGCGCCTGCCTCTCACCGGCCGGACAGAAGGGTTGCCACAGCCGCCTCGAAGCCCGCCCCCTCACACGGGTGACGGAGTTGTTCACAGATAGCCGGTCGTCCACACTTCTCCGTCAAGATCCACCGGATCTCCGGCCGTACGCCACTGTCCCGTCATGCCGCTTCTCACCGCTCACACCATCGCCGACAACCCGCTCCGGGCGGCCCGGCACGCTACGGCTCTGCTCCTGTGCGCCCTGTTGTTCCTCCTCCTCCGGCCCCCGGACCCGGCGAGGGCGGTGCAGACACCGGGCGGCAAAGAGCCCGGCTCCCGGCCGGCGCCGCCATCGGGAGCGGTTGTGCCCGCAGAGGCCCCGGGCAAGCGGTCCTGGCCGGTGGGGCCACGCGGCGTCGGACCGCCTCCCCCGCTGATCCACAGATGGGAGCCACCGCCGTCGCCCTACGCGGCCGGCCACCGCGGTGTCGACCTGGCCGCCGGGCCGGGCGCCCCGGTGCGTGCGGCGACGGACGGCACGGTCGCGTTCGCCGGGATCGTGGCCGGACGGCGGGTGCTGTCGGTCGATGTGGAGGGCTCGGGATCTCCACCGCTGCGCATCACGTACGAACCCGTGCGAGCTCGGGTCTCGAAGGGGGACCGGGTCACGGCCGGTGAGCAGGTCGGGGTGATCGACACGGGCCCGTTCCACTGCACGCGGGCCTGCCTGCACTGGGGCCTGCGGCGCGAGGACGGCTATCTCGACCCGCTGACTCTCCTCTCCGGGCTCCGGGGAACACGGCCGCCGTCGCGGCTGCTCCCTGTCTTCGGCCCCGCCGAGCCGCCGGAGCCGGGGAAGGCGTCAATGGACGCCGGCTCCCCCCAATCGCGGGAGTGGCTGCTGCTCTGCCTACTCGTCGCCGGCGGCTGCTGGACCCGTGAGCGGATTCATCGACGATTTCCCGGGCACGGCTGGGCGCCGCCTCGGCGCCGACGCCCGGGGGAGCGGGCAGGGCGGCGGCCACGTACCGGCGTCAGCCCGCCACACCCCGCAAAGTCATGGCCACGGCGGCCTCCGTGATCCGGGCGGGATCCTCGCCGGCACCGAGTTCGATGCGGCGCACCGCGGCGTCCACGACGCCCTGGAGGAGCATCGCCGCGAGGGCGGGATGCTCGTGTCCGAGTTCGCGGAGCGCCTCGACGATCACGGCGATCAGCCCTCCGTGGGCAGCCCTGATCCGCTCCCGGGCCCCCGCGTCCAGCTCACCTGCGGAGATCGCCACCACGGCGCGGTGTCTCCGGTCACCGACCAGGGCGAGTTGCTTGCGCACGTAGGCCTCGACCTTGGCCTGCGGTGTGTCCACGGCACGCATGGCCGCTTCGACCTCCGCCGCCCAGACGGGGAGGTCCACCGCGCACAGCTCCTCGACCACGGCCGCACGGGAGCGGAAGTACTCGTAGACGGACGAGCGGGCGAGCCCGGTCCGTTCGGCCAGGGCCGGGAAGGTCAGAGCTGCCGTCCCGCCCTCGGAGAGAAGGGACCGGGCGGCGTCCAGCAGGGCGCCGCGCTGCATCGTCCGGTGCTCGGCCACCGAGGCCGCTCGAATCCTTGGCACGCACCCACCCTACGGACGCGGCGGGCGGCCCCGCGGACGTTCGCCGCGATGGGGTTCAGCCCCGGACATCGGCCAGTTTGGCGCGCAGCTGGAGGACGGATTTGGTGTGGATCTGACTGACCCGGCTCTCCGTGACGCCGAGGACCTGCCCGATCTCGGCGAGGGTCAGGCCCTCGTAGTAGTAGAGGGTGACAACGGTCTTCTCGCGTTCCGGCAGCGTGTTGATGGCCCGGGCCAGGAGACGGCGCATCTCCCGGCCCTCCGCGACCTCGACGGGGTTGTCCGCAGAGGTGTCCTCCAGTGTGTCCATCAGGCTGAGCCGGTCGCCGCTCTCGCTTCCCGCGTGCAGCAGTTCCTCGAGGGCGACGACGTTCGCCAACGAGAGCTGGCTGAAGACATGGTGGAGATCGTCCAGGCTCATCCCGAGCTCGTCCGCCACCTCGCCTTCCGAAGGGGTCCGGTGGAGCGACGCCTCGAGCGTGGCATAGGCACGTTCGACGGCGCGGGCCTTCTGGCGCACCGAGCGGGGAATCCAGTCCAGGGCGCGCAGCTCATCGATCATGGCACCCCGGATGCGTGTGATCGCGTAGGTCTCGAACTTGATGGATCGCTCGGGGTCGAACTTCTCGATGGCGTCGATCAAGCCGAAGATCCCCGAGGAGACGAAATCGGCCTGCTCGACGTTGGACGGCAGGCCGACGCTGACCCGGCCGGCCACGTATTTCACCAACGGCGAGTAGTGCAGGATCAGTTGCTCCCGCAGCCGCTCGTCGGCTGTGGCCTTGTAGGACCTCCACAGTTCGTCGAGCGACGAGGGCGTGGCGGGGCGCACGCTGCCGCGGGCGGCGGGTGGCGCTGCCGCGCGATCAGACCCGGAGGTGTGCTGGGGCATTCGTCGCCTTGAGCCGTTCTGCCGTCGTCGGAGTGAGGACGCTGTCTGGGTGATGTGAGCGTAGCGTGACCATCGCGTCGCAGCGTGCGAAGGCCGCGCTTCAGGCGTGCGCAGATTCGTTCCGTCCCCCGCACCGAAGGGTTACGGAGCGCACTTTGCGCACCGGCCGTCCGCGAGACGCGAAACGGTCCTGCGGTTGCCGCGCCCCAGCTTTTCACCCGATCGCAGCAGGTCAAGGACCGCCTCGCGCAACCGGATCAACGTCCCCCCGCGGGTGAACCAGTTTCCAGGTGCACCCCTGCCGTTCGACGAATCCGAGGGACTGCAGTTCGCAGAGCGCCTCCTCAGCCGCGCGGAGCGAAGCCCCCGCCCTGCGAGCCACCTGGTGCGTCTCGACGGCACCGTGCGCCGGGAGCGCGTCGAGGATCCGGAGCCGGTGCGGACCGACCGCGTCCCTGGGCATGACGTGTCCGTGCCGTGGCGGCGCGAGGTCACCGATGCTGCCGATCAGTTCGATCACCTCGGAGGCGTCGGTGACGAGCACGCCCTCGCCTCGCAGCAATTCGTGCACTCCGGCGGAGAGACCGGAAGTGACCGGCCCGGGCACGCCCATCGTGTAGCGGCCGAGGCGCAGGGCGCACCGGGCGGTCGCGAGCGAGCCGCTGCGGTACTGGGCCTCGACGACCAGCGTGCCGCGGGTGAGCGCCGCGATCAGCCGGTTGCGGAGCACGAAGCGACTGCGCGTCGGGTGACTACCGGGCGGCAGTTCGGCGACAAGCAGGCCGTGGTCGGCGATCCGCGCGATGAGCTCGGTGTGCCCGCGCGGATAGGCGGAGTCGACCCCGCAGGCGAGTACGCCGACGGTGGCCCCGCCGGCGGCCAGTGCTCCCCGGTGCGCGGCCCCGTCGACTCCGAAGGCGGCTCCTGACACGACCACCCAGCCGGACTCCGCAAGCCCTGACCCGAAGGCGGCGGCCATGTGTGCGCCGTAGTCCGTGCAGGCTCTGGCCCCGACGACGGCCACGGATCTGAGGGCCCACATCCGCAGCGACGGCTGTCCGCGCACCCACAGACCGATGGGCTGAGCGTCGCCCAGGTCTTCGAGCTGGCGCGGCCATTCCCGGTCGCCGGGGCAGAGAAACCGTCCGCCGATCGCCTCCACCGCAGCCAGGTCCGCCTCGGGGGCGAGCCGCTCCGCGCGGATCCGGTACCCGGCCAACCGCTCGGCGCTCATTCCGGGGGGCGGTTTCCGCCCGCCGGTGAACATGTGCAGCAGTTCGCACGGGCCCATCCGGCGCAGCATCGCGCCGGCCAGTTCGTCCCCGGGTTCCACGATCCGGGTGAGCGCCGCCCGGGTCAGCCGTTCTCCCGTGTCCGCCGATCGCGGCACGACAACCTCCGAGCTCATCGCGCCCCCCGGGCAGGAACGGCTCCGCGTTCTACGCCGGTCCGCAGTTGCAGGGCCTGGGAGACATCCTGAGAGCTCGGCCTGTCGTGGCCTGCCAGGTCCGCGATGGTCCAGGCGACCCTCAGCACGCGGTCCAGGCCGCGGGCGGTGAGCATGCCCCGTTCCATGTCCCGCTCCGCCTCCCACAGCGCGTCTGGCGCGGCCTGCCAGCGGGTCCTGAGCTCGTGCCCGGGAACCTCGCTGTTGATGCGCCAGGGGGTACCCGCCAGCCTGGCTTCCGAACGCTCGCGAGCCAGTCTCACCCGGCCTGCAACCGCCGCGCTGTTCTCCTCCCCCGCCCCGCTCGTCAACTCGCTTCTGGTCACCGGTTCCACCTGCACACGGAGATCCATACGGTCCATCAGAGGCCCGGACAGCCGGGCCTGGTAGCGGCGGATGTTCGCGGGCGGGCATTCGCAGCCCGCGGCGAGCTGGGAGTGCCGGCCGCAGGGACACGGGTTGGCCGCCATCAGCAACAGGAATCTGGCCGGCAGCCGTACGACCCCGGCGCTGCGAGCCACAACCACGTGTCCCGACTCCAGTGGCTGTCGCAGCGCGTCCAGGACCCGTCCGCTGAACTCAGGAGCCTCGTCCAGGAAAAGGACCCCGTGATGCGCCAGTGAGACCGCCCCCGGTCGCGGCAGCCCATGCCCTCCGCCGACCAGGGACTGCATCGTGGCCGAGTGGTGAGGCGCGCAGTACGGGGCGCCGTCGATCAGCGGCTTTCCCGGCGGGAGGGTGCCGGCGATCGAGTGGACCGCCGTGGCCTCGAGCGACTCCCGGCGCGTGAGCGGCGGCAGGAGGCCGGGAAGCCGCTCCGCCAGTATCGTCTTGCCCGCGCCTGGAGGGCCCTTCAGGTAGAGGTGGTGGCCCCCGGCAGCCGCCACCTCCAGCGCCAGACGTGCGGTGCGCTGACCCGCGACATCGGCCAGATCGGGCGGAGGCTCGGCCCGGTCCGAGCCCCGCCCGGTGCCCGTGCCTGCCGCGCCCGGCAAGGCGAGTCCGGCCAAGAGGGCGTCCGGCCTCCCCGGGTCGGGAGACTCGCTCTCCTCGGGAACCGGCTCGCCCGAGAGCACCGCGATGAGTTGCCGCAGACTGCGCACCCCGAGCACCGCGACATCGGGCACGAGCGACGCTTCCGCAGCCGTCCGCTCCGCCACCACCGCCTGGCGGTACCCGGCCTCCGCAGCGGCCATCACGGCGGGCAGCACTCCGCGGACCGGGCGCACCCGGCCGTCCAGACCGAGTTCGCCGATCATCATCAGATCCGCGATCTGCCGCGGGTCGATGCGCTCGGCAGCCGCCAGGACGGCGCACGCCACGGCGAGGTCGAACCCGCTGCCGCTCTTGGGGACGGACGCAGGGCTCAGTCCGACCGTGAGCTTCTTCTGCGGCCAGTCGACGCCGGAGTTGACCACGGCGGCCCGGACCCGGTCCCGGCTCTCGATGAGGCTCTTGTCCGGCAGCCCGACGAGAGTGAACGCCGCCACACCGGGTTCGAGATCCGCCTGTACCTCGACGACGATGCCCTCGACCCCGACCAGTGCCACCGAGCAGGTGCGCGCGAATCCCATCAGGTCACGCCCCGCACATGCTCCACGACCGGCGCACCGTGCGCCGGCAGCAGCACACCGACGAGGTCGATGCGCACGCCTCCGGACGGCGGGGCGCTGTGCTCCGCCAGCCAGCGGTCCGCAAGCCACCGGGCGGCAAGACGCTTCAGCCGCGCGGCCTTGCGCGGGGTGACGGCAGCCATCGGATGCTCGGGGCCACCCGCCCGCCGGGCTTTCACCTCACAGATCACGACAGAGTCACCGTCCGAGGCGACGATGTCGATTTCGCCGTCACGGCAGCGCCAGTTGCGTTCCAGGATGTTCATGCCCGCTGCCGTCAGGCGACGGGCGGCCACCTCCTCACCGTACCGACCGAGTGCGCGCCGCCCGTCCGTAGACCCGGCGCGGGCTCCCGGGTTGCCCGCGCCGCCGGTCGGGCGGTGACTGCTCCTGCCGGTGACCGTTGCACCGGATTGTCCGTGCACCATGGACATCACCTCCGTCACCGACTGTGACGGAGGTTGTGGGATCCGGTGGATCCTGCTGGAAAACGGTGGACAACCCGGCGGTTGTGGATAACCCGATCACCCGAACGAGGAGTTCCGGACGCACCGGGGTGCATGTGCGATCAGCTGCTGAAGCCGGACTCCCCGGAGGGAAGATCGAGGTCGCTCTTGTTCAGCTCCTCGATGTTCACGTCCTTGAAGGTCAGCACGCGCACCTGCTTCACGAAACGCGCCGGCCGGTACATGTCCCACACCCATGCGTCGGCCATGGACACCTCGAAGAAGACCTCGCCCTGTACCGAGTGCACCTGCATCTCGTAGGCGTTGGTGAGGTAGAAGCGCCGTTCCGTCTCGATGACGTACTTGAACAGCCCGACGACGTCTCGGTACTCCCGGTAGAGCTTGAGCTCCATCTCGGTTTCGTACTTCTCGAGGTCCTCGGCGCTCATGGCATGTTCCCCTTCAGCCGTGCGTTCCCCCATTGTGCTCCAGGTTCCTGCGGAACCCCGGCCACTTGCGGCCGATATCCACAGGTGAAGCCGGGGGCCCGTCGTCGAGCAGCGTGCGCAGGAGTCCGGCGAGCCGGTTCGGGTACACCGTCTCACGGGTGCGGGCCAGATCGTCCTGCGTCCACCAGCGCAGTGCCGCCACGCTGCGCCGCTCCAGCTCCGTGTGCCCTCCGGTGTTCGTCCGGGTGCTCTCGGTACGAGCGAGGTAGTACCACTCGTCCTGGTCCCACCTTCGCCCGTCGAAGACGAACGAGCAGGTTCGACGCCACACGGCGGGCCCCAGCCGGATGCCGGTGATTCCGGTCTCCTCGGCCACCTCCCGGTGGGCCGCCTCCTCCCGCGTTTCGCCGTCCTCGACCCCGCCACCGGGCGTGAACCACCAGGTCCTCGCCGGACGGTCGGGATCGAAACCGTGGAGCAGCAGGATCCGGTCCGCCGGATCCAGCAGCACCACGCGCGCGACCTTGCGCCGGGTCACGGGGGTGACCTCCTCAGGCCCGCGCCGGCACCCGGGCCCTGCCCCGGGAGACCCGCTGGGCGAGCGACCCGATCGCCGCGCCACCGAGCACAAGCACAGCCCCGGCCGCAATCGCCGTCCCGATGAGCGGCAGCGGACCGGGGTGGGAGATCCCACCGGACAGGGACTCGAAGTTCGTCGCGGGCCGCATCATCCCGGCGCCGTTCACCGGCCACACGACCGAGTCCACCCGGGCGTCCACCGATTCGCGCGGCACTGCTCCGTGGTTGCCGTCGCCGAGGTGGACCCGGGAGTCCAGCGACTCGTCCCGGTGGTCACCCATCATGAAGAGCTCTCCGTCCGGGACCGCGACCTTGAAGGGGGTCAGGGACGCCGGGGCTTTTCCGCCACCCTGCAGGTACGGTTCCTCGACGGGTTTGCCGTTGACGCTCAGCCGCCCGTCCTTCGTGCAGCAGACGATCTTGTCGCCGCCCACGCCGACAGCCCGCTTCACCATGGGCATGTCGCCCCAGGCGGAGTCGGTGAAGACCACGACATCACCTCGGCGCACCTGCTCGCCGTCGATGCGCTGGGCCAGGACGCGGTCCCCCTGACCGATGGTCGGGGCCATCGATGCGGTCGGCACCGTGTAGGGCTGGTACAGCACCGCGCCCCATGCAAATCCACCCAGGAACAGCACACACCCAACGGCCATGGCCAGCCCGGACAGTGCACTGCCCAAGCGGCCACGGCCGCTGCCGTTACGTCCTGCCTCGCGCATCCCAGCTCCTTGCCCTCAGAGATCTGGGCGGCACCCTACCGGGGGTTACCGAGCGCGGTCAGCCGTCCTGTACCGCTTTCTTGATCGATTTCTGCGCCGGGAGCACCGTGCCCGCCTGCCTGCGGCGGCGCCACAGCACGATCGGCACGGCACCCGCAACACCGAGGGCCGCCGGAGCCGCCGTCGTCGCCGCTCCGAGGCCGGGCTGATCGAAGGTGGCAGGCACCGACAGCGCGGACCAGCGGTTCACGGGCCAGGCCACGACCACCGCTCGGCCCACGACCTCGTCGGTGGAGACCGTGCCGTTGCCCGGCAGGTCCTGGTGCCAACGCGAGTCGAGCGAGTTCTGGCGGTGGTCGCCCATCACCCAGATACGTCCCTCGGGCACCGTCAGCGGGCCGAACGGCTTGTCACCGCAAGGAGTGTTGCCGGGGTAGAGATACGGCTCCTCGAGCGCCTTGCCGTTCACCTTCACCGGGCCGTTGCCCTTGCACTCGACGGTGTCGCCGCCGATCGCGATGACCCGCTTGATCAGATCCTTCTCCTCGGCCGACGGCATGAGGCCGATGAAGCTGAGAACCTTCTGGACGCCTTCCGCGACGGGCCCCGAATCGACGGCCGGGGTCTCGCCGAGCCAGCCGCCGGGATCGTGGAAGACGACGACCTCGCCGCGCTCCGGCTCCGAGCCGAACCACGGTGTCAGCTTGTCCACCAGCACCCTGTCGCCGCGCTGCAGGGTGTCCTGCATCGAGTCGGACGGGATGGAGAACGCCTGGAGCAGGAACGTCTTGATCAGGAGGGCGAGCAGGAGGGCAATGCCGACGAGAATCGGCAGTTCCTTCCAGAAGGAGCGCTGCTTGCGCTGCCCTCTCACGTCATTGCCTTCCTCATCGCTGCCAGGGCCTCCGGAGGGAGGCACCACCGGGGGCTCGAGCAGCTCCCCGGGCCGCCTCTCGGGCTCGCCATGACCGGATCGTGCGCCGACCGCCAAATCCCCCACATCCACTCCTCACTCCACGCTGCCGCCTGCCCCACGCATGGCGCAGGCCCACCGCTCCGATAACGAGCGGGAGTTCCGCAGGGGTCGGGAATTGAATCGATCCTTGCATTTCTTCGGACAACTCGGACTCAGTGGACACCTTATGCCCAGAAGAGCTCGCCTCCCGGGAACTTCGCCCGTCCGCCGTTGCGGACTCCGTCCTTCCGGCGGCAACCGAAGCGAATGCCGCGGATTCCTCGAGTCTGCGCCAGTGGCCGAGGGGCCAGGCGACAACAACAGCCCTGCCCACAACGAGATCTTCCGAGACCGTTCCGTGACCGATATCACTGAGGTGGTAGCGGGAGTCCGCCGAGTTCGACCGGTGGTCGCCCATCACAAAAAATCTCCGTGCGGGCACATCCACCTCGAACTTCCTCGTGGACGGCGCATTCCCGGGATGCAGATACGGCTCGTCGACCGGCTTCCCGTTGACCGTTATCCGGCCCTTCTTGTCACAGCACTTCACGGTGTCCCCGCCGACCGCGATCACACGCTTGATCAGGTCCTGCTCATCCGCCGACGGCAGCAACCCTATGAACGTCATGACGTCGCGGAACGGCCCGGACCCGGATGCCGTATCCCCTTCCGACGGCTGCGCCTTCAACCAGCTGCCGGGGTCCTTGAACACCACGACGTCACCGCGCTCCGGCTTGGAGCCGAACCACGGGGTCAGCTTGTCGACCAGCACCCTGTCGCCGATCCGGATCGTCTGTTCCATCGATCCCGACGGAATCACGAAGGCCTGGACCAGGAACGTCTTCAGCACCAGGGCGATCAGCAGGGCGACACCGACCAGGATGGGGATCTCCCGCACAGCCGACCGTCGCCTGCGGCGCTTGATCCGCTGCGCCATCCGGCGCCGCTCCGCCCGGCCTTTGGGAGGCCGCTCGGCCGCCTGGTCGACGTCCTCCCGCGCGGACATGGCCGCCGGCGCACTCCGGGAGGTCTGCGGATGTCCGGCCCGGCGGCGCCCGCGGCTACCCATGTTCACCGCCGACCGCGCCGGCGCCGGACCCCGGTACGGAGGCGAACGCCGCGGGGCGCTGCAGCGCCGTCCACCGACCGTACGGCCAGCCGATCCAGTCGACGCGACCCACCACCCGTTCCACCGGCACCATGCCGCCGCCCGCCTCCCCCAGATGGTCACGGGAGTCACGGGACCGATCGCGATGATCGCCCATCATCCACAGTCTCCCGTCAGGAACCACGATGTCGAAAGGTACGCGGGAGGGGGTATCGCCGGGGTAAAGGTAGGCCTCCGTGACCGGGGTGCCGTTCACCGTGATCCGGCCGCGTCGGTCGCAGCAGGTCACCCGGTCCCCTCCGACCCCGATGACGCGCTTGACGTAGTCGGTCTCCCCCGGCTCGACGAGTCCCACCGCCGAGCCCGCCCCACGCAGCACCCGGGACACCGGATCCGAGGGATCCCGGACCGGATCGAACGATCCCGCCCCGTCGAAAACGACGACGTCGCCGCGCGACGGGCTGCCGCCGAGGCGGTAGGCCAGCTTGTTGACCAGGACGCGGTCGCCGACGCGCAGGGTGTTCTCCATGGATCCGCTGGGGATCAGGAACGGCTGTACGGCGAAGACCGCCGCCACGAGCACCAGCCCCGCGCCGACGGCCGCCGCCCGTCCGAGACGCCCGGCACGCCCCGGGGAATGCCTGAAGCGCGGCCCCCGCCCGTCACCCTGATCGGGTTCGGACGAGTGACCGCGCTTCGAAGACTGGTTTCCGGTGTCCATCGAGCCCTGAGCCTATCCCGCCCGGGTCGGGCCACCGGAGCGAGATCACCTCTCGCGCTTCTCCTTGATCTTCGCGGCCTTGCCGCGCAGCTCACGGAGGTAGTACAGCTTGGCGCGGCGAACGTCACCGCGGGTGACGACCTCGACCTTCTCGACGATCGGGGTGTGCACCGGGAAGGTGCGCTCGACGCCGACGCTGAAGCTGACCTTGCGCACGGTGAAGGTCTCGCGCACACCCGAGCCCTGGCGGCGGATGACGACACCCTTGAACTGCTGCACACGGGACCGGTTGCCCTCGATGACGCGAACGTGGACGTTCACGGTGTCACCGGGACGGAAGGCCGGGACGTCGCTGCGCAGCGACGCAGCGTCGACGTTGTCGAGGAGATGCATGATCATCTGCTTTCTTCGCTGATGCCACAGGTCATCAGCGGCATTCGTCTGAGTTACGGAGTGCAGCCGCGTCGGGCGGCGTCGGTCCCCCTGTGGCAGGGGCGCTCACCGGACGCACAGCAGCGGCTCATTCTTCCACGGGCCTGCCCGGTCTCCCAAATTCCCGCACGTACCGGCCACCCTCGCTGACTTCCCAGCCCAGTTCGGCCAGCAGTTCACGGTCCCGCCCGTCGAAGACCTCGGGATCGCAACGTTCCATCAGGTCCGGCCGGTTGAGCGCGGTCCGGCGGATGGCCTCGTCGCGCCGCCAGCGCGCAATTCTCCCGTGATGCCCGCTCACCAGCACGTCCGGGATGCCGCGGCCGCGCCACTCCGGCGGCTTGGTGTAGACGGGGCCCTCGACGAGATCCGCCATCCGGCCCGGGGCGAAGGAGTCGTCACGGTGGGACTCCGCGTTTCCCAGCACTCCGGGGAGCAGCCGCGCCACGGCCTCGGTGATGACCAGCACCGCAGCCTCGCCACCGGCCAGGACGTAGTCGCCGATCGACACCTCGTGGATGTCGAGTCGCTCCCCGTACTCCTCGATCACACGCCGGTCGATGCCCTCGTAACGGGCCGGTGTGAAGAGCAGCCAGGGGCATTCGGAGAGCTCGACCGCGAGGGCCTGGGTGAACGGGCGGCCGCTGGGCGTCGGGACGACGAGCGTCGGCCGGGTGTCCCCTTCGCCGGAGGCGATGACGGAGTCGAGGGCCTCACCCCAGGGATCCGGCTTCATGACCATGCCGGGTCCGCCGCCGTACGGAGTGTCGTCGACCGTGTTGTGCCGGTCGTGCGTCCAGGCGCGCAGATCGTGCACCCGGACGTCCAGCTGCCCCCGGGCACGCGCCTTGCCGACCAGAGACACGTTCAGGGGTTCGAGGTACTCGGGGAAGATCGTGACGATGTCGAGCCGCATCAGCTGCCCGCTCCCCCGCCGGCCGGTGGGCCGTCAGCGGAACCGCCCCCGGCGGGCTCCTCGTCCGCGGTCCCCTCACCGGCGTCGATCAGACCCGGAGGCGGGTCGATGACCGCCCGCTGCGCCTTCAGGTCGATCTCCGGCACGATCTCGCTGACGAACGGCACCAGCACCTCGCTGCCGTCCGGACGCTCGACGACGAGCAGGTCCTGGTACGGGAGGTGGGTGATCTCGGAGACGCGTCCCACGTGCCGGCCGTCGAGGGTGACCACGTCCAGGTCCGTCAGCTGGTGGTCGTAATACTCCTCGGGGTCCTCCGGCTGCTCCTCCGGGTCCACCTCGGCGATGAGCAAGGTGTTGCGCAGAGCCTCGACCGCCGTACGGTCCGGCACCCCCTCGAAGCGCAGCAGCAGACGTCCGCTGTGCACCCGGCCGCTCTCGATGGTCAGCGGGCCGACGGAAGCAGGATCGGTGAGGAGCACAGCACCGGGGGCAAGTCTCAACTCGGGCTCGTCGGTGCGCACTTCCACCGTGACCTCGCCCCGGAGCCCATGGGCCCGGCCGATCCGTGCGACTACCAGCTGCACTTTCGTCTCTCCCGCTGTTCTCTGCGACGGCGACGGGCCGGGGACGGCCGAAAGCCCTCCCCGGCCCGTCGCCGGAAATCAACCGCTGCTCAGACAACCTGGTCCACGTCGACGAGGTCCACGCGGATGCCCCGGCCGCCGATGGCGCCCACGACGGTGCGCAGCGCACGCGCGGTGCGGCCGTTGCGGCCGATCACCTTGCCGAGGTCGTCAGGGTGCACCCGGACCTCGAGTACGCGGCCGCGCCGCAGGTCGCGCGAGGCGACCTGCACGTCGTCCGGGTTGTCGACGATGCCCTTCACCAGGTGCTCGAGGGCCTCCTCGAGCATCCTCAGGCCTCGGTCGACTCGGTGGACGCGGCCTCGGCCTCGCCCGCCTTCTTGTCGGACTTCTTGGCCTTCGGGGTGATGGCCTCACCCTTCGGCTCGTTACCGGAGTCCTTGGCCGCGGCCTCGAAGAGGGCACGCTTGTCGGCCTTGGGCTCGGCGACCTTCATGGGCTCCGGGGCGGGCAGGCCCTTGAACTTCTGCCAGTCACCGGTGACCTTGAGGATGGCCGCGACCGGCTCGGTCGGCTGCGCGCCGACACCCAGCCAGTACTGGACACGCTCGGAGTCGACCTCGATGCGCGACGGGTTCTGCACCGGGTGGTACAGACCGATCTCCTCGATGGCACGGCCGTCACGGCGGGTGCGGGAGTCGGCGACGATGATGCGGTAGTGCGGCGACCGGATCTTGCCCAGTCGCTTCAGCTTGATCTTGACTGCCACGAGAGTGGTGTCTCCTGCTCTATGACGTGTTTGAGCGGCAACGGCTTCCACGTGGGGTTGTGGGACCGAGCGCTCGGTGGACGCGTCAGCCGAGGGAGAGAGGGGTCCGATCCGGCTGCCGAGAACTCAGCTGACCATTCTGCCACACGGCCGCGGTGGCTCTGCCGCCCCCTCAGGCGACGGCCGCGGTCTCCGGAATGCGGAACGGTTCCCCGCACCCACCGCACACGATCGGCGCCTGGGCCAGGACCGAGGGCACCACACGGACGTTGCGGCCGCAGTCGCAGACCGCCTTCACCCGCACCCCGCCGCCGGACGAACCGTGACGCGCGGCCGGCCCGCGGAAACTCCGCGGGGTGTCTCCCGAGGTGGCGGCCGTGTGCTCCTGGAGGGCTCGTTGCAGCCGCTCCATGGTGGGGCGGTAGCGCCGGCCGGCCTCCGGACTCAGGACCACGAGGGAGAAACCGCTGCTGGGGTGTGGCTCTTCCGGGTGGTCGAGCCCCAGCTCTTCGGCGATCGCAAGGAATCTGCGGTTGTGGTAGCGGCCGGCGCGCGAGGTGTCGCGGACTCCCCGGGCGGTCGCGATGCCGTGCACTGCCTCGTGCAGCAGCCTTTCGAAGGAGAGTTCGGCGCCGCATGCCGACGAGGACTCTCCGATCAGCGATTCAGGGGCGGCCAGATCCGGCAGCTCGGGGTGGTGCCGTTGAATATCGGCCCAAGCCAGCGCCAGTTCTGCGGCAAGAACTGTTGGTGTCGTGCTCACGTCGTAAACAACGAGCAGAGGCGCCCCAGTGTTCCGATACCGGGTCAACCGAAATAATTTTGCACTTACCAGTCAGTTGAGCCTCGATGCCGTACGACGAGAGCGGGCGTGTCATTCGGTGACGAATCACGCGGCCCGCATCAATTCCACTCGCATCGCAATGTACGCGGCCTGCCCAGCCGGACGTAGTCGCCGTACGCAGGGCGGGGGACCGCCGCACCGGCTTCCGGCCCGCAGTAATCCGGTCAAGCGGGTGCAGAAGGCTCCCGAGCCTAGCGGTCACCGCAGCGCCGGCCGGAACCGCCCCCGTGACGTCCCGGGCAGAGCACACGGTGGGGCCGGGAGCCCCACCGGACTCACCTGCCCTTCCGGCATACGGACCGGGAGGCCGCCGTGCGCGGCCTGCTGGCGCCAGCCATGTTCGACTCCGCCGCAGGAACGGCGGGCATGGAACGGGTGACCCGGGAGCTGACCGAGGCCCTGCACCCCCGCACACGGCAGGACGGCACGGTCCGGCCCCGGTCCGACACAGCAACGGTCCCGGTGCGGAAGCAGACGCCTCGCGCACCGGGACCCGCGGGGCTCGCAGTCCTCACTGGGGCGGGAGCATGTCCCGGAACTCCTTGGGCAGTTCGAACGGCGCGGCCTCCTGACCGGCATCGTCCTGCCCACCGCCGGCCCGGCGGGCGGCCGCGGCCTGCTCCTCGGCCTTGCGCTTCATGGGGTTGCCGCTGCGCTGCTTACCCTTGGCCTGCTTCTGCTTCTTCTTCTGGCGCGCGCCACCGCCCCCCGTCCCCGGCATCCCCGGCATCCCCGGCATGCCGCCGCCCTGGGCCATCCTCGACATCATCTTGCGTGCCTCGAAGAACCGCTCGATCAGGCTCTTCACCGCGCTGACGTCGACGCCCGAGCCCCGGGCGATACGAGCGCGGCGCGAGCCGTTGATGATGTGCGGATCGTGGCGCTCGCCGGGCGTCATCGACTTGATGATCGCGGCCGTGCGGTCGACCTCGCGCTCGTCGAGGTTGTTGATCTGGTCCTTCATCTGCGCCATGCCGGGCAGCATCCCGAGCAGCTTCGAGATGGAGCCCATCTTGCGGACCTGCTCCATCTGGGCCAGGAAGTCGTCGAGCGTGAACTCCTTGGGCCCCTTCGCCAGCTTGGCCGCCATTTTCTCGGCCTCGGCCTGCGAGAAGGTCTGCTCGGCCTTCTCGATCAGGCTGAGCATGTCGCCCATGCCGAGGATGCGGGAGGCCATGCGGTCCGGGTGGAACGCGTCGAAGTCGTCGAGCTTCTCACCGTTGGAGGCGAACATGATCTGCCGACCGGTGACGTGCGCGATCGACAGGGCGGCACCGCCACGCGCGTCGCCGTCGAGCTTGGACAGCACCACGCCGTCGAAGCCGACGCCGTCCCGGAAGGCCTCGGCGGTGTTGACCGCATCCTGACCGATCATCGCGTCGACGACGAACAGGACCTCGTCCGGGCTGACCGCGTCGCGAATGTCCGCGGCCTGCTGCATGAGCTCCTGATCGATGCCGAGACGGCCGGCCGTGTCGACGATGACCACGTCGTGCTGCTTGCCGCGCGCGAACTCGACGGAGTCCTTGGCGACCTGCACGGGGTCGCCGACGCCGTTGCCCGGCTCGGGCGCGAAGACCGCGACCTCCGCCCGCTCGGCGACAACGGACAGCTGGTTCACCGCGTTGGGGCGTTGGAGGTCACAGGCCACGAGCAGCGGGGCATGGCCCTGGGCCTTGAGCCAGCGGCCCAGCTTTCCGGCAAGCGTCGTCTTACCGGCACCCTGGAGGCCGGCGAGCATGATGACGGTCGGCGGGTTCTTGGCGTACCGGAGCCGGCGTGTCTCGCCGCCGAGGATCCCGACGAGCTCCTCGTTGACGATCTTGATGACTTGCTGCGCGGGGTTCAGCGCCTGCGAGACCTCGGCGCCGAGCGCGCGCTCCTTCACCTGCTTGATGAAGGCCCGCACGACGGGCAGCGCGACGTCCGCCTCCAGCAGGGCGATCCGGATCTCGCGCGCCGTGGCGTCGATGTCCGCCTCGGACAGGCGACCCTTGCCCCGGAGGTTCTTGAACGTCGCTGCGAGGCGGTCGGAGAGGGTATCGAACACGGTGGTCGCGAATCCTTCGGTCGGAAGTGGAGCCGGCGGTCGACCCCCAAGGGTATCTGCACGCAAGAGTGCCATCCCCGCCCGGCGGTCTCCACCGTGCCGCCCGGTGCCTGAGCCCGGGCGTCCGCGGTGCCCCGGCCCCCGGGCTCAGGCCCTTACCGCACGCTCCACGGTACGGGCGAGGGCAGCGGCTTCCTCGTCCGGCAGCGGAGCGCCCGCAGCGTCCGTCACGTAGAAGGCGTCGACGGCGTTGGCCCCGAGCGTGCTGACGTGCGCGCTGCGGACCCGTGCCCCGGCGGCTTCCAGCGCGAGGCCGACCCGGTGCAGCAGGCCGGGGACGTCCTGGGCACGCACCTCGATGACCGTCGCGAACCGGGAACCCGCCGGAGCGACCGTCACCCGGGGCGGCGGGGCGACGATCCCGCGCCGGACCGGGTGGGCGGCTTCACGCTCGGCCAGCCGGCCGGGGACGTCGAGGCTGCCGTCGAGAGCTCGCTCGAGGTCCTTGCGCAGTCTGACCGCCTCCGGGAGGGATCCGTAGACGGCCGAGACCCGCCAGGTCAGCAGCAGGGCGTCCCGCTGCGCGGCCCGGGCACCCGGGCCCTGCGACCCGGCGGCGTGCGGCAGGGTGAGGACGCGCAGGTCCGCGGTGCGCACCCGCAGGCGGTGCAGGGCGAGAACGCCGGCCGCCGCGGGCAGCACGCCCTCCCGGTCGGGCACGGCGATCACCAGCTCGACACCGACCGGTTCGCCGGCGGCTCGGCCCGCGTCGTGGTGGGCATCCGCCCCCTCCGGCGGATGGGGGTCGGTCTGCAGCACCAGCACCGGGACCCCGGTGCTGAGCGCCTCGTGCGCCAGGCGCTCGTGTGCGACGTCCGCCGCGTCCCCGGCGGGCGGCTCATGCGGGACGCCGTCGAGCACGGCCCGCACCCGCCCGACCAGGTCCCCGACCAGCGTGGCCCGCCAGGAGCCCCACGCACCCGGTCCGGTGGCACGGGCATCGGCCTCGGTCAGCGCGTGCAGGATCTCGAGGGTTCCGACGTCCCCGACGGCCCCGGCAACGGTCTGCACGGTGGCCGGGTCGTCCAGGTCGCGCCGGGTGGCGGTCTCGACGAGCAGCAGATGGTGCCGGACGAGCGTGCCGAGAACGGAGGCGTCCCGGCTGCTGAACCCGATGCGCTCGGCCATGTCCCGGGCGATCGTCTCCCCGACCACCGAGTGGTCACCGGGCCAGCCCTTGCCGATGTCGTGCAGCAGCGCCGCGACCAGCAGCAGATCGGGGCGACCGACCCGGCGGGTGAGTTCCGAGGCGCGCACGGCCGTCTCCACCAGATGGCGGTCAACGGTCCACCGGTGCACGGGGTTGCGCTGCGGACGGCAGCGGACACGCTCCCAGTCCGGAAGCAGCCGGGTGATCAGTCCCCCGGCTTCCAGCGTCTCCCACACCGGCACGGTCGCCTCCCCCGCGCCGAGCAGTGTCACCAGTTGCTCCCGGGCCTCCGACGGCCACGGGTCGGGCAGCGGACGGCAGCCCCCCGCCCCGGCCATGCGCTGCACCGCCGCCAGGGACAGCGGCAGACCGGCCTGTGCGGCGGCGGCCGCCGCCCGCAGCGGCAGGACGGGGTCGCGTTCGGGCCTGGCCGTGCGGGCGAGCCCGGCCTCGCCGTCCTGCTCCACGACGCCCTCGGCGAGCGGGCTGCGCGCGCTCTCGGCCGGTGCCCGCCCGCCCCCGGTGAGCGTGCCGCGCAGGCCGCGCAGCCGGGGCCGTCCCGACCGGGCGCGCAGCACTCGGCCGACCTCGCGCCAGGTCAGGTCATCCGCGTGGGCTACCGTGCGGGCTGCCTCGTAGACCTGCCGCAGGAGTACATCGGCGTCAAGCACTCCGAGATGGTGGGAGACCTGGTCCTGGTCCTGCAGCACCAGCCGGTCGGTGGCGCGTCCAGTGGTCAGGTGCAGGGCGTCCCGTACGTCCAGCAGCCGGGTCCGCGCCTCGGCGAGCCCGTGACGCGGGGCGTCGGCGAGCCAGGACGCGGCAACGGCCCGCAGGGCGGTGAGGTCGCGCAGCCCTCCGCGCGCCTCCTTGAGGTCGGGTTCCAGCAGGAACCGGAGTTCGCCGTGCCGGCGGGCCCGCTCCCGGCACAGCTCGCGGAGCTCCGGCAGCCGCGTCGGTGCCCGGTTGCGCCAGTCGGCGAGGACGGCGGACCGCAGACCGGCCGTCAGTTCGGCGCTGCCGGCCAGGTGGCGGGCGTCGAGCAGGCCGAGATGGGCCCGCAGGTCTCCTTCGGCCGTCTTCCTGGCCTGCGCGGGAGTGCGTACGGAGTGGTCGAGATCGAGCCCCAGGTCCCAGATCGGGTACCAGAGCCGGTCCGCGAGGGCGGCCAATCGCGCCGGGTCGAGGGTGCCGTCGTGCAGCAACAGGAGATCGAGGTCGCTGCGGGGGGAGAGTTCGCCCCTGCCGTAGCCGCCGACGGCGACGAGGGAGACCCCGGCAGGCACTCCGTGCGTCCCGGAGGCAAGGAGACCGGCCAGCCACCGGTCGGTGATCCGGGCGAGTTCCGTCCGGCGCGGAGGCCCGGACCGCGCCTGCTCGTGGAGCAGGCGCAGGCGGGCCTCCGCGTAGCAGGAGGCGGGCCCCGAGTACCCGGTCGCGGAGGTTGTCTCGGCACTCGTCACGGCTCGGCTCCTCATCGTTGCGTGCAGTCCTCCGAAGTCAGAGGGCGTCGGGGCCGCGCTCGTCGGTGCGTACCCGGACTACCGTCTCCACCGGGACGCTCCAGACCTTCCCGTCGCCGATCTGACCGGTGCGGGCCGCCTTCACGACCACCTCGATCAGCTGCTCGGCGTCGGCGTCCTCGACCAGTACCTCGATCCGGATCTTCGGTACGAGGTCAACGGTGTACTCCGCGCCCCGGTAGACCTCGGTGTGGCCGCGCTGCCGGCCGTAACCACTGGCTTCCGTGACGGTGAGGCCCTGTACTCCGAAGGCCTGGAGTGCCTCCTTGATCTCGTCGAGCCGGTGGGGCTTCACGACGGCGGTGATGAGCTTCATACGTCCACCTTCTTGTTCAGCGACTTCTGGGGCTCGGTTGCGTCGCCCCGGCCGGGGGCCGCCACGGGCAGGTCACGGCGCGCCGAGGAGCCGCCCATGGCACTGAAGTCGTAGGCGGTCTCGGCGTGGAATGCCTGGTCCACTCCGGCGATCTCCTGCTCCTCGCTCGCGCGGAAGCCGATGGTCCGGTCCACCAGCACGGCCAGCAGCCAGGAGACGAGGAAGGAGTAAACGATCACGGCGCCGGCTCCGACGGCCTGCCGGCCCAGCTGCACCAGCCCGCCGACACCGTCGACGGCGAGGACGCCGACCAGCAGGGTTCCGATGATGCCGCCGACCATGTGCACGCCGACCACGTCGAGCGAGTCGTCGAAGCCCAGCTTGAACTTGAGGCCCACGGCCCAGGAGCAGACAGCTCCGGCCACGACCCCGATCAGGATGGCTCCGAGGGCGTTGACGTTCGCACCGGCCGGTGTGATGGCGACGAGTCCGGCGACGGCGCCGGATGCTGCGCCGAGCGTGGTGAACGCACCGTGGCGCACACGCTCGTACACCAGCCAGCCGAGCATCGCGGCGCCGGTGGCGACCTGGGTGTTCAGCGCCATGTTGGCGGCGGTCCCGTCCGCGGCGAGTTCCGAACCGGCGTTGAAGCCGAACCAGCCGAACCAGAGGAGGGCGGCCCCGAGCATGACGAGCGGCAGACTGTGGGGCCGCATCGGGTCCTTCTTGAAGCCGATGCGTTTGCCCACGACGAGCACGGCCGCGAGGGCGCCGATGCCCGCGTTGATGTGGACTGCCGTGCCGCCGGCGAAGTCGATGACCTCGAGCTTGCGGAGCCAGCCGTCCTCCTGCCACACCCAGTGCGCGACGGGGAAGTAGACGGCGGTCACCCAGAGCGTGATGAACAGCGCCCAGGCCGTGAACTTCACCCGGTCGGCCAGGGCCCCGCTCATGAGGGCGGGGGTGAGCACGGCGAACATCAGCTGGAAGAGGGCGAAGGCGAAGACCGGGATGCCCTTCTTGCCGTCGGTGAGGGTGTCGGGGCCGATGCCGGCCAGCCCGATGTGGTCGAGGTTGCCGAGCAGGCCGCCGCCGACGTCGGCGCCGAAGGTGAGCGAGTAGCCGTACAGCACCCAGAGCACACTGACGATGCCCAGGGAGATGAACGACATCATGAGCATGTTGAGGGTGGTCTTGACCCGCACCATGCCGCCGTAGAAGAAGGCCAGGCCGGGCGTCATCAGCATGACGAGCGCGGCACTGATCAGTACGAACGTGGTGTCTGCGCCATTCAAAGCCGGTGTCCCCTCGTGGGTCGGACGGCCCTGCGGCTGCGCCGTCGAGGGGAAGCCTGTGGGCCGATTTCGTCCACGAGAGTGACCGAGCGCCGTTTCGGCGGGCGCAGCGCGGCGTTTCACCCGGGTGACATCGGTGCCCGGTGTGTTACGCGACGGTGAACCGCCGGGTGACCCGTCACCGGTCGGTGCGTGCCCGCCCCGAGGGCCGTGCTCAGACGGCCTCGGACACCGCGTTCGCCGATTCCGGCAGGTCCTGGAAGAGCTGGGCGGCCAGGTCCGCGATCTCCACCACGTCGGCGTATTCGCGGGCGGCCATGTCCACGGTTTTCCGCAATCTGGTGTTCACCCGCTCCGAACGCATCTTTCCGGCCATGGCAAGCGCCTTCTGCGCCGGCTCCGCGGACAGCGCCGGCTCCTTCTGGAGCAGATGGACCCGGGCCATGCCGATGAGGTTGAGGGCGTACGAGCGCTGGTGCACCTCGTCCTCACGGAAGAGCTCCACCGCTCTGCTCATCGCCGGCTCTGCCATGGACGCGTAGGCCGGGCTACGGCCGGAGACGTGGGCGAGGTCGCAGTAGGAGTGGGCCGTCTCGCCGTTCAGCTCGGCCTCGGAGAAGAACCGGATCCAGTCGGGGTCGTTCTCGTCCTCGCCGGCCTCCTCGAAAGTCGCCTCTGCCATCCGGACGGCCCGCTTGCACTTGCCGGGGTCGCCCATGTTCGCGTAGGCCCGTGCCTCAACGGCGTGGAGCATGGCCTGGGTACGGGCGGTGGCGCAGTCGCGGCTGCCGTACTGGGCCAGGTGGATGAGTTCCAGGGCATCCTCGGGGCGGCCCAGATGGATCATCTGGCGCCCCATGTCGGAGAGAATGTACGACCCCAGGGGCTTGTCGGCGGCCTCCTTCGCCGCGTGCAGCGCCAGCACGAAGTACTTCTGGGCCGTGGGCTGGAGCCCCACGTCGTAGCTCATCCAGCCGGCCAGCTCGGCAAGTTCCGCGGCGACCTTGAACAGGCGCTTCTCCACGGCGGCCGACTGGGACTCCTGCAACAGCTCGGTGACCTCGTGGAGCTGCCCGACGACGGCCTTGCGCCGCAGGCCGCCGCCACACTGCGCGTCCCACTGCCGGAACATCACGGTCGTGGCCTCGAGCAGCTCCAGTTCGGGACCGGAGAGCCGGGAGGCCCGGCGCTCCCGGGCCTGCGCGGGGATGAACGCCACCAGGTCGGGCGTCCGGGCGGGCGTGGGCACCAGCCAGCGCTGCAGGGGCTCGACGAGCGCCGGACCGGCGGCGAGCGACAGCGACGTCCCCAGGAATCCGCGCCGGGCGAGCATCAGGTCGCTGCGGGTGAACTCGCTGATCAGCTCGACGGTCTGGGGCCCCGCCCAGGGCAGGTCGATACCCGACTGTCCGGGCGACGGGCTGGAGGGGCGCAGCCCCAGGTCCTCCACGGCGACAACGCTGCCGAAACGTTCGGAGAACAGGTCGGAGAGGATCCGCGGGATCGGCTCGCGGGGTTGCTCCCCGTCGAGCCAGCGGCGGACGCGGGAGGTGTCGGTGCTGATGTGGTGGGCACCCAGGCGGCGAGCCCGGCGGTTGACCTGGCGGGCGAGTTCGCCCCTCGACCAGCCGCTGCGCACGAACCACGACCCGAGCTGCGCATTGGGGCGTTTCCCGGCCTGGATGCCGCCGCTGCCGTTGCCACCCACGAGAATGCCCCCATCCGAGATGCGTGCCGCGTCCGAGCCCTGTACTGAATGCCGCTCGGTGCGCTGGTCCGCCCGGTGCACCGCCGGGGCGGCGGGCGCATCGGGGAGCCGCATGCCTTCGGCATACCCACGATCCACGCTTCCCTCTCGGACTCGTGCACCGAGCGTAACCTTACGGTCACGGGAGGCAGGAGGGCGGGCCGGGGAAACGCCACCATTCGCCACCCCTTCGAATGAACCCAACCGAGCCGCTTCACGATTCACTTGACACCGAACGGTCGGCAAGCGGCGACCGGGAGTGAACCGGGGTGCGTTCTTCGGAGTCCACCACCCTGCGCACCACAGTGCGCCACCGTGCGCCACTCGCACCCCGGGTCAATGACACAGTGTCACTCCCGACTCCGCCTCGTAACCATCGGCAGGCGGAACCCGTTGGAGGGGGCATGGGCTTCACTATTGGCGGAATCCGGGACCTCCGCTCCGCCTCGCGGCGCCGGAATCGGGCATCCGAGTACACGGCCGTGGCGGAGTACACCGGGCTCTGGGGCTGGGACGTCGTGCCGGGAGCGCGCGCCGGCCGGACGGCCACGGCCGAACAGCCCGGCACCGGCGCGGTCGAGTGCTCCTGCGGAGACGAGGGCTGCCCAGCCCCAGGCGCCCATCCCCTGGAGTTCGCCCCGGAGGTGAAGGCCGGTGCCACTCTCGGCGAGGTCGGCCGGGCCTGGGGCGAGGTGCCCGGCGCGGCCGTTATGCTCCCGGTCGGCCGGACGTTCGACGTGCTCGAGGTGGCCGAAACGGCCGGACGGCACGCTCTCGTCCGGCTGGAACGTATGGGCCTCCCGCTCGGCCCGGTCGTGGCCACCCCGCACGGCCGGGCCCACTTCTTCGTCGCTCCCGGCGCCGCCGCGGACCTCCCGCTCCTGCTGTACCGGATGGGCTGGGACGACGCAGAGCTGGATCTGAGGGCGCTCGGTCCCGGCGACCACATCACCGCACCCCCTTCCGACCTCGGCGGCCTCGGCCCGGTGCGCTGGCTGCGGCCGCCGACGCTCGACACCGTCGGATGTCCCCCGCACGCGCGGCTGCTCCTGGGCACGCTGGCCTACGTCTGCCACCGGTCGGCGGTCTGACGCCGCGGAGGCGCGAGCACGGCGGCGCCCGGCAGCA
>NZ_JAMQGM010000011.1 GCF_023703325.1 Streptomyces meridianus
GGATGTCCGCAGAGACCAGGTATGGGTCCAAGACCCACTCCTGCTCACTGATGAGGAACGGTGGTGTGACGCGCCGGACTGTGGAGACGATGCACACCAGGCGGTCCGCGACGAGGGAGGACACATGGCGGTAACCAGTGCGACCGAGGAGTTCCGGGCCGCCCGGGACTTCCTGCTCGCCCATCGGGAGGACTACCAGGCGGCGTACGCGGGCTTCCGCTGGCCGCGGCCGGACGCCTTCAACTGGGCGCTGGACTGGTTCGACCGCATCGCCCTCGGCAACGACCGTCCCGCACTGCACATCGTCGAGGAGGACGGCACCGAGACCCGCCTGACCTTCGCCGAGATGTCCTCCCGCTCCGACCGCGTCGCCAACTGGCTGCGCGAGCAGGGGGTGCGGGCCGGCGACCGGATCATCGTCATGCTGGGCAACCAGGCCGAGCTGTGGGAGACCGCGCTGGCCGCCATGAAGCTGCGCGCCGTGGTCATTCCGGCCACGCCTCTGCTGGGTCCGGCCGACCTCACCGACCGGGTCGTCCGCGGCCGGGCGAAGCACGTCGTCGTCCGGTCCGGTGACACGCCGAAGTTCGGCGAGGTGCCCGGCGACTACACCCGGGTCAGTGTGGGCGGTGCGGACGCCGGCTGGCTCCGGTACGAGGATGCCTACGGACAGCCGGACTCCTTCGAGCCGGACGGCCCGACCCGGGCCTCCGACCCCCTGATGCTGTACTTCACGTCCGGTACCACCGCGCAGCCGAAGCTCGTCGAGCACAGCCACGTCTCCTACCCCGTCGGCCACCTGGCGACGATGTACTGGATCGGGCTCCGGCCGGGCGACGTGCACCTCAACATCTCCTCTCCCGGCTGGGCGAAGCACGCCTGGAGCAATCTGTTCGCCCCGTGGAACGCCGAGGCGACCGTGTTCATCCACAACTACACGCGGTTCGACGCCGTCCGGCTGATGTCGGAGATGGACCGCGCCGGGGTGACCAGTTTCTGCGCCCCGCCCACCGTGTGGCGCATGCTGATCCAGGCTGATCTGGGACAGCTGCGGACCCGGCCGCGCGAGGTGGTCGCGGCGGGTGAGCCGCTCAACCCCGAGGTGATCGAACGTGTCCGGGAGGCCTGGGGCGTCACCATCCGGGACGGCTTCGGGCAGACCGAGACGGCCGTGCAGGTCGCGAACACCCCCGGCCAGCCGCTGAAGACGGGCTCGATGGGCCGTCCCACGCCGGGCTTCACCGTCGCCCTGCTCGATCCGGCCACCGGGAAGCCGGGCGACGAGGGGGAGATCTGCCTCGTCCTCGACGAGCAGCCGGTGGGGCTGATGACGGGCTACCACGGGGACGCGGAGCGCACGGCCGAGGCGATGGCCGACGGCTACTACCGCACCGGTGACATCGGGTCCCGGGACGCCGACGGCTACATCACTTACGTCGGCCGCTCCGATGACGTGTTCAAGGCATCGGACTACAAGATCTCGCCGTTCGAGCTGGAGAGCGCGCTGCTCGAGCACGAGGCGGTGGCGGAGGCCGCCGTCGTGCCCGCGCCCGATCCGCTGCGACTGTCCGTTCCCAAGGCGTACGTCGTGCTCGCGGAGGGCTGGGAACCCGGCCCGGAGACCGCCGCGGTCCTGTTCGACCACTCCCGCAGGACACTCGCGCCCTACAAGCGCATCCGCCGCATCGAGTTCGCCGACCTTCCGAAGACGGTCTCCGGCAAGATCCGCCGCGTCGAACTGCGCAACCGCACCGCCGAGGGAAGCACCGCCGAACACCGCGAAGGAGACCTGACGTGACCGAGTTCTCGTACAGCAGCGGAATCGGCGACGCCCCCCTGCTCGGTGACACGATCGGCGCCAACCTGGACCGGGCCGTCGCGGCGCACCCCGACCGTGAGGCCCTGGTGGACGTGGAGAGCGGGCGCCGCTGGACGTACAGGTCCTTCGCGCAGGCCGTCGACGAGGTCGCGCTCGGCCTGCTCGCCAAGGGCATCGGCAAGGGGGACCGGGTCGGCATCTGGGCCGTCAACTGCGCCGAGTGGGTGCTCGTCCAGTACGCGACCGCGCGCATCGGCGCCATCATGGTCAACATCAACCCGGCGTACCGGGTGCACGAACTGGCCTATGTCCTGAGGCAGTCCGGGGTCACTCTGCTCGTGTCCTCGGTGTCCTACAGGACGAGCGACTACCGTGCCATGGTCCGGCAGGTGCGGCCGGAGTGCCCGGCGCTGCGCGAGGTCGTCCTCATCGGTGACCCGAGCTGGGAGGAGCTGGCCGCAGCGGGATCCTCCGTCGACCGAGCGCAACTCATGCGTCTTGCGAGCGAGTTGAGCTGCGACGACCCGATCAACATCCAGTACACGTCCGGAACCACCGGCTTCCCCAAGGGCGCCACCCTCTCCCACCACAACATCCTCAACAACGGCTACTGGGTCGGGGAGATGGTCGGCTACACCGAGGCCGACCGGGTGTGCGTGCCCGTGCCCTTCTACCACTGCTTCGGCATGGTGATGGGCAACCTCGCGGCGACCAGCCACGCCGCGTGCATCGTGATACCCGCGCCGGTCTTCGACCCGGAGGCCACCCTGCGGGCCGTCGAACAGGAGCGCTGCACCTCGCTCTACGGTGTCCCCACCATGTTCATCGCCGAGCTGAACCTGCCGGATTTCGCCGACCACGACCTTGCGACGCTGCGCACCGGCATCATGGCGGGATCCCCCTGCCCGGTCGAGGTGATGAAGCGTGTGGTGGCGGAGATGCACATGTCCGAGGTCTCCATCTGCTACGGGATGACCGAGACCTCGCCGGTGTCCACCCAGACCCGCCGCGACGACGACCTCGAGCACCGCACGGCCACGGTCGGCCGGGTGCTTCCGCACATCGAGGTCAAGGTCGTCGACCCGGTCACCGGAGTGACCGTGCCGCGCGGCGAATCCGGTGAACTGTGCACCCGCGGCTACTCGGTGATGCTCGGTTACTGGGAGGAGCCGGAGAAGACGGGCGAGGCGATCGACGCGGCCCGCTGGATGCACACCGGGGATCTGGCCGTGATGCACGATGATGGCTATCTGGCGATCGTCGGCCGCATCAAGGACATGATCATCCGTGGCGGGGAGAACGTGTACCCGCGGGAGATCGAGGAGTTCCTCTACGGGCACCCCAAGATCGCGGACGTGCAGGTGGTCGGAGTGCCCGACGAGAAGTACGGCGAGGAGATCATGGCCTGCGTCATCCCGCGCGACGCCGCCGACCCGCTCACGCTCGACGAACTCGCCCGCTTCTGCGACGGGCAGCTAGCGCACTACAAGGTCCCGCGCCATCTGCGCGTCATGGACAGCTTTCCGATGACGGTCAGCGGCAAGGTGCGCAAGATCGAGCTGCGCGAGAGCTTCGCCCCGCAGCCTCCCGCCCCCTGACCGCGGGCCGGTCCGCCCGCAGGGGCCCCTCGGCTCAGCTCTTGATCGCGCCGGTGCGCAGCAGGTCGTCGGCGGCGTCGTTCACCGGCTGAGGGGTTCCGGTGAGGTCCATGACGAAAAGGGGCACGCACAGGTCGTCGGCTCGGGCCCGGGCGTTGTGTGCGTAGCCCGCCAGCGAGAAGAACACCGGCAGGGACGACGTGTTCAGCCCGTGCAGCCACAGGCATTCGATGTCGCGCAGACGCGATGGGCTGGTCGCCGGGTCCACCTGGGCGACCACTCCGCTGCCCCGGATGTCGATGCCGGATGCCGGGCGCTCGCCGGACCGGGTGAGATCGGTGAACCCGAGCCACTTCAGGTAGAGGCCGGCCGCGGTGACGGCGTCCCGGCTGGTGCGTATGGTCACCGGCTGGAAGGCGGGCCGGGGGTCGTCGCAGGTGCGGGCCGGCTGCACGGCGCTGTACTCGCCGGGGGCCACCGGCCCGTGACCGAGCGAGGCCTCGGCCACCGGCAGGTGCAGCACCGCGCCGCAGGTGCAGCCGAGTTCGGGTTGCGGCCACTGGTCGACACGCGCGCACGACGCGCAGCGCACCGCGACCCAGGAGTTCTCCCATGTGGGGTGCCCCAGAGGCACGGGGTCGGCGCCGCGCAGCATCGGGAGCGTCAGTGGCGCGCCACAGGCACAGGGAAAGGTCGGCGGGCTGAACGAGTGCTCCCGGAGGCACGCGGGGCACTGCACCGGCACGCTCTCTGCCATCTCGGCTCCAGCGCTGTTCGTGGGGGTCTCTTCGGCTGCCATCGTCCACCACACAGGGCGAGTTGGGGAGTCACTCGCAGCAGTTCGGCCACGGGGAACGCGCGGAAGCGCGCAGGACGCGGTGGGGCCCGGCAGGCGCGGGGGCGGCTCAGGGTCCGCAACGGCAGCCCCCGAGGATGCGCTGCTCGGGGGCTGCGGCTGTGGGGCGCGGACCGTCTACCAGTGGCGATGCTCCGTCTGGCCGAGCCAGGAGACGACGGCGCCGACCGTGGGGTAGTTGAGTTCGGCGATGCGGATGACGGCCAGTACATCGTCCGAGAGGAGGCGCACGCCGGCCGAGTCCAGTGCGCAGTGCAACATGACCCGGTGGGCTTCCGTGGCGGTCAGGTGCACTCCCGCCGGGAGGTCCGACAGCAGGGGGGAAATGGGCAACAGGGGTGCGGCCGGGGCGGCCGGTCCGCTGTGGTGGTTCCCTTCCGCGGGCGTCATGGGGTGAAGGTCCCCGCGTCGAGGCTCGTCCGGAGCTGTTGGATGGCCCGGTTCCTCATGGATTTCACGGCGCCCGCGGTGGGGCGCTTCATCCGCCGGGCGATGCGCTGCTTCGGCCAGCCTGCCCAGTACTGCAGTACCAGGGCTTCGCGCAGGTCGCTCGGCAGGGCCAGCAGAGCCTGGCGCAGCGGGTCGTACCGGGCGGTCTGCAGAACCTGGTCCTCGGCCGAGGGCACGACGGCCCGGTCCCAGCCGACCACGTCGTCGACGAGCCATTCCCGGCGGGCACATGCGGACTTGGCGTAGTCGACGGTCAGGTTCCGCGCGATGGTGATGAACCAGGCCCCGATGTCCACGTGGGTGGGCGTGAAATTGTGGATGGCCTGGAAGGCGCGGATGAACGTTTCGCTGGTGATGTCCTCGGCCTGGGCCGGGTTCCGCATCCTGGCGAGCGTGTACCGGAACACGTTGGCGCGGTAGTCGTGGTAGAGACTGGCGAACGCGTCGACGTCTCCGGAACGTGCTCGTTCGACTCGATGCACGTGCGATGCGGACGCAGTGTTACGGGTGGACGATTCCTTCATGGCCTACACCCCTTGCGTTGTGCGGGTTGGGGGTCATGCGACGGGGTCATCGGGTCGGAACCGGTGACCCCGTCCGTGTGCGGTGGTGTCGTGGACTTGGGCGCGCCGGGGCTCGGTGCCTCTCGGCGAGAGCGTTGCCGACCACGCCAGTTCTGCAGATTTTTCAGCTTTCCTCTCGGAGGAGAGAGGCCAAGATGTCTGGATACCTGAGCTCTTCGCCAGAAGAAACGTTCCTCGTTACATAAATGGGACAATTTCGCACATGTGATCAGTTTCGGCATCGGGAGCGGGGCGGCATCTGACGTGCGGAAGTGACCATCGACCGGTGGCGGTGGTTTACGGGCATCAGCCCCGCCGGGCGTCGTATCTCACCCGGCGGGACATGGTCCGAACTGAAGGGAGAGGCCGGATCGTGGCCGCCGAGAAGAGGTTTTCCATGTGGCCCGCCACCCCTGGTGACGAGGCGTCGGTTCGAAGGGTCGCCCTTGCGCGGAGCGCCTGGCTGGAGGAGCGGGGGATGCCCGGCCGGAGTGACTCGGCCGATCTGATTGCCGCCCAGGTGGCGGACCCGGTGTTCCCGGTGTGGGTCCTCGTCGAGAACGAGGGGCGCGTGGTCGGATTCACCACGCTCTTCGAAGAAGCTCCCACCTTGGGATGGTCCGCCGCCGAGCGGCGGGAACCCGCGTTCTATCTGTCGTCGTCCTTCACCGACCCGTCGTACCACCTGTACCGACTGG
Organism: Streptomyces meridianus; assembly: GCF_023703325.1. Classification (GTDB taxonomy): domain Bacteria; phylum Actinomycetota; class Actinomycetes; order Streptomycetales; family Streptomycetaceae; genus Streptomyces; species Streptomyces meridianus. The sequence goes on from NZ_JAMQGM010000011.1 coordinate 5,985, forward strand.
GACGGATGATGGCGTGGTGGGCCGTGGACCGTGCCGCCCAGCAGGGGCGGGACTGGGTGCGTCGCGTCTGCACGGATGCCGGGCTCGTCCGGCGCTACACCCTGCAGGGGTTCCACCTGGTGCGGGAGGTGGGCCGGGGTGGCGACCGGCTCCGGCTGATGGCGCGGTCCGCCGAACTGCTGCCCGAGCTGGAAGAGATGATGGGCGGACGATAGGCGACTCCCCACCGTCGCGTGCCCGGTCCGGCTTCCGGGAGCGCCCAGCCGTGCGGCCCGGAAGTTCCGGGCGGCACGGGCTGGACGGTCCCTGGGCCGTTCCCCGGAGAACGATCGGGCGCTCCCCTTCCCGGAGCCTGCCGGAAGGACCGTCGGCCCGCGCACCTCGGTCTCGCACTCCTCCGACGTTCCCCGATGGCAGACTTCCGCCCTGAGGCACCGGCGCTCGGGACGTCCGGGGACAGGGGCGGGGCTTGTGCACGGGCGGATGCATGACGGGTGCAGCCGTTTCCCGGAGCGCTGCGGCTGGTCCGGCTGCGGCCCGTGCACCGGGACGACCTGCTGCGGCTGCGGTTCGGCTACCGGCGCACGGGCGGGGAGGGCGGGGGCGCCGGCTGCGCGGCCGCGGCCCCGCAGCCGCATGCGGTCAGCCGTCCTGAAGCTTGCAGAGGAGGTAGCCGGCCTGGAAACGGCTCCGGGCCCGGATGCGCGACATGATCTCCGAGATGTGGCGCTGGCAGGTACGTTCCGACATGCCGAGCCGGCGCGCGATCGATTTGTCGTCCAGTCCCTCGGCCAGCAGGCCGGCGATCGACTGTCGGATCTGCTCGGATAATGCCTTGGCCTGTTCGCGGGAGAGCGAACTGGTCGCGAAGGGCAGGGCGCGGAGCCAGGTCTGCTCGAACACGGTGCACATGAACTCGATGAGGCTCGGCTCACGGACGACCAGGGCTGCGTTGGGATCGTCCCGGACCTCGATCACCGCCATGGAACGGTCGAAGACCAGCATGCGGTGCAGCCCGTCGCCCACCGTGCGCACCCGGGCGCCGAGTTGGGTGGTCCGCTCGACATAGGTGATCGTGGGCTGGCTGTACTGCGCGGTGTGCTGGTAGATCGTGCGCATCGACACGCCTCGCCGCAGCATCTGCTCGTCCCGGGCGATGGCCTCCTCGAGGACCTCGGTGCGGCGACCGCCGCCCGGTTGCGCGGTGAGAACCTCGGTGGTGCAGCGGAGGCTGGCACTCAGGATGACGCTGCGCACGGAGGCGAGGTCAGTGACGGTTTCGATGCACTCGGCCCGTCTTCGGTGCGCCGCCCCGGCCTCGTACTGCGGGATGAGGGACTGGAGGCGGGCCCGGACCTCGTCGATGAGGCGCTGCTGCTGCCGCGCCTCCTGTTCCAGGGGGGTGAGGACCTGTGCTGCGGCGGACTCCGGAGGGACGGGGGTGAGTTCGCTCGGGTTGTCGAGGACCCGGCCCAGCAGATGCAGCGCCTCCAGTTCGTCGATGGCTCGCTTCGCCGAACCGGGGTCCATGTCGAGGGATTCGGCGAGTTCCTCGGGGAAGAAGCGGATCCGGTTCACTGCGAAGGCGTAGGCGCGCAGGGCCTCGCTGCTGAGCTGAGGCGTAGGTGAATTGTCCCGAATGATGCCAGTAGGCATGGTATGGGCCCCCTTCGTGTATACGACGTGCGTGAACACGCCCCCTGCAACGCCTCGAATATGACTCAGGTCTGATGTGACTGTGAACCAGTTCCTCCCCGGTGACTGGAATCCGGCGGTGGATATCTGCAGCTCACACAGAAGGTTCATGCGACCCATGAAGATCATCGGTGCCCGCTTTCTCCTGACCGCCGGCGTGGCGGTCCTCACCCTGACCGGCATCACCGCTCCGACGGCGGCCGCACAGGATTTCCGGCCGGCGGCCGGCGCGTCATCCGTCCTTCTCCCCGGAATGACCGGCGGCGAGGACGGCGACGACACCGGCTGGGGATGAGCATCCCCGGGGCGGGCCCGGTGCCCGCCCCGATTCCGGTGTGAGAGGTGGACGGCAACTCCGAAACGAGAAGCGCATCACGTCTGTCCGACTGGGCCGAAAGGAATTCAGCGCGATGAGTCCCGCATTCCCCGGAGGAAGATGCCTCCCTGAATTTCTCCTGGAACAGGCCGAGGCGCATCCGGACGCCATCGCTGTCGTCGCGGGAGACGACACGATGTCCTGTCGTCGGCTCGTGGAGAGCAGCCGGGACGTGGCGGCGTATCTGGTGCATCTCGGAGTCGTTCCGGACGACCGGGTCGGACTGTTCGTCGAGCCCTCTGCCGAACTCATGGTGGGTGCTTGGGGAATTCTGCGCTCCGGGGGCGCCTATCTGCCGCTGTCGCCGGAGTACCCCGAAGAACGCCTGCGCTACATGATCGAGGACTCGCGTGCCGGGATCGTCTTCGCCCAGGAGCAGTTGCGGCCCAAGCTGGCCGCACTCGCGCCGCGCGGGACGCGGATCGTCACCCTGGAGGAAGCGGCCGGCTTCGCGCAATCGCTCGTCGGATCCGGAAACGACGTGGTTGCCCCGGGCCTGCGGCCGGACCATCTGGCGTATGTCATCTACACATCCGGCAGCACCGGAAAGCCGAAGGGGGTGATGATCGAACACCGCAGCATCGTCAACCAGATGCAGTGGATGCACGAGGCGTGCGGGCTGGACCGGGGAAAGACCGTCCTGCAGAAGACGCCGATGAGTTTCGACGCCGCGCAATGGGAGATCCTCGCCCCGGCATGCGGGGCCCGGGTCGTCATGGGAAGTCCGGGCGTGTACCGGGACCCGGAACGGCTCATGGAGACCGTGGTCCGGCACGGTGTCACCACGCTCCAGTGCGTGCCCACACTGCTCCAGGCACTCGTGGACGCGGAGGAATTCCGCCGCTGCACCTCGCTCACCCAGATCTTCAGCGGTGGGGAGGCACTGTCGAAGAACTTGGCCGTGCAGTTACTGGACGCCCTTCCGCACTGCGATCTGGTCAATCTCTACGGGCCGACGGAATGCACCATCAACGCGTCCGCTTTCGTCGTCGACCGGGGAACCGTCGCGGACGGGCCGCACGCGATTTCGATCGGTTCCCCGGTCCGGAACACCGAATACCACGTGCTCGACGGTAGCCGCGAGCCGGTCGCCGTCGGGGAGGTCGGCGAACTTTACGTCAGCGGTGTGCAGTTGGCGCGAGGCTATCTGCACCGCCCGGAACTGACCGCAGACCGGTTCATCCGCAATCCCTTCTCCTCGGATCCTGCTCACCCCATCCTGTACCGGACCGGGGACCTCGTCTCCCGGAACGCCGACGGCACCCTCCAGTTCGCCGGCCGCACGGACAACCAGGTGAAGCTGCGGGGCTTCCGGGTCGAGCTGGACGAGATACGGCTGCCCATCGAGAGCCACGACTGGGTGAAGAACGCGGCGATCGTCGTCAAGGACGACCCGCGCAGCGGATTCCAGAACCTGATCGCCTTCGTGGAACTGAACCCCAGGGAGGCCGCCCTGATGGACCAGGGCAACCACGGCGCCCACCACCAGTCCAAGGCGAACAAGCTCCAGGTGAAGGCGCAGCTGTCGAACATGGGCTGCCGGACGCCCGAGGAGCTCCGGGGCAGGTCGGTGTTGGACCTGCCCGGCCGGGAGCCCGCCCGGGAGCAGCGGCGGCAGGCGTTCTCCCGCAAGACCTACCGCTTCTTCGAGGGCGGAGAAGTGTCCCGGGCCGACGTCCTGCGTCTGCTGGAGCGCAGGCCCGGACACCGGGGGTCCCGCAGTCCGCGGTCGCTCGGCTTCGGCGAGATCGGGCAGATCCTGAGGTACTTCGGGCAGTACCTCAGCGACGAGCGGCTGCTGCCGAAGTACGGCTACGCCTCGCCCGGTTCTCTGTACGCGACGCAGATGTACCTCGATCTGAACGGGATCGGCGGACTGGAACCGGGCTGCTACTACTACCACCCCGTCAAGCACCAGCTCGTCCTCCTGCAACGGAAGGACGCGGCCGGCGGTGACCGGTTCGGAATCCATTTCATCGGTAGGAAAAGGGCGATCGAGCCCGTCTACAAGAACAACATCCGGGAGGTCCTCGAGATCGAGGCCGGCCACATGGTCGGCCTGTTCGAGGAAGTGCTGCCGGAATACGGGCTGGGAATCAGGCGGGCCGCGTACACGCCCGCGGTCAAGGACGGCCTGGAGTGCGCGGACGAGGACTACTACCTCGGCACGTTCGACATCGTTCCAGCGGACGCCGGAACACCGTGCGAAGACTCCTTCGACGTCTACGTCCAGTCTCATCCCGGAAAAATCGAGGACCTGCCGGCCGGCCAGTACCGGTACCGGGACGGTGATCTGGAGCGAATTTCCGACGAACTGGTGCTGAGAAAGCACGTCATCGCCATCAATCAGGCGGTCTACGACCGTGCGTCGCTCGGGATCACCGTCGTCCGGAAGGGCCCCGACGACTGGGCGAGCTACGTCGATCTGGGGCGGAAGCTCCAGAGCCTTCAGATGAACGATCTCGGGCTCGGCTTCATGTCCTCCGGATACAGCTCCAAGTCGGGCAACGACCTGCCCTCCGCGCGTCGGATGGACTCCGTTCTCGCCGCCTGCGGACTGGAGTCCGGACCGTCGTACTTCTTCGTCGGCGGACGGGTCAGCGAGGAACAGATCCGCAGCGAGGGGATGAAGGAGGACGTCGTGCACATGAAGGGTCCGGCGGAAATGATCAGGGACGACCTGGTCAACTTCCTGCCGGACTACATGATGCCGAACCGGGTCGTCGTGCTGGACGAAATGCCCCTCACCGCCAACGGGAAAATCGACCTCCAGGCGCTGGAGAAGCGGGACGTGGACTTCGCGGACCGTCCCTTCGTCCCGCCGCGCACGATCACCGAGCAGCGGATCAGCGAGCTCTGGAAGAAGGAGATGAAGCGCGAGAGGGTTTCCGTGCTCGACGACTTCTTCGAATCCGGCGGCAATTCGCTCATTGCCGTCGGGCTCATCAACAAGATGAACAAGGAGTTCCAGCGCGGACTGCCGCTGCAGGTCCTCTTCGAGTCGCCGACCGTCGAGAAACTCGCGCACCGGGTCGACGCCCTGGGCGGTGGGACGTCCTCACGGCTCGTCCGGCTGCACGGCGACGGTACGGAGAAGCCGGTCTTCTGCTGGCCCGGACTCGGGGGCTACACCATGAACCTGCGGCTGCTGGCCGGCAGGGTGGGCCTCGGCCGGCCCTTCTACGGAGTGCAGGCGCACGGCATCAACCAGGACGAGACGCCCTTCGCGGCCATCAAGGAGATGGCCGCCGAGGACATCAAGGAGATCAAGCACATCCAGCCGAACGGCCCCTACACGCTGTGGGGTTACTCGTTCGGCGCCAGGGTCGCCTTCGAAACCGCTTACCAGCTCGAAAAGGCCGGTGACGAGGTGGAGAACCTGTTCCTCATAGCCCCCGGGTCGCCGAAGCTCCGCAGCGGGACGGGAAACGCCGACGCGACCGAGGCCACATACCACAACGAGGCCTACGTGACCATTCTCTATTCGGTCTTCTCGGGCAGCATCAGCGATCCGGCGCTGGCCGAGTGCCTGAAAGTGGCCAAGGACGAGGAGAGCTTCGCGTCCTACATCAGCGGAACGTTCAACAACCTGGACGTGGACCTGGCGAAGCGGATCATGAAGGTCGTCTACCAGACGTTCCAGTTCAAGTACGCATTCCGGGAGCTGGTGGAAAGAAGGATCTCGGCCCCCGTGACGATCTTCAAGGCGCAGGGCGACGACTACTCCTTCATCGAGAACAGCAGCGGCTATTCGGCGAAGGCGCCCACGGTCGTCAACCTCGAAGCCGATCACTACAGCATGCTCAGGGACCCCGGCATCGACGAGCTCGTCGATGTCATCCACCACCGCCTGAGCGTCGGCAAATGATCCCCGGACCGAAGGAGGCCGCATGCCGCACGTCAACATCAAGCACTTCCCCGTCCCGCTCGACAAGGAACGGGAGGACGCCCTGGTCACGGTGGTGACCCAGGCCCTGACGGACGCTCTCGGGTGCGACGAGGGCGCAGTGTCGATCGCGCTCGAACCGGTGGAGCAGGAGTTCTGGAACGAGCAGGTCTACGTCCCGGAGATCGTCGGCCGGAAGAACCTTCTGCGCAAGACACCGAACTACTGAGGGAACTGAGGAAAGAGACACATGAAGAACGCCACCGTCGTACGGTTCCTGCTGCTGGCCACCCTCTGGGGAAGCAGTTTCACCTTCATCAAGATGTCCCTGGAAGGACTGACACCCAGCCAGCTCGTGCTGGGCCGGCTCGTGCTCGGTGCCGTCGTACTGCTCGCCATCGCCGGAATCCGCAAGGCCCCCCTGCCCCGCTCGGCCGACCTCTGGGGCCATGTGGCCGCCGCCGCACTGTTCGGCAACGTCATCCCGTTCCTCCTGCTGTCCTACGGCGAGCAGACCACCGGCGCGGGCATCGCGGGCGTCCTCGTCGGCGCCACCCCGCTGCTCACCATGACGCTCGCCGCCGTGCTCCTGCCCGCCGAAAGGGTCACCTCGCGCAAGGCCGTCGGCCTCGTCGCCGGCTTCATCGGGGTGGTGCTGGTCATCGGCCCGTGGCGGGAGGCGGCCGGATCGCTCGGAGGCCAGCTGTCCTGCGTCGGAGCGGCACTCAGCTACGCCGCCGGATTCGTCTACGTCCGCAAGTACCTCTCACCCCGCGGGCTCGCACCGCTCTCGCTCGCCGCGTCGCAGCTCGTCGCCGCCGCTGTCCTGCAGGGACTGGTGACCCCCTTCCTCGCCTGGGACACCCCGCACTTCACCACCCGGGTGACCCTGAGCATCGTCGTGCTCGGACTCTTCAGCACCGGCCTCGCTTACATCCTGTACTTCTCGCTCATCGGCGAGGTCGGCGCCACCACGGCATCCGCGGTCAACTACGTGGTCCCGGTGGCCGCGGTGGTGATCAGCGTTCTGGCCCTCGGCGAGCCGGTCACCTGGAACCTGCTGGTCGGCGGTCTGGTGGTGCTCGTCGGCATGGGGTACGCCGAGAACCGCGTCAAGCAACTGCGCAGTGTCAGCGGGGAATCCGCGCCCGCTGCCGCCCCGGCGGCCGGCCCGCAGGACGAGCCCGTCGACACCGCTCGGGAAGCCGGTGTCTCCGAGGGATCGCGGTGAGCGCTGCGGACCTCTTCCGGGCAGCATCCGCCGACCTGGACACCATCCGGGAGCGGGACCCCTCGGTGAGGTCGCGCACCGAGGCCCTGCTCCACCCGTCCCTGCCGGCCCTCTGGGGGCACCGGGTGGCGCACCGCCTGCACCGCCGGGGGCTCCGCCGCGCGGCGCGCCTCGTCTCGGTGGCCGCCCGGGTCCTGTCGGGGAGCATCGAGATCCATCCCGGCGCCGAGATCGGCCGGCGTTTCTTCGTCGACCACGGCGCCGGGGTGGTGATCGGGGAGACCGCGGTCATCGGAGACGACGTCACGGTCTTCCACCAGGTGACGCTGGGCTCGGTCGGCTGGTGGCACGACGCGGCCCGGCCCGAGGGGTCGCGCCGCCACCCGCGGCTCGGCGACCGGGTCGTCATCGGAGCCAACGCCACCCTGCTCGGCCCGATCACCGTCGGGGACGACGCGGTGATCGGTGCACAGGCCCTGGTCGTCGAGGACGTCCCGGGCGGCTCCCGCGTCCTCGCGCCGAAGGCCGCCCCCGCCCGCAGACGGTTGCAGCCGGCAGGGCTGCCGCCGCTTCAGCAGTTCCACCACCCCGCGGCAGCAGCCGCTGGGGGCCGGGACAGGGGCGCGGTCACCGCCTTCCCCACCTGGTGATCCGACCCACCGAAACGGAGGACATCGTGCTGTCGCTGCCCCAACGCCCGCTCGCCGACTCGCTGGAAGACCTCATCGGGGGAACCCCCATGGTCCGGCTCGACCTCGCTGCACCGGACACCGGAACCACGGTGCACGCCAAGCTGGAGATGGCCAACCCGCTCTCGAGCGTCAAGGACCGTACCGGTCTGTACATGATCGAAGCCGCCGAGAAGCGCGGTCTGCTGGGCCCCGGCGGCACCGTGGTGGAGGCCACCTCCGGGAACACCGGGATCTCCCTGGCCGCCCTGTGCGCGGCCCGCGGGTACCGGTGCGTGATCGTGCTCCCGGACAACGCCACCAACGAGCGCGTCCAGATGCTCCGCGCGTTCGGCGCCGAGATCGTCAGGACACCGCACGAGAAGGGCTACGTGGCCGCGATCGAGAAGGCCGAGGAGATCCATCGCGACCTGCCCGGTTCCTGGTTCGCCTGCCAGCACGAGAACCCCGACAACGTGGAGGCGCACTACGCCACGACCGGGCCGGAGATCTGGAACGACACCGGCGGCGAACTGGACGTCCTGGTCTGCGGAGTCGGCACCGGCGGCACCCTGACCGGCACCGCCCGCTACCTCAAGGAGCAGGACCCGGCGATCCGGGTGGTGGCCGTCGAGCCCGAGCGCTCGCCCGTCATCAGCCAGGGATGGGGCGGCCTCCACCGCATCCCCGGCCTGAACGGCGGGTTCGTGGCGGACACCACCGACATCGGCCTGATCGACGAGGTCGTCACCGTGTCCGACGACGACGCCTTCGCGACCGCCCGCACGGTGGCCCGCACGGCCGGCCTCCTGGTCGGGGTCTCATCCGGGGCGGCCGCCCACGCCTGCCGGGTGCTGTCCTCGCGGCCCGGATACGCCGGCAAGAGGTTCGTCACCGTCTTCCCGGACACCGGCGAGAGATACCTGTCATGGCTCCAGGCCGCTGCCGACAGCGACGAGAACTGACGCCGCCCCGCAGGTCCCCACGGATGGCACGACCGACGTCCCCACGGACGACACACTGAGGAGTGAGACCGGATGACCATGCTGCCCAAGATATTCCTGCCCGGCGAGGGCGAGGCAGTGAAGATCGGCACCACCACGCAGACGACCTTCAAGGCCGTCGGCGGCTGGACCGACGACCGGCTGGGCCTGTTCGAGCACCAGATGGACCCGGGTGCCCCCGGTGCCTCTCCGCACGTGCACCGTGAACAGCTCGAGGCCTTCTACGTCCTGGACGGCGTGGTGGAACTGCACCTCGACGGGAAGAGCTTCGCCGCCCCGCGCGGCACGTTCGTGAACGTCCCCGAGAACATGTCGCACGGTTTCCGCAATCCGTACCAGGACCAGGCGACGATGCTCATCGTCTTCACCCCGGCCATCAACCGGGAGGAGTACTTCCGGGGGCTCGCCGAGCTCTACCAGGACGGCAACCGGCCCACCGAGGACGAGCTGCTGGACCTCATGCACCGCTACGACCAGTACGAGCTGACGATGGACGGCTCCGTCCCCGGCTGGGGACGCCACTGATCCGGGTGCCGGCCGCCCCCGCGGGCGGCCGGCACCCGGTCCGCGGTACGAGGCCGCGGGCCCCGGCGGCCCGCCGACTACGCTGAGGGCATGGTGCGACGACTGCGGGTCGAGTTCACGACCGAGCCCTTCGACCTCGACGAGGCACCCCCGCACGCGGTGGTGGCGCGCGAGGTCGTGCAGCGTGCCGGGCTCGAGGACATCGACGTCGGTCCGTTCGGCAACACGGCGGATGGGCCGGCCGAGACGGTGCTCGCCACCGTCGACACCATGCTGCGCCGGACCCTGGAGGCCGGGGCCACGCGGGTCTCGATCCAGGTCAACGTGGTCGCTGAGGGCGAGGCATGACCGCAGCCGAGGGCCACCCCTTCGTGGCCGCCGTCAAACCCCTGGTGGACGCCATGGGCGGTGAGATGGTCGCCCCCGAGGACGCCCGGGACGACGACGTCGTCCTCGCCTGGGAGGGCCGCGAGGTGCTGGCCGTGCGTCTGCCCCACCTCTCCGACTCCCTCGACCACATCCTCGCGGAGCTCGAACGGCGCCACGGCGTACCGCTGTCCGAGCTGGACCGCCGCACCAAACAGTCCGTCGTGCGCCTTCTGGAGACCCGGGGTGCCTTCTCGGTGCGGCACGGGGTGGAGACGGTGGCCGGCGCGCTGGGCGTCAGTCGCTTCACCGTCTACAACTACATCAACTCCCAAGAGGAGAAGCGCGCCGAGAAGCGCCGGGGCGAGGCGCAATGAATGGCCCTGCCTGCAGAGACGGTTCGACAACTCCTCGAGACAGCTCCTCGTGCCCGAGTCCCGGGCAGCGCCCGTGTTCCGGCTTCCGCGGTCCACGGCCATCCGGTGGAGGCCCGGTTCTTGCCGGAGGGGGACGTGCGTCTCTTCGGTGCGCACCGACAGCCGCGAAGGACCGCTGAGATCCGGTCGCAGCGGCGTGCATGCGGGGTGCCTGCCTCGCACGGGCGCCCTCGTGTTGCCGCTGCCGGAGACCGTCGGCAGACTGTTTCAACAAACTGTTGACGTCTCGGGGTGGTGGGGCGTTAGCTAGTGCTGTGACCGGAAAGGTTTCCCGGGTGGCTCGCGGCGTCCGGTGCGGTGCATCGCAAGGCGGAGAATCGTCCTCGTACCGGGCGTACTCGGGCGATGCGACAACGCAGCGAGGCGCCGTACAGGGCGTCGCGAGCAGGTGAACTTTTCCGGCCACAGCACCAGGAACGCGCCGAGGACCGCTCGGCGCCCAGCCCCGACAGCTTGCAGGCCGCGGAGGATCCCGTGACGTCGAGCCCGACCCCCGGCCTGTCCCGGCTCAACACCGCCGAGGACAGCGAGGCGCGCGCCGTACTGAGGAAGGTGTGCACCAGTTCCTCCTGGACGAGTGAGGTGCTCGCCCGCCGTCCCTACGAAGACCTCGACGCCCTCCTCTCGGCCAATGACGCCGCCATGGCCGGGCTGACCGCCGACGACCTCGACGAGGCCATGGCCGGACACCCTCCCATCGGGCGGCCCGAGCCGGGCGACCCGGCCTCCACCCGCGAGCAGCGCGGCATGGCGGACGCCCCGGAGGACCTGAAGACCGAGATGCGCGAACTGAACCTCGCCTACCAGCAGCGGTTCGGCCACGTCTTCCTCATCTGCGCCTCCGGCCTCGGCGCCGAACAGATGCGGGAGGCGATCCGCCACCGGATCGACAATGCTCCCGCGCAGGAGCGGGAGATCGTCCGGACTCAGCTCGGCCTCATCAACCGCATCCGCCTCACCCGTCTGGCGGAGGAGGGAGGAACCGCGTGACCAGCCCCAGGCCGACATCGGTCTCCACGCACATCCTGGACACCGGGCTCGGACGCCCCGCAGCAGGTGTCGCCGTCAGCTTGTCCGTCCGCAGCGGCCCCGGTGGAACGTGGCACGAGCACGGGGCCTCCGTTACGGACGCCGACGGCCGCTGCAAGGACCTGCCCGCCCTCGCCGAGGGCACCACCCACGCACGTCTCGAGTTCGCCACCGAGGCATACTTCGCCGGCCGCACCGCCGGTCAGGGCGGAAGCGCGGACGCCGGCTCCTCCGGCGAGGGCGCCGTCTGCTTCTTCCCCGAGGTCGCGATCACCTTTGCCGTCGACCCGGGCGAGCACTACCACGTGCCTCTGCTGCTCAGCCCGTTCGGCTACTCCGTATACCGAGGGAGCTAGCACCGCCATGTCACCTTCCCGCAAGGCCGTCCTCGGCCAGAACCAGTACGGCAAGGCCGAGACCCGCGTCGTCAAGGTCACCCGCGACGGCAGCGTCCACCACATCAAGGATCTCAACGTCTCGGTGTCCCTCTCCGGCGACATGGACGAGGTCCACTACTCCGGCAGCAACGCCAACGTGCTGCCCACCGACACCACCAAGAACACCGTGTTCGCCTTCGCCCGGGAACACGGCATCGACAGCGCCGAGCAGTTCGGCATCCACCTGGCCCGGCACTTCGTCACCGGCCAGGAGGCGATCGGCACGGCACGGATCCGCATCGAGGAGTACGCCTGGGACCGGATCGGAGCGTCCGGGAGCGACTCCCGCACCGCCGGCGCCGACGAGATCAACCACTCGTTCGTCCGCAACGGCCGGGAGATCCGCACCGCCCAGATCACGTTCGACGGCGAGAACTGGGAGATCCTCACCGGACTCAAGGACCTCACCGTCCTCAACTCCACCAACTCGGAGTTCTGGGGCTACGTCAAGGACCGCTACACCACCCTGCCCGAGGCGTACGACCGCATCCTGGCCACAGACGTCTCCGCCTGCTGGCGCCACAACTGGACCTCGGACGACGAACGCTCGCCCGACTGGGACAGCAGCTACCAGCAGGCCCGCCGGCACATCCTCGAGGCCTTCGCCGAGACCTACAGCCTCTCGCTCCAGCAGACGCTGTTCCAGATGGGCTCCCGGGTCGTCGAGAACCTGCCCGAGATCGACGAGATCAGGTTCTCGCTGCCCAACAACCACCACTTCCTGGTGGACCTGGAGCCGTTCGGGCTCACCAATGAAAACGCCGACGGGGGTGTCTACTTCGCCGCCGACCGCCCCTACGGTCTGATCGAGGCGACCGTGCTGCGCGAGGGCGCGCAGCAGCGGATCCCGGTCGACATGACGAACCTCTGACGACCCTGAGCCCTGACAGCCGCACCTTCGGGGCGCAGATCCTGCCGAGAGAGAGAACGGGGAACACGACATGGCACCACCGACGGACTCCACCGGACCGGTCGAGCGCATCGTCATCGAGAACTGCGCCGTCGCCACGGTCGACGCCGACGACACCGAGTACGGCACCGGGCACGTCGTCGTCGCCGGGAACCGCATCGAGTCCGTCGGCGCGGGGCCCGCCCCCGACGGCCTGGACAACGTGGTCCGGCGGGTCGACGGCACCGGCCACCTCGCCACCCCGGGCCTGGTCAACACCCACCACCACTTCTACCAGTGGCTGACCCGCGGACTCGCCCAGGACTCCAACCTCTTCAACTGGCTGGTCGCGCTCTACCCCACCTGGTCCCGCATCGACGAGCCGATGGTGTACGCGGGGGCCCGCGGCTCCCTGGCCATGATGGTGCGCGGCGGCGTCACCAGCGCCATGGACCACCACTACGTCTTCCCACGGGGTTCCGGCGACCTGCTCGGCGCCGAGATCCGCGCCGCCCGCGAGATGGGGGTCCGCTTCCACCCCACGCGCGGCTCCATGGACCGCGGCGAGTCGGACGGCGGACTGCCGCCGGACTTCGCCGTCGAGACCACCGAAGCGGCGCTCCTCGCCACCGAGGAGGCCATCGACACCCACCACGACGCTTCGTTCGACTCGATGTTGCGCATCGGCGTCGCACCCTGCTCGCCGTTCTCCGTGTCCACCGACCTCATGCGTGAGGCCGCCGCCCTGGCCCGCCGCAAGGGAGTCCGGCTGCACACGCACGGCTCGGAGACCGTGGAGGAGGAGCAGTTCTGCAAGGAGCTGTTCGGCATGGGGCCCACCGACTACTTCGAGTCCACGGGCTGGCTGGGCGACGACGTGTGGATGGCCCACTGCGTGCACATGAACGACGCCGACATCGAGGCGTTCGCCCGCACCGGTACCGGCGTCGGGCACTGCCCCTCCTCCAACGCCCGCCTCGCCGCCGGAACCGCCCGGGTGCCCGACATGCTGAGGGCGGGAGTTCCCGTCGGGCTCGGCGTGGACGGAACCGCGTCCAACGAGTCGGGCGAACTCCACACCGAGCTGCGCAACGCACTGCTCATTCACCGGCTGGCCGGGGGCGAGAAGGCCCTGAACGTCCGGCAGGCCCTGCGGCTGGGCACCTACGGCGGGGCCCAAGTCCTGGGCAGACAGCGGGAGATCGGGTCGCTGGAGCCGGGCAAGCTCGCCGACCTGGTGCTGTGGAAGCTCGACGGTCTGGGGCACTCGACGATCGTCGACCCGGTCGCCGCGCTGGTGCTCGGTGCGGCGGCCCCGGTGACCCTCTCGCTGGTCAACGGGCGGCCGGTCGTCGAGGACAACCACCTCGCCACCGTCGACGAGGACACGATCGCCCGCGAGGCCCGCGACGAGGCCCGACGCCTCGCCCGTATCGCCGCCGGCGACTGAATCGGCCGACACCGCCCCGGCCGGGGGGAGCGCCCCCGGCCGGGTGGCCCTGTTGACGGCTGCCCTTTCGTGCCACACGGGCACGTGGTGATCACAGCGCCTGGTGCGTCGGGGCGAGCCGAACCGCGGCCGGCACAGAGACGATCCGCCGCGCCTGCCGGCGGCCCGGACCCGTCCGCGAGCCGCCGGCACATGCCCGCTCAGGCTGCGGGCTCCACGGGAATCCACAGTTCCGCGTCCGCCTCCGCCCTGTCCTGAACCAGGCCCACCCGCAGGATCTCGGGCCCCGGCCTGCTCCGGTACGGGTTCGAGGGGAACCACTGGGTGAACACGTCGGGCCACAGGTGTTGGAGCGCCTGCGGGAACGGGCCGGTGTTCTCGAAGACGGCCCACACTCCTGCCGGGACGGTGAGGGCGTCCATGTCCTCGGGCGTTGCGCGGCGGGTCACCACGCCGTGGTAATAGTCGAGTTCCGTTCCCTCCGCACGACTCGGATCGAGCTGGTCGCCCACTCCGACGATTCCCGCCGGTTCCTGGTCGGACAACGCCGTGATGCGCGCCAGCGCCTCGGGGTCGATGCCCCGGATGAACTCGGCGATCGCCGGGTTCACCGGACTTCTACCGAGGATGCCCGTCCTTCAGGGCCGGGAGGAATCGGCCCCTTGGTTCGGCGGCGCGGAGCGGCGTCGTTGTCGCTTCGTTGCCGGTCAAGCTGCGTTGTCAGTGGCCTTGTCTAGGTTGGCGGGGTGAAGTTGGTGGTGCAGGTGAAGCTGTTGCCGTCGCCGGAGCAGGCGGCGGCGCTGGAGGCGACGCTGCGTACGTGCAACGCGGCGGCGGACCGGGCCTCGGCAGCGGCGTTCGGGGCCGGTGTGTTCTCCCGCAACGACCTGCAAAAGCTCATCTACGCCGAGTTGAAGGCCGGCTTCGGGTTGTCGGCGCAGCCTGCGGTGCGCACGGTGAAGAAGGTCGTGGACGCCTACGCGACGTTGCGGGCGAGCCTCCGGGCCGGGAATCTTGGGGTCCGGGGTCGAGGCGGCGGGTGCGGGCGGAGTCGAAGCCGATCGTCTTCCGGCCCGACGCTGCGCAGCCCTTCGATGACCGGTGTTTGTCGTGGCAGTACGACGCGGGGACGGTGTCGATCTGGACGGTGGCGGGGCGGCTGCGCGGCGTCCCGTACATTGGCCATCGCGATCATCTGGCGATGCTGGCGAGATGTCGCAGGGGTGAGTCGGATCTGGTGCACCGCGACGGCAGGTGGTTCCTGCTGGCGACGTGTGAGGTCGAGGCCGCGCCGTTGAATACCGATCCGGTGGATTGGATCGGGGTGGATCGGGGCGTGGTGAACCTGGCCACTACCAGTGACGGGGGCAACCACACCGGCCGCCGGCTGGACCGTTATCGCAGGTGGCAGGCGCGCAAACGCAAGGAGTTGCAGGCCAAGCGCACCCGTTCGGCGAACCGCAGGCTCAAGCGGCGGGCGAAGAAGGAAGCCCGCCACGCCACTCACACCAACCACAAGATCGCGAAGACGATCGTGGCCGATGCGCAACGCACCGGACGCGGAATTGCCCTGGAGGATCTGGGTGGTATCCGCGACCGGGGACGGCTTCCAGCGCACCAGCGGGCCCGAGTGTCTTCCTGGCCGTTCCACCAGCTCGGCGAACATCTGGCCTACAAGGCTCAGCGGGCCGGGGTGCCGTTCCTGGAGGTGGACTCGGCCTACACCTCGCAGAGGTGTCCGCGGTGCGGGCACACCGCGAGGAACAACCGTCCCTGCCGGGACCGTTTCTGTTGTCGTCGGTGCGGCCTCGCTGGGCCCGCTGACGTCGTCGCCGGGGTCAATGTGCGCAACCGTGCACGCTCGGCGTGGGTGTTCGTCACCGCACCCGTACCACCAGGGACCTGACAACTTCCTGGACTGGTAGATGCGATCCGTGGCCGTCCTGTCGTAGGGGACAGCCGGGAGCGCGACCCGGCTTGAAGGCCACCGGGCACACAAGCTCGGTCCCTTCAGGGCCGAGAAGGTGACCCCCTCGTGGACGAGCGGGACGCGGGCCTTCCTGCCGGAACGCAGCGCCGCACCCGTGCGTCGGGCCTCACCCGGACCCACACCGTGGAACGTGCGGAAAGCACGGGCGAAGGCTTCCCCGGAGCCGTAGCCGTAGCGCACCGCGACGTCCAGCAGCGTCCGCTCGCCGGCGAACACCTCGGCGCCCGCGACGGTCAGCCGCCTGCGGCGGATGTACTCCGACAGCGGGACGCCGGCCAGCGCCGAGAACAACCGTCGGAAGTGATATTCCGACGTCACCGCGATGCGCGCGAGATCCGCCACGTCGATCGGCTGATCGAGGTGCGACTCGATGTGCTCCATGGCCTGGTTCAGCCGCTCCAGCATCCCGGACTCCTTCCCTGTCGTCACGCTAGGAAGGCGCCGCCGTGGTGGACCCGACTTTCCGTGCCCGACGCGGTCGGGTCGGAAGCGCTCGATCCGCGTACTCGTCGTGCAGGGACTCTGCTCACGTCCCGGACACGGCCCGGTCCGGTTTCCGCGCCTCGATGAGGAAGCGTGAGCTGTGGGCGACGAAGGGGCCCTCGGCCTCGATCCGATCGTGCAGCAGGGCCAGTTCGCGCCGGTAGCGGTCGACCGTGAAACCGGGGACGATCCAGATCACCTTGCGGAGGAAGTACACGACGGCGCCGATGTCGTGGAACTCCATCCGCAAGGTGGCCGTCCGCAGGTCGGTGACCTCCAGCCCCGCCTTCTCGGCGGCAGCGCGGGCGTCCTCGGAATTCCGGGCCCGGTGGGCCTCCGGCGGCAGCGGGCCGAGGAAGTGCTCGGAGAGCGCGAACACGCTCGCCGGACCGACCTGTTGGGAGAAGTACGTGCCGCCGGGGCACAGCACCCGCGAGATCTCCTCCCACCAGGTGGTGACCGGATGCCGGCTCACGACCAGGTCGAACGCCTCGTCCGCGAACGGCAGCGGAGGCTCGTCCGGGTCGGCGACCACCACCGCACCGCGCGGGTGCAGCAACCGCGTGGCCCGCGCCACGTTGGGCGGCCATGACTCGGTGGCGGCGCACAGCGGCGGGAGCACCGGCGCTTCGGCGAGCACCTCGCCGCCGCCGGTCTGGACGTCCAGTGCCGCGGTGGCCTTCGCCATCCGCCCGGCCATTGCCCGCGCGTAGCCCCACGGGGGGCGTTCCTCGCTCGCCCGCCCCTCCAGCCAGGAGAAGTCCCAGCCGTCCACGGGAACCGACTCGGCTTCGGACACGAGCGCTTCGAAGGTCGTCACCATGCCCGTGACTGTGGCAGCCCTGCGCACGCGTGGGCCACCGCTTTTCCGGCTCAGTGCCCGGTGACCCGGGTGCCGTTCTCTTCCGCTGTCCACAGCGGAAGAGAACGGCACGTGAGCCACGGGCCGGTGCGGCGGCTCAGTCCAGCAACTCGTACGCGGGCAGGGTGAGGAAGTCCCGGTAGTCCTCGTCGAGGGCGACCTGGAGCAGCAGGTCGTGCGCCTGCTGCCAGCGTCCGGCAGCGAACGCCTCCTCGCCGATCTCCTCGCGGACGGCGGTGAGTTCCTCGGCGGCGATCAGGCGGGCCAGTTCGGGCGTTACCTTCTCGCCGGTGTCCAGCACCACCCCGGCGTTGATCCACTGCCAGATCTGGGACCGGGAGATCTCGGCCGTGGCGGCGTCCTCCATGAGGTTGAAGATGGCCACCGCTCCCAGGCCGCGCAGCCACGCCTCGATGTACCGCATGCCGACCTGCACGGCGTTGCGCAGCCCGTCCGCGGTGGGCTTGGCCTCCAGCGAGTCGATCGCGGTCAGCTGTTCGGCGGTGACGTGCACGTCCTCGCGCAGCCGGTCCTTCTGGTTCGGCCGGTCCCCGAGGACGGTGTCGAACGAGGCCTGGGCGACCGGCACCAGGTCGGGGTGCGCGACCCAGGAGCCGTCGAAGCCGTCGTTCGCCTCGCGGTCCTTGTCGGCCTTGACCTTCTCGAACGCGACCTTGTTGACCTCCGCGTCCCGGCGCGAGGGGATGAAGGCGGCCATGCCGCCGATCGCGTGCGCGCCCCGCTTGTGGCAGGTGCGCACCAGGAGTTCGGTGTAGGCGCGCATGAAGGGGGCGGTCATCGTCACCGCGTTGCGGTCGGGAAGCACGAACTTCTGCCCGCCGTCGCGGAAGTTCTTGACGATGGAGAACAGGTAGTCCCACCGGCCCGCGTTGAGTCCCGAGGCGTGGTCGCGCAGCTCGTAGAGGATCTCCTCCATCTCGTACGCGGCGGTGATCGTCTCGATCAGGACGGTCGCGCGCACCGTGCCCTGCGGGATGCCCAGGTACTCCTGCGCGAAGACGAAGACGTCGTTCCACAGCCGTGCTTCGAGGTGGGACTCCATCTTCGGGAGGTAGAAGTACGGGCCCTTGCCGAGGTCGATCAGCCGCTGCGCGTTGTGGAAGAAATACAGCCCGAAGTCGACGAGTCCGCCCGGGACCGGGCCCGCTTCCGAACGCAGGTGGCGCTCGTTCAGGTGCCAGCCGCGCGGGCGCATGACGACGGTGGCGAGTTCATCGGCCGGCCGCAGCGCATACGTCTTGCCCTGCCCGCTGGTGAAGTCGATCCGGCGCTCGTAGGCGTCGGTCATGTTGAGCTGGCCGAGGACCACGTTCTCCCAGGTGGGGGAGGAGGCGTCCTCGAAGTCGGCGAGCCACACCCGGGCGCCCGAGTTGAGCGCGTTGATCGTCATCTTCCGGTCCGTCGGGCCGGTGATCTCCACGCGGCGGTCCTCCAGGGCCGGGGGAGCCGGGGCCACCTGCCACGCGCCCTCCCGGATGTGCGCGGTGTCGGGGAGGAAGTCCAGCCTGCCGGTCCGGGCGATCTCCGCGCGCCGCTCCCTGCGCAGTTCCAGCAGCTCATTGCGGCGCGGGGTGAAGCGCCGGTGCAGTTCGGCGAGGAAGGCGAGCGCCGGCTCGGTGAGGACCTCCTCCTGCCGGGGAAGAGTCGGGGCGTCGACGACGGTGACCGGCGAGGACGGCGCTGGTGCGGACATGAGTTGTCACTCCTTCAGCGGGCGGTGCCCCGGGACGTGTTCCCGGCAGCCCTTCTGGCTTGTGGAGACTAGTTTCCTCATGGTGGAACTTCAATGGGAGGCATCGGTTGCGGAACCGGGTGGGGCCGGCGGGCGGTGGGCCGGGTCGGCGCCCTCGCGGGCCGCTCGGGCCGCTCGGGCCGGGGGGTGTTCCAGCAGTCCGAGGTCCTCGGGGGTGTCGATGTCGTCGGGGCTCGCGATGTCGGAGCACTCCACCACGAGGATCTCGGCCTCGTGCCGCCGCAGGTAGTCGCGGGCCCCGCGGTCGCCCGACGCGCTCGCCCCGACATCCGTCCAGCGGTCGGACCCGATCAGCACAGGATGCCCGCGGCGGCCGTCGTACACGGCGGCGGCGAGCGCCGTACGGGTTCTCGACGCGGCACCCACCACGCGCGCCACGGCGTCCGCGCCGATCCGCGGCTGGTCCACGAGCAGGACGACGACCGCCCGTGCTCCGGACCGGGCCAGCGACGCCAGTCCGGCCCGCAGCGAGGACCCCATGCCCTCGGCCCAGTCCGGGTTGTCCACGAGCACGCAACGGGGGAGCCGGGCCCGCTCGCGCACCTGAGCGGCCGTCGCGCCGAGCACCACATGGACCGGCCCGCATCCGGCGTCCAGCAGGGCCCTCGCCCGGTCCTCGACGAGCGGCCGGCCGTCCGTGTCGAGCAGTGCCTTCGGGCGGCCGCCGAGCCGCCGGCCCGCGCCGGCCGCGAGGAGCAGTCCCGCCACCGGCGCCGCCGCACCGCTCTCTTCCCTCTCCCGACCGATGTCCCGACCCATGCCCCCGATCCTTGCAGGCCGAGCCCTTCGGGGGGACATGTGCCCCGTGGCGTTGCCCGGAAGCCCCGCCCCGGGGGCCTCCCGGAGGGGACCGGACCGCGGACGTCATCCTTGGGGTTGAATTTCGCCCTCCGTGTAGATGTCGGTGCGGAGAGTGGCGTTAACTGGTCCTGTTCCTGCTCGTGCGGCCGTCGACCGGTGGCAGTGCAGGGAGGCGGGAACATGCAGGCAGGGCACGGAACCGGGGGGTGCCGGTTGCGCGAGGAACTGATCATCGACGGAACGCTCCCGGGCGCCGAGGTGGCCGGAGAGGGCGCTGTGGCCGTGGAACACGGGCGGACAGCAGAGGCCGGCGGCGGCGACCCGAGGGTGGCGCGGTTGCGGCAGGCGGTGGCGCGACTGCGCCGCGAACTGGCCGGGCATCCCGCCGATCTGCCGGACCGCACCGTCGCCGAGGACGAACTCGCCGTTCTGGACGCCATGGTGAGCACCGGTTTTCCCGAGGTTCCGCGGTTGCGTCATTCGCTGCTGCTGGTGGCCGGGGCAGTGGGCTCGGTCAGTGCTCTGGGTGCTGCGCTCCGCGAGGTGCGCAAGGCCGTGGAGATCTTCACGGACCCACAGGGCCGCTGACCGGATCAGCCGCTCGCAGTCGCGCTGGCGCAGGACCGCGGCCGGTTCCCGCAGACGGGAGAACATCGGCGGAGCAGGGCCGCGCCCGCCGGCAGTATGCATTCCGCCGTGGCCGCAAACCGGCGCAGAGGTCCGACGGTCCCGGCCGACGCGCGTCCTGCCGGCGGACATCCGGTCGGCGTCCCCGTGGGCCGGCCTCAACCGGGCTGACCCGCCGGGCCGTCGTCGAAGGCGGCCGACAGTTCCGCCGCCACCTCCTTCAGCATGGGCACGAGCCGGTCCGTCTGGGCCTCGGTGAGGCGGCCGGCCGGTCCGGAGACCGAGATGGCAGCGGCCGTGGGGGCGCCCGGCACACCGACGGCCAGGCAGCGGACGCCGATCTCCTGCTCGTTGTCGTCGATGGCATACCCCGTCTCGCGGACCTGCTCCAGGGCGTCCAGGAACGCGTCCGGGGACGTGATCGTCCGCTCGGTCGCCGCGGGCATGCCCGTGCGGGCCAGCAGGGCACGGACCTCGTCGGCGCGGAACTGGGCGAGCAGTGCCTTCCCCACGCCCGTGGAGTGGGGAAGGACCCGGCGGCCGACTTCGGTGAACATCCGCATGGCGTGCCGGGAGGGCACCTGGGCGACGTACACCACCTCGTCGCCGTCGAGCAGGGCCATGTTCGCCGTCTCGCCGGTCTCCTCCACCAGCCGGGCCAGATGCGGGCGGGCCCAGGTGCCGAGCAGACGCGCCGAGGTCTCGCCGAGCCGGATCAGCCGGGGTCCCAACGCGTAACGGCGGTCGGGCAGTTGGCGGACGTATCCGCAGGAGACCAGCGTGCGCATCAGCCGGTGAATGGTGGGCAGTGGCAGCCCGCTGTCGGCCGATAGTCTGCTCAGCCCCACCTCGCCACCGGCATCGGCCATCCGCTCCAGGAGGTCGAAGGCGCGCTCGAGGGACTGCACGCCGCCCGTCCCGCTTCCTGATCTGGCCTGTGCGGAAGTGCTTTCGCGTGACGGCGGCACGTCGCGTTCCTTTCGGGACGGGAAGGGCCGGTGATCGCGTCGGGTGCGCGGACCGCGCCGGCCGGCACGTGGCAGCCTACCTGCCGGCCGGATGCGCGGGCCGGGGCCGCATGGGATCGCCGCCGGTCACGCGGGTCCCGCGGCCGAGGTCGGCCCGGGGGGTCTTGACGGTGCCGGGCGCGAAGTGAAGACTTTCGTTCAACAGAACGTTGAATACTGCCGGGTCGGAGGCATGCCCCGCTCCGCCCTCCGGTCGCGGTGCTCGCCGCGGGCGGGCGCCGAGCGTGAAGTGGAGGAACCGGGTGTCCCGAGCGGAACTGGTCCTGAGGGCCCGGCGTGTGGTCATGCCGGACGGCACCCGCCCGGCCTCGGTCGCCGTGACCGGAGGCCGGATCGAGGGCGTTCTCCCGTACGACGCCGAGGTTCCGGCCGGGGCGCAACTGGAGGACTTCGGCGACGACGTGCTGCTGCCCGGCCTGGTCGACACCCATGTGCACGTGAACGACCCCGGCCGCAGCGCCTGGGAGGGTTTCGCGTCCGCGACCCGGGCGGCGGCGGCCGGCGGGATCACCACCCTGGTCGACATGCCGCTGAACAGCATCCCGCCGACGGTGAGTGTCGCGCACCTGGAGACGAAACGAGCCGTCGCCCGCGGCAAGGCATACATCGACGTCGGCTTCTGGGGTGGCGCGGTGCCCGGAAACCTCCGGGACCTGGCTCCGCTGCACGAGGCCGGCGTGTTCGGCTTCAAGTGCTTCCTCCTGCCGTCCGGTGTGGACGAGTTCCCGCACCTCGGCGCGGACGAACTCACCGGTGCCATGCGCGAGATCGCCGGGTTCGACGGCCTGCTCATCGTGCACGCGGAGGATCCGCACCTCATCGGCTCCGCGCCGCACGCCCCCGGCCCGCGCTACGCCGACTTCCTCGCCTCCCGCCCCCGGGAGGCGGAGAACGCGGCGGTCTCCCGCCTGATCGGAACGGCGAAACGGCTCGGGGCCCGGGTGCACGTCCTGCACCTTTCCTCGGCCGATGCGCTGCCGCTCATCGCCGGTGCCAAGCGGGAGGGAGTGCGGGTCAGTGTCGAGACCTGTCCGCACTTCCTCACCTTGACGGCGGAGGAAGTCCCCGACGGGGCAACGGAGTTCAAGTGCTGCCCGCCGATCCGCGAGGCCGCCAACCAGGACGCCCTCTGGCAGGGTCTCGCGGACGGTGTCATCGACTGCGTCGTCTCCGATCACTCACCCTGCACGCCTGATCTCAAGCGCTTCGACACCGGTGACTTCGCCGAGGCCTGGGGCGGCATCTCCTCCCTGCAACTGGGGCTGCCCGCGGTCTGGACGGAGGCCCGCAGGCGTGGTCACGCCGTCGAGGACGTGGCGCGGTGGATGGCGACCGCGCCCGCGGAGCTGGCGGGGCTCGACCGCAAGGGAGCCATCGAAGCGGGCCGCGACGCCGACTTCGCCGTCCTCGCCCCGGACGAGACGTTCACGGTGGACCCCGTGCGGCTCCACCACCGCAACCCGGTCACGGCCTATGCAGGACGCACACTCCACGGCGTCGTGCGGTCCACCTGGCTGCGCGGGCGCCGTATCGCGGACCACGGCAGCACCACCGGGCCCACCGGCCGACTTCTCGAGAGGCAGAACCGGGCATGACAGCGGAGATCGTACGTTTCACCGGCGACGCGAACCCCTACTCCGGCGGGGACCCCTACGCCGACTACCGGGCCGCCGAGTTCCCCTTCACCACGCTCGTCGACCTGGCCGACCGGCGGCTGGGGGCCGGAGTCGTCGCCGCGAACGACGAGTTCTTCGCCGAGCGGGAGAACCTCCTCGTTCCCGGGCCGGCCCGGTTCGACCCGGCGCATTTCGGCCACAAGGGCAAGGTGATGGACGGCTGGGAGACCCGCCGGCGGCGTGGTGCGGGCACGGAGACCCCCCACCCGGACGCCGACGACCACGACTGGGCGCTCATCAGGCTCGGCGTGCCCGGGGTGGTCCGGGGCATCGTCGTCGACACGGCGCACTTCCGCGGCAACTACCCGCAGGCGGTCAGTGTCGAGGCGGCCTGTGTGGACGGTGTCGTCACGCCCGGTGAACTTCTCGCGCCCGGTGTCGAGTGGACGGAGATCGTTCCCCGGACGCCCGTCGGCGGCCACGCGGCCAACGGCTTTGCCGTGGACTGCGAGCGCCGCTTCACGCATCTGCGCCTCAAGCAGCATCCCGACGGGGGGATCGCACGGCTGCGGGTGCACGGTGAGGTCGCTCCCGATCCGGTGTGGCTCACCGCGCTCGGCACGTTCGACGTCGTCGCGCTGGAGAACGGCGGACGGGTCGAGGACGCGTCCGACCGCTTCTACTCGCCGCCCGCCAACACCATCGCGCCGGGCCGTTCGCACCGCATGGACGACGGCTGGGAGACCCGGCGCCGCCGCGACCGGGGCAACGACTGGGTCCGCTACGCGCTCGCGGGCCGGGCCGCGATCAGGGCCGTCGAGATCGACACCGCCTACCTCAAGGGCAATGCGGCCGGATGGGCGGCCGTCCACGCACTCGATGCGCAGAGCGGTGCGGATCCGGCCGACCACACCTCGGCGGCCTGGACCGAACTCCTGCCGCGCACTCGGCTCCAGCCGGACACCCTCCACCGCTTCCTGCTGGACGAGCCGCCGCCGGCCACCCATGTGCGGATCGACATCTTCCCCGACGGCGGGATCGCCCGGCTGCGGCTGCACGGAAGCCTCACCCCGGAAGCCCTCGCCGAGCTGACGGAACGTCATCGCATGCTCGGCGGATGACGTCGTGCTGCCTGCCGGCGCACCCGGACCGGTTCCGGCCCGGATGCGCCGGCATGGCCGGAACCGGCTCCGGCGCGCGTCGCCGACCGCGGGGAATCGGCCACTCCGGGTGTGAACGCCGTCGGCCGCAACGGCCGAGGAACGTGAACGTCTCGCGGAATTCGGGTGGTTGACGTTGACATGTCGCACTCTACGCGCGTCATTCTCGTCCCATGCGATTCCCCCCACACATCATCAGGATCGGCGCCCTGGGCGCCCTGGCCTCCGCCCTCCTCTTCGGCGGACCGGCCGTCGCCACCCCGGCGGCGACGGCCGCCCCCGCCCCCGCACACTCCGTCACGGCCCCGGCGGCCGCGGCGGTCGGCGACATCTGCTACACGAACCTGCCGCCCGAGGCCCACGACACCCTGGACCTCATCGAGTCGGGCGGCCCCTACCCGTATCCGCAGGACGGCACCGTCTTCCAGAACCGTGAGGGCCTCCTGCCGCCCCAGAGCTCCGGCTACTACCACGAGTACACGGTGATCACCCCCGGCTCTCCCGACCGCGGAGCGCGCCGCATCGTCACCGGCGAGGACGTCGAGGAGGACTACTACACCGCCGACCACTACGCGTCGTTCGACCTCGTCGACCACGGCTGCTGACCGCCGGACGGCAGCGCCGTCCGCAGTGGCGACCGCACCCCGCACGGGCGGCCGCCACTGCGGCATGTCCGCAAAACGCCCCCACCGGAAGTCGATGTCGGTGCTGCCCGGTACGGTTCAGGTCAGAAGCGACGTACGGCGGGCAAGGGGACCCAAGGGTGGCAAAGGTGCGTGCCTGCGCAGAGCCTCCCACCGGTCGGCCACGCGTCGCTCCCGAACCCGCCCACCGGGGCGGGTGAACCGACGAAGGGCGACGAACTGCCGTGTACCGATGGGAGATCACCACAGCCGTGCTGGCGCAGCGGGTATTCGCCGTGGTTCGTGCCGACAGCTACGACCAGGCGGCTGCGACGGCGGACACCCTCATCTCCGGGGGGATCTGCAGTCTCGAGATATCGCTGACGACGCCGTTCGCCCTGGAGGTCGTCACGACCCTGACCCGCGAGGTCGGCGAGGAAGCGCTGATCGGAGCGGGCACCGTCCTCGACGCGACCTCGGCCCGGATGGCCGTCGACGCGGGAGCGCGCTTCCTCGTCTCCCCGGGGCTGGACGAAGACGTGATCCGCACCGGCCATCGCTACGGGGTTCCGGTCTTCCCCGGCGTGGCCACGCCCACCGAGATGATGCGGGCCCTGGAACTCGGGGCCGACGCACTCAACCTCTTCCCGGCCTCGGCCCACCGGCCGGCCTGGATCAAGGCGGTGCGCGCCACGCTGCCGCACGCGCCCCTGCTGCCGAGCGGAGGAGTCACGGTCGAGGACGCCCCCGACTGGATCGCCGCGGGCGCGGCGGCCTGCGGAATCGGATCGGACCTCTCCGAGGGCGACCGTGACGCCGTTGCCAAGCGCACCGCCGACCTGTTCTCCCGTCTGGCCGAAGCGGCCCCGCCGCCTCGGACGTCCGGCCCGTGACTCCGGCCGGCCGTGAGGAAGCCGTGCCCTCCGGCCGGCGGCGATTCGCACCGCCCGGTGCGTGGCGCGCGGTGTTCCCCGAGGACCCGCCCTGCCGCGGTCCGGTGGAGCGTCTCCACGCTCTCCGGTCCCGGCGCCGGGGACCTTACGAGCATTCCGCCGCCGCGCCGCCCCGCAGGTGCCCGAGGACCGAACGCACCGCGCGTTCCACGGCGTTGCGCGCCCCCTCGGTGTGGTCGAGCGTCTCGAACCCGTGGTGCCCGCCCGGTACGTCGATCACCTCCACATCGGCCCCGCTCTCCTTCGCTGCGGTCAGGAACTCCTCAACCGTCACCGCGAACTCCGGCCGCTCCAGCTCCACCCGGGTCAGCACCACCGGCAGACGTCCAGCGGTACGCACCGCGTCCACCGGCCGGAACCGGGAGTCGCCGAGCCCCCAGTTGGGCAGCGGCGCGAGCACGGGATAACTCGCCGCCACACACCGCAGCCATGGCGGGGGCGCGGCGAGCACATCCGCAGCCAGGAGCCCACCACCGGAGAAGTACCAGAGGGCGATCCGTTCCCCGTCGACCCGCGGGTCGGCCCGGACGAGTGCGACCGCCTCGGCCACGTCGTCCGCAGCGCGCCCGTGGTCGGCAAGACCGTGCAGTCGGTGATCCACGGTCACGCCGACAACTCCCAGACTCGCTGCGTACCGGCCGTAACCGGTGAAGGCCGGCCAGTCCCGCGGTGTCGGGTGCGTGCCGGCGGGGAGCGGCCCGCCGTGGACGAACACCACGGCCGGACAGGGACGGTCGCTGTCCGGCAGATGAAAATCGATCCGGCCCGTCCGCTCGCGCCGTCGCTGCGGTACGTCCAGCAGGAACGGCCGGAGGTGGCCGGGGATTTCGCCGGCCACCCCGTCGAGTCGGCGTCCCTCGCCGTCCGCGGCTCGGAGCAGCAGCTCGGCCAGCTCGTCGGGGCAGGAAAGCATCGGCCAGTGGCCGGTGCCGATTTCGAGGAGCCGCACGCCCCGGTCGGCGAGTTCCCGCAGGGCCGGGTCCCCGAACCGCAGCCGGGCTTCGACCATCGCGATGCTCGATCCGTTGGCGGTGCAGAGGATGCCGGTCGCCGGCAGGCCGGACACCGCCTCCGACAGCCGGAGCGGCCGGGTGAGGGTGCCCACCGGCTGAGGAGCAGCCAGGCGACTCAGCCGGGCCAGCGCATCGGCGGGGACACCCGCGGTGCTGCCCCACCGCTCCCAGTCGCCACCGGCCGGCGGCATGACCCGCCAGTCCTCCTCGACCGGCCCGTCCCGGCTCAACAGGCGTTCACACAGGGCCTGATCGGGCAGCAGGGCCAGGGCGGTGTCGCCGTCCCGGGGACTGCCGACGTCCAGGTGAACGATCCGTGCGATCCGCTCCGGGCGCCGGCCGGCGGCGCCGAGCACCGGGTGGATCCCGTAGCCATGACCGACGACCACCACCTCGGGCGTGTCCACGTGGTCGATCAGCTGCACCAGATCCTGGACGTGGGTCTCCACATCGGTGGCGGGGCCCGCCAGATGGCGCCGGTCGCCCATGCCCGTGAGCGTCGCCGGGTGCACCTCGGCCCCCGACGCGCGCAGCCTGGCTGCCGCCTCCCGCCAGATCCAGCCGCCGGTGCAGGTCTCCGACACCAGAACGAATGCCGTCATCACACGCCTCCTCGCCTGCCGTCCTCCGCGTTCCGGCCCGGTGCGGGCCGCGCTCGCCGTACCGTAGGAACTCCCCCTGAGGGAGGTTCAAGCCTGTGGTTCAGGACGGCACATGGAGCATCGGTGAGCTCGCCGAGCAGGCGGGTGTCACGGTCAAGAGCGTCCGCTTCTACTCGGACCGCGGCCTGTTGCCCGAGGCGGCCCGCAGCTCAGGTGGCCACCGTCGGTACGGCCCGGAGGCGCTGGACCGGCTCCGTCTGATCCGCTCCTTGCGGACGCTGGACCTGCGGGTCCCGGACGTGGGCCGGATCCTGGAGCAGGAGGACGCCTTCGAGGAGGTCGTCGCCGCGCATCTGCGGGAGCTCGGCTCCCGACGCGCCGCCCTGCTGTGGCGGGAGGCCGCCCTCCAGTTGCTCCGGGACTCCACGCCCCGGGAACGCGCCGAGAGGCTGTCGCTGATCGGCGCCCTGTCCGTCCCGCCCAGCACGGACGCCCCGGCCCGCTTCTGGCGGAGATGGCTCCCCCCGCGGCTCCCGGCCCGGGTGGTCTCCGCGGTCGTCGAACAGGCCGTTCCGCAGCCGCCCGCGGATCCGACACCGGCCCAGGTCCTGGCGTTCGCACGACTCCACGCCTTCGTCTCCCGGGACTGCCGGGGCACCGACCGCGGCCAGCCCGAGGCGCACCGGGCCGACAAGGGCTACCGTCCTGCCGTGCTCTACGAGGGTCTCGGCGAGGCCTTCGCGCTGGCGGCGCAGGACCTGCGGGCCCGGCGGCCACCTCACGAGGGTGAGGCACTCGACTGCTTCGTCTCCGCCTACGCCGTCTCGCACGCCGCACGCGACACACCGGCCTTCCGCCGCCGGCTCAGCGGCCAGCTCGCCGCAGATCCCCGTATCGACCTCTATTGGGAGCTCGTCGCAGAACTGTCCGGCCCCTCGGAACCGACTGCCGGGGCCGCGCACGACTGGCTCCACGCAGCCCTGGACACTCAGGTGAACCGCATCGGGCAGGGGCAGCGGGACCGCGGTGGCAGCAGCACAGGCCGTGCCCGAGGCCATGGCCGAGAACGTTCTTCCTGAGCTGATGCCACGTCACTAACCTGCTGCACGCTCATTTCGGAAGGGGCTGCCTGTGGACACCGATGAACCGGTCGACCTGACCTCCCTGGGTGAGGACTTCGTCCGCAATCCCTATCCGGTCTACGCCGCACTCCGGAAGCGCGGCCCGGTGCACCGGGTCAGGATCCCCGACTGCCCCGAGGCCTGGCTCGTCGTCGGATACGACGCGGCGCGCGCCGCCTTCGCCGACCCGCGGCTGTCCAAGGACTGGCGCAACGCCTCCCCGGAACTCGGCCTGGTGAACGTGGCCGCCGGATCGCACATGCTCAACTCGGACCCGCCCCGGCACGAGCGCCTCCGCAAGCTCGTCGCCAAGGAGTTCACCTCGCGGCGCGTCGACAAACTGCAACCCCAGGTCCAGGCGATCACCGACGAACTCCTCGACGCCATGCTCGCCCGGCCGGACGGCCGAGCGGACCTTGTCGACGCGCTCTCCTTCCCGCTGCCGATGTCCGTCATCTGCGAGCTGCTGGGAGTCCCCTTCCTCGACCGGGAGTCCTTCCGGACCTGGCCGAACGAGGCCGTGGGCGCCCAGGACCCGGCCCGGCGCAAGGCCGCCGCAGAAGCCGCATCCCGCTACCTCGCCCAGCTGCTCGAGGACAAGCGCAGGCGCCCCGGCGACGACCTGCTGAGTGCCCTGATCCGCACCACCGACGAGGACGGCGACCGGCTCTCCACCGACGAACTCATGGGCACGGTCTGGCTGCTGCTCGTCGCCGGGCACGAGACCACCGTCAACCTCATCTCCAACGGCGTCCTCGCCCTGCTCACCCATCCCGGCCAACTGGACGCCCTGCGTGCGGACATGAGCCTGCTGCCGTCCGCGGTGGAGGAGATGCTGCGCTGGGAGGGCCCTGTCGAGACCCCGACCTACCGCTTCACCACCGCCCCCGTCGAGATCGGGGGCACGGTGATTCCCGGGGACGGCAGGCTGGTACTGATGGCCATGGCCGACGCCGACCGCGACCCCGCCCGCTTCCCGGAACCTGACCGGTTCGACATCCGGCGCAATGCCCAGGGCCACATCGCCTTCGGCCACGGCATCCACTACTGCCTCGGTGCGCCGCTCGCCCGGCTCGAGGCCGGAGTCGCCATCGGAACCCTCCTCGGTCGCTGTCCCGAACTGCGGCTCGACGCCCACCCCGCGGCCCTCACCTGGCGTCCCGGCATGCTCATCCGGGGCCCGCAGTCCCTGCCGGTGCGCTTCGGTTAGGCAGGCCTGGGAAGGCGACGGTCCGGGTTCCGTACCGGGCAAACCCGTTGCATGCCCGGGTCCGGTGGCGGACAGTGGCCGGGTGGAGCAGCTCGGGAAGATCGTCCCGCTCGTCGACGACGTGCTGGGACCTGAGGTCATCGGCATGTACCTGCACGGGTCCTCCGTACTGGGCGGCCTGAGACCGGCCAGCGACGTGGATGTGCTCGTCGTGGCGCGTCGGAGCATGGACGAGCAGGAACGACGGGCGCTCGTCGGGTCGTTGCTCGCGACGTCGGGGTCCGTCAACGGTGCCCGGCCCGTCGAGCTCACCGTGGTGACCCGGCGCGAGGTGTGCCCGTGGCGGTACCCCCCGGTCGGCGACTTCCTGTACGGCGAGTGGCTGCGCGGGGAATTCGAGGCAGGAGTCGTGCCGCAGCCGGTGCCCATGCCGGATCTGGCCGTGGGGATCACGTCGGTGCTGGCCGGTGACCGTCCGCTGGCCGGCCCGCCACCGGCGCAGGTCCTCGCCCCCGTCCCGCAGACCGACCTGGTCCGCGCAAGCCTGGCCGGTGTCCCCGGCCTGCTCGACGACCTCGACGGCGACACCCGCAACGTCCTGCTGACCCTTGCTCGCATCTGGTGCACGCTCGCCACGGCTGAGATCAGGACGAAGGACGCCGCGGCCGACTGGGCCCTGGCCCGCCTGCCCGCCGAGCACCGCCCGGTCCTGGCCCATGCCAGGGAGCTCTACCTGCGCTGCCGGTACTCCGAGGAGAGCTGGAGCGCCGCGTTGAGGGAACAGGTGCGTCCTCACGCGGACGCCGTGCTCGCCCGGATCGACCGGTTGTCGCGCCGCTGAGCTCCGCAGCCGACGGAGTCGGTCCGATGACGGCATGCAGGCGTGTCCGGTGAACTCGTCCTGCCCCGGGTGAGTCGGCGCATCAGCCGCCCGGCGGCCGCCTCCGATGGGGTGGTCTCGAGGTCCCGGGGGGGGCGCCGATGCGCTTCAGCCGGTCGGGGCCGCCAACAGATCGGACGGGTCGGTGTTGGCCCCGCAGAGCACCACGCAGACCCGCTCGCCGGTTGCCGGCTCGTAGGCGCCGGAGGTGATCGCGGCCATCGCGGTGCCGGCCGCGTGCTCGACAACGAGACGCCGCTCGTTCCACAGCGTCTGCCGTGCCGCGACGACGGCCTCGTCGCTGACGAGTACCGAGCGCACATCGCCGTCGCGGGCCAGCTCCAGGGCGGTCGGGGAAGCCCGCCGGGCGCCGAGCGAATCGGCCGCCACGGACTGCACCGGGACGTCCACCACCTGCCCGGCCCCGATCGCCGCGTTCAGCGCCCGGCAGTTCTGCGGCTCCACTGCCACGATCCGCACCCCCAGGTGGGCGGCGGCCGCCGCACACCCGGCGAACAGACCGCCCCCGCCGACCGCGACGACCACCGTGTCCACCTCGGGCATCCGGTGGTGGATCTCGGTCATCAGCGTGCCGGCCCCGGCCGCGATCAGCGGATGGTCGTAGGCGTGCGAGGAGAGGGCACCGGTCTGCCGCGCGAACCGTTGGGAGGCCTCGAGAGCCTCGGCATACTCCTGCCCGGCCTGGTGCACCACCGCTCCCCGGGCGCGCAGCGCCGCGACCTTCACCGCGGGCGCGGTCTCCGGTACGAACACGTTGGCCGGGACGCCGTACCGGGCCGCCGCCCAGGCACAGGCCAGCCCGGCGTTGCCGCCCGAGGCGATCACGATCCCGGCCGCGGGCAGGGTGCCGGCTTCCCGGTGCGCCGCAGTGAAGTTGGCCGCCCCGCGCGCCTTGAAGGACCCGGTGTGCTGGAGGAACTCCAGGGCGAGCCGGACCTCGGCCCCGGTGCTCGCGGGTCCGGCCGGCGTGAGGACGACGGGGCGGGTGTGCCCGGCGATGCGGTCGCCCGCAGCCTTCACGTCTTCGTGCTGGATCACGGCCATGCGGGTGGGCCCCCTGGGTCTCGACGTCCGGCCGGACGGAGACGGGGCGCCGTACGCCGGCGGCCCGTCCGGCACGCTGGGCGCCCACCACTCTAGGGTTCTCCCATACGCACGGTGCCGCCGGTGCCTCGGCGATCCGGTCCAGCGGCAGCACCGTGCCGTCCAGGATCACGAACGCCTTCCCGGCGGCGACGCGTGCGGCGTCCCGGAAGTCGGGAGCCCGGAGTTCACCCGCGGTTCACGGGGTGGCGGTGGACACCACATACACCGTCGGGTGCGAGGGATTCCCGAGATCGACGGCGATCCGGTGGTCCGGCTGGGGGTCGGGCTGCGGGTGCGCCGTTCCGGCCCACCGGGAGCCGGAGCCGATGTTCCAGCCGACCACGGCGGCGTTCCGTTCGGTGACGGCCTGCCGGTCCTTGCGCAGGTCGGACCGGCTGGTCCCGATGTTGTGCAGGAAGGTGTCGAGGCCCTCGTCGGTCGTCGTGAACTGCACGTAGAGCCGGCTGACCTTCCACGTGTTCGTCTCGTAGAAGGCGACGTTCTTCGAGTAGCGCGGTATCGGCACGTCGTAGATGCGGCGCTGGACGCGGGAGGGCCAGTCGGCGGTGAGCCCGGTGGCCGCGGCCTTGCGGGCCTTGTCCTTTCCGCTGTCACGGCTCTGCTGAGCGGAGACCACGAGGTAGCCGGTCGGGATCCCGATGAGGAGTACGACGACGAGCAGGGTGACCAGACGCCGCCGGGTGGTCGTGGTGCTGCCCGGCTGGGGGGCGCCCGGTGGCGGGGCCTGGTGCGGCACCGAGGGGCGCGGATCGGCCGACGTCATGCAAGTCCTCCAGCGGACGACTCGGAGGCCGCCCGTGCGTAGCGTTCGTGGCGCTCGACACGCCTGCGGTTGGCACGGCGGAAGCGCCGGGCGATCAGCCGTGCGAGGTCGGCGGCTCCGACCAGCCCGGCCTCGTTGCCGAGCTGCGCTTTGACGATCCGCGCCTCCGGCCGGTAGCCGCGGCCCGTGAGATGGCGGCGGAAGGCGTCGCGGGCGGGGCCGAGCAGCAGGTCGTCGGCCGCGCTGACGCCGCCTCCGACGACGAAGCAGGCCGGGTCGAGGGCGGCGGCGAGGTTGGCGATGCCCACCCCGAGCCACTGGCCGATGTCCTGGAGGAGTTCGATGCACATGGCATCGCCCTGGCGGGCCAGCTCGGTGATGAGGGGGCCGGTGATGTCGGGGATGTGCCCGCCGACCCGTTCGATGATCCCGTAGGCGACGGGCGAGTCGGCGGCAGCCAGTTCGCGCGCCTCGCGGACCAGGGCGTTGCCCGAGCTGTACTGCTCCCAGCAGCCGCGGTTGCCGCAGGGGCAGCGGTGTCCGCCCGGGACGACCTGCATGTGGCCGAACTCGCCGGCCACCCCGTAGCGGCCGCGCTTGACCTGGCCGTCCTCCAGGATGGCGCCGCCGATGCCGGTGCCGAGGGTGATCATGACGAGATGGTCCTGGCCGCGGCCCGCCCCGAAGCGCCACTCGGCCCAGGCGGCGGTGTTGGCGTCGTTGTCGACCATGACCGGTACGGCGAGGCGGGCGGCGAGCGCGTCGCGCAGCGGCTCGTCGCGCCAGGACAGGTGCGGTGCGAACAGGACGCGGGAGCGGTTGGCGTCGACCCAGCCGGCGGCGCCGATGCCCACGGCGTGCACGTCGTGCCGGTCGGAGAGGTCGAGGACGAGCTCGACGATGGTGTCCTCGACGACCTTGGGGCTCTTCGACTTGTCGGGGGTCTCGCTGCGCATGCGTTCCAGGATGTTGCCGTCGGCGTCGACGACCCCGGCGGCGACCTTCGTGCCGCCGATGTCGATGCCGACCGTGGGCACCCGGGGCGCGGCGAGATGGGAGCGGCGCTCCCTGGAACCGATGGTGCGCAGCACGGTGGCGCGGGCCGTTCCGCGTGACGCCTGCTCGCGGAAGGTGCTCATCGGTCCGCCTCGCGGCCCTGAGCGGCGCGGAGGGCCGCCGGGGTTCCGGGCCTGCGGCCGTGGCGGTCGCTGCGGGTGCGTGCTGGCAAGAGTCGTCGTCCCTGCGGAGTCTGGGGCGGCGGGCCGCCCGGGCTGGCACGGTTCTGGGCGGGTTGGTCCCGCCGTGCGATTGTGCCTCACCGGCGCGGGGCGGCGCATGGTGGCAGGGCGGCCCCGGACCCGGCCGGGCCGGATCCGGGACACGGGTCAGTCCCCGGCGACGTCCTCTGCGAGGTGCTCCGGCACGGGCGCCCGCTCGAGCTCGTGGCTGAGCTGCTCGAGCTCGCTGCCCCCCGACATCTGGCGGGTGAGCTCGTCGAGGGTGATGCCGTCCTTGGCGTGGCTGCCTGCCATGGCACCGCGCTTGAGGAGGACGAAGCGGTCCCCGACCAGGTACGCGTGGTGCGGGTTGTGGGTGATGAGGACCACGCCGAGGCCGGCGTCACGGGCCGCCGCGACGTACTTCAGGACGACTCCGGACTGCTTGACGCCCAGGGCGGCCGTCGGCTCGTCGAGCACGAGCACCCTGGCGCCGAAGTGGACGGCACGGGCGATGGCCACGCACTGCCGCTCGCCGCCGGAGAGGGTGCCGATCGGCTGGTCGACGTCCCGGAGGTCGATACCCATCCGCAGCAGCGCGGAGCGGGTCGTCTCCCGCATCGTCGCGACGTCGAGGCGCCGGAAGGGGCCCGCGCCCTTGCGGGGTTCCGAGCCGAGGAAGAAGTTCCGCCAGACCGGCATGAGGGGGACGACGGCCAGGTCCTGGTAGACCGTGGCGATGCCGCGGTCCAGGGCCTCGCGGGGTGAGGAGAGCACGGTCTCCTCACCCTCCACGGAGAGGACGCCGGCGTCGTGCCGGTGCAGACCGGCAATGATCTTGATCAGGGTGGACTTGCCGGCGCCGTTGTCACCGAGGACGCAGGTGATCTCCCCGGCGTGGACCTCCAGGGACACGTCGTCGAGTGCCCGGACGTTGCCGTAGGACTTGCTGACCGCGGTCAGCTCGACCAGTGCGCTCACCGCGTCTCACCTGCCTGTTTCCGCGCCGTCGGGTCATCCTGCCGGGACTGCGCCGACGTGGCCTCCGCCCGTCTGCGCACCCAGGCGTTGAGCAGCGTGGCGAGCAGCAGCATGGCCCCCAGGAAGAACTTGAACCAGTCGGGGTCCCACTGGGCGTAGACGATTCCCTTGCTGGCCATGCCGAAGATGGCCGCCCCCACCGCCGAGCCGATCGCCGAGCCGTAGCCGCCGGTCATCAGGCAGCCGCCGATGACGGCCGCGATGATGTAGAGGAACTCGTTGCCGATGCCCTCCCCGGACTGCACGACGTCGTACGAGAAGAGCAGGTGCTGGCCGGAGACCCAGGCGCAGAACGCCACGGCCATGTACAGCCCGATCTTGGTCCGGGCGACCGGGACTCCGACGGCCCGGGCCGCGGCCGCCCCGCCTCCGGCGGCGAAGATCCAGTTGCCCGTGCGGGTGCGCAGCAGCACCCAGGTCGCGAGGGCCACGAGACCGGCCCACCACAGGACCGTGACCTTGATGGTGACGTCCCCCAAGGACATCTGTGAGGCGAAGAGACCGTGCGCGGAGGAGAAGCCCTCCATGTCACCGATCGTCCGGGTGCTCACGCTGCCGCTGACCAGCTTGGTGAAGCCGAGGTTCAGGCCGGTCAGCATCAGGAAGGTGCCGAGCGTGATGATGAAGCTCGGAAGCCCGGTCCTGACCAGCATGAACCCGTTGAAGAACCCGATGGCGAGGGTGGCGAGCAGCGAGACCCCGACGCCGGCCCAGACGTTCGCCGTCATCTGGTAGCTGAACATCGACGAGATCAGCGCGGAGGACGTGACCATCACGCCGGTCGACAGGTCGAACTCGCCGCCGATCATCAGCAGGGCGACGGGCACCGCCATGATCCCGATGGTCGACGAGGCGTAGAGGACCGTGCTGAGGCTGGACGCGCGGAGGAATCCCTCGGCCGCGAAGGCGAAGAAGACGAAGACGGCTGCGGCGCCCACCACGGCCCCGAGCTCGGGCCGGGCCAGGAGGCGGCGCGCGGTGGAACGCGACGCGGCCCCCATGCCGGCGGACAGCGTCGTGGCCGTGGCGGTCATCGAGTGCCACGCTCCGCGTACTTCTGCAGCGCCCCAGCGTCCTTGCCCGTGACGACCTGCGGACCGGTGAGGACCGGACGGCCGCCGCCGAGTACGTCGGCGTTGTACTTGTGGAGCCAGAGCAGGTCCACGGCCTCGTAGCCCTGCAGGTAGGGCTGCTGGTCGACGGCGAAGCCGAGGTCGCCGTCGCGCAGGGCCGAGGCGACCTTGGCGTTGAGGTCGAAGGTGTCGATCTCGGCCTTGCTGCCCGCCTGCTCCTTGGCCTTGACCGCGGTGGCGGCGAAGGGCGCGCCGAGGGTGACCACGGCGTCGATGTCCCTGTCGGCCTGCAGCTTCGCCTCGATGGCGGCCTGCACGTCGGGCATGTTGGTGCCCTCGACGTACAGGTTCTTCATACTGCCGCCGAAGGTCTTGCGGGCGCCGTCGCAACGCTGTTCGTGGCCCACGTTGCCCTGCTCGTGCAGCACGCAGATCGCCTTCTTGCGGCCGCGCTTGTCGAGCTCCTGGCCGACGGCCTCACCGGCGATGGTCTCGTCCTGGCCGATGTGCGAGAGCGCGCCGAGCTTCTTCGACTCCTCCGAACCGGAGTTGACCGTGATGACGGGAATGCCCGCCTTGACGGCCTTGCTGACGACGTCCTTCATGGCAGCGGGCTTGGCCAGGGAGACGATCAGCCCGTCGACCTTCTGGTCGATGGCGGTCTGCACCAGTTCGGCCTGCTCCTGCGCCTGGTCGTTCTGGCTGTAGAGGAACTTGACGTTGTCCTTGGCGGCGGCCTGCTCGGCACCGCGCTTGACGATGTCCCAGAAGCTGTCCCCGTCGCCGGAGTGCGTCACCATGGCGAAGGTGTAGCGGGGGGTGTCCACCGCGGGCCGGCCGCCGGCCCCGTCGCTCGCCTGCTCCTCGGCACCCTTGCCGCCGGTGCTGCTGCACCCCGTGAGGGCGGCCGCGAACACCATGGCCAGCACCGCACCCGCCGCACGTATGCCTGTTCCTGCCCTTGCCACGATGACGTGCCCCTCTCGCTGCTGCTCCGTGCGGCCTGCCGGCTGTTTCTCGCGACCCTCGGTCACGAGTCGCCGCACAAGTATCCGCCACCGGTCCGGCGGAGACACCCGGCGGGTCCGCCGGAGGCCCCCGGGAGTCTGGCCGTGACGACTGAGCACCGTCAATGCGCCGTCGCCGGAATTGGCCGGGAGTCGTCGCCGTGAGACCCGAACTCAGGGCCCGCGGCCGCCGGTTCACGGGCGCACGAGCAGTTGGAACTCGAAGGCGTAGCGCGACGCCCGGTAGAGGTGCGTGCCGAATTCGACGGCCCGTCCGGTGTCGTCGAAGGTGGTGCGTTCCATGGTCAGCAGCGGAGCGCCCCCCGGCTCGCCGAGCCGTTCGCCCTCGCCGGCCGTGGCCGCCCGCGCGCCGACGGACTGCCGGGCGCTGTGCAGGCCGATCCCGGACCGGCGCATCAGGCGGTAGAGGCCGGTCGCCTCCAGCTCTTCGGTGGTCATGTCGAGCAGGCCCGGCGGGAGGTGGTTGCGCAGGTGGGCCACCGGCTCGCCGTGAGCCAGGCGCAGGCGCTCGACCACGACGACGTCCGAACCCTCGGCGATGCCGAGCCGTCCGGCGACCGACGCCGAGGCGGACTCGGTGGCGTGCCGCAGCACGCGGGTCGTGGGGCGCCGGCCCGCGGCCTCGAGGTCGTCGTACAGGCTGCTCAGTTCGAGTGGACGTCCGACCTGGCTGTGCACGACCTGGGTGCCGACGCCCCGGCGGCGCACCAGGAGCCCCTTGTCGACCAGCGACTGGATGGCCTGGCGGACGGTGGGCCGGGACAGCCCGATCCGGCGGGCCAGCTCGATCTCGTTGCCGAGCAGGCTTCCGGGGACCAGCCGGCCCTGTTCTATCGCCGCCTCGAACTGCTGGGACAGCTGGTGGTAGAGCGGAACCGGGCTGCTGCGGTCGACCCCGAGCCGGAGCGCCTCCGTCGGTTCTGCCTCACGTCTCGCCACGCTCGCGAGCGTATCGGCAAGCCCGGTTGACGGGAAGTCGTGACGTTCGGTTGTCAGGACAAAGTGTTGACAGGGTGTGCGGCGCCCGCCAGGTTGGAGCCATGCGTATCGGACTCATCGGAACAGGACGTATCGGCGCACTTCACGCAGAAGTGCTGGGCGGGCACCCCGAGGTCTCCTCACTGGTCGTCGCGGACGCCGATGCGGCGCGGGCCGCCGAGGTCGCGGACCGGGTGGGCGGCCGCGCGGCCCCGTCGGTGGACGCCCTGTTCACCGACGGTCCCGACGCCGTGGTGATCGCCACCGCCACCGCGGCCCACGCCGAACTGATCGGGCGTGCCGCCCGCGCCGGACTGCCCGCTTTCTGCGAGAAGCCGATCGCCCTCGATCTGCCGGGTACCGTGACGGCGCTGCGGGAGGTGGAGGCGGCCGGGACCGTCCTCCAGCTGGGCTTCATGCGCCGGTTCGACGCCGGCTACCTGGCCGCACGGGCAGCGGTCCGGTCCGGCGCGCTGGGCCGGCTGCACACCGTGAGGGCCGTCACCTCCGACCCGGCGCCGCCGCCGGCCGCCTATCTGCCAGTGTCGGGCGGTCTGTACCGCGACTGCCTCGTCCACGACTTCGACATCCTCCGGTGGGTCACGGGCCGTGAGATCACCGAGGTGTACGCGATCGGGTCGGATGCCGGGCCGGCCATGTTCCGGGACTCCTCGGACGTCAGCAGCGCCGCGGTGCTGCTCACCCTGGACGACGGCACGCTCGCCACGGCGACGGCGACCCGGTGCAACGGCGCCGGATACGACGTGCGCATGGAACTGGCCGGTGACCGGGACCAGATCGCCGTCGGACTGGACCCGCGCACCCCGATCACGTCGACGGAGATCTCGGGGCCGCCCGCCCCGGACAAGCCGTGGCCCGGGTTCCTGGAACGCTTCGGTCCCGCCTACGAGGCGGAGTTGGACGCCTTCGTGCAGGTGGCGCGGGGCGAGCTGGACAACCCGTGCGACGGGCGGGAGGCATTGCGCGCGCTGCTGGTCGCCGAGGCGTGCGAGATGTCGCGGCGGGAGCGCCGGCCGGTCCGGATCGAGGAGGCCGAGCAGGCCGGGAACGCGGTCCGGGCCTGAGGTCGTCCCCGAACGGCGCCGTCGGCCGCAAGGCGGGGCTCGGTCCGGCACATGCGGGCGGAGTCGAAGCCGGTCGGCTTCCGGCCGGATGCGGCGCAGCCTTCTGATGACCGGTGTTTGTCGTGGCAGTACGACGCGGGGACGGTGAGCATCTGGACGGTGGCGGGGCGGTTGCGCGATATCCCCTGCACCGGCCACCGGGATCACCTCGCCACGCTGACCGCGTGCCGCAGAGGCGAGACGGATCTCGTCTACCGCGACGGCAAGTGGTTCCTCCTCGCTACGTGTGAGGTCGAGCCCGCGCCGATGAACACCGCACCGGTGGACTGGATCGGGGTGGACCGGGGCATCGTGAATCCGGCCACCACCAGTGACGGGGACAACCACACCGGCCGCCGACTGGAGCGTTACCGCAGATCCCTTCAGGGCCGGAAAAGTGACAGGCCCCAGCTTCAGGGGCTTCTGTGAGATGTGGGAGCGTAAGCCGGTGAGCACGACGACGAGAACTCTGCAGTACCGCCTTGACGGGCCGGAAGACGCCCCGGTCCTGATCTTGGGACCGGCTCTCGGCACCACCTGGCACATGTGGGACCGCCAGATCCCCGAGCTCAGCCGCCAGTGGCGGGTCCTGCGCTTCGACCTGCCCGGCCACGGCGGCGCTCCGGCGCACGCCGCGACTTCCGTGGCGGATCTCGCCGAACGTCTGCTCGCCACGCTCGACCAGTTGGGCGTCGGAACGTTCGGCTACGCCGGCTGCTCCGCGGGCGGAGCCGTCGGCATCGAGCTTTCGCTGCGGCACCCGCAGCGCATCGCCTCGCTCGCGCTGGTGTCGGCCGCGGGCCGGTTCGGGACGCCCGACGAGTACCGTCAGCGCGGCGTCGTGGTGCGCAGCAACGGTCTGGAGCCGATGGCCCGCGCCCTGCCCGACCGCTGGTTCACGTCGTCGTTCGCCGCGTCGCAGCCCGCGATACTGGAGTGGGCCGTGCAGATGATGCGGACCACCGATCCGGGTTGCTACATCGGGGCCTGCGAGGCGCTGGCCTCCTTCGACGTGCGCGGGGACCTGTCCGGCGTCCGGGTGCCGACTCTGGTGGTGGCGGGCTCCGAGGACCGGGTGACCCCGCCCGCGGAGGCCCGTCTGCTCGTCGCCGGCATCCCCGACGCGCGGCTGGCGCTCGTCCCCGCCGCGTCCCACCTCGCTCCGGTGGAGCAGCCGGCTGCCGTGACGGATCTGCTCGTGCGCCACTTCGACACCGCGTGGCAGGTGCCGGGGGGCGTCAGCGGCATCGGGCCCCGGCAGAGGGTGCCCGCGCAGTCGGCGCCGGCCTCCCCGTTCGCGGAGCTGTCGGCCGCCGGGGAGCAGCCCGAGGCGCCGGCCGTGCGCACCGAGTACGAGGCCGGCATGAAGGTGCGCCGTGAGGTGCTCGGGGACGCCCACGTCGACCGTGAGTCGGCGGGCACCGACGAGTTCACGGCCGAGTTCGACGAGCTCCTGACCCGCAGCACCTGGGGCGGGGTGTGGACGCGTCCCGGCATCGACCGGCGCATGCGCAGCGTCGTGGCCCTGACGGCCCTGGTGGCGGGGGGCCACGTCGACGACCTCGCTGCCCACACCCGCGCCGCCCTGCGCACCGGGCTGACCCCCGCCGAGATCCGTGAGGTCCTGCTCCAGACGGCCGTGTACTGCGGGATGCCGGCAGCCGCGGCCGCCTTCCGGGTCGCCCGCGACGTCATACGGGAGGAGACCACGCCGCACGGGTAGCACGATGGGAAGTACCGATCCCGCGCACCGCATCGGAGGGGACCACGCTGTGGAGCTGACCAAGAAGGGCCACGCCTGCATCCGGCTGGAGAAGGACGGGCAGCGGCTCGTCATCGATCCCGGCGGGTTCAGCGAGCCGGACGCCGCCGTCGGGGCGGACGCGGTGCTCGTCACGCACGAGCACGCGGACCACTTCGACGAACAGCGGTTGCGGGCGGCCCTGGAGAGCAACCCGGGGGCGGCCGTCTGGACCCTGCGCAGCGTCGCGGACCGGATCGCCGGGGTCTTCCCCGGCCGGGTGCACACGGTCGGACACGGGGACACGTTCTCCGCGGCGGGTTTCGACATCGAGGTGCACGGGGAGTTGCACGCCGTGATCCACCCCGACATCCCGCGGGTCACGAACGTCGGCTATCTCGTGGACGGCGCGGTCTTCCATCCCGGCGACGCCCTGACCGTGCCGGAGCGGCCGGTGGAGACGCTGATGCTGCCGGTGCACGCACCCTGGAACAAGATCGGCGAAGTGATCGACTACGTGCGGGAGGTCGCGCCGCAGCGGGCGATCGATGTTCACGACGGCCTGCTGAGCGATGTCGCCCGGACGGTCTACGACCGTATGCTCGGGCCGGACGGCCCGGGGGTCGCGGGTGCGGTCCACTCCCGCCTCCAGCCGGGGGAGTCGGTCGGGCTCTGACGGGCTCCGACCGGTGCCGGTGGCCCTGGCGGCCTGCTGCCACGGGTCCCCGTCCCGGCCCGAGCGGATGGCCGGGGCGGCTGCGGGGCCCGTTGTCGGCGGCCCCCGATAGCCTTGGCGCATGCGCATCGCCACCTGGAACGTCAACTCGATCACCGCCCGGCTGCCCCGGCTGCTGGCCTGGCTGGAGAGCAGCGGCACCGACGTGCTGTGCATCCAGGAGACCAAGTGCACCGACGAGCAGTTCCCGCGCGAGCAGCTCAAGGAACTCGGTTACGAGGCCGCGGTGAACGCCGACGGCCGCTGGAACGGCGTCGCCCTCCTGTCCAGGGTCGGGATGGAGGACATGGTTGCGGGGCTTCCCGGCGGCCCCGAGTACGACGGCGTGCAGGAGCCGCGTGCGATCTCGGCCACCTGCGGCGGCGTCCGCGTCTGGTCGGTGTACGTCCCGAACGGCCGCGAGGTGGAGCACGCGCACTACGCCTACAAGCTGCGCTGGCTCGAGGACCTCGGTGCGGCGGTGGCCGGCGACGCCTCCGGCGGGCGTCCGTTCGCGGTGCTGGGGGACTTCAACATCGCGCCGGCCGACGAGGACGTGTGGGACCCGGCGGCCTTCGAGGGACTGACGCATGTCACCCCGGCCGAGCGGGCGGCGCTGGAGAGCCTGCGGGCCAGGGGCCTGACCGACATCGTGCCGCGCCCGTTGAAGTACGACCGCGCCTTCACTTACTGGGACTACCGCCAGCTGTGCTTCCCGAAGAACCGGGGCATGCGGATCGACCTGGTCCTCGGCAACCAGTCCTTCACCGTCGCGGTGAAGGACGTCTACTCCGACCGCGAGGAGCGCAAGGGCAAGGGCGCCTCCGATCACGCACCCGTCGTGGTGGACCTCGAGGTGTAGCCCGGCGCGGGCCGGCCGGGCGCGCCGGGCCTGCCTCAGGACTCGAGGGCCCGCAGATCGATCGA
Source organism: Streptomyces meridianus (assembly GCF_023703325.1). GTDB lineage: Bacteria > Actinomycetota > Actinomycetes > Streptomycetales > Streptomycetaceae > Streptomyces > Streptomyces meridianus. The sequence continues at coordinate 48,456 of NZ_JAMQGM010000011.1, forward strand.
CTCGGCGAGCGCCCGCAGACCCGCGTCGCCGGGGTGCAGGTGGTCGCCGCTGTCGTACTCGGGCCGCATCCGGGACGGCCGTGACGGGTCGCGGACGACGGCGTCGAAGTCGAGCAGCGCGTCGAACACGGCGTTCTTCCCGGCGTTCGCGCGCAGGAACGTGTTGACGGCGGTGCGCCGGGCGTCCACCTCGGGGGTGCAGTCGTGGTATCCCTCGCAGGGCGCGATCGTGGCGGCCACCACCCGCAGTCCGCGAGCGCGGGACCGTTCGGCAATCGCCTTCAGGCCCTCGACCACGTCCGCGGCCGAGGTGCCCCAGCGCACGTCGTTGATCCCTTCGAAGACGACGACCGTCCGCGCGCCGGTCTGCGACAGCACGTCCCGGTCCAGCCGGTGCTGGGCGCTCACCCCGCCGGTGTCGGTGCTGACCCCGTCACCGGGGTAACGGTCCGTCACGATCCGGTTGGCGGAGATGCCGTGGTTGAGGACGCCGTAGCGCGGTACTTCGTCCTGGTTCCGCAAGCGCTCGGCGAGAACGTCCGGCCAGCGGTGGTTGGCGTCCCGTGTCGACCGGACCCCGTCGGTGATGGAGTCACCGAGCGCCACGACCGTCCCTGGGCCCCCGCCCACGTCGACACCGGTGAGGAAGGGCCAGGTGGTGAGGGTGCCGGTGTACGAGTCCGGACCGCTCTCACCCGTCCGGTCACCGCTGCCCCGGGCACTGATGAACGAGCGCTGGATCGCCTGGCTGTGCACCGGCGCCGCCGTCACCGTTCCCGGCAGGTGGATGCTGACCAGCAGGTTCGCTCCGGCCGGGACGGTGAAGCCGAGCGGGTCGGAGAGCAGCTGCGCGCCCGCGGGGATCCGTGCCCCGGGCCGGCCGCCGAAGGACAGGGCCGCCGGCTCCTGTTGCGCCGTCGCCCCCTCGGCCTGCGCCGCGACACTGGCGTGGCCGATCTCCACCGGTTGCCCGGCGAAGGTGTTGGCCAGCCGGATGCGGACCTTCCTGCCACCGGAACTGCTGTGCACCACCAGGCGCAGGGTCCGGTCCGTCCATGGTCCGACCGCGGTGTACCCGGCCGGGCTCGCCGCCCAGCTGCCGGTCCAGGAACCGACCACCGGCGTGCGCACCGCTGCGGCGAAGACGTGCAGGTCGGTGTCCGGCCCGGGGTCCTTCGGCAGGATGACGGAGGAGATCGTGCGGCCCCGTTCGACGGGCACGCTCACCGCGTACAGCCGTGCCTTCCCGGCCTGTTGGCCGGCTGGGGTGTTGATGTGCGGCAGCGCGACGGCCTTGGTGGCGAGGCTTCCGGTCCGCCAGTCCGGCGCGGTGAGGGTGTAGCTGCTCGTGGAACCGTCGGCGTAGCGGATCGTGCCGGTGCCCGCCACTGCGCCGCCGGGTGAGCGAAGTGACGTTCCTGCGACCAGGAAGGACACGGCGTTCCCCGAGCCGTGCAGCCGCACCGCCTGCCCGTCGGACCGGACGTTGTCGGGCTTGCCGGACGCCGACCGCGGCCACTCCAGCCGCGCTGCGTCCAGAGTGAGGCGCTGACCGGGTGTCCATCCTGCGGCGCTCAGATCCTGCGCGGACAGCGAGTTCCCGGATCCGTCGAAGTCGGCCTCGCCGGGGTGGCCGTCCCGGCTGACGGCCGTGTTGTCGAAGTGCTGCTCCAGAGGCAGCGGACGTCCCGGCCCCTGTGCGCCGTTCTCCGGGTCCGCGTTCGCCGGGGCGCCTGCGGCCAGCACGGCGAACGCCGCTCCCGCCGCCAGTCCCCCGGCCGTCCACCGTCTTCTTCCGACGAGCATGCCCGTCCCCTCCCGGATCGGCAGCGGTTCGCAGGTGCCCGACGACCGTAAGGAGGTGCATACGGTGCGTCAACAGTCCGTGCCGGAATCGCGCGCCCCATGGTGCGAAAGGGCGAGCGAATGCCACTCTGGCAGCATGAAAATCGCGATCCTGGACAAGTGGCGTAAACGGCATGAGGCGGTGCGCGGCGCCGCGGCGCCGGGGTCCGCGGACCGTCCGGCCGAGGACCGGGAAGGGGTGGCGGCCCTGCTGTCGGAGTGCGAACTCCTGCGGGTGCAGGCCGCGCAGGCCGGGCTGCGACTGGACGACACTCCCGCCTCCCTCGAGCAGCTCGACCAGGTCGTGCCCCGCTGGCGCGGCGACGAGGACGCCGAGGGGTGGCTCGGCAACGACGCGGGGCTGTACCTGGGCACGGTGCTGGTCCGGACGGTGCCCGGTACGCACTGGCAGGTCTGGCCGACCGGGCGCCCGGTGGTCGTCCTGCGCTCCGGACGCCGGATCGACGTCGTGGAACGGGGCCGCGAGTGGGCGCGCCACGGCAGCCCCGAGCTGTCCCAGGTCTACGCGGAGGCCTCGGAGGCGTAGTCGCGGGCTCCCGTCTCAGCGGAGCGCGGAACGCCCCGTGGGTGAAAGCCGGAGGACCTCGCTCGGGCCGGTGAGCCGCCCGGCCAGTTCGGGGAGAACGTCCCGCTGCCACACCGTCAGGGAGGCCAGTCGGGCGCGGTGTTTCTCGTGGTGGTCGGCATCCGCGAAGACGGAGACCTCGACGAACACGTGCTCCCCGGTGCGCACCGGCAGACGGGGGAACGTGTTCTCGGCGGCCTCCGTTCGAAAGCAGGCGGCCGGAGGTGACCCGGCACCGGCCAACAGGGGCCGTACGCGATCCTCGTGGAACCCGACGAAGTCCTCCAGTGCCGCCGCACTCCCGAGACGGTGGATGGTCACCGTCACGAGAGCAGGGGAAACGGCAGCGGTCGTCCCGGTGGGAGGACGGGATGCCGCCGGTTCGGCGAATCCGCTGTCCGCGGTGGCCGGCCGGAGCAGCAGGACGTTGTCCGAGTCGGCCATCGTGTCGTTGGCCGCTCCCCGGTGCTCCTGCCACGCGGGGTGCCGTTCGTAGAACGCGGACAGGGATCGCGCGCGCGTCGTCATGTCGGGGAACGCCCGGAGCCAGACGAAGCGGTCCCGATTTCCGAGGTCGCGGAACTGCCCGACCACACGCATGCCCACCTCCTCCTGAGACTCGACGAAGTGCTGGTCGAAGAGGTCGATCAGATCGTCCCGGCGGCCAGGCTGCAGGGTGTACTGCCGCAGTTCGAGGACATCGAGCCGTTGCGGTTCGGTGCTGTTCCGGTGCATGAGTGGCCTCCGTCGCAGTGATGCGGACTCGTCCCCCGACGAGAGAGGAGATTCAATGTAGGTGACACCGCTGACAGTGCCTCCCTCGCAGCAGTAGGGCACCGCCCCCGTTTGCGGAACCAGGAGCACTACCGCCCGCGTTGACACCGTCCCGTCAGGCAGGCTCCCCGGCGGACTCGGGGACCTCCTCGGTGACGGGGGAGGTCGCATCCCGGGTCACGTCCTTCACCAGCTCCACGACGTCCGGCCCGTAGGCCTCGGAGTCGACGACCTTGAGCAGCAGGCAGAACGCGTTGCCGTGCTTGCGGGCGAGCCTCTCGTGATGACGGAGCAGGTAGCGCACGGCGGCCTGGTTTGCCACGGCGCGCTGACCGCAGGCGAGGAACACCGGCCGGGCGCTCGCGCCGCCGGTCAGACGCGCGAGCAGGACGTACTCGGCGCGGCCCTCCTCCATGGCGAACGTCTCGCCCCCGACGGAGAAGGAGACCGCAAAGGTCTTCCGGCCGGCTCCCGGTTCCGGGCCGGACGCGATCCGCACCCCCGGCAGGAGCGCCCGCAGGTGCGCGGCGGTGCGCTGGTTGGAGACCGGGCCGCCGAAACAGAACTCGGTCCGCTCACCGAAGCCCTGCTGCACCGCGTCATGGGCGACGATCTGCACGTTCGCCCCGCAGTCCTTGACGAGCGCGGCGAGTTCGAGCAGGCCGAAGACGTCCCGTCGGGCAACGCTCCAGTCCTCGCCGCCGGCCTTCCGGTTGACCACGAGCAGGCACTCGGAGTTCCCCGGGAGGCCGAAGAAGCGCTGCTTGCGGCGGAGCCTGCGCCGCCACAGGTAGGTTCGGGCGAACCAGCCGATGGCGGCGGCGATGCCGGTGGCGATCAGGCCCAGCACGATGTCGCGTATGTCGTCGTTCACGCGGGAAATGTATCCGCATCCGGCGACCCTGTTCGAGTCCGTGATGTTGCTGACGCAGAAGGGCGCGCGAAGTTAGGCTTCCGGCACGCCGGTTGAGTGGAGGAACGGATGCGTCGTCCCGCTGCACGGAAACTGTCACTGCTCGCCGCCATGACGGCGCTGGTGTCCGTCGCGGCCTCCCCGCCGACGTCGGCCGTGCACCGTGAGGACGCCGCGCCGGCCAAGTCGCCCGTCGCCACGGGCTACGGCGGCGCCGTCTCGAGCGTCGATGCCGATGCCTCGGCCGCCGGGATCGAGGTGCTGCGCCGCGGCGGCAACGCCGTGGACGCCGCGGTCGCGACGGCCGCCGCGCTGGGCGTGACCGAGCCGTACTCCGCAGGCATCGGCGGAGGCGGGTACTTCGTCCACTACGACGCGAAGACCCGCAAGGTCAGCACCATCGACGGCCGCGAGACCGCGCCCATGAGCGCGGACGAGAAGCTGTTTTTGGACGAGGACGGCAAGCCGCTGCCGTTCGCGGACGCCGTCACCAGCGGGCTGAGTGTCGGCGTTCCGGGAACCGCGGCCACCTGGGAGAAGGCACTGCGGGACTGGGGGACCATCCCGTTGGCGCGCGCCCTCGAACCCGCAGCCGAACTCGCCCGCGACGGGTTCACCGTCGACGGCACGTTCCGGCAGCAGACGGCCGGCAACGAGGCCCGCTTCCGGGACTTCCCCGCCAGCGCGGAGCTCTTCCTGCCCGGCGGGAAGCTCCCCGAGGTCGGCTCCACCCTGAAGAACCCCGACCTGGCGCGCACCTACCGGGAACTCGGCAAGAAGGGTGTCGGCGCGCTCTACCACGGGGACATCGGCCGGGACGTCGTGCGCACGGTCAGGGAGCCGCAGGTCGCCCCGGCATCCGACCGCGAGGTCCGGCCCGGCGACATGACGGCGGGCGATCTGCGCAGCTACCGGGCCAAGACGCAGGACCCGAGCCTGGCCCGTTACCGGGGCCACGACGTGTACGGCATGGCGCCGTCCTCCTCCGGCGGCACGACCGTCGGCGAGGCGCTCAACATGCTGGAGCGCAGCGACCTGTCGAAGCTCGACGACAAGGCGTACCTCCACCGCTACATCGAGGCGAGCCGGATCGCGTTCGCCGACCGCGGGAGGTGGGTCGGTGACCCGGCCTTCGAGGACGTGCCCACCAAGGGACTGCTCTCCCAGCGGTTCGCGGACTCCCGCGCATGCCTCATCAAGGACGACGCCGCCCTCACCAGCCCGGTGGCGCCCGGGGATCCGCGCCGGCCGGGCAGGGGCTGCGACGAGCGCGGTACGGCCGCCCCCACCACGTACGAGGGCGAGAGCACCACGCACCTGACGACCGCCGACAAGTGGGGCAACGTCGTCGCGTACACACTCACCATCGAGCAGACCGGCGGCAGCGGCATGACCGTGCCCGGCCGCGGCTTCCTGCTCAACAACGAGTTGACGGACTTCTCGTTCGCGCCGGCGAGCCCGGACGTGCCCGACCCGAACCTGCCCGGCCCGGGGAAGCGGCCGCGCTCCTCGATGGCGCCGACGATCGTGCTGGACCGCGGGCGTCCCGTTGCCGCCCTCGGCTCTCCCGGCGGCTCGACCATCATCACCACCGTCCTGCAGACCCTGACCAACCACCTGGACCGGGGGCTGCCGCTCCACCAGGCCATCGAGGCGCCACGCGCCAGTCAGCGCAACACAGCGGCCACCGACCTCGAACCGGATCTGTGGAACAGCCCGGTGCGGGCCCGACTCGAGGCGCTGGGCCACGTGTTCAAGGAGACTTCCGAGATCGGTGCCGCCACCGGGGTCCAACGGCTCCCGGACGGACGCTGGCTCGCGGCGGCGGAGAAGACGCGCCGCGGAGGCGGCTCCGCGATGGTGGTCCACCCCGACGGGCGTCCGTAGCACCACCGCCCCCACCGTGCCGTGGACCGGGACCCGCCGGGGGCAGCGGCGGGTCCCGGCCCACGGCGGGGGCGATGCGGGTCAGCGGGCGCCGCTCGTCCGCCACCCTCGCCGGGCCTCCGGCCGGTCGTGCGGCTGCGGACCCTCCGCGCTCGTGGCGATCGCGACGAGGCCGGTCACCTGACGCGTGATGGCCAGCCGCTCGCGTACGAGGAAGGGGTCGGAGATGCGGCCGGTGGCCGGGTCGGTGTTGCCCCGGCCGAAGCTCAGCAGCGGGGTGTGCACGTGCCCTCCGGGAATGCGGAGCCGGAGCGCGTCGCGCAGCAGTGTGGAGCGGTACCCGATCTCGTTGGCGAGGTAGTTCCCGGCACCGCCCGCGCGGGCCCGGGAGCCGGGAGTCGGCCCGTCGGGTCGCTCCACCGGCTCGCTCGCGCCTGCCGGAATCTCGACCACGGCGGTGTTGTCGCGCACCGGGAACGGTCTGGAGCGGGCCGCGACGAGTTCCTCGTACGGCAGGGTGGTCGTCGTCCACTGCGGCTGCGGCCGGACCGTGGGGGCCCAGGGCGGGATCGGTACGGTCCCCGTCCGCGACACGTTGTCGTTGTCCGGAGTGCCGCCGCGCCACGCGCCGAAGAAGCGGTCCACGTCGAACCAAGTACCCGAGCCCTGGCTGACATTGACGACCGCGTCGGCACGGCGGGGCCCGTTCTCGAGGTGCGGGAGCAACGTCCGCTCGACCGTCCCGCGCGTGAAGTCCGCCCAGCGCACCGGGAAGACGGCCGTTTCGACACGGGCGGGGCCGGCGGGCGTGCTGATCGTCCTGCCGTCCAGCAGGAGCGCAGATGTTCCCGACGGATTGCTGTGGCGGATGTCCGCGTCCAGCTGGAACGGGTCGAAGCCCGTGACCACGACCCGCTTGATGCCGGCGCCGGGGGGCAGGTCGATCGAGTCCTCTCCGCGCGAGGTCCGCTCGAGCCGGTCGAGCAGCGCCTCACGGCCGCCCTGCGACAGTCCGAAGGACGGCTCCCACTCCCGCAGCGAGCTGCTCATGGCCAGCCGGGCCCAGTACAACGGGCGGTCGTCGCTGCGACTGAGGTCGCCCCCTTTCGGGCCGCGCCCCTGTGCCCGGTCGACGGCCCGCCGCCACAGCGCACTCCCGCACCGGCCGACGACGTGCCGGGCCTGCCGGTACGTCCGCACCTCCGCCAGGGCATGCGCGAACTCCGGCCCCACCGAGTCGAACCCGCTGCGCCGCAGGATCTCCTGCGGTACGGGCCGGAAGAGCCGCCGCTCCTCCACGGTGAGCGAGGCGCCGCCGGCGCGGGCCTTCGCCACGGCCGTGGTGGGGGCCCCGGCGACCAGGGGCACGCAGAGCAGCAGGGCGGCCCCGAGCGTGCGGGGTCTCGGGCGTACGGGGCGTGTCATGGGCGTTCCTCCCAACGCAAAGGCGGGACGACGACGCCCCTGCCGTGAACAACGGGCATCCCCGCACCTGACAGAACTCCAGCGCTCCAGGGACTGCAAATCGGCGGCTCCGTCCGGGTCACAGGGGCCGGCGGAAATTCACCCGGCGGACGCTGTCCGCGGGACCGCGGGCGGCAGAGATCCCCTTGCCCCACACCACAACCCAACCCGCTCGACAGCGCCGCCTGTCAGCCTCGTGCCGGGACGTAGGCCTAGGCTTCCGCGACATGATCCCCGAAGAACTCGCCGACAGCCCCTACATCAGCCTCGTCACCTTCCGCCGGTCCGGCACGGCCGTGCCCACCCCGGTGTGGGCCGCGTCCGACGGCAGCACGCTGTACGTGTGGACCCGGGACGACTCGGGCAAGGTCAAGCGCATTCGCAACAACGACCGGGTCACGGTCGCCCCGTGCGACGCCCGTGGCCGGACCGCACCCGAAGCCCCCGTGGCCGAGGGCCGGGCCCGATTGCTCGACGCCGAGGGAACCGGCACCGTCCGCAGGCTTCTTGCCCGCAAGTACGGCTGGCGTTTCCGCCTCGTGGACAGCGGCGGTGCACTGCTGCGCCTCGGCAAACGGCCGCACGTCGGCATCGCTATCACGTTCTGAACGCAGCACGACGGGACCGGCTGTGGCCCGTTGCGGTACGAAACGTGATCGACTTTGTTGCGGCCAGTCGATGCTCTTGCCACCGTCGGTAGCTGGGCTTAGGTTCTGCATCTACGTTCACGTGTCTACGTGCGTAGAGGCTCTCTGACGTCAGCGGAAGTGACGGGGGCGACCCCCGCGAAGCGCAGTGTAAGGAGCAGTCCGTGGCCAAAGTTGTCCGCGCCGCACTCGTCCAGGCGACCTGGACCGGCGACACCGAGTCCATGATCGCGAAGCATGAGGAACACGCACGCGAGGCAGCGCGTCAGGGTGCCGAGGTGATCGGTTTCCAAGAGGTCTTCAACGCACCGTACTTCTGCCAGGTCCAGGAACCCGAGCACTACCGTTGGGCGGAGGCGGTGCCGGACGGACCGACCGTCCAGCGCATGCAGGCGCTGGCCCGCGAGACCGGCATGGTCATCGTCGTCCCTGTCTTCGAGATCGAGAAGCCCGGCTTCTACTACAACACCGCCGCAGTCATCGACGCCGACGGCAGTTACCTCGGGAAGTACCGCAAGCACCACATCCCGCAGGTCAAGGGGTTCTGGGAGAAGTACTACTTCAAGCCCGGAAACCTTGGCTGGCCCGTGTTCGACACCGCCGTCGGCCGTGTCGGCGTCTACATCTGCTACGACCGCCACTTCCCGGAGGGCTGGCGCGCCCTGGGCCTGGAAGGGGCACAGATCGTCTACAACCCCTCCGCCACCTCCCGCGGCCTGTCCGCCTACCTGTGGCAGCTGGAACAGCCCGCCGCGGCAGTCGCCAACGAGTACTTCATCGCCGCGATCAACCGCGTCGGCCAGGAGGAGTACGGCGACAACGACTTCTACGGCACGAGCTACTTCGTCGACCCGCGCGGTCAGTTCGTCGGTGACGTCGCCAGCGACAAGGAGGAGGAACTCGTCGTCCGCGACCTCGACTTCGACATGATCGACGAGGTCCGGCAGCAGTGGGCCTTCTACCGCGACCGCCGCCCGGAGGCGTACGACGGGCTGGTGCAGCCGTGAGCCTGCCGTCGTCGTCGCCCGGCCACCCCACGCTGTACGACCGGCACCGGACGGTGATGCCCGAGTGGCTTGCGCTCTACTACCGCGAGCCGCTCGAACTCACCCACGGCGAGGGGCGGCACGTCTGGGACGCCGAGGGCAGGCGCTACCTCGACTTCTTCGGCGGCATCCTCACCACGATGACCGCCCACGCCCTGCCCGAGGTGACCAAGGCCGTCAGCGAGCAGGCCGGCCGGATCCTGCACACCTCGACGCTGTACCTCGATCGCCACATGGTGGAGCTTGCCGAACGGATCGCCACCCTCTCCGGGATCCCCGACGCCCGCGTCTTCTTCACCACATCCGGCACCGAGGCGAACGACGCCGCGCTGCTGCTGGCCACGACGTACCGCCGGTCCAACCAGATCCTGGCGATGCGCAACAGCTACCACGGGCGGTCGTTCTCCACGGTCGGCATCACCGGCAACGCCGGCTGGTCGCCCACGAGTCTGTCGCCGCTCCAGACCCTGTTCGTCCAGGGCGGCGTGCGGGACGCGGGTCCCTACGCGGCCCTGTCCGACGCGGAGTTCACCGACGCGTGTGTCGAGGACCTCGAGGACATGCTCGCCCAGACCCACGGCAACGTCGCCGCGCTGATCGCCGAACCCGTCCAGGGCGTCGGCGGGTTCACCTCGGCGCCGGACGGGCTGTTCGCCGCGTTCCGTGAAGTCCTCGACCGTCACGGCATCCTGTGGATCAGCGACGAGGTGCAGACCGGCTGGGGACGCACCGGCGAGCACTTCTGGGGCTGGCAGGCGCACGCCGCCTCCGGGCCGCCCGACATGCTGACCTTCGCCAAGGGGATCGGCAACGGGATGTCCATCGGGGGTGTCGTGGCCCGTGCCGAGGTCATGAACTGCCTCGGCGCCAACTCCATCTCCACCTTCGGCGGCAGCCCCGTCACCATGGCTGCCGGCCTCGCCAACCTCAACTACCTGCTGGAGCACGACCTCCAGGGCAATGCCAGGCGTGTCGGCGGTCTGCTCATCGAACGGCTGCGGGCGACCGCAGCCCGCCTGCCCGTCGTCCGTGAAGTCCGCGGCCGGGGACTGATGATCGGCATCGAACTGGTCGCCGCGGACGGCTCCCCCTCGCCCGAGGCGGCCTCCCTCGCCCTCGAACACGCCCGCGAGCAGGGCCTGCTCATCGGCAAGGGCGGTCGGCACGGCAACACCCTGCGCATCGCGCCGCCGCTCTCCCTCAACATCGCCGAGGCCGAGGAGGGCACGGCAGCGCTGGAAGCCGCCCTGACGCAGGTCCAGAACACCATCGGAGGAACGGAACAGCCATGACCCGTACCGTCATCCGGGGCGGACTCGTCATCACCGCCGCCGACGAAACCCACGCCGACGTCCTCGTCGAGGACGGCCGGATCGCCGCACTCGCCGCCCACGACAGCGCCTGCGCGCAGGGCTGGACCGCCGACCGCACGATCGACGCCACCGGCAAGTACGTGATCCCCGGCGGCGTGGACGCGCACACGCACATGGAACTGCCGTTCGGTGGCACCTTCGCCTCCGACACCTTCGAGACCGGCACCCGCGCCGCCGCCTGGGGCGGCACGACCACCATCGTCGACTTCGCGGTGCAGTCCAAGGGCGCGAGCCTGCGCGAGGGGCTCGACGCCTGGTACGCGAAGGCCGACGGCCAGTGCGCCGTCGACTACGCCTTCCACATGATCCTCTCCGACGTGAACGAGGGTTCACTCAAGGAGATGGACCGCCTGGTGGAGGAGGGCATCACCTCCTTCAAGCTGTTCATGGCCTACCCCGGCGTCTTCTACAGCGACGACGGGCAGATCCTGCGTGCCATGCAGCGCTCCGCCGACAACGGCGGACTGATCATGATGCACGCCGAGAACGGCATCGCCATCGACGTCCTGGTCGAACAGGCCCTGGCCGCCGGACGCACCGACCCGCGCCACCACGGCGAGGTCCGCAAGGCGCTGCTGGAGGCCGAGGCCACCCACCGCGCCATCCAGCTGGCCCGGGTCGCCGGTGCGCCGCTCTACGTCGTGCACGTCTCGGCCGAGGAGGCCGTCGCCGAACTGACCCAGGCGCGGGACAAGGGGCTCCCGGTGTTCGGCGAGACCTGCCCGCAGTACCTCTTCCTGTCCACCGACAACCTCGCCGAGCCGGACTTCGAAGGCGCCAAGTACGTGTGCAGCACGCCGCTTCGCCCCAAGGAGCACCAGGCGGCCCTCTGGCGCGGGTTGCGCACCGACGACCTCCAGGTGGTCTCGACCGACCACTGCCCGTTCTGCTTCAACGGGCAGAAGGAGCTGGGCCGCGGCGACTTCTCGAAGATCCCCAACGGGATGCCGGGCGTCGAGCACCGGATGGACCTGCTGCACCAGGCGGTCGTCGACGGGCACATCTCCCGCCGCCGCTGGATCGACATCGCCTGCGCCGCCCCGGCGCGCATGTTCGGGCTGTACCCGAAGAAGGGCACGGTCGCCCCGGGCGCCGACGCCGACATCGTCGTCTACGATCCGCACGCCGAGCAGATGCTGTCGGTCGACACGCACCACATGAACGTCGACTACTCCGCCTACGAGGGCAAGCGGATCACCGGCCGGGTCGAGACCGTGCTCTCGCGCGGCGAGGAGATCATCACCGACCGGACGTACACGGGGCGGGCCGGACATGGCCAGTACGTGCCCCGCGGCATCTGCCAGAACATCTGAGAGCCGGGAGCGACCATGGACTTCGGACTCGTCCTGCAGACCGATCCCCCCGCCTCCGGCGTGTTGGATCTGATGCGAAGAGCTGAACAGCAGGGATTCACCCACGGCTGGACGTTCGACTCCGCCGTGCTGTGGCAGGAGCCGTTCGTCATCTACAGCCGCATCCTCGAGCACACCGAGCGGTTGATCGTCGGCCCGATGGTGACCAACCCGGGAACCCGCACCTGGGAGGTCACCGCCTCCACCTTCGCCACGCTCAACGACATGTACGGCAACCGCACCGTGTGCGGCATCGGCCGCGGCGACTCGGCGATGCGGGTGGCCGGGCGCAAGCCCAACACACTGGCCCGGCTCGGCGAGGCGATGGGCGTCATCCGAGACCTCGCCGAGGGCCGGGAGGCCGTGGTCGACGGCAGGCCGCTGCGGATCCCCTGGATCAGCGACGGGAAGCTGCCGGTGTGGATGGCGGCCTACGGCCCGAAGGCGCTCGCGCTGACCGGGCAGAAGGCCGACGGATTCATCCTCCAACTCGCCGACCCCTACCTGACGGAGTGGATGGTCAAGGCGGTGCGCCAGGCCGCCGCGGACGCGGGCCGGGACCCGGACTCGCTGACCATCTGCGTCGCCGCCCCCGCTTACGTCACCGACGGCACGGACGCGGGCCTGTCCCACGCCCGTGAGCAGTGCCGCTGGTTCGGCGGCATGGTCGGCAACCACGTCGCCGACCTCGTCAGCCGCTACGGCGAGCACTCCGACATGGTGCCCGAGGCCCTGACCGACTACATCAAGAAGCGTCAGGGCTACGACTACAGCCATCACGGACGGGCCGGCAATCCGTCCACCGACTTCGTGCCCGACGACATCGTCGACCGGTTCTGCCTGCTCGGCCCGGTCGAGGCGCACATCGAGAAACTGACGGCGCTGCGGGAGCTGGGCGTGGACCAGTTCGCGATCTACGCCATGCACGACGCCAAGGAGTCGGTCGTCGACACCTACGGATCGAGCATCATTCCTGCGCTGAGTTGAGGTGACGATGACCGCGACAGTCCCGCCCCCACCGTCCGGCATACAGACCACACACCCTGACGGGCGGGTGGAACTCGCCGACGGCAGCACGCTGCCCGAGGGCCCCTTCGCCAACGGCGACCTGCAACCGGTGCCGGTCGCCGAACGACACTGGACCACGTACAACTTCACCGCACTGTGGGTCGGCATGGCTCACAACATCCCGTCCTGGACGCTGGCGTCGGGCCTGGTGGCGCTGGGCATGGACTGGAAGCAGGCCGTCTTCACGATCGCCCTGGCGAACGTGATCGTCCTGCTGCCCATGCTGCTCACCGGGCACGCCGGCCCGAAGTACGGCATCCCGTTCCCGGTGCTCGCCCGAGCCTCCTTCGGGCTGCGCGGCGCCAACCTGCCCGCGCTCATCCGGGCCGCCGTCGCCTGCGCCTGGTTCGGCATCCAGACCTGGATCGGCGGACAGGGCATCTACATCCTGCTCGGCAAGCTCTTCGGCGGCGGCTGGGAGAAGGCCACGGCGATCGGCGGCTACCCGTGGACCCTGTGGCTCTGCTTCGTCGTCTTCTGGGCACTCGAACTGGCCATCATCTACCGCGGAATGGAGACCCTGCGGCGCTTCGAGAACTGGGCTGCGCCCTTCGTGCTCGTCGGCGCGGTCGTCCTGCTGGTGTGGATCGCCGCCAAGGCGGGCGGCTTCGGCCCGCTGCTGCACGAGCCCTCGAAGCTCGGCTGGGGACCGGAGTTCTGGACGGTCTTCTTCCCGGCGCTCATGGGCATGATCGGGTTCTGGGCGACGCTGTCGCTCAACATTCCGGACTTCACCCGCTTCGGCAAGGGCCAGCGGGCCCAGGTGTGGGGCCAGACGCTCGGACTGCCCACCACCATGACGGCCTTCGCGCTGCTCTCCGTCCTCGTGACATCCGGTTCGCAGGTCGTCTACGGCGAGGCGCTGTGGGACCCGGTGGCGCTGGCGGGGAAGACTGACAACGCCTTCGGTCTGCTGTTCGCCCTGGTCACCGTGCTCATCGCGACGATCTCCGTGAACGTCGCCGCGAATGTCGTTTCACCGGCCTATGACCTCGCCAACCTGGCGCCGAAGCTCATCAACTTCCGCACCGGCGCGCTGATCACCGGCATCGTCGGCGTGATCATCTTTCCGTGGAAGCTGATCGCGACACCGGAGCTGTACATCTTCACCTGGCTCGGCGTCGTCGGCGGGCTGCTCGGCACGGTGGCCGGCATCCTCATCGCGGACTACTGGCTGGTCCGCCGGACGGTCCTGGACCTCGCGGACCTGTACCGTCCGGGTGGCCGCTACTGGTACGCGGCGGGGTGGAACTGGCGGGCGCTCGTGGCGTTCGGCGTCGGCAGCCTGCTGGCGGTGGGCGGCTCGCACTCCGCGCCCGGCAAGGGGCCGTTCCCGGAGGACGGACTGATCCCCGCGCTCCGGCCGCTGGCCGACTACGGCTGGGCGATCGGCCTGGCGAGCGCCCTGCTGGTCTACACGGCCCTGATGCTGCCGGGGAGGAGAGCGACGGATCGGCGCGGGTGAACGCGGTCCGGCGGAGGCGGACTCGGCGCGCCTCCACCGGACCGCATCCGGTGTCCCGAGCCGGACCACCCTGCCCGGGCCGAGGCAGCCCATCGCTTTCGGCGCCGCGAACAGGACCTATCCGTCCAGCGCCAGCGCGTTCTTGGCGTGCGCGACGGATGCCTCGGCGGCGGGTCCACCCGGGTTCTCCGTGGCCAGGGCCTGGTTGAGGTCGACGAACGGTCGCATCCGCCGCTCGTAGTGGGAGAACGCGGCTGGGTGATCGCCGCGGGCCTGGGCGAGACAGGCGGCCGGCACGTAGGCGCCCACGAGGGCGAGGCTGGTGCCCTGCCCGGAGAGGGGAGAGGGGCAATGGGCGGCGTCTCCGAGGAGGGCCACCCTGCCCCGCGACCAGTGGTCCATCCGGATCTGGGCCATGGCGTCGCAGTAGAAGTCCGCTGCGTCGTGGGCGGCCTCGGCCAGGCGAGTTCCTTCCCATTTCAAGGAGGCGAGCCTGTCCGCGACAAGTTTCCGAAGGGCCCCGTTGCCGTTGAGGCCATGACCGAGCGGCCCGGACTGGAAGCCGAAGGCGATCCTGAGTTCGCTGTTGTCGCGAACGGGCATGATGCCGAATCCCGCGTCGCCGTCGCGCAGCCACAGCTGCCAGTGGTCCAGCGCGAGGAAGTTGTCCGCGCTGAACACGGACAGGTAGCTGCCCAGGTGACGGACGAACGGCTCCTCGGGGCCGAACCTCAGGCGCCGGACCGTCGAGTGGAGGCCGTCGGCCCCGATCACCAGGTCGTAGGTGCGGGGCGCCCCGTGGGCGAAGGAGACGTGAACGCCGGTCCTGTCCTCGTCGAGCGCAGTGATGCTGTCGTCGAAGAGGTACTCGACGTCGGTGCGTGTGTGTTCGTACACCATCCGCACCAGGTCCTCGCGCAGCAGCTCGATGTCGTCGCTGTCGAGCCGGCCGCTGCTGAAGGTGGCCTCGGTGGAGCGATCGATCTCGTGGCCTTCGGGGTCGAGGATCGACATGCCGCGCATCCGGGTGCGCGCGTCTCGTGCGGGGGCCAGCAGGCCCATCCGCTCCACGACGTCGAGCGCGACGCCGCGAATGTCCACGGCCTGGCCGCCAGGGCGCGGGCCCGGGGCGCGTTCGATGACGGTGGCCTCGCATCCGTGGTGTCGAAGCCAGTAGGCGAGCACGGGTCCGGCGATTCCGCCACCGGAGATGAGAACGGTCTGCATGGCGAACTCCTCCAATACGCTGTACGCATCCTGAACGTACGATGTACGCACGGCCCTCTCAAGTGGTCGAAGACAAGCTCTGTACTAGGGCAGTTGTCCTCTGTGCGGCATCCCCGCCGATAGGCTCTGCACTAGTACAGGACAGGAAGGCGTGAAGGTATGACGAAGCTCACAAATGCGTCCGGTCGGCCGCCCTATCTGCGCATCGTTGCCGAGATCCGCCGCCGGATCGAGGACGGGGAACTGGGTCCTGGAGACCGGGTGCCCTCGACCCGCCGTATCGCCGGGGAGTGGGGTGTCGCGCTCGCCACCGCCACCAAGGCCCTGAGCACCCTTCGCCTCGAGGGGCTTGTCGAGACCCGCCCCCGAGTGGGCACCGTTGTCGCCGGATCCACTCCCGCAACGCAGCCCCGCAGGCAGATGCTGTCCGCTCCGTCCTCCGAGCAGGAGCTGACCCTCGATCGCATCGTCCGTACGGCCGTCGAGATCGCTGACACCGAAGGGCTGTCCGCCCTGTCCATGCGTGGCGTCGCGGCACGACTCGGCGTTGCCGCCATGTCGCCCTATCGGTACGTCCCCAGCAAGGACGACCTCGTCCTGCTGATGGCCGATGCCGCGTTCGGTGAAGAGACGTATCCCGCCGATGCGCCGGAGGGGTGGCGCTCCCGCATCGAGCTTGCCGCTCGGACCCTCTGGACCCTGTACCGCAGGCACCCGTGGTTGGCCCAACTCGGCTCTCTCAGCCGCCCGTTGCTCGTGCCCAATCTGATGCGTCACGGTGAACGGATGTTGAGTGCCCTCGACGGTCACGGCCTGGATCCCACCACCCTGTTCGACGCGTACGTCCTGATCTACAGCCATGTCCAGGGCCTGGCAGTGCATCTGGAATGGGAAGCACACGCCCAAGCCTCCACAGGACAGTCGGAAGACCAGTGGATGGACAGCCGGGCCCCCGTCCTGCGCGAACTGGCGCAGTCCGGCCGCTTCCCCACTTTCGCCAAGGTGCTGGCAGCCTTCGATGACGGCTATGACCTGTGTTTCGACGCGCTCTTCGAATCCGGGCTCACAGCACTTCTCGACGGCCTGACCCCCCTCGTCGAAGGCCGGGCTGCCATCAGGCGGTACTCCGACCGCACGCGTCGTCCCGCCGTCCCCGACCGGGCTGCGGATCGACCGGTTCGATGACGCGGGCGCCGTCGAAGCCGAAGCCGAAGCCGTGCATCTGAGCAGGTGCAGGCGGCGGGGGCTGAGCAGGCGATGTCGTTGTCGCGTGAACGATGCCGTGGACTGACGATGCGCGCACGGCGGGCATCCGGGGCGGAGCCGGAAGGCGTCCTCGCGAACGGGGGACCGAAGGTTCCGAGGGTTGCACGGCGGGATGCCCTGGTGACGGGCCGGGGAGGGACACGTACCCTCCGCCGTACGTGCGGCTCCTGCGGCAGCGGCGGCCGTACAGTCGCCGGACCGGCGCCCCACGGCGAGGAGCACGTATGTCCTTCACCACCCGCCCCACCCTCCAGGGCACCTTCGGCATGGTCTCCTCCACCCACTGGCTGGCCTCGCAGTCGGCCATGGCCGTGCTGGAGGACGGCGGCAACGCCTACGACGCGGCCGTCGCCGCCGCGTTCGTCCTGCACGTCGTCGAGCCGCACCTCAACGGCCCGGCCGGCGAGGTGCCGATCCTCATCGCCCCGGCCGGCGGGCCCGTCCAGGTCATCTGCGGTCAGGGCCCGGCCCCCGCCGGGGCGAGCATCGGCCACTACACCTCGCTCGGCCTGGGTCTCGTGCCCGGCACCGGTCCGCTCGCCGCCGCCGTCCCCGGTGCGTTCGACGCCTGGATGATGCTGCTGCGCGACCACGGCACCCGGCACCTCGCCGACGTGCTGAAGTACGCCATCGGCTACGCCGGAGCCGGCCACCCGCCGCTGGAAGGGGTGGCCGCCACCGTCGCGAGGGTCCGGGAGCTCTTCGAGACCGAGTGGACCGATTCGGCCGAGGTCTACCTGCCCGGTGGCGAACTCCCCGTCCCGGGACGGCTGTTCCGCAACCCTGCGCTCGCCCGTACCTGGCAGCGTCTCGTCGCCGAGGCCGAGAGAGCCGGCCCCGGGCGCGAGAGGCAGATCGACGCGGCCCGGACCATCTGGCGCGAAGGGTTCATCGCCGAGGCGCTCGGTGCGGCGGCGGCCCGCCCGGCGCTCGACACCTCGGGAAACCGCAACGCCGGCACGCTCAGCGGCGACGACATCGCGAACTGGTCCGCCACCTACGAGGCCCCGGCCCGCCACGACTGGAACGGCTGGACGGTCTGCAAACCCGGTCCGTGGAGCCAGGGCCCGGTGTTCCTCCAGCAGTTGGCCCTGCTGCCCGACGAACTCGCTTCCTGTGGGACCGCCGAGTACGTCCACACCCTCGTCGAGGGCACCAAGCTCGCCATGGCCGACCGCGAGGCCTGGTACGGCGACGCCGTGGACGTGCCGCTGGACGACCTGCTCTCCGCCGGCTACAACGCCGGCCGCCGTCGGCTCGTCGGGGACCGGGCCTCGCACGAGCTGCGCCCCGGCAGCCCGGGCGGCCGTACCCCGGTGCTCAGCGAACACGCCCGTGCCGTGGCCCGCGGCGACCGGCCCCG
The DNA here is from genome assembly GCF_023703325.1 of Streptomyces meridianus. GTDB lineage: Bacteria > Actinomycetota > Actinomycetes > Streptomycetales > Streptomycetaceae > Streptomyces > Streptomyces meridianus. Next base: position 66,732 of record NZ_JAMQGM010000011.1, read on the forward strand.
GGGCGGTGGATCCCTGCCCCAGGGAGCCGGTATCGGCGAACCGACCGTCGCCGACCACGCGACACCCGGCGACAACGGCGACGTGCAGGTCGCTGCGGACGGATCGACCCGCGGCGACACCTGCCACGTGGACGTCGTCGACCGTTGGGGCAACATGGTCTCCGCCACGCCCAGCGGCGGTTGGCTGCAGTCCAACCCGGTCGTCCCCGAACTCGGATTCCCGCTGGGCAGCCGGCTCCAGATGGCCTGGCTCGACCCCGGACTGCCCAACTCGCTCACCCCGGGCCGTCGCCCCCGGACCACACTCACGCCCTCGCTCGCGCTGCGCGACGGCGTACCGGTCATGGCCTTCGGCACGCCCGGGGGCGATCAGCAGGACCAGTGGCAGGTGCATTTCTTCCTGGCCCTGGTGTTGCGTGGGCCCGTGCGCGGCGGACTCGACCTGCAGGGCGCCATCGACGCTCCCAACTGGCACACGGAGAGCTTCCCGGGTTCGTTCTACCCCCGGGAGATGCGCCCCGGCGGCGTCACGGTCGAGTCCCGCATCGGCGCGGAGGTCATCGAGGGTCTGCGGGACCGAGGCCATGACGTCACCGTCGGTGCCACCTGGTCGGAGGGACGGCTGTGCGCGGTCGCCCGCGACCCGGAGACGGGCGTGCTGTCGGCGGGGGCGAATCCCCGGGCGATGCAGGGGTATGCGGTGGGTCGGTGACACCGGGAATTCATCCCTACGACCGCTCCGCATCACCGCGCCACAGCCCGCTGTCACTTCTGCGTGGTTCGGTGGGGGCCATGACCGGAGACCTGCACGTGGAGGACTGGACCAAGCTGGCGGCGGCAGTGGACGAGGCGGTGCGCCGGGCGGCCGCGGACGAGATCATGCCCCGCTTCCGGAAGCTCGCCCGGCACGAGGTGAGCGAGAAGAGTGGCCCGCAGGACCTGGTGACGGTCGCCGATCAGCTGGCCGAGGAGCGACTCACCGAGGAGTTGCGGGCCCTGCTGCCCGGTTCCGAGGTGGTCGGCGAGGAAGCCGTCTCCGCCGACGCCGGAGTCCTCGACGCCCTGCACGCAAGCGCCCCGGTGTGGATCGTCGACCCCGTCGACGGGACCCGGCAGTTCGTGCACGGCGATCCGGGATTCTCGACCCTGGTCACGCTGGCCCACCAGGGGCAGCTGCTCGCCTCGTGGACCTATGCGCCGGCGACCGGCAGCATGGCCGTCGCCCTGCGCGGCGCGGGTGCGCAGCTCGACGGGCGGCCGCTGCGCAGCGGCTCGCCGGCCGCTGGGGCCCCGCTGTCCGTCGCGACGTCGCACCCGGACTTCACCAGTGCGGTCGAGAAGCGTGCCTTCGCGAGGCTGGCCGTCGACGGTGTCGCCCCGCGGCCGTGCGGATCCGCGGGCCTGGAGTACCTGTACGTCGCGCAGGGCAAACTCGACGCCGTCGCCTTCGGCTGGGAGAACGCGTGGGACCACGCCGCCGGCCTGCTGCTGGTCGCCGAGGCCGGAGGAACGAGCGGCACCGTCGCGGGGGAGCCGTTCCGCATCGGCGGCGGCAACGCGCTGCCGTTCACCGCGGCCCGCGACGCCGCCACGGCACGGCGGATCCTGGATCTGCTGACGACCGGCTGACCGCGCCGGGCCCCGCCCGCGCGACAGCACCGGACCTGACGGGACGGCACCGGTCACGGCCGCCGTGCCGGTCGCAGCCCGGGTGTTCCGCAGGGTGGGCCCCGACGCCATTCACCAGGTCGTGACCTCCACCGTCGGCCTGCTGTCCTGCCAGATGCAGAACAGACGTACTCCCTCCCACCAGCCCGCCCGGCGCCCCGCCTCTCGCGCCGGGCGGTCGGCCCCGTGGCCCGCGGTCGCCGGTGAGCCGGAAGATCCCGGCCCGAGTGGGCAACAGAGATGTCCCGCCCCCGGCACATGCATATCCTGGGGGCCGGTGTCCGGGGCAGCACGCCCGCGGGCGACAGCCTGGGCCGATCACCGGCCGGGGGGAGGCTGGCCGTCGGTCGACGAAGGAGTACCGGAGTGCCGTCGATGTTCGATGCGGTCGTGGTGGGGGCCGGGCCCAACGGGCTGACCGCTGCTGTCGAACTCGCCCGTCGCGGATTCGCGGTGGCCCTGTACGAGGCTGCCGACACGGTCGGAGGCGGAGCCCGGACCGAAGAACTCACCCTGCCGGGCTTCCGGCACGACCCGTGTTCGGCCGTGCATCCGCTCGGTGTCGGCTCGCCGGCGTTCACGGCGATGCCGCTGGCCCGGTACGGGCTCGAGTGGCTGCACTCCGAACTGCCGATGGCCCACCCCTTCCCGGACGGCACCGCCGCCGTCCTGTCCCGTTCGGTCGGCGAGACCGCGATGTCCCTCGGCTCGGACGACGCCGGCACCTACCGCCGCCTGGTGGCTCCGTTCCTCGGCAAGTGGGACACGATGGCCACGGACTTCCTGCGCACCCAGTGGGACGGCTTCCCCCGCGACCCGGTGACCTACGCCCGCTACGGGCTGCTCGCCGCCCAGCCCGCAGCCCTGCTGGCCCGGCGCTTCCGCGGCGACAAGGCCAAGGGGATGGTCGCCGGGCTAGCAGCGCATGCCATCGCCCCCATGACCGGACTCGCCACCAGCGGTATCGGCCTGATCTTCGCACTTGCGGCGCACGCCGTCGGCTGGCCCGTGCCGCGCGGAGGCTCACAGGCGATCTCCGACGCGCTGGCCGGGTACCTCCAGGACCTGGGCGGGACGATCCACACCGGCGTCGAGGTCAAGCGGCTCGACGAACTCCCGCCCGCCCGCGCCTATGTCTTCGACACCTCGCCCACCGCCCTGGCCCGGATCGCCGGACTCGGCAGCGCCTATCGCGACTACCGGTACGGCCCCTCCGTCTTCAAGATCGACTATGCCCTGGACGGACCGGTGCCGTGGACGGCCGAGGCGGCGCGCCGTGCCGGAACGGTGCACGTCGGCCCCACCTACCGGGAGATCGACGGCGCGATGCGCGCGGCGGTCGGGGGCAGCGACCCGTCCGTGCCCTTCCTCATCACCGCACAGCCCAGCCTCGTCGACCCCGCCCGGGCACCGGAGGGCAAACACACTTACTGGGCCTACGGGCACGTGCCCAACGGCTGGGAGGGCGACGCGACCGACGTGGTGGAGCGGCAGATCGAACGTTTCGCACCGGGATTCCGCGACCTGGTGTTGGCACGCGCGGTCGCCGGACCACCCCAACTGGCCGCCCACAACGCCAACTACGTCGGCGGCGACATCGGCTGCGGCGCCTTCGCGGGGCTGCAGACGCTGATCCGACCGAAGCTGGGCCGCGTCCCGTACGAGACCGCGCACCCCGCCGTCTTCCTCTGCTCGTCCGCGACTCCGCCGGGGCCGGGGGTGCACGGGATGTCCGGTCACCACGCGGCCAAAGCGGTGTGGCGGCGGCTGCGGGCGGTCCGGTACTGACGCGCAGCCCGGCTGCAGGGCGCCGGCCTCGGAGGACCGACTCGCCCGGCGCAGCTCGAGACCGAGCGAAGAGGAGGTGGCGAAACAGCCGGTGAGCGCACTTCCATGTCGGATTTCCGCGAGTAATCCGGACCGCCGTGCCGGATGCTGGACGCATGCACACCGACATCGACAGGTGCGTACGCGCCGTTCAGTCCAAGGACGCGCGTTTCGACGGCTGGTTCTTCACCGCCGTCCTCACCACCGGGATCTACTGCCGGCCCAGCTGCCCGGTGCCCCCGCCCAAGCCCGAGAACATGCGGTTCTACCCCAGCGCGGCCGCCGCCCAGCAGTCCGGATTCCGAGCCTGCAAGCGCTGCCGGCCCGACGCCAGCCCCGGCTCGCCGCTGTGGAACGAACGCGCGGATCTCACCGCCCGGGCCATGAGGCTCATCGCCGACGGTGTCATCGACCGCGGCGGGGTCCCCGGTCTGGCCGCCGGACTCGGTTACAGCACCCGCCAGATCGAACGCCAGCTCCTCGCCGAACTCGGCGCCGGGCCCCTGGCACTCGCCCGTGCCCAGCGGGCCCAGACCGCGCGGCTGCTCATCGAGACCAGCGACCTGCCGATGGCCGACATCGCGTTCGCCGCCGGCTTCTCCAGCGTGCGCACCTTCAACGACACCGTCCGGGAGGTCTTCGCGCTCGCCCCGACCGAGCTGCGCCGCCGCGCCTCCGGCAGCCGTCCGTCGGCCACGGCCGGGACGTTGTCGCTGCGCCTGCCCTTCCGCGCCCCGCTGTGTCCCGACAATCTTTTCGGGCACCTGGTGGCGACCGCGGTCCCCGGCGTCGAGGAATGGCGGGGCGGTGCCTACCGGCGCACCCTGCGCCTGCCCTACGGCCACGGAGTGGTCGAGTTGCGCCCCCGCCCCGACCACATCGCCTGCCGCCTCTCGCTCACCGACCTGCGCGACCTCACCGGCGCCATCAGCCGCTGCCGCCGGCTCCTCGACCTCGACGCCGACCCGGTCGCCGTGGACGAGCAGCTCCGCGCGGATCCGGTGCTCGCCCCGCTCGTCGACAAGGCCCCCGGTCGACGGGTACCGAGAACCGTCGACGCCGCCGAGTTCGCCGTCCGCGCAGTACTGGGGCAGCAGGTGTCCACCGCGGCGGCCCGCACCCACGCTCACCGGCTCGTCCTCGCCCACGGAGAGCCGGTCGACGACCCGCAGGGCGGACTGACCCATCTGTTCCCCACCGCACAGGCCCTCACCGCCCTCGACCCGGAGAGCCTCGCGCTGCCCCGCAGCCGCCGCACCACCCTCACGACGATCACCGCGGCACTTGCCGACGACGGCCTCGGCCTCGACGCCGGCAGCGACTGGGCCCGGGCCCGCGCAAGGCTCGCCGCTCTGCCCGGCATCGGCCCCTGGACGGTCGACGTCATCGCCATGCGCGCCCTCGGCGACCCGGATGCTTTCGTGCCCACGGACCTCGGACTGCGGCGCGCAGCCCAGGAGTTGGGCCTGCCCGCCACCCCCGCGGCGCTCACCGCCCGCGCAGCCGCCTGGCGGCCCTGGCGCGCCTACGCCGTCCAGTACCTCTGGGCCACCGACGACCACCCGATCAACCTCATGCCCGTCTGACCACCCGACCGCAAGGACTGCCCATGCCCGCACGCACCCACACCGTTACCGACAGTCCCGTCGGCCCCCTCACCCTGGTGGCCACCGACGGAGTCCTTTCCGGCCTGTACATGGCCGAGCAACGCCATCGGCCGGCCCAGGAGTCGTTCGGCGATCCCGCGAGCGCCGGCTTCGAGGAGGTGGTCAGCCAGCTGGAGGCATACTTCGCAGGCGAGCTGACCGAGTTCGACGTTCCGCTGCGCCTCGACGGCACCCCGTTCCAGCAGCGCGTCTGGTCCGCGCTCCGCGACATCCCCTACGGCCGCACCCTCTCCTACGGCGGCCTTGCGGAGCTCCTCGGGAACCCGGGCGCGTCCCGGGCCGTCGGCCTCGCCAACGGCCGGAACCCCATCGGGATCATCGTTCCCTGCCACCGCGTCGTCGGCGCGAACGGCAGCCTCACCGGCTACGGCGGCGGCCTCGAACGCAAGCAGCGCCTTCTCGCGTTCGAGGCCGGGGCGGGTTCCGGTCAGCCGGGCCTGTTCGACGCCGATTCCTGCGAGAGCTCTGCGAGCTCCGCGAGCAGCGTGGGAAGCGCCGTCCCGATGGGTTCCCGGACCACCTCGTCCGCCTGATCGTCGTACGGCGTCGGCTCCGCGTTCACGATCACCAGTCGTGCCCCGTGCCCGGCCGCGATCCCGGCCAGGGACGCGGCCGGCTGGACCTGGAGGCTGGTGCCGACCGCGATGAAGACGTCGCAGGCCTTCGCCACGGCCAGGGCCTCGCCCAGCACCTCCCGGTCGAGCTGCTCGCCGAACATCACCGTCGCCGACTTCAGAATGCCCCCGCAGACGAGGCACTCCGGGTCCTCCTCACCTGCGGCCACCCGCTCCAGGGCCTCGGCCATCTCGGAGCGCGCTCGGCAGCAGGTGCACATCACGACGCGTGCCGTGCCGTGGAGTTCGAGGACCTTGCGCGCGGGCACTCCGGCCAACTGGTGCAGCCCGTCGACGTTCTGCGTGATCACCCGCACCGGAACACCCGCCCGCTCCAGATCGGCCAGCGCCCGGTGCGCCGCGTTCGGCTGCGCCCGCAGGGTCGGGCTCTCCCGCCGCATCCGCCAGGAGCGCCGGCGGATCTCCGGATCGCTCATGTAGTACTGATACGTCACCAGCTTCTCGGCCTCGGGATCGCGCCGCCACAGCCCGTTCGGCCCTCGGTAGTCGGGGATGCCCGAGTCCGTCGAGATGCCCGCACCGCTGAGCACGGCCACCAGGGGCTGCCGGGCGCCGTCCTGGCCCATCGGCTCACTGCTGTCCATGCGGGCGAGGGTACGCAGCCGACGCCGGCACAGCCATCCGATGGCCGTTCCTGAACACCGCGGGAAAGCTCCGGAGAGGGCGCTCGGGGCACCCGTCGGCAGTGATCGGACCTGCGGTTAGGGTCGTTGCCCGGGGGCGACTTCCGGTATCACAGCAAGGAGCCAGACGTGGCGGACTCAATGACCGACAGCGGACGTGTGCTGATCGCCGCGGACAAGTTCAAGGGCTCACTCACGGCGGTACAGGTCGCGGACCACCTGTCCGCGGGCATCCGCAGAACGGCGCCCGGGGCGCGGATCGAGGCCCTGCCCGTCGCCGACGGGGGAGACGGGACCGTGGACGCCGCCGTTGCCGCCGGGTTCGAGCGCCGCGAGGCGATCGTGACCGGGCCGTCGGGGGCGCCCGTCGCCGCGGCGTTCGCTCTGCGGGACATCACAGCGGTCGTCGAGATGGCCGAGGCGTCCGGGCTCCAGCGACTGCCCGGCGGGGTCCTGGTTCCGCTGACCGCTACCACCTACGGCACCGGCGAGCTGCTGCGCGCAGCACTGGACGCCGGGGCGCGCACCATCGTCTTCGGGGTCGGGGGCAGCGCGACGACCGACGGCGGCGCCGGCATGCTCACCGCGCTGGGTGCCCGGCTGCTCGACGCGGACGGCGAGCAGGTCGCCGAGGGCGGCGCCCCGCTGCGGGAGCTCGTCACCGCCGACCTGTCGGGCCTCGATCCGCGGATCGCCGTTACGCGCATCGTGCTGGCGAGCGACGTCGACAATCCGCTCACCGGGGAGAAGGGAGCCGCGGCGGTCTACGGGCCGCAGAAGGGCGCGAGCCCGGACGACGTCATGGTCCTGGACGCCGCTCTCGCACACTTCGCGCAGGTCCTGGAGCGGGCCGCCGGATCGCGCGCCGCCGAGGCGGTCGGTGCACCGGGCGCGGGTGCCGCGGGCGGCATCGGCTTCGGAGCGCTGGTGGGCCTGGGCGCCTCGTTCCGCCCGGGTATCGAGGTGCTTCTCGAGGTCCTCGGCTTCGCGGAGGCACTGGAGCGCGCCGATCTGGTGATCACCGGAGAGGGGTCGCTGGATGAGCAGACGCTGCACGGCAAGGCGCCCGCCGGAGTCGCGGCGGCGGCACGCGACCGGCGCAAGCGTGTGGTCGCCGTCTGCGGGCGGCTGGCCCTGGCGCGCAGGGCGCTGTACGGCGCCGGGATCGAACGGGCCTACGCCCTCACCGACCTGGAGCCGGACCCGGCCGTCTGCATGAAGAACGCCGGGCCGCTGCTGGAACGCCTGGGCGAGCGCCTCGCCGCTGAGCAGTTGGTCCGCCGCTGACGGGCGGCCCGCTTCCGCGAGGGGCAGGCCCCCAGCGTCTCGCTGTCCATGAAACGGAGAACGGTGAGGGCCCCCGAGCTTCGTGCTCGGGGGCCCTCACCGATGTGAGTACTGCGGGTTACGGCGTCTGAGCCGCCCGCGCCTCGCGACGGTGGTCGCGGATCGCGTGCACGCGCCGCGCCGTGGCGAAGAGGGGGATGACCGCGCCCAGCACGAGCTGGAGCGCGCAGCCGGTCTGCAGCAGCAGCTGCCCGCCGGGGGCATCGAAGGCCCAGGCCATCAGCATGCCCATGCTGGACACGATCCAGGCGAGCATCGCCACGGCGAGCCGTCCGCGCGGCTTCGGGTACTCGATCCGGCTCACCATGAGCCAGGCGACGCCTATGATCGCCAGCAGCGTCGGCAGGAACGGCAGCTCCAGCAGCACGATCGAGACGACCGTGAGCGCGCCGAACGGACCCGGCATGCCCTGGAAGATCCCGTCGCGCAGGGTGACGCACGAGAACCGCGCAAGCCGGAGCACCACCGCCAGCAGCACCACGACGGCCGCCACCACGGAGACCCGCTGGTGTGCGTCGTCGGCGACCATGCCCCAGGTCACCACGAAGAACGCGGGCGCCAGGCCGAAGCTGATCAGGTCGGACAGGTTGTCGAGCTCCGCCCCCATCGCCGAGCTGCGCAGCTTGCGGGCCACGAGACCGTCGAAGAGGTCGAAGACCGAGGCGAGCAGCATGAGGATCACCGCGGTGGCGGCGCTGTGCCGGGCCATGCCGCCGTCGTCGCTGCCCGTCAGATGCGGGATGAGGACGCCGGTGGTGGTGAAGTACACCGCCATGAATCCGCAGGTCGCGTTGCCCAGGGTGAGGGTGTCGGCTATCGACAGACGGGTGGACAGGGGCATGTCGTCCATATCGTCTGTCATGTCCGCCTCGGCCTCAGGGACCCAGGCTGCCTGGGTGTCCGGATCAATCACGGTCAAGTCGAGTCACCCCCGCTGTCGTCACCTGGCCGACCTCCACGTCGGCCTCGATGCCCTCGGGGAGGTAGACGTCGACGCGTGAACCGAACCGGATGAGACCGATCCGCTCGCCCTGCTCCACCTTGGTTCCCTGCGGCACGTAGGGCACGATGCGCCGGGCCACGGCGCCGGCGATCTGGACCATTTCGACGTCACCGATCTCGGTGTCGAAGTGCCAGACAACCCGCTCGTTGTTCTCGCTCTCCTTGTTGAACGCCGGAACGAAACCGCCGGGGATGTGCTCGACGGACGTCACCGTGCCGGCCAGCGGCGCGCGGTTGACGTGAACGTTCAGCGGACTCATGAAGATCGCGACCCGGGTCCGTCCGTCCTTCCACGGCATGATGCTCTGCACCACTCCGTCGGCGGGGGAGATGACCCGTCCCTGAGCGATCTCGCGCTCGGGGTCGCGGAAGAACCACAGCATGCCTGCCGCCAGGGCGGTGGCGGGCACGGCAGCCGTCGCCCAGCGCCCGGAGCGCCGGGCGCGGGCGAGGCTGATGGCCGCGGTTGCCACGGTCGGGAGGAGCCACGGCGATGCTCCGCGCGCGAGGCGTACGCCGACTCGGCTGTCGCGTGGTGCAGAGGTTTGGCTGTGGGGCATGGATGACCTTCGTAGCGGATGAGGCCGCACTGCGCTGGGGGAGACGGCGGCTTTTCCGTCGATGCTATCGGTTGCGGACGGCAACTGGGCAAGCCAGCAGCCGAGTCGATGGCCGAACAGCGGTGACGGCGTGTGATCTTCTTCTCGAAGGAATCGGCCCCAAGGCGGCATTCACCCCTGGAACCGGTACTCCTCGAGCAGTCGGCGGCCAATGATCATTTTCTGAATCTCGGCGGTTCCTTCACCGATGAGCAGCATCGGTGCCTCGCGGTAGAGGCGCTCGATCTCGTACTCCTTGGAGAACCCGTACCCGCCATGGATGCGGAAGGCGTCCTCGACGACCTCTTTGCAGTATTCCGAGGCCAGGTATTTGGCCATCCCGGCCTCGAGGTCGTTGCGCTCTCCGGAGTCCTTCTTGCGTGCTGCGTTGACCATCATGGCATGGGCGGCCTCGACCTTGGTAGCCATCTCGGCCAGTTTGAACTGGATCGCCTGGTGCTGGGCGATCGGCTTGCCGAACGTCTGGCGCTGCTGCGCGTAGGCCACACCCAGCTCGAAGGCGCGCTGCGCGACGCCGCAGCCACGTGCGGCGACGTTGACCCGGCCCACCTCGACGCCGTCCATCATGTGGTAAAAGCCACGTCCGGTGACCCCGCCGAGCACGCGATCGGCAGGGACCCGCAGCCCATCCATGATCAACTCGGTGGTGTCGACGCCCTTGTAGCCCATCTTCTCGATCTTGCCCGGGATGGTGAGGCCGGGCTTGACCTCGCCGAATCCGGGCTCCTTCTCGACCAGGAAGGTGGTCATGGACTTGTGCGGCCTGGCCGTCGCCTCCTCGGGCGACATGCCCTCGTCGGTGCGGGTCAGCACGGCCACCAGCGTGGACGAGCCGCCGTTGGTCAGCCACATCTTCTGGCCGTTGAGGACGTACCCGTCGCCGTCCTTCACGCCCTTGGAGCTGATCGCGGAGACATCGGAGCCCAGCGCCGGCTCCGACATGGAGAAGGCGCCGCGGACGTCACCTGTCGCCATTTTTGGCAGGAAATAGTCCTTCTGTTCCTGCGTTCCGTGCTGCTTGAGCATGTACGCAACGATGAAGTGCGTGTTGATGATGCCCGAGACGCTCATCCAGCCGCGGGCGATCTCCTCCACGCACAGGGCGTACGTCAGCAGCGATTCGCCGAGGCCCCCGTACTCCTCGGGAATCATCAGGCCGAACAGGCCGAGTTCCTTGAGGCCCTCGACGATCTCGGTCGGGTACTCGTCCCGGTGCTCGAGTTCCGTGGCGACCGGCAGGATCTCCTTGTCGACGAATCCGCGCACGGTGGCGAGGATCTCCTGCTGGATCTCGGTCAGCCCATGGGTCTGCGCAAGACGGCTCATCTCTCGTTCTCCCTCTACGCGTCCGGCTCCGGGCGGCCGGGCTGCTCGCCGCCGCGCTCCTTGATGTACGTGGCCGTCGGGACCATCACCTTGCGCCGGAAGACGCAGACGAGGGTGCCGTCCTGCTTGTAGCCCTTGGTCTCGACGTGAACGATCCCGCGGTCCGACTTGGACCGCGACGGCGTCTTGTCCAGCACCGTCGTCTCGCCGTAGACCGTGTCGCCGTGGAAGGTCGGCGCCACGTGCCGCAGCGACTCGATCTCCAGGTTGGCGATCGCCTTGCCGGAGACGTCCGGCACGGACATACCGAGCAGCAGCGAGTAGATGTAGTTGCCCACCACCACGTTCCTGCCGAAGTCCGTCGTCCTCTCGGCGTAGTTGCTGTCCATGTGCAGCGGGTGGTGGTTCATGGTGAGGAGGCAGAAGAGGTGGTCGTCGTACTCGGTGACCGTCTTCCCGGGCCAGTGCTTGTAGACCGCCCCGACCTCGAACTCCTCGTAGGTGCGTCCGAACTGCATCGCGCTCTGGGCTCCCTTATCCGGCGGGGATCTCGAACTTGCTGGTACGGGTCATGCCGGCGGCACGGCCCTTGCCCGCGACGACGAGGGCCATCTTGCGGCTCGCCTCGTCGATCATCTCGTCCCCGAGCATCGCCGAGCCCTTCTTGCCGCCCTCCTCCGACGTGCACCACTCGTACGCGTCGAGGATCAGCTCCGCGTGGTCGTAGTCCTCCTGGGAGGGCGAGAAGACCTCGTTCGCCGCCTCGACCTGGCCGGGGTGCAGCACCCACTTGCCGTCGAACCCGAGCGCCGCGGCGCGGTCGGCGACCGCACGGAAGCCGTCCACGTTCTTGATCTGCAGGTAGGGGCCGTCGATTGCCTGGAGGTCGTTGGCGCGGGCGGCCATCAGGATCTTCATCAGGATGTAGTGGTAGGCGTCCGCCGGGTAGCCGGGCGGCTGCTCGCCGACGACCAGCGACTTCATGTTGATCGACGCCATGAAGTCGGCGGGGCCGAAAATGATCGTCTCGGTGCGCTGGGACGCCTGGGCGATCTCGTTGACGTTGTTCAGGCCCTGGGCGTTCTCGATCTGCGCCTCGATGCCGATCCGGCCGACCTCGAAGCCCATCGTCTTCTCGATCTGGGTGAGCAGCAGGTCCAGCGCGATGACCTGCTGGGCGTCCTGCACCTTCGGCAGCATGATGCAGTCGAGGTTCGGGCCCGCGCCCTCCACGACGGTCACGACGTCGCGGTAGGTCCACTCCGTGGTCCAGTCGTTGACCCGGACGACCCGCGTCTTGCCGGTCCAGTCGCCCTCGTTGAGGAACTTGACGATGGTGTGCCGCGCCTCGGGCTTGGCCAGCGGCGCGCACGCGTCCTCGAGGTCCAGGAAGACCTGGTCGGCGGCGAGGCCCTGCGCCTTTTCCAGGAAGCGCGGGTTGCTGCCCGGCACCGCGAGGCAGGAGCGGCGCGGACGCAGCCGGTTCACGGGGGCGGCGGGAGTCTCGGTCATGCGGGGACCTCCAGTGGGTCGAGCTTGTTCGCTTTCCGGATCTCGTCGACGATACGGCCGATGATCTCCGTGATGCCGAAGTCCTTCGGGGTGAAGACGGCGGCCACGCCCGCCTCGCGCAGTGCGAGGGCATCCGCGGTCGGGATGATGCCGCCCACGATCACCGGGATGTCCTCGGCTCCGGTGCTGCGCAGCCGGTCCAGGACGTCCGGGACGAGTTCGGCGTGCGATCCGGAGAGGATCGACAGGCCGACGCAGTGCACGTCCTCGGCGACGGCGGCCGAGACGATCTGTTCCGGGGTCAGCCGGATGCCCTGGTAGACCACTTCGAAGCCGGCGTCGCGGGCGCGGACGGCAATCTGCTCGGCGCCGTTGCTGTGCCCGTCGAGGCCGGGCTTGCCGACCAGCAGTCGCAGCTTGCCGCAGCCCAGTTCCTTCGCGGTGCGGTCCGCCTTCTCGCGGACCTCGGCGAGCGGCGTGCCGGCCTCGGCCGCGACGGCCACCGGTGCGCTGCTGACCCCGGTGGGGGCCCGGAACTCGCCGAACACGTCGCGCAGCGCCCAGGCCCATTCGCCGGTGGTGACACCGGCGCGAGCGCATTCGACGGTGGCCGCGAACAGATTGGCGTCACCGGCCGCGGCGGCCTTGAGCGCGGACAGCGCGTCCAGGGCGCGGGGCTCGTCACGGTTGTCCCGCCACTGGTGCAGGGCCGTGACGACCCGGGCCTCGTTCTCCGGGTCGACCGTCATGATCGCCGTGTCGAGGTCGGCGGTCAGCGGGTTCGGCTCGGTCGACTCGTAGCAGTTGACGCCGACGATCTTCTCCTCGCCGGCCTCGATCCGGGCCCGCCGCTCGGCGTGCGAGGAGACCAGCTGCGACTTGAGGTAGCCGGACTCGACGGCGGCCATCGCGCCGCCCATCTCCTGGATCCGGTCGATCTCCGCCAGCGACTCCTCGACGAGCGCCTCGACCTCGGCCTCGATCACGTGGGATCCGGCGAAGATGTCGTCGTACTCCAGCAGGTCGCTCTCATGGGCCAGGACCTGCTGGATGCGCAGCGACCACTGCTGGTCCCACGGCCGCGGCAGACCCAGCGCCTCGTTCCAGGCCGGGAGCTGGACGGCGCGGGCGCGCGCGTCCTTGGAGAGCGTGACGGCCAGCATCTCGAGGACGATGCGCTGGACGTTGTTCTCCGGCTGGGCCTCGGTCAGGCCGAGGGAGTTGACCTGGACGCCGTAGCGGAACCGGCGCTGCTTGGGGTTCTCGACGCCGTAGCGCTCCCGGGTGACCTTCTCCCAGATGCGGCCGAAGGCGCGCATCTTGCACATCTCCTCGACGAAGCGCACGCCCGCATTCACGAAGAAGGAGATCCGGGCCACCACGTCGCCGAACTTCTCCGGCGGCACCTGCCCGGAGTCGCGTACGGCGTCCAGGACCGCGATGGCCGTGGACATCGCGTAGGCGATCTCCTGCACCGGCGTGGCCCCGGCCTCCTGCAGGTGGTAGCTGCAGATGTTGATCGGGTTCCACTTGGGGATGTTCGCCACCGTGTACGTGATCATGTCGGTGGTCAGGCGGAGGCTCGGCCCGGGCGGGAAGACGTGCGTCCCCCGGGAGAGGTACTCCTTGACGATGTCGTTCTGGGTGGTGCCGGACAGCTTGGTGGTGTCGGCGCCCTGCTCCTCGGCGACCACCTGGTACAGCGCCAGCAGCCACATGGCGGTGGCGTTGATGGTCATCGAGGTGTTCATCTGCTCCAGGGGGATGTCCTGGAACAGCCGGCGCATGTCACCGAGGTGGGAGACCGGGACCCCGACCCGGCCGACCTCGCCGCGGGCGAGGATGTGGTCGGGGTCGTATCCGGTCTGCGTCGGCAGGTCGAACGCCACCGAGAGCCCGGTCTGGCCCTTGGCGAGATTGCGCCGGTACAGCTCGTTGGAGGCCTCGGCGGTGGAGTGCCCGGCGTACGTCCGCATCAGCCACGGACGGTCCTTGGTGCCGCGCTCGCTCGCGGCCTGACGCTCGGTCATGGCTGCCGTCTCTCAGACGTTCCTGAAGCGGTTGATGGCGTCGATGTGCTGGGCGCGCTTCTCCTCGTCGCGCACTCCCATGCCCTCCTCGGGGGCCAGCGCGAGCACGCCGACCTTGCCCTGGTGGAGGTTGCGGTGCACGTCGTAGGCCGCCTGGCCGGTGTCCTCCAGGCTGTACGTCTTCGACAGCGTGGGGTGGATCTTGCCCTTGGCGATCAGGCGGTTGGCCTCCCACGCCTCGCGGTAGTTCGCGAAGTGCGAGCCGACGATGCGCTTCAGCGACATCCACAGGTAGCGGTTGTCGTACTCGTGGTTGTAGCCGGAGGTGGAGGCGCAGGTGACGATGGTGCCGCCCTTGCGGGTGACGTACACCGAGGCGCCGAAGGTCTCGCGGCCCGGGTGCTCGAAGACGATGTCGACGTCCTCGCCGCCGGTGAGTTCACGGATGCGCTTGCCGAAGCGCTTCCACTCGCGCGGGTCCTGGTTGTGCTCGTCCTTCCAGAACTTGTAGCCCTCGGCCTTGCGGTCGATGATCGCCTCGGCGCCCATCTTCCGGCATATCTCGGCCTTGTCCTCGCTGGAGACGACGCAGATCGGGTTGGCGCCGCCGGCCAGGGCGAACTGGGTGGCGTAGGACCCGAGGCCGCCACTGGCGCCCCAGATCAGCACGTTGTCGCCCTGCTTCATGCCGGCGCCGTTGCCGGAGACCAGCTGCCGGTAGGCGGTCGAGTTGACCAGGCCCGGGGCGGCTGCCTCCTCCCAGCTCAGGTGCTTCGGCTTGGGCATGAGCTGGTTCGACTTGACCAGGGCGATCTCGGCGAGGCCACCGAAGTTGGTCTCGAAGCCCCAGATGCGCTGCTCCGGGTCGAGCATCGTGTCGTTGTGGCCGTCCGCGGACTCGAGCTCCACCGACAGGCAGTGCGCGACGACCTCGTCACCGGGGTGCCAGGCGTTGACGCCCGGGCCGGTGCGCAGGACCACGCCGGCGAGGTCGGAGCCGATGATGTGGTACGGCAGGTCGTGCCGCTTGGTGAGCGGCGAGAGCTTGCCGTACCGCTCGAGGAACGCGAACGTCGAGACCGGCTCGAAGATCGAGGTCCAGACCGAGTTGTAGTTCACGGAGCTGGCCATGACGGCGACAAGAGCCTCGCCGGGACCGAGTTCGGGAACCGGCACGTGGTCGAGGTGGAGCGACTTGCGCGGGTCCTTGTCGCGGCTGGCGATGCCGTCGAACATCTCCGCGTCGTCCTTGTGCACCGTCACGGCACGGTAGGACTCGGGCAGGGACAGGTTCGCGAAGTCTTCGGCGCTGGTGTCCGACGCGAGGATCGCGTCCAGGATTTCGTTCACTGGGGGCCTCCGGCGAAGCGTTCGGGGACGCTTGAGGGAACGCTGGGGTCTGGGTCTGTGGGCGCGGTGCCGTCGGTTCGGCGGGTGGTGCTGATGGCGGCGCGGGTGGCGCGGAGTGCCTGTGACGCAGGCGTCCGGGCGCGCAGGTGATGCGTGGGACAGCCCAGGGACGGAAGGTCTCCGCACCCGGGTCACCCGGACACCTTCAAGGTATGGCACCGCGTGCCACTCTGCAAGACACTGCGTGCCAACAATTTCTCTCACTTGTCATTCGTGCGGCACGTATGAGCAACAGAAAGCCGCGTCGACCCGGCTGGGTCGACGCGGCCGTCGCCGTGAGTGACAGTTCGCGTTCGCTCAGTTCTTGTGGAGTGCCTGCTCGATCGTGCGCATGACCTCGCCCAGCGGGGCGTCCGTGCGGGCCACGGCCACCAGCACCTCGCCCCGGGTGGACGCCGTGGCGGCGGGCGTACGGCCGACCGGGGGCCGGCCCGCGCCGATGCCGGTGCCGAAGGTGTCCCGCACGATCGCAAAGGCATGGTCGAGCTGCGCCTCCACGTCGCCCTGTCCGCCGCCTCGCAGCCAGCGCCGCAGCACATGGTTGTGCGCGGTGACGACGGCCGACGCGGCGACCTCGGCCAGCAGCGGATCGTCGCCGTCGTCGTGGTCGGTGGCCTCGTCGAAGTGCCCGAGCAGATAGCGCGTGAACAGCCGCTCGTACCGGGCGACCGAGGCGATCTCCCGCTCCCGCAGCGTGGGCACCTCACGGGTCAGCCGGTAGCGCTCCACGGAGACGGCGGGGGAGGCCGCGTACATCCGCATGACCTCCTTGATCCCCCGGCAGACCGTGTCCAGCGGGTGCTCATGGGCGGGGGCCGCGTCGAGGACCGCCTCCGCGCGCACGAGCGTGTCGTCATGGTCCGGGAAGATCGCCTCTTCCTTGGAACGGAAGTGCCGGAAGAAGGTCCGGCGGGCGACGCCGGCGGCCGCGGCGATCTCGTCGACCGTGGTCGCCTCGTACCCCTTCGTGGCGAAGAGCTCCATCGCAGCGGCCGCCAACTCGCGGCGCATCTTCAGCCGTTGGGCCGCCGCCCGGCGACTGCTGGGACTCTCCCCGCCCTCGGCCGCCCGGTTCCCGGCCGGCTGTGGCGAACGCGTGGATTTGAGGGGCTGGGCCATGTGGGGAACGTAACACGGCGTGTCGTCCTCGTGCCGGGGCGGACGGCCCGGGCCTCCGCGGCCCGGCGCCGCCACGGGGTCGAGCAGCCCGCCCCAGCCGGCTCCGCTCTCGGGAATCCGCGGCTCAGGCCTTCGCATACTCACGGAAGCCGCGTCCGGTCTTGCGGCCGAGGCATCCCGCGGCGACCAGATGCTCGAGCAGCGGCGCGGGTGCCAGCCCGGGGTCCCGGAACTCACGGTGCAGCACCTGCTCGATGGCCAGTGAGACGTCCAGGCCGACCACGTCGAGCAGCTCGAACGGGCCCATCGGATACCCGCCGCCGAGCTTCATCGCGGCGTCGATGTCATCGAGCGTCGCGTAGTGCTGCTCGACCATCTTCACGGCGTTGTTCAGATACGGGAACAGCAGGGCGTTGACGATGAACCCGGCCCGGTCGCCGCAGTCCACCGGGTGCTTCCGGATCCGGCTGCACACCTCGCGGACCGTCGCGTGGACGTCGTCGGCCGTCAGCACCGTGCGCACCACCTCGACCAGCTTCATCGCCGGAGCGGGGTTGAAGAAGTGCATGCCGATCACGTCCTGCGGGCGCGAGGTCGCGCGGGCGCAGGCGACGACGGGGAGCGACGACGTGGTGGTGGCGAGCACCGCACCCGGCTTGCAGACCTTGTCGAGCGCCGCGAAAAGCTGCTGCTTGACCGCCAGGTCCTCCGCCACCGCCTCGACCGCGAGATCGACGTCGGCGAAGGCGTCGAGGGAACCGGCCGGGGTGATCCGGGCCAGCGCCTCGTCGCGGGCCTCCTCGGTCATGCGCCCCTTGCTCACCGAGCGGCCGAGGGACTTGGTGATGCGGGCCTTGGCGGAGTCGGCCTTCTCCTGGCTGCGGGCCGCGATAACCACGTCGAGGCCCGCCTTGGCGAACACCTCGGCGATCCCGCTCGCCATCGTCCCGGAACCGGCCACGCCGACCGCGCGCACCGGACGCCCGGCGGCCGCGCCGGCGGCGGACGCGGGGGTCTCCGCGTCCCCGACCACGGTGGCGGAACCCGGCGCCTCGTAGGTGTAGAAGCCGCGGCCCGCCTTGCGGCCGGTCAGCCCGGCCTCGCTGAGCTGCTTGAGGATCGGTGCGGGGGCGCTGAGCCGGTCGTGGGAGGCCGCGTACATGGCCTCCAGGACGGTCCGCGCGGTGTCGATGCCGATCAGGTCGAGCAGGGCGAGAGGGCCCATGGGCAGCCCGCAGCCCAGCTTCATCGCCGCGTCGATGTCCTCGCGCGAGGCGTACTTGGCCTCGTACATCGCCGCCGCCTGGTTCAGGTAGCCGAACAGGAGCCCGTCGGCGACGAAGCCCGGCCGGTCGCCGACCGCCACCGGTTCCTTGCCCAGTTCCCGGGCGAGCGCCGTGACGGCCTCGACCGCGGCCGGTGAGGTCAGCACCGAGGACACGATCTCGACCAGCTTCATGGCGGGCGCGGGGTTGAAGAAGTGCATGCCGAGGACCCGTTCGGGCCGGGTGGCCTCGGCGGCCAGCCGGGTCACCGACAGCGCGTTGGTGCCGGTCGCCAGGATGGTGTCGGGGCGCACCACGGCCTCCAGGGCGGAGAGCACCTCGTGCTTGAGTTCGTAGTTCTCCGGGACGACCTCGATCACCAGATCGGCGTCGGCGGCGGCCCGCAGCTCGGAGAACGTCCGGAAGCGGGCGAGCACGTCCCGACGCTCCCGTTCGGAGATGCGGTCTCGTGAGACGGCACGGGACGTGGACTGCTCGAGTGCGGTGACGGCCTGACGGGCGACGGCGTCGCTGATGTCGATGCCGATGACCTCATGGCCCGCGCGGGCGAGGATCTCGGCGATGCCGGCGCCCATCGTGCCCAGGCCGACGACGGCCACGGTCTGCAACGGGTGGGCTGCGGAGGAGGGGGCGGGACTGATCGGAGCTGGGGTACGGACCATCGCGAGACTCCAGAGACGGCTCCCCGGAAAGAGGCGGGGAGGTGACGACCGATGGATGAGCCGGGGGCGCGAACGGGCGCGCACGGCCCAGGGGTTGGCTTCGTGCGGGCAGCGCTGCCCGGAAGGTGCGGCGGGTCCTGTCCCGGGACCACGCCATGCTGCGTACCGAACCGACGTCACTCGCGGCGGCTGCGTCACCAAGCCACCGTGAGTCGAGTCGCAGCCGCGGTCTGCGGCTACGAACTCCTGCGTCGAGGGTAACCGGTGGGTAACCAGCGCGCCAGATCTCCGCACATGTGATCTGCGCCGCCCGCAATCGAGCGGACCGCGATTCCGCTCCACCCGGGCCCCGGGCGGGTCCCGCAGGGCCGGAGCCCGGGGCTGCGCGACGGGCGCGCTCCGATGCGTGCGCCGGCGGCGTTCTCCGCAGCCGGCCCGCCCCCGCGGAATCCGGGTGGCCGAGGTCGATGCAAGAGCGCGCGGTGGAAAGCGGCGCCGGGATGACGGAGTGACGGCACGTCCTCCCTGTCCTCCCACCCCAGCCCTTGTCCAATCTATCGATATTCGATAGATTTCCATCGCAACTCGATGGAAGGACCGGCTATGGGAAAGCTGACAGTGGGTGCGCTGCGCGTCGTGCTCGTGGTGGTGCTCGCCGGCACCGTGTTCGTGCAGGCCGGGATGGCGTGGGCGTTGGTGAGCGGGAGCGACCCGGAGGACGGATCGCTCCCGCTGACCCCGCTGCGCCTGATCACGATCCTGGGCATGGTGACGGTCCAGGTCGCCCTGGTCTGCGTATGGCGGCTGGTGACGATGGTGCGACGCGGAACGGTGTTCTCCCACGCCGCCTTCCGGTACGTGGACGTCGTGATCGGTGCGATCGTGGCGGCTGCCCTCCTGTGGTTCGCGGTCACGGTCCTCAACGCGCCGGGCCAGCGGGCCGACCCGGGCGTCACCGTCATCATGGGCGGGGTGGGCGTGGCCATCCTGGGAGTCGCGCTCATCGTGCTCGTGCTGCGGATGCTGCTCGCCCAGGCCGTCGCGCGCGACGGCGAAGCGGCACAGATGCAGGCCGAGTTGGACGAGGTGATCTGATGCCGATCACCGTCGACATCGACGTGATGCTGGCCAGGCGGAAGATGTCCGTGGGCGAACTCGCGGACCAGGTGGGGATCACGCCCGCCAACCTGGCGGTACTCAAGAACGGCCGCGCCAAGGCGGTGCGCTTCGCGACGCTCGCCGCGCTCTGCGAGGTGCTCAAGTGCCAGCCGGGCGACCTGCTGCGCTGGGAGGCCGAGGACACCGCGGGCGTATGACGTGTCCCGGGCGGGCGTGAGAACGCCGGGCACCCACCGGCCGTGACGGCCCCGGCTCCTCTTCTCGGTCCCGTCGGCCGGCGGCCGTGGAACGGGGTGCCTGGTAGGCCGGCGACGTCGGGGACCAGGGCGCCCTTGCGCTTCCGGGCGGCGGCACTCCCACGGAGATCAAGCCTTGCCGGTGATGCGGGAGGCCGCCGCCTGCTCCGTAATAGTGTGACCGGGAGCGAGGGGGAGGAGAGGCGCCATGAGTGAAAGCGGCACCGTCCAGCAGGAGTTCGACGCGTTGGCGGAGCGGGTGCGCCCCGAGATCGTCGGACCGGAGGCGGCCGTCGCCCATGCAGGTGTGACGACGGGCAGGCCGTGGACCACGGCGGAGGGCCGGGAGCGCCTGGCCCGCATCCTGACCGAACCCGCCCAGCCGTTGGGCCTGCGGGAGCTCGCCGCCTTCGGCCTCGGCTGTGCGGGGGACCGCAGGGCGTTCGAGACCCTGGTCCTCCTGCTCAACCACCGGGACCCGGCCCGCTGTGCGAGCGCCGCGAGCGCCCTGGCCCGGCTCGGCGATCCGCGGACGATGCGGGCGGCCGCGGCGCTGGCGACCAATCCGCTGCGGACCGCGTACGCGCTGCACCCCGTCCGGTTGCTCACCGGACTCCGGGAGCCGGAATCGGTGCCGGCGCTCATCGCGACGCTGGAACGCCTGCTGGCGCCGACCGACCCGCACTGGCGGATCGCGCTGGCATGCGTGGAAGGCCTCGGGGAACTCGGGGACGACAGGGCGGTCCCGGTACTGACCGCGGCCCGCGACCATCCGCGGCTCTCCGAGGCGGCCGGAAGCGCGCTCGCGCAACTGGGCGTTCCGGTCTGACGGTTGCCCGTGACGGCCGGCCGGTGGGCACGCCCCCGGTTGGGAATGAGCCCGCAGTCCACCCGTCCGGAGGTGAGGGAGTTGCCGGTGTCCAACAGGTTCATCCCACACTCCTTGC
>NZ_JAMQGM010000012.1 GCF_023703325.1 Streptomyces meridianus
GTACGGGGCCCGGTGCACGGATGCGACCGCCCTCTGCGCTCGACGGCGAGGGCCCGGCGGACCCCGGAGGGTTCGCCGCGGGGCCGGCCGTCGGAGCGCGGCGCTCCGGCCGGCTGAACCGGGAGAGACCGCAACCCTGTTCCGCCGCGGCGACGGATCCGCAGGTCTTCGGACGCAGAGAAGGTCCCGCACTCCGTGACCGGAGTGCGGGACCTTCCCGGGGTGTGCTGCGCCGGCGGGGACCGACGGCGCCTGTTGCTCCCTGCTCAGCCCTGCCAGCTGTGCGGAGCCCGGAAGCCGGGGGTCCGCTCGAGCCGGCGCCAGCGGGCGGCCGAGCGGCCGGGACGGGCCGCCGCGGCGGCGTGGTGGTGCGAACCCGCGGCGGCGCGGGCCAGGAGCACGGCCGTGAGAGCGGCCAGTTCCTCGGGAGCCGCGTGGCCGCGCTCGACGCGTACGAGGTTGTGGGTGGTCGTGTTCATCGGGTTCTCCGTCACATCGGCGGGTTGCCGTGCTTGCGCGACGGCAGGTCGGCGTGCTTCGTGCGCAGCATGGCGAGCGAGCGGATGAGGACCTCTCGGGTCTCGCTCGGGTCGATCACGTCGTCGACGAGTCCGCGCTCGGCGGCGTAGTAGGGGTGCATCAGCTCGGCCTTGTACTCCTTGACCATGGCCTCGCGCATCGCGTCCGGGTCGTCGGCCTCGGCGATCTGCTTGCGGAAGATCACGTTGGCCGCGCCCTCGGCGCCCATGACGGCGATCTCGTTGGTGGGCCAGGCGTAGGTCAGGTCCGCGCCGATGGACTGGGAGTCCATGACGATGTAGGCGCCGCCGTATGCCTTGCGGAGAATCAGGGAGATCCGGGGGACCGTGGCGTTGCAGTAGGCGTAGAGCAGCTTGGCGCCGTGTCGGATGATGCCACCGTGCTCCTGGTCCACGCCCGGCAGGAAGCCGGGCACGTCGAGCAGGGTCACGATCGGGATGTTGAAGGCGTCGCACATCTGGACGAAGCGGGCCGCCTTCTCGGAGGCCTCGATGTCCAGCACGCCGGCCAGCGAGGCGGGCTGGTTCGCGATGATGCCGACGACCTGGCCGTCCATGCGGGTCAGCGCGCAGATGATGTTGGTCGCCCAGCGCTCGTGGACCTCGAGGTACTCGCCGTCGTCGACGATCTCCTCGATGACCTTGCGCATGTCGTAGGCGCGGTTGCCGTCCGCGGGGACCAGGTCGAGCAGCGTCTCGCCCTTGCGGTCGGCGGGGTCCTCGGCCGGGTGGCTCGGCGGGTTCTCGCGGTTGTTCGCGGGCAGCATCGCCAGCAGGTAGCGGACCTCGTTGAGACAGGTCTCCTCGTCGTCGTAGGCGAAGTGCGCGACGCCCGAGGTCTCGGCGTGCACATCCGCGCCTCCGAGGCCGTTCTGGGAGACCTTCTCACCGGTCACCGCCTGGACGACGTCCGGGCCGGTGATGAACATCTGGGAGGTCTCACGGACCATGAAGACGAAGTCGGTGAGCGCCGGGGAGTAGGCGGCGCCGCCGGCGCACGGGCCGAGCATCACCGAGATCTGGGGGATGACACCGGAGGCCCTGGTGTTGCGCTGGAAGATGCCGCCGTAGCCGGCGAGGGCGGAGACGCCCTCCTGGATCCGCGCTCCCGCGCCGTCGTTCAGCGACACCAGTGGGGCGCCGGCCGAGATGGCCATGTCCATGATCTTGTGGATCTTGGTGGCGTGGGCCTCTCCCAGAGCGCCGCCGAAGATCCGGAAGTCGTGCGCGTAGACGAAGACCGTACGGCCCTCGACAGTGCCCCAGCCGGTGATGACACCGTCGCTGTACGGCCGCTTGGCATCGAGACCGAATCCGGTCGCCCGGTGCCGCCGCAGCGGTTCGACCTCGTTGAAGGAGCCGGCGTCCAGCAGGAGCTCGATACGCTCGCGTGCGGTGAGCTTGCCCTTGGCCCGCTGGGCCTCGGTCGCGCGCTCGCTGGGCCCGCGCCGGGCCCGGTCGCGGATCGCGTGCAGTTCGGCGACCCGTCCACGGGCGTCGCTCGCGACGGCGGGCGTCTCGTTGGGCGTCTCGTCCAGAAGCGTCATGTATCGACCCTACGAACAGCAGGCCCCGAATGCGGCCGTTGACTTCGCACAGTCTCCGGGCCGTTTTCCTGGCCGGGCTGGACAGAACTACCACCCGTTAAGCGGACTGCCACATCCACGACCGGCACACGGTTGTGGAGTCCTCACAAAAGCGGCCGCTCTCTCTTCCGGTCAATCCCGGATCACGACATCACACCCATGGGTCAATCCGGCGACATTCGGCGCCGCGCACAGACAGCGTGGCGACCGGCCTCCAGCACCTCGATCGCGGCGTCCACGGCAGCGACCGAACGGATCGGATGGCTCGAGCGTCTCCACCCATTCGTGCACACGGGACGGATCGCCGAAGTGCAGCCTGGCCGTCGCCCCCCTGCGCCTCCCGACCCGGCCCGGCACGTGCCGCCGAGGGGCGTGCGCCCCGCTCCACGCCCGCCGGCGTCCCGGCGGATCCCGCACCACCCCAGGAAGAAGTTGAATGTTTAACGATAGCGCAGTACGGTCGAATCAGTTGAACGTTGAACAACATGTCGAGGAGGCATCATGACTTTCTTCCAGCGCACCCGGACCCCGGCTTCCGCCACGACCGCCGCGACCGACCCGGCACTGGCCGCCCTCACCGGCGACTACACCGTCGACCCCGCCCACAGCAGCCTGGGCTTCACCGTCCGTCATGCCATGGTCACCAACGTCCGGGGCTCCTTCCAGGAGTTCGACGGCACACTGTCGCTGGACGGCACCGACCCCGCACGCTCCGGCGCCGAACTCACCGTGAGCATCCCGAGCATCGACACCGGCAACGCCGACCGGGACGAGCACCTGCGCAGCGGCGACTTCTTCGACGCAGCAGCCCACCCCGCCATGTCGTTCCGCAGCACGTCGGCCGAGGCGAGGGGCGAGGACACCTACCGCCTCACCGGCGACCTCACGATCAAGGGCACCACGCGCCCGGTGACGCTCGACCTCACCTTCAACGGGGCGGCGACCGACGTCTTCGGCAACGAGCGAGTCGGCTTCGAGGGAACCGCCCAGATCCTGCGCTCGGACTGGGGCCTGACGTGGAACGCCAACCTGGAGACCGGCGGTGTCCTGGTGGGCGACAAGGTCCGGCTGACCTTCGACATCTCCGCGATCCGGGCGGGCTCCCCCGGATCCGGGTGACGTCGGTCCGGTCGGGGTCACCCGCCCGCCCCAACGAGACGGCCCACCGGACCGGCCTCTCACCGGCCGGTCCGGTCCCGTCCTGCGGCAACGGGCTCAGCAGCCGCCGCAGTTGTAGTACAGGACATCCCAGTGGTTGCCCTCGTCTGCGTAGACGTTCCCCGAACCGGACTGGTACATCGGGGCACCGTCACCGCGCACGCCTATGTAGGCGAAGTGACCGGTGACGTAGCCGCTGATGCAGCTGTTCTTGCCGAAGTCCAGCTTGTAGCCGTTCCAGTGGCTGTACGTTCCGCTCGCGTGCCCCGTCTCGGTGCCACCGGTGATGTTCAGGGCGCAGCCGGAGGCCGACTTCAAGGTCTGGGCACCCTGCGCCGAGGAGAGGTTGAGCTGCTCGAAGGACGTGCACGTCGGGTTGTTCCGGTCCGAACAGCCGCCGGACGAGGACCAGGTGATGCCGGACGAGCTGAACATCGACGTGGCCTGGGAGTGCGTCAGCTTGGTGACGGCCTGGGCCTCGCCGGAGGAGGACACCAGGCCGACACCGGGCGCGAACAGCACGCCCAGGACGAGGACCAGCGCGCTGAGGACAGAACGGAATCTCATGGGGGGAAACCCTCCTGCTGGGGACCGTTGTAGGAGATGCGAAGCGCATCGGCAGTGCAGGTCGAGCAAGAGGATGGTGCCCGGTTCTGACCGGATCCGCCAGAGCCCGGTACACAGTCAACCCGTCAATCCGGCCTGTGACGGACCCCGTTGGCCTTTCGGTCAGCGCTGCGGATCGATGCCGGCCCGCAGCAGGCCGTACGTGTAGGCGTCGACCACGGCCTGCCAGGACGCCTCGATGACGTTCTCCGCCACTCCCACCGTCGACCACACGGTGCGGCCGTCACTGGTGGAGATCAGCACCCGGGTCGTGGACGACGTGCCGTGCGCGCCCTCCAGGATGCGCACCTTGTAATCGGCCAGTTCCAGTCGGGCCAGCTCGGGATAGATCCGCTCCAGCGCCAACCGCAGGGCCCGGTCCAGGGCGTTGACGGGGCCGTTGCCCTCCGCGGTGGCCACGGTCCGTTCACCCTTGGCCCACAGCTTGACGGTGGCCTCGTTGGCGTGGACACCGTCCGGACGGTGCTCGGCGATCGCGCGCCAGGACTCGATCCGGAAGTACTCGCGCGGCTTCCCCTCCACCTCCTCGCGCAACAGCAGTTCGAACGACGCGTCCGCGGCCTCGTAGGTGTACCCGGTCAGTTCCCGCTCCTTGACACGCTCCACGACCCGGGCGACCAGGTCGCGGTCGCCGCCGAGGTCGATCCCGAGTTCCCTGCCCTTGAGCTCGATCGACGCGCGTCCCGCCATGTCGGAGACCAGCATGCGCATGGTGTTGCCGACCTGCTCGGGGTCGATGTGCTGGTAAAGGTCCGGGTCGACCTTGATCGCCGAGGCATGGAGCCCGGCCTTGTGTGCGAAGGCGGACAGGCCGACGTACGGCTGGTGCGTCGAGGGCGTCAGGTTGACCACCTCGGCGATCGCGTGGGAGGTCCGGGTCATCTCCGCCAGCGCTCCGTCGGGCAGCACCCGGCGCCCGTATTTCAGCTGCAGCGCCGCCACCACCGGGAACAGATTGGCGTTTCCCACCCGCTCGCCGTAACCGTTGGCCGTGCACTGCACGTGCGTGGCCCCGGCGTCCACGGCGGCGAGGGTGTTGGCCACCGCACAGCCGCTGTCGTCCTGAGCGTGGATGCCCAGCCGCGCACCCGTGTCGGCGGCCACCGTCGCCACGACCGCCTGGATCTGCGCGGGCAGCATCCCACCGTTGGTGTCGCACAGCACCACCACGTCGGCCCCCGCCTCGTGGGCCGTGCGCACGACCTGCTTGGCGTACCCCGGGTTCGCCCGGTAGCCGTCGAAGAAGTGCTCACAGTCGACGAACACCCGGCGCCCCTGTTCGCGCAGGTGCACGACGGTGTCGCGGACCATGGCCAGGTTCTCGTCGAGGGTCGTCCGCAGGGCCAGCTCCACGTGGCGGTCGTGGGACTTGGCCACCAGCGTGACCACCGGAGCCTGCGACGCCACGAGCGCCCGCACCTGGGGGTCCTCAGCGGCCGGCAGGCCCGCCCGGCGGGTCGAGCCGAACGCCACGAGCTGCGCGTGACGCAACTCCAGCTCCGTCCGCGCCCGGGCGAAGAACTCGGTGTCACGCGGGTTCGCCCCGGGCCAGCCGCCCTCGATGAACCCCACCCCGAAGTCGTCCAGGTGCCCCGCGATGGCCAGCTTGTCCGCGACCGTCAGATTGATGCCCTCACGCTGGGCACCGTCCCGCAGCGTCGTGTCGAACACGTGGAAACTGTCGTCGACCGCGGAGGATCCTGCTGCGTCCGTCATGGCTGTTCCTGCACTCCTGTCGGGATCTCGGTCTACCTGTGGTTCCCCACGCCGGGGACGTGGGGCAGCCCGTTCGACCGTCCCCGGGGTCCCGTGCGCCGAGTGTCCCGGCTGCGGGTGGTCCGGAAACGAAAAGACCCCTCGCGGATGCGAGAGGTCTGCGCGCGGGTCTGGGGCACGGTGCCGCTCCGTACGGGGTTCACGGAGGCGGTCACTGCGGACCGGCGCGCCTGCTGCCGATAATCATGGCAAACGAAAGCACGGAGGCAGTTTGACACAAACCGCCTCCGTGCGAGATTTCGTCTCAGGATGCGAGAGCCCGTCCCGGCACCGGTCCGCGACAGGAGTCCCGGCGGATCCGGCTCCCGGGCCGGCCGTCAGCCCAGCCGGTGCATCCAGGCGTGCTTGTCCTCCGCGATACCGCGCTGGATGTCCAGCAGTGCCCGGCGGAGCGTCATGGTGACATCGCCGGGCCCCCCGTCGCCCTGAGTCCACTCGCCGCCCCGGGACTTGACCGTGCCGACCGGCGTGATGACGGCCGCGGTGCCGCAGGCGAAGACCTCCGTCAGCGTGCCGTTCTCCGTGTCACGCTTCCACTGGTCGATGGAGACCCGGCCCTCCTCCGCCTCGTAGCCGAGGTCCCGGGCGACGGTGAGCAACGAGTCCCGGGTGATTCCGGCGAGCAGCGAACCCGTCAGCTCCGGGGTGACGATCCTGTTGCCGTACACGAAGTACAGGTTCATGCCGCCGAGCTCCTCGACCCACCGGTGCTCCACGGCATCGAGGTAGGCGACCTGGTCGCAGCCCTGCGCGGCGGCCTCCTTCTGGGCGAGCAGCGACGCCGCGTAGTTGCCGCCCGTCTTGGCGTCACCCATGCCGCCGGGGACGGCGCGCACACGGTCCTCGGAAAGCCAGATCGAGACCGGCTTGACACCTCCGGGGAAGTACGCGCCGGCGGGCGAGGCGATGACCATGAAGAGGTACTCGTTGGCGGGCCGCACGCCCAGCCCGACCTCGGTGGCGAACATGAACGGACGCAGGTAGAGCGACTCCTCGCCACCGTGGGCCGGCACCCACGCCCGGTCCTGGGCGACCAGGGCGTCGCACGCCGCGATGAACAGGTCGGTGGGAACCTCGGGCATGGCGAGCCGGCGCGCGGACGCCTGGAAGCGGCGGGCGTTGCGGTCCGGGCGGAAGGTGGCGACGGTGCCGTCGGGCTGACGGTATGCCTTGAGGCCCTCGAAGATCGTCTGCGCGTAGTGCAGCGTCATGTTCGCCGGGTCCATCGACAGCGGCGCGTACGGGGCGAGCTGGGCGTCGTGCCAGCCGCGGCCCTCGGTCCACTTGATCGTCACCATGTTGTCGGTGAAGTGACGGCCGAACCCGGGAGTCGCCAGGACGGCTTCGCGTTCCGCGTCGGACAGCGGATGGGCCGAGGGCTTGAGTTCGATCGTGGGCGTCGTCATATCTGCGTGTCCTTCGCTGAGATTGATGCGAACCGCACGCGCGCCCTCCTGCATGAGGACGTTCCCTGGCGTACCCGCGGCCCCACGCCCGATTATCCCGTGCGCGGGGCCGAGGACGGAAGCAACGTGTGTGCGGCCCTGGAAGATGGTCGCACCCGACCGCCGTGCGCCGCAGCAGCGGGTGCGGGACCCGCCGTGCGGCGGGGTCAGTCCGCTACTCGTGCCGCGAGCGCGTCGCCGATCTCGTCGGTCGTGCGGACTGCGTCACGCTCCGCCAGATCCGCGGTCACCGCGGCCTCGATGCGGGCGGCCTCTTCGGTGTGGCCGAGGTGCTGGAGCATCAGCGCGACGGACAGCACGGTCGCGGTCGGGTCGGCCTTGCCCTGGCCCGCGATGTCCGGGGCGGAACCGTGGACCGGCTCGAACATCGAGGGAAAATTCCCGGTGGGGTTGATGTTGCCCGAGGCGGCGAGGCCGATGCCGCCGGTGACGGCCGCAGCCAGGTCGGTGAGGATGTCGCCGAAGAGGTTGTCGGTGACGATCACGTCGAACCGTTCGGGCTGGGTGACGAAGAAGATCGTCGCCGCGTCGACGTGCAGGTAGTCCGTGGTGACATCCGGGTACTCGGCGCCGACCCGGTCGAAGATCCGCTTCCAGAGGTGACCGGCGTGCACCAGGACGTTGTTCTTGTGGACCAGGGTCAGCTTCTTGCGCGGGCGGGCGGACGCGCGCTCGTAGGCGTCCCGCACGACCCGCTCGACGCCGTACGCGGTGTTGACGCTGACCTCGGTGGCGATCTCGGCCGGGGTACCGGTGCGCAGGGTGCCGCCGTTGCCGGCGTAGGGGCCCTCGGTGCCCTCGCGGACCACGACGAAGTCGATGTCCGGGCGGCCCTCGAGCGGTGTCGCCGTTCCGGGGAAGAGCTTGGACGGCCGCAGGTTGACGAAGAGGTCGAAGGCGAACCGGAGTTTGAGCAGCAGGCCCCGCTCGAGCACGCCCGAGGGAACCGAGGGGTCGCCGATGGCACCGAGCAGGATCGCGTCGTGGCCCCTCAGGGACTCCAGGTCCTCGTCCGGCAGTGTCTCGCCGGTGGCGTGCCAGCGACGAGCGCCGAGGTCGTACTCCCGGGTCTCGAGCTTCACGTCGCGCGGCAGGACCGCGGAGAGGACCTTGAGGCCCTGGGCGACGACTTCCTGCCCGATGCCGTCACCGGGGATCACTGCGAGATTGATGGCACGAGACATGCCGGAACCCTAACGCTGCGTCCCACCCAATGACACCCGCCGTCCGCCATACGGACGGAGGGCGGAGCCGCCCGCCGATACCGCACATCCGCCGGGACGCCGTGCAAACGGCCGCCTCGGCGGAGGTGGTACGAGCGGGCGGCCCGCCGTCGGTCAGTGACCGGTCGAGCCGCCGTTGTCCCGACGGTCGAGAGCGCGCTGCAGCGCAGCGGCGGCGTTGCGGCGGGCGTTGCTGTCGGCCTGACGAACCGAGGCGTGACGGGTCTTGCGGGCGCTGGTGTCCATGAGTTCGCGTCTCCAATGCCAGAGTTCCGAATGCGGATTCAGAAATCGCCGGAAGCGGCGGGAGGCGGGGTGCGACAGGGGTCTCCTGCAGGGGCACGCGCCTTCATCCGCCGATCGCTGGATCGAGCGAGACGTTCGGCTCCTACAAAGCTAAGGCAGTACCGGCGCAGCTGTCTCCACAATTAGTCGGACGTCCTAATATCTGAGACGGCGGCGCCTCATCCACCCCATCGGCCCCAGCGGAGTGGCATCGCGCGGGCGGACCGGAGCCGCCGCCATACGAGACGGAACACGAAGGGCCCGGTCCTCTCGTGGACGAGAGGTACCGGGCCCTTCGAGGCCGGACGGTGCGGACCGTCAGCCCATGTGCGGGTAGCGGTAGTCGGTCGGCGGAACCAGCGTCTCCTTGATGGAGCGGGTCGACGTCCAGCGCATCAGGTTCTGCTTGGCGCCGGCCTTGTCGTTGGTGCCGGACGCCCGGCCGCCCCCGAAGGGCTGCTGGCCGACGACCGCGCCCGTGGGCTTGTCGTTGATGTAGAAGTTGCCGGCCGCGAAGCGCAGTGCCTCGCTGGTGGCGGCCACGGCGGCACGGTCCTGGGCGATGACGCAGCCGGTCAGCCCGTAGGCGGAGGCCGACTCCATCTGCTGGAGCATCTCGTCGTACTTCTCGTCGTCGTAGACGTGGACGCCGAGGATCGGGCCGAAGTACTCGTCCTTGAAGATCTCGTTCTCCGGGTCGGTGGAGACGAGAACGGTCGGGCGGACGAAGTACCCGCTGCTGTCGTCGTACGTGCCGCCGGCGACGACCTCGATCGTCGGGTCCGACTTCGCCCGGTCGATCGCGGCCTTGTTCTTGGCGAAGGAACGCTCGTCGATCACGGCGCCCATGAAGTTCTCGAGTTCGGTGACGTCACCCATGGTGAGCGACTCCACCTCGGCCGCGAACTCCTCCTTGAACCCGGACTCCCACAGCGAGCGGGGGACGTAGGCACGCGAGGCGGCCGAGCACTTCTGCCCCTGGAACTCGAAGGCGCCACGGGTCATCGCGGTCCGCAGGATGCCGCGGTCGGCCGACGGGTGGGCAACGATGAAGTCCTTGCCGCCGGTCTCGCCGACCAGTCGCGGGTAGGTCTTGTAGTTCTCGATGTTGTTGCCGACCGTCTTCCACAGGTACTGGAAGGTCCTGGTCGAGCCGGTGAAGTGGATGCCCGCGAGGTCGGGGTGGTTGAGCGCCACCTCCGAGACATCCTTGCCGTCGCCGGTGACCAGGTTGATGACGCCCTTGGGCAGCCCGGCCTCCTCCAGCAGCTCCATCAGCAGCACGGCGGCGTGGGTCTGCGTCGGGGACGGCTTCCACACCACGACGTTGCCCATCAGGGCCGGTGCGGTGGGCAGATTGCCCGCGATCGCCGTGAAGTTGAACGGCGTGATCGCGTACACGAAGCCCTCGAGCGGCCGGTGGTCGCTGCGGTTCCACACGCCCGGCGAGTTGGCGATCGGCTGCTCGGCCATGATCTGACGCGCGAAGTGCACGTTGAAGCGCCAGAAGTCGATCAGCTCGCACGGGGTGTCGATCTCGGCCTGCTGCGCGGTCTTCGACTGGCCGAGCATCGTGGACGCGGCCAGGGTCTCGCGCCACGGACCGGACAGCAGGTCGGCCGCCTTGAGGATGATGGCGGCGCGGTCGTCGAACGACAGCGCGCGCCAGGCCGGGGCCGCGGCCAGGGCGGCGTCGACCGCGTCCTGGGCGTCCTGCGTGGTGGCGTTGCCGTAGGTGCCGAGCCGCGCGGAGTGGTTGTGCGGCTGCACCACGTCGAAGCGCTCGCCGCCGCCCATGCGCTTCTGGCCGCCGATGGTCATCGGCAGGTCGATCGGGTTGCCCGCCAGCTCCTTGAGCTTGGCTTCGAGCCGGGCCCGCTCGGGGCTGCCGGGTGCGTAGGTGTGCACCGGCTCGTTCACCGGCGCGGGGACCTGGGTCACAGCGTCCATGGTGGCCGTTTCTCCTTCGATCGGTCGGTTCGTGCGTCTGGGGTTTCCGGTGCTCAACCGCGGGTGGCGAGCGAGCGGAGGAAGAAGGCGAGGTTGGCCGGCCGCTCCGCGAGCCGCCGCATGAAGTATCCGTACCAGTCGGTCCCGTAGGGGATGTACACCCGCATCCGGTGGCCCTCCGCCACGAGCCGCTTCTGCTCGGCTTCCCGGATCCCGTACAGCATCTGGAACTCGTACTCGTCGAGCTTGCGGCCGGTCTGCCGGGCCAGCTCCTGGGCGATGGCGACCATGCGCGGATCGTGCGAGCCGACCATCGGGTAACCCTGGCCGGACATGAGGATCCTCAGGCACCGGACATACGCCCGGTCCACCTCGCGCTTGTCCTGGAACGCCACCGTCGCGGGCTCCTTGTAGGCGCCCTTCACCAGCCGCACCCGGGATCCTTCCCCGGCGAGCGCACGACAGTCGTCCTCCGTCCGGAACAGGTAGGACTGGAGGACGGCGCCGGTCTGCGGGAACCGTTCGCGCAGCTCGGAGAGGATGGCGAGAGTGGAGTCCACGGTGGTGTGGTCCTCCATGTCCAGCGTAACCGCGGTGCCCGCGGCGGCGGCCGCCTCGACCACGGGGGCGACGTTGGCGAGCGCCAGGTCGTGGCCGCCGGGGAGCGCCTGGCCGAAGGCGGAGAGCTTCACCGACATCTCGGCCCGCATACCCAGGCCCTCCGAGGCCAGCACGTCGGCCAGCGCGAGGTAGGCGTCGCGGTTGCGCAGCGCCTCGGCCGGGTCGGTGATGTCCTCGCCCAGGTGGTCCAGCGTGACCTGCAGACCCTGGCCGGTGAGCTTGCGCACGGCGTCGGCGGCGTCGTCGAGATGCTCGCCCGCGACGAAACGGTCGACCACCGGACGGGTGACCGGAGCCGCCGAGACAAGACGGCGGATGCCTTCGCTGCGTGCGGCGGCGAGGAGCACGGGACCCAGCACGGGGCACCTCCACATGAGAACGGACAGCCGCATCGGGACAACCGGAACGGCGACGGGACCACCGTGAAACCTAGGGTTCGCCCCGGTGTTCCGCCATCGACAGCTGTCACGCATCCGTGTCCCGGATCTCAGACAACTGTATGAGAATGGTGCCCGCCCCGACGACGGGCCGGGCCGTCGACGACAGGAAAGGACCGAACGGACCGATGCGCGACGACTACCAGCAACTGCTGGACGAGATCTCGGCCGTGCTCGGCGCCCCGGCCACCCTCGAGGACCGGGACTTCGGGCTCATCGCGTTCGGTGCGCACGACAGCGAGGACGATCTGGCCATGGACCCGGTCCGCACCCGCTCGATCCTGCACCGCCGGTCGACCCAGGCCGTCCGTGACTGGTTCGAGGCCTTCGGGATCGCCCACGCCACCGGGCCCGTCCGGATTCCCCCCGACCCCGCGGCCGGCGTGCGCATGGGCCGGATCTGCCTGCCGACGCGTCACCGGGGTGTGGTGCGCGGCTACGTCTGGCTGCTCGACGACGGCCATCTGGCCGGAGTCGAGACCGGCGGACCCGGCACTCCGCCCGACCCGCGCCTGGCCCAGGCGATGGACACCGCCGCACGTATCGGGGCGCTGCTGGCGGCGGAGTCGCGCGCCGGGGCGCAAGTCGGGGAGTTCCTCCGGGAACTGCTCACCGGGACGCCGTCCGATCGTGAGACCGCCCGCGCCGGGCTGCTCGCGGCGCTCGGTCCCGCAGCCGAGGACAGTCTGGCGCTGGTCGCCGTCGCCCCCTGGTCGCTGGACGCGGCCGACGATGCCGGACCCGTCCCCGCACTGTCCGGCATCCCCGGAGCCGCCGCCGTCTGCGCGGTCCCCGGTACGGGACTCGCCGTTCTGGTCCGGCTCAGGACGTCCGCGTCCGTGGAACCGGCCCGTTCGATCGCCTCCCGGCTGTTGCGCTCGCCGCGGGCCGGTCAGGCAGCGGCGGGCATCGGCACGATCCGGCAGGGCCTGGACGACCTGCCGCAGGCCTGGGCCGAAGCGGTCGCCGCGACCCGGGCGGCCCGGGCGGAGGACCGGCTGGGACCGGTCGCCGAGTGGTCCGGGATCGGGCCGTACCGGATGCTCACCGGCCTCGCGCACACCACTGACCCGGCCGTGGGCCCGCTGCTGCAACCCGCCCACGCACGGCTCGCCCGGACCGCCGAGGTGTTCCTCGACTGCTCCGGCCAGGCGGGGCGGGCCGCCGCCGCTCTGGGTATCCACCGGCAGACGCTGTACTACCGGCTGACGCGCGTGGAGGCCCTGACCGGGCTCGATCTCGACGAGGGCGAGGACCGGCTGCTGCTGCACATGGCGCTGAAGGCGGCCCGGCTCGGCCGGGGCCTGCCCTGAGCCCGGAAACCGGCCTGTGCCCTGAGCCTTGCTGAGCGTCAACGACCAAGGATCCGCTCACTCGTTCGGAGGGTGTTCCTGCCGTTCCGTGCCGCTACGCTCGGTCTCGCGGACAGAATCCCGTCCATGGGAGGAATCACCACCATGACCGCCGAACCGTTGCCGGCCTGGGCCGTCCCGCCCCGGGGTGGGTTCACCGCAGACGACCTCGACCGCATTCCGGAACTCCCGCCGCACACCGAGCTGATCGACGGGAGCCTGGTCTTCGTGAGCCCGCAGAAGAGTTTCCACTCTCTGGTCGTGTATCTCCTGGAGCATGCCCTGCGCGCACGTGCCCCGGAGAGCCTGCGAGTGCGGCGCGAGATGAGTGTCGTCCTCGGCCCGCGCAACCGGCCGGAGCCCGACATCACGGTGCTGCGGGCCGATGCGGTGACCGACGAGGCCGACGAGACCGGGTACGAGGCCGCCGACGTCGCCCTCGCCGTGGAAGTCGTCTCCCCCGAGTCCGAGGAACGGGACCGCAAACGCAAGCCCCAGCTCTACGCCGAGGCGGGCATCGCGCACTTCTGGCGCGTGGAGAAGGGCGAGGGGCGGCGGCCGGTCGTCTACGTCTACGAACTCGACCCGGCGACCCGGACGTACGTGCCGACCGGCATCCACCACGATCGGCTGAAGGTATCCGTTCCCTTCACGATCGACATCGACCTCACCGAGATCGACCGCCTCTGATCACAGTCGCGGGCCCGGCCCCCGATCGGGGGCCGGGCCCGCGTCATGTTGCGCGAAGGCTGCCGGTCAGTCCTGGAGGTTGACCGTACGGGCCGAGGTCGCACCGATCTCCTGCGCGATCTCGTTGAGCACCGGCGCCGGGACGTTGTCGTCCACCGTGAGCACCACGAGCGCCTCACCGCCCTGTGTGGCCCGCGAGACCTGCATGCCGGCGATGTTGAGCCCTGCCTCGCCGAGGATGCGTCCGACGGTCCCGACCACGCCGGGGCGATCGGCGTACCGCAGGAACACCAGGTGGTCGGCCATCGCCAGGTCGACGTCGTGCTCCCCGACTGCGACGATCTTCTGCTGGTGCTTCGGGCCGGTGAGGGTGCCGGAGACCGCGACGTTCTCACCGCCGGCGAGCGTGCCGCGCACGGTGACCAGGTTGCGGTGATCCGGGGACTCCGAGCTGGTGGTCAGCCGGACCTCGACGCCGCGCTCCTGCGCGAACAGGGGCGCGTTGACGTAGGACACGGTCTCGTCGACCACGTCCTCGAACACGCCCTTGAGCGCCGAGAGTTCGAGCACCTTGACGTCGTGCTGGGTGATCTCGCCACAGACCTCGACGTCCAGCCGGACGGCGACCTCGCCGGCCAGCGCCGTGAAGATCCGGCCGAGCTTCTCGGCCAGCGGCAGGCCGGGGCGGACGTCCTCGGCGATGACCCCGCCCTGGACGTTCACCGCGTCGGGCACGAGCTCGCCGGCGAGCGCGAGGCGTACGGACTTGGCGACGGCGATGCCGGCCTTCTCCTGCGCCTCACCGGTCGAGGCACCGAGGTGCGGGGTGGCCACGACGTTGTCGAAGTCGAACAGCGGCGAGTCGGTGCACGGCTCCTTGCTGAACACGTCCAGGCCGGCGGCCGCGACCCGGCCCTCCTTGAGGGCGGCGGCCAGCGCCGTCTCGTCGACGATGCCGCCGCGGGCCGCGTTGACGATGCGCACCTCGGGCTTCACCCGGTGCAGTGCCTCGTCCCCGATGAGCCCGGCCGTCTCCGGTGTCTTGGGCAGGTGGACGGTGATGAAGTCCGCGACCTCGAGCAGTTCGTCGAGGGAGAGCAGCTTGACACCCATCTGGGCGGCGCGGGCGGGCTGCACATAGGGGTCGTAAGCGACGATCTTCATGCCGAACGCAGACATCCGCTGGGCCACCAGCACCCCGATGCGGCCGAGGCCGACGACGCCGAGCGTCTTCTCGGCGAGTTCGACGCCGGTGTACTTGCTGCGCTTCCACTCGCCGTTCTTCAGCGCCTGGCTGGCCTGGGGAATGTTGCGGGCGGTCGCGACGATCAGCCCGCAGGCGAGTTCGGCGGCGGTGACGATGTTCGAGGTGGGGGCGTTCACGACCATCACGCCGGCCTTGGTGGCGGCGGAGACGTCGACGTTGTCGAGTCCGACGCCCGCGCGCGCGACGACCTTCAGTTTGCCGGCCGCGGCGATCGCCTCGGCGTCCACCTTGGTCGCGCTGCGGACCAGGATCGCGTCGACGTCGGCAATGGCGGGCAGCAGTTCGCCCCGGTCGGCGCCGTTGCAGTGCCGGATCTCGAAGTCCGGTCCCAGGGCGTCGACGGTGGCGGGCGAGAGCTCTTCAGCGATGAGTACGACAGGTTTGGGGCTCACGAGTTCCTCAGTCCTCACTAGTCCTGGGCTCCTCCCGTTCCCCGGGGGGCACGGGGGAGGACGGCCGTCCCGACGGCCGGAGGCGGTGAAGGGGGCAGCCGCGTGGAAGACGCACGACGCTGTGAGCCTGAACGCGTTGTTGTCACGAGTGTATCGGCGGCGATGATCCCGTATCACGCCTCCGCGGAATGATCACCCGGTCGGGGCTCGACGCCGTGGACAAGCCGCGTGCGGGCGGCCGGCGAAGCTCCGCCGGCGGGCGGGGGCCGTGTCGGTCCCCGCCCGCCGGCCGTGCGGTGCCAAGGGCGGACCACACGCCGAGGCGGTCAGGCCTCTTCGTTCACCCAGCTCATGAGCTTGCGCAGCTCCTTGCCGGTGGTCTCCAGCTTGTGGTTGGAGTCGGCCTTCTTGTACTCGTTGTACTTCGGCAGACCGGAGTGGTACTCGTCCATCCAGCGCTGGGCGAAGGTGCCGTCCTGGATCTCGCCCAGGACCTTCTTCATCTCGGCCTTGGTCCGGTCCGTGATGATGCGCGGACCGGTGACGTAGTCGCCCCACTCGGCCGTCTCGGAGACCGACCAGCGCATCTTGTCCAGGCCGCCCTCGTACATGAGGTCCACGATCAGCTTCAGCTCGTGCAGGCACTCGAAGTAGGCGATCTCCGGCTGGTAGCCGGCCTCGACCAGCGTCTCGAATCCGGCCTTGACCAGGGCGGCCGTGCCACCGCACAGCACAGCCTGCTCACCGAACAAGTCGGTCTCGGTCTCCTCGGTGAAGGTCGTCTTGATGACGCCGGCGTGGGTACCGCCGATGCCCTTGGCGTACGAGAGGGCCAGGGCGAAAGCGTTGCCGGACGCATCCTGCTCGACAGCGGCGATGCACGGAACGCCGCGGCCCTCCTCGTACTGGCGGCGGACCAGGTGGCCCGGGCCCTTGGGAGCGACCATGCACACGTCGATGCCGGCCGGGGGCTTGATGAAGCCGAAGCGGATGTTGAAGCCGTGACCGAAGAACAGCGCGTCGCCGTCCTTCAGGTTGTCCTTGACGGACTCCTCGTAGACCGTGGCCTGGATCGGGTCCGGAACCAGGATCATGATCACGTCGGCCTCGGCCGCGGCCTCGGCCGGGGTGGTCACGCGCAGGCCCTGCTCCTCGGCCCGGACGCGGGACTTGGAGCCCTCGGGGAGACCCACGCGGACGTCCACGCCCGAGTCCCGCAGCGACAGCGCGTGGGCGTGGCCCTGGCTGCCGTAGCCGAGAACCGCGACCTTGCGGCCCTGGATGATGGACAGGTCGGCGTCGTCGTCGTAGAAGAGCTCGGCCACTTGGGGTATCTCCTTGCTTGTGCGCTTGCGGGGGTCCGCGTGACGCCCACCGTATGACGGCCGGGCGAGGCAGGGTCTGGGGTCTTGCTATGCGGTCCGGTCGAGCGCGCGCAGCGACCGGTCGGTGATGGAACGGGCGCCGCGCCCTACGGCGATGGTGCCGGACTGCACCAGCTCCTTGATGCCGTACGGTTCCAGCATCCTGAGCATGGCCTCGAGCTTGTCCGCCCCGCCGGTCGCCTCGATGGTGACGGCCTCGGGCGAGACGTCGACCGTCTTGGCGCGGAAGAGCTGGACGATCTCGACGATCTGGGAACGCGTCTCGTTGTCCGCGCGGACTTTCACCAGAACGAGTTCCCGCTGAACGGCCGAACCGGGCTCCAGCTCGACGATCTTCAGCACGTTGACGAGCTTGTTGAGCTGTTTGGTCACCTGCTCCAGGGGCAGCGACTCGACGTTCACCACGATGGTGATGCGCGAGATGTCCGGGTGCTCGGTGGTGCCGACCGCGAGCGAGTCGATGTTGAAGCCGCGGCGGGAGAAGAGCGCGGTGATCCGGGCGAGGACACCGGGCTTGTTCTCCACCAGGACGGAGAGCGTGTGCTTGGTCATGGACTCTTTACTCTCTTCTCTTCCGTGTCCCGGTCTCAGTCCTCGTCCGCGTCGCCGAAGTCGGGCCGGACGCCGCGGGCGGCCATGACCTCGTCGTTGGAGGTGCCGGCGGCGACCATCGGCCACACCATGGCGTCCTCGTGGACGATGAAGTCGACGACCACCGGACGGTCGTTGATCGCGTTGGCCTTCTCGATGACCGCGTCGAGCTGTTCCGGGTCCTCGCAGCGGATGCCGACGCAGCCCATGGCCTCGGCGAGCTTCACGAAGTCGGGGCAGCGCGTGCCCGCCGTCTCCGCCGGGGCCTGCGGACCGGAGTGCAGCACCGTGTTCGAGTACCGCTGGTTGTAGAACAGGGTCTGCCACTGCCGGACCATGCCCAGCGCGCCGTTGTTGATGACCGCAACCTTGATCGGGATGTTGTTGAGCGCGCAGGTGACGAGTTCCTGATTGGTCATCTGGAAGCAGCCGTCGCCGTCGATCGCCCAGACGGTCCGGTCGGGCCGGCCGGCCTTGGCACCCATGGCCGCGGGGACGGCGTAACCCATCGTTCCTGCCCCGCCGGAGTTCAGCCAGGTCGCGGGCTGCTCGTAGTTGATGAAGTGCGATGCCCACATCTGGTGCTGGCCGACGCCCGCCGCATAGACGGTGCCTTGCGGGGCGAGCTCGCCCAGACGCTGGATGACCTGCTGGGGAGAGAGGCTGCCGTCCTCGGGCAGGTCGTAGCCCAGCGGGTAGGTCTCGCGCCAGCGGTTGAGGTTGTCCCACCAGACGCGGTAGTCGCCGGTGCGTCCCTCCTCGTGCTCGGCCTGCACGGCGACCACGAGATCGGCGATGACCTCCCGTGCGTCCCCGACGATCGGCACGTCCGCGGCGCGGTTCTTGCCGATCTCGGCGGGGTCGATGTCGGCGTGGACGATCTTGGCGAAGGGGGCGAAGCTGTCGAGCTTGCCCGTGACGCGGTCGTCGAACCTGGCGCCGAGCGCGACGATGAGGTCCGACTTCTGCAGGGCCGTGACCGCTGTGACGGACCCGTGCATGCCCGGCATGCCGACGTGCAGTGGGTGACTGTCGGGGAACGCGCCGAGGGCCATCAGGGTAGTGGTGACCGGGGCGCCGGTCAGCTCTGCGAGGATCCGCAGCTCCGCCGTGGCCCCGGATTTGAGAACACCGCCGCCGACGTACAGGACCGGGCGCTCGGCCTCGGCGATCAGCCGTGCCGCCTCCCGGATCTGCTTGCCGTGCGGCTTGGTGACGGGCCGGTACCCCGGCAGGTCCGTCACCGGCGGCCAGCGGAACGTGGTCTGTGCCTGGAGCGCGTCCTTGGCGATGTCGACCAGGACGGGACCGGGGCGCCCGGTGGCCGCGATGTGGAACGCCTCGGCGATGGTCTGCGGGATCTCGGCCGGGTCGGTCACCAGGAAGTTGTGCTTGGTGATCGGCATGGTGATGCCGCAGATGTCCGCTTCCTGGAACGCGTCCGTGCCGATGGCCTTCGACGCGACCTGGCCGGTGATCGCGACCAGGGGCACGGAGTCCATGTGCGCGTCCGCGATCGGGGTGACCAGGTTGGTGGCACCCGGACCGGACGTAGCCATGCACACCCCGACCCTCCCCGTCGCCTGGGCGTAGCCCGTGGCGGCGTGGCCGGCGCCCTGCTCGTGCCGGACCAGGACGTGGCGAACCTTCGGCGAGTCCATCAGCGGGTCGTAGGCGGGCAGGATGGCGCCCCCGGGAATCCCGAATACCGTGTCGACGCCGATTTCCTCGAGCGAGCGGATGAGCGACTGCGCGCCCGTGACGTGCTCGACGTTGGCGGCCTGTTGTCCGCCGTTACGGGACCGCGGCTGCGGATGGTGGGCCCCGGTGGCCTGCTCGGTCATCGACATTCTCTTCTCGAAGATGAGGGTTTCCGGGGGCGGGGTGACCGCCCCCGAGGGAGGTGGTGCGGTGCTCTGCGACGTATCGGTGCAACAAAAAACCCCTCGTGCCGGGAGGCAAGCGAGGGGAGCGCGTCGGGTGCGGTCCGCAGGGCGATGGGTAACAGCCCGGCGTCAGCCGACGCGCTTTCCACGTACGAGAATTCGGGTGCGCATGGCATTGACGATCCCTCCGTCGCATGCTGGGTGTCAAGTGGGTGGGACGGGCGTCTCATCATTCGAGCGTAATGGCGGATAGGTGATCGATTCCGCGACGGCTCCTTCCCGGTCGTCCGCCGCGTCGGAGGACGCGGGCTGCCGGGGCAGGCGTTTCGGCAGCGACTGCCGCCCCTCCAGCCGCCGCGCGGGAAGTTCGGGCCGCCGGCGCGGCGGGAGCGCACTGCGGGCACGTCCGGAGCCGCGCCCGTCCGCCGGTCCCGGCGGCGGATACCCGCCGCGGGTGAGCACGCGCCGCAGACGGTGTTCATCGAGCGGGCCCGAGAATGCCTTGCCCTGCCCGTGCGTGCAGCCCATCGCCCGCAGGGCTGCGGCCTGGTCCGGGCGGTCCACGCCGTCGGCCACCGATTGCATCCCGAGGTCTGCCGCAATCCGCAGCAGGCCCGCGGTGATCTTGTGGAGCCGGGCGGACTCGACGACGCCCTCGACCAGCCCCCGGTCGATCCTCAGCACATCCGCGGGAAGCCGCCGGAGCGCGCTTATGGCGGCGTAGCCGCTGCCGAAACCGTCGAGAGCGATCCTGACGCCGATACGCCGCAATGCCGACAGCCGCTGCTCCAGTTCGTCGAGCGGAGTCCGCGGCTCGTCGTCGGCCAGCTCCAGGACGAGAGAGCCGGACGCCAGGCCGTGTCGCGTCAGCATCGCCTCGATCGCCCTCGGCGGCATGGCGCGGTCCATCAGCCGCTGCACGGGCAGCCGTACGGCAACGGGTGTGGGGTGCCCCGCCAGGTGCCGGGCCACGGCCTGCTGCACCGCCTCGTCCAGCAGCCAGCGGCTGAGATCGCCGGTGCCGGAGTCCTCGATCGGGGCGTCCACGACCCGGAGGAACTCGTCCGGGGTGAACAGCATTCCCTGCGCCGACCTCCAGCGGGCCTGGGCGGCGACCGCACTGATCCGTCCGGTGGCCAGCTCCACCACCGGCTCGTGGAGCACGGCGAACTCGCCGTCGCGCAGAGCGGTGCGCAGCCGGGTGGTCAACTGGCTGCGCCTGACCACCTCGGCCTGCATCTGCGGGACGTAGAGCTCCACGCGGCCCTTGCCCGACGCCTTCGCCCGGTACATGGCCAGGTCCGCGTTGCGCATCAGGTCCGTGGGGGTGGACCCGGGTCCCGCGAAGGCGACGCCGATGCTGGCCGTCACCCGCAGGTCGGCGCCTGCGATCCGGTAGGGGTGGGAGAGGGTCACCCGGAGGCGCTCGGCGATCTCCTGGATGCGGTACTCGCGCGCCGCACCGTCCGGCTCGCCGGTGAGGATCAGTGCCGCGAACTCGTCCCCGCCGAGCCGGGCCGGGGTGTCCACGGCCCGCACCGACTCCTGGAGCCGACGGGCGGCGTGGACGAGGAGCTCGTCGCCCGCCTGGTGGCCGATGGTGTCGTTGACCGCCTTGAAGCCGTCGAGGTCGATGAAGAGGACGGCCGGCCCGGCATCGGAGCTGCGGCGGCCGGCGAGCGCCTGCCGCACCCGTTCGGTGAACAGCGCACGGTTGGGCAGGTCGGTGAGCGGATCGTGTTCGGCGCTGTGCCTCAACTGGGCCTGAAGTCGCACCCGTTCGGTGACGTCGCGGCAGTTGAAGATGAGCCCGCCGTGATGCCGGTTGACGGTGGACTCCACGTTGAGCCAGCCTCCCTCGCCCGACCGGAACCGGCACTCGATCCGCGTCGTGGGCTCGTCCGCCGGCTCCGCGGCGAGGAAGCGCCGGACCTCGTGGACGACCCCGCCGAGGTCCGCGGGGTGGATGAGGGACGCCAGTTCGGCTCCCACGAGGTCTACGGCATCGATGCCGTAGACACCGGCCGCGGCCGGGCTGACGTAACGCAGCACCCCATCGGGCTCGGCGATCATGATCACGTCGCTCGAACCCTGCACCAGGGAGCGGAAGTGGTTCTCCTTGTGGGCCAGTTCCTGGGCGAGCGCGATGTTCTCGAGGAGCATGATGCCCTGGCGTACGACCAGGGCGAGTACGACGGTACAGGCGGTGAAGATCACCACGCGGTCGATGCGGTGTCCGTCGATGACGTTGTACAGCACGCCCAGGGTGCACACAGCAGCGGCCAGGTAGGGCGTGAGGGCACCGAGCGATCCGCCCATCGGCGGGCCGGCCCGGGGCGCCGGCGCGGCGGAGTCCTCGCCGGCGACGCGCTCCCGCGACACCGCCCAGGGCGCGTAGGCCAGCAGCATGGACCCGGCGAACCAGCCCGCGTCGAGAAGCTGGCCGGATCGGTAGTGCTCACGCATCGGCGGCGCGCTGAACAGGGCGTCGCACAACACGGTGAGCGCCAGCGCCGCGATCGCGGCGTTGATGGCCGAGCGGTTGGAGGACGTCCGGCGGAAGTGCAGCACCAGCACCATGCTGACCAGCACGATGTCCAGCAGCGGATAGGCCAGGGAGAGGGCGGCGCGGCCCACACTCTCGCCGTCCCAGTGGGCAGCCTGGGCGAGGGCGAGGCTCCACGACAGGGTGAGCAGCGAACCGCCGATCAGCCAGGTGTCCAGGGCCAGGCACACCCAGCCCGCCCGGTTCGACGGGCGTTTGGCGAGGACGAGCAGACCCACGATGGCGGGCGGGGCGAAGAGCAGGAAGAAGAAATCCGCGACCGAGGTGCCGGGAACGGGCTGCCGCAGCACGACCTCGTACCAGCCCCAGACCGCGTTGCCGGCGCCTGCCATGGCGGAGGACAGCGCGAAGAGCAGCCAGGCGGTGGGAAAGCAGCAGGACGGCGAACGCGCGTACCACAGGCACGAGACGGCGGCCGCGACCGCCGCAGCGCTGAGTCCGAAGTCGCCCATGACGAGCGCGAGCCGGGGAGAGCCCCAGCCGAGCGCCGCGCCGACTGCGTAGGTGCCGCAGAGCACCGTGAGCAGAGCCTGGGGGACGATGCCCGCCGTGACCTCGT
Source organism: Streptomyces meridianus (assembly GCF_023703325.1). Taxonomy (GTDB): domain Bacteria; phylum Actinomycetota; class Actinomycetes; order Streptomycetales; family Streptomycetaceae; genus Streptomyces; species Streptomyces meridianus. The sequence continues at coordinate 22,357 of NZ_JAMQGM010000012.1, forward strand.
CCTCCGGGACCGCCTGCTGCGTGACGGTCATCCCGGGCGCACTCATCGCACCGACCGCCGTGGCGCCCTGCCCGTCGACAGGAGCGCGTGCGTACGCGAGGACCCGGTTTCCGCGTCATGCCGCGCCGGGTTGTCCGTCCGTGTGCTGTGAATTGCCCGTCGCCCCCTCGCATTTCCGGTCCGTCCCGCGCCGGCGAACCTCGGTCGCGCGATCCCCGCTCGGACGATACACCAGTTCCGTCACTCAGTGACATAAGTTCTCTACACAGCGTTATCGGACTTCGCCGGGCCTTCCGCCCGGCCCCGGACGCTCCGAGCCGAGCTGCCTCAGCCGGAACGCGCAACGACATCGGCCAGCGGCCGGCCGGCGGCGAACCTCTGCAACTGCTCGCGGAGCAGGCGTTCGGCACGCGACAGGAAGGCGGACGAGGGCCCGCCGACGTGAGGGGTGACGAGGACGCCCGGAGCATGCCACAACGGGTGCCCGGCAGGCAGCGGTTCCGGATCGGTGACATCGAGTGCCGCCGACAACCGGTCTGTTGCGACCTCCGTCAGCAGAGCCTCTGTCTCCACAACAGCACCACGTGCCACATTGACGAGCAGCGCTCCGTCCTTCATCCGGGCCAGGAAACCGGCGTCCACCAGCGCACGCGTGGTATCGGTCAGCGGGGTCGAGAGGAGGACGGCGTCGGCGTTCGGGAGCAGTTCGGGCAGTGCCGTGACCGGATGCACCGGACCGCGCCCGGTGGTGCGGGCGGAGCGCGCGACGCGCGAGACCCGCGCGCACTCGAAGGGTACGAGCCGGTCCTCCATGGCGCTGCCGATCGCCCCGTACCCGACGATCAGCACCGACCTGTCGGCGAGGGCGGGCCGGAGGACGGGCCGCCGCTCCCCCTCGTCCTGTGCGCGGACGAAGCCGGGGATGTCGCGCAGCACCGCCAGAGTGAGCGTCAGGGCGAGTTCGGCCGTGCTCACCTCGTGCACACCGCGGGCGTTGCAGAGCACCGCCCCGCTCGGCAGGCCTCCGATCGCGGGGAGGAACCGGTCCACTCCGGCGGTGCGCGTCTGGACGACCCGGAGGTTCGTCATGTACGGCAGTGGCCTGAGGTTCGCCGGCCGGCTCTTCATGTAGGGGGCCGCATAGAAGACGCACCGGGCGGGACCGGCGGGAACTCCGGCTCCCCGCCCCAGAAGTGGTAGTCGAAGCCGTCGGGGAGGCCCTCGATGCGGTGGGGGGAAGGGACAGCCACACGTCGTCGTTCACGGGAGCACGCCAGGACCTGCCGCTCACTGCCCGCCTGGTTCGGCCCGCCGTCCGGCACGCGCTCCCCGGCCGGAGGCCGACGCCCCGAGCGCCTTGCGGCGGACGACGCCATCTGGGAGACAGAACCCAGGTGTACCGACCCGGAGCGACGTTCAGGCGGGTGATGGGGTGGGGAACCGCCGAGTGCGGACGGGATCCGGGGAAGAGGGCCTGGTGACCGCCCGTTCCGGCCGGGCGTTAGTTTGGGGTCGGGCGACGGAGGGGTGCGAGACCAGGTGGAGCGCAGGACTATCGGTGCGGGTGCTCTCTCCGTGGGCGCGATCGGACTGGGATGCATGCCGATGAGCTGGGCCTACACCAGCTCCCAGCAGAACGGCGACAGTGCACTGCGCACCGTCCACGCCGCCCTGGACCGGGGCACCACCCTGCTCGACACCGCCGACATGTACGGGCCCTTCACCAACGAACTGCTGCTCGGCCGGGTGCTGCGCGAACGGCGCCGGGACGCCTTCGTCTCCACCAAGTGCGGTCTGCTGGTGGGCGATCAGCACGTCGTCGCCAACGGCCGGCCGGGCTATGTGAAGCGGGCCTGCGATGCGTCGTTGCGCCGGCTCCAGACCGACGTCATCGACCTCTACCAGCTGCACCGTCCGGACCCCGAAGTACCGGTGGAGGAGACCTGGGGTGCGATGGCCGAGCTCGTCACTGCGGGCAAGGTACGGGCGCTGGGGCTCTGCGCGCTGCAGAAGACCGGACGCCGCACCGGCCGTCCTGTCGCCGCACCGGGCAGCGCCGGGGCGTACCGATCCGCGCGCCGCGGCCGGACGGACGATCACGACCACACCGTGAGCCTGCTGGAGCGGGTCCAGCAGGTCTTTCCGGTCACCACTGTCGAGGCCGAACTGTCGGTGTGGTCCCGCGATGCGCTGGACTCCCTCGTTCCGTGGTGCGAGGCGCGCGGGATCGGTTTCCTGGCCGCGATGCCCCTCGGGAACGGCTTCCTCACCGGCACCCTCACCCCGGGCGAAGGGTTCGAGCCGGACGACGTACGGGCTCGCCACCCCCGGTTCACGGCCGAGATGATGGCGGCCAACCAGCCGATCGTCGCCGGACTGCGCCGGGTGGCGGCGCGGCACGCGGCCACCCCGGCACAAGTGGCCCTGGCGTGGCTGCTGGCTCTGGGACGCCATGTGGTTCCGGTGCCGGGGACGAAGAAGGAACGGTGGGCCGTGCAGAACAGCCGCTCCGCGGAACTGGCGCTGGACGCCGACGAGATGAGCGAGATCGCAGCACTGCCGGCCGCAGTCGGCTCCTGGGACTGAGCCCCGGGCCGGGGCCCAGGACCGGACGCAGCCGGGCCGCGCGATCGCCCCGGCAGCCCGTCACTGTGGTTACGGTGGTGTCCTGCTGGAGGATCCGGCGCGGGCGCCCCGGGTCCGAGGAGAGGACGCGACCCGTGCGAGCCACCGCCGTTACTGCTGCTCTGGCAGCCGCTGCACTGCTGCTCACCGCAGGCTGCACGTCGGGGGGCGAGGCGCGGCCCTCCCCCGAACCGTCCGGCACCGGCCGCACACTGCCGTCCGCGACCGGGACCTCGGCGTCCACGCCTCCGGCCAGGGGCACGGTGAAGGTGGTCCGGACGGTCACGGACGACCTCGACTCACCGTGGGGCCTGGCGCCCCTGCCCGGGGGCGACCTGCTCGTCTCCTCCCGCGACACCGGGAAGATCTTCCGGATCTCCGGCCGGAACGGGAAGAAGACCGAGCTGGGCTCCGTGCCCGGTGTCTCCGCGGACGGCGAGGGTGGTCTGCTCGGGATCGCCCTGCCGCGGGACTTCGGCAAGAACCGGATGGTGTACGCATATCTCACCACGGAATCCGACAACCGCATCGTGCGGATGGCCTACGACGCGAAGAAGCCGCCCGGGGGCCAGCTGGGCGCCCCCGACACCGTGCTCAGGGGCATCCCCAAAGGCGCGATCCACAACGGTGGCCGGATCGCCTTCGGCCCCGACGGGATGCTCTATGCCGGCACGGGCGAGAGCGGCGACGGAGAACTGTCCCAGGACACGTCCTCGCTCGGCGGCAAGATCCTTCGGATGACGCCCGAGGGCGAGCCGGTGCACGGCAACCCGGAGGCCGACTCCGTCGTCTACTCGTACGGCCATCGCAACGTGCAGGGCCTGGCCTGGGACACCGGAAAGCGGCTGTGGGCCTCCGAGTTCGGACAGAACACCTGGGACGAGCTGAATTCCATCCGCCCGGGAGGCAACTACGGCTGGCCCGAAGCCGAGGGCAAGGCCGGAAAGCGCGGTCTCATCGACCCCGTGGAGCAGTGGCGGCCCGACGAGGCGTCCCCCAGCGGGATCGCGTTCTCCGCCGGATCACTCTGGATCGCCGCGCTGCGCGGTGAGCGGCTGTGGCGGGTACCGCTGACGGGCGGGGGCGCTGAGGAACGCCCGTCCGCACCGCCGCAGGCGTTCCTCGAGGGGCGGTACGGGCGGCTGCGCACGGTGGTCGCGGACGGCCCGGGGAAGCTGTGGCTCGTCACCAGCGAGACGGACGGGCGGGGGTCGCCGGGCGCCGGGGACGACCGCATCCTGCTGCTCGAGGTCACCTGACCGCCGACCGGACGGCCGGTCGGATCAGACGCTGTCCGCAGGTCGCCACTCGCTGGCGAGCAGCGACCAGACCGCCATGTCCCTCCGGACCCCGCGGTAGGGGAAGTTCTCGCGGAGCACACCGTCACAGGTCATGCCGAGCCTCCGGGCGACATTGATGCTGCGGATGTTGTCCGGCGAGACCCGCCACTCGATGCGGCTCATACCGCGCTCCCCGAAAGCCCAGTCGACCAGCCGCCGGGCGGACCGGACGACCAGCCCCCGGCCCTCGGCCGCGGGCTCGAGCCAGCAGCCGATCTCGCACACCCCCGACTCGGTGTCGAACACCGGGAACATGACGCCGCCCACGAGTGAGCCGTCGAGCCAGATCCCGTAGATCCGTCCGGTGTCGGCGGCCTGCCGGTCGGCATAGGAACGCAGGACCTTCACCGCCGACTCGAGGTCGGTCGTCCGGGTCGCCCACGGGATCCACGGGTCGACCCCCGCGCGGGCGCGGTCGATGTGGGCGAGGAACTCCGGCGCCTGCCAGGGTTCGAGAGGCCGGAGTTCGGCTCCGTCGCCGAGATCCACGGTGAACATGCCGTCCTCGTGATTCAGTCGCGGTTGGTCACGAGCGGCTCGGTGTCGCTCGGCCGCTGCGCGGGAATCGTCGCATGCCGCAGCTCTTCCGGTGCCTCGATGCTGAACTTCGGCATGATCCGGTCCAGCCGGCGGGGCAGCCACCAGTTGGCGCCGCCGAGCATGTGCATGAGCGCCGGCACGAGGAGCGTCCGCAGCACGAACGCGTCGAGGGCGACCGCGCTGGCGAGTCCGATGCCGAACATCGCGATGATCCGGTCGCCGGAGAGCACGAAGGCGGAGAAGACCGCGATCATGATCACTGCGGCAGAGTTGATCACCCGGCTGGTCTCGGCGAGACCGACCCGGACCGCGCGCCGGTTGTCCCGCGTCTCCTGCCACTCCTCGTACATCCGGCTCACCAGGAAGACCTGGTAGTCCATGGAGAGGCCGAACAGCACCGCGACCATGATCACTGGCAGGAAGGGCTCGATGGGGCCGGCCTGCCCGAGGCCCAGGAGTTCACTCCCCCAGCCCCACTGGAAGATCGCCACGACTATGCCGAACGAGGAGGCCACCGCCATGATGTTCATGGCCGCCGCCTTGAGCGGGATGCCGATGCTGCGGAAGGCGAGCAGGAGCAGCAGGCAGCCGAGGGCAACCACCACGCCCACGAAGGTCGGGAGCTTCCCGATGATCACGGATGCGAAGTCCTGCTGGGAGGCGGTCGGGCCGCCGACGAGCACGTCGAGGGAGGATCCGTCGGTGGCGTCGGGGAGCACGTCCTCCCGCAGGTGGTCGACGAGCTGCGCGGTCTCCTGGTCCTGGGGAGCGCTCTCCGGGATGACGGTGATGGTTCCGGTGCCGCCGTCCGGGCTGACCTCGCCCGGCGAGGCCTGGGCGACCCCGTCGGTGGCGTTCAGGGTCTCGGTCAGCTGCTGGAAATCGGCCTTCTCCTTCTGGCCGTCGAGATCGGCGACCAGGGTCAGCGGGCCGTTGGTACCGGGGCCGAAGCCCTCGGCGAGGTGGTCGTACGCCTGCCGCGTGGTGCTGGTCTGCGGATTGTTGCCCTGGTCGGAGCTGCCGAGGTTGAGGGACAGCGTGGGCAGGGCGAGCGCGGCCATGAGCGCGATCGCCGTGACGCCGAGCACCTTCGGGTGCCGTTCGACGAAGGCCGACCATCGGGCGGCGAAGCCGGTGGGGATCTCCGGCTTGGGACCGTGCTCGGTGAGGGCCCGGCGGTCGCGCCGGCCCAGCGCCTTCATCCCGATCATGCCGAGCAGGGCCGGGAGCAGGGTGACCGAGGCAGCAACGGTCAGCACCACGGTGAGCGATGCGGCGATGGCCACGCCGTTGAGGAAGTTCAGCCGGAGGACCAGCATGCCGAGCAGGGCGATGCAGACCGTCGCGCCGGCGAACACCACGGCGCGGCCCGAGGTGGCCACGGCCTGCCGGGCCGCTTCGCCGACGGGCAGGCCCCGGCGCAGTCCGCGACGGTGCCGGGTGACGATGAACAGGGCGTAGTCGATGCCCACGCCGAGTCCGATGAGGGTGCCGAGCATGGGGGCGAAGTCGGCGACGGTCATCGCGTGGCCGAGCAGGCCGATGCCCAGATAGGCGGTTCCGACACTGACCAGAGCGGTGGCGATGGGCAGCAGCATCGCGGCGACGGAGCCGAAGGCGAGGAAGAGCACCACGGCCGCGACCAGGATGCCGACGATCTCGCTGGTGTGAGCAGTCGTCTTCTCGGTGAGTGCGGCGCCGGCCCCGCCCACGTCGACGCTCAGGCTGCCGGTCTCGGCGTCCTCGGCGGTGTCGACGACCTTCTGCACCTCACCGCGCTGGAGGTCGTCCGAGGGCTTGTCGAAGGTGACGGAGGCGTAGGCCGTGCGGCCGTCCTTGCTCACCTGCGCGGCGCCGTCGGCACCGTACGGGCTCTTGACGTCGCTGACACCGGGCAATGCCTCGACCTTGTCGAGGGTCTCGGCCATCCGGTCCTCGACGCCGGCGGCCCTCACGGTGCCCTTGTCGGTCTGCCAGACGATCGTGTCCGTGTTGCCGCTCTGACCGGGGAAGGCCTCCTGGACCATGCGACCGGCCTTGCCGGCCTCGGTGCCGGGGACGTCGTAGTTGTTCGAGAACGACGAACCGGCCACCACCGACGCCACCGCGACCCCCGCGAACGCCGCGAGCCACATGAGCACGACGACGAGACGCCGCCGGAGACACCACTGGGCGAGAAAGCCCATACGCCACTTCTCCCTGAACGTTCGAAGACCCCTTCCGGCCGGCAGGCCTCGTGGGGGGGTTGCAGGATGTGCCGGAATCACCCTGACATGCGATCTGACCGATTTGGGCGCTTCGTGGGCATCGTCACAGCGGAAACCCGGCGGGTGTGGGCGGCGTCACCCGGGAACCGCCGCGGCGCTCACGCGCCGGGCCGCCAGGCGCACAATGCCGCGTGGCCGCCCCTCGCGGTGAGGGGCGGCCACGCGGCGGTGTTTCCGGCTCAAGCCGTCCGGCTCAGCCCTGGCCGCCGAGCCTCTCGAGGATCAGCTCGCGGACCCGGGCCGCGTCGGCCTGGCCGCGCGTGGCCTTCATCACAGCGCCGACGAGAGCGCCCGCGGCCTGCACCTTGCCGCCACGGATCTTGTCCGCGACGGCCTGGTTGCCGGCGATGGCCTCGTCGACGGCGGCACCGAGTGCGGAGTCGTCGGAGACGACCTTCAGACCGCGTTTCTCGACGACCGTGTCCGGATCGCCCTCGCCGGCCAGCACGCCCTCGATGACCTGGCGCGCCAGCTTGTCGTTCAGCGAGCCCTCGGACACCAGCGCGGCGACCCGGGCCACCTGGGCCGGGGTGATCGGCAGGGCCGACAGTTCGACGCCGTCCTCGTTCGCCCGGCGGGCCAGCTCACCCATCCACCACTTGCGGGCCTGGTCGGCGGCGGCACCGGCCTCGATGGTCGCCACGATCGACGGGATCGCGCCGGCGTTCAGCACCGACTGCATCTCGTGGTCGGACAGTCCCCACTCGGCCTTCAGCCGCTGACGCTGCACGCGGGGCAGCTCCGGCAGCGTGTTCCGCAGCTCCTCGACCCACTCACGGGACGGGGCCACCGGCACCAGGTCGGGCTCGGGGAAGTAGCGGTAGTCCTCCGCCTCCTCCTTGACCCGGCCCGAGGTGGTCGAGCCGTCGTCCTCGTGGAAGTGGCGGGTCTCCTGGACGATCGTCCCGCCGTCGCCCAGCACGGCGGCGTGGCGCATGATCTCGTAACGAGCGGCCCGCTCGACCGACCGCAGCGAGTTGACGTTCTTCGTCTCCGAGCGGGTGCCGAACTTCTCCTGGCCCTTCGGGCGCAGCGACAGGTTGACGTCGCAGCGCATCTGACCCATCTCCATGCGCGCCTCGGAGACACCCAGCGCCTTGATCAGCTCGCGGAGTTCGGCGACGTAGGCCTTCGCGACCTCCGGCGCCCTGTCCCCGGCCCCGACGATCGGCTTGGTGACGATCTCGATGAGCGGGATACCGGCCCGGTTGTAGTCGAGCAGCGAGTGCGAGGCGCCGTGGATGCGGCCGGTGGCACCGCCCACGTGCGTGGACTTGCCGGTGTCCTCCTCCATGTGGGCACGCTCGATCTCGACCCGGAAGGTCTCCCCCTCGACCTCGACGTCGAGGTAGCCGTCGAAGGCGATCGGCTCGTCGTACTGCGAAGTCTGGAAGTTCTTCGGCATGTCCGGATAGAAGTAGTTCTTCCGGGCGAAGCGGCACCATTCGGCGATCTTGCAGTTCAGTGCGAGGCCGATCCGGACGGCGGACTCGATGCCGGTGGCGTTCACCACCGGGAGCGAGCCGGGCATGCCGAGACAGGTGGGGCAGGTCTGCGAGTTGGGTTCGGCGCCCAGGGCGGTGGAGCACCCGCAGAACATCTTGGTCGCGGTGCCGAGCTCGACGTGGACCTCGAGGCCCATCACGGGCTCGTAGGACGCCAGGGCGTCCTCGTACGACACCAGTTCAGTGACGGTCACGGAAAACTTACCTCTCAGCCCAACAGGACGTCGTCGTCGCCCAGGCGGCGCAGTTCGCGCACCAGCAGGGCGACGCCGGTGACGATGGCGACGGCCGACACCGCGGCGTCGGCGAGCATCAGCCGGTCGCTCTCGGCACGGGCGTTCTTGACCTGCTTCACGACGCTGACCGCCCCGAACAGCGAGGTGCCGATGGACAGGTACAGGCCGGGCTTGGACTTCTTGAAGCCCTTGGCCTTCTGCAGCTTGTTGCTCACAGCGACGGTGCCTCCTCGAGCAGCGGATGTCCCCAGCGGGCCTGGAACGCGGCCTCGACTGCCGCGCCTACCCGATAGAGCCGATCATCAGCCATGGCGGGGGCGATGATCTGGAGACCCACCGGCAGCCCGTCCTCCGGAGCGAGTCCGCAGGGCAGGGACATGGCGGCGTTGCCGGCCAGGTTCGCCGGAATGGTGCACAGGTCGGCAAGGTACATGGCCATCGGGTCGTCGGCGCGCTCGCCGATCGGGAACGCCGTGGTCGGGGTGGTCGGCGAGACCAGCACGTCGACCTGCTCGAAGGCCTGGGCGAAGTCCCGGGTGATCAGGGTGCGGACCTTCTGCGCCGAGCCGTAGTAGGCGTCGTAGTAACCGGACGACAGCGCGTAGGTGCCGAGCATGATCCGGCGCTTGACCTCGGCTCCGAAACCCGCTGCGCGGGTGAGCGACGTGACGTCCTCGGCCGAGCGGGTTCCGTCGTCGCCGACCCGCAGGCCGTAGCGCATGGCGTCGAACCGGGCGAGGTTCGAGGAGCACTCGGACGGGGCGATCAGGTAGTAGGCGGCCAGCGCCAGGTCGAACGACGGGCAGGAGATCTCGACGATCTCCGCGCCCAGCTCACGCAGCAGCTCCACGGACTCGTTGAACCGCTGCATGACTCCGGCCTGATAGCCCTCACCGCCGAACTCCTTGACGACGCCGACGCGCATGCCCGCGACGTCGCCGTTGCGGGCGGCCTCGACGACCGGCGGAACCGGGGCGTCGATGGAGGTGGAGTCGAGCGGGTCGTGCCCCGCGATCACCTCGTGCAGCAGGGCGGCGTCCAGGACCGTACGGGCGCACGGCCCGCCCTGGTCGAGGGAGGAGGAGAAGGCGACCATGCCGTAGCGGGAGACCGCGCCGTACGTCGGCTTGACGCCGACGGTGCCGGTGACGGCCGCCGGCTGGCGGATGGAGCCGCCGGTGTCCGTGCCGATGGCGAGCGCGGCCTCGTACGAGGCGATGGCGGCCGAGGAGCCGCCGCCCGAGCCGCCGGGGATACGGGTGAGGTCCCACGGGTTGCCGGTGGGGCCGTAGGCGCTGTTCTCGGTGGAGGACCCCATGGCGAACTCGTCCATGTTGGTCTTGCCGAGGATGACGACGCCGGCGTCCTTGAGGCGCTTGGTCAGCGTCGCGTCGTACGGCGGGATCCAGCCCTCGAGGATCTTGGAGCCGACCGTGGTCGGCACGCCTTCGGTGGTGAAGATGTCCTTGAGGGCGAGCGGCACGCCGGCCAGCGGCCCGAGCTCCTCGCCGCGCTCGCGCTTGGCATCGACGGCACGCGCCTGGGCGAGCGCGCCCTCGCGGTCCACGTGCAGGAAGGCGTGCACCTTCTCGTCCACGGCGTCGATACGGGCCAGATGGGCCTCGGTGACCGCGACGGCCGTCACCTCGCCGGAGGCGATCCTGGCAGCGGTCTCCGCAGCCGTGAGCCTGGTGAGATCGGTCATGTCGGTCACTCCTCGCCCAGGATCTGCGGCACCTTGAAACGCTGCTGCTCCTGTGCCGGGGCTCCGGACAGTGCCTGCTGCGGGGTCAGTGACGGACGGACCTCGTCCGCCCGCATCACGTTGGTGAGCGGAAGCGGGTGGGAGGTGGGCGGTACGTCCTCGTCGGCCACATCGGAAACGCGGGCGACCGCGCCGATGATGTCGTCGAGCTGCTCGGCGAAGTGGTCCAGCTCTTCGGCCTGCAGCTCCAGACGTGCCAGCCGTGCGAGGTGGGCGACCTCCTCGCGCGTGATGCCAGGCATGCAGCGATCCTCAGGGTCAGTTTTCGGGTATCGCCGCCAATCCTATGGCTCCGGCGGCCCGCCTCGCGAAACGGTCGCCTCAGCTGCGGCCCGGCGGGAGCGCCGAGGCCTGCCTCCGGCTGCGGAGCGGTCGCGCGTCCCGGGCCCCGCGGGGACGGTCCCTCTCGCCCCGCAGCTGCAGCCAGGCGGTCGCCTCCTCGGGGGGCATCGCGGCCGCGACCAACCAGCCCTGGATGGCGTCGCAGCCCAGGTCGCGCAGCCGCTCCCAGGTCTCGTCGTCCTCGACGCCCTCGGCGACGACGCGCAGGCCCAGGGAGTGGGCGAGGTCCACGGTGCAGCGGACGATCTCCGCGTCCTGCGCGTCCACCGCGAGGCGTGCCACGAAGGAACGGTCGATCTTGAGTTCGCTCACCGGCAGCCGTCGCAGGTGGACGAGTGACGAGTAGCCGGTGCCGAAGTCGTCCAGGGACATGCGCACCCCGTGCCCGGCCAGCGCGGCCAGGGTGTCGGCAGCCCGCTGCGGGTCCTCGAGCAGGACGTGTTCGGTGATCTCCAGCTGGAGCGAGGCAGGGGGTACGCCGTGCCGGGCCAGGCGTGCCGCGACCGATCCGGCGAAGCCCGGGGAGTGCACGTCGCGCGGGGAGACGTTGACGGCCACCGGGACGTCCAGCCCCTCGTCCCGCCACCGGGCCACCTGGCCGAGGGCCTTCTCCAGGACGTAGTCGGTCAGTTGGGGCATCAGCCCGGACGACTCGGCGATCGCGATGAACGTCTCCGGGCTGACCCGCCCGCGATCGGGGTGCACCCAGCGGACGAGCGCCTCCAGGCCGGCGACCCGGCCGTCGAAGCCGACCTTGGGCTGGTAGTGCAGTTCGACGTCGCCGGCGTCGAGCGCCCGGCGCAGATCGCCGAGGAGGCCGAGGCGGTCGGGTGTGTTGCCATCCCGCTTGGCCTCGTAGACCTCGACACCGCTGCGGTCCCGCTTGGCCTGGTACATCGCCACGTCCGCGCGGCGCAGCAGGCCCTCGGGGTCGAGGGCGTCGTCGGGGAAGACGGCGACCCCGGCACTGGCCTCCAACATCAGGGTCAGTCCGTCGATGTCGAGGGGAGAGCCGAGGGCGCCGACGAGCTCGCGGGCCACGCGCTTGGCGCTGGTCGCGGAGCCGGCCGAGGGGAGAAGCACGGCGAACTCGTCCCCGCCCAGGCGAGCGGACTCGGCGTCACGGGGCAGGGCGCGCCGGAGCCGTTCGGCGATCTGGAGCAGCAGCCGGTCCCCGGCCAGGTGTCCGAGGGTGTCGTTGACGGAACGGAACCGGTCGAGGTCGATCAGGACGAGCGCCGAGCGGACGCCCTGCCGTTCGGCTTCCCCGAGCGCGGTCCGGGTGCGGTCGAGGAGCCACTGGCGGTTCGGCAGTCCGGTGAGCGGGTCGCGGAGCTGCTCCTCGGCGCGGGCGCGGGCGATCCACAGGGTGGAGTCGATGGCGATGAGCGGCACGACGAACAGCGGCAGCAGGACCGGCTTGTTGATCGCGACGACACAGATCAGCGGGGCGTTGCCGATCAGGGCGACACCGACGAGCGCCTGGCGGAGAAGAGTGGTGCGGGAAACCGAGCGCAGCGGGCGGCCGTGCGGCCGGGTGCAGTACCAGAGGAGGGCGCGGGTCACCCCGAGATAGCAGGCGGCGGCCGTGATGATCTCGGGGACGACCCAGGCGTCCCAGAAGGCCGGGTCCCAGGGCCGGGCGATACTCGGGACGGTGCCGAATCCTGCCAGGGCGAGGGCCGCCGCGCCGGTTCCCATGACGTCGACCGAGCCGTGCAGCAGGCTCTCGCGCCAGCGGTGGTGGCGGGCCACGCCCACCGGCACGACGACGGCGAGACCGACGAAGACGGCCGGCAGCCACCCGTAGGCGAACTGGACACCGAGGGTGAGGGATGCGGCGGAACCCGTGCCGCCCCAGGAGCGCGCACCGCCCAGGGCCAGCAGGTGCACCACCACGGCGCCGATGAGGACGACGAGCGGCCAGAGGACCGATGCCTCGAGGAAGGGCTCCGGGGCGGCGACGACTGCGTGGCACAGGGCGGTCGCCACCGCCAGCGCGGCCCCGAGGATCACGGCGTTCGGCAGCACCGGGGACGCGAGAGCCGCGGCCCGGCGCAGCCAGGAGGCCGGATCGGCACTCTCGATCGGCTTCATTCCGGTCCCTCTCACAGCAGACGCCGCCCGGGCCCTCTCATGACATCCGATCCGATGCCATCACGTCCGAGGTCCGGCACGCATCCGTGCACGACGCACACACGTTCCCCACAGTAAGCCGCCGGAGCCCAAAGAGGCAGCGTCTGAAGGGTGTTGCCCGGATGACGACCCGGCAATCCGTCCTATCTGGTACGGGCCGAACGAGTGAGACCTGACACTCATTCGGGTGCGGGAAGCGCAGCCTCCCGAGCGGCGTCGGAACCCTGTTCGAGCAGCACGGCGAAGCCCGATTCGTCGAGGACCGGCACGTTCAGCTGGACCGCCTTGTCGTACTTGGATCCAGGACTGTCACCCACGACCACGAAACCGGTTCTTTTCGAAACCGATCCCGTCACCTTGGCTCCACGGCTCTGCAACGCCTCTTTCGCGCCATCTCTGGTGTAGGACTGCAGCGTCCCCGTGACGACGACCGTGACGCCGTCCAGCGGGCGCGGGCCCTCGTCCTCGGCGCCCTCCTCCTCGAGCAGCACGCCGGCCGCTCGCCACTTGTCCACGATGTCGCGGTGCCAGTCGACGGCGAACCACTCCTTCACGGAGGCGGCGATGATGCCGCCGACGCCCTCCACCGCCGCGAGTTCCTCCTCGCTCGCCTCCGCGATCCGGTCCAGCGACCGGAACTCCCGGGCCAGCGCGTCGGCGGCGACCGGACCCACGTGACGGATCGACAGGCCGGTGATGATCCTGGCGAGCGGACGTTCCTTGGCCGCCGCGATGTTCTCCAGCATGGCGAGGGAGTTCTTCTTCGGCTCGCCCTTCTGGTTGGCGAAGAAGGTGACGACCTTCTCCTCCCCCGTCTTCGGGTCGCGTTTGGGCAGCCCGCTGTCGGGGTCCAGCACGTGGGACTTGATGGGCAGCAGCTGCTCGACGTCCAGGTCGAACAGGTCGCCCTCGTCCTTCAGCGGCGGTTCGGCGGGCTCGAGGGGCTGGGTCAGCGCGGCCGCAGCGACATAGCCGAGGTTCTCGATGTCGAGGCACTTGCGGCCCGCGAGGTAGAAGATGCGCTCCCGCAGCTGGGCCGGGCAGTAGCGGGCGTTGGGGCAACGCAGGTCGACGTCGCCCTCCTTCATCGGCTGCAGCGCCGTCCCGCAGTCCGGGCACTCGGCGGGCATGACGAACTCCCGCTCGCTGCCGTCCCGCAGCTCGGTGACGGGCCCGAGAATTTCGGGGATCACGTCACCCGCCTTGCGGAGCACCACGGTGTCGCCGACGAGAACGCCCTTGGCCTTGACGACGTCCTGGTTGTGCAGGGTGGCGAACTCCACCTCCGAACCGGCGACCGTGACCGGCTCGACCACCGCGTACGGCGTGACCCGGCCGGTGCGGCCGACGCCCACCCGGATGTCGACCAGCCGGGTGTTGACCTCCTCCGGCGGGTACTTCCAGGCGATCGCCCAGCGCGGGGCACGCGACGTCGAGCCCAGCCGCCCCTGGAGGCGGATCTCGTCGACCTTCACCACGACGCCGTCGATCTCGTGCTCGAGCGAGTGCCGGTTGTCGCCGTAGTGGGCGATGAACCCCCGCACGCCCTCCAGCGAGTCGACCACCCGGCTGTGACCGGGCGCCGGCAGACCCCACTCGCGCAGCAGGTCGTAGGCCTGCGACTGGCGGTCGATGTCGAAACCCTCACGGGCGCCCACGCCGTGCACCACCATGCGCAGCGACCGGCCGGCGGTGACCTTCGGGTCCTTCTGGCGCAGCGAACCGGCCGCGGCGTTGCGGGGGTTGGCGAACGGCGGCTTGCCCGCCTCCACCAGGAGGGCGTTGAGCTCCTCGAACCGCTCCATCGGGAAGAACACCTCGCCGCGGACCTCGACGAGCTCGGGGATCCGCTCCCCGGTCAGCCGGTTCGGGATGTCCGCGATGGTCCGCACGTTGGGGGTGATGTCCTCGCCGGTGCGGCCGTCGCCCCGGGTCGCCGCCCGGGTGAGCCGGCCGTGCTCGTACGTGAGGTTGACGGCGAGACCGTCAACCTTCGGCTCGCACAGGAAGTGGTACGAGGTGCCGGCCAGCTCCCGGGCGATGCGCTCGGCCCAGACCGCGAGTTCCTCCTGGTCGAAGGCGTTGTCCAGGCTCAGCATGCGCTCTCGGTGCTGCACGGCCGTGAACTCGGTTTCGTACGCCCCGGCCACCTTCTGCGTCGGCGAATCCGGGGTGCGCAGCTGCGGGTACCGGGCCTCGAGCTCCTCCAGGGCGCGCATCAGCCGGTCGAACTCGGCATCGCTGACGACCGGGGCGTCCTTCACGTAGTACCGGAAGCGGTGCTCCTCGACCTGCTCGGCGAGGCGTGCGTGCTGCTCCCGCTCCGTCGCAGGGACTGATGCGTCCTGTTCGCCGGCCACCGTACGTCCTCCCGTTCCCACCGTCACTCAGGGTTGTCGGCGAGCGACCTCGCCGCACGGACGCAATGGGCCTGCACGGCGCGGGCGTAGGCGGGGGACGCCCCCGCGAGCCCGCACGACGGAGTGACGACCACGGACTCGGCGAGAGTCCCCGGTGACAGCCCCAGCCTGCGCCACAGCGTCCTGACACCCATGACGCTACCGGCCGGGTCCGACAACGGGGTGTCGGTGCCCGGGACGACTCCGGCGAACAGGGTCGTCCCGCCCTCGACGGCCTCGCCGATCTGCTCGTCGTCACGCTCGGTGAGAAGCGACGCGTCGAAAGAGACGCCCGCCGCTCCGGCCCGTCGGATCAGGGCGAACGGGACGTCCGGGGCACAGGAGTGCACGATCACAGGTCCGCCGGACACCGCCATCACGTCGCGCATGGCGCCCTCGACCACCGCCCGGTCCACGGCGCGGTGGGTGCGGTAGCCGCTGGCCGTGCGCACCTGCCCGCGCAGAACCGCGATCAGCGAGGGCTCGTCGAGCTGGAGCACCACGTCGGCGCCGGGCACCCGCCTGCGCACCTCGGCCAGATGCGCCCGCAGGCCGTCCGCGAGCGAGGCCGCCAGATCCCGGCAGGCCCCGGCGTCGGAGAGGAATGCCTCCCCGCCGCGCAGTTCGAGGGCGGTGGCGAGGGTCCACGGGCCGGCGGCCTGCACCTTGAGCGGACCGGTCCACCCCTGCGTGAACTCCTCCAGGGCGTCGAGGTCCTCCCGCATCCAGGCCCATGACCGCCGGGTGTCCCGCCCGGGCCGGTCACTGATGCGCCAGCCACTGGGCTCGACGTGCCCGTACATCTCGACGAGCAGGCCGAGGCTGCGTCCGGTCATGTCCGCTCCCGGGCCGCGGCCCGGGAGCTCGGCCAGGTACGGAAACGCCTCGAACGACCCGGTGACGGTCTTCGCGGCCTCCCGGGCGTCCCCGCCCGGCATCGAGCCCACGCCGGTCGCGGCGCCGGGCCCCCAATTGCGCTTGGTTGTCTCGCTCACCCCGGAAGCCTACGAGCTCTCAGCCGCCCGGTCGCACGGAGAGGTCGGTGATCTCGGCGTCGCGCGGCAGGTCCAGGGCGGTGAGCACGGTGGTGGCCACCGAACCGGGGTGGATCCAGCGCGACGGGTCGTACGGCTTGCCCTCCTGCTGGTGGACCTTCTGCTGCATCGGGGTGGCCGTCCGGCCCGGGTAGACCGAGGTGACGCGGACGCCGTTGTCGTGCTCCTCCAGGCGCAGCGCGTCGGCGAGCGCCTTGAGTCCGTGCTTGCTCGCCGCGTACGCGCCCCACTGGCCGTTCGCCCGCAGCCCCGCGCCGGAGTTCACGAACACCACGTGCCCCTGGGAAAGCCGCAGTTGGGGCAGCAGAAGCCGGGTCAGCTCGGCGGGGGAGACGAGATTCACGGCCAGCTGGGCGGTCCACGTCCTCGGGGCCAGCTCCGCCACCGTGCCGAGGTCCACGACGCCCGCGCAGTGCACGAGCGAGTCCAGCCGGTCCGGCAGCTCCTGGTGGCCGAACGCCCAGGACAGCTTGTCGGGGGTCGCCAGGTCACCGACGAGCGTCCGCGCGGCGGGGAAACGCTCCCTGAGCTCCTTGCCCCGTGCGGCGTCGCGGACGAGCAGCCAGACGTCGTCGCCGCGCTCGGCCAGCCGCTGGGTGACGGCGGCGCCGATGCCAGACCCCGCTCCGGTGATCAGATGTGCAGTCATGTCCCCAGCTTGCCTCACGGTGCGGGAGCGGGTTTCACGAGCCGTGTGCTCACGCCTCGAGCAGGGTCAGGGCCTCGGCTCCGTCGTCGGCGAAGTGCACGAGGGAGTCCAGCGGCAGCGGCAGGAATCCGTCGGCGTCCATGCGTCGCAGCTGCTGCTGGAGACCGTCGTAGAAGCCGGCTGCGTTCAGCAGCACCACCGGCTTGCCGTGCAGGCCGTGCTTCTTCAGTTCGAGGATCTCGGTCGCCTCGTCGAGCGTGCCGAGGCCGCCCACCATCACCACGACGGCATCGGCCCGGTCGAGCAGCTGGGCCTTGCGCTCGGCGAGGTCGCGGGCGACCACCATCTCATCGACGCCCTGGCGTGCCTTGTGGGCGAGGAAGTCCACGGAGACGCCGGCCAGCCGGCCGCCCGCGGCCTGCACACCGTCCGCCATCACCTTCATCAGGCCGGTGTCCGAGCCGCCCCAGATCATGGTGTGGCCGGCCTTGCCGATGAGTTCGGCGAAGGCACGGGCGGGGCGCACGTAGTGCTCGTCGAGGTCGGCGGCCGAGCAGAAGACGGTGATATTCATGCAGCCACTCTAGGAAGCCGCCGTCCGGGCCGGTGCGCGGCCTCCGGGCACGGACCGGCCACGCCGCGGGGCTCACCTCCGCGCGGGGGTGAGGACGACGAAGTCGGCACCCGAGGGATCGAGGCAGACCGCGAGCCGCCCCACGCCCTCCGCGGTCTCCGGCCCCATCTGCACGGTGCCGCCGTTCGCGGTGACCTCGGCGACGGTGGCGTCGCAGTCCGCGGACGCGAACACCGGGTGCCAGTACGGCCGGCCGCCGGCCGGGGCGAGCGCCTGCCCCGGCACCTGCATGAGCCCTCCCTGCATCCACTCCTGCCCCTGGCCCTGGGGAGTGATCATCCAGTAGGTCGTCGAGGCATCGCCCGGCACCGGCATGCCGTCGAACGTCCAGCCGAAGAGATCGCCGTAGAAAGCCTTCGCGGCCTCGCCGTCGGTCGTGTAGAGCTCGGTCCAGGACAGCGTCCCCGGCTCGTTCAGCTTCTCGACGCCCCGGGTCTCCCCCGGCTGCCACACGGCGAACTGCCCGCCCTGCGGGTCGCTGAACTGCGCCATGCGGCCCTGGCCGTCGGCGTCGGTCGGCGGAACCCGGACCGTGCCGCCCGTCCGCTCCACAGCGGCGGCCACGGCGTCCGCGTCGGGAGTGTGGAAGTACAGCATCCAGGCCGAGCGCGCACCCTTCTCGGTGAGCGGTCCGACACCGCCGACGATGCGTCCGCCGCTCCTGAAGAGGCCGAACCGGCCCTCGTCCATCTCCATGAACTCGGGCTCCCAGCCGAACACCTCGGCGTAGAAGTCGGCCGCGGCGGTGACGTCGGGAGCGCCCAGATCCAGCCAGCAGGGCGCGCCCGGGACGTACTCGGTCGAGAGCATGGTGGTTCCCTTCCCGGTGGCGGTACGAGCAGCCTGGCACCGCTCCCCGGGGTGCGCCCGTCATGCGGTCCGATCGGGTCACGAGGGCGCTCGGACAGCCGGGCCGGGCGGGCCGTGGCGGGGGTACCGGTACGGTCAGGCCCTGCCCGCGGCGGCTTCCCGTTCCAGCCCCAGGACCGTGATCTTCTTGCCGAACAGGGTGTCCATGCGGCGCTGGGAGAACCCCACGCGCTCGGCGACCTTGAGCGACGCCTGGTTCGCCGGATCGATCATCGCAGTGAAGTAGTCGGCGTCCAGCCGGTCGAAACCCCACTCGGCGCAGGCCCGGGCGGCCTCGGTGGCGTACCCGTTGCCCCAGGCCCCGGGCCTGAGGACCCAGCCGATCTCGATCTCGTCGAACTGCCGCCAGTAGTGCAGCCCGCACCGGCCGAGGAACTCCCCCGTCTCCTTCGACTCGACGGCGCAGAGACCGTGACCGCGCCCGGACCACTGCAACTCGACCTGGGTGAGCCGCTCCAGGGCCTGGTCGGGGGTGAAGTGCGGGACGAAGCGGTGGACTTGCGGGTCCGCATGCAGCTCGACGATCAGGTCCACATCGGCTGTCGTCAACGGACGCAGGACAAGGCGTTCGGTCTCGATCACCCCGCGACCGTACCCCTCTTGGCCGGTTTCGGTACCCCGAAAGCAGCTTCTCGATTCTGACCCGGGGTCACATCATTCGCGGTCCGGGGTCAGCTGTCGGTGTCCTTCGGATGCCGCGTGGACGCCTGGACGAGGTGAACGGTCCAATGCGGCTGATCCACGAGGTAACGCACCCGCCCGCCGGACGTCACCTCGTACTCCCACTGGGGATACGCGAAGCCCCCCAGGACAGCGGTGGCCAGGCGTCCCCGCAGACGGTGCTGCCGATAGGGATCGGACGTGGACATGGAGTCGGTGCGCAATGCCTCGAAACAGCAGCGCGTATTTCCTGGTGCTTCCGCGACCAAGTCACCCCAGCCGGCCGCTTCATTGGTTGCGAACCGAAGCCGCCATTCGTTGCCGATGCAGGGTGGAGCGACGTCGTCACCGCGCTTCGGGCTCACGGAGCGGCGACCTCTCCGTGATCCTCAGCAGGCAGTTCGCGGGTGAGCTTCGCGGTCAGTTCCGGGTCGGCAAGGATCCGCGCCGTGGCCCGCCATTCGACGATGACGCGGTGCAGGTTGGCGTGCACGTCCAGTTCGACCGCGTCCTGCGTCGCATCGACGAGGTCGAGCACGAACTGCCGGACCTCCTCCGCCGACAGGTGCCGAACCCAAGGAAAGACCACCGGCAGCGCGACCAGTACGGCTCTCGCGCCGTCGTCCTTGCCGATGAGCGCCGAGAACAACCCGGCCGTGACGTCGGCGGTCTCCTCGCGCTGCTGATCGTGCCGCGCGGTGGTGAGGAAAAGGTCCTCCCCGTCGCGGCGCGTGATGTGCACGCGCTGAGCACGGTCGAGCGTGTCGGCGACGCGCTTCGAGTTCTTCGACAGCTCGGAGAACGAGACAGTGGGAGTGGACATGCCTCACGTAATTCGGAACGTGTTCCGAATTCAAATCGGGCGGGTGGCCTCCCGCGCACGCTCCGTGGTCGCGATGGTGGCCGAACCGACGACGCGGGTGCCGTCGTAGAGCACGATCGCCTGGCCCGGGGCGACCCCGCGCACGGCCTCCGTGAATTCCACCCGCAGCTCCTCCCCGACGGGCTCGGCCGTCACCTCGGTCTCACCGCCGTGCGCCCGCAGCTGTGCGGTGTAGGTGCCGGGACCGGAGGGGGCCGTTCCGCACCAGCGGGGCCGGATCGCGGTCAGGCCCGTGACGTCCAGTGCCTCGGAGGGGCCGACGGTGACGGTGTTGTTCACCGGGGAGATGTCCAGGACGTAGCGCGGCTTGCCGTCCGGGGCCGGGACACCGAGACGCAGCCCCTTGCGCTGGCCGATGGTGTAACCGTAGGTGCCGGTGTGGGTTCCCAGCCTCGTGCCGTCCTCGTCGACGATGTCGCCCTCGGCCTCGCCGAGGTGCTTGGCGAGGAAGCCCTGGGTATCGCCGTCGGCGATGAAGCAGATGTCGTGGCTGTCGGGCTTCCTGGCGACGGCCAGGCCGCGGAGCTCCGCCTCCGCGCGGATCTCGCCCTTGGTCGTGAGGGTGTCGCCGAGCGGGAACATGGCGTGGGCCAGCTGCCGCTCGTCCAGAACACCGAGGACGTACGACTGGTCCTTGGCCATGTCGGAGGCCCGGTGCAGCTCACGGCTGCCGTCCTCGCGCAGCACGACGGTGGCGTAGTGGCCGGTGCACACCGCGTCGAACCCGAGGGCGAGGGCCTTGTCGAGCAGCGCCGCGAACTTGATCTTCTCGTTGCAGCGCAGGCAGGGGTTCGGGGTACGGCCGGCCGCGTACTCGTCGACGAAGTCCTGGACGACGTCCTCGCGGAAGCGCTCGGCGAGGTCCCATACGTAGAAGGGGATGCCGATGACGTCGGCCGCCCGGCGGGCGTCGCGGGAGTCCTCGACGGTGCAGCAGCCGCGGGCCCCTGTGCGGAACGACTGCGGATTGGCGGACAGGGCGAGGTGCACGCCGGTCACGTCATGGCCCGCCTCGGCCGCGCGGGCGGCGGCGACGGCGGAGTCGACACCGCCGGACATGGCGGCGAGAACGCGCAGGCGGCGTCCCTCGCGGGGACCTGTGGGAGCACCGGGGAAGTCAGTCATAGCCCTACCAGGGTACGGGGGCGCCCGAGCCCCGGGTGCAGATCGGTCGGGGCGGGGTGCAGGCGGGTTCCGGCCGGGTGGAACCATCCGGGGCCGCACACGCGTTTCCCGTCCGGGACGCCGCCCCGGGAATCTCCGCACCCCGGCCCCGCGTCCGCACGGAACCGAACGAGCAGAGCCGAACGGGGGCGCCGTGGCGCAGGGCCGGAGCCGGGGGATCAGCAGGAGGCGCCTGCTGGTCGCGGGCGGTGCGGCCGCCGGGCTGGGGGTGGGCGGCCACCTGGGCTCGGACCACCTCGAGCGCTGGTACTGGCGGCTGCCGGGCACGGACAAGCCGCGTACGGAGGGCGCCGTCGACCACGCCGGTGCGGAGTGGATACCTGCGTCGGACGCGAATCTGCGCCGGGCCAGCAGGCCGTGGGACTACGTGGTGGACCGGGTCGTCGTGCACCTGCCGCAGGCCACCTACCCGGTCACGCTGAAGGTGTTCCAGGACCCCGGGCACGGGGCGGCCTCGCACTACGTGGTGCGGTCCTCGGACGGGCACGTCGCGCAGATGGTGCGCGAGCTCGACGTCGCCCACCACGCCGGCAACCGCGAGTACAACGAGCGCAGCGTCGGCATCGAGCACGAGGGCTGGGTGGACCGTCCCCATTACCTCACCGACACGATGTACCGCTCCTCGGCACGGCTGACCGCAGGCATCTGCCGCCGGTACGCAATCCCGGTGGACCGCCGGCACATCATCGGGCACCACGAGGTCCCGGGGGCCGACCACACCGACCCCGGGCCGCTGTGGGACTGGGGCCGGTATCTGCGGATGGTCCGGACGGCCTGACCGGAAGGCCGCCGAGCGCCGCCACGCGCCCCCTCGGGGCGGGGCTCAGCTGAGTCCGGCGGTACGCGCCCGCTCGACGGCAGGGCCGATGGCGTCGGCCAGGGCGTCCACGTCGACCCGGGTGGAGGTGTGCCCGAGGCTGAACCGCAGGGTGCCGCGGGCCAGGTCTGCGCTGCTGCCGGTCGCCAGCACGACGTGGCTGGGCTGGGCGACGCCGGCGGTGCACGCCGAACCCGTGGAGCACTCGATGCCCTGGGCGTCGAGGAGCAGCAGCAGCGAGTCGCCCTCGCAGCCGGGGAAGGAGAAGTGTGCGTTGGCGGGCAAGCGCCCCGCAGGGTCGGGGTCGCCGCCCAGGACGGCGTCGGGCACGGCCGTCTGCACCGCCCGCACCAGGTCGTCGCGCAGGGCGCCGACCTCGCGGGCGAACTCCTTGCGGCGTTCGGCGGCGATCCGCCCGGCGACGGCGAATCCCGCGATGGCGGGGACGTCGAGGGTTCCGGAGCGGACGTGCCGCTCCTGACCGCCCCCGTGCAGCAGCGGCACGGGGGCGTACTCGCGGCGCAGCAGCAGGGCCCCGATCCCGTAGGGCCCGCCGACCTTGTGGCCGGAGACGGTCAGGGCTGCGAGACCGGTGGCGGAGAAGTCGAGCTCCAGCTGACCGAAGGCCTGGACGGCGTCCGCGTGCATGGGGACGTCGAACTCCCGGGCGATTCGGGCGAGTTCGATGACCGGCATGATCGTGCCGATTTCATTGTTGGCCCACATGACCGTGACCAGGGCGACGTCCGAGGGGTCCCGGGCGATCGCCTCGCGCAGGGCGTCGGGGCTGACCCGGCCCAGCTCGTCGACGGGCAGGTACTCGACCGAGGCACCCTCGTGCTCGGCCAGCCAGTGGACGGCGTCGAGGACCGCGTGGTGTTCGACCGGGCTGGTGAGCACCCGGGTGCGGCGCGGGTCGGCCGCCCGGCGCGACCAGTACAGGCCCTTGATCGCGAGGTTGTCGGACTCGGTGCCGCCCCCGGTGAAGACGATCTCGCTCGGTCGTGCCCCGAGTGCGACGGCCAGGCTCTCGCGGGACTCCTCGACGGTCCGGCGGGCCCGCCGGCCTGCCGCGTGGAGGGAGGACGCGTTGCCGGCGGCGGTCAGCTGGGCGGTCATCGCCCGCACCGCCTCGGGGAGCATCGGGGTGGTGGCGGCGTGGTCGAGGTAGGCCATGGTGGGACCGATTCTACGAGCCGCGGCGGGAACGCGTGCGGGGCCGGTGCATCAGGCCCCTCGACACCACGGGAGCGCGTCGTTAGCGTCGCCCGATGACCGACTGGACACTGGACCGCACGTTCACGAGCTCCGCAGGCGACGTCCGGTGGGCGCGCCTCGGGGAACCGGGGGCGCCGCCCGTCGTCCTGCTGCACGGCACCCCGTTCTCCTCCTATGTGTGGCGCGGCGCCGCCCGCGCCCTGGCCCGGCGGTACGACGTCCACGTCTGGGACATGCCCGGTTACGGTGCGTCCGCGAAGTTCGCCGGCCAGGACGTGTCGCTGGCCTCCCAGGGGCGGGTGTTCACCGAGCTGCTGGACCACTGGGGCCTGTCCGAACCGCTGGTGGCCGCCCACGACTTCGGCGGCGCGGTGGCCCTGCGGGCGCACCTGCTGCACGGGGCCCGCTACCGGGGGCTCGCACTGGCCGACCCGGTGGCCCTGGCGCCCTGGGGCTCGCCCGCGTACCGATTGCTCGGCGAGCACGCGGAGGTCTTCGCGGCCCTGCCTCCCGCACTGCACCGCGCCCTGGTCCGGGAGTACGTGAGTTCCGCGAGCAGCCCGGGTCTGCGGCCGGAGGTCCTCGACCGGCTGGTCGAGCCGTGGTGCGGGGACGAGGGACGTCCGGCGTTCCACCGGCAGATCGCGCAGAACGACCAGCGGTTCACCGACGAGATCCAGCACCGCTACGACTCGATCCGCGTTCCGGTTCTGATCTGCTGGGGTGCGGACGACACCTGGATCCCCGTGGTCAAGGCGCACGAGCTGCACGCGGCGGTCCCGGGGTCCCGGCTCCGGATCGTCGTGGGCGCCGGCCACCTGGTCCAGGAGGACACCCCGTCCGAACTGCTCGGCGAGCTCCTGGAGTTCTTCCACGGCCTAGAGTGAACCCTTCGAACGGGCAGGGAGCCGGAGGGGATTGAGGACGATGCCGATTCGGGTACTGGGCAAGGGGGGCCGGATTGCAGGCGGCGTGCTCGTCGGCCTGTTCGCCCTCCAGACGTGCGGCTGGCTCTTCTACGACGTGGGCGGACTCGGCATCGCGGGTGCCTGGGACCTGTGGCTCGGTTCCACGGACGCGAGCAGGCTGGACGCGATTCCCGCGACCACCGCCACCGACCTCGCCCTCCTGGTGCTCCAGATCGGCGCGGTCTTCGCCGCGTTCACCGCGTCCCGGGCCGCCGGCGGCCTGCTGGCTGCCGCCGTGACCACGACACTCCTGTACCGGCTGCCGGTGCTCTGGATCGGCGGGAACCACACCGCGGACGATCCCTGGTACGCGGGGACCGGCGACGACACGGCCGTGGTCCCCGCGATCCTGCTGGCCGTGCTCACCGTACTGCTGGCCGTGGCCGCCGGCATCGCGCTGATCGCCGGCACCCGGCAGTGGCCGCCGGCACCCGCCGTGGACACCGCTGTCCCGGGGTGGCCCGGGCAGCCCGGTCCGCCGTCCGTGCCGCCGCAGGCACCGGAGCCCGCCGAGGCGCCGGTACGACCGGCCGGTGCGGCCGCGGTCGTCTCGGCGCTCGTCCTGGCCCTCCTCGCGCTGGCCAACCTCGCCTGGAACGGGTACCTGGTGGCCCAGGGAGGGATCGGCTTCTGGGGCGGCATGTTCACCGGGTCGGGCACGGTCGCCTCGGTCCTCGCGGTGCCGCCCGCGCTGCGCTGGCTGGTGCTCGCGGCGCTGTGCGGGATGGGCGCGGTCCTGGCCGGCACCCGGTCCACCGCGGCGCGGGGTTTCACCCTGGGTGCCGCACTGCTCCTGGTTCCGGAGAGTGTCCTGACCACCGTGTGGTACCTCGACCGGGGCCTGCTGCTCGAGCTGGGGAACTCGGGTGCGACGGGGGTCGTGAGCCGGCTCCAGACGTTCGTCGCCCTGGTGGGAGGCGTCGCCGTACTCGTGCTGATGGGGCGGGCGGGGGCGCCCGTCGACGCGCAGGGGGCGCCGGTCCTCCAGCGAGCAGCGGCCGGGGCTCTCCCGGGACAACAGCAGGGTGCCGGGGGGTGGCAGCAGGGCTGGGGACGGCCCGCGCCCGGCGGTGCGGTGCAGCCCTCCGGCCCCCCGGCGTGGGGGCCGGACCAGGGAGCGCCGCAATCCGGGCCCGCGCAGCCGCAGCCCGCTCGGCCCGGCCCGGTGCCTCCGCAGCAGACCCCGCCCGGATACGGCTGGCCGCCGCCCCCTGCGCAGCCGCCAGGCCCGCAGCCCCCGGCTCCGCAGGGCGGGTTCGGGCCGCCGCCCCAGGTCTGACCCCGAGCCCGGCCGCTCACGCCCCCCTGGGCGCCCGGGCCAGTTGGCGCGACTGCGCGACGAGCCGGTCGTCGCTGTCCCAGACCTCGGCATCCTCCTCGAGGAAGCCGCCGGCGAGGTTGCGGGTGGTCACCGAGACCCGGAGCGGCCCGGGCGCGGGCCGGCATCTCAGGTGGACGGTGAGCTCGAGGGTCGGCGTCCAGCCGGAAAGCCCGAGGTCGAACGCGGTCGGGGGCAGCGCGTCCACCGCGAGGAGCAGGGCCGGCGGGTCGCTGTCCCGGCCGTCGGCGAGACCGAACCAGGCGCGCATCTCGCCGAGTCCCGAGGGAGCGCCCACGGCCCATCCCGCGGTCGCCGGGTCCAGCCGGAGGTCGAGGCGCTCCATGATGGGCGCGGCATCGGCCATCGGCGGGGCACCGTCCGGTGCCGCGTCCGAGCCGAGGCAGTGCTCGTAGGGCGGGATGGCGGGGGGCTTGGCGGTGGTGCGGACGTCGTCGGGCAGGGCGCCGAGATCCGCGTAGCCGGCGACGATGCGCATCCGTTCGACCTCGTTGCCGTCCTCGTCGTGCTGGAGGAGGGACGCCTGGCCGGTGGACATGGTGCGCCCGGAGCGGACGACTTCCGTCCGGATCACGGCGGGTCCCGGGACGGAGGCCGTGAGGTAGTGCGCGGTGATCGTCACCGGGTCGGGGTGGGGCAGTGCGTCGCCCAGTGCGCGGCCCACCGCCGCGAGGAGGAATCCGCCGTTCACGGCGTTGAAGACCGTCCAGCCCGCGGGCAGGTCGGTGTCGTAGACGCCGGGCTCCCGCAGGACCACGGCCGTGTCCCGGTCGAACTCGCTGTTCCCGATGGATGCCTGTGCCATGCGGCGAACGCTACACCGCGAAGTTACTCGCCGGTAGAGCACCTGTTGCGCCGTTGCTCACACCCAACGGCCCCGCCCACGGACCGGGTTCGCATCCGGTCGGCCGCCCGTCGGTCCCTCCCCACCGCTCCCTCAGATCTGCTCCTCGGTGGCCGAGGAACGGCGGTGGTAGGCCCGTGGTGCCCGCCAGCCGTAGTGCATGGCCAGCAGCCGCAGCACGAAGGCGGTGGCCGCGGCGGCGCTGCCGGTGACCACGGTCAGCTCCTCGAGCCTGATCAGCAGGGCCACGATCGTGGCGCCGATGATCGCCGGAACCGCGTAGAGGTCCCGGTCCCAGCGCAGCAGCGACGGCACCTCGTTGGCGAGGATGTCGCGCAGGACACCGCCGCCCGCTGCGGTCACCAGGCCGAGCGCCACCGACGACGTCAGCCCCAGCCCGTACGCGTACGCCTTGGTGGTGCCCGCCACGCAGAACAGGCCGAGCCCCGCCGCGTCGAACACGTTGACCGCGCCGTTGATCCGCTCCACCTGCGGATGCAGGAAGATCACGCACACCGCGGCGACCAGCGGGGTCAGGAAGTACCCCAGATCCGTGAAGGCGGCGGGCGGCACCGCCCCGATGATCACGTCGCGGATGATCCCGCCGCCCAGCGCCGTGGCCTCCGCCAGCACCGCGATCCCGAACACGTCGAAGTTCTTGCGCACGGCGAGCAGACCGCCGGAGATCGCGAAGACGAAGATGCCGGCGAGATCGAGCGAGTGCTGGACGGAGGGGCTGAACAGATCGGTGAGCACCCGGCAATTGTGCCGGGTGCTCACCGATACGTCGGACCGGTCTCAGCCGTCGGACTTCTGGACCACCGCCGCGTCCGCACCGGGCAGGGGGGTGTCGCCCTGCTTCTGGTCCGGGGCGTTCTCCGGGTGATGGCAGGCCACCTGGTGCCCCGTCTTCAGCTCCAGCATCGGCGGCGCCTGGGTCTTGCAGACCTCGGTCGCCTTCCAGCACCGGGTGTGGAAGCGGCAGCCCGAGGGCGGCGAGATCGGCGAGGGCACGTCGCCCTTGAGCAGGATCCGGTCCCGCTCGGCACGCCGTTTGGGATCCGGCACCGGCACTGCCGACATCAGGGCCTTGGTGTACGGGTGCATCGGAGCCCGGTACAGCGACTCCCGGTCCGCGAGCTCGACGATCTTGCCCAGGTACATGACCGCGATCCGGTCGGAGACGTGCCGGATGACCGACAGGTCGTGGGCGATGATCACGTACGTGAGACCCAGCTCGTCCTGGAGGTCGTCGAGGAGGTTGACCACCTGGGCCTGGATCGACACGTCCAGGGCCGACACCGGCTCGTCCGCCACCACCAGCTTCGGGTTGAGCGCCAGGGCCCGGGCGATACCGATGCGCTGCCGCTGGCCGCCGGAGAACTCGTGCGGATAGCGGTTGTAGTGCTCGGGGTTGAGTCCGACGACCTCGAGGAGCCGCTGGACCTCCTTCTTCACCCCGCCCTCGGGGCGGACCCCCTGGAGCTTGAACGGGGCACTGACGATGGCGCCGACCGTGTGCCGCGGGTTGAGCGAGGAATAGGGGTCCTGGAAGATCATCTGGACATCGCGGCGCAACGGGCGCATCCCGCCGGTGCCCAGGTGGGTGATGTCCTGACCCTCGAACTCGACGCGTCCGTCCGTGGGTTCCAGAAGCCGGGTGATCAGCCGCCCCATGGTCGACTTGCCGCAGCCGGACTCGCCCACGACACCGAGGGTCTCGCCCGCCCGCACGTCGAAGTCGATTCCGTCGACCGCCCGCACCGCCCCGGTCTGCCGCTTGAGCAGCCCCTTGGTGATGGGGAAGTGCTTCGTCAGACCGGTCACCCGGAGCAGGGACTCACCGGGCGCCGGCGACGGAGAGGTTCCGGCGCTCCCGGTCGCAGGCCCGGCCGTGCCGGGCTGTTCGGGGGTCGTCATCGTCTCGTCCTCGCTCACAGCTTCGGCGCAATCTCTTCGGTCCAGATCCGCTCCCGGTCCTCCGGCGACATGTGGCACGCCGAGAAGTGGTTGCCGTCGACCTCGCGCAGCTCGGGACGCTCGGTGCGGGTGATGCCGCCCTTGGGCACGTCCGCGTAGGGGCAACGCGGGTTGAAGGCGCAGCCGCTCGGGATGTTGATGAGGCTGGGCGGCGAGCCCTTGACCGGGATGAGGCGTTCGGTCTGCTCGCGGTCGATGCGCGGCATCGAACCGAGCAGCCCCCAGGTGTAGGGATGCTGCGGCTCGTAGAACACCTTCTCGGCGGAACCGCGCTCGACACAGCGCCCGCCGTACATGACGAGGATGTCGTCGGCCAGCTCGGCGACGACGCCCAGGTCGTGGGTGATGACGATGACCGCGGAGCCGAACTCCTTCTGCAGGTCACGGATGAGGTCGAGGATCTGTGCCTGGACGGTCACGTCCAGGGCGGTCGTCGGCTCGTCCGCGATCAGCAGCTCGGGGTTGTTCACCAGAGCCATCGCGATCATCGCCCGCTGGCGCATGCCGCCGGAGAACTCGTGCGGGTAGCTGTCCACCCGCTGGTCGGGTTGCGGGATCCCGACCCGGTCGAGCATCTCGACGGCCCGCTTGCGCGCGACCTTCTTGTCCACGTTGTGGTGGATCCGGTAGGCCTCGACGATCTGGTGGCCGATCGTGAAATAGGGGTGCAGCGCCGAGAGCGGATCCTGGAAGATCATCGACGTCTGACGGCCGCGCAGCTTGCGGACCTCGTCGGGCGCGGCGGACAGCAGCTCCTTGCCTTCCAGCCAGATCTCACCGGAGAGCTGCGTCTTCTGACGCCCGTACTGGCCGACCCGGTGAAGGCCCATGATGCCGAGCGAGGTCACGGACTTGCCGGAACCCGATTCGCCGACGATGCCGAGCGTCTTCCCCTTCTCCAGCGAGAAGGAGAGCCCGTCGACGGCCTTGACGAGACCGTCCTCGGTGGGGAAATGGACCTTGAGGTCCCGCACTTCGAGGAATGCCCTGGGCGGCGCGGCGGTACCGCCGCCGGCCACGGGTTCTCCGAGCGCTCCGGTGGTGACCGTCGGGGTGCCGGGGGCGTCCCCGGGAACGGATGCTGTGGTCATGCGAGCCTCACTCGGGGGTCGATCACGCCGTAGAGCACGTCCACGAGAAGGTTCGCGATGACGACGGCGCTGGCGGTGATCAGCGTGACGCCGAGGATCAGCGGCAGGTCGCGCTCGCCGATCGCCTTGAGCACCGCCTGGCCGAGGCCGGGCAGGCTGAAGGTGGTCTCCGTCAGGATCGCGCCGCCGATCAGGGCGCCCAGGTCGACTCCGAGCAGGGTGATGATCGGTGTCATGGTGGAGCGCATGGCGTGCTTGCGGATGACGACACCCTCCCGCAGCCCCTTGGCCCGGGCGGTGCGGATGTAGTCCTCGCCCATGACCTCGAGCATGGTCGCCCGGGTCAGGCGCGCGTACATCGCACCGAAGAGAAGGGCCAGGGTCACCCAGGGGAGGATCATGCCGCTGAACCAGGCGGAGAAATTCTCCTCGATCGGCGTGAACTGGTGGGCCACCAGGCCCAGTCCGTAGGAGAAGACCGCCAGGGAGATCAGACCGGTGAAGTAGATCGGCAGTGAGACGCCGCCGAGCGCGAGGATCATCGCGCCGCGGTCCCAGATCGACCCCCGCTTGAGGGCGGAGACCACGCCGGCCGTGAGACCGATCAGCAGCCAGATGATCACTGCGCCGGCCGCGAGGCCGAGTGTCACCGGAAGACGGTCGGCCAGGATGGGCCAGATGGCCTGCTCGGTCTTGAAGGAGTACCCGAAGCAAGGTGCCGAGCAGTGGTAGGTGTCTCCCCCGCCGGTGTAGTCCCGGCCGACGAGGATGCCTTTGAAGAACTCGAACAGCTGGACCAGGATCGGATCCGCGAGCCCGAGCTTCTCCCGGACGCCCTCGAGCGCGGCGGCATCGGTCTGCTTGCCGACGTACATGGTGGCCGGGTCCACACCGGTCCACTTGGGTATCAGAAAGAAGATGCTGAAGACCGCCAGCATGATGACGACCAGCATGACTGCGGCGGCAAACAGCCGCCTGATGATGTAAGTGAGCACTGCTCTCGGGCCCCCGGTGGCCCGGTGGACCCCCCAGTGGAATCGGGGGGTCACCGGGCCACCGTCGCGGCCTTCACCTGCCCTTCGTGCCTAGCGGCGGGTGCGCCGGCGAATCGATTACTTGACGCCCAGCGAGGCGAAGTCGTACTGGCCGCTGTACGTGTAGGTCGAGTAGACGTTGGTCAGCCGGCTGGAACGCCAGGTGACGATCTTCTCGAAGACGAAGGGCAGGTAGTACGCGCCCTCCATCACCTTCTTGTTGATGTCGGAGGCGATCTGCTCCCGCTTGCTGTCGTCCAGCTCCTTGACGAAGTCGTCGAACTTCGCGTCGATCGACTTGTCGTCGATCATGGCGAAGTTGTTGTTGCCGTTCGGCAGGATGAAGCTGCTGTCCCACAGCGGCATGCCGAAGCCCTGGACGGTCGGGAAGTCCGGGCCCCAACCCATGATGATGATGCCGTAGTTCTTCTTCTTGACGACATCCGGGTTGCCGATGATGCCCGAGGTCTGCGCACCGTCGTACTGGTCGATCTCGACCTGGATGCCGATCTTCTTCAGCGACGCCTGGAGCGATTCGGCGGTGGCCACCTCGACGCTCTTGTTGTTGCGGACGGCGATCGTGGTCTTGAAGCCGTCCGGCTTGCCGCAGGCCTTGAGCTCTTCCTTGGCCTTGCTGACGTTGGCGGCGCCGTCGTTCTTGCGCGTGCCGTACGGGTCGTAGTTCGGGTCGGAACCGGGAACCACCGGCGGCAGCATGTTGGTGCCGATGTCACCACCGGCCATCGGGCCGCCGCGGGCGGTCTGCAGCGACTTGTGGTCGGCGCCGTAGATCACGGCCTTGCGGCAGTGGATGTTGTCGAAGGGCTTCACCGTCTGCGGGAAGGCCGCGTAGCGGATGTACCCCATGACCGGGTTGTCGACGTTGCCCTTGTGCTGCTTGAGGGCCTTCGTGCGACCGGCCGGCGACAGGCCGGTCTGGTTCAGGTCGGCGTCGTAGTCACCGGCGAGGAGGCGGTTGTCCATCTCGTCCGCGTTGGTGATCAGCGTGACGTTGATCTTGTCCGGAAGGGCCTTGCGGATCGGGTCCGAGGACTTCTTCCACTCCGGGTTGCGGACGAGCTTGATGCCCTTGTTCGGCGTGTAGGACTCGAACTTGTACGGGCCGTTGGAGAACGGCTTCAGGCCGTACTTCGACTTGGTGTCCTTGTCCTGGCGCACCGGGGACGCGAACGGCATCGCGAGGATTTCCTCGAAGTCGCTGTTCGGCTTCGGGAGCTTGAAGACGATGGTCTTCTCGTCCGGCGTCTCGATGGCCTTCAGGCCCAGCTTGTCCTTGGACTTGTCCTTGTACGGGCCCTTGTACTTGCCGTCGGGGTCCAGGATGTCCTTGATGTAGACCGGACCACCGGAGAGCACGTCCTGCGCCCACTGGCGCTCGATGCCGTACTTGATGTCCTGCGAGGTGACGGGCTTGCCGTCCTCCCAGGTGATGTCGTCCTTGAGCTTGTACGTGTACGTCTTGCCGCCGTCCGTGACCTTGGCCAGGTCCTGCGCGAGGTCGGGCTTCAGCTCCAGGCCCTTCTCGGCCGGGGCGGCGGCCGAGGTGACGAGCTGACGCGTGTAGAACCGCATGAAGTTCCACGCGAAGCCGTAGTAGCCGCGGGTCGGGTCCCAGGAGTCGGCGTCCTGGGTTCCGATGAACTTGAGGGTGCCGCCCTTCTTCGTGGAGGCGTTGGCGACCTTCTCGATGCCGGCGTTGAAGCCCGCGGCCTCGCCGCCGCCACCGCTGCCGTCGGTGCCGCCGCCGCCACACGCCGCGGTGGACACCAGGGTCGCGACCACGATGGCCGATATGGCGGCCAGTCTGCGCCTCGGGGTGCGTTGAGTTGTCACGATCTCGGATCCTCCGTGTTCGTCGCGGCCCGCACGGCTGCGCCGGGCCGGGTCCTGCAGGGGGGTGGTCATCGGGAGCCCTTCGGGTCAAGTGCGTCGCGCACACCGTCGCCGAAGAGGTTGAAGGAGAGGACGGTGATGAAGATGGCCAGACCCGGGATGATCATGAACATCGGGTCGGAGTCGTAGTAACTCACCGCAGTGGAGAGCATGTTTCCCCAGGAAGCCGTCGGAGGCTTCACGCCGACTCCGAGGAAGCCTAGGGCGGCCTCGGTGAGGATGTTGGTGGGGATCATGAGCGTCGCGTAGACGGTGATGGGCGCGATGAGGTTGGGCAGCAGCTCCTTGAAGAGGATGTAACGCCGCCCGGCGCCCAGGCTGCGGGCCGCCTCCACGTACTCCCGCTCGCGCAGCGACAGCGTCTGCCCGCGGACGATGCGGCCGACGTAGGGCCAGCCGAAGAACCCGATCACCATGATCATGACGAGCAGACGAACGCCTGTGCCGTGCAGACCGATCAGCTGGTTCGGCATCACCGAGATCAGCGAGATGATGAACAGCAGCTGGGGGAAGGCGAGGAGCATGTCCATCACCCGGCTGATCACCGCGTCGAGCCATCCGCCGAAGTAGCCCGCCAGGATGCCCAGCACGGTGCCGATGACGACCGCGACCACGGCGGAGAGGAAACCGACCAGCAGCGAGATCCGGGCGCCGTAGACGATCCGGCTGAAGATGTCGCGGCCGTTGCCCGGCTCCACACCGAAAAGGTGCTCGGAGCTGATGCCGCCCCAGGCGCCCTTCGGAGTCTGGAAGAGAGGGTCGATCAGATCCTCGTTGCGCACGTCCGGGTCGTGCCCGAGGACGCTGGTGATGAACGGAGCGAACACCGCGACCAGGACGAGAACGATCACCATCACGCCGCCGGCGAGCGCCAGCTTGTCGCGCTTCAGGCGGTTCCAGGCGATGCGGCCGAGCGAACGGCCCTCGACATCCTTCTTGGTGACGTCAGCGGCAGCAACGGCATCCCCGGATTCGACCGGGACCGTGTCGTGCATGGGTGCCGTCATCGTGGTGGAGACCCCTCTCGGCCGGGCGGGTTGGCCGGCCAGTGCCTGCCGCGGACAGCGGCTCGTTCACATCGGTCGTACGCAGGACCGATGGCCCTTGCGGCGCGAGTCTTCATGCCGTCCGCGAGCGCTCGCCAGACCTCCCAGGGAAAGGATGCGCAACTGTGATGTGACCAGAGGTCTTCCGTTATCCGGACAGCCGGTGCGACTGCCCGGACGAAGAAGGCGCCGACCGGACCCTGCGGTCCGGTCGGCGCCCGTCACTCGAAAAGGCAGGTCGGGGCAACCGCGTGGCTACCAGCGACCCGGCTGCGCGGCGCCCGGGAACGTCTGGGGCGGCGGATAGCCGTAGCCGGGGGCCGTGGCCTGCTGGGCGCCGCCCCCGTAGGCGTCCCGGTCGAAGAAGGGACGGGCCTGGGCCCGCATCCACAGGGCGACCGGGTCGTACTCGTCGGACATCGCGACGGTCGACACCGGCAGGCCCTCGGGAACAGCCGTGACCGACTGCTGCATCATCACCCGCACCGCCTCCACGCTCTGCGGCCCGGTGTCGTAGAGGTCCAGCCCGATCGCGAGGTAGGGGGCTCCCAGGGCCGGCTGCACCCAGGCGCGGCGCAGCGACCGGACGGCGGGAGTGCGGTGGGCGTTCTGCGTCAGCAGCGCCCAGAACTGCGGTACGTCGACGGCCGGTTCGACGATGCGCAGCGGTCCGGCGGGCGAGCGTTCCAGTCCGGTGGCCACGCGCCGCAGATCGGCCCACGGAATGCCGACGCCGCCGCCGGGGGCGTGCGGGTCGAGCCACAGGCCCCAGCGGTCGGGGAAGAGTGTCTGCGCGATCTCCACGCCGCCGACGTTCTCGTGTCCCCGGGTCCAGCCGCAGGCCGAGAGCTCCTGGGGGGAGGTGACGCACGGCGCGTATCCGAGACCGCCGACCTCGATGTTCCCGTACTGGGCGTCGGGCGAGCCGGCCTCGCCCTGCCAGAGCAGCATCAGCACCCGGTCCTCGGTGAGCGCCCGCAACAGCGTCTCGTAGGCGTCGTACCGCCCGGGCGTCACTTCTCGCAGCAGCTGCCCGACCCGTCCGCTGCCGCCTCCCGCGCTCACTGGCTCCCGCCCCTTCTGTAGCTCCGCTCCCGGCCCCGGCGCACCGGTGGGGCGACCCGTGCGCCCCGTACCGCCATCCAACCAGGTTACGGGCGGCATCCGACAGATCCCCGTGCGCGGGCTGTGCCGTTCACCGCCCGGCGGTGTGGAACGGCCGCAGCTTCCCCAGCATCCAGTCGCCGACCGGATCGTGGGCCGCGACGTCGAGGAACACGAGCTGCACCGGCCACCGGACGCCGGCCCGGCCGAGCGCACGGCCCAGTGCGTCGAGGACCGCGGTCCGGTCCTCCGGTTCGGTGCGGGCGAGTTCGACTCCGACGAACAGGGCCGGCTCGTCCCCCTCGACACTGGCGAGACAGCGCCGGGCGCCGATCACGAGGCCGGTGCCGGCGAACTCCTCCGCCGCGGCGGTGAGGAAGTCGACCGGATCGTCCTGCCAGTCGGGCTCGAAGAGCCGGACGCGGCCGCCGGACGCCGGCCCGTCCAGCTCGCTGCGGCCGGTCCGGCACAGTTCGGCCACGGCCTCCGGCGGCAGCGGCAGGCCGACCGTCCCCTCCGGGTTGACCGCGATACCGAGCTGGGGCGGCAGGCCGCGGGCGAACTCGCGGGCCGGAGCGACCGTGAACGACATGTGGGAGCCGGCGATCCGGAGGAACTGGTCCTCGGAGCTGAACACCGGGACGCAGGCCATGCCGCCGACGTCCGTGGTGGGCAGGTCGAGATCGCGGCTGTCCGGTCCGCCGCCGTTGGGCAGCGGCACCCACACGTGGCTGCGGCCGAGTACCTCGATCAGCCGGGGGCCGGCGCCGGGGACACCGACCGAGGCGGCGAGCGCCTCCTCGAGTTCGTTGCAGGGGAACCCCGATTCCGCCGGTCCGTGAGCAACCCCGGCCGCCGGCACCGACGCGTCGGGCGGGAAGCCGGTGGCGTGCCCGGGGACCTGACCCGCACACCCGCCCGGGAGGCCCTCCGGGCCGGATACGTGCTCGTGCTGCTCGGGAATGCTCATCTCGCCCCACCACCGTCTCGTACGACCTGCACCGGCACCCTAGGGCGTGTTGTGAAAGTAGCGTCGTCCGCCCCTGGGGCGGGGCTTTCACAACACGCCCTAACGGCCGCTGCGCGCGGGCAGGTCAGCGTGTTCCGCCGAAGCCGATGGCGTGCAGCGCGTCGGCCGACCGGCGGTCCAGGAGCACCACGGACGCGCATCCCCGCGGCGGACTGCCGCGCTCCGCACCGGAGATCAGACGGCTCACCGACCGCACATGCCGGCCGAAGGCGTACCGGGAGACCCGGCGGCCGCGGGCCGCCTGCCCGGCGAGCGCGTCCTGGGCCGGCACGTCCAGCAGGAGCAGATGCAGGGAACGGCCCGAGCGGCGGGTCAGCCGCGCCAGCCGTCGGCGTACCCAGGAAAGGCTGCCGCAGTCGTGGACGACGACGCTCCCCCCGGATCGCAGCGCGCGCCACAGGGCGGTGTAGTGGGCCGTCCGGACCAGCGGCCGGTACAGGCCGTACGGCAGGCGGGACAGCTTGCGGGCCCAGCGTTCACGGGCGTCCTGGGAGTCGAGCCGGTGGACGGGGCCCGCGGAGCCGGCGCCGTCGACCGCGCGCTTGATCAGTGTGCTCTTGCCGCTGCCCGGAAGCCCGGACACGATCACGACGGCGTGCTCCGGGAATCGCAGCTCGCCGGGCGGCGGGACGGTATGTCCGGCGGCGGGACGGTCGGCGGCGGCGACGTCTCCGTCCGCGGCGGCCGGGCGGCGCGTCCGCAGGTCCAGGACGGGCGGACCGGCGGAATCGGGCACGGCGAGCACGGGACCGCGTGCGGTTCGCGGGGCCCCGGGCTGCCGGGGCACGAGGCGGTCCGCGGTGCCGTCCGCGGTCCCGGGCGTCGCGCACCCACCATGTCCGTGCACCGTGATCGCCCTCCGCGTCCGGTCCTGTGCCTGTACGGGCAGCGTGTCAAGGATCGGCAATGCCGTACAACCTGGATACCTCATCGCAGGCCCGGTCGAACCAGCATTCCGCTCCTGCTGTGCATCGGGGGCCGTCGTGCAATGATGTGCGCGCCAACTCCATACCGGCCGTACGAACCCGCGCGGGAGAGTCCCCGTCCCCGGCAGCCGCCGGTCGGCACGGGGCGCCGAAGGAGCAAGTCCTCCCTTGAATCTCTCAGGCCCCGATACCGCGCGGGCTAGGCAGATCTGAAAAGCGGGCCGCCCCGGGCGGTCCCACCCAAGGTGCAAACCATCGCCCCGGTGCGGGTTGTGGCGAACCTCTCAGGTTCCGATGACAGATGGGGAGGCTGTGATTCACCGACAGCGTCCTGTCCCCCATGTCTCGGAGCCTGAACATGACTGACGCCCCCCGTCGTACCGCCCTGGACGCCCTGCACCGCGGCCTCGGCGCGACCATGACCGACTTCGCCGGCTGGGACATGCCGCTGCGCTACGCCAGCGAGCGCGAGGAGCATGTGGCCGTGCGCACCCGGGCCGGCCTCTTCGACCTGTCCCACATGGGTGAGATCACGGTGACCGGCGCTCAGGCGGGCGGCCTGCTCGACCACGCGCTCGTCGGGAACCTCGGCGCCCTGGCCGTGGGCCGGGCGCGGTACACGATGATCTGCGAGGAATCCGGCGGCATCCTCGACGACCTGATCGTCTACCGGCTCGGCGAGTCGGAGTACATGGTCGTTGCGAACGCCTCGAACGCGCTGGTCGTGCTGGACGCGCTGACCGAGCGCGCCGCGGGGTTCGACGCCGAGGTGCGCGACGACCGGGACGCGTACGCGCTGCTGGCCGTCCAGGGCCCGGCGTCCTCCGCCATCCTGAAGAGCGTGACCGATGCCGATCTGGACGCTCTGAAGTACTACGCGGGGCTGCCCGGCACGGTGGCCGGGGTGTCCGCGCTGATCGCCCGCACCGGGTACACCGGGGAGGACGGCTTCGAGCTGTTCGTGGCCCCGGCGGACGCGGAGAAGCTGTGGCAGGCGCTGACCGACGCGGGCCGGGACGCCGGGCTCGTCCCCTGCGGTCTGTCCTGCCGCGACACCCTCCGGCTGGAGGCGGGGATGCCGCTGTACGGGCACGAGCTCTCCACCTCCCTCACTCCCTTCGACGCGGGCCTCGGACGGGTCGTGAAGTTCGAGAAGCCGGGCAACGAGGGCCGGTTCGTCGGCCGCGAGGCGCTCGAGGCGGCCGCAGCGCGCGCCGAGCAGGCCCCGCCGCGCAAGCTGGTCGGGCTGGTCGCCGAGGGTCGCCGGGTGCCGCGGGCCGGTTTCTCCGTCGTCTCCGCCGACGGCACCGTCATCGGCGAGGTCACCTCGGGCGCGCCGTCGCCGACGCTGGGCAAGCCGATCGCCATGGCCTACGTCGACGCGGCGTACGCGGAACCCGGCACGGCCGGGGTCGCGGTGGACATCCGGGGCAGCCGCGAGCCTTACGAGGTCGTGGCCCTGCCGTTCTACAAGCGGGAGCGCTGACCGCCCGGCTGTCCCTGCGGGCAGCGGCCGTCCCACCTGTCAAGACCATGTGTACGAGCACCCCCTCGCATCCAGGAGAATTCAGGTCATGAGCAACCCCCAGCAGCTGCGCTACAGCAAGGAGCACGAGTGGCTCACCGCCCCGGAGGCGGGCGTGTCCACCGTGGGTATCACCTCCCACGCCGCTGACGCCCTCGGCGACGTGGTCTTCGTCCAGCTCCCGGAGGTGGGCGACACGGTCACCGCGGGCGAGACCTGCGGCGAGCTGGAGTCGACCAAGTCGGTCAGCGACCTGTACGCGCCGGTGTCCGGTGAGATCACGGAGATCAACCAGGACGTCGTGGACGACCCGTCGCTGGTGAACTCCGCCCCCTTCGAGGGCGGCTGGCTGTTCAAGGTCAAGGCGACCGACGAGCCGGCGGACCTGCTGTCCGCCGACGAGTACACCGCCTTCACCGGTAACTGACCCTCGCCACCACGACGGGAAGACCCGATGTCACTTCTCAACTCCTCCCTTCACGAGTTCGACCCGGACGTCGCCGCCGCCGTCGACGCCGAGCTCGAACGCCAGCAGACCACGCTCGAGATGATCGCGTCCGAGAACTTCGCGCCGGTCTCGGTCCTCGAGGCGCAGGGCTCGGTGCTGACGAACAAGTACGCCGAGGGCTACCCGGGCCGCCGCTACTACGGCGGCTGCGAGCACGTCGACGTCGTCGAGCAGCTCGCCATCGACCGGATCAAGGCGCTCTTCGGCGCCGAGCACGCGAACGTCCAGCCGCACTCCGGCGCGCAGGCGAACGCGGCGGCGATGTTCGCCCTGCTCTCCCCCGGGGACACCATCCTGGGTCTGAACCTCGCCCACGGCGGGCACCTGACCCACGGCATGAAGATCAACTTCTCCGGCAAGCTCTACAACGTGGCGGCCTACCACGTCGACGAGAAGACCAGCCGGGTCGACATGGACGAGGTCGAGCGCCTCGCCAAGGAGCACCGGCCGAAGCTCATCGTCGCCGGCTGGTCCGCCTACCCGCGTCAGCTCGACTTCGCGGCCTTCCGGCGGATCGCCGACGAGGTCGGCGCCTACCTGATGGTGGACATGGCGCACTTCGCGGGCCTGGTGGCCGCGGGTCTGCACCCCAATCCGGTGCCGCACGCCCACGTCGTCACCACCACCACCCACAAGACGCTGGGCGGTCCGCGCGGTGGCGTGATCCTCACCACTGCGGACCTGGCCAAGAAGATCAACTCTGCGGTCTTCCCCGGTCAGCAGGGCGGCCCGCTGGAGCACGTGATCGCCGCAAAGGCCGTGGCCTTCAAGATGGCCGCCACGGACCAGTTCAAGGAGCGCCAGCAGCGCACCCTCGAGGGCGCCAGGATCCTCGCCGAGCGCCTGACCCGGTCGGACGCCACCGAGGCGGGGATCTCGGTGCTGTCCGGAGGCACCGAGGTCCATCTGGTGCTGGTCGACCTGCGCAACTCCGAGCTGGACGGGCAGCAGGCGGAGGACCGGCTCCACGAGGTCGGCATCACGGTCAACCGCAACGCCATCCCGAACGACCCGCGGCCCCCGATGGTCACCTCGGGTCTGCGGATCGGTACGCCGGCCCTGGCCACGCGCGGTTTCCAGGCCGGCGATTTCCGCGAGGTCGCGGACGTCATCGCCGAGGCGCTCAAGCCGTCCTACGACGCCGAGGCGCTCAAGGCGCGGGTGACCGCCCTGGCGGAGAAGCACCCGCTGTACCCGGACCTGAAGAAGTGAGCGGGCGCAGCACGTAGTCAGAAGGCGATCGCGGGGTATCCGCGCAACGGACGCACCCGGTCCGGCCGGGCCGCCCCGCGATCGCCTCCGCCGGCGAGGGCCGGGCCGGTGGCCTGCCGTCGCGCACCGCGGCGCCGGCACCACCCGCACCACCCGCACCACCCGCACCACCCGCACCACCCGCACCACCCGCACCACCCGCGAGCAGACAAGGAAGTCCGCCCCGATGGCCATCTCCGTGTTCGACCTGTTCTCCATTGGCATCGGGCCGTCGAGTTCGCACACCGTCGGCCCGATGCGCGCCGCCCGGATGTTCACCGGCCGCCTCAAGAAGGACGGGCTGCTGGCGCAGACCGCGTCCGTGCGCGCCGAACTCTTCGGTTCCCTGGGTGCCACCGGCCACGGCCACGGCACGCCGAAGGCCGTGCTCCTCGGCCTCGAGGGCCACTCGCCGCGCACCGTCGACGTGGTCCACGCCGACGCCGTCGTCGAGCGCATCCGGCAGGAGAAGCGGCTGCGGCTGCTCGAGACCGAGATAGGGGCCGACCACGAGATCGACTTCGACGCGTCGTCGCAGCTGGTCCTGCACCGGCGGCGCTCACTGCCGTACCACGCCAACGGGATGACCCTCTTCGCCTACGACGCGGACGGCCTGCCGCTGCTGGAGAAGACGTACTACTCGGTCGGCGGCGGTTTCGTCGTGGACGAGGACGCGGTGGGCGAGGACCGGATCAAGCTCGACGACACGGTCCTGAAGCACCCGTTCCGTACCGGCGACGAACTGCTGCGGCTCTCCCGCGAGACGGGTCTGTCGATCTCCTCGCTGATGCTGGAGAACGAGAAGGCCTGGCGCACCGAGGACGAGATCCGCGCCGGGCTGCTGGAGATCTGGCACGTCATGCAGGACTGCGTGGCACAGGGGCTGGCCCTGGAGGGCATTCTGCCCGGCGGTCTGAAGGTGCGCCGGCGGGCTGCGAACTCGGCCCGCCAGCTGCGGGCGGCCGGTGACTCACCGGTGCACGCCATGGAGTGGGTGACCCTCTACGCCATGGCCGTGAACGAGGAGAACGCGGCCGGCGGCCGGGTCGTCACCGCGCCCACCAACGGCGCGGCGGGCATCATCCCGGCGGTGCTGCACTACTACATGAACTTCGTGCCCGGCGCCGACGAGGAGGGCGTCGTCCGCTTCCTGCTGGCGGCGGGCGCGATCGGCATGCTCTTCAAGGAGAACGCCTCCATCTCGGGTGCCGAGGTGGGCTGCCAGGGCGAGGTCGGATCGGCCTGCTCGATGGCGGCCGGCGGCCTCGCCGAGGTCATGGGCGGCAGCACCGAACAGGTGGAGAACGCGGCCGAGATCGGCATGGAGCACAACCTCGGCCTGACCTGCGACCCGGTCGGCGGTCTGGTGCAGATCCCGTGCATCGAGCGCAACGGCATGGCAGCGGTCAAGGCCGTCACCGCGGCGCGGATGGCGCTGCGCGGCGACGGGCGCCACCACGTCTCGCTGGACAAGGTGATCAAAACCATGCGGGACACCGGCGCCGACATGAAGGTCAAGTACAAGGAGACGGCCCGCGGCGGGCTCGCGGTCAACGTCATCGAGTGCTGATGACCGACCCGTCCCCCTTGCTCCGCCCCTTCCGCAGGACCGAGGGGGGAACGCGGTGCGAACCCGCGCCAGGGACCGCGGCCGGGCGGGACCCGACATCCGAAAGTCGGGCACCGGGCAGCGTGAGGCGCCGATCATCGGGCAGAAACACAGGCACGGGTACGACGAGAGCCAACGGGGTGACTGTGCGTGACAACTTCCGGCACGGAGGACGGGTCGTCCGACGACCTGGGCTCGGAGGTCACGGCCCACCCGGACAGCGTCGCCCACGCCCGGAGTCTGCTCCAGGACTTCCTGGCGGCGCAGCCCCGGCCCGTCGGTGAACAAGCAGCGATCGACCTCCTGCTGATCGTGTCCGAACTGGTGACGAACGCGATCCGGCACGGGGGCGGAGTGACCTCCCTCCGGCTCGCCGCCCGTCCCGGCCTGATCGACGTGGAGGTCGGCGACCACAGCGACGAGATGCCGGTCATGCGCGACCCTGCCCGCGGCTGGGGGCCCGGCGGCTACGGCTGGCCCCTGGTGTGCCGGCTCGCCACGGAAGTGGACCTCACGCCCGCCGCCGGGGGCGGTAAGTCCATTCGCGCCACCCTCGCCCACTGACCTGCGGCTCTCATGGCAAGCTGTGGCCCCATGAGACCGGACGCCACCGTCGTGACGCACACCGCCGCGGACACGCATGCCGTCATCGCGATCGCCGGCGAGGTGGACTGCGATGCCGCACCCGCCGTCGAGACGGCCGTCGCGGAGGCCCACCGCAGCGGCGTACGACGGCTCGTCCTCG
This sequence comes from Streptomyces meridianus, assembly GCF_023703325.1. Lineage (GTDB taxonomy): Bacteria > Actinomycetota > Actinomycetes > Streptomycetales > Streptomycetaceae > Streptomyces > Streptomyces meridianus. The sequence continues at coordinate 64,397 of NZ_JAMQGM010000012.1, forward strand.
ATCTGGCACGTACGACGTTCGCCGACTCTTCCTTCCTGCACATCGTGCTGACCGCCCGGCAGCACCACGAACTGCTCGTCGCCGGCCCGCTGCACCCCGCGGTTCAGCGCCTCTTCGACGTGACGGGCACCACACCGCATCTGCGCATCACGGACGGTCTCGACGAGGCCCTGGGCGGCTGAGAGCGCATCGGTCCTCCCGCGCGGGAAGCGGTCGGTCCGGACGAGGATTGCATCTCGACCGCACCTCGTGGACAGTTGCCTGAGAGCAACGGACATCGCACGCGCCCACGACCGGGCCGGCGGGCCGCCACCCGGTGAGGAGATCTTTGAAGACCCGCAAGGTGCCCGGGCGACCACTGCCCGACGTGACGCTCGAAGCGTCACCGCACCCAGTGGTCGTCCTCGACGAGGCCGGGCGGGTCCGCAGCTCCAACACCGCCGCCACCCTCGTGTTCCCCGCCCTCGAGACGGGCGCTCCGCTCGCCGACGGGGTGCCCGCGTGGCTGGCGGAGGCCCACGCACGCGGGGAGGGGACCGCGCACGGCGCGGTCGGCGACCGCACGTTCCGGGCCAGCCGCTCCGCACCGGCTCCCGGCGGCGCCGCATGGTGGTTCACCGACACGACCGAGCAGAGCGCCGCAGAAGAGGCGCTGCGCCGCGAACGCGGACGGACGGCGTTCCTCGTGGAGGCCTCGAACCAGTTGCTGTCCTCGCTGAACGCACGCCGGTGCATGGACACCACGGCGCAGTTGGCAGCGGGTCATCTCGCCGACGCGGCCGTTGTCCTCGGGCCCTCCGGCCGCCGCCGGATCCACGTCACCCGGGCGGTCCGGGGCGGCCCGGCCACCAGGGAACTGCTCGCCGTCGACCCGGCCGAGGTGCCGGGGCTCGCGGACGCGCTCGCCGGCTTCCCTGCCGTGCCCTCCCGCTGGATCGACGCCTCCACCGTGCCGGGCTGGCTGGTACCGGACGGCTTCGGTCCCGTCGGATCCCTCATGATCACCTCACTGCCGGGCAACGGTGCGCCCCCCGGGGCCCTGGTCCTGCTGCGCCGGGAGGGTGCCGGCCCCTTCAGCGAGGGCGAGGAGGGCTTCGCCCGGGTGTTCGCCGCCCGGGCCGGCGCCGCGATCTGCGCCGCCCAGCTGTACGCCGAGCAGTCCGCCGTGGCAGACCTGCTGACGGAGGATCTGCTGCCGCCCGTACTCGAGCGGATCGACGGCATCGAACTCGCCGGCGGGTACCGGCCGTCGCGGGACGACCACCGGATCGGCGGGGACTTCTACGACCTCTACCCGGCGGGGGTGCCGGGCGGCGAGACCATGGTGGTCCTTGGCGATGTGTGCGGCAAGGGGCTGGAAGCCGCGGTGCTGACCGGCCGCATCCGCACCACCCTCCAGGCGCTGCGGCTGGTCGAACCCGACCACGAACGACTGCTCGAACTGCTCAACGGCGCCCTGCTCAGTTCCCGGCACACGCGCTACGCCACCCTGGTGCTGGCCTCCGTACGCCGGACCGGAGAGGTACTGAGGCTGCGGCTGACGAGCGGCGGCCACCCCGCTCCGCTGATCGTGCGGGCCGACGGCGGTGTCGAGACCGCCGACACCAGCGGCAGCCTGATCGGGGCGCTGCCCGAGGTCCAGGCGACGACGTACTCGACCGAACTCCGGCCCGGCGAGACGTGCCTGCTGTTCTCCGACGGCATCACGGAGGCCAGGGGTGGACCGTTCGGCCGGGACATGTTCGGCGAGGAACGGCTGTCCGAGGCACTGAGCCACTGCGCGGGCATGCCTGCGGAAGCCGTGGTCGAGCACGTCCGGATGCTCGCCTCCGACTGGCTGGGCACCGGACGGCACGACGACATGGCGCTGCTCGCAATCACCGCGCCCCGCCGCCCGCGACCCGGCCCCGCCGGCGGACAAGGACACGGGAGGTCCACGGCATGACGGACACGTCGGTTTCCCGGTCGGCTCCCTGGAGCGACCGGCTGTGGAGTTCGGTGCTGGACGGCGACGAGCGGGCGGCGGTCGACAGCGTGCTGGACGCGCTCGACGCGGGACTCGAACCGCAGTCCGTCCTGCTGGACGTCATCGCGGCCACCCAGCGGCGAGTGGGCGAGGAGTGGGCGGCGGACCGTCTGACCGTGGCCCAGGAGCACGCCGCCACCGCCATCAACGAGCGTGCGGTCGCGGCGCTCTCCGCACATCCGGCCTGCCGACCGGGGCCCGGTTCCCGCGGACGCATCACCGTGGCCTGTGTCGACGGCGAGTGGCACGCTCTGCCGGCCAGGTTGCTGGCCGAGGTCCTGCGGCTGGACGGCTGGCGCGTGGACTTCCTCGGGGCCCAGGTGCCCAGTGCGCACCTCGTGACGCATCTGCACCGCACGGGTCCGGACGCGGTCGCGCTCTCCGGCTCGCTGCCGACCCGGCTGCCCACGGCGCACGCGGCCGTCATCGCCTGCCAGTCGGCGTCCGTCCCGGTCCTCGCCGGGGGCGCGGCGTTCGGCACGGACGGCCGCTATGCGAAGCGCCTGCGGGCCGACGCCTGGGCGCCGGACGCACGGGCGGCCGTGAACCTGCTGGCCGCGGCACTGCCGAAGCCCGGGCCCGCCCACCAGGCGGTCGACGCACTGCCCCATCTGAGCGATCACGAGTACACCATGATCGCCTCGGCGCGGTCGAAGCTCGTCCAGGACACCATGGCCGGCATGGCCGACCGCTTCCCGCCGATGCGCGAGTACACCGAACTCCAGCGCCGGCACACCGCCGAGGACATCGCCCACATCGTCGACCACCTTGCGTGCGCGCTCTACGTCGACGACGACCGGCTGTTCACCGACTTCCTGGCCTGGACCGCGGGGATCCTGACCTCGCGCCGGGTGCCGGCGCACTCCCTCGTCCTCGCGCTCGAGACCATCGGCCTCCAGTTGCACGACTTCCCCCGGGCCTGCGGGTTCGTACGCACCGCCCGTGAGTCTGTCGCCCGCACCGTTTCGTCCCCGTCTTCGTGACCGTCCCGCCGGAAGTTCGAGATGACGTTTCCTCAGCCCAAGGGTGGCGCCGGCCCGTTCACCGCCGGCCCGGTCGCACGGCAGCCCGACATGCTGCGGCTGCGGCTCGGCGGCGATCTGGACTGCGACACGGTCCACGAGCTGCACGAGGTCCTGGACGAACTGCTGGACGGCAGCGCGGGCCGCAAGCACGTGGTCCTCGACTGCTCGGGGCTGGAGATCTGCGACTCCACGGGGCTCTCCGCGCTACTGATGGTCCGCCGCCGCGTCCACGACACGGGAGCGCAGTTGCATCTGACCGGCAGGCCCCCGATGCTGCGCCGGTTGCTGGCCGTGACCGGGACGGAAGAGCACTTCGGCTGTCCGGCGGGCCCCGCCGCCCCGGCGGGGGACGTTGCCCTGCCCGGCGGCACGGGCTGAACGGGGCCGCCCCGTCCGCCGGCGGCCCCCGCCGGGCTGCGCTGTCGGTGCCTGCTTCTAGGCTCGTCCCATGAGCTACGCAGAGGTTCGCGAACTCCAGTCGGCACTGCACACGGCCTCCGACATCGTCTTCGGCCTTCAGGCCACGCCGACGGATGAGGAGTCGGAGCAGATACTCGACGCGCTGCGCCGGGCACTGAACCTGGCGCATTCCCTGGCGGGCGTGCACGGCGGGACGGGCTGTGCGGAGCACCCCCGGGGCGCGATCGACCCGCTGTACGGGGACGCCGAGGACCCGTTGCCGCCGGGATACGGCAAGTGCCTGCTGTGCAACGACCGCAGGCGGCGGGCGGGCACCCAGCGGCACGCACGGGTGTGAGGGCCCGGTTGCGTGCGGCGCCGGACACCGACCGCAACCGGGAGCCCGGGGTCACCGGTTCTGGGCCGCCCAGAACTCGTCGAACGACATCAGGCCGTCCTTGTCGGTGTCGACGGCATTGATCACGGCCTGGGCCACGGGCTCGGTGACGTTGAAGTCCCCGAGCTCCGCCATGACCCGCTTGTACTCGGCCGCCGAGATCATCCCGTCCTTGTTCAGGTCGTACCGCTCGAAGGCCTTCCGCGCCGACTCGATGTCCGCCACTGCTCCACCCCTTCGGTGTTGTCCGTCCGATCGGTTCAGACTAGCGCTCACGGCGGAACCCTTCCCCGGCCCCGGGCCCTGACGCAGATCCCGGCACGGCAGCAATTGACATCCTCCCCCTCGTGAACGAGGGGGATTCCTCACTTCGCAGTGAGGGTTTCCTGCTTCGCAGCAAGTTGCCCCGTCCGGGAGGACTCCCGTTGAGGTCTTACACCCGCTCCACAGGCTGTAACCGCCAGTCCGGCGGCCAGAATGTTGCGCGCAGCGTTGACGTCGCGGTCATGTGTGGTGCCGCAGTCGCACGTCCACACGCG
>NZ_JAMQGM010000013.1 GCF_023703325.1 Streptomyces meridianus
GCCGCTGCCGGGGGGTGCGAGGGCGGCGGCGGCGTGCTGCGCCGTGCACCGCCGGCCCGCTCCTCGATGAGCGAGACGGCGGCCGGCGGCAGCCAGGCGGAAGCGGTGCCGCTGTCGTCCCCGCCGGCGGCGAACAGGTGCGGGGCGAGCTGCGACTGCAGGTCGGCGGGGCTGGGCCGGTGCTCGGGGGACATCTGCATGCAGGACTCGACGAGTGGCCGCAGGTCGTCGGGAAGCCCCTGGAGGTCGGGACCCTCGCGCAGCAGCATGAAGACCGTCTCGACCGGGTTCGCGCCGTGGTAGGGGGCATGGCCGGTGGCGGCGAAGACCAGGGTGGAGCCGAGCGAGAAGATGTCGCTCGCCCCGCTGACGCTGCGCGAGTCACGGGCCTGCTCCGGCGACATGTACGCGGGGGTGCCCACGGCGACGTTCGTCATGGTCAGCCGGGTGTTGGACACCCCGGACGCGATGCCGAAGTCGATGACCCGCGGGCCGTCCCCGACCACCAGAACGTTGGAGGGCTTCATGTCCCGGTGCACCAGCCCGGCCCCGTGGATCGACTGGAGGGCCTCGGCGATGCCGGCCGCCAGCCAGCGCACCGCCTGGGTCGGCAGCGGACCGCACTGGCTGACGATTTCCTCGAGGGAGGGCGCCGGGACGTAGGCGGTGGCGAGCCATGGCACCGCGGCACGCGGGTCGGCGTCCACGACGGCCGCGGTGTAGAAACCGCTCACCGCGCGGGCCGCCTCCACTTCACGTGTGAAGCGGACCCGGAACAGCTGGTCCTCGGCCAGCTCGGTACGGACCGTCTTGATCGCCACGCGCCGGCCGGACGCCGAGCGCGCGAGATAGACCAGGCCCATACCCCCGGCGCCGAGCCGTCCGAGCACCTCGAAAGGGCCGATCCGCCTCGGGTCGTGCTGCGTCAGCTGCTCCACCACTCTGCCTGCCACCTCCCCGTGGGGCCTGAAAACCTTCAGCCCCGTGCAGCGTCTCACCGCGGACCGTCCCGGGGTACGCAGCTTGATTGTTCCTGGCGACGGCGGCAGTTGCGAACTCGGGGGCGAAACGGGGTGTCATCCCCGGCCCCCCGGCCCTCATGAGCGGCGATGCATTCGCCTGACCGCCTGCCTCCGCGCGGCGAGCGCACCCATCGGGCGATGAGTCGCACACATGTGTGTAGCCGATATCCAGGCCGAGTTGAAGGAGGACGCGCCCGAGGCGGGCGTGCCGTCGGTCACCCGAGGCGGCGTCAGTCGCGGGTGAGGGCGATCACGGCGAATCGAGCGCCCTGGTCGTCCGCCAGCACCGCATGACGGCCGTACGGGGTGTCCGCGGGCTCCTCGACGACCCGCCCCCCGAGCCGGACCGCGGTCCGGGCGGACGCGTCACAGTCCTCGACGGCGAAGTACACGAGGAAGTACGGGGGCGTCTCGGCCGGCACCCCGGCCGCCATCACCTCGAGACCGCCGACGGCGTGCTCGGGTCCGGGCGACCGGCCGGCGAGGGACCACACGGTGAAGTCGGTGCCGTCGGTGAAGTCGGCCTGCTGGGCGCCGTAGCCGAACACGTCCTCGTAGAACCGCAGGCACCGCTCCTTGTCGCCGTCGCGGGTGTGCACCTCGGTCCAGGCGTACGATCCCGGCGCGCCCTTCAGGGCGAAGCCGGTGTGGGTGCCCGACTCCCAGAGGCCGAAGACGGCACCGGCCGGATCGGCCGCGAGGGCCACGGTTCCGAGGCGGCCGACGGCCAGCGGGCCGACGAGCACCCGGCCGCCGGCCTCCCGGACCGCGTCGCAGCCTGCCGCGGCGTCCGGGGTCGCCACGTAGACGTTCCAGACCGTGGGCATGCGGCCGTCGCCCTGGGGTGCCAGGGCAGCGACCTCCTTGCCGTCGCGCAGGGCGAGCACGGTGAACTCCCCGGCCCGGGTGCCCTCGCGGAAGGTCCAGCCGAACAGCTCTCCGTAGAAGCGCTTGCCCGCTGCGACGTCGGGCAGCGTGGCGTCCGCCCAGCAGGGCGTTCCGTCTGCGAATGCCACCATGGCGCCGGCCTCCTGTGCTGCGGGTCGGTGGAGCGGCCGGCAGCGGTGCCCCGCAGTCCGGCCCCTGTCGTCACTGCGGGCGTTCGCCCGTCGTCGTCGCGGGGTCCATCACGGCGAACACGGCTCCCTGCTGGTCGGAGACGACGGCGAGGCGGCCGAACGGGCTGTCCGCGGGGCCGGACCTGAGCTCACCGCCGAGCCGGCGGACGGTCTCCACGGCCCGGTCGCAGTCGTCGACCCCGAAGTGGACGAGCACGTGCGGCGGGGTCTCGGGCGGGAACCGGTCGTCCATCCTGAGCCGCCCGGCGGCCGCCGTGCCCCCGGCCTCGAAGACCGTGTAGCCACTGTCCGGGACCGGTACCGCCTCCAGCGGCATGACGTCCGGGTAGAAGGCGTCGGCCGCCTCGGCGTTGCGGACGCAGACGGTCGCCCAGACGTACGAACCCGGCTCGCCGTGCTTCTCGAAGCCGGTGTGGCGGCCGGCCTGCCAGACGCCGAAGAAGGTGCCCTCCGGGTCCTGGGCGATCATCATGCGTCCGTAGTCGGCTACATCCATGGGGTCGACGGCCGACCGGCCGCCGGCAGCCGTGATCCGCCGGGCTGTCCCGTCCACGTCGCAGGAGGCGAAATAGATGCTCCAGCTCGGCGGCGAGCCGGTCATCCCGGCGGGAGTGGGCACGACCGCGGCGACGCGCCGCCCCTCCGACCTGGCCTCGGTGTAGTTGCCGAACTCGGGGGAGCCGGCTTCGAAGGTCCAGCCGAGGAGCTCGCCGTAGAAGCGCTCGGCCGCCTCGAGGTCGGGGACCATGGCGTCGGCCCAGCAGGGCACGCCGTCCGGGAAAGCGGCCATGACGAGTCCCCTCTGTGCTGTAGGCCCTGATTTGTTACGTTAGCCGCCCGTCGGGGCGGCCGCCCGCGAGGAGGGCCCGGCCCGCGCGGACGGGCGGCCCGTCACTCCACCGGCCCAATCGGCTCGGAAGCGGAACCGAGCGGCGGCCCTGCCCGGTCGCCACGGCTGTCCACAGGTTGTTGACAGCGCACCACCAGGGGCCGCCGGGACGGTCGGCAAGACTGCGGAGCGGACGGTTCCGCCGCCACTTCCGCACCACACGCCCCTGGTCGCACCACCCGGCCCGCGACCGTCCTGAGCTGGCCGTTCACCCTACGCAGCCGGGCACTCCCCATTTGCCGCTGCCGAATCGCGCTCTCATCACCCGTCGGTAAGCTGACGACATGACAGGACAAGTTCGCACGGTCGACGGACGGGTCGCCGGGCGCCGCGGACAGGCCACGCGGCAGAAGCTGCTCGACTGCCTCGGCGAGATGCTCAGCTCCTCGCCCTACCGCGATGTCAAAGTCATCGACGTCGCCCGCAAGGCGGGAACCTCACCCGCGACCTTCTACCAGTACTTCCCCGACGTCGAGGGGGCCGTTCTGGAGATCGCCGACGGGGTGACCAAGGAGAGCTCCGACCTGACGGAGCTGGTCGCCGGCCGGTCGTGGGCCGGCAAGGCCGGTCGGCAGTCGGCCGAGGATCTGGTCGACGGCTTCCTGTCCTTCTGGCGGAGGCACGACGCCATCCTCCGCGTCATCGATCTCGGTGCGGCAGAAGGGGATAAACGGTTCTACAAGATCCGGATGAAGCTCCTCAACGCCGTGACCAACCCGCTGACGGAGGCCGTCAAGGACCTCCAGTCCAAGGGCAAGATCGACAAGGAGGTCAACCCCTCGGCGGTGGCCGGCTCGCTGGTCTTCATGCTCGCCGCGGCCGCGTCGCACCAGAAGGGCTTCACCACCTGGGGCGTCAAGCAGGCCGAACTCAGGCCGAACCTGGCGATGCTCGTCCACCTGGGTGTGACCGGCCGCAAACCGCCCCGCTGACCCCTCCGCGGCGCACGACGGCCCCGGACCCGGCGCCACCGCGGGCACCTGCGCACACGTCCCGGAACCGGCCTGCGCACACGTCCCGGAACCGGCCTGCCGCCGGCACCACCGGCGCGTCCCGTCCCGCGCCTGCCGTGCGCTCAGCGCCCCGGCCCGCCCCCCGAGGGCGGCGGATCCGTGGCCAGCCGGGCGTGCAGATGGACGTCGCGGAAGGCGTCCCGGCGTCCGCTCTCGTGCATCGCCCCCCGCAGCACGCCTTCGAAGCTGTAGCCGGCCCGCTCGGCGATCCGGCAGGAGACCTCGTGCCCCAGGGCGTGGCCCAGCTCCAGTCGGTGCAGACCCACCTCGTCGAACGCCCAGCGCGTGCACAGCTCCAGCGCCCGCCCGGCGATGCCCCGGCCGCGTGCCTCGGGCAGGACCCAGTAGCCGACCGTCGCCGAGCCCATCTCACGCTCGATCATGCTGATGCCCACGTGCCCGGCCACTTCGCCGTCCGCGACGACGGCGAAGTGCGCGAACTCGCCGCTCTCCCACCCGTCGGCGCGGCTGCGGACGAACTCCCGGGCGTCCGACAGATCGTCCACGGGCCGCAGCTGCGTGTTCCAGCGCAGGAACTCCGGGTCCGTCAGGCCGCGCAGGACCGCATCGGCGTCCCGCTGCTCCCAGCTGCGCAGCTCCAGTCCGTAGCCGCGCAGTTCGGCGGGCTGCAGCGGTTCCCGCTGATGCGCCATCGCGCCCCCTTCGACACCTCGGTGCGCTCCGGCCCTCGCCCTCGTCGAGGACAACCGGGCCGGAACGCACCCACAACGTGATCCTTCCGCAACCGTATCCGACCCGAACTGACCAGTACGCGTCAATCATCCGGCTACGCTCGCCATCATGTCCGACATCACCCCCACAACGCCCGATGGGCCGCCTGCGTACGTCATAGGCGGCGGTCCGGCCGGGCTCGCCACGGCCGCGGTCCTGGGCGCCTACGGTGTCCCCGCCGTCGTCGTCGAACGATCCGGCGCGGTGGCCGCCTCGTGGCGACGGCACTACGACCGGATGACACTGCACACCACCCGGCGCCGCTCGGCACTGCCGGGCTCGCCGATCCCCCGCTCGTCCGGGCGCTGGCCCGGACGCGACGCCATGGTGCGCTACCTCGAGCAGTACGCCGAGGAGCACCGGCTGGAGATCGTCACCGGGGTGGAGGTCTCCCGCGTCGACCGGGCACCGGAGGGTGCGGGCTGGATCCTGCGGGCAACGGGCGGCCGGGAGCCGCGGACGGACGCCGTCGTGGTGGCCACCGGACTCAACCACACCCCGTTCGTCCCGGCCTGGCCCGGCCGGGACGACTTCTGCGGCGAACTGCTGCACGCCGGCCACTACCGGCGCCCGGACCGGTACCGAGGCCGTGACGTGCTGGTCGTCGGAGCGGGCAACACCGGTGCCGACGTCGCGCTCGACCTCGCACAGGGCGGGGCGGGCCGGGTCCGGCTCGCGGTGCGCACCGCCCCGCACATCGTCCGCCGTTCCGTCCTCGGCATACCGGCCCAGTCCTGCGGCATCCTGGCCCGGCGGCTGCCCCGGCGGGCGGTGGACCGGGCGGCCCGCGGGCTCGCCCGCGTCTGTCTGCCGGACCTCGCCCCGTACGGGCTGCCGCAGCCGGAGACCGGGATGTCCGCGCTCCTGCGGGCCGGTGCCGTCCCGGTGGTGGACACCGGGATCGTCCGGTCCATCGGCAGGGGCCGGGTCGAACCGGTCGCGGCCGTGGAGTCGTTCGACGGGGACAAGGTGCGGCTCGCCGACGGCACCGACATCGCGCCCGACACGGTGATCGCCGCGACCGGCTACCGGCGCGGGCTCGAGGACCTGGTGGGGCACCTGGAGGTGCTGGACGAGCACGGGCGGCCCCCGCTGCTCGGACGGCGGGCCCGGCCGGCCGCTCCGGGGCTGTACTTCACGGGCTACACCAATCCGGTCAGCGGCATGCTCCGGGAGATCGCAGCCGAGTCGCACCGGATCGCGAAGGCGATCGCCCGGGAACGGGCCCGCGCAGCGGCGGCCGGCTCCGGTTGACGTCCTGCGACGACCGCCCGGCAGCCCTCAGACCGCCGGGACCGCCGCCGGCGGCGCCTCCGGGCGGCGGCGGATGACCAGCGCCATCAGGGCTGCCGCCGCACACAGCGCGCCGGAGCCGAACCAGGCCGCGTCGTACGAGCCCGTGACGTCGCGCAGCGCGCCGGCGGCGACGGCTGTCAGGCCGGCCCCGATCTGGTGCGCGGCGAGCACCCAGCCGAAGACGATCGCGCCGCCGTCGCCGAAGTGGCGACGGCACAGGGCGACCGTCGGGGGCACGGTGGCCACCCAGTCCAGTCCGTAGAAGACGATGAAGAACAGCATCGGCGGGTGGACCGCGTCCGCCAGCAGCATCGGCAGGAAGACCAGGGAGACGCCGCGCAGGCCGTAGTAGGCGGCCAGCAGTCGGCGTGCGTCGAAGCGGTCCGTGAACCAGCCCGAGGCGACCGTCCCGAGCAGGTCGAAGACTCCGATGACGGCCAGCAGGCCCGCGGCGGCCGTCGTCGGCATGCCGTGGTCGTGCGCCGCCGGCACGAAGTGGGTGCCGATGAGGCCGTTGGTGGAAGCGCCGCAGATGGCGAACGTGCCGGCGAGGAGCCAGAACACCCGGGTGCGGGCCGCGGTGCGCAGCGCGCCGAGAGCCCTGACGGCCGCACCGCCCGCCACCGGCGGCGGCACGTCGGCATCGACGGGGCCGGCGCCGTAGCGGGTGGTGCCGACGTCCTCGGGCCGGTCGCGCAACAACCACAGCACGAGGGGGACGACGGCGAGCGCCGCGGCGGTGACGGCGAGCGTGGCCGTCCGCCAGTCGTACCGACTCGCCAGCCAGGCGACCAGCGGCAGGAAGACCAGCTGACCGGCAGCGCTGCCGGCGGTGAGCACACCGGTGACCAGCCCGCTCCGGGCCACGAACCAGCGGTTCACCACGGTGGCCACGAACGCCGGCGCCATCGAGCCCGTCCCGAGACCGACCAGGACACCCCAGCACAGGATCAGTTGCCAGCTCGCCTGCATGAGGACCGTCAGGCCGCTGCCGGCGGCGACGAGCAGCAGCGCGCCCGCGGCGACCCTCCGCATCCCGAACCGCTCCATGAGCGCGGCGGCGAACGGCGCGGTCAGGCCGTACAGCACCAGGTTGACGGATACGGCGGACGCGATGGTGGCGCGCGACCAGCCGAATTCCGCGTGGAGCGGGTCGATCAGGACGCTCGGGGCCGCGCGGAAGGCGGCCGCCCCGACGAGGGCGACGAAGGCGACGGCGGCGACCCACCAGGCGTGGTGGATGCGCGGGCGCGGGGCCGACGGGACGGTCGCGGACGGGGACGTCGGGACGGGCGGGGCCGACGGGCCGGAGGAGCCGGAGGAGCCGGACGTGAGGGCAGGCAGCACGCCACTTGCCGGTGCGGACGGCGGGGATTCACGGGTCACCGGGTCATCGTCGGGCATCTGCGAGTACGGTGCGAGTGGCCCGAAGGACATGGTTCGCAAGAATCGGGCCGACCCGGCCGGCCCCGCATCAGGCCGGCACCGGCCCGCCAACCCGGCGCACACTCCCCGGCCCCCCGGAGCGCCCCGAGCACCTGGGAGAACCGATGCCGCACGACACCGCCGTCCCGGGCGGCGACCCGGCGGCGGACCCACCCGGCACGGAACCGACCGCGGACGCACCCGCCCGGCCCCACCGGATCGTCGTGCTCGTGCTGCCCGGTGTGATCCCGTTCGAACTGGGCATCCCGTACCGGATCTTCGGCAAGGCCCTCTCGGCGACCGGCCGCCCCCTGTACGAGGTGGTCAGCTGCACGCCCGAGCCGGGCCCGGTCCGCTCGGACGCCGACTTCGGCCTGCACGTCGACCGGGGCCCGGAGGCGCTGGCCGAGGCGGACACGGTCGTCGTCCCGTCGACGTACGAACTGGGACCCATGCACGAGCGGGGCAGTCCGACGGAGCGGCTGACCGCGGCGTTCGCCCGGGTGCGCCCGGGCACCCGGATGGTGTCGATCTGCACCGGCGCGTACGTACTCGCCGCGGCCGGGCTGCTGGACGGCCGCCCGGCCACCACCCACTGGAGCGCCGCCGGCCACTTCCAGCGGACCTATCCCCGGGTCCGGGTCGACCCCGACGTGCTCTTCGTCGACGACGGGGACGTCCTCACCTCGGCGGGCGTCGCCTCCGGCATCGACCTGTGCCTGCACATCGTGCGCCGCGACCACGGAGCTGCGGTCGCCCGCGAGGTCGCGCGGCGCAGTGTCGTACCGCCGCACCGGGACGGCGGCCAGGCGCAGTTCGTCCACCGGCCGGTGCCCGAGCCCGGGCAGCCCGGCACGGCGGCCGCCCGGGCCTGGGCGCTCGCCCGGCTGGACCGCCCGGTGCACCTGCGGGAGTTGGCGGCACAGGAGTCGATGAGCGTACGGACATTCACCCGGCGCTTCCGGCAGGAGACCGGACTCAGCCCCGGCCGGTGGCTCGCGCAGCAGCGGATCGACCGCGCACGCCACCTGCTCGAGTCGAGCGACCTGTCCGTCGACGGGGTCGCCCGGGCAGCCGGGTTCGGCTCGGCCTCGTCGCTGCGCCAGCACCTCCAGTCGGCCCTCGGGGTCTCCCCTACCGGCGGACGTTCCGCTCCCGCAGCGCTACCTGAACTCCCCTTCCGTGAGCGGGCGTTCAGCCGGCGTAGACGTCCTCCACGTACCGCCCGGCGACGGTCAGCTCGCGGAGCCAGGCGTCGGCGGCCCCGGTGCCGCAGCGGGTGCGGTGCGCGTACAGGTCGCGGAAAGCGGTCCGTACGCCCGGCGCCATGCGGCTGCCGTCACCGCACACGTAGACCTTCGCCCCGGCCTCGAGCAGGTCCCAGATCTCATCGCCCTCCGCGGCGATGCGGTGCTGGACGAAGAGGTGTCCGTGCTCGGGTGCCTCGCTGAACACCGGCCGCAGCGAGACCGCTCCGGCCGCCTCGGCCGCGCGCAGTTCGCCGGCGTGGAGGAAGTCCGCGTCGGGGGCGTCGCAGCCGAAGTACAGCAGCGCGGGAGCCCTGCCCGTGCGGCCGGCGCGGTCGGCGACGGCGCCGCGGAAGGGGGCCAGACCGGTCCCGGCAGCCACCATGATCACCGGAACGTCGGAGTCCGGGTCGATGCGGAACGCCTCCCGGCACGGCTGGACCCGCGCCAGGACGGTGTCGCCGGGCGCGAGCGAGGCGAGATGACCGGAACCGGTGCCGCGGTAGGTGCCGCGGCCCGAGCGCGCCGGGGCCCGCAGCACCGAGACCATCAGGTCCGCGTGGCGCGGATCCACCGCCGGCGACGAGGAGACGGAGTAGTGCCGGGTGCGCAGCGGCGGCAGCAGTTCGAGCACCACCGGCCACGGCAGGGCGTCGCGCAGCGCCGGATGGTCCTCGACCAGCTCGAGGACGGTGCGCCCGTCGGGCTCCGCGGCGAGGGCGCGCAGCGCGGCCTGCTCGGGCGGGCAGGGGTTCAGTCCGGCCAGCCGCGCGATCCGCCCTTCCGTCGCCGGGTCCTGCAACTCCAGGTGGTGGGCGAGCAGGTGACGGACGGCGACCGGGCGGTCGAGCGGGAGGGTGTCGCGTCCGGGGCGGCGGGCGCCGATGTTCAGCACCGTGTCCGGATCGGCGCCGAGGAGGGCCGCGGCCCGCTCCACCAGGCCGGGATCGTTGACCGGGAGGACGGACAGGTGGTCGGCGGTGCGGTACTCGGTGCCCTCGGGGAGCGCGAGTCGAAGGAACCGCTTGGTGCGCGGGTGGCCGGGGGCGGTGAGGTCACGGGCCTCGGTGACGGTCATCGGCGTCAGGTCGTGCCGGGCGGCGAGCGCGTCCAGCGGTTCGCCCGCCACCTCGGTCACGACGTAGGCGGGCCCCTCGTCGGCACCGGGCGCGGCGCCGCCGCTCGCCGGGTCGCCGTACCGGGCCAGGAGGGTGTCCCGCAGTTGCGCCGCGAACGCGTCGACGGCGCCGCCGAGATCGGCCGAGGCGTCCGCCTCGACCCGCGGGAACAGCGACTCCGCTCCGAGCGCGGCGAGCCGCTGGTCGATCAGGGTGGGCACCCGCTGGTAGGTCGCCGCCCAGTTGCGGTCGCCGACCCCCAGCACCGCGTACACGGCGCCGTCGGCGGCCCCCGGCCCGGCCTGTTCCGCCCAGGTGACGAAGGCCGCCGCGTCGTCGGTGGGGCGGCCGTTGTAGGACGCGGCGACGACGGCCATCGGCCGGTCCCCGGGCAGCCCGCCGGCCCAGGCGTCGAGCGGGGCGACGTCGGTGTCCGCACCGAGCGCCTGCGCCTCGTCGGCCAGCCGGAGGGCGAACTCGCGGCAGGTGCCGTAGTTGGTGCCGTGCAGGACCAGCAGGCCGGTGCCCTCGACGACCCGGGTGGGCCGTGCCGGGTCGCCGGCCTCGGCCGCCCCGCGTGCCGGAGCTCCCGCCCGTCCGCCGGACAGTGGCAGGGCCGCCCGGTCCGCCACCCGGTCCGCGGACGTGCGCGCGGCGAGCGTCATCCGGAAGCCGTCGGGCTTGAGGGTGAGCGACTCCTTGATGCTCAGGCGGTAGTCGTCGCTGTCGAGGAACCGGTAGCGGTGGGCCAGCATGCCGAGCAGCATGGTCGCCTCGTGCAGCGCGAACTGCCGCCCGATGCAGGCCCGTTCACCGGTGCCGAAGGGCTTGTACGCGTGCGGCGAGCGGGCCGCCTCGGCCTCCGGCGCGAACCGCGCGGGGTCGAACAGCTCGGGGTTGTCGCCCCACACGGGGTCGCGGTGCAGCATCGGCGTGAGCACGGTGACGCCCTGCCCGGCCGGCAGCGACCAGCGGCCGGCGAGCACCGTGTCCTCCCGCGCCTGGCGGCTGAAGGCGGCCGCGGTGGGCCACAGGCGCAGCGTCTCGTTCAGCACCTGGCGGGTGAACGTGAGGCGGCCGACGTCCTCGAACGTCGGGTCGGGGTCGGTGGTGTCACCCCACAGCTCGTCGGCCTCGCGCTGCACGAGCCGCAGTGCGATCGGGTCCTTGAGCAGGTGGTGCAGGGCGAACGACAGGGCCCCGGAGGTGGTTTCGTGTCCGGCGATCAGGAAGGTGATGACCTGGTGGCGGATGTTGGCCGGGTCCAGCGTCGTGCCGTCGGCCGGGTGCGGCTCGCCCAGCATCAGCCCGAGCAGATCGTCGGTGGAGGTGTCCCCGGAGCGCCTGCGGTTGTCGATCACCTCGTCGACCACGGACGCCAGGAAGGCGGCATCGGCGCCGAACGCCTCGTCCTCGGCGGTGTGGTCGCTGCCGGGCATCCGGCCGAGCCGGCGCATGCTCCACTCCAGGGAGCGCACCATGGCGGCGACGAAGGGGTGCGGCTCGGAGCGGGTGAACGACTCGAAGTCGTAGCCGAATCCGGTGAGCCCGATGGTGTCGAGCGTCATCCGCGTCATGTCCTCGGACACGTCGACGGGTGTCCCCTGCGCGAGGTGCCGGTCCCAGGAGGCGACGAGGCGCCGGGCGACGCGGACCATGGCGGGGTGGTAGGCGCGCATCGCCCCGAGGGCGAAGGCGGGCATGAGGATGTCGTGCGCCTTGGACCAGTTGGGCTCGTCGTTGTAGGCGGTGAACAGCCCGTCGGCCGCGAACGCGCGGACCGCCTCCAGCGCCGGGCTCACCCACTTCGCGAAGCGCTCCTCGTCGGCGAGTTCGGTGACGAGGTCGAGCGAGGTGACGAACAGGGCGTCCCGGCCGTGCACCCGCCGCCGGAAGACCGGACCGTGCCGGCGGGCCAGCTCCATGGCCTGCTGGATCGGGGACGCGAGTCCGGGCGAGTTCGAGACATCGACGACCGGGATGTCCTCGGCCTGCTGCGCGAGGGGCGACGCGTTGATCATGTCTCGAGTCTGACTCCCCCGGCCCGCCGGGGCACGGGGAGTCCCTGCATGATTGTGTAGTGGCCCGCCGCCGGCGGGGCTTGCGCCGCCGCTGTGCACCGGATAGGGAGCCGGCACGTGATCGAGGACCCGGACGACCCCGTAACCTGGCGCAACCGGTTCCTGCTGCTGCTGGACCGGATGCCCGCGCCGATCGCCGTCTGCTGCGCCAACGGCGAGGTCGTCCTCGCGAACCCCGCCATGGCCGCCGAGTGGGGTACCACGGCGGGCCGGCTCCCGGGCTGCAATCTGCGCGACTTCTTCCGGCCGCTTGCCGCCGCCCAGTTCGACCGGCTCGTCGAGGCGCTGCGGCTGGGGCGTCGCTCCCGCTACCGGCTTGCCGTCCGGTGGACCGGCCCCGACGGGACGGAGCGGGAGGGCGAACTCACGGTGGATCCGGTCGGCGCCCCCGCTCCGCCGGGCCCGTTGCTGCTCGCGGTGCTGGACGCGCCGGACGGCCGGCCCCCACGGCCCGCGCCCGAGGTGACTCCCGCGGAGACCCGCATCCTGGCGCTGGCCGCGACCGGTGCGACGACCGCGGAGATCGGCCGGACGATGGGCCTGACGACGGACGGGGTCAACTACCACCTGGGGCGGCTGAAGCAGCGCTGGCGGGTGCCCAACCGGACGGCCGTGGTGGCGAAGGCGTACACGCTGGGCGTCCTGGACGCGGGCCGCTGGCCTCCGGGGCCGGGTGAGCCCGGCACTACCTGAACCGGCGGGCACAGACGCCCGGGCCGGGCGGATCAGGTCGGGCGGCGGCGCGCTCGTGCGCGCCCCGAGCGCGGCACGACGGCCGCCGCCCGGATCCGGTGCGGGGCAGGCGGTGAGCCACCGCGGCACCGGGGAACGACCCGCATTCGCCGAGGACCTGCCGGAGGCCCTCGTCGTCCCCTCGCAACGAATCGCTGAACCCAAGAGTGATCAAGCCGACACGTCACGTCAACACCGCATCCGGAATTCGCCCCGTCATGCACGGTTCGCGACGGCGTACCGGGGGGCGCGGACGTGCGGCCGGGGGATCGCACCGTGGTCCAGTTCGCACCAGACCCGCTTGCCCGCGCCCTCGGCCTGCCAGCCCCAGCGATCGGCCAGCCCGTCGACGAGTTCCAGGCCGCGCCCGTCGGTGTCGTCCCGCTCGGCGTGACGCGGACGGGGCGGGCGGGCGCTGCCGTCGGCGACCTCGACACGCACCATGCCCGCTCCGGCCGCCGCCCCTGCCGCAGGCAACTGTATCCGCAGCACGGCCGAACAGCCCGTGTGCAGAACGGCGTTGGTGACGAGCTCCGAAATGAGCAGCACCAGCGTCTCCGCCAGCGGATCGTCGGCGCCCAGCCCCGCCGCGTCGAGCCGGGAGCGGGCCCACCTGCGGGCGCGCCCCACCTCCGCGGGATCGGGTCGTACCACGAGCTGAACCTGAAGCACCTGCACCGCTCACACCATCCGAACCGGCGGGAACATCGCCGCGCGTCTTTGAGTGATCACAGAATGTGACACCGTCGTGACCCAGCATGAGCGACGCTCCGCGGCCCCAACAAGCGCTTCGGGCATATTCCGACGCAAGGAGTACATGTGCTGCATACTGTGCGACGCATCGGCTCCGGGCTCGAACGCCCCATGCACGCACGACGAGGCCGGCGCCCGGGAGGGAACCCCGGGCTCCGGCCTCGTCGTGAGCCGGTGGCTCAGTCCTTGGGCTCGGACGTCGTGTAGTAGCCGGCGAACGCGGTGATGATCTCCTCCTCGGAGATCATGCCGTCGGCGTCCCCGTCGAGCGCGGAGGCGACCTTGCCGCACATCTCGGGCTTCACGCCCAGGACCCGCAGGACGCGCTCGGCGCGGTCCGTGGCGAGCTTGCCGTTGCGCTCCTCGGCCGCCACGTCGAGGACCGCGTGCAGGAACGGGCGCGCGATCTCGGCGAATTTCATGGAGTCGTCGCGCAGCCGCTTGAGCGCCTGGGTGGTGAACTCCTCACGGGTGATGCGCTGATCGCCGTCACGGTCGGCGATCCCCGCCATGCCCTGCCAGAAGGCCTCGGCGCCCTCGTACAGCGCCTGACCCTCGACGGAACGGGCGGCGGTGCCGAACTCCCGGAGGACAGCGGCGGCAGCGCCCTTGAAGTCCTCGCGGGAGATGTAGCCGTTGCCGTCCTGATCGAACGTGGCGAAACGCTCGGCCACCTTGCGGTCGTAAGACTCGCCGGCGGCGGATTCGGCCTTGTCCACGGAGTTACCTCACGTCTCGTAAGAGGGTTGCCGAGGTCAGAACCATACGGATGTCCCGCCCGGCGGCAAAGTTCGTGCAGCGTGCACCGGCGGGCGGAGCGCGGCGGAAAGCGGCTTCGGGCAGCGGGTCGGACTTTCGGGTGGTCCGCGCCCAATGACAGGTCGCGGAATCAGGCGGAGAGCGGGCTCGCAGCTTCGTCCAGTGCCGACGTCACGTCGGCGTACACGTCGAACAGGCGGCGGACGCCGAGCGCCGCGAGGACCCGGTTCACGTGCGAACCGTCCTCGGCGCCCCGGGCCGGGAGGATCAGCCGGAGACGGCCCTGACAGGAACGCATCAGCCGGCGGGCCGCAATGAGGACGCCGACGCCGCTGGAGTCGCAGAAGCGCACCCCGGACAGGTCGAGGACGAGACTTCGGCGCCCCTCCGCGACCGCGTCGTGCACATGCTGGCGCACCGCGGGGGACGTCACGAGGTCCATTTCACCCGAGACCTGCAGGATCGCCCATTCTCCCTGCTCGCCCTCCAACACTTTCAACGTCACGCGCTCGAAGTCCCTTCGCTCGCCTCGGCCGGAAGCAATCCTTCCGGGTCGGCTGCCCGACCGCTCCGGCCCGAAACACGGTTTCCGGTGCAGACCCCCGCACGACCCTATGCGCAGCACGCCGAGTTGCCACCGGCCCCCGGCCAAAGTGACGAGATCTATACCATCGGTTGCTTCGCCAGAGGTGCACATTGCCGCAAAGGGTCCCGCATTCCGGGCCCCGGCGACTACATTCGACGGGACGGAACGGACGCAGCGGTCCACGGCTGCCCGGACCCCGGCATCACGAACAGGCGCGCCGCGGCCCGCCCGGTGCCCACCGAGACGGCGGAGGAGGTGCTGGATGACACAGGAAGCCCCCTTCCTCTGGGACCGCAAGATGCAGCAGCGCCTGACCCGCGGCGAGGCCGCGGCGCTCGGCGAGCTGTACGACCGGTTCGCCTCCCTCGTGCACGGCCTCGCCCACCGGGTGCTGAACGACGAGGCGGCCGCCGACCGCATCACCCGCGAGGTGTTCGCGACCGTGTGGGAGAACCCCGGCACCTACGACCCCAGGCGCGGTTCTCTCCGGTCCTGGATCGCGGACCTCACCCGCCGCGAGGCCGTCGGACTGCTGCGGCTGACCGAGGCCGAACGCGCCCGCACCGGCGGCGGTACGGCCGAGGACGTGGAGGAGAAGGTCCGCCAGGCGTCCGCCGCCGCCCGGGCCGACTACATCAGGTCCTCCATGCCGGCGTCGCTGCGCGCGGCCCTCGAGCTCGCGTACTTCCAGCGCCGCGACTACCGTCAGGCGGCCCTCGACCTCGGCGTCACCGCCGACGAGGCCCGGCGCCGGCTGAGACTGGGCCTCCAGCTGCTGTCCACCGCCGGAGCCGGCCCCGTCCCCGCGCCTCCCGTGCACCGGCGTGCGCTGTGAACGGCCCCGACCGCTCCGGGCCCGAGGGCCGCGACCCGTCCGAGAACCGGCCCGGCGGGGTGCCCCGGATACCGCCGCCGCGGCCCGCCCCCGACGACAGCGGGATGCTGCCGCCGGTCCGCCCGGGCGGCACCCTGCCCGCGCCCCGTGCGGCGGCCGACGACCCGCACCCCGTGCTCCCGCCGCCGTCCGCCGCCGCACCGGATACAGGACGCTACGAGCACAAGGTGCTCAAGGCCCTGCTCGGCGCCTGGGCACTGTCCGCCTGCTCCGCCGAGGAGACCGCAGCCGTCGAGCAGCACCTCAGCGACTGCGCGGCCTGCGCCGACGAGGCCGTGCGGCTGCGCGAAGCGGTCGGCCTGATGCACCGCGAGGACAATCTCGATCTCGATCCGCTGCTGCGCTCCCGCGTCCTGGAGAGCTGCCTGGACCGGCGTCCCGCACGCATCCCGGTCCCCGACTGGGCCGGACCGTACGACGCCGAGACCGCTCGACTGGACGCCCTGCTGCGCGACATGGACAACGCCGAGTGGTCGGCACCCGTGCGGCTGCGGTGGTTCGAGGGCCGGTCGATGGTGGAGCGGGAGAGCAGCGTCGCGGGTGTGCTCGGCCATCTGATGACCGTGGACGGCGCCGTGGCCACGGCGTTGGGCCTCGACGACCCGCTGGGCCCGTCCGCACCGCCCGGGGGCACACCGACCGCACGCACCGAGGCCTACTGGCAGGGAACGGGCGGGAAACCGGGCGACGTCCACGCCCCGTGGCGCCGGCAGGCCCACACCCTGGTGCGCACGCTGTCCTACGGGCGGCCGGACATCGCCGGACTCCCGGTCTCCTACGGCGCGTTCGCACTGCCGCTGCGCGACTCGCTGCTCGACCGCGCCTTCGAGTGCTGGGTGCACGCCGAGGACATCGCGGAGGCCATCGCCTACCCGTACCAGCCGCCGGCGGCCGCCCACCTCAACCGCATGATCGACCTGGCGATGCGCATGCTCCCGGAGGCCCTCGCCCGACGGCGCCGTGCGGGGCTGGCCGGGCCGGCCCGCGGGCCCGCGCTCGCCGGGGCGCCCGGCCGCAGCCTCCATCTGGAGGTGGAGGGCAACGGCGGCGGCGACTGGTACATCGCGCTGGACTCGCCGGCCGCCCGGTCGTCGGAGGAGGGCGCCGTGGCCCATGTCGCGCTGGACGGAACCGAGTTCTGTCACCTTGCCGCAGGGCACATCCCGCCCGAGGAGGCCGCGGCGGGGCAGCTCGGGGACCGGGAAGCCATCCACGACGTGCTCTCGGCAGCCGCCTCGCTCTCGCGGCTTTGACGGGGGCGCGCCCGGCGAAGGCGGAACCCGGCGGAGGGTTCCGGCCCCTGCCCCGGCCGGGGCGTGCGACGCGTCAGTTGAAGACGACGGTGCGGTGTCCGTTGAGCAGCACCCGGTGCTCGCTGTGCCACTTGACCGCGCGGGCCAGCGCCTGGCACTCGACGTCCCGGCCGACGGCGACGAGCTGCTCGGGCGTCACTTCGTGGCCCACCCGCTCGACCTCCTGCTCGATGATCGGGCCCTCGTCGAGGTCGGCGGTCACGTAATGCGCGGTGGCGCCGATCAGCTTCACCCCGCGGGCGTGCGCCTGGTGGTACGGCTTGGCGCCCTTGAAGCTCGGCAGGAAGGAGTGGTGGATGTTGATGATCCGGCCGGACAGCTCCTTGCAGAGGTCGTCCGAGAGCACCTGCATGTAGCGGGCGAGCACGACAAGTTCGACCCGCTCGGCGCGCACCAGCTCGAGCAGCTGCGCCTCGGCCTCCGGCTTGTTGTCCCTGGTCACCGGGATGTGGTGGAAAGGGACGTCGTACGAGGCCGCCAGTTCGGCGAAGTCCGTGTGGTTGGACACCACGGCCGCGATCTCCACCGGCAACGCCCCGATGCTCGCCCGGAACAGCAGATCGTTCAGGCAGTGCCCGAACCGGCTGACCATCAGGACGATCCGCATCCGCTGCTCGACCCGGTGGATCTGCCAGTCCATCGCGAAGGAGTCACCGACGGCGGCGAAGCTGTGCCGGAGCTTCTCCAGGTCCACCGGCGCCTCGGCCGAGAAGTGCACCCGCATGAAGAACAGCCCGGTGTCGTGATCACCGAACTGCCTGCTGTCCTCGATGTTGCAGCCCGTGATGTAGAGGTAGCTCGACACAGCGTGCACGATGCCCTTTTTGTCCGGGCACGACAGGGTGAGGACGTACTGGTCGGGGGCGGCGGACTGCGAGTCGTTCATGGCTCACACCCTCGCACACCCGTGCCGCCGCCCGTCCGTCAGACCGCCTGCGTCGCCGCGGCCAGGCCTTCCAGTGAGAGCGGCGGTACGTCCGGGTCCTCGCCGTCGTTCCCCGCCAGCCGCACGTGCGCCTCCCGGGCGGCCCGTACGGCCTCGGTCCAGGCGTGGTGGTCGAGGTACGCGGACACCGGCGCGTCCGGACCCACCTGGTGCATGATCCGGAGCACCCGCAGCACGGCGGTGTCGACGAGCGCCGCCTCCTGGGAGTCGCGGAAGATCGTGCCCACGTACTTCTCGGCGGACCAGTTGTCGAGCCAGGTGTCCTCGACCAGGCGGTACACGGCGTCGGTGACGTCCCCGTAGCCCTGGGCCCCGGCGAGCCAGCAGTTCTGCTGGAACGTCGGGTCGGAGAGCATGTGCAGCGCGGAGCGCACATTGCAGCGCCAGCGCCACCACGGCATGTCGTTGAGTGGCATGACGCCCATGGTGGTGGAGCGACGGCCCCTGCGGGAAGAGTTCTCCGTACCTTGCACGGTCATCGATCGTACGTTCCTCGGTCGGCGGGACGAACGGCGCCCGGCGTCGGTCACCGAACGTCCCGGTGGAGGCATCCTGCGGTCACGGTCCGTCCCGGTCACCGCCGGGACGGGCCCCCGGCCCTCAGAGCTGCCCGTACTGCCGCTCGGTCAGCCCGTGCTCCCGGGCGATCGCGTTCCACAACTGCGCGGCCCGCTTCTTGGCGACCGTCGCGTCGCCGCTGGCCCGGTTCCCGGCCGCCGTGTGGGCGGTGGCCCGGGCCTTGCCCTTGTGACAGCCCTTCTTGCCCCCGACCTGCTCCGCCCAGGCGGCGTAGTGCAGGTCCGCGGAGGCGGAGGCCTTCCAGGCGGCGTTGAGCGAACCGGCCAGCTCGGTACGGGCCGGCAAGCTGTCGATCTTCGTCTTCGCCAGCCGGGCCACGAGGCTCTTGCGCTGGTTCGCGGCCTCCCGCAGGTCCTTCGCCGCTGCGTCCAGGTTGGTGCACGTCTTGATGCTCGCGACCGCCCTGATCACCTTCGAGCGGCTGTTGTTGCTGTCCGCGAGGAGCGCGTCGAGTGCCTTCGCCTGCTGCACCGCCGGACCGGGGCCCTTCGGCTCCTTGTCCTGCCCGGCCCCCGCGCCACCGGGCTTCTTGCCGTCCGACGCGTCGTCACCGCTGCTCAGCGCGGCGCCGGCGGCCAGGCCGACCACGGCGCAGGCCGCCACGACGATCCCGATGATCGCGGCCGTCGACAGTCCCCTGCTGGAGGCGGCGTTGCGGCGCCCGGCCCGGCTCTGCGGTTCGTACCGGCTCGGCCCCGCGCCCTGGGGACCGTACGGCGGATGATCTCCCCCCGCGGGCGGCATGTGACGTGTCCGGTCCCCCTCCGGCGCCGAGTCGCTGCGGAACAGGCCGTCGAACTCGGCCGGCGGCGGCCGGTCGCCGGGCATGCCCGGCCGGATGCCGAACGGCGCACTCGAGGGGCGGGGCGGCTCACCGCCGGCGACGGGCGGGGCGTGACGGGGCCCGTCGGCCCCGGGGCCTGTGGCCGGGGGAGGAGCGTGCACGCCCATCACCCGGGTCGCGTCCGCGTCGGCCCCGGGTCCGCCCGGCGCGCCCTGGTGCGGACGGCGCCGCCCCAGGAAAGCCGTGCGCTCCGACGCCGGCTCGGCGGGCTCCTCGGGGGGCAGCGGAGCTCCCGGCGTCCCGGAGGCCGGCGGCATGAACCGGGTGGCCTCGGAGTCCGGTCCGGGCGGCGGCCAGGAACCGGCGCCCGGGGCGCCGCCGCGCTGGCCGGACCCGTCGAACGGCGAGGCGTGCGGCTGCTGCGGCGGCAGCATCTGGGTCTCGTCCGCGGCGGCCGGGGACGGCGGCGGCCCTGCCTGGGGATACGGCGGCTGCTGGTACGGCGGCATCTGCCCCGGCGGCTGCGCGGGGGGCGCCGGCGGAGCGGCGGGCGGCAGCGTTCCCGGCTGCGACGGATACGGCCCGCCCGGCGGCAGGCCCGGTCCGCCGTCCGACCGGTGCGCGTCACCCGCGGCGGTTCCGCCCGGGTACGACTGCCCGCCGCCGGGCTCGGATCCCCAGGCCCCGTCCTGCTGCGGCTGCGCCGCAGCCGCCGAGTCCGGGCCCCAGGGCTGACCCCACGGCTGCCCGGCGGCCGGCGCTCCCTGCGGGTCGGGGGCCCAGGAGCCACCGTGCGCGGGCTCTGCGGAGCGGGGGCCGGAGGAGGGCAGAACGACGCCCTCACGCGCGGGCGGGACCGCGGGCAGGTGCGGTTCGTTCCCCTGTCCGTTCTGCGACACCGGAACTCCTAGCGGCTGGCCTGAGGGCTGGACTGAACTGACGGAACCAGCCGTTCACGCTACCGGTTCCCAACGCCCGGCTGCCATGGCCCTGGTGGGCCGACGCCCGCACCCGTACCCCGCCACCCCGACCCACCCGCCCCCGGCCAGCACCGCCGTCGCACCCGGGCCCGGCACCGAGTGGCGGACGTCACGGTTCCGCTCACGTGCGCACCCGGGCCCGCCCACCCCCTCGACCGCGACGGCCGGGTGCGGCACAGTGATCAGCGCACCCGACCCGGGCGACGTCGAGCGCCGGGCGTACGCCTCTCCGAGGAGCACATGTGAGCTGGGCCGGCCGGACCGCCGTGGACATCGCCGCCGCCGTACGCGAGGGCCGGGTGACCCCGCGCGAGGTCGTCGCCGAGCACCTGGAGCGCATAGAACGCCTCGACGGCGGGATCCACGCCTACCGCACGGTCCTCACCGCCCGGGCGCTCGAGGAGGCCGACGCACTCGCCTCCCGGCCCGGTCTCGACCGGCTGCCGCTGGCGGGCGTACCGGTGGCGGTCAAGGACAACGTGCCCGTCCGCGGCGAGGCGCTGCGCAACGGCAGCGCCGCCACCCCGGACACCCCCGCGGACGAGGACCATCCGGCGGTCCGGCGGCTGCGCGAGGCAGGTGCGGTCGTCGTCGGGCTGACCCACGTGCCCGAGCTGTGCGTGTTCGGCACCACCGACGGCCCGTACGGCGTCACCCGCAACCCATGGGATCCGGGGCACACGTCGGGCGGCTCGTCCGGCGGCAGCGCCGCCGCGGTCGCGTCCGGGACGGTTCCCCTCGCACTCGGCGCCGACGGCATGGGCTCGCTGCGCATACCCGCGGCGTGCTGCGGACTGATCGGTTTCAAGCCCGGCTGGGGCGTCGTCCCCGCCGAACTGGGCGGCAGCAACTGGTTCGGGCTGGCGGAGAACGGTCCGCTGGCCACCACGGCCGCCGACGCCGCGCTCATGTTCTCGGTGCTGGCGGGGCGGACGCCCGTGGACCCCGCCGCAGCACCGGCTCCCGCTGCACCGGCCCGGATCGCGGTGTCCACCCGCAGCCCGCTCGTGGGCGTTCCGGTGACGAAACCGTATGCCGCCGCGGCCCGCGGCGCGGCCGGACTGCTCGCCGGGGCCGGCCACCGGGTGGAGTCCGACGACCCGCCCTACCCGGTCTGGCTGGGCGCGGCCGCGCTCGCCCACTGGACCGCCGGCACCGCCGAGGACGCCGAGGGACTGGACCCGCAACTGCTGACCCCCCGCACCAGGCGGCATGCCGCAGTGGGCCGGTTCGCCGCCCGGACACCGCTGCTGGGCAACGGAACGCGGGAGCGGCTGCGGGAGCGGCTGGCCCCGTTCTTCGCCCGGTACGACGCCCTGGTGCTCCCCGCGCTCGCCCGCCGCGCCCCGGCCGCCGAGCCCTGGCACACGCGGAGCTGGCTGCGGAACCTGGCGTCCAACACGTTCTTTTCTCCGTTCACCCCGGTGTGGAACCTGGCCGGCTGGCCCGCACTCGCCCTGCCGTTCGGCACGCTGCCCGGCGGCGCGCCGTGCTCGGTGCAGCTCGTGGCGCCGCCCGGCGGGGAGGACCTGCTGCTGGGTCTCGCGACGGCGATCGAGTCCGGACGCCCCTGGGAGCGCACGGCCCCGCAGCCGTGATGCGGGACCGGCGGGGTCCGTTGCCGCGGTGTCCTGAGGAGGCCCGGCCGGCGGGTCCGGGTCAGCCCACCCCGGCGGCCAGCCGGGCCCCGAACTCCCGCACCACGGCCTCCCGGGCATACGGTGCCAGCCGCTGCCGCAGATCCCGCAGATACCCCTCGCCGATCTCGGAACGCAGCCCGGCGAGCAACTCGGCGGCGCGCAGCCCCGTGCGGCACGCCTCATCCAGCGCCCGACGCTGCACCTGGGCCGACGCCACCAGCACCAGGGCGACCAACCGGCGGCGGACCCGTCCCTCGTCGTGCCCTGCGAACGCCTCCTGCGCATACCGCAGCGCCTCCTCCGGCCGGCCCAGATCCCGGTAGCAGTGGGCCAGTTCGTCGGCGAGGCAGGCACGGTCGAAGTGTTCGATCCACTCGGGCTCGGGTCCGCTGCCCGTGCGGTCCATGGCCGCCACGGCGCGCTCGACGGCGGACTCGAAGCCCCGGCCGTCGCCGAGCAGCGCGTGCCCGCGGGCCTCCGCGGCCGCGAACATCGCCTCCGCGCGCGGAGGCAGTGCGCCGCGGGTGCCCTCCTGAGCGGTCCGCGCGAGCTGGGTGATCTCCCGCGGGTTTCCCAGCAGGGCGGCCAGGTGGCTCATCCCCCACGCCAGCACATGACCGCCGTACCCGCGGTCGCCGGCGGCCTGGGACAGCCGCAGCGCCTGGATGTAGTAGCGCTGGGCGAGGGCCGGGTGTCCGGTGTCGACGGCCATGTAGCCCGCCAGTTCGGTCAACCGGGCCGTGTGCGCGAACAGTTCACGTCCCACGGCCTCGGTGTACGACCCCTCGAGCAAGCCGGAGACCACGCTGTTGAGGTAGTGCACGGCCACGGAGCGCAGATGCCCGCTGCCGTACCGGTGGTCCAGCGCGGTGAGCGCCAGCGTCATGGACCGGACGGCGGCGGCGTCGGAC
This sequence comes from Streptomyces meridianus, assembly GCF_023703325.1. Classification (GTDB taxonomy): domain Bacteria; phylum Actinomycetota; class Actinomycetes; order Streptomycetales; family Streptomycetaceae; genus Streptomyces; species Streptomyces meridianus. The sequence continues at coordinate 22,781 of NZ_JAMQGM010000013.1, forward strand.
GCGCCCACCCTCGGCCCGGCGTTGCGCGCGACGTGCGGGTCCGGTCCGGTGATCAGCCAGTCGCGGCTGGGCTCGACCAGCGCCGTGGCCGCGACCCCGGAGCCCGGCAGGAAGTCCCGGCGCCCGACGTCGCTGCGCCACAACTCGCGCGCCTGCTCGACGGCCCCGCCGACCGTTGCGGCGAACCGCAGTCCGAGCGCGGAGGAGAGGTCGTCGCCGGCGGCCATCCCGATCTCGTCGACCGTGACGGTGCGCCCCAGCTTGCGGCCGAGCGCCTCCGCGATCAGGGCCGGGGCCCTGCCGCGCGGTTGCTGCCCGCGCAGCCAGCGGGCGACCGACGTCTTGTCGTAGCGCAGGTCGAGGCCGTTCTCGGCCCCGCACGCGTTCACCCTCCGGGCCAGACCGGCGTTCGAGCAGGCCGCCTCGTGGATGAGGGCCTGCAGCCGTTCGTTCGGCCGGCGGGCGCTGAGCGGCCTTGCGGCCATAGGACTACCCCCTCTGCATGACGCGGCAACGACGCCGCTCGTGCGGATCCGGCGCCGGACCCCGACGGCGGGCGTCGCGCTCGGCGGAAGCCGGAAACACCTGAACGCCCACGGGACCCCGGACCTTCGCGGGGAAAGCCGTCAACGAAGCGGACGACGCACAGGCTCTATGCCCTTCGACTATGACGGGAATTCCTGATATTTCTCCCGGTCATGGCGCAGATTCGCCGGTCGGCGCAGCCTTTTCGGCCACGGGGCCCGGGCGCCGCAAGCGGCGAAACGATGCATCGGCCGGGCCGTGCCATGGCGCATTCCCGCGCCCGGCTGTCCGGTCCTCCCGAACGGGAAGCGCCGGACACGCCGCAGTGGCAGCCGGCGCCCGTAACCGATGCCCCCGGCGGCAGTTGTCATGGTCGTGGAAGAGACCGTGACCCCGACCGGAACCTCCCGTCCCGCCCCGCCGCGGGACAGCGAGCTGCTCGACGCCGCGGTGGCCTACGCCCGGGAGCGGCTGTGGGACGTGCACCCCGGCACCTGGCCACGGGGAAACGGTGACTGCTCCTGCGCGGCTGCCGGCGACTGCCCGGCCCCGGGCGCCCACCCCGCGCAGTCGGACTGGGAGGCGCGTGCCACCAGTAACCCGGACACCGTGCGGACGATGTGGGAACAGCGGCCGCGGGCGTCGATCCTCCTGCCGGCCGGCCGCACCTTCGACGTGCTCGACGTGCCCGAGGCGGCGGGCTGCCTCGCCCTCGCGCGGATGCAGCGGCTGCGGCTGCCGGTCGGGCCGGTGGCGTGCACCCCGCACCGCCGGATGCTCTTCTTCGTGCTGCCCGGCACTGCCGCCCACGTGCCCGACCTGGCACGCCGGATGGGCTGGCGGCCCAGCTCCCTCGACCTGATGGCCTGGGGCGAGGGCCACTTCGTCGTGGCGCCGCCGAGCCGCCATGGCGCGCTGGGACCCGCCCGCTGGATCCAGCCGCCGACGTCCGACAACCGGTGGCTGCCGGACGCCGAGGAGATCGCCGGGCCGGTGGCCTACGCCTGCGCGCGGGACGCCGCCTCCCCCTCCGGGAGCACGATGCCGCCGCTCCTCGTACGGGCGGACCCCGGGCCCTCGCGGGTCGTCCTCCGGAGCGATTCGCGCCCCTGGGCCCCGCACCTACGCTGACCCCCGGGGCGGACCGCCCGCCTCTCCCCGGCCGCGGCCGGAGCAGTGAACGGGGGCGCCGCATGGTGCGCAGCGGGACGGAGCACACGCCGGACCGGCAAGGAACAGCGGGTTCACCGGCACCACCGGACGCGGGAGCACCGGGCACGCCGCCCCCGGGACCACCGGCCGTACGGATCCAGGGGCTGTGGAAGCGGTTCGGGCAGCAGGACGCGGTCGCCGGCGTGGACCTGGAGCTGCCGGCCGGCAGGTTCCTCGGCCTGGTGGGCCCGAACGGCGCGGGCAAGACGACCATCCTGTCCATGGTCACCGGACTGCTGCGGCCCGATGCCGGCCGGGTCGAGGTGGCCGGCCACGACGTGTGGCACGACCCGGTGGCGGTGAAGTCCCGGATCGGGGTGCTGCCCGAGGGCCTGCGCCTGTTCGAACGGCTCTCCGGACGCGAACTTCTCGCCTACGTCGGCCGGTTGCGCGGTCTGCCCGGCCGGGAGGTCGACGATCGCGCCGGCCAGTTGCTCGGTGTGCTCGACCTGGCCGACGCGGGCAGCAAGCTCGTCATCGACTACTCGACGGGCATGCGCAAGAAGATCGGGCTCGCCGCGGCCCTGCTGCACAACCCCGAAGTCCTCTTCCTCGACGAGCCGTTCGAGGGTGTCGACCCGGTCTCGGCGCAGACGATCCGCCGCGTTCTCGAGCGCTACACGGCATCGGGGGCCACCGTCGTCTTCTCGAGCCACGTCATGGAACTCGTGGAGAGCCTCTGCGACTGGGTGGCGGTGATGGCCGCCGGCCGGATCCGCGCCCAGGGGCCGCTGGCGGCCGTGCGCGGCGATGCGTCCTCCCTGCAGGAAGCCTTCCTCGAACTCGTCGGCGCCGACCGGACGTCCGGCGAGCACGAGCTGGACTGGCTCGGCGGGGGTACCCGATGAGAACGCCACCGACGACGCCGCCGGCCGCACCGGTCGCGCCACGGGCCTGGTCCGGCCGCCCCGCCCCGGGCCCCGCTGCTTCGGCCACCGCAGTGTTCGTCCGGCTCAAGCTGGCGCTGCTGCGGGGCGGGTTGCGGCAGTCCTCCGGACGCCGGGCGGCGTTCGCCGTCGCCGCCGTGGTGTCGCTGCTGCTGGCCGCGAGCCAGCTCCTCGTCCTGATCGCCCTGCGCGGCCACGAACACGCGGCGGCGGTGGCCGTTGTCCTCGCCGTGGTCCTCGCGGCCGGCTGGGCCGTGGTGCCGCTGCTGGTGCCCGGCGGCGACGAGACGCTCGACCCGACGCGGCTGGTGATGCTGCCGCTGCGGCCCCGCTCGCTCGTCGTCCCGCTGCTGGCCGCCTCGCTGGTGGGCGTCGGACCGGTCTTCGCCCTCGCCCTCGCTGCGGGGTGTGCGATTGCGGTCGCCCACGGTGCGGCGGGGGCGGTGACCGCTGTGCTCGCCGTGCCGCTGACGGTTCTGGTGTGCGTGGCGCTCGCGCGGGCCGTCGCGGCCGCCAACATCCGGCTGCTGACGAGCCGTCGCGGGCGTGATCTCGCCCTGCTGAGCGGCCTGTTCATCGCCATCGGCTTCCAGTTCGTCAACATCGGGGTGGAGAAGCTGACCGCGCCCGGTGGTCTGGCACTGCTGGAGCCGGCGGCAGGCGTACTGCGCTGGGTGCCGCCCGCCTCGGCGGTGGCGGCGGTCCGGGCGTCGGGCGAGGGCGCGTACGGGGAGGCGGCCGTCCTGCTCGGGCTCACCGCCGCGGCGCCGGTCCTGCTGCTGTGGTGGTGGGAGCACAGCCTCACCCGGCTGATGACGTCGCCCGACGGCTCGACGCTCCGGGCCGTGTCGGCACCCTCGCGCAGGGAGCGCGCGGGCTCCGGTCCGGCCGCTCTGCTGCCGGCGGGGCGCAGCTCGACGGTGATGGTTCGGTCCCTCCGCTACGTCCTGCGCGACCCCAGGACCAAGGCGGCGTGGGCGACCTCTCTGGGCATCGGGCTGCTGCTGCCGGTGGTGTCGTCCGTCCAGGGCAACCGGACCCTGTGGACGGCGTGCTGGGCGGCCGGCCTGCTGGGCATGCAGATGTTCAACCAGTTCGGCCAGGACAGCTCGGCCTTCTGGATGGTGGTGCAGACGGTCTCGTCGCCGCGCGACGCGTATCGGGAACTGCGCGGCCGGCTGCTGGCGCCGGCCGCGGTCGGACTGCCGTACGTGACGCTGGTGACCGTCGGCTCGGCGGCGTTCCTGCACCGGTGGCCGGACCTTCCCGAGGTGCTGGGGGTGGCCCTGGCGCTGTTCGGGGCACTGCTGGGAACGGGTGCGGTGGCCTCGGCCCTGTTCCCGTACTCCATCCCGCAGGACAGCGGCTACAAGAACGTCGCGCCCGGGCAGGCCGGTCTGGCCTGGATGAGCATCCTGGGCGGCGTGTTCGCCGGTGCACTGCTGTGTGCGCCGGTGGTGGGACCGGTCGTGTGGCTGCACGTGACGGGCGGGCACGCCTGGCTGTGGCTCGCGCTGCCGGTGGGTGTGGCCTACGGGACGGCGCTCGCGCTGCTGGGGCTGCGGCTGGCCGCTCCACGGACCGCGGCCCGGTTGCCGGAGATCCTGACGGCGGTCAGCAAGGGGTGAGTCGAAGCCGGGAAGCGGTCACCGGTCGCAGGATGCGCCGGACACGTCCTACCGCTCCTTGCCCACCGCCGCGTACAGGACCCGCAGGGTCAGCACGGCGCTGACGGCCAGGAGGTTGTAGCCGAGCAGCGGGTACAACTCCAGCTGCTGGGTGGCGTGCGGGCCGCGGCCGGTGCCCAGGACGAGCATCAGCACGCCCATCAGCCCGGTTCCGGCCGCGAGCAGGGTGACCAGCAGCTGGTGCACCAGACGGGAGACGAAACGCCGGTCGCTCTCGTCGGCGAACAGCCGGAGGCGTGCGGAGAGACGGCCCTGTTCCAGGGAGGTCGTGATGCGTTCCGCCCGTCTGGGCAGCCGCCGCAGCATGGGCAGCAGGGGGAGGAGTTCCTGGGCGACCGTGCGGGCCAGGGCTGCGCCGTCCTGCACCGCGGTGTCGGAGGTGAGGGGTTCCAGGTCCTCCTCGGGAGTGCCCGTCCAGCTCGCGTAGGAGCGGCCCGCTCGGGCGGCCAGCCGGCCCGCCGGTCCGGCGGCGAGGCGCTCGGTGACCAGGCGGGTCGCCACGCCCCGTGCCTCGTCCACCAGGTTGAAGCCGGGCGAGAGTCGGGTGAGGGTGCCCTCGAGGGTGGCCAGCGAGCGGAAGACGGCGGCGACCTCCGGGGGGACGGTCAGCCCGAAACGGGTGAGCAGCCGGAACAGTGAGGAGAACATCTCGGCGTCCGGGTGAGCGGCCGGGCCGAGGTGGCGGGCCATGAACTGGCCCAGTTCACGTTCCAGTTGGAGGGTGTCGACGATCTCGTCGCGGTTCTGCAGCCGGGGCCCGAGGAGTTCCAGTAGGGCGTCGCACATCCCGGGCGGGTCGCTGCGGTCGACGGCGAGAAGCAGATGCTGGATGGCGTCCCGGACGGTGGGGTCGATGCGGCCCACGGAGCCGAAGTCGAGGAGGCCGATCCGGCCGTCGGCGAGCAGCAGCATGTTGCCGGGGTGGGGGTCGGCGTGGAAGACGCCGTCCCGCATGATCTGGCGGAGCATGGCGCCCAGCACCACGCGGGCCAGGGCGTCCCGGTCGAGTCCGCGTGCGTCGGCGGCGGTGCCGGCGCGCTCGAGTGTCACGCCGTCGAGCCACTCCTGGACCAGGACCCGGGCCGACGAGAGGTCGTGGTGGATCCGGGGCACGCGGACGGGGGCGTCCTGGGCGTGGCCGCCGCACGCCGCGGCGACCATTTCCGCGTTGCGGGCCTCGATGCGGAAGTCGAGCTCCTCACGGACCGCGACGGCGAAACCGTCGGCCAGTTCCCGCAGCCCGAGCCCCTGGACGGAGCGGGTGCTCACGTGCAGGCCCTGGGCGATGGCGAGGACGATGTCGAGATCGCGTTCCACGGATTCGCGGATGGCGGGCCGCTGGACCTTGACGACGACCTGGCTGCCGTCGCGCAGGGTGGCGCGGTGGACCTGGGCGATCGAGGCGGCGGCCAGCGGCCGGTGGTCGAACTCGGCGAAAACCTCGCCGACCGGTGCCCCGAACTCCTCGTGGAGCACCGTCTCGACCTCACTCCAGGGTGCGGGCGGGGCATCGCTCTGCAGCCGGCTGAGTTCGTCGACGATGTGCGGGGGCAGCAGGTCCCGCCGGGTGGACAGGACCTGGCCGAGTTTGATGAACGTGCCGCCGCACTCCTCGAGGGCGAGCCGGAGCGAGCGGGCCGCCAGCAGCCCCGCATCGTCGGGGCCGGCGGCGCGCTCGAGTCCGGCCCGGCCGCGGATGTAGCGGCCCAGCCCGTGGCGCATGAAGATCCGGCTGATGCGGGAGTAGCGGCGGGCCCTGAGGGCCCGGCGGTGGAGGGCGCGTGCCCACTGCACCGGGCGGGGCCAGCTGCCGGAGGGGACGAGCACCTCGACGAGGGCGAGCATGGCCATGGCTGCGAACAGGGACAGCGTCAGCGAGACGGTCAGCAGCGCCGCGCGGGTGTCGTTGTCGTCGAGCGCGAAGTTGAACGCCTGGAAGGCGGCCATGCCCGCGGCGCAGGCGACGACGGTGCGGAGCACCCCGACGCGGATACCGAGCAGACGGCGGGCTCCGATGGAGACACCGGTCAGGAAGACCGTGAGGCTCACGCCGACGGCAAGGACGGTGAGAATCCAGTGGGCGGCGTCGTCAAATGCGCTGACGGCCTGGTGCGGCATGACGTGGTGTCCCTCGGCTGGCGTGCGGGGGCGGCGGTGCGGCGGGCGAAGGCGCCCGCCCGGGACGCCGCCCGGTCCCCGGGTGTCCCCGGCCATTAGACAACGATCCGTGGGTGCGGTCAGCATCCCGTCCGGTTGACCGTCCCGCCACGGGGACGCCGGTGTCGGTGCGGCAGCGTCGTCCCCGCACCTCCAGCGGGCCGTTTCCGCTCAGATCGGAAGGACGCGCTCCAGGAAGGGCTCGACGGCAGCCCGCCACCCCTCGGGCCGGTCGTAGTGGACGAGGTGGCCGCCGTCGGAGACCTCGGCGTACACCCCCTGCGGGAGCACGCGGACCATCTCCTGGGCCTCGGCCCGGCCCAGGGAGCCGTCGATGCCGCGGACCACGAGCGTCGGGCACTGCACACCGGAGAGTTCGTCCCAGTGGGCGTCGTGGACCCAGGTGCTCCGCGAGGCGAGCATCTGACGACGTGAGAAGACCGGGCGCCAGCCGTCGGAGCACTCGGCCATGACCTCCGCGTAGAAGTCTCCGCGGGCCGGGTTGGGGCGTTCGAGCTGCGGGTCGTCCTGGCCGAACCAGGTGCGGACGTCGGCGAGGGTGGCGAACGGCAGGGGCCAGGAGTCGAACCACGCCTCCCACTCGAGCTGCGAGCGGGCGCCGAGCGCCGAGGCCCGCATGTCGCTGATGACGAGGGCCCGGACGAGATCGGGCCGGGCCGCGGCGAGCTGCCAGGCGGTGAGCGCGCCCATGCCGTGGCCGATGAGGACGGCGGGGGCGAGGTTCAGTTGGGCGAGCGCGGCCTCGACGTCGGCGACGTACGCCTCGCGGGTGCAGCACCCGTCGGCCGGGCGCTCGCTGCTGCCGTGACCGCGGAGGTCGAGGCTGACGGACCGGTGACGCGCGGAGATCCAGCGGGCGGCGCCTGCCCAGTGCGAGGCACGGCCGGTCAGGCCGTGCAGCAGGAGCACTCCGGGGGCCTGTGTGTCCGCCCCGCCTTCCCGGGTGGGTTCGGTGAACTCCCAGGCCGCGAGCCGCAGACCGCCGGCTCCGGTGACGTCGATACGTCGCGCCATCGGTTCCGGCACCCCCTTTCCCTGTGGCCCGGCCGCATCGGCGGCGGTCGGTTCCCCGGTTCGGTCGGACGGTTCGTTCCGGACCTCCACGCTATCGAACTCTTATTCGAACAAGGTGCATCTGCGCACAACAACCCTCGTTCGAGTGACCGGGCTCAAGGATTGAGCCACGTTGTCGAGGAAAGGAAGTGACTGGGAGGTCCTGGGGATCGGACCCTGGGAGCTCGGGGCTCCGGGTCCCCCCGGGAACACATGGGGAACGGGGGTTCCGGCGGCGCGATAACGCCCCGGAACCCCCGCCGCGGCTCCCGTCGCCCGCATAGCGGGTCACGTCGGTCCGTGCGGGACAACGCATCGTGCCTCCCCTGGCTCGCCGTCCTCGGGCACGGGCCCCCCAGCCCTGCTTCGGCCTTCTCTGCCCACGGTTGCGGCAAGCGCAAACGCCCGGGCCATATGCCTGTGCCACAGAGTCGCACGACCGGGCTCCGCGCGCCCCCCTTCCGGCAGGAATCGGGGAGACCGGATCCGGCAGGGCATCCCCCGGGCGCGGCCGCCGGGTGACCGGTCGCGGGCTCAGCGCTTGGCGACGAACACGTGCGAGGCGATGTCCGGCTCCAGCTCGGCGACCTCACCGCTGCTGCCGACCAGCACCCCGCCGGCCGACTCCGTCACACTGACCACCGAACCGGGCTGCACCCCGGCCCTGCGCAGCGTGTACATCAGCTGCGCGTCCGTCTGGATCGGCTCGCCGATCCGCCGCACGACGACGGTCTTCGCATCGGCCCCGGGGTGGAGGTCCATCAGACTGACCATGCCCTCGTCCAGGAACGGGTCGGCCTCCGCCTGCTCCCCCAGCTCGTCGAGGCCCGGGATCGGGTTGCCGTACGGCGACTCCGTCGGGTGCCGCAGCAGCTCGAGGACCCGGCGCTCCACGGCCTCGCTCATCACGTGCTCCCAGCGGCACGCCTCGGCATGGACCTGCTCCCACTCCAGGCCGATCACGTCGACGAGCAGGCACTCGGCGAGCCGGTGCTTGCGCATCACCCGGGTCGCCAGCCGGCGTCCCTCCTCGGTCAGTTCGAGGTGCCGGTCCCCGGCGACCTGGACCAGCCCGTCCCGCTCCATGCGCGCCACGGTCTGGCTGACCGTCGGGCCGCTCTGGTCGAGCCTCTCGGCAATCCGGGCTCGCATCGGGACCACACCCTCTTCTTCAAGCTCCAGGATGGTGCGGAGATACATCTCCGTCGTGTCGATGAGTCCGGACATGCGCGCCCCTCGATAGCTCGTGCGGTGGCCCTTCCCCAATTCTGACGCATCCCGCGGACAGCGGTGCCGCACCGGCCGGGGCCGCCCTTGACAGGACGCCGTTCCGGCCACGAACGTGATCGACACCACCCGGCACCCGGCGACCGGAAGGACCTGGCGGCCATGACCGAGGACACCCCGGCCGCACGCTTCCTCGACGCGGCCGTCGGCCTGCTGCAACGGGTGCACGAGGAGGAGCAGGAGAACCTCGGCGCGGCGGCCTCCCTCGTCGCAGGCACCGTCGCCGCAGGCGGCCGCCTCTTCGCGTTCGGGGCCGGGCACTCCTCGCTTCCCGCACAGGACGTCGTGTACCGCGCGGGCGGCCTGGCCCTGATGAACCTGCTCGCCGTGCCGGGCGCGACCGGTGTCGGCGCCGGTTCCGCGACCCTCGGCAGCGCGCTGGAGCGGGTGAGCGGGCTGGCCGCGGCCGTGCTCGCCGCCGCCCCGGTCCGGGCCGGCGACCTCCTCGTCGTCGTGTCGCTGTCCGGCCGCAACGCGCTGCCGGTCGAGACGGCCCTGACCGCGCGCTCCCTCGGCCTCACGGTGATCGGGGTGACGTCGCGCGCCTACGCCGACGGCACCGCCTCCCGGCACCACACCGGCACGCACCTGGTGGACCACTGCGATGTCGTCCTGGACAGCAAGATCGCGGTCGGGGACGCCGAGTTGAGGGACGACGGCATCGATGTCCCGTTCGCTCCCGCCTCGACCGTGGTCACCAGTGCGCTGATGCAGGCGCTCATGGCCTCCGCGGCGGTGGACATCGCCGCCCGCGGCATCACCCCGCCCGTACTGAGCTCCGGCAACGTCGACGGCGGGCACGAGCGGAACGGCACGCTGATGGCCGAGCACGCCGACCGGATCTTCTACTGACCTGAACGGGCGTCAGGAACCGGTGGCAGCGAGGCAGGCCGCGAGGTCGAGCGCTGCCGCCACCCGCACCGCCACGTCCTCGGCGCAGGCGGCGTCGGCCCGGCCGAACGCACTGCGGCCCGGCCCCCGGAGAAACGTCAGCACCCCCAACGTCCGTCCCCGGCTGCGCAGGACGACGCACAGCGCGTGCACCACGTCCTCCGGCCAGCCGCGCTCCTGCGCCCACGACCCGGGAACGGCACCGCCACCCGAACTCGCGCGGACCGAGCCGGTGCGCTCGAGCGCCTGGAGTGCGGGATGGCCGTCGAAGTACCCCACGGGGACGCCGCCCGACGCGACGGGCGTGCACGGTCCCGGCGCCCCTTCGGGCGTCCGGGCCACCCGCACCAGCCGGACCGGGTCCTGCGCCGCCACCGCGTCGATCAGCGCGTGGTCGGCGAAACCGGCCAGCGCGAAGTCGACGTGCACGGTCGCCGCATCCAGCGGCTCCTCGCACTCGACGGCCGCCCGGCCGGCCCGGTGCAGCTGGTTGCCGCGAAAGCGGAGCAGGGAGTTCTCCTGCTCCTGCCGCCGGGCGGCGGTCACGTCCTGGAAGAACCAGCCGACCCCGAGCGGGACCGGATCCTCCGCCAGCGGGCCGGCCAGCCGCACGAAGCCGCTGCGCCAGCACCTGCGGGGCGCGTCGGTCCCGGCGATGCGCACCCACACGTCCATCGGCTCGGGCGGAGCCCCCTCGGCGAGCACGAACTGCAGGGCGCCCTCCAGTTCCTCGGCCCCCTGGGAGAGCAGTTCGCCCAACGGGCTGCCGAGAAGGCACGCCCGTTCACCGCCCAGCGCACGGGACGCGTACGGGTTGACCACGGCCGGGCGCAGATCGGCGTCGACGAGCACCACTCCCCAGGCGGCGTCCGCGAACAGGGCCTCGCTCAGCGCGACCGAACGCTCCAGGTCGATCTGGGTGCGCACCTCGCTGAACGCGCAGTACACGCCGGCCGGGCGGCCGTCGGCGCCCCGCACCCCGCACGCCTGGAACCGGACGAGGACCCGGCCGCCGTCCTTGGTCAGCAGCGCGAACTCACCGACCCGGCGGCCCGGCGCGTCCATGACCCCCAGCAGCCGGGTGCGCACCTCGTCGGCGTCCGCGGACCGCACCGCCCAGCCCGCCAGGCCCGGGCGGCCGACGGCCTCCGCGGCCGACCAGCCGAGCATCCGCTCGGCTTCGCGGTTCCAGTGGGTGACGGTGCCCTTCGCGTCGAACGCGCACAGTGCGACGTCCATCCCGTCGAGCAGAGCGGCGAGCAGGTCCGAAGCGCCCGACGAACGGACACGGCCCGCGGGCCGGGAAGCACTCATCGCGCACCCCCTGGTGGACGTGTGCATGCGAAGCACCACATCATTCAACTCCTCTGTGACGCAGAACACACGGAGTTCGGGGAAAGTCACCGCCGGCGAAGGCCCCGGAAAGGGGTTGTGGGACCGCCTTCCGGTACCTAGCGTGTGACGTACACGAGAAGGGAGGTGGTTCGGAAGTGCAGACATACCGGACGCGTGAGGTGACTGCGGGCTAGCGCCCGTCGTCGCACTCTGCGCATCGGCCGGACCGGGACCCTTCCCGATTCGGAAGGCCAGAGGCGTACGTCCGCGTGACAGCGCGGCAGCGCCGGCCAATCCATCGCAGTCACCCGACCCGCGAGCCGCCGGTTCGTCCGACCGGCTCCCCGGCCGCCGTCACGGCGCCCCGGGGACCAGGCTCGCGGGTCGTCTGCGTTCCGCGGACCGACAGGACCGATGTCCCTCCCCGGTCCCGATTGCTGCCGTTCCGGGGCTCCCGGTGGCACGAATAGTCATCAGCAGGCTTCCGCGCGTACACCCGGTGCCGCTAGGAAGCATGCATGTCCTTCCTCAACCGCCGCCGCTTCCTCTCCGCCGCCGGCCTCACCGCCGCCGGCGTTCTCACCACCCGGACCGTCCTGCCCGCCCACGGGGCGACACCCGCCGCCACCGGCGTGTTCCGCCACGGGATCGCCTCGGGCGATCCGCTTCCCGACGCCGTCCTGCTGTGGACCCGGGTCACTCCCACCGACGAGGCCGCCCCGGGCTCCGGCGCCGGACCCACAGTGGACGTCGGCTGGGAGGTCGCCACCGACTCCGGATTCCGCAACGTCACCCGCTCGGGGACGACGCCCGCCGGGCCGCAGACCGACCACACCGTCAAGGTCGACGCGAGCGGGCTCGACGCCGGAACCACCTACTGGTACCGGTTCACCTGCCAGGGCGAGACGTCCGCCGCCGCCCGCACCCGCACCGCCCCGGCCGCCTCCGGCTCCCCGACGGGACTCCGCTTCGGCGTCGTCTCCTGCGCCAACTACATGGGCGGCTTCTTCTCCGCCTACCGTCACCTCGCCGCGCGCACCGACCTGGACGCCGTACTGCACCTCGGCGACTACCTCTACGAGTACGGCGACGGCGAGTACGGCCCCGGCCCCGGGATCGGGCGCGGCCACGACCCGTCAGGAGAGATGGTCACCCTCTCCGACTACCGCCGCCGGCACGCCCAGTACAAGCAGGACCCGGACCTCCAGGCCCTGCACGCCGTCGCCCCGTTCATCGTCACCTGGGACGACCACGAGTCGGCCAACGACGCCTGGAGCGGCGGCGCCGAGAACCACACGCCCGGCGCCGAGGGCGACTGGACGTCACGGATCGCCGCCGCCCGCCGCGCCTGGGGCGAGTGGATGCCGGTCCGCGAACCGGACGCCCGCAGGCTGTACCGCCGCTTCGCCTTCGGCGGCCTGGCCGACCTGTCGTTGCTGGACCTGCGCACCTACCGCAGCAAGCAGGTCGGACAGACCGAACTCGGAGACGTCGACGACCCGGCGCGCAGCATCACCGGCGACGACCAGATGCGCTGGCTGAAGGACAACCTGGCCACCACGAAGGCCCGTTGGCGGCTGGTCGGCAACCCGGTGATGATCGCCCCGGTGGTCTTCCCACCGCTGCCGGACAGCATCGGCCGGCCCCTCGCCGACGTCACCGGGCTCCTGCCGCCCGAGGGCGTCCCGTACAACGTCGACCAGTGGGACGGCTACACCGCGGACCGCCGTGAACTGCTGTCGCACCTGCACGACAACGGCATCGACAACACCGTCTTCCTCACCGGCGACATCCACTCCTCGTGGGCCGCCGACGTGCCGCTCGACGCGGGCACCTATCCGGCCTCGCCGTCGGTCGCCGCCGAACTCGTGTGCACGTCCGTGACGTCGGACAACCTCGACGAGATCACCAAGTCCCCGCCGCGCACGACTTCGGTCGCCGTCGAGGAGTCGATCAAGACCGCCAACCGGCACGTCAAGATGCTGGAGTTCGACTCCCACGGCTACTCGCTGCTCGAAGTGACGCCCGAGCGCGTGCAGATGGACTGGGTCTACATCAGCGACCGCACCGACCGGAACGCCACCGCCCGCCGCGCCGCCGGGTGGCAGGTCGAGGCCGGCAGCAACCGCGTCACCCCGGCCCCGTCCCCCCTCGCCCTCTGATCCGCCGCCTCCCCCGGAGAACCCTGATGCCACGCCATTCCCAGCCCCTGTCCCGCCGGAAGCTCCTGGCCACCGTCGCCGGTGGCGCGGGCGGGCTCATCCTCGGCGGCAGCGCCGTCCCCACGGCCACCGCCGCGCCGGACAGCCGGCTGCGCACCTACGTCCTGGTCGTCGACGGCTGCCGGCCCGACGAGGTGCACCCCGTCCTCATGCCGCGTCTGTCGAAGCTGCGCGACGAGGGCACGAACTACCCCTCGGCACAGTCCATGCCGGTCATGGAGACCATCCCGAACCACGTGATGATGATGACCGGCGTCCGCCCGGACCGCTCCGGCGTCCCGGCCAACGCCGTCTACGACCCGGTCGAGAAGACCGTCCGCGACCTGGACCGGCCGGACGACCTCGACGCGACCACGGTCTTCGAACTGCTCCGCGCCAAGGGCCTGACCAGCGGTACCGTGCTGTCCAAGCGCTACCTGCACGGCATCTTCGGCACGCGCGCCGACGTGCAGTGGAAGCCCGAGCCGCTGCTGCCCGTCACCGGGCACGCCCCGGACGCGTTCACCGCCGACGCGGCCATCGCCATGATCGACAGCTCGGACCCGGACCTGGTGTTCGTGAACTTCGGCGACGTCGACCGGGTCGGCCACAGCGACATCACCGGCACCACCCTCGAGGCCGCCCGGAAGGCCGCCCTCGCCGGCACCGACGCGCAGATCGCCCGCGTCCTGGACCACCTCACCGACACCGGGCGCTGGGAGAACAGCGTGGTCATCGTGCTGGCCGACCACTCGATGGACTGGTCCCTGCCGCACGCCGTGATCACCCTCGCGGCCGCCCTCGACGAGGACCCGCTCCTCGAGGACCACTACGCGATCGCCCAGAACGGCGGCGCCGACCTGCTCTACTGGACCGGCGCCGCCGAGGACCGCGACCGCGCCGTCGGCCGCATGCGGGACATCGTCGCCGCGCAGGACGGCGTCCTCTCGGTCCACGACCCGGCCGAACTCCGCCTCGGCGCACGGGCCGGCGATCTCGTCGCCTATGCCCGGCCGGGCTACCGGTTCTCCGATCCTGCGCCCGTCTCCAACCCGATCCCCGGCAACCACGGGCACCCGGCGACGCTGCCGATCCCCTTCTTCGTCGGCGGCGGCTCCTCGCGGGTCCGCAGCGGCGCGATCAGCAACGCCCCCGCCCGCACGATCGACGTCGCCCCCACGATCGCCGCCCTCCACAACCTCCCCGCCCCCAGCGAAGGCTGGGACGGCACCCCCCGCACCGAAGCCCTCACCTGACCCCGACCCCAACTCCCCCTCCCTCACGACGAAACGACGCCCAACCACCATCCACCCCCTTCCCTTCGACGGTGGACCGGCCGAACCCGGCCGGTCCAGCGCGGAATGCCGAAGCGCAACCGGGCGACCGGCAACGGCGGGAGGGGGACGGAGCCGGAGCAGACAGCCGAAGGGGGACGGGACCGGAGGGTCGGGGTCCTGGACGCTTCCGTGTATTTGTGGGCCGTCAGCGGGGGTGACGAACCAAAACCCCGCTTGCGCGGCCCGTAAATATACGGTCCAGGACCCCGAGCCCGCAGGCCCCGGAACCCGTCACCTCGCCGACGGCCCCAGCCCCTTCACCCGCGCCCCGACGGCCCCGCGTCCGAACCCGGACCCGCGCCCGCACCCCTCACGGACACAGCCGCTCCACCGTCCACTCCGCCCCGCCCCCGCCGTCCCCGCCCGCACCCCGGACGTACCGCAACCGATCGTGCAACCGGTTCATCCGCCCCTGCCAGAACTCCACCCGCTCCGGCACCACCCGGAACCCGCCCCACCCCGGCGGCACCGGAACCCGCTCCTCCGGCGGATACCGGTCCGCCAACTCCCTGTACAACCCGTCCAGTTCATCCCGGGAGCCGACCACGGACGACTGCCGGCTAGCCCACGCCCCGAGCTGCGACCCGTGCGGACGGGTCCGGAAGTAGGCGGCGGTCTCGTCCCGCCCGGTCCGCTCGGCGACTCCTTCGACGATCACCTGGCGGGCGACCGGATGCCACGGGAACAGCAGTGAGACCCGCGGGTTCGCGGTGAGCTCGGCCCCCTTGCGCGAGCCGTAGTTCGTGTAGAAGACGAACCCGCGCTCGTCGTACTGCTTGAGCAGTACCGTCCTCGAGCTAGGCCGCCCCGAGGCGTCGGCGGTGGAGACGATCATGGCGTTGGGCTCGTACAGCCCGCTCATCGCCGCCTGTTCGAACCAGCGGGCGAACTGCTCGACGGGCCCGGGGGCGAGGTCGGCCTCGTCGAGCCCCTCCGTGCGGTAGTGCTCGCGCATGGCGGCCGGGTCGAAGGCCCGGAAGGGCTGCGGTGCGGAATCGGCGTGGGACACGGGCTCATCTTGCAACACGCCCCCGCCGCGGGCACGGGACTCCGGCAGGCGAACCGGAACCGCCCGGGACCCGCAGACCTCCACTCCCGCGGCGGGCCCGGCACGGGCCCGTCACCCGCACACCCGCAACCCCAGCAGCCCGCGACCCCGTCGCTCGCGAACGACCGCCCGACTCGACCGCACATTTTCCCCAGCCGCGCCGTGCGCCAACCCTCACCGGGCGCAACGGTTCCTGTGCGGCACATCACCCTTCCCCGTGCGCCCCCGACCCGTCACACTGAGTCGTCGTGCACCCAGTGCCACCCTTTGCGGAATGACCGGCAACCCGCCCACAGCCCGGGGCACGCCCGGACCGGGAACAGCCGACGGACCCCGGTTCCCGCCGCCGGGGGTGGACGACCCCCGAGCGGGGCATCACCCGGGTGACCGGTCGGGAGCGTGAGCCGCACACCCGCGGACGCGTATCCGCCCCGGCACCGGACGTCACTGACAGCCTGGTCACGAGCCACATGTCGACCACATCCCCGAGGAGCCGCCAGATGTCCGACTTCGTACCCGGACTCGAAGGAGTCGTCGCGTTCGAGACGGAGATCGCCGAACCCGACAAGGAAGGCGGCGCACTGCGCTACCGCGGGGTCGACATCGAGGACCTGGTCGGCCACGTCTCCTTCGGCAACGTGTGGGGCCTGCTCGTCGACGGCTCGTTCAACCCCGGCCTGCCGCCCGCCGAGCCGTTCCCGATCCCCGTGCACTCCGGCGACATCCGCGTGGACGTGCAGTCCGCGCTGGCCATGCTGGCGCCGGTGTGGGGCCTGAAACCGCTGCTCGACATCGACGCGGCGCAGGCCCGTGACGACCTGGCCCGCGCCGCGGTGATGGCGCTCAGTTACGTGGCGCAGTCCGCGCGCGGGCAGGGCCTGCCGATGGTGCCGCAGAAGGAGATCGACACGGCGGAGACCGTCGTCGAGCGGTTCATGAAGCGCTGGCGCGGCGAGCCGGACCCCAAGCACGTGAAGGCCGTGGACGCGTACTGGACGTCCGCCGCCGAGCACGGCATGAACGCCTCGACGTTCACCGCCCGCGTGATCGCCTCCACCGGCGCCGACGTGGCAGCCGCCCTCTCGGGCGCGGTGGGAGCCATGTCCGGCCCGCTGCACGGCGGTGCGCCGTCCCGCGTCCTCGGCATGATCGAGGAGATCGAGCGCACCGGGGACGCCACCGCGTACGTCAAGCACGCCCTCGACAAGGGCGAGCGGCTGATGGGCTTCGGCCACCGCGTCTACCGCGCCGAGGACCCCCGGGCCCGGGTGCTGCGGCGGACGGCCAAGGAGCTGGCGGCGCCGCGCTTCGAGGTCGCCGAGGCACTGGAGAAGGCCGCGCTGGAGGAGCTGCACAACCGGCGTCCCGACCGGGTGCTGGCGACGAACGTCGAGTTCTGGGCGGCGATCGTGCTGGACTTCGCCGAGGTTCCGGCGCACATGTTCACGTCGATGTTCACCTGCGCCCGTACCGCGGGCTGGAGCGCACACATCCTGGAGCAGAAGCGCACCGGCCGGCTGGTGCGTCCCTCGGCCCGCTATGTGGGGCCCGGCTCGCGCAGCCCGCAGGACGTCAGCGGCTACGGCGACATCTCCGGCTGACCTGCGCTCTCTAGGCGTCTCCGGTTCCGACGGACGCCTCGACGCCGGCCCGGTGGTCCCGTGCATCCGCGGCACACCGCCGGGCCGGTGCGCGTCACCTCGCCGCACGGGTTCTCACCGGCACCGCACACCCCACGGGCCTCACAGGCACAGCGCGAACCTTGGCCGGATCCGGCCCCTGAGGCCCCCTGGCGCTTACCCTCCCTTTACCTTCAAAATCGCCATGTCCATGCTCGGCGGCATCGGTGCGTCCCCCCACGCCCCCCACCCGGGGCACCGTCCGCGCCGGGCTTCCGACCGTTCTGGCGCCACGTGCACTTCTTCGCTCCGGCGGGAGATCCCGCCTCCACTGAAGGAGAGAGTTCGTGGGTAGACGCACCCTGCGGTCCCGAGGCCTCTACGCCTCGCTGACCGCCGCCGCCGTGGCCCTGCCACTGGCCCTCGGCTCGGCTCCGGCCGCCGCCGCGCCCGCACCGCCCGGTCCGTCGCCGCTCCAGCAGAAGGCCGAGACCAAGGTCCTCGGGCAACTCGGCGACAAGGACCGCAGCACGTTCTGGATTCGGCTCGGCTCACGGGCCGACGTGTCCGCAGCCCGTGCGGCCGAGTCCAAGGACGCCAAGGCACGCGCGCTGTTCAAGGCCGAGACCGAGCACGCGGAGAAGAGCCAGGCGGGAGTGCGCACCCTGCTGAAGAAGGCCGGTGCGCACTACAAGAGCTTCTGGATCAGCAACACGATCAAGGTGACGGCGGACAAGTCGCTCGCCGAAAAGATCGCAGCCCGCCCCGAGGTCACCGCGCTCGAGGCCGACGATCCGGTCGTCATCCCCGATCCGCTGCCCGGCAAGGACGAGCCGTCCGTCGACGCGGTCGAGTGGAACGTCGACCGCGTCGACGCCCCCAAGGTCTGGACCGACCTGGGCGTACGCGGCGAAGGCGTCGTCATCGCCAACATCGACACCGGCGTGCAGTACGACCACCCGGCGGTCAAGGCCGGCTACCGCGGCCTGAAGTCCGACGGCTCCTACAGCCACGACTACAACTGGTTCGATCCGGCCTCCGTCTGCTCCGGCACCGCGCCCTGCGACAACAACGGCCACGGCACCCACACCATGGGCACGATGGTCGGCGACGACGGCGCCGGCAACCAGGTCGGCGTCGCCCCCGGCGCGAAGTGGATCGCGGCCAAGGGCTGCGAGTCCAGCTCCTGCAGCCGCGACTCGCTCCTCGCCTCCGGACAGTGGGTCGTCGCGCCCACCGACTCCGCCGGTCTGAACCCCCGCCCCGACCTGGCACCCGACGTGGTGAACAACTCCTGGGGCTCCGGCGTCTACGACACCTGGTACCGGGACACCGTCCAGTCCTGGCGGGACGCCGGCATCTTCCCGGCGTTCTCCAACGGCAACAGCGGCCCGAACTGCAACACCTCGGGTTCACCGGGCATGTACACCAACGCCTACTCGTCCGGCGCGTTCGACATCAACAACACCATCGCGAGCTTCTCCTCGCGCGGCACCGGCGAGAACGGCGCGATCAAGCCGGACCTCGCCGCGCCCGGCGTGAACGTGCGCTCGGCCTGGACCGGCGGCGGCTACAACTCGATCTCCGGCACCTCCATGGCCTCCCCGCACACGGCGGCCACCGTGGCGCTGATGTGGTCGGCCTCGCCGGCGCTCCAGGGCGACGTCGCCGAGACGGAGAAGCTGCTCGACGCCTCCGCGACCGACGTCGACAACACCACCTGCGGCGGCACCGCGGCCGACAACAACGTGTTCGGCGAGGGCCGACTGAACGCCTTCGACGCGGTCAGCGCCGCCCCGCGCGGCGCGCTCGGAGCGGTCGCCGGCACCGTCACCTCCGGCTCGCAGCCGCTCGCGGACGCCACCGTCAAGCTGTCCGGCACGATGAACCGGACGCTGACGACCGGCCAGGACGGCACGTACGCGCTGCCGAAGGCCATGGTCGGCGAGTACACGCTGACCGTCTCCAAGTTCGGCTACCTGACGAAGGAGTACAGCGTCACGGTCGTCGAGAACGAGACCGCCACCCGGGACGCCGCCCTGGACGCCGCCCCCAGCGCCAAGCTGAGCGGCACCGTCCGCACCGAGGCCGGGCCCGAGGCGGGCGCCGCCGTCGCCGTCCAGGGGACGCCGGTGAGCACCGAGACCGGCGCAGACGGCACGTACGAGGTCACCCTGCCCGTCGGCTCCTACGACGTCGCCGTCACCCCGGTCAGCCGCTGCGCCTCCGGCACCAGCGTCGCCGTCGAGGTGACGGAGGGCGGTGCCACGAAGAACGTCGATCTGGCCAGCCGGACCGACACCGCCGGCACCAGCTGCCGGCCGGCGGACCGGCAGTTCCCCACGGGGGACACCGAGCTGGAGTACTCCAGCAACACTTACGGCGCGAGGGAGTTCGACCTGCCGTTCCCGGTCGCCCTCTACGGCGACACCTACCGCAAGGCCACCGCGACCATCGAGGGCGTGCTGGCCTTCGGCGACAGCAGCACCACGTCCATCAACCGGACACTGCCGAGCACCCTGAACCCCGACGGGGCGCTCTACCCGTTCTGGGACAACCTCCAGCTCGACGACGAGGCCGGCGTCTACTGGGCCACCCGCGGCACCGCCCCGCACCGTCAGGTCGTGGTCGAGTGGCGGAACGTCATCATCACCTCGTCTCCCTCCAGCGACCGGCAGCGGATCAGCTTCGCGGCCGTCCTGGGTGAGGACGGCGCCTACTCCTTCCACTACAAGGACATCGGCACCGGCAGCTACGAGAACGGCTCCGGTGCGACCATCGGCGCCGAGAACGCGGCCGGCACCGACGCTCTGCAGTACGCGTACAACGAGCCGGCGGTCCGGGACGGCATGACCATCGCCTTCCGCACCGACCGGAGCGCGATCGTCTCCGGCACCGTCAAGGACGACAACGACGGCCTGCCGGTCGACGGCGCCGGCGTCGAGGTCACCCGCGACGGCGCGGCCGTCGGCTCCACCACCACCGGTGAGGACGGCAGCTACCTCGTGCAGGTGCCGGCCGAGGACCGCGGCGACTACACCGTGGCGGTGACCGCCGACCACTACGCGGCAGGCAGCCGCACCGCGTCGCTCACCGGCGGCGAGGTGTCCCGCGAGGCCACGTCACTGGCCACCGGACGAGTGCAGATGCAGTCGCCCGACCTGGAGTTCGTGATCCCGGCCGACGAGACCCGCACCCGCACCATGACCCTCGCCAACTCCGGTTCGGCCACCGACTACACGGTGAGCGAGAAGGACGGCGCGGCCTGGCTGAAGACCTCCCCGGCCTCCGGCAACCTGGCGAAGGACGAGGAGCAGAAGGTCACCCTGACCTTCGACACCGCCGGCGCGGCTCCCGGCTCCGTGCTGCGCGGCACGGTGCAGGTGGCCTCGGACAGCGGCCGGGAACCGGTCCTCGAGATCCCGGTCACCGTGGCCGTCCCCGCGTACCGGAAGGCCCTCGACACCGGCGCCACCGGCTCGACGGTCGACCTGCTCGGCGACAGCTGGGGCCCGGACCGGGCCTACGCGGCCGGCGGCTACGGCTACCTGGGCTCGTCCGCCACGGTCCGCACCACCAAGACCGTGTCCGGCACGGAGGAGCAGGACCTCTTCCGCACCGCGCGGCAGGGCCCGTACGAGTACCGGTTCGACGGGATGCCCGACGGCGTCTACCAGGTCGAGCTGGGCTTCGCCGAGCTGAGCAACAAGGCACCGGACAAACGGGTGTTCGACATCCTCGCCGAGGGGACGGAGAAGGTCTCCAACCTCGACATCGCACTCGAGGCGGGCGGCTCGCACAAGGCCCTGACCAGGAGCTTCACGGTCGAGGTCAAGGACGGGCAGCTGAACCTGCGGCTCGTGGCGGTCAAGGGCAAGAGCCTGGTGAACACCCTCCGGGTGTCCCACCGGCCCGACCTGAACGGCTGACACGCTGATCCGGGGCGCTGGCCGATGCGTTGCTGAAGCCGGTGCTCCGAGGGGGGCGCGGCTCCGCCCGGTCACGGGCGGGGCCGCACCTGCCGCGCTTCGCCAACTGCCTGCCGACAACAACGCGTTCGGCGGCTCGGAAAGAACGAGTGAGGAACGAAACTGATGACCGTTGCGCTCTCGGTCCGCCAGCACGTCGCCCTACGCGCGATGCTGGTCGTCGCGGCTGCCGTGGCCTCGGCTGCCGGCTGCACGGTGTCGGGCGGCGGCGAGAGCGCGGCAGCATGCGCACACGTGGTGACCTATGAGGATCGCAAGTACCACGGTGTCGCCAACATCGACTTCACTGTCGGGGAAGAACTCGGCACCGCCACCCAACCGCCCTGTTACGACACCGGGCGCCGGACCGAGGAACGTGCCACCGAGTCGACCGCCCACAAGGTCGAGGGACTTGACCCCGACATCGCCATCGCGGTGGGGGACCCTGATGACGCCCACCTCATGGTCTCCGGGGCCAACAAGTCCCTTCCCCCCGAGATCGAGAAGCTGCGCGACCGCCCCTGATGCCGCTCGCGCGCCCGACAGGGGGCTGCCATCAGCGGGAACACCACGATCGCACCCGTCATGTGGAGCCTTGGGGGGACTCGCCCCTGTCAACTACGGTCCTGATTGGCCTGGTTCAGCTGGTCGTCGAGGATGCGCGCCCACTGCTCGACGACACGTTCGCGGCGCGCCCGGTCGTCGGTGAGCACGTTGGCGAGGCCCAGGCCGCGCGCCATGTCCAGCAGACCCTGCACGGTCTCCCGTACACCGGGGACGCTTTCGTCCACCCCGAGGAGTTCGACCGCCATCCGGTGCGTCTCCCGGCCGACCCTGGCCTCCAGGGCCGTCACCCGGGGCCGCAGCCGTTCCTCGTTCGACGCCGCCACCCACAGCTGGAGCGCGGCGCGGAACAGCGGGCCGGTGTAGAGGTCCACGAGCCACCGCACGATCACCGCCGTCCGGGCGCTCGACCCCTCGGGCGGCAGATCGCCGGATAGCGCCAGCACCGCTGCCGAACGTTCCTCGGCGACGTGCTCCACCGCCGCCGTGAACAGGTCCTCCCGGGTGGGGAAGTGGTGCTGCGCCGCCCCGCGGGACACCCCGGCTCGCTCGGCGACCACCGTCACCGTGCTGCCGGTCCAGCCGTACTCGGCGAGGCACGCCACGGCTGCTTCCAGCAGGCGCTGCCGGGTGGCGCGGCTGCGGTCCTGCTGGGGGTCCCGCGCGGCGGCGCGACCGCTCACGTCAGCCACGTGGGGTCACGGCGCTCCAGGAAGGCCGTCATGCCCTCCCGGGCCTCGTCGGACGCGAACAGCCGCGCCGACTGCTCGGCGAGCGCCTCGGTGTCGCGGTCGAAGGCGCGCAGCACGTCCGCGGTGACCAGCCGCTTGGACTCCTCCAGCCCCTGCGGCGAGGCCCGGCGCAGCCCGTCGAGCACGGGCGCGAGGGCTTCGTCGGCGGCGCCGTCGGTGGCGAGAGTGACCAGTCCGATGCGGGCGGCCTCGGCGGCGTCGAACTTCTCGCCGGTGAGGTAGTAGCGGGCGGCGGCGCGCGGTTCGAGGCGGGGCAGCAGCGGCAGGGAGATCACGGCGGGGGCGAGGCCGAGCCGGGACTCGGTGAAGGCGAAGGTGGATCCCGGACCGGCCACCGAGATGTCGCAGGCGCCGAGCAGTCCGAGGCCGCCGGCCCGTGCGTGGCCGGTGATCCGGGCGACGACCGGCTTGGGCAGTTCGACGATCGTCCTGAGCAGCCGGGCCAGCCCCAGCGGGGCCGCCGTCGGGGCGTCGTCGGCGCTCGCCTCGCTCAGATCGGCGCCCGCGCAGAAGGTGTTGCCGGTGTGGGTGAGTACGACGGCGCGGGCGTCCGGGTCGGCGGCGGCGTCGGCCAGTCCCGCGTGCAGTTCGGTGACCAGGCGGCTGGAGAGCGCGTTGCGGTTGTGGGGCGAGTCGAGCGTGAGGACGGTGATGCCGCGTTCGGTGGCGCGGCGGACGAGGGGTTCGGTCTCCGTCATGTGGGCCTGATCCTTCCTGGGCGAACGGGCCTGCCCCCGCTCCCGGTAGCCTGCGCGCGGTCCGCGGCGGAGCGCGTGCAGCGGCCCACGGGTGGCCGGAGCGCGGCACTCAGAGGGTGGCAGCGGCCCCAGAAACAATCAAGCGCGCCTGCATGGTTCGACGACCAGGCCCGTGACGCCGGTGCAGTCGGCGCAAGGGCTACCGATCCGTCATTTCAGGATGATTTACCGCCAGGCACCCACAACTCGTCGACGACAAAACCCGGTTCCGGATACACAGGCCTGTGGGAAGCGCTCCACGAACTCATCGAGCGGGAAACCATCGAGGTCCCAGGGAGTCCGGTTGCTCAGCATCAATGTCGCCGTTCTGCTCGCTGTCATCGTCGTCGTCCGACTGCGTCGCCGAACCGAGGCCAGAAGCCGGTTCGACGACAAGCTCGGCGTGGTCATCGTGCTGGCGCTGGGGGTGCTCATTGCCCCGACACCGCTGGGCCAGGGAATTCTGGATGCCCTGGGCGAACTCGTGGGCGGTTTCTCCCGGGCAGGCATCTGAGTTGAACAATCTCGCATGGTCGTTCCTGGCCGGTTTCCTGGTGACCGTGATCGCGTTCACCGTTGTTTCGCTGGTCGTGATGACCGGATTCGAGGAGCCGATTGCAGGATGACTGAGCGACTCGGGAGCGCTGATGCGGCGGCAGCACGTGCTCGCGTTGGTCGCGGCGGTGCTGTGTATCGGGGCCGAACTGTGGGTGCGCGTGGAGACCGCCATCCGACGGTGAGGCCGTCGCAGACCCCGTCCGGGGCGGGCGCAGGTCGCGCCCGCCCCGGACGGAGGGTGTCAGAGCTGCCGGTAGTAGATCGCAACGGGGAACGGAACGCACCCGATGCTCTCGTAGAGGGCACGGCAGGAGCGTGGAAGGCATCCCCGCCGGTGCCGATCTCGACCACCTGCGCGCCGAGTTGTCGCATCGCGTCGAAAGCGTGCTCACACAGGACAGTACCCACGTGGTCCCGTCGGTGCTCCGCCCCGACCGCGAGGATCACGACGGTGCCGTTCCTGCGGCCCGGGTCGACGGTCCAGGCCACATAACCGGCGATGGCACTGCCGATCTCGGCAATCGCGACGCACTTGTGCCGCCTGGGGTCGTGGAGTTCCGCGACCTGCTTGCGGTAGTCACCGCGAAACGGTCCGCGATGCGCCGGACGCCGGCATCCGGACCGCGGCCCGTGGGGCCGGTCGAGGCAGCGCGCCTCAGGTGTCGGCCGACCCCGGTTCCGCGGGCACGGCGTCGGGGGTGTCCTCGCGGTGGAGGAAGGCGCCGAGGAGGTCCCCGACGGGATGGTCGGCCTCGGCGGGGTGGCGCAGGGCGACGGTGGGGTCGATGGTGTAGCGGTTGCGGCGGCCCACCCGGGTGCGGGTCAGGTATCCGGACGCTTCCAGGTCGGCGACGATGATCTGCACTGCCCGCTCGGTGATGCCGATACCTGCGGCGACGTCACGCAGGCGGACCTCCGGGTCTCCGGCGATGCGCAGGAGCACCCGTGCGTGGTTGGTCAGAAACGTCCACTGGTCCCCACGTGCCGGTGTCGTACCCATGCCCTCCATCATACGAACCGCACTTCGGGCATCCACCCTCCTCATGCGAATCTTTATTGACGAATTTTTTTTCGCGTAATTATTGACGGGCATCGGATTACGGAGGGACGATTGGGGCATTCCGTTCCATAGGGAAGGAGGGTGGCGCCATGACCCGACAGCCCCTGCACTCCGCGCATGACGGCGTTCCCCGCCCCGGACGAACGGGCCTTGCACAACCGGTGGCGGCAGTGCTGACCGACCGGGTGGACGATGTGGCGGTTGCCGAGGCCGCGGTGCGGATGGCACTGACCCGCCGCGTTCCGCTGCTGCTGATCGTCGCGATGCCCCCGCGCATCCGCCGCGCCTCCCTCGCACCGACCTCCGCGCCGGTGCGAGCCGTACTGGCCCGCGTCATGCCGAAGGTGGGCCCGCACGGAACGGGCTGCATCCCCGAGGTCCTCCACCTGCCCGCGGGCAGAGGTTCGCGGCTGGCGGCGGCGGAGGCGTTGCTGGCACTGGCCACCCGTCACCGGGCCCCGCACGTGGTGGCGGCCCGCCGCGGCCCCGAAGGGCTCGACGGGCTCGCGCTGATCGAGGCCGCGGCCCTGCGCAGCGGCCCCTCCGTTCACGTGGTCGCCCCCGCCCGGTCCCCCCGGCACCCGCTCTCGCCGTAGCGCCTTTGCGTCCTTCCCTGCTCCGGAGAGGAACCGTTCGCGATGAATGACCTGTCGTTCGCCGTCCCGCTGTGGGTATGGGCCGCAGTCACCGTCGGCATCGGCGTGATGCTCGCCGTCGACCTGATCGCGCACCGCGACAACCACGTGATCGGCTTCCGCGAGGCAGCGATCTGGAGCGGCGTCTGGATCGCCATCGGCCTCGGCTTCGGTCTCATCCTCTGGGCGTGGCAGGGCGGGGAGGTGTCCTCCACCTACTACGCCGGCTACCTGATCGAAAAGGCCCTGTCGATCGACAACGTCTTCGTCTTCGCGCTGGTCTTCTCCTTCTTCGCCGTGCCCGACGCCTACCAGCACAAGGTCCTCTTCTGGGGCGTCCTCGGAGCCCTCGCGGCCCGGCTGGTGTTCATCTTCGTCGGCGCCGAACTGCTCCAGGTGTTCTTCTGGACCGCCTACCTCTTCGGCGCGTTCCTGATCTGGACGGGCTGGAAGATGGCCGTGTCCAAGGACGAGGAGGTTCACCCCGACCGCAATCCCGTCGTCCGCCTGGTCAAGAAGCTCATCCCCACCGACCCGAAATTCCACGGCTCCCAGTTCTTCGTCCGCATCAACGGCAAGCGGGTGGCCACGTTGCTGTTCGTGGTCCTGGTCGCAGTGGAGGCCACCGACCTGATCTTCGCCGTCGACTCCGTGGCCGCCGTACTCGCGATCACGACCAACACCTTCCTGGTGTGGACCGCCAACGCCTTCGCCGTACTGGGCCTGCGAAGCCTGTACTTCTGCCTCGCCGGACTCCTGCGCCGCTTCGCGTACCTGCACTACGGCCTCGCGGTCCTGCTCGTCTTCGCAGGCGTCAAGCTCATCCTGTCCGAGACCCCGGTCGGCAAGCTCCCCATCCCCCTCACCCTGGGCGTCATCGCCGGGACGATCGCCGTTTCCATCGCCTGGTCGCTGATCTCCACCCGCAACCGGCCCGCCGAAGCCGACGAGGCGCCGACCGGGACCGAAGCCGGTTCCGCAGGCAGCGGCGATACGGGCCCCGACCGCTCCACCACCGCCCGCGGCCCGCACGGAACGGGACCGCCTTGACGCCAACTCGGTGCGCCGCCCGCCCGATGCGGGGCCCCGTCAGGGACGGCCGGAATGAGCGAGAGCAGAAGGAGTCCGGGCCCCCTCAACAGCCACGCCGCGGCGGCGGACCGCCCGCAGCGCCGGGTAGGCCCGGCGGCGGAACACTCATGCGTCGATGCCACCTCGTACGCTCGCCATGAGCGTGACGACGAACCGGCCGGCTGCGGCGGCTACTCCCCCGCAGGCTTGACGGGAACCCAGTACGCGATCTCCCAGCGCACGTCGGGCACCACGATCGTCGCCGTCTCGACCGGCCGCCCGTCGGTGGCGCAGTAGGTCCGCTCGATCACGGTCACCAGGTCGCCGACGGCGATTCCCAGCAGGTTCGCCTGCTCCTGCGTGGCGCGGGACGGGCGTGGCACTTCGAGGGCCGCCTCGACCTCGACACCGATGGAGCGCATGCGCTCCACCACGCCCGCACCGGCCAACGGCCCCATCTCCGGCAGGACGACCGGCGTGCCTCCGGTGACCGCCATCGGCTCCCAGGACTCACTGAGCTGGACGGGCAGTCCGTCGCCGAGGAATTCGTAGTGCGTCACGACGCACGGGTCGCCGGGGGCGATGGCAAGGCGGTCCGCAATGTGGTCGGGCGCCGGTGTCCGGGCCGCACTGCGCGACTCCCAGGTACCCGCCAGCCCCTTCTCCCGCATGTCGGCACGGAACGGCGATCCGCCGCGCATCTCGCGGTGCTGCGACCTGACCATGCGCAGCCTCTCGCGCGGACGGCGGACGTAGGTGCCCGATCCGGCTCGGCCTTCGAGCAGGCCCTCGATGATCAGCCGCTCCATGGCCCGTTGGGCAACGCTCTGCCCGACCCCGTACTCGGCGGCGACGGCAGCCCGGGACGGAAGCCGGTCGCCGATGACCCACTCCCCCGCAGCCAGGCGTTCACGCAGCCGATCGGCGATCTGCAAGTACGGCGTCTCTCGCGGCAATTCGGGCTCCCCGCAGGGTCGGGCGTCGACATTGACAAGTTAACCCATCAGGTGCAAGCTGAGCATTCAGATGCACGTTGTGTAATCAAGCACTCACTCATCGGGGGAGCATCGTGCCGAGTCCGCGAAGCCGCGCCATCGCCCTCGCCGCCGCCCTGAGCGCGGCGACAGGCAGCGAGCCGACTGTTGCCACGCTCCCCGACCGCTTCCGCATCGAGGTCGAACTGCCCCGTCGCATCACCCGTTCGGGGATCGACCTCATCGTCGCCGCACTGGACGACGTGACCGCCTACGGACACCGCAGCGCCACGGGCACCGCCCCCGCGGTCCTGTGGGCCGACATCGCCATCGCAAGGGGAGACCATGACCGCGGGCCGAACCACGCCTCAACCGGAGCCGTGCGCCGTGTGCCGGCAACTCACCGCGCAGAAGGTGCAGGCCCGTGAGAGCGGCGACCTGAGCCGTGAGACCGACTGCATCGTTCTCTTCCGACGGCATGAGCAGCAGGCGCACCGGGAACGCACCTGACTGCGGGACCCTTGACAGCGCATGGCACGGGCGAAGCGCCGGTGTGCCAGCTGGGCGCGTTGGTGACGTTACGGGCTTTCGCCGCCCGGAGGGCCGTGGTTGACGGTCAGGGCTGCTGCGTACTCCTCCGGCACGGTCCGGCCCGCTAAGGCCGGCGAAAGGTACGGCTCCAAGGCACCTGACACGTCCAGGAAGGGCCCGAACCGCGCACACCATTCACTGCGCGCGGTTGCGTCGGGAAACCCCCGGAAAGCCGCGACTTCGGGATCCCGTTCACCCCAGCGACGGTCCGCTCGCCGCTGCGGTACTTGGCGTGGCTGCCGCGGGTCGAGATGTGTTCGAAGCCGCCGCGTTCGAGGGCCTTGGCAACAGCTGCACCGGAGAGGCCGGTGGGAACAGCAGGGGTCATGCGACACGCACCTCGACCGGGGCAGTGATCACGTCGGTGACCTCGGGTGCCGGGGCGTCCTCGAAGTACAGTTCCAGCGCCTCACGCAGGTTTTCCAGGGATTCCTCGATGGTCGCGCCCTGAGAGGTGACCTCGACCTGGAGGCAGCGCGCCACGTACCACTCACCCTCATGGGTGATCGCAGCGGTCAGGTGCAGTGCGTCAGCCGTCATACCGCCAGTCTGGCACGCACCGCCTCCACCGAGCAGCAGCTTCTCCTCCTGTCACCCGCGTCCATCCCCCGCTGCCGCCGGGTGGGAGGGACACCGGTTCGGGTGTCCCCTCCCGTACCGTCAGCCGTCAGCCGGGCCCTACGGCCGGTCGGCGGCGCGGAGTTCGCGGCGGAGGATCTTGCCGCTGGCGGCGCGCGGCACCTGCTCCACGAACGCGACGCGCCGCACCTTCTTGTGGGGGGAGACCCGCTCGGCGACGTACGCCATCACGTCCTCCGCGGTGAGCCCCGCACCCGGCTGCCGGACGACGAACGCCTTCGGTACCTCGTTGCCGTCGGCATCCGGCGCGCCGATGACGGCGGCGTCGGCGACCTGGTCGTGGGTGAGCAGCACGGCCTCCAGATCGGCCGGGGCCACCTGGTACCCCTTGTACTTGATCAGCTCCTTCACCCGGTCGACGATGAACAGCCAGCCGTCGGCGTCGACGCGTCCCACGTCGCCGGTGTGCAGCCAGCCCTCCGCGTCGACCATGGCGGCGGTCTCGTCGGGCCGTCCGAGGTAGCCCTTCATCACCTGCGGCCCGCGGATGACGACCTCACCCTCCTCGCCGACGCCGAGGTCCCGCGACCGGTCCTCCAGGGCGACGATCCGCATCTCCGTGTTCGGCAGCAGCTTGCCGACCGAACCGGGCGCCGGATCGGCCGCGTTCAGCGGCACCACGTGGGTGCCGGGCGACAGCTCCGTCATCCCGTACGCCTGCATGATCGGCGGCAGCCCGAGCCGCTTCGAGCAGGCGGCCGCGAGGTCGGCGTCGAGCGGGGCCGCGGCACTGACCACGTACTCCAGCGAGGAGAGGTCGTGATCCGCGACGACCGGGTGCTTGGCAAGGGCGAGCACGATCGGCGGGGCCACGTACAGCGCGTTGACCTTGTACGTCTCGATCGCGGTGAGGAACTGCTCCAGGTCGAACCGGGGCAGCACGACGACCGTCGAGCCGTTGCGCAACGGCGCGTTCATCAGCGCGGTGAGCCCGTAGATGTGAAAAAACGGCAGGACGGCCAGCACACGGTCGCCGGGGCCGCTGGGGATCAGCGGGTGGATCTGGGCGAGGTTGGTCGCGATGCTCCGGTGGGTGAGCATCACGCCCTTGGGCGCGGCGGTCGTACCGGAGGAGTAGGGGAGCACCGCCACGTCCCGGGCCGGATCGATGTCGACGACGGGTTCCGGTGCGGTCGAAGCGAGCATGTCGAGGATCGAGCGGTGGCCTTCCGCCTGGTCGCAGACGAACACCTCCTCGACGCGCAGCGGTTTGCCCGTCCCGTCGGCGGCGGCGATGGAGGCCAGTTCGACGGCGGCGCGGGCCGCGGGCAGCAGGGCGGAGACGGTGACGACCCACCGGGCGCCGGAGTCCCGCAGCTGCTTCGCGAACTCGTCCGGCGTGGCGAGCGGATGGACGGGGGTTACGGCCGCTCCGGCCCGGGTGGCGGCGTAGAAGACGGCCGGGTAGGCGATGGTGTTCGGGCTGTGCAGGGCCACCACGTCACCCTTGCGGACCCCGATGTCGGCGAAGGCCGCGGCCATGCGACGGCTGGACTCGTCGAGCTGCCGGTGCGTGACGGTCATGCCGCTGACACCGTCGATCAGTGCCGGGGTGTCGCCGTACCCGGCGGCGCGGCCGAGCACAGCGTCGTGGATGGGCAGGTCGACGACGGGGACGTCGGGGTACTCGCTGCGGAACACCATGGCGGAACCTCTCCCTCTGTGGTTTTCCGGTCCCCGGGGCGGCCGGGCTCCGGTCCGTGGCGGTGCGGCGGTGCGGCCGGCCCTGCGTTCCCTGGGTCACGCCCTTCGGGAGCGCCGGGCCTGTGCCTGCCCAGCCCGGCGGTCTCAGTACGACTTGGGGAGACCCAGGGACTGGTGGGAGACGAAGTTGAGGATCATCTCGCGGCTGACGGGCGCGATCCGGGACACCCGGGCTGCCGTGATCATGGAGGCGATGCCGTACTCGGTGGTGAGCCCGTTGCCGCCGAGGGTGTGCACGGCCTGGTCGACGGCCTTGACCGCCGCCTCCCCCGCCGCGTACTTGGCCATGTTGGCGGCCTCGCCCGCCCCCATGTCGTCGCCCGCGTCGTAGAGCAGGGCCGCCTTGCGCATCATCAGCGCGGCCAGTTCGAGCTCGATGTGGGCCTGGGCGAGCGGGTGTGCGATGGCCTGGTGGGCGCCGATCGGCTCCTTCCACACCTGCCGGGTCTTCGCGTACTCGACGGCCTTGCCCAGGGCATGGCGGCCCATGCCGAGTGCGAACGCGGCGGTCATGATCCGCTCGGGGTTGAGGCCGGCGAACAGCTGGAGCAGGCCGGCGTCCTCGTCGCCGACGAGCGCGTCGGCGGGCAGCCGGACGTCATCCATCACCAGCTCGAACTGCTTCTCCGGGGCGGCGAGTTCCATGGGTATGTGGTGGTACGCGAACCCGGGGGTGTCGCGGGGGACGACGAACAGGCAGGGCTTGAGCTTGCCGGTGCGGGCGTCCTCGGTGCGGCCGACGATCAGGGTGGTGTCGGCGATGTCGACGCCGGATACGAACACCTTGCGGCCGGTCAGCAGCCAGTCGCCGGTGTCCGGGTCGCGGCGGGCGGTCGTGGTGATGCGGTGCGCGTTGGAGCCGGCGTCGGGCTCGGTGATGCCGAAGGCCATCTTGGCGGAGCCGTCGGCGAGGCCGGGGAGCCACTTCTGCTTCTGCTCGTCGGTGCCGAAGCGGGCGATGACCGTGCCGCAGATCGCGGGCGAGACGATCATCAGCAGCAGGGGGCAGCCGGCAGCTCCCAGTTCCTCGAGGACGATCGCGAGCTCGGTGATGCCGGCTCCGCCACCGCCGTACTCCTCGGGGAGGTTGACGCCGAGGTAGCCGAGTTTGCCGGCCTCGGCCCAGAGTTCGTCGGTCTGCCTGCCCTCGGCGGTGACGGTGGTGAAGTACGCGCGGCCGTAGCGGGCGCCGAGGGCGGCGACGGCCTTGCGGAGGGCGGCCTGTTCCTCGGTTTCGAGGAGGGCGGGGGTCGGGGCGGCGGGGTTGGTGGGGCCGGGCTGGGTGGGCATGGGGCGGGCTCCTCCCGGGGTGGCGGGGCGCGTGCGCTGTGCGGGGGCGGGTTGCGCGGTGCGGGGTGGTGGTGCCGGGTGGTGCGGGGTGCATGGCCGGGGCGGTACGGGGTGCGGGGGCGGTACGGGGCCGGGGCCTCCGGCGAGGGGGTTCCTGGACCGTATATTTACGGCCGCGGCCGGCCACAAATACACGGAAGTGTCCAGAAACCCCCTCCCCTGCGGCCCCGTCCCCTCGCGTGAGTGGTCTCCGGTCCCGCAGCACGGCGGTCGAGGTCAGTGGGCCCGTTTCCGTCGACCCCGCTCCCGCGGTAGGGGGTGGGATGGGGGTGGTGGGTGGGTTTCCGTGGGTCTGCCGGTTGAGGTGTGGGGGGTCTCGATTTCGCTGTCGAGTTGGAGAGTTCAGGGCTGGGGTTTCGGGTGGTTGGGCGTCATTGGGGTTCGTCGTTCGGGGTCACGACGGCCAGGAGGGTGCCGACGTCGACTTGGGTGCCGGGGGTGGCGTGGAGGGCGGTGAGGGTGCCGGCGGTGGGGGCCGTGATGCGGTGCTCCATCTTCATCGCCTCCAGCCAGAGGAGGGGTTGGCCGGCCTCGACGGGGTCGCCGACCGCGACGTCCGCGACCCGGATGACGGTGCCGGGCATGGGCGCGAGGAGGGAGCCGGGTTCGGTTCGGGCGGTGGGGTCCGGGAATCGCGGCAGGGGGGTGAAGGTGAAGGCGCCGAGCGGGCTGTCGACGTGGGTGCGGTCGTGGGTGGTGACGTCGAAGGTGCGGGCGATGCCGTCGGTTTCGAGGGTGATCGCGGTGGGCGTGGCATGGAGGAGGCGGGTGGTGGGGTCGTCGGTGCGCAGGCCGTCGCGGGTGTGGTGGTACGCGATCTCGTGGACGGTGCCGGACGGTTCACTGCGGTAACTCTTCGTCCGGGGTGCCGAGATCACGTTGCGCCAACCACCCAGCCGCAAGGGGAGGGTGGGGCCTGCGGCGTGGGCGGTCGCTTCGGCCAGGGCGGCGGCGAGGGCGGAGAGGGCTTCGGCGGACGGGTCGGGCGGGGTGTTGAGGTCCGCGAGGTGGCGGTCGTAGAAGCCGGTGTCCAGGCGGGCGGCGGCGAAGTCGGGGTGGCGCAGGGAGCGCACGAGGAGGTCGCGGTTGGTCACCGGCCCGTGCAGGTGGGCGTGTTCCAGGACGTACGCGAGGCGGCGGACGGCCTCGGCGCGGGTGGGGGCCCAGGCGATGACCTTGGCGAGCAGGGGGTCGTAGTGGACGCTGATCGCGTCGCCGTCGGTGATGCCCGAGTCGAGGCGGACGTGACGGGTCTCGGGCAGTCGCAGCCGGTGCATGACGCCGGTCTGGGGCTGCCAGTCGCGCGCCGGGTCCTCGGCATAGAGGCGGGCCTCGACGGCGTGGCCGGACGGCGCCGGGGGCTCGGGGTCGAGCGGTTCGCCCTCGGCGACGCGCAGTTGGAGGGCGACCAGATCGATGCCGTGGACGAGTTCGGTGACCGGGTGCTCGACCTGGAGGCGGGTGTTCATCTCCAGGAAGTGGGCCCGTTCGCCGGAGACCAGGAACTCGACGGTGCCCGCGCCCCGGTAGCCGATGGCGCGGGCCGCTTCGGCGGCGGCCTCGTGGAGGGTGGCGCGGAGGTGGTCGGGGAGGCCGGGCGCCGGGGCCTCCTCGATCACCTTCTGGTGGCGGCGCTGGAGGGAGCAGTCGCGGGTGCCGAGCACCCGGACGGCGCCGTGGTCGTCGGCCAGGACCTGCACCTCGACGTGCCGGCCGCGTTCGACGTACGGCTCGACGAACACCTCGCCGTCGCCGAACGCCGAGGCGGCCTCGGTGCTCGCGGCGGCCAGTTCGCCGGGCAGGTCGGCAAGGTCGCGGACGATGCGCATGCCGCGTCCGCCGCCGCCGGAGGCAGCCTTGACCAGCAGGGGCAGGTCGCCGTCCGTGGCGTCGCGGGGGTCGATGGCCGCGAGCAGCGGAACACCGGCCCGCGCCATGAGGTCCTTGGCCCGGGTCTTGGACGCCATCGCCTCGATCGCCTCGGGCGGCGGCCCGATCCAGGTCAGCCCGGCGTCGAGGACGGCGCGGGCGAACTCGGCGTTCTCGGAGAGGAATCCGTACCCGGGGTGGACGGCGTCGGCGCCGGCGGCCAGGGCGGCTTTCACCACCAGGTCGCCGCGCAGATAGGTGTCGGCGGGCGCGTCGCCGGGGAGGCGGACGGCGGCATCGGCCTCCCGGGTGTGGGCGGCCCGGGCGTCGGCGTCCGAGTGGACGGCGACGCCTGTGATGCCCAGTTCGCGGCAGGTGCGGAAGACGCGGCGGGCGATCTCGCCCCGGTTGGCGACGAGGACGGACTGGATCACGGGAGCCTCACATCCGGAAGACGCCGAAGCCGCCCCGCGCGCCCTCCACGGGTGCGTTGTGGACGGCCGACAGGCACAGGCCGAGGACGGTTCGGGTGTCGCGCGGGTCGATGACGCCGTCGTCGTAGAGGCGCCCGGACAGGAAGTGCGGGAGGGACTCGGACTCGATCTGCTGCTCGACCATGGCGCGCAGGGAGCTGTCCGCCTCGTCGTCGTACGGCTGTCCCTTCGCGGCGGCGGACGCGCGGGCGACGATGGACAGGACACCGGCCAGCTGCTGGGGGCCCATGACGGCGGCTTTGGCGGACGGCCAGGCGAACAGGAAACGCGGATCGTACGCCCGTCCGCACATGCCGTAGTGACCGGCGCCGTAGGAGGCGCCCATGAGCACCGACAGGTGCGGGACGCGGGAGTTGGAGACCGCGTTGATCATCATCGCGCCGTGTTTGATGATGCCGCCCTGCTCGTACTCCCGGCCGACCATGTAGCCGGTGGTGTTGTGCAGGAAGACCAGGGGGATGTCGCGCTGGTTGGCGAGCTGGATGAACTGCGCGGCCTTCTGTGACTCCTCGCTGAACAGCACGCCCTGCGTGTTGGCGAGGATGCCGACCGGGTAGCCGTGGACGGCCGCCCAGCCGGTGGCCAGGCTGGAGCCGTAGAGCGGCTTGAACTCGTCGAAGTCCGAGCCGTCGACGACGCGGGCGACGACCTCGCGCGGGTCGAACGGGGTCCTCAGGTCGCCGGGGACGATGCCGAGGAGTTCCTCGCCGTCGTACTTCGGCGGGTCGGCGATTCCCGGATCGGGCTGCGCCCGGCGGTGGTTGAGGCGGGCGACGACGCGGCGGGCCTGGCGCAGCGCGTCGGGTTCGTCGACCGCGTAGTAGTCGGCGAGCCCGGAGGTGCGGGCGTGCATGTCGGCGCCGCCGAGCGATTCGTCGTCGCTCTCCTCACCGGTGGCCATCTTGACCAGCGGCGGCCCGCCGAGGAAGACCTTCGACCGCTCCTTGATCATGACGACGTGGTCGGACATGCCGGGGACGTACGCGCCGCCCGCCGTCGAATTGCCGAACACCACCGCAACGGTGGGGATTCCGGCGGCCGAGAGCCGGGTGAGGTCCTTGAACAGCGCCCCGCCCGGGATGAAGATCTCCTTCTGGCTGGGCAGGTCCGCGCCGCCGGACTCGACCAGGCTGACCACCGGCAGCCGGTTGGCGAAGGCGATCTCGTGGGCGCGCAGCGCCTTCTTCATGGTCCACGGGTTGCTCGCCCCGCCGCGCACGGTCGGGTCGTTGGCGGTGATGAGGCACTCGACGCCCTCGATCACACCGATCCCGGTGACGAGTGACGCGCCCACCGGGTAGTCGCTGCCCCACGCTGCGAGCGGCGAGAGTTCGAGGAACGGGGTGTCCGGATCGACAAGCAGCTCGATGCGTTCGCGGGCGAGCAGCTTGCCGCGCTCGCGGTGCCGGGCGGTGTACTTCTCACCGCCTCCGGCCACGGCCTTGGCGTGCTCGGCGTCGAGTTCGGCCAGCTTGCCGAGCATCGCCTCGCGGTTGGCGGCGTACTCCGGCGCGGCGGTGTCGAGAGCGGACGGCAGGACGGTCACAGGAGGACCTCCGGGATGTCCAGCCGGCGGGAGCGCAGCCACTCCCCCAGGGCCTTGGCCTGCGGGTCGAAGCGGGCCTGGGAGGCGACGCCCTCGCCGAGGATGCCGTCGACGGTGAAGTTCAGTGCCCGCAGGTTCGGCAGCACGTGCCGCGTCACCTCCAACGAGGCTGTCTCGGGCAGTAGTTCACGGAAGCGGTCGACGGTGAGGGTGTGGGCGAGCCAGCGCCATCCCTGCTCGTCGCGGGCCCATGCGCCGACGTTGGCGCTGCCGCCCTTGTCGCCGCTGCGCGCCCCCGCGACCAGGCCGAGCGGCGCCCGGCGGGCCGGCCCGTCCGGCAGCGGCTCCGGCAGGGGCGGTTCCTCGACGTCCGCGAGTTCGAGCGTCGTCGCCGGGTGCGGTACGGGGACGCGTTCACCGTCGGGGAGCACCGCGGTGTGGGTCACGCTCGCGGCGTCCGTGTGCACGGCCTCGAACACCCCGTAGGGCGCGCCCTTGCCGGGCGGCGCGGTCACGTGGAAGCCGGGGTAGCCGGCGAGGGCGAGTTCGATGGCGGCGCCGCTGAGCGCGCGGCCGACGGCGTCGGCGTCCGGGTCTCGGACGACCAGCCGCAGCAGCGCGCTCGCCTCCTCCTCGGTGCCGGCGTCGGGGTGGTCGGTGCGGGCGAGGGTCCAGTGCACCTCGGCGGGGCGGTTGCTGCCGAGGGCGTCGTCCATCTGGTCGCGCACCAGCTGTGCCTTGGCCTCGATGTCGAGGCCGGTCAGGACGAACACGACCTCGTTGCGCCAGCCGCCCATCCGGGTCAGCCCGGTCTTGAGGGTGGGCGGCGGGGCCTCACCGCGGGTGCCCTCGACACGCACCCGGTCGGGGCCGTCCTGGGTGAGGCGGACGGTGTCCAGCCGGGCGGTGACGTCGGGCCCGGCGTACCGGGCGCCCGCGGTCTCGTAGAGGAGCTGGGCGGTGACGGTCCCGACGGTCACCGCGCCGCCGGTGCCCGGGTGTTTGGTGACGACGGCGGAGCCGTCGGCGTGGATCTCGGCGAGCGGGAAGCCGGGGCGGCGCACGTCGTGTTCGCCGAAGAAGGCGTAGTTGCCGCCGGTGACCTGGGGGCCGCACTCCAGCAGGTGCCCGGCGACGACGGCCCCGGCGAGCGCGTCGTGGTCGTCCGGCTTCCAGCCGAAGTGGGCGGCGCACGGCCCGGTGACGAGGGCGGCGTCGGTGACCCGGCCGGTGACGACGACGTCCGCGCCGGCCCGCAGGCACGCGGCGATCCCGGCGCCGCCGAGGTAGGCGTTGGCGGTCAGGACGCCGGGGGGCCAGCCGCGCTCGGCGGCCTCGGGCAGCAGGTTGTCGCCCTCGACGTGGGCCACGCGGACGGGCACGCCGACCCGGTCGGCCAGCTCGCGCACGGCGTCGGCGAGTCCGGCGGGGTTGAGGCCGCCCGCGTTGGCGACGATCCGCACGCCGCGCTCGTGCGCCAGGCCGAGCCCTTCCTCCAGTTGCCCGAGGAAGGTGCGGGCGTAGCCGCGGCCGGGGTCCTTCATCCGGTCCCGGCCGAGGATGAGCATGGTGAGTTCGGCGAGGTAGTCGCCGGTGAGGACGTCGAGCGGGCCGCCGGTGAGCATCTCGCGGAAGGCGTCGAAGCGGTCGCCGTAGAAGCCGGAGGCGTTGCCGATCCGCAGGGGGGCGCTCATGCGGCGCCTCCTGACGGCTCGCGGCCCGGGCCGGGCGGTCCGGCGAACGCCTGGGCGATGTCCAGCCACCGGTCGGCGCCGGCGCCCTCGGCGCGCAGGGCGAGGTCGGCGCGGTGCGCGCGCTGGGTGACGAGCAGGCAGAAGTCCAGGGCCCGTCCGGTGACCCGCTGGGCGGCGTCCTCGGGACCGAACGTCCACAGCTCCCCGTCGGGGGCGGTCAGTTCGACGCGGAACTCCTCGCCGGGCGGCTGGATTCCGTGGGCCAGGTGCGCGTAGTCGCGGGTACGGGTGCCGAGGCGGGCGATGTGCCACAGCCGGGCGGACGGGGGCCGCGCGACCTCGAGCGCGTCGGCGACGTCCTGCCCGTGCGCCCAGGTCTCCATCAGCCGGGCAGAGGCCATCGAGGCGATGCTCATCGGCGGGCCGTACCAGGGGATGCGGGTGCCCTCGGGGAGGTCGACCAGGGTCTCGACCAGTTCCTTGCGCCCCTCCCGCCACAGCATCAGCAGCTCGGACGGCGGGTGGGCGGCCAGCGGCTCGGCCCCGTCGTCGACGAACGTGTCCGGCGCGGCCAGGGCCTTCCCGGCCTCCTGGGCGAACGCGTCGGGTTCGTTGACGGCGAGCAGCGCCTGCTCGTCGGTCCAGGCGAGATGGGCGATCTGGTGGGAGACGGTCCAGCCGGGTGCGGGGGTGGGCCGCTTCCAGTCCGCGGGCGGCAGCCCGCCGACCAGCCGGTCCAGCTCCTCGCCCTCGCTGTGCAGGTCGATCAGCACGGTTCGGGCATCGGACACGGTGTGCTCCCCTCGTCGGGCGTGCGGGCACGGCCGGCCGGTGCGGCAGCGGCGCCGCGGGCCTGCGGGTCAGCGTGGCAGCGACCGGCGCACCAAACAAGCATGCGTGCATGATTTTTGCCGGTGGCCGGGCCGGGAGACGTGGCGGAGCGTCAACTCGAGTTGTACGGATTCTGTAGCAGTAGACTTGTACGAGTTCCGTTCAAGTCGACTTGACTGGGAGCCACCGTGACGTATGACCTGGCCAAGCCCTCCGACGTGGTCGACCGCGAGCGCGAATGGGATCTGCTGACGGACTTCCTCGCCGACCCGTCCCGCGAGATGCGGCTCGGCATCGTGTCCGGGCGCCGCCGGCACGGCAAGTCGTACCTCTTGCGGGCTCTCTCCGAGAGGGTCGGCGGCCTGTACATCACCGCCGTCCGCGAAGAGGGCCGCGGCACGGCCCTGCAACGCTTCAGCGATGCCGTGGTCGCCCACGCCGGCATGCGACCGGGGACCCTGCGGTTCAGCGACTGGCGCGATGTCCTGGTCAATGCGATGGACGTCGTCTCACGCCAGGCGGCTACGCCCTTGCTGGTCATCGACGAGCTGCCGTACCTCATCCAGCACTCCCCCGAGGTTCCGGGCCTGATCCAGCAGCTCTACGACGAGCATCAACAGGGCGGGGGCACCGGCGCCCGGCTGGTCCTCTGCGGTTCCGCGATGAGCGTGATGCACGAGCTGCTGTCCGGCGCCAAGCCGCTGCGCGGGCGGGCCGTCGTCGATCTGCGGCTGGGTCCGTTCGACTTCCGCGCGAGCCGGGACTTCTGGGGGATCGAGGATCCGCTCACCGCGCTCCGCGTGCACGCCGTGCTCGGAGGCGCGCCCGGATACCTCCCCGTTGCGGGCCGTCCGAGCCCGAACAACGGCTTCGACCAGTGGCTCGTCAGCACGCTGCTCGACCCCGGACGCGCCGTGTACTCCCGCACCGAGACCGAGTACCTCCTGCGGGAAGACCCTCGTATCACCCACCACACGCTCTACTACGACATCCTCACGGCCATCGCTCAGGGAGCCACCACCCCCACGAAGGTGGGATCCGCTCTGGGGCGGCAGCGCACCGCGATGACTCACCCGCTCGATGTCCTGATCTCCACCGGTTACGTGCAACGCGAACAGGACGTTCTCCGCACGCGGCATCCCGTCATCACCCTGGCCGACCCCGTCATCCGTTTCAACCAGCTCGTCACCCTCCCCCAGGCCGTCACGATCGAGGAGGGGTTCGCCGAACAGATCTGGCAGGCCTCCACCCCCACCTTCGACTCGAAGATTCTGGGGCCGCATTTCGAGGACCTCGCGCGCCAGTGGACGCGTCGCCATGCACACGCCGTACTGCCGGACGGCCTCCCCGGGCCGGTCGGAACCACCGAGGTTGCCGACCCGGCAGCACGGACCCGACACGAAGTGGACGTTCTTGCCCTTGTCTTGGGTGAACGCCCCCAGTCCCCGCGCGCCCGGATCGCCGTGCTCGGCGAAGCCAAGGCGACCGCAGCGCGACGCGGTGCCCGGGATCTGGAACGACTGGAACGGATCCGGGATCTGCTCGCCGAGCAGGGACACGACACCAGCGGGACGACCCTGGCGCTGTACTCACTCCACGGCTTCCACGACGACGTCGTGCAGGCCGGCGAGCGACGCAACGACGTCCTCCTCGTCGACCTCCCCGGCCTCTACGGAGTGCGGGAACCGGTGGTCCGTCCCTGACCGCCCACGCGGCGCCGGCCCGCTCCGACGGGGAGGCACCGACCGGACGACGGCGGCGCGCGGCGGTCACAGCTCCGTCGGCGCTCCGCCCCCGGTCCCGTGCGGCGGCCGGGGGCGCGTGAGGAGACGCTCCTCGAGCACGGTCGCGTAGATCGCGGCCTGCGTGCCCGCGGGGTGGTTCGGCGGCCAGATGCGCCGGCGGTGGGAGAACCGTGTGCCACGGAACACCACCACGGCCCGGACCCGGACCAGGGGCTCACCCGGAGGCCCCGACCACTCGGCATGCAGCGATTCGAGTTCGCCGCCACGGCGGTCGAACAGGTCGACCAGGGCAGGGCGGGCCCGCCGCAGGAAGTCCTCCACGAACTCCTGCGGCGAGCCGTACTCCGCCCGGTCGTCACCCACCGCAGTGGTGCACGGCGCTCTCGGCCGACCCCAGCACCAGGTCACCGGCACCGCCGGCCAGGACCAGCCTGACGCCGTTCACCGACTTCCCGGCGTCGGCGCCGCTGACGGGCTTCTGTTCGTTCACGATGAGCCGCGCACCTCCCGCGAGGGGAACCTCACTGTTGGGAGCGGTCGGCACCGCGACCGGCTCCCCTGCGATCTCGAGGTCAAGCGTGGTGCTGCCGGTGGCCTTGGTGCAACTGCTGCCGGTAGTCGACGTCAGACCGGAGATCTCGATGAGCGGCAGGCCCGGGAGGCCGATCCGCGCATGCGCCACGGTCGCCGTCGCGGTGACCGTGCCCGGGGCGAGCGTGGTCACGACCCGGGGGCACAGCTTCTCCACGGTGAGCAGCGGCGACGCGAAGCGGGCCGCGCAGGGGGTGGAGGTGGTGGAGCCCCGCGCGGTACGGATCCGGCCGGTGTCGGGCTGCGGCTCGATGTCGAGCAGCGGCAGGGGGCCCAGCTTCGCGTCGGCCGAGAGCCCGTAAGCGCGTCCGGTCGCATACTGCAGCCGCAGCTCCGCGGAGGTCTCGGACGCCAGGAACGAGGCATCACCGGCGAAGGACGCCGTCAGCGGCACGGTGGCGTCGGCGTTGAGGGGTTGGTCGACCGAGTCCACCGTGCATGTCGCGGTCCCCGACCCGGAGGTCGTGCCGGTGCACCGCTGTGCGGTGTCCCCGCTGCCGAGGGTGAACTCGACGGTGCGGCCGGGGACAGCAGTGTCCCGATGGTCCGAGAGACGGGCCGCGAGCCGCGCCGACGTGCCGTTCGCGATGTGCCTGTCGCCCGTGTAGGCGAGTTTCGTGGGCGTCGTGATCCCCAACTCGGCCGCATCACGGGACGGGTGGTAGTCGGAGTCGCCGGCGAAGGACGCGGTCAGCGCGATCCGGCCGGTGCCCGGAGGCTGGTCGACCTCCGTGACGGTGCACGTCGCCGTGCCCGAACCGGCTGTGGTTCCGGTGCACTGCTGGGCGGCGTCACCGCTGCCGAGGGTGAAGCGGACGGAACGGCCCTGGACCGGCGTGCCGAACTCGTTCGTGAGCCTGGCGGAGAGCCGGGCGGAGGAGCCGTTCACCACGGCGCCGGGTCCGGTGTAGGCGAGGGTGGTCTTCACCTTCGCCGGAGGTTCCGGCGACGGGCACTTCGCCGCCTGGAAGCACGGCAGGAAGTAGTAGGCGGTGATGATGCCGAACGGCCTGCCGTCCCCGGAACGCGCGTCGACGTGGGTGGCGTAGACCACGACGAGACTGAACTCGGTGTTGGTGCAGATCACGCGGTCGTCGGGCGCGGGGACGCAGTAGCCGGAGGTGCCGACGGTTTCCTGGATGTCCTCGTGGTCGGGGACCATCCCGTGGCCGTCCTCGATGTGGTATTTGCCGAAGCCGTCCTGGTCGGGGTGGTCGTGCTGGCCGTATCGGAGCGGGATGTCGTTGCCCGCCGGGCCGGTGAAGTCGTCGAACACGTTCCAGTTGATGATGTTGGGGTTCGGGTCCCCCGGGTCGGCGTACGCGGCCGTCGGGGCCAGCATCGCTGCGATCAGACCCACGATCAGGCCTAAGACGACGGATCCCGTTCCCCGGCGGCTTCGCACCCTGCCGTGCTGCTGTGTCATGACATTCCCCCTGGTGGTCGGTTGGGCCCCGGCGCGCGGCACGTCGGCGCGTGCCGACGGACCGGAGCTTCCACCGTTCCACGTCGGCGGTGCACATGACAGGAGTTGGCGGGCGCGTCGCGCGATCGGCCGTGGCGTTCGCCGGGGCGCGTTCGCGAAGTGCCGGGCCAGGACGCCTCGTGGCCTGACCGGCCCGGGCCCGTACCGACGGTTGCTCGCCGCCGGGTCGGCCACGTCATGCACGAACGGGCCGCACACCCCGGGCTCCGCGGCGCTGTGCGGTGCCCGGGGTGCCTGCTGCCGACCGCGCCGGACGAGATGCCCGGCCGTTCGGGTGTCAGTGGTACTGGCCCACCTGGTAGTTCCCGGCGGGCTGCTGGGTGATGACGTTTCCGCGGTTGAAGGCGTTGATGAGGGCGATCTGGGCCACCAGGACGGCGAGCTGGTCCTCGTCGTAGTGCTTGGCGGCGTTGTCCCACACCTCGTCCGGGACGCCGCCGGCCGCATCCGCGATGCGGGTGCCCTCCTCCGTCAGCTCCAGCGCGGCGCGCTCGGCGTCGGTGAAGACCGTGGCCTCGCGCCAGGCTGCGACCAGGTGGAGGCGCAGCGCGGTCTCCCCGGCCGCGGCGGCGTCCTTGGTGTGCATGTCGATGCATCCGGCGCAGCCGTTGATCTGACTGGCGCGGAGCGACACCAGTTCGCGCGTCGCGGCGGGAAGTGTCGAGTCCGCGAGCGCCCTGCTCGCGGAGATGATGTGCTTCATGGCCTGGGCTGCGACCGGACTGGCCATGATGTTCAAACGGGCTTCCATGCGTACTCCTGTTGTCGTTGTCGGGAGTTGCACCTTCTCGACGGAACAGCCCGGAACTTTGTGACACGGTCGGATGTGACGTGCGTCTCCCGGCCGCCTCGAGAGACGCGGACCATGACGACGCTCCGTGCCGCCGGCCGGACTCCGTCTCCGCTCACCGTGGTCGCCGCCCGGCTTCACGTTCCACGGCCTGCGTCGAGGCGCCGCGCCGCCGAATCGCGGTGTCGGCGGCCGACCGTCCACGAGCACGTCGGGGCGATCGGGCCGCCGTCGATCGCCCACCTGCCTGGCACACCATGCGGAAAACCGGTGTTCCGGGCGCCTGGGCAGTGCCTACTCTTCCGGCTCATGGATGACACCGGTGCCCCGCCGCGACTGACCCGACTCACCTTCCACGGCCCCCTCTCCGAGGAGCGGGCCGCCAGGATGATCGGCCGGCTCCCCGACCGAACCGCCCCGACCGCCCCGACCGCCCCGACAACGGTGCTCGACATCGGTTGCGGCTGGGGCGAGTTCATGCTCCGTCTCCTCGAAGCGACGCCCGGCGCGACCGGTGTGGGAATCGACCTCGCGGAGGACGACCTCGCCCGCGGGCGCGCCGACGCCGAGGCCCGCGGGCTGGCCGAGCGCGTCCGCTTCGTCC
Source organism: Streptomyces meridianus (assembly GCF_023703325.1). Classification (GTDB taxonomy): domain Bacteria; phylum Actinomycetota; class Actinomycetes; order Streptomycetales; family Streptomycetaceae; genus Streptomyces; species Streptomyces meridianus. Next base: position 66,295 of record NZ_JAMQGM010000013.1, read on the forward strand.
GGGAGTCCGCCGTCGACACCGTCCGAGGGCCCGCCGACCTCGTTCTGTGCTTCAGCGCCTCCCACGCCCTGAGCGACGCCAGGCCGCCGGAGAACACCGCCACCGCACTGCACGTCCTCCGCCGACTGGTGAAGCCGGGCGGCCGTGTCCTTCTCGGCGAGGGCTTCTGGCAGCGTCCGCCGTCGGACGACGAGTTGTCGGCCATGTGGCCCGACGCCTCCGAGTCCGAGTTCCACGACCTCCCCGGCCTCGTCGACCTCGCCGTCGCCGCGGGCTTCCGCCCCGCCTGGATCGAGACCGCGAACGCCGACGAATGGGAGCAGTTCGAGTCCGGCTACCAGTCCGACGTCGAGGAATGGCTCGCCGCCCATCCCGATCACTCGCTGGCGGAGGAGACCCGCGACCGTGTGGACCGCCACCGCCGTACGTGGCTCCGCGGTTACCGCGGTGTCCTGGGACTGGCCTACCTGACCCTCGTTCCGGTGCACTGAGGATCTACGAGACCGGAAAGGGCTCACCGCGCAGATGCGGCAATGCCGTCGTCATGCGCGAAGCTTGGTGCCATGCAGATCAGAGCAGGTGCGCAGGACGACATGGAGCAGATCGCGGCACTTCACACCGACAGCTGGCGCACGGCTTATCCGGGGATCATGCCGCAGAGCTTCCTGGACGGCCCCGTGTTCGAAGACCGCCTGGCCCTCTGGCGGGGACGGCTCACCGAGCCCCGACCGGCTGCCGGGCTGTTCGTGGCCGAGGACGGCGGCAGCATCAACGGGTTCGTGTATCTGACTCCTCGTTCCGACGGCCGTCTCCTGCTGGACAATCTGCACGCCCGGCCCGGCCGTACGGGCTCGGGCATCGGCGGACGACTGCTGCAACACGGCCTCGCGTGGGCTGCCTTCGAACATCCCGGACGCGACGTCTACCTGGAGGTACTGCGCGCGAATGTGCGTGCCGTCGCCTTTTACGAGCGGCACGGCGCGGTCCTTACCGACGAGCGCGTCTGCCATTTCGAGCAGGGCTTCGAGATCCCTGAGTTCGAGTTCACGTGGACGGCGGACTCCGTGCCGGTGGCCGCGGGCCTGTCGTCGCGTTGATGCCCGGACCAGGAACGAGCCGAAAGGAAGCCGATCAGCGATCTCCGGAGAGCGAACCCTGGAATGCCGGCGGGCCCTGTTCGATGCGGCGCAGCACCGGTTCGAGTCGGTCGAGGTCATCACCGCTCTGGAGTTGCCGCTCGTCCCACCAGGTGGCGCCGGCGTCCCGCAATGGGCCGATCAGGTCGCGCGCTTTCGCGGGGTCGCCGGGGGTGGCCCCGCCGAGGACGATCTCGAACGGCTCGTCGCGGCGGTCCCCGCGCTGCCCGCGCAGGTATCCGACCAGGTCACGTACCTCGTCCACCCGCGGGATCTCCCCGTGCCGGGCGGTGGCGAACAGCGGGACCGCGCCGTCCCAGCGGGCGGCCCGGCGCATGGGCGGGCGGTTCGGCCAGAAACCGCCGACCCAGACCGGTGGACGGGAGCGCTGCACGGTGGCGGGCCGCAGGGTGACGTCCCGGACCCGGTAGTGCTTCCCGTCGTGGTCCACCGGTTCGCCGGACCAGTAGCGTCGCAGCAGGTCGAGGCCCTCGTCCAGGCGTTCGGCGAGCACGACCGGGTCGGTGGGCTCGCCGAAGCTGCCGTACTCGTCCTCGATCGGCCCGCCCAGGCCCGTCCCGAAGATCACCCGGCCGCCACTGATCGATTCCAACGTGGCGACCTGCCGGGCGAGTTGCTCCGGACGTCGGCGGGCGACCGGGGTGACGAGCGGTCCCAGGCGGATCCGGGAGGTCGCCAGCGCGGCGGCGGTCAGCAGCATCCACGGGTCCCCGAAGTGCGTGGTCCGGCGCAGCCGCTTGTCGTGCACCACGTGGTCCCAGACGAACAGCCCGTCCCAGCCCGCCTGTTCGGCTGCCGCGGCCACCGTGGCGACGTTCCGGGCATCCGCGAAGTCGCCGAAGTTCGGAATATTGATCGAAAAGCGCATCCCCGCATGCTCCTCCGCGACACCGGGCCCGGCAACGGGATTCGCGCGGGCGCCCGCACGGCCCCGGACTCGGGACCGGAGCCACCACCGGCGCCCGCACCCAGGTCCCGCACTGGAGACGAGGCGGGGTACAACCTCGCCAGTGAGCAGGGGTGTTGGCATCATCGACCGCGTGACCACGCCTGGCGCCTCGCACGACACCGACCGGTCTTTTCGTCGTCGCCTCATGGATCTGGTGGAGGGCATCTCCCCCTGGGACGACCAGGAGCGCGGCCACGTCGCCGTGGTTGCGGAGTGGATCACTCGCGGATCCCCGCTGCACCGGGTGCGGAAGCCGGACGTCCCCGACCAGCACCTGGTCTGCTACTTCGTCGTACTCGACGAAGCCCATGAGCAGCTGCTGCTCGTCGCCCATCGCAAGGCCGGGCTGTGGCTCCCCAGCGGCGGGCATGTCGAGCCCGGAGAGGAGCCATGGGACACAGTGGTGCGGGAGTGCCGGGAGGAACTGCGCATCGGGGCACGTCCGTCGGCGCTGTCGGGCACCCGGCCCTTCTTCCTGACGGTCACGCGGACGCGCGGAGCGGGCGAGCACACCGACGTCTCGCTCTGGTACCTCCTGCAGGCCGACCCCGACGACATCACGTCCTTCGACTCGGGCGAATTCGAAACGGTCCGCTGGTTCCCCCTGCGCCAGGTGCTCACGACGCCCGTGGACACCCTCGACCCCCACATGCACCGGTTCACCCGCAAGCTGCTGGCCGCCGTCCCGACGGGGTGAGAGCGGGCTCCACCGGGGCGCTGCCGGAAAAGGAAGTGCGACGGAAGCCGCGCTCCGCCACCCTCGGGCGATGACTTCAGCCGGGACGAGTTCCCTCCTCGCCGCAGCAGTGCAGAACAACGCCGAGTGGTGCGACGCGGTCTGCCGCTCCCACGGGCTCCCCGGGGCGTTCGGCGACCGGGTCTGGCGCAGTCCCCGCCGCACCCCGGTGTACTACCCCGACTCGGTCACGCTGCGCCCCGACGCCGTGCCCGGCGACGTCCTTCTCGGGATCGACGCCTCGCCCGGGTGCTCGGTCAAGGACAGTTACGCCGGGCTCGACCTCACACCGCACGGCTTCACCGAACTCTTCGGCGCCCACTGGATCCACCGAGCGGCCGATCTCCCCGCGCCCGGAGCCCCGGCGCTGCGGGCCGAGCGGGTCCGCACCGCCGGCGGGCTGCGCGCGTGGCAGGACGCCTGGCACGGCGCAGACGGGGCCCCGGACGTGTTCCGGCCGACGCTGCTGGAGGACCCGGAGGCCGTGGTGATCGCCTTCCTCGACGTCGACGCCCTCGCCGGAGGCGCGGTGCTGTACCGGGGCGCGGGCGTCGTCGGCGTGTCCAACCTCTTCGCGGCCGGGGGCCGGGACGTCGCCGGCGCCTGGTCCTCGGTGATCGCGGCAGCCGCCGGGCACTTCCCGGGGCTCCCCCTCGTCGGCTACGAGCACGGGGACGACCTCGCGCCGGCACTCGACAGCGGCTTCACCCCGATCGGCGACCTCCGCGTCTGGCTGCGCACCGGCTGACCGCCGACAGCGCCGGGCCCCGTCCGACGTCGATGACGACGGGCACGCGAGCCCCCTGGACGGCCCGGGCACGCCCGCGCCCTACGCTCCTGACCGGCCCGGCCGGCCGGAGCCCGGCGATCGATCACCGTCGGCAGCGAACTCGGCCGCGAAGGCGACGAAGGCCGACCACGCGGCGGGCGCGAACGCCAACTGCGGACCCTGCCGGTCCTTCGAATCCCGGACATGGACGGCGGCAGGGGCTGCGGCGACCTCCACGCAGTTGCCACCCTCGCCTCCACTGTGGCCGCTCTTGATCCAGTCGAGCTGCAGGGATGGCGAGGTGCGCTTGCCGGTATTCACAGGTCTCCCACCAACTTCTCGATCAACGCCAAGGACTCCCTGGGCGTGAGAGCTTGCGCCCGGATAATCCCATAGCGCGCGGCGACGACGCGCACCTCTTCGGAGTCTGTGATCAGACGGCTGTGTCCTTGGACCTCGAGATACGCCACTTGCTGCCGCCCCTTGGGGGTGAGGAGAACGAGCGGGCCATCGAAGCCCGGATTGTCCTCGGTCACCGTAGGCATCACCTGCAGGCGGACGTTGCGTAGTTGGCCATAGCTCAGGAGCTGTCGCAACTGCTCTCGGAGCACCTTCGCGCCCCCGTAGGGCCGGTGCAGAGTGGCTTCTTCGAGCGTGAAGCTCAGCGTTGGAGCCGGCCAGCGCTGGAAGATCTCCTGTCGCTCGATCCTCGCCGAAACGCGCTCTTCGATGGTCCGCTCGTCGAGCAACGGCTGACGGATCGAGAAGATGGCTCGAGCGTAGTCCTCGGTTTGAAGGAGCCCCGGGATCGTCTGGGTCTCGTAATCGTGACGCTCCACCGCCTCGGCCTCCAGGCGGGCGAAGTCGCGGAACCACGACGGATGCTTCACGCGCGCCTTGGCCTTGGCCCGCACCACGTCGTCCTTTGCCGCCTTCAACAGGCCTCCCGCGCCCAGCAGTTCGTCCGCCGCGTCCAGGAACTCCGGCTGCGGGATGCGGCGCCCGCGTTCCAGGGAGGAGATCTGGTCCTCGCCGTACCCGAGCCGGTCGCCCAGCTCCCGCTGTGTCAGGCCCGCCCGCTCCCGCAACAGCTTGACCTGCTTGCCCATCGCGCGGAACAGGTCGACCGTCTCGTCACGGTCCTCAGCGGGTTCCGGACGTCGTTCCGACGGCCCGCCCACACCTGCCATCTCGCCACCTCCCCGTGCGTTCCGGTCACGGCCGCCGCGGCGGACAGGACACCGTCCGCACCCGGACAGGCACCCTGCGTACCGGGGTCTTTCCTGGTCAGGGTAGGCCCGACCGGCCACGCTGGGTGACGTGAAAGCCGAAATCATCACCCCTGCCGGTGTGTTCACCCAGCGGTTCAGCTCCACCCGGCACGGGGCACGCCTCGCCCGGCACCTGGCCGTCCAGCAGCTCGACACATGGGGCGTCCCGTACGACAGCGACCCCTCGGACACCGCAGCCGTCATCGTCGGCGAACTCGCCGCCAACGCCGTGACCCACGGCCGCGTCCCCGGGCGGGACTTCGAGCTGCGCCTGACGCTCGACGGCCGCACGATCCGCGTCGAGGTCGGCGACACCCGAGACGACAGGCTGCCGGACCGGGACGCCGCACCTCCGGCTCCCGACGCCGAGTCCGGCCGGGGGCTGCTGCTGGTCGGCCTGCTCGCCACGCGCTGGGGCGTCCGCGAGCGGGCGGTCGGCAAGACGGTGTGGGCGGAGTTCCCGTCCGAGCCGGACCCCGATCCGGCCGCGCAGGGGAGCCCCCGGCGTCCGGCACCGCTGCCGGCCAAGGGCCGGACCCGACGCACACGGTCCTGACGCGCCCATGGAGAAGAGTTCGCCAAGACGAGGGCCCCGGAGTCACAGGGCGATCAGGCCTGCCGCCGTCTCACGGAAACCGCAGGCGTCGAGATAGAACCGCCGCAGGTGCTCCTCGAAGTCGACATGCAGCCATGCGCACCGCGCGGCGCGGGCCTCCCCGGCCGCCGTTGCGACCAGCGCCGCCCCGAGCCCCCTGCCGCGGCACCGCTCGGCCACCACCGTATCGAGGAGGAAGGCATGGGCTCCGCCGTCCCAGGCGACGTTGACGAAGCCGACCAGGGCGCCGGCCTCCCGGGCGCACACCCAGCCGAGGCTGTGCCGGTGCAGCCGGGTCCACCAGTCGACGGTGCCGGGCGGACCGCCGAAGCCCTCGGCGTGCAGCGCGTTGAGGGACGCGTTGTCGACGTCGCCCCGCCACTCGAACTCGACCGTCACGCCCCGATCGTAGGTCCGGGCATCCACCACCGGGGTAATTCCGTGAGCAGCGGACCGGATCCCGGCCCGGGCAGCGAGGAGGCGGGTCAGCCGAGCCGGGTGGAGGCGAGGTGCGCGAAGACCACGACGTTGTCCTCGTAGTCCTTGGCCTTCCGGTCGTAGTCGCCGCCGCAGGTGATCAGCCGCAGTTGGGCGGTCGGGGCGTCCGCGTAGACCCGATCGTCGGGGAAGTCGTCCTTGTTGAAGGTCTCGACCGAGTCGACCTCGAACGTGGCGACCACGCCGTCCTCACGGGCGATCTCCACCGTGCTGCCCTGCTTGAGTGAACTGAGGTTCAGGAACACCGCGGGCCCGGTCCTGGTGTCGACGTGCCCGGCGACGACCGAGGTGCCGCGTTCACCGGGTGTGGCACCGCCCTCGAACCAGCCGGCCAGGTTCTTGTGGTTCGGCGGCGGGGCGTTGAGCTGCCCGGTCTTGTTCAGCGTCAACGGCGTGAAGGGGGCGTCGACGGCGATCTCCGGGATCCGGATGCGCTCCGGCTCGGAGCGCGGCAGGGCCGGGTCGGCAGAGCGGATGCCGTTCCCCGGTTCGGAGGCCACGGACGGTGCGGTCACCACGGATCCGGCCTGGGGTTCGCCCTCCGCGTTCGTGTCGAAGGAGTTGAAGATCAGGAGGGCGCCCAGCCCCACCGAGGCGGCGGGCCACAGCAGGGCCTTGCCGAGGGAACGGGTGCCGGGGGGTTTCCGGGCGGGAGCCGGTCCGGAGGGCTGCTGGGCGACCATCTGTGCGTGCCTTTCGTCGTGCGAGGTGGATCACCGGCGCTGCGGGAGCGCCGCCCGCCGCCGGATCGCGGCGGAACGGGCATGTCGGTGCGGGAACTTCGGGGCGCTGCCGGGGGTGCGGGGCGGCCGTGGCCACCGCCGGAGCGATGGCCACGGCAGCCCGCGGTCGTGCCGGGACTGCCGGCCGTCAGGCGGCCGCGCCGCCCGAAGCGCCTCGGCGGCGCATGCGGTACGCCGCGACGGCGAGCCCGCCGAGCAGCAGAGCCGAGCCCGCAGCGGCGCTGCTGCCGCTGACGGCCGTGGCGCCGCCACCGGTGTGGACGCCGCCGTTCGGCTTCTCGTGCTTCCACTTGTCGTGGTCGTCCTTCCACGACTTCTCCTGCTCGCCCTTACCGGACTTCTCCTGCTCGCCCTTCCAGGAGTCCTCGCCCTTGCCGGACTTCTCCTGCTCCTCCTTGCCGGACTTCTCCTGCTCGCCGCTGCCGGAGGAGTTGCTGTTCGGGTCCCATTCGGTCTTCGAAGCGAGGGCGCCGCCACCGGTGCGCATGCCGCCGTGGGGCTTCTTGTGCTCCCACGACTTCTCGTGCTCCTTGTCCTTCTTCCACTCCTCGCGCTTCTCCTCGTTGCCGGACTTCTCGCGCTCGTCGCCACCGGACCGGGCCTCACCGCTCGGGTCGTCGGCCGTCACCCGGGCCAGCGCGCCGCCACCGGTGCGCATGCCGCCGTGGGGCTTCTTGTGCTCCCACGACTTCTCGTGCTCCTTGTCCTTCTTCCAGTCGTCGCTCTTCGCCTCCTTGCCGGACTTCTCCTGCTCGCTGCTGCTGGAGGAGGAGCTGTTGTCCGGGTCCCAGTCCCCCAGGCCGAGGGCGCTGACGGCGGGGGCGGAGATCACGAGTACCGCGGCGGTCGCGGCCGAGGCGAACAGGGTGCGGGCTGTGCGCATAGGGACACATTCCTTCCGCCGCGACTGCGATGGCCGACCCCTCGCCGGCTCATCGGATCGCAGTGGCGACGTGATCACCGTCAGTCGTCCCGGCCCGGCGCACCAGCAGAGAGCAGCATTAGAACGACAAATGTGCGCTTATCGGGTGATGATCGGCCTCGTCCGCCGTCGGACACGACGCGTGACGCGGCGCCCGGAACAAGCACCGGGCGGGCGACGGCGGCTCCGCTCGCAGCGTCACGCGGCGCGCGGCTCGACGGGGAGAGCGGCCAGCCGCCACTCGAGCATGCCGTCGGCCAGCCGCTTCGCCCGGCGCCCGCGGGCACCGAGCAGGCGTACGGCGTCATGGGCGAGGACACAGTTGGCGCCCCGGCAGTAGGCCACGACCTCGGCATCCGCGGGAAGTTCACCCAGACGGGCCTCGAGTTCACCCAGGGGTAGGGACAGGGCCCCGGGAATGTGGCCGGCGGCGTACTCCTCGGCGGGCCGGACGTCGACGACAACGACAGAGCCGTCCTTCACCCGTTCCAGGAGTTCGTCGCGGGTGAGGTGGTCGGTGTCCTCGGGACCGAGGTAGGCGGCGCGGGCGGCATCCGCCGCGGCCTGATGAGTACGGGCGACCTGCTGCAACAGCCCGTACAACGCCACGACATCGTCACCGGCGAGCCGGTAGTGGACGCGGGTGCCCTCGCGCCGGGTGACGACCAGGCCGGCCTGCTTCAGCGTCTGCAGGTGCGCCGAGGCCGTCGTCACGCCCAGACCCGCGGCCCTGGCGAGGGCGTCGACACTGCGCTCGCCCTGGGCGAGCAGGTCGAGCAACTCCAGCCGCTTGCCGTTGGACAGCGCCTTGCCGGTCCGGGCCAGCGCATCGTAGAGAGCAGCCTTGCGCTCGGGGTCTCCCACGACTCCCCTCCTTTCTCCAATATTCCATGGAATACTATATCTGCGTGGGTGGCGTCCGGTCACTCCGTCGCGTCCCCGAGGAGGCACCGTCATGAGCTTCACCGACGACCACCTGATCCCCCTGGTCGACGCCGGCCTGGGCAACACCTCCTACCTCCTCGACCTCGGCGACGGCCGCGCGCCGGCCGTCGACGCAAGCCGCGACCTGCGCACCCTGCACGCGCCGTCCGCAGCCACGGCACCGCCCGGCGCCGTGGTGATGTGCGGCCACGGAGAGCGCGCCATGACGGCGGCCGGCCTCCTCGCCCGCAACGGGGCCGGAACGCCCGCCGTACTGACCGGTGGCGCCGCCGTCTGGGCGAACGCCACCGGACGCACCCTGGAGGAGAGCGCGTGACCACGACACCGGCCGACCGCTCGGCGCGGCAGCACACCCTGCGGCTGGGCCTGCGGGCGAACCTCGCCCAGTTCACGCTGCTCGTCGTGGTCAACGCCCTGGTCGGCGGCATGCTCGGCCAGGAACGCACCGTGCTGCCGCTCCTGGCGGACGACGTCTTCCACCTGTCCGCCTACACCTCTGCCCTGACGTACATCGTCGCCTTCGGCGCCACCAAGGCCGTCACCAACTTCTTCGCCGGCACGTTCTCCGACCGCTACGGCCGCAAACCGGTGCTGGTCGCCGGATGGCTCGTCGCCCTGCCCGTTCCGGCCATGCTGGCCTGGGGGCCCTCGTGGGGCTGGATCGTCGCCGCCAACGTCCTGCTGGGCATCAACCAGGGCCTGACGTGGTCCACCACCGTCATCATGAAGATCGACCTGGTCGGACCGGAACGCCGCGGGCTGGCCATGGGCTTCAACGAAGCCGCCGGATACGTCGCCGTGGCCGTCACGGCCGTGGCCACCGGCGCCGTCGCCGACCACTTCGGACTGCGACCGGAACCCTTCCTGCTCGGCGCCGCCTATGCGCTCCTGGCGCTCGGGCTCTCCACCCTGGCCGTCCGGGAGACCCGCGGGCACGCGCGCCTGGAGGCCGCCGGCCATTCCGGCTCCCGGAACCCCAGCCACCACGGGGAACTGAGCACCGGGCAGATCGCCCGGCGCGTCAGTCTCGGTGACCGGGCCCTGTCGACCGCGAGCTGGGCCGGCCTGGTCAACAACCTCAACGACGCCCTCGCCTGGGGTATCTTCCCGCTGTTGTTCGCCGCCCACGGCCTCGGTGTCGCCCGGATCGGCGTGCTGGCCGCGCTCTATCCGGCCGTGTGGGGCGCCGGGCAGATGCTCACCGGGTGGTGGTCGGACCACATCGGCCGCAAGCACCTCATCACCGCCGGCATGCTGCTGCAGGCCGTCGCCATCGCGGCCGTCGCCATCGGCACCACCTTCACCGTGTGGGCCGCCGCCCAGGTCGTGCTCGGCATCGGCACCGCCCTGGTCTACCCCACCCTGCTAGCCGCCATCGGCGACGTGGCCCACCCCATCTGGCGGGCCCGCGCCGTCGGTGTCTACCGGCTGTGGCGGGACGGCGGTTTCGCCGTCGGCGCGCTCCTCGCCGGAGGCCTCGCCGACGCCTACGGCCTGACCACCGCGATCTGGGCCGTCGCCGCTCTCACCGCCCTCTCCGGCCTGGTCGTCGCGGTCCGGATGTACGAAACCCACCCGCGCTCCGCAAGCCCCGCCCATGCCGGTGCCGGATAGCGCGTGCGCTGCCCCTCGCGCAGGCAGCCGGCCGCCCTCCGGGGTTCGCGCGGCAGCCCCGCCCCCCTGCCCGGCCGGCCCATGCTTTGCGTGGTGCAGGACTCCGACCCGAGGGAGCGAACCCCCGAAGCACCTGCAATGGGCCAACGGGCTGTCCCTTCTCCGGGCCGGTCGCGCCTCAGTCCCCGGGCGGCAGCCCGTCCGCCAGCACCTCCGCGAGGTGCCGTCCGGTGCGCCCGGCGAGCTGGTCCAGCTGGGTGCGGCAGGAGAAGCCGTCAGCGAGGATCTGCGCCCCCTCCGGGGCCTCCCGCACGGACGGCAGCAGCTGTTCCTCCGCGCAGGCCACCGAGACCTCGTAATGCCCCTTCTCGAAGCCGAAGTTGCCGGCCAGACCGCAGCAGCCGCGACTCAACTCACCGGTCAGACCGGCCCGTTCCCGCAACTTTCGCTCCGCTGCGTCGCCGAGCACCGCGTGCTGGTGGCAGTGGACCTGGCCGACGACGGGACGGTTCACCTGCGGCGGCTCCCAGTCCGGCGCGTACTCGTCCAGGGCCTGGGCGAACGTCTTCACCGAGGCCGCCAGCCGCGCCGCCCGCGGATCGGACCCGCCCACGAGCTCGGGCACATCACTGAGCAGCGCCGCCGCGCAGCTCGGCTCCAGCCCGACCACCGGCAGGCCCGCGTCCAGTACCGGCTCCATGACGTCCAGCGTGCGCCGCATGACCGCCCGCGCCTTGTCGAGCTGCCCCGTCGAGACGTACGTCAGCCCGCAGCACACCTTCCCCTGCGGCGGCAGCACCACCCTCAGCCCCGCCGCCTCCAGCACCCGTACCGCGGCCCGGGCGACGGACGGGGACAGGTGGTCGGTGAAGGTGTCCGGCCACAGGACGACCGTGCGCGCGGCGTCGTCCCCCTCCCCCGCCCGCGGGCGGTCGCCCCACCACCGGCTGAACGGCTCCGCCGCGATCTCCGGGATCCGGCGCTCGGGAGCGATCCCGGCGAGCCGCTTGGCGATTCCCGACAGCGGGCTGCGTGCCGCGGCATTGAGCGCCGGCACCAGCCGGGAGGCGGCGGCCGCCCGCAACCAGTCCGGCAGTCGCCCCATCGCATAGTGCGCAGCGGGCCGCACCCGGCCCCGGTAGTGCTGGTGCAGGAACTCCGCCTTGTACGTGGCCATGTCCACCCCGACCGGGCAGTCGCTGCGGCAGCCCTTGCAGGACAGGCACAGGTCGAGCGCCTCGTGCACCTCCGGTGACCGCCAGCCGTCGGTGACGACCTCGCCGGCCAGCATCTCGTGCAGCAGCCGCGCCCGGCCCCGCGTCGAGTGCTGCTCCTCGCCGGTGGCCCGGAAGGACGGGCACATCACCCCCGAACCGGCCGATGTGTTGCGGCACTTGGCGACGCCCACGCAGCGGCGCACCGCCGCCGAGAAGTCGCCGTTGTCGTGCGGGTAGCCGAACTCGACGTCCACCGGCTGCTTCGGGAGCACGTCGAAGCGCAGGTTCTCCTCCATCCGGTGCGGCCGGACGAGCATCCCCGGGTTCAGGCCGTTCGACGGGTCCCACAGATCCTTGAACTCCCCGAATGCGGCGACGAGTTCGGGCCCGTACATCCGGGGCAGCAGTTCGGCGCGCGCCTGACCGTCGCCGTGCTCGCCCGACAGCGAACCGCCGTGCGCCACCACGATGTCCGCGAGGTCGGTCCCGAAGTCGCGGAAGCGCTGCTTGCCGGCGTCGGTGAGCAGGTCGAAGTCGATCCGGACGTGGATGCAGCCGTCGCCGAAGTGCCCGTACGGGATGCCGCGCAGCCCGTGCTCGGCCAACAGGGCCCGGAAGTCCCGCAGATAGGCGCCGAGCCTGGGCGGCGGCACCGCGCAGTCCTCCCAGCCGGGCCACGCCTCGCTGCCGTCCGGCATCCGGGTCGCCGTGCCCGAGGCGTCCTCGCGGATGCGCCACAGCTTGCGCTGACCGGCGGGGTCGTCGACGACCAGGTGGTCCGTCGTGCCGGCCGCGGCCGCCCGGCACACTTCGTCGGCGCGAGCCCGCGCCTCCGCGGCCGTGGCGCCCCCGGTCTCGACGAACAGCCAGGCGCCGCCCTTCGGCAGCGCGGCGGCGGAGACCGGCGGCACCAGGTCGGTCGCCATGCCCTCCACGGTCAGCGGCCCGTACGGCAGCAGGGTGTGCGCGGCCTCCGCCGCCGCGCTCTCGTCGGAGTAGCCGAGAATCGCCAGGGCGCGGGCCCGGGGCGAGTCCACCAGCCGGACCGTCGCCTCGGTCAGCACCCCGAGCGTGCCCTCCGAACCGGTGAACGCGCGGGCCCAGTCGGCGCCCTTCTCCGGCAGCAGCTCGTCCAGCGCGTAGCCGGAGATGCGGCGCGGCAGTTCGGGGAATCCGGTCCGCAGCAGCGCCAGGCGGTCCGCAACCAGCGCGTCGGCCCCCGTGCGCAGCCGGTCGGGGAGACCGGTGGTGCGCTCGCCGCGGCCGAGGCGCACCTGCTCGCCGCCGTAGCCGAGGACGTCGAGCTCGTGCACGTTGTCGGCGGTGGTCCCCCAGGCGACCGAGTGGGAGCCGCAGGAGTTGTTGCCGATCATGCCGCCGATCGTGCAGCGGCTGTGCGTGGAGGGATCGGGACCGAACGTCAGCCCGTACGCCTGCGCTTCCCGGCGCAGACCGTCCAGGATCACGCCCGGCTGGACGACGGCGGTGCGCGCCCCGGGGTCGAGGGAGACGATCCGGTTCATGTGCCGGGTGAAGTCGAGGACGACGCCCGCGCCGGTGGCCTGTCCGGCGATCGACGTCCCGGCGCCCCGCGCCACCACGGGCACGCCGCGCTCGCGGCAGACGGCCAGCACCGCGGCGACGTCGTCGGTGTCCCGGGGCGAGACGACCCCGTCGGGAACCCGCCGGTAGTTGGAGGCGTCCATCGTCATCAGCGCCCGGGCGGCCGCGTCGAACGCGACCTCACCCCGCACGGCGTCCCGCAGCGCCTGCTCCAGGCCCTTCACATCGCGCAGTTCAGCCATGGGCCCAGCCTGCCCCGAAACCGCCGCGAGGCCGACCCCGAATCGCGACCGATTTCGATCCCGGCCCGGTCGGCGGCCCCGGTGGCCGCCCTGCGGTCCGCGTCAGCGGCGCGCGGCGACGAGGCGGCGCACCCCGTAGGCGGCAGCGCCGGCCGCCAGCACCGCGCCTCCCGTGACCACGGAGGCGACCGGCAGGGCGAAGGCCAGGACCAGGCAGCCGGCCAGCCCCAGCACCGGGACGATCCGCGGTGGGCGCCCTTCGCCGGCCGTGAGCGTCCAGGCGCTCGCGTTGGCCACGGCGTAGTAGACGAGCACGCCGAACGACGAGAAGCCGATCGCGCCGCGCACGTCCGCCGTCGCAGCCAGCACCGCGACCACGGCGCCGACCGCCGGTTCCGCGTGGTGCGGGACCCCGAACCGGGGGTGGACGGCGGCGAGCACGTGCGGCAGATGGCGGTCGCGGGCCATGGCCAGGGTGGTGCGCGAGACCCCGAGGATCAGCGCCAGCAGCGACCCGAGGGCCGCCACGGCGGCGCCGGCGCGGACGACCGGCACCAGCCAGGACGCCCCGGCGGCACGCACCGCGTCGGCCAGCGGCGCGCTCGCCGCGGCCAGCCCGCCGGGGCCCAGCACGGCGAGAACCGACACGGACACCAGCGCGTACACGGCCAGTGTGATGCCCAGCGCGATCGGGACGGCCCGGGGGATGGTGCGCGCCGGGTCCCTTACTTCCTCGCCGAGGGTGGCGATGCGTGCGTACCCGGCGAAGGCGAAGAACAGCAGGCCCGCGGCCTGGAGGATCCCGCCGGGGGTGACGTCGCCGCCGATGCCGAGCCGCGCGGCGTCAGCCTCGGCGGAGGAGAGCGCCGCGACCACGACGGCCGCCAGCACTGCCAGGACGACGGCCACGATCCACCGGGTCAGCCACGCGGACTTCTGCACCCCGCCGTAGTTCACCGCGGTCAGCGCCACGACGGCGGCGACGGCCACCGCATGGGCCTGGCCCGGCCACACGTAGGAGCCGACGGTGAGGGCCATGGCCGCGCAGGATGCGGTCTTGCCGATCACGAACGCCCAGCCCGCAAGGTACCCCCAGAAGTCGCCGAGCCGCTCACGACCGTAGACGTAGGTGCCGCCCGATGCCGGGTAACGGGCGGCCAGCCGGGCCGAGGACGTCGCGTTGCAGTACGCCACGACGGCCGCGACGGCGAGGCCGAGCAGCAGACCGGTCCCGGCCGCGCGGGCGGCGGGGCCGAGAGCGGCGAAGATCCCGGCGCCGATCATGGCCCCGAGGCCGATGGTCACGGCGTCGGACACCCCGAGCCGCCGGCGCAGCTCGGGGGCGTCGTCTGGGGGTGCCGGCCTGCTCATGGGTCACTCCTGGAAGGTGCGCCCGCGCGCATCTCACGGGTCCGTCGTCTGCCGGGGCGACGATATCCGGGCCGGGTCGGCAGCTTGCGGGCCGGTGCACCGGGAACGCCCGGGCGGGAGCGCGCCCGGCTACTCCCGCCAGGCGCGCAACAGTTCGTCCGGGCCGTAGGCTCCGTCCAGCCCCTCGCAGGCGAACCCACTGCGCGAGACGGCCACCGTCGGCAACGGCTCGTCCGTCAGGGCCGCCCGGTGCTTCAGCAGGGCCGCCATGTCGTGGCGGTCGAAGGCGGAACGCTCGAGCCACGTGATCGAGCCGACGAACAGCAGTCGGCGTGCGACCGGCCCCCGATCCGCCCCGACGATGTCGATCTCCACGTCGTTCGTCCGCGTCCGGTAACCGCCGACTGCTGGAGCGGCCGGCACGGCACCATCGGAGAGAAGACGCGCCAGGGCCTCCCGTACGAGGGGTTCCACCGCCCTGCCCCTCCAGGCGGTCCATCCCTGCCGGATCCGCTCCAGGGTGAGGTCGCCGCGGCCGCGCACGATCTCGGCCATGTGGGGCTGGACGAAGTGCGGCCAGAAGCGCAGATACGGGTCCTCGACCCGGTACCGGCGGTCACTGGACGGCCGGGTGGACAGCGGAAGTTCGGCAGCGAACAGGCGCTTGTCGACGAGCAGGGAGAGTGCTCTCGGCAGTGGCGTGGCACCGATTCCGCCGGTGGCCTAGTTCATTTCCGTAACCACCCGAACGCGCGTCGGAACCGCTTCGGGCCGACCCCCATCGCACCTCGTCCGCCGCCGCATCTCACCGGCTGGACGGCACTCCGACGGGCGGGCGCCGCTCGCTTAGGGTGTTTGCGTGGCTGAGATCCAGATTCCCGCTGACATCAAGCCCGCCGACGGCCGGTTCGGCTCGGGCCCGTCCAAGGTACGCACGGAGGCGCTGGACGCCCTTGCGGCCACCGGCACCTCCCTCCTCGGCACCTCCCACCGGCAGGCCCCGGTACGAAACCTGGTCGGCCGGGTCCGCGACGGCATCAGCGACCTTTTCTCGCTGCCCGACGGCTACGAGGTGATCCTCGGCAACGGCGGCACCACCGCCTTCTGGGACATCGCGACCCACGGCCTGATCGAGCGCAAGTCGCAGCACCTGTCGTTCGGTGAGTTCTCCTCCAAGTTCGCCAAGGCCGCGAAGCTCGCCCCCTGGCTGGACGAGCCCTCCGTGATCTCCTCCGACCCGGGCACCCACCCGCAGGCGCGGGCCGAGGCCGGCGTGGACGTCTACGGCCTGACCCACAACGAGACCTCGACCGGTGTCGCCGCACCGCTGAAGCGGGTCGCGGGCGCCGACGAGGGATCGCTCGTCCTGGTGGACGCCACCTCCGGCGCCGGCGGCCTGCCCGTCGACATCACCGAGACCGACGTCTACTACTTCGCGCCGCAGAAGTCCTTCGCCGCCGACGGCGGCCTGTGGCTGGCCGCGTTCTCGCCCGCCGCACTGGAGCGCGCGGCCCGCGTCCACGCCTCCGGCCGGCACGTCCCCGAGTTCTTCTCGCTGCCGACCGCGATCGACAACTCGCGGAAGAACCAGACCTACAACACCCCGGCGCTGACCACGCTGTTCCTGCTCGCCGACCAGCTCGACTGGATCAACGGACAGGGCGGACTGGACTGGGCCGTCGCCCGTACCACGGACTCCTCGTCCCGGCTGTACGGGTGGGCGGA
Organism: Streptomyces meridianus; assembly: GCF_023703325.1. Taxonomy (GTDB): domain Bacteria; phylum Actinomycetota; class Actinomycetes; order Streptomycetales; family Streptomycetaceae; genus Streptomyces; species Streptomyces meridianus. The sequence continues at coordinate 82,612 of NZ_JAMQGM010000013.1, forward strand.
GAAGGCGTCCTACGCCACCCCGTTCGTCACCGACCCGGCCCAGCGCTCCCAGGTCGTCGGCACCATCGACTTCAACGACGACGTGGACGCCGCCGCCGTCGCCAAGGTGCTCCGCTCCAACGGCATCGTCGACACCGACCCGTACCGCAAGCTCGGCCGCAACCAGCTGCGCATCGCGATGTTCCCGGCCGTCGAGCCGGCGGACGTCGAGGCGCTCACGGCCTGCATCGACCACGTGATCGACAAGCTGTAGCACCCGGCAGAATTCAGGCCCCCACGGGAGACGGGCCCCGGCGACCTGTCGCCGGGGCCCGCCCCCGTCCCGGGCGTCGACAACCCCGTCCTTCCTCTTCCGCCGCACCTCTGCCCTCGGAAAATTGGAAAGTGAGAAAACGAGAATGTGGTGGTAGCTTGGCAGCACCGACTGAACTCCCGAGGAGGCACCATGGCAAGCGCCACCATCTCCGTGCGGGTCCGGAACAAGGCCCAGGTGACCCTGCCTCCTGCAGTCCGCGAAGCGCTCGGAGTGCGCGAGGGCGACCAGCTCGAATTCGAGATCAACGAGGACGGCAGCGTCGAGGTCCACGGGACTCGCACGATCCGCACCGACCAGGCGTACTTCTGGACGGACGCCTGGCAAGCGGGCGAGCGTGAGTCGGACGCTGACATCGCCGCCGGCAGGACCACCGCACATGAGGACGAGGACGCCTTCCTGGCTCACCTCTCCGACATGAAGAACGACTGAGGAATCGCCGGGGGACTCGTGCCGACGTTCGACACCACTCCTGCCTTCAACCGCGCCTTCAAGAAGCTGCCCCGGCAGCAGCAGGAACGGTTCGAGAGCGTCATCAGGGAGCGCTTCTTTCCCGACCTGAAGGCAGGTCAGTTCCGACCGGGATTGCGCGTCAAGCCCGTTCAAGGCGCGAAGGCCGAAGACGGCAGCTCCATCTTCGAGATGACGTGGGCGCCCGATGGCCGGGCAACCTGGCAGTACGGCAAGGAGCGCAAGCCCGGACATCCCCACGTCTTCTGGCGCAACATCGGTACTCACAAGGCCATCGACCCCGGCCCACCTTGATCTGTCAGCGACCTGGCGTCGTGGTCGGAATACGTCCTGTGTGACTGGCCATCCGCCTCGCCACATCGTCCTGCGCCCCCGAGCGAGCTCACCGCTCCGCCGGCTCGATCAGGTCCCAGCGGTTGCCGTACAGGTCCCGGAAGACCGCGACCGTGCCGTACGGCTCACGCCGAGGAGCCTCTTCGAACACGACCCCCGCCTCCCGCATCCGCGCGTGGTCGCGGTCGAACGCGTCGGTGTACAGGAACCAGCCGACCCGGCCCCCGGTCTGGTCACCGACCCGGGCCACCTGCTCGCCGGGCACGGCCCGGGCCAGCAGCACCGCCGTCCCGCGCGCTGCCGGAGGAGCGACCACGACCCAGCGTTTGCCGTCGGAGAGGGGAGTGTCCTCGACCAGCTCGAAACCGGCGGCGCCGACGTAGAAGGCAATGGCCTCGTCGTAGTCCCGCACGACGACCGTCACGAGTCCGAGGTGAGGCATCCGGCGATCGTGCCGTGCGGCGGCCGGGGTTGCCACCCCGGGCCGGTAGTGCGGGCCGGAGGTGCCGCCCCGGGCCCGTACCTCCGCGCGCCCCGCTCGGCCCCGCCACGGGCGTCCGGAGAGGCGTCGCCGCTCAGCCGCGCCCGCGGCGGAACATCCGGCGGACCGCCATCGCCAGGACCGCGAGCCCCGCCAGGGTCGCCGCACCCGCCAGGGCGTCACCGCCCTCCTGCGACCCGCCGCGATCCCTGTCCTCGGCATGCCGCGCCCGCTCCTCGCGCGCCTTGTCCTCCCGGGCCACGGATTCCGGGCGCAGCTTCCCGCTCAGCGACACCCGCGTCACCACGCTGCCAGCGCCCTCCGTGCCGTACATCAGCGCCCGTCCGTCGGACGTGAACGTCACCGATTCGCCCTGCCGCTGCATCGGCAGGGCGGGCTCGCCCAACTTCGTGATCCGGCCGTCCCGCCAGCGGTACATGCGTGCCTCGAAGTAGCCGCGCACCACGAGCCGGGAGCCGTCGGGCGAGAACGCGGCGTCCGTCGCCCAGAGGCCGACGTCCGCCTTCCGCAGGAAGGTGTTGCCGCCGTTCGGCACGAGCTCCGCCGGGCCCTCGTACAGCCCGCCGCCGTCCTGATGCTTGCTCACGATGTAGACCCGGCCCGTCCGTGGATGGACCATCAGCGACTCCGCGTCGCGGGGCCCGCCGTCGTACCGCACCGTGTGGCGCACCGGCGTGACCGTGGTGTCCTTCAGCTCCGCCGGCTCGCGGAACCGGTAGATCCACACCTCGGGCCAGGTGCCGCCGAGGTTGTCGCCGATGTCGCCCACATACACCTGGCCGCCGGGGCCGACCGAGATCGCCTCGACGTCGCGCGGGTCGACGCCGCGCAGGGTGACCGTCGCCACCGTGCGCCCGCTCCGGCCGTCCACGGCATAGACGTACGGACCGTCGTCGCTGTCGTTGTGCGTCCAGTAGATCCCGGGGTGGGCGCGGCTGGCGGCGAGGCCGCTGGACTCGGTGATCCGCCGGTCCTCGATGGTGAAGGACGGGCCGTCGGCGGCCGCCGCGGTACCGGCGGCGGGCAGTACGGCGCACAGCAGCGCAACCGACAGGCAGAGATACGAACGCATGACCACAGCCTGCCATCAGCGCGGACCGGCGGGAGGCCCGTCACGACAGCCGGGGCCCGTCCGGAATACTGCGTGGTCCGGGAATCCCCCACCACGCCCGGGGCCGGAGGAACACGCGTGAGGATCACCTTCGTCGGCGACTCGATGACCATCGGCAGCGCCGGCGACTTCACCTGGCGCTACCGCATGTGGCAGCACCTCAACCGCACCTTCGGCGGCCCGTACCGCATCGTCGGCCCGCGCCACCGGCTGCACGACCCGGCCGCCGACGCACCGGAGTCCGACGCCTACGCCGACCCCGCCTTCCCCGAACGGGCCCGCCGCCACCTCGCCGGCTGGGGCGAGGGCTGGCTCCAGATGGCGCCCCTCATCCGCGAGACCGTGCGCGAGTACCGCCCCGACCTGCTGCTCGTCTCCCTCGGCCTGATCGACCTCGGCTTCTACACGCAGGCCGGGCCCACCGCCGCCAATGTCCGGACGTTCGTCGCGGAAGCGCGCGAGGCCGATCCCGGCATACGGATGGTGCTGCTGCCCGTCATACCGAACATCCGCGCCCTGACCGACCCGTTCTTCGCCGTTGAGTGCGAGCACTTCAACGAACTCCTCGGCAAGGCAGTCGCCGACCTCGACACCACCGCATCGCCACTGCTCCTCGCCTCGCACCCGGCGGACTACGACATCCACGGCGACACCTACGACGGCACCCATCCCAACCGCTCCGGCGAACACCGCATCGCCGCCGCCTTCGCCGAGGCGATGCACCAGGCCTGGGACCTCGGCGGCCCGTACCTGCCGGCCTCCTGAACCGCCACCGGAAGGCCCCGGCCCCCGATTCACGCTGCTCGACGGCCGGTCCGCGCGCCCGGGGCACCCGGCCGGTTCCCGGCGGACCGTGCGGCGCCCTTGCTCCGGGCACCTCCGAGGGCGTTGGCTGAACCCATGGAGTACACGCAGCTCGGACGCACCGGACTCAAGGTCAGCCGTCTCGTCCTCGGCACCATGAACTTCGGTCCCCAGACGAACGAGACCGACAGCCACGCGATCATGGACGCCGCCCTCGACGCCGGCCTCAATTTCTTCGACACCGCCAACGTCTACGGCTGGGGCGAGAACAAGGGCCGCACCGAGGAGATCCTCGGCAGCTGGTTCGCCCGGGGAGGCGGCCGCCGCGACAAGGTCGTCCTCGCCACCAAGGTCTACGGCAACATGGGCTCGGACGGGCCCGTCTGGCCCAACGACGACAAGCTGTCCGCCGTCAACATCCGGCGGGCCGTCGACGCCAGCCTCAAGCGGCTCGGCACCGACCACATCGACCTCTACCAGTTCCACCACGTCGACCGCGCCACCCCGTGGGACGAGATCTGGCAGGCCATGGACGTCCTCGTCCAGCAGGGCAAGATCCTCTACGTCGGCTCCAGCAACTTCGCCGGCTGGAACATCGCCCAGGCCAACGAGGCGGCCCGGCGGCGCTCCTCACTCGGCCTCGTCAGCGAGCAGTGCCTGTTCAACCTCGCCGAGCGCCGCGCCGAGATGGAGGTGATCCCGGCCGCCCAGGAATACGGGCTCGGCGTCATCGCCTGGTCGCCACTGCACGGCGGGCTGCTCGGCGGCGTCCTCAAGAAGGAGGCCACGCAGGGGCGCCGGGCGAGCGGCCGCGCTGCCGACGCGCTCAAGGACGCCAAGACGCGCGAGCAGATCCAGGCGTACGAGGACCTGCTGGACAAGCACGGTCTGAAGCCCGGAGAGGTCGCCCTGGCCTGGCTGCTCACCCGGCCGGGAGTGACCGGGCCGATCGTCGGGCCGCGCACGGTGGAGCAGTTGTCCTCGGCCCTGCGGGCCGTCGAGCTGGAGCTCCCGGACGAGGTGCTGACGGGGCTGGACGAGATCTTCCCCGGCCCCGGCCCCTCACCGGAGGCCTTCGCCTGGTGACCCGTGCGGTGCTGCGGTCGGTGGTCAGCCGCCGACTGCTGCTGCCACGGCGACCACGATGAGCATGAGCACGAGGGCGGTGCTCACGATGCGGGTTCTGGTAGTCGGATTCACCCTTCGAGGTTAACCGGGGCGGGCGCCCGTTCCGCCCCGGGGCCCGAGGGTCCGGGTATCAGCGGCCCAGGGGCCAGGCGCCGATCGTCTCGTAGCGGGGCTGCTCCCCGGGCACCCCGCCGGCGGGCGGGTGGCTGCGCACCAGGCACAGCCGCTCCACGCTCCACCAGGTGCCGGCGAAGTCCGCCAGTTCCTCGACGAAGGGCGCGAGGCCCAGGTGCGTCCGGTTGCGGGCGACCGTGAGATGGGGCGCGTACGGGCGGTGCTCGTCCATCGGGATGCCCTCCCGGCGAGCGGCCGCGGCGGCCGAGCGGGCGAGGCCGCGCATGGCCTCCCGGTCTCCCTCGGCGCCGACCCACACCACGGCCCGGGCGAAACGCCCGCCGCCGGCCAGCCGCAGGTCGAACGGGCGGTGCCGGCGGGCCACACGCTCGAGCCGGGTGTTCAGCGCGGGGACCAGGTCGTCGCCGACCTCGCCGTAGAAGGCGAGCGTGAAGTGCCAGCCCGGGTGGCCGGTCCAGCGCAGCCGGTCCGCCCCGGGCAGTGACCGCAGCCGGGCGACGGCACCGGCCAGCTCGGCCAGGGCGGCCTGCGGCGGGAGCACGGCGGCGAACAGTCTCATGCGTCCAGTCTCCCGCCCGGCGCCGGGTAGGGGCGGGGCGTGCTCACGCCGCGGGCGCCATGCCGTCCTCCGGTATCCGGGGGACGATCGTCACGTGCCGCCTGCCGCGCCGCAGATCGACCTTGACCCGCAGGCCGCCGGCCCGGAACAGGATGATCCCGATCACGGCGGACGCGGCGGCGGCGACGATTCCGCAGGCCATGAAGCCGACCCGGGGGCCGTACATGTCGGTGACCCAGCCGACCAGCGGGGCGCCCAGCGGCGTGCCGCCGACGAACACCATCATGAACAGGCTCATCACCCGGCCCCGCATGGCCGGTGCCGTGGCCAGCTGGATGCCCGAGTTGGCCGTGACGTTGATCGTGAGACCGAACATGCCGATGGGCACCAGCAGTGCGGCGAAGAGCCAGAACTGCGGGGCGAGAGCCGCGGTGATCTCCAGCAGGCCGAAGGTGACCGCCGCGCCGATCAGCAGCCGCAGCCGGGATGTCCCGCGCCGGGCCGCCAGCAGGGCGCCGGCCAGCGAACCGCCCGCCATCAGCGTGTTGAGCATGCCGTACGTGCCGGCGCCGGCGTGGAAGACCTCGTCGACGAAGGCGGTCAGCCAGATCGGGAAGTTGAAGCCGAAGGTGCCGATGAAGCCGACCAGGACGATGGGCCACAGCAGTTCGGGGCGGCCCGCCACGTAGCGCAGTCCCTCCCGCAGCTGGCCCTTGCCGCGCGGGGCCCGCTCGACCGCGTGCAGCTCGGTCGTGCGCATCATGAGGAGGCCGGCGATGGGGGCGAGGAACGACAGCCCGTTGAGCAGGAAGGCCCAGCCGCTGCCCACCGCGGTGATCAGGACGCCCGCGACGGCCGGACCGACGAGCCGGGCGGACTGGAAGTTGGCCGAGTTGAGGCTGACGGCGTTGCGCAGGTCGCGGGGTCCGACCATCTCGGAGACGAACGCCTGGCGGGCCGGGTTGTCGACGACGGTCGCGAGGCCGAGCAGCAGGGCGGTGAGATAGACGTGCCACACCTGGACGTGGCCGGTGAGGGTGAGGACGGCGAGGGCGAGGCCGGTCAGCCCCATCGCCGACTGGGTGATGAGCAGCAGTTCACGCTTGGCGAAGCGGTCGGCGATGACGCCGCCGTAGAGGCCGAGCAGCAGCATCGGCAGGAACTGCAGGGCGGTGGTGATGCCGACCGCCGCGGAGGAGCCGGTGAGGCTGAGCACCAGCCAGTCCTGGGCGATGCGCTGCATCCAGGTGCCGGTGTTGGACACCACCTGACCGGTGGCGAAGAGCCGGTAGTTGCGGACCTTCAGCGAGCTGAACATCCCCCGCCGCGACTCAGCGGGTGTCGTGCTCTCGTCGGAGTTCGGTGCGGGTGCGGAAGCTGCTCCGGGTCCCGTACTCAAAGTGGGTTCGCCTCCTCGTCACGGCATGCGGGTTTGTGTCAGAGGTGCGCCAGCTTCTCCAGCACGGGCGCGGCGGCGCGCAGGGCCGCGCGCTCCTCGTCGTCCAGGCCTTCGACCAGTGCGGCGAGCCAGGCGTTGCGCCGGCGCCGGCTCTCCTCGAGCATGCTCTCGGCCTGTTCGGTCGGGGTGACCACCTTCTGGCGGCGGTCCTCGGGGTGGGGCTCCATCCGGACCAGTCCCTTGGCCTCCAGCAGCGCCACGATGCGGGTCATCGACGGCGGCTGGACGTGTTCCCGGCGGGCCAGCTCACCCGGGGTCGCGGAACCGCACCGGGCGAGGGTGTCGAGGACCGACATCTCGGTGGGGCTGAGCGACTCGTCGACCCGCTGGTGCTTCAGCCGACGCGCGAGGCGCATGACCGAGGACCGAAGGGCGTTCACTGCGGCGGGGTCGCCGTAGGAGTGTTCCGGCATGTTCCTTAGCGTAGGTCATTACCCTGTCTAAAGACCAGCTGGAGCAATTGCTCACTCGTACGAGTGAGTGAGGGCCGGAAAGTGACGTCGATCGGGCTCGGCACCCGGGACCGTTCTCGCATGGGATCGGAAGTGCTCAGCCTGCGGCTGGACGGTGAGCTTCTCGACCGAATCCGGCAACACGCGGCAAGACGCGGAATGACTGTCCAGGACTACGTGGTGCGGCTGCTGGTGCGCGACGATTTCGACGAACGCTTCCAGGCGTCCGTCGACGCAACCGCCGAGCTCGGGACGTGGGGCCTGCCCCAGGCGGCGGCTCCCGCCGGTGACGGCGCACGGCTGCCGCAGGCCGCCGCCCCGCCGGGCTGGTGAGCCGGGCGGCACGAGGCGAACCGAACGCGACGGGCCGGCGGGCGCCCTCGACCCGGGAACGACGCCGACCCCACCGGCCCGGGGTCCGGTGGGGTCGTACGAACGTCTGCGCGACGGCCGCCGCCGCGTGCTACTTCACGCCGACGAGCTGCTCGATCGGGCCGAGCAGGAAGTAGATCAGGAAGCATCCGCCGACGACGTTCAGCAGCCACGGCAGCGAGCGCGCCCGGCCGGTTGCCACACGCAGCAGGACGAAGGCCAGCACGCCGAGGCCGATCCCGTTGGTGATGCTGTACGTGAACGGCATCGCGATCATGGTGAGGAACGCGGGGGCGGCGACCGTGAAGTCGTCCCAGTCGATCCCGCGGATGTTCGACGCCATGATCAGGAAGCCCACGACGACCAGGGCCGGTGTCGCCGCCTGGGACGGCACGACCAGCGCCAGCGGGGTGAAGACCAGCGCCAGCAGGAAGAGTCCGCCGGTCACCAGGTTCGCCAGGCCCGTCCGGGCGCCCTCGCCGACGCCCGCGGTGGACTCCACGAAGCAGGTGGTGGCCGAGGCCGAGCCGAATCCACCCGCCGCGACGGCCGCGCCGTCCACCATCAGGACCTTGCCCATGCCGGGCATCCGGCCCTCCTGGTCGACCAGTTCCGCCTCCTCGCCGACGCCGATGATCGTGCCCATCGCGTCGAAGAAGCCGGACAGCAGCACGGTGAACACGAACAGGCAGCCGGTCAGCAGACCCACCTGCTGGAAGCCGCCGAACAGGCTGACGTCACCGATCAGACCGAAGTCGGGGGTGCCGACCACGGTGTCCGGCAGCTTCGGGACCGTCAGGCCCCACGCCTGGTCCGGGACGGAGGCGATCGCGTTGACGACGATCGCGAGGACCGTCATGGCGACGATGCTGATCAGGATCGCGCCCTTGGTCTTGCGGATGACCAGGACGAAGGTCAGTGCGAGGCCGAGGACGAAGACGAGGACCGGCCAGCCCTCGAGCCGCCCGCCGACGCCGAGCCCGAGCGGGACGGTGGTGTGCGCGGCGTCGGGATTTCGGGTGACGAACCCGGCGTCCACCAGACCGATGAGCGCGATGAACAGGCCGATGCCGATGGCGATGGCCCGCCGCAGGCCGGTGGGGATCGCGTCGAGCACGCGCTGGCGCAGGCCCGAGGCGACCAGGATCATCAGCACCAGACCGGCGAGCACCACCATGCCCATGGCGTCCGGCCAGCTCATCTGGGGGGCGAGCTGGAGCGAGACCACGGCGTTGATGCCGAGGCCGGCGGCGAGGGCGATCGGCACGTTGCCGATCACACCCATGAGGACGGTCGACAGGCCGGCCATCAGCGCGGTGGCGGTCACCAGCTGCGCGGTGTCCAGCTGGTGACCGAACTTGTCCTGTCCGGCACCCAGGATGATCGGGTTGAGGACCACGATGTAGGCCATCGCGAAGAAGGTGGCGAAGCCGCCGCGGATCTCGCGCGGGACGCTCGATCCCCGCTCCGTGATCCTGAAGAAACGATCCAGCGGCCCGTGCGGCGGACCGGACGGGGACTTCTGCTCAATGCCGGCCGAGACGGGGGCCGAGGAGGGCATGGGGAACCTCAGGTGGTGCGGGCCTTGCGGCGGGGTGGAGGACGACCGCTGACGCGGTCGTAGCCGTTCACATTTGATCCGATTTGGAGGTTTCAACGAAAGCTTCCAGTCAGACAGAGACCGACCCAGTATGAATATCCAGGTCAAAGATCACCAGCTCCGCGCGTAGACCCAACGGAACACTGGCCTTCGGAGAGACGCCGAGGCCGCAACGGAGCCCCCGGGAGACCCCCGTAAGCTGTCGCCATGACGAAGTGGACCCCGCGGCACGAGGCACCGGCTCCCCTCGAGGGGAACGTCGTCGCCACCATCACCGGCGGCACCGTGCTGTGGTTCGTCCTCTTCCTCGTCCAGCTCCCGTTCTACGGCTGGTTCGACGCCCACGGACACCTGTGGTGGCTGTGGACCTGCCTGGCCGGGGCAGGACTCGGCTGCATCGGAATCTGGTACGTCCGCCGGCGTGACGCCGCCCTGCGCCGCGAGGCGGCCGCCGCGGGCGGGACCCGTTCCTGACCTGCCCGGAGCGGCCCGCCGCCGAGGCAGCCGGCTCGCGGTAGCTGTCCAGTAGGTCGTGCGCAGAGCCGGAGGCGAGGGGCCGCGACGGTCCGCAACCGCGACCTGCAGCACCCGAACCTGCACCCCTCACCCCGGCAACCCGCCGACTCGCATGATCCGTCGGACACGCCCTAGTGTCCTGAGTCGTAAGTGTCCATATAGTTAAAGCATGGGACGTCCGGGACCGAAACTTGCGCCGTTGAACCTCACCGCGTCGGAGCGGGCTGAGCTGGAGCGGTGGGTGAGGCGGCGGAAGTCGGCTCAGGACCTGGCGGCGCGGGCTCGGGTGGTCCTGGCCTGTGACCAGGTCGGTGAGGATGGGCGTCCGGTGCCGATCGGTGCGGTGGCCGATGAGGTGCGTGTCTCGCGCGACACGGTTACCCGGTGGCGGAAACGGTTCCTGGCCTCGCGGTTGGAGGGGCTGGTGGACGAGCCGCGTCCGGGGCGCCCACGCACGGTCGGCGACGAGCGGGTCGAGGAAGTCGTGCGGCGCACGCTCGAGGAGAAACCCGCCGGTGCCACGCACTGGTCCACGCGGGCCATGGCCCAGCGAACGGGGCTGTCGCAGTCGACGGTCTCGCGGATCTGGCGAGCTTTCGGACTGCAGCCCCACCGGGCGGAGACCTTCAAGCTGTCCACCGATCCCTTCTTCGTGGACAAGGTGCATGACGTAGTCGGCTTGTACCTCAATCCGCCGGAGAAGGCGCTGGTGCTGTGCGTGGACGAGAAATCGCAGATCCAGGCACTGGACCGAGCTCAACCAGTGCTGCCGATGATGCCCGGAGTGCCCGAGCGGGCCACCCATGACTACGTGCGAGCCGGCACGACGACCCTGTTCGCGGCGCTGAACACCGCCACCGGCGAGGTCATCGGATCCCTCCATCGCCGCCACCGCACGGTGGAGTTCAAGAAGTTCCTCACCCGGCTGGACAAGGGAGTGCCACCCGGGCTGGACGTGCACCTGATCTGCGACAACTACATCACCCACAAGAACGAAACGATCCGCAGGTGGCTACTGGCGCATCCCCGCTTCCACCTGCACTTCACCCCCACCGGCTCGTCCTGGCTGAACCTGGTCGAGCGTTGGTTCGCCGAGCTGACGAACAAGCAGATACGCCGTGGCGCCCACAAGTCGGTCCAGGCGCTTGAGAAAGACATCCGCGCCTGGATCAATCACTGGAACGACGATCCGAAGCCGTTCGTCTGGACGAAGACCGCAGACGAGATACTCGAACGCCTCGCCTCATACTGTCAGCGAATTACTGACTCAGGACACTAGGCGTCGAACCAGCGGTCCCGGGCCAGTTCCTCCGTGCGCGAGGGATCCTCCAGCAGCGCGGCGACCTCGAAGCGCCGCGGCCACGCGCCCGCCGCCCAGGACAACCCTGCCGCCACGCCCTCCAGCGTCGCCGCGTGCAGCACCCCGTCCGGCGTGAGCCGCCAGTCCGTCTCCACCCCGTCGACCAGCAGCTCCTCGTGCTCGACGTACGTCCAGGGGGTCCCCGCGCCCAGCAGGACGCGCACCGGCTCCGGCACCTCCCGCTCCTGGCCGTCCCCCGAGCCGACCCGTCCCTCGTACGCCTCGCCGAGCCGGCGCACCTGGAGCAGCTCCGCCAGACCCGCGGCTGCGGACGGCCGGACGGGCAACAGCGCCCGGCCACCGGCGAGCGGCATCAGATCGGGAGCGTCCGCCACCAGGGCGTCCGCCGGGTCCACCACCTGCACCACGCCGTCCACGACCGCACGGAGCTCGTCCGGCAGCGTCACCCGTTCCGGATCCAGATCCGCCAACGCGCTGTAGAGACCGCGCAGTTGGGACGGACGGACCGACAGTCCGGGATCGGCGAGCCGGCTCAGCAGCTCCGCGGCCCCGCCCGGCTCGTCGAGCAGCGCCGGGACCGAAGTGCGCACGCCCAGCGCCCGCAGCGCCTGCTCGTCGAGGGTGCCGTCGTCCCCGAACGCCGACGCGTCCGCCGGCTCGTACAGCCCGGCCAGCAGCGGATCACTGCCCGCGGCCCGCAGCCCGGCCGGGCGGCGGCCGTCCAGCACCGGGTGGCCGCGCAGCCACCACGCCGTGTACGGGCGGACGTTCTCCGTGGTGCCGTCGGGCAGCAGCACCCGGACCGGCGCGGTGAGCGCGTCCCGCAGCGGAGGCTGTGCGAGCATCGCCAGGGCCTGCGGCCAGGCGTCGTCGTCGACGAGGTCCAGGTCGCGGACGGCGACCAGTTCGGTGGCGACCGGCGGCACGGGCGTCTCCGGGAGACCGTCGAGTACGTCCTCGCACCAGACGTCCACGGCGTCCAGCAGTCCGGCGTCGTCCGGCTCGGAGTAGTCCTCGCTGCGGGGCTCGAACTCGTCCGGGTCGAGCACGACGTCGGTCGCGCGGACGAGCGCGAAACGCGCCTGCACCCCGACCGCCGTCAGGGGCTGCTCGCCCCAGCGCTCGGCCAGCTCTGCGTCGCACGACGCCAACTCGCCCTCGCGGATGACCTGTTCGAAAGGACTGCCGGGCAGGACCAGCTCACCGGCAGGGGCGAGTTCGCCCTCGTCGTCGGGGAGCGCCAGGGCGCCGAGCCAGGGTTCGTCACCCGGTTCGAGGCCGGCGTCCCGCACCAGACCGAGGACGGTCTCCGCAAGCTCCTCGGGGCCCGGGGCACCCCGCTCGTCCTCGTCGAACCAGGCGTCCTCCGCCTCCAGCGAAGCGGCCACGGCGGCCCGCACCTGCGGCGTGGTCAGCACCGCGCGGGGGGTCGCGGGCGTCGCCCCCAGCTTCTCCAGCAGTGGGTGCGCGGCGTCGGGATGAGCGACCTTGAGTCCCAGCCGGGCGAGCGACGCCGCGCCCCCGGCGCCGCCCTCGCCGTCGCCGGGCAGCGGCAGCAGGACCTGCCGGGGGCCGATCGTCGTCCGGCCACCGCCCGGACCGGTATGCGCCAGCGGCACCGGAAGGCCGCTGAGCCGCTCCGGGTCGGTGCCGCGCAGGCTGTCGTACAGCCGCCACCACCAGGCGGCGGGACGCTCGATGCCGGCCAGCCGGTCGATGGCCTCGCCCAGCGGCACCCGGGCGACGCCGAGGGTGCGCAGTTCGGGCCGGCGTTCCAGACCGGCGGGCAGCAGACAGGGGAACAGCTCGGCGAGCACCCCCACGGTCGTCTCCCCGGCGCCTTCGAGGAGTTCGGCGTCGACGGGCCGCAGCGCGTACGCCTCGCCGGCCGTCCCGCGGTCGTCGTCCGTGGGTCCCGCGTGCTCGCCGTACTCCGGCCGGGGCTCGCCGTCGCCGGCCGGCGGGGCCGCGCTGGGCAGGAACGGGACGCGCGGCAGCCGCTCGAGGATGCCGGCGCGCAGCCGTCCGTCCAGTTCGCCCCGGCCCAGCGGGCCGGGCACCAGGTCGAGGATGCCGGTGCCGACGGGATGCCAGTCGGCGAGCAGCCCGACGTAGGCGGCGGCCGCGCGGTCGACGAGGAAGTCGGTGAGCGGCCCGGGCGCGGTGTGGCGCCGGGTCGGCTCCAGCGGGAACGAGGCGATGAGCAGCGCCGGAAGTCCGAGCGGTTCCTCGGTGGGCGTCGGGGCGTGGACGACGGCGGCGGTCGCCGGACGTGCGGGCGTTCCGCCCTTCTCCCCCGGCTCGGAGGCCAGCGGGACCGCCCAGGTCACGGACCAGTCGGGGCGCAGCCGCTCCTCGGTGGGGCGGTCGGCGAGCAGTTCGGCGCCGGCCACACCTGTGTCCGTCACGGTCCGCCAGTAGGTGGTGCGCGGCGCAGTGTCCGTGGCCGCGGCGTCCGCGGTGTGCACAACGTCCTCGATCACGGTGTACGGGCCGTCCTGGCGGCGGGTCAGGGTGCGGTCGCCCTCCGGGGTCTCGATGACCACCTCGTCGAGGCCGGGCAGGGTGAGCAGCAGGGCGTCGTCGATCTCCGCGAGGAGCCGAGCGACCAGGTCGGCCGCCGCACCGTCGCGCAGGGGGAGGACGACGGCGGTGTCGTAGCCGACGGGCGCGGAGCCCTCCGCGGGCAGCGGCAACCGCAGCAGCGGCACATGGCCGTCACGGCGGCGCAGTTCGTCGCCGAGGCCGGGGGCGCCCTGCGCCGCCTGCCGGGCGAGTTCGCGCGCCTCGGCGAGCGACCAGCGCACGCCGCCGCTCCGGCCGACGACGGCGGGCTCGTCGCTGACGGCCAGGACCGCCGCGAATCCCACCCCGAAGCGTCCGATGCTGCCGGTTGTCCCGACCGGTGTGCCGGGTTCCCGGCGGATCTCCCGCTTGGCGGAGGCGCGCAGGGTGGAGAGGGACTCGACACCGGCCGCGTCCAGCGGGGCGCCGTTGTTGGCGGCGGCGAGCACGGCCGGGCCGTCGTCCCCGGCAGGGTGCAGGGTGAGCCGCAGCCGGCCGGGGACCCCGGCGCGGCCCGCCGCGTCCGACGCGTTCTGGGCGAGCTCGACGACGAGCCGGTCGCGGTAGCCGCCGAGCGCCAGGTCCTCCTCGGCGTTGGCGTCTTCGCGGAACCTCGCCGGGGACGCGCCCCAGCCGTCCAGCACGCCGCGTCGCAGCCGCGCCGTGGCGAACGGGTCGGTCCCGTCGGCCGCCGCTTGCACCCTCGCCGTGCCGCTCACGTCGTCTCCTCATCGCTTGCCCTGCGGCGAACGTACCGCGTGAGCGGCGCACGCGGTTTCCCGGCCCGGGGGAATCGGGCCGTGCGGGAGGGCTGACGGGCCGTGAGGACCGGCCGGTGCGGGCCGGTGGGAGGGCGGGAGGCCGCCGCGGGGAAGCGCAGCGGGCCGGAGAACGGAACGGCGAGGGACGACCGGGGGGCAGCAGCGGTGCAGCCGGGCGCTGCGGCCGGGTGCCCCGGGCCGAGGCCGCGGCAGACCTCAGGAGTGGCCGAGCTCCTCGGCCGGCGTCGAGTCCTCCACCGATCCCTCGGCCGGCTCGGGCCGCAGCGGCAGCACGTCCACCCGGGTCTCGTCGATCACCGGCTCCGCCGGCTTCGGCGGCTTCGGCATCACGGCGGCCTCGGAATGCCCGCCGCAGCCGTACGCGAGGGACACCACACGGCCGTCCGCGGGTGAGAACTCGTTCGCGCAGATGCCGAACGCCTGCCGCAGCGAGCCCGCGAGCGGAAGCAGGAAACCGCAGCTCACACAGGGCGCCGGGGCGGCCTGCGCCATCGCTGTGCGGGCGCCGTACGCCTCGTCCCAGCGTTCGGCCGCCTCGAGCAGCCCCTGCCGGGACAGCACCCGGGCCCGGCCCATGCCGGTCTCCTCGGCCACCGAGGCGATCCGGGCCACCTCGGGGACAGCCGGTCCGGGCAGGACCTCCACGTCCTCCTCGGCGACGGTCTCCGCGAGCTCCGAGGAGACCACACCTCCCGCGGCCAGGGGCGAGTTCGGCAGCGGTCGGTCGGCTCCGGTGAAGCCGGGCTCCAGCCGCAGGTCCTCGGCATCCGTCGGCAGCAGGTCGCCGGGGCCCATGTCGCCGGGGCGCAGCCGCTCGCTCCAGGGCACCCACTCCGGGGCCAGCACCGCCTCGGAACCGGGCAGCAGAACGGTCTCGTCGAGAGTGACGACCCTGGCCCGGGATGCGCGGGCCACCGTCACGGCCCATCGCCAGCCGCGGTAGGCGATGTCCTTGCAGGCGAAGAAGTGAGTGACCACCCGGTCGCCGTCGGCCACCGCCTCCAGGTGCTCACCCACGGACGCCTCACCCGCGGCTTCCACCGCCGCAGCGCGGGCGAACTCGACCGCCTCGGCGCACAGGCGGTCGGGGGTACGGCTTCGCATCGTCGCAGCACTCACAAGAATCGATTCTCTCCTACGCCGTCTCACGAGCGCGCCGGCCGACCCGGCCGTGAAGCCGGAAGGAGCAGCGGACGGAGCGGACCGGGGGACCGCGTCGACGTCCGCGCCCGAACGGCCTCGAGCGCACCTGTCACGTCCCATTCTGCGGGATGTCCGGCAGGCGCACAGCCAAGATCCACCACGGGCGGCGCACCATCACGCTACCTCCATGGACCGGCCACGGCCCACCCTGCCCCGCCATCCGCCCGCAGCACGGCAGGAACGGGCGGTTTGTCCCCGCGCCGACGGCGGATCCGGCCGACGGGTCCCGACCGGGCCTGGTGTGGACAACGTCATGGGTGCCTGGAGTTGGGGCAGTATGACGACGTGGCAGCCGACCGGCCGTACGACGGAGCGGGCCCGCACCTCGACGCGGGCCCGGGGGGTGCGCCGTGCCCTGGGTGAAGGCGGCCGGCCGGGCCGTCCGCCTGCCGTTCACCGCCACCGCACGCGGCATCCGCCGACTCACCCACGCCCACGGTGCGGGTGAGTCGGGCCTCGGCAAGCTGATCGAACTGCACGCCGTGAACTCCGCCGGCGACATGATGATCACCGTGGCACTGGCCTCCACCGTCTTCTTCTCCGTGCCGACGGACGAGGCACGCGGCCGGGTCGCCCTCTACCTGGCCGTCACCATGGCCCCGTTCGCGCTGCTCGCCCCGGTCGTCGGTCCCCTCCTCGACCGCATCCCGCACGGCCGCCGCGCCGCGATGGCCGGTTCGATGCTGACCCGCGCCGTGCTCGCCCTGACCATGTCGGGCGCGGTGGCGACCGGGGGCCTGGAGCTGTACCCGGCGGCGCTCGGGGTGCTCGTCGCGTCCAAGGCGTACGGCGTGGTGCGCAGCGCCGTGGTGCCGCGGCTCCTCCCGCGGCGTTTCTCCCTGGTCAAGGCCAACTCCCGGGTGACGCTCGCCGGGCTGCTCGCAACCGGGATCGCCGCGCCCGTCGCCGCCCTGCTCCAGTCCACCGGGCCGGGACGGTCCCTCTACGCCGCGTGCGTCGTCTTCTGTCTGGGCGCGGTGCTGTCGTTCCGGCTGCCCCACAAGGTGGACTCCGCGAAGGGGGAGGCGAAGGCACGGTTCGCCCTCACCCCGCCGGGCAGGAACGGCGAGGTCGCCGAGGCACCCGGTGTGGTCGGGGCCGGGGCGACCCGGGTCGCCCCGGACAGCGCCCGTGCGACCGCGGGGGGGAACGGCACCGGAACGGGTCCCGCACGTCGGGGCGGCGCTGCGCAGCGCGGCAAGCGGCCCGGTCTGCGCAGCGTCGGCCCTTCGGTACTGCGCGGCCTGGAGGCGAACGCGGCACTGCGCTGCCTGTCCGGGTTCCTCATCTTCTTCCTGGCCTTCCTGCTGCGCGACCAGCCGATGAGCGGCTACAGCGCTGCCGTCTCCCTGGGCATCGTCGCCGTCTGCGCGGGTACGGGGAACGCGCTCGGCACAGCCGTCGGCGCACTGCTCAGGGCCCGCGGACCGGAGAAGATCATCGTCTCGGTGCTCGCCTTCGTGTTGTGCATGGCGGTGCTGACCGCCCTCACCTTCGGGCTGTACGCGGTCGCGGCGCTCGCGGCGACGGCCGGGTTCTCGCAGGCGCTCGCCAAGCTGTCCCTGGACGCGATGATCCAGCGGGACGTCCCCGAGGAGGTTCGCACCTCCGCCTTCGCGCGCTCCGAGACCGCGCTGCAGATGGCCTGGGTGGTGGGCGGTGCCATCGGAATCTCGCTGCCCCTCAACGGCACGTTCGGCATGGCGGTCGGCGCGGTGGTGGTCGCGCTCGGATTCGTCACGGCCGTGCGCGGGCTGCTCGCCGGCGGACGCCGCGGGCCGGCGAACCCGCGCGTGGTCTGAGGAGCCGTCCGGCAGCCCGGGGGCCTCCGGCCGACAGCTTCTGAGCTGCGGGACCCCGGCCTGCGGGGGACCCGCCCGAGGCCCCCCGCGGCTTCCGCCGAGCCGCCTCCCTATAGCCTTTCGAGCATGACCACTGCCACGCGGCGGAGCCGCACTTCGACGCCGTCCCGCGGTAAGGCCCGCCGCACCGTCGCCGTTCTGGGCGCCGTGTCCTTCGGGCTAGTCGCGCTCGCGGCCTGTGACAAGCCCACGCCCCTGACGACCGTGACGGTCGGCTCGGACACCATCACCACCGGGGCAGCCTGCTACAACGACGGCAAGCCGCTGTCGACGAAGATCCTCCAGTCCTGCCTCGGCGCGAAGCCGGACAAGAAGATCTCCGTCGGCCCGGGCGGCAAGGTCCGCATCGGCGTGGAGCCCGAGGTCGCCGACAACGGCTGGGCGCTCGTCGTCAACGGCCAGGGCCTGATGAACGAGGCCAGCCACGACACGTACCGCTCGTTCAGCCACGACGAGCTGTTCCCGGTGCAGCAGTCCCAGCAGGGCGCGGCGCCGCCGGCGAAGACCGCGCAGGTCGCGTTGATCGAGGTCGGCAAGTCGAACAAGCCCAAGGGCGCCTGGCAGTTCGTCGTGGACCGCAAGTCCTGACGGCGCACGGCAGCCGCTGATGCGCATTCTGGTGGTCACCGCTGTGGCGGCGGAACGCGATGCCGCCGCGCGTGGCCTCCCGCCGTCCGACGGCGAGCCCGCACCGTCCGTGCCCGGCTGCGAGCTGCTGCGCCGCGCGCTGCCCGCACCGCAGGCCGCCGGCGGGACGGGGGGCTCCCCCGGGACCGTCGACCTGCTGGCCGCCGGCGTCGGTCCGGCGGCGGCAGCAGCGGGAACGGCGGCGGCGCTCACCGCCACGGCCGTCGCCGGACGCCCGTACGACCTCGTCGTCTCGGCCGGCATCGGCGGCGGATTCACCGGCCCGGCGCCGGTGGGTTCGGTCGTCGTGGCCGACGCGATCGTCGCGGCCGACCTCGGGGCCGAGCTCCCCGGCCGGCCCGACGGCTTCCTTCCCGTCAGCGACCTGGGGTTCGGCACGTCCGAGCACCTTCCGCCGGCAGCGCTGTCCGCGGCCGTCGCCCGGGCCGTGGAGGGCGTCCACGCCCCGGTGCTGACGGTGTCGACCGTGACCGGCAGCGCCGAACGCGCCGCAGACCTCGCCTCCCGTCACCCCGGGGCGGCCGCCGAGGCGATGGAGGGCTTCGGCGTCGCCGAGGCCGCAGCGCTCCAGGGGCTGCCCGTCCTGGAGATCCGCGGGGTGTCGAACCCGGTCGGGCCGCGCGATCGCGCCGGCTGGGACATGGCGGCGGCGCTGACCGCCGTGGAGCGGGCGTGCGGCGCGACCGGTGCCGTACTCGGAGCCTGGAAAGGACCGTTGTCGTGAGCGACCGTCTGCGGATCGCCTTCTCCCCGTGCCCCAACGACACGTTCGTCTTCCACGCCTGGGCCCACGGGCTGGTGCCCGGAGCACCGGAACTGGACGTCACGTTCGCCGACATCGACGTCACCAACCGCTGGGCCGAGCACGGGGCGTCCCCCCAGGAGCCGGGCAGCGACGCCGACGTGCTCAAGGTGTCGTACGCCGTGCTGCCGTGGATCCTCGACGAGTACGCCCTGCTGCCCTGCGGCGGGGCGCTCGGCCGGGGCTGCGGGCCGCTGGTGCTCACCGCAGAGCCGGGCAGCGGCCCGGCCGATCTGCGCGGCCGGACGGTCGCCGTCCCGAGCAAGCGCTCGACCGCCTACCTCCTGTTCCGGCTCTGGGCGGCCGCGGAGGTCCCCGGCGGGGTCGGTGACGTGGTCGTGCTGCCGTTCCACGAGATCATGCCCGCCGTCCGGGAAGGCAGGGTCGACGCCGGCCTCGTCATCCACGAGGCCCGGTTCACCTACCAGGACTACGGCCTGCACCGGCTCGCCGACATGGGCGAGCACTGGGAGGAGACCACCGGGCTGCCGATTCCGCTGGGGGCCATCGTCGCGAAGCGGTCGCTGGGCGGGGAGCGGATCCGGGAGCTGGCCGAGGCGGCCCGGGAGTCGGTGCGGATGGCGTGGGACGACCCGGAGGCCTCCCGCTCGTACGTCCGCGAACACGCCCAGGAGCTGGATCCGGCCGTCGCCGACCAGCACATCGGGCTGTACGTCAACGAGTTCACGGCCGACCTCGGCGAGAGCGGGTACGCCGCGGTGCGCGGACTGCTCACCCGGGCGGCGGCGGAGGGCCTCGTTCCGCCGCTCGGGCCCGACGCCCTGCGGCTGCCCTGACGCGCACACGCCGAAGCGGGAGGTGCGGCCGTGCCGCCCTCCCGCTCCGTGCGCTCAGACGTCGAGCTGGTCGGCCACCGCGCGCAGCATGCCGGCGATCTTGTGGCCGTGGTTCCGGTCCGGGTAGCGCCCGCGCTCCAGCGACTGCGCGACCCCTTCGAGCAGGGTCGTCAGATCCTGGACGATGGACGCCAGTTCGTCGGGCTTGCGGCGCTGCGCCGCGGCGACCGAGGGCGTCGGATCCAGGATGGTGACCGACAGGGCCTGGTCCCCCCGCTGACCGGCGACCACTCCGAACTCGACGCGCTGTCCGGGCTTGAGCGCTTCCACGCCGGCCGGGAGCACCGAGGAGTGGACGAAGACGTCGTCGCCGTCGTCACGGGAGAGGAAGCCGAAGCCCTTCTCATTGTTGAACCACTTGACTTTGCCGGTGGGCACGTCCGTCCTCGTCCTCGACTCGTGGTGGAAACGCAACAACACAGCTCTGCAGAGCAGCACGGCGGATCTCGACGATCCGCTGATCCCCAGGCTAATGGTCCTGCCCCCGGTGACAAGACGTCGCCGGTCGGTTCCGGTCCGCTGTCGCCCCCTTCCGGCAGCGCGGTGTCACCGATCTACCCTTGTCGCATGAGCGACACACCTGCACGCCGGGCCACGGCCACCGCGGACGACGCCCGGGATGCGCGGGCCGGGGACGGCCTGGTGCGGGCCGGCGGCATCGTCTTCCTCGTCGGCGCGCTGGCGACCCTGGCCACGATCACCCCGCTGTTCATCGGGGCGGACCCGCTGCCGACCGCCGCGTACGCGGTCTCGATGCTCATGGGCGCCGGTTTCGCGATCGCCGGCGCCGGGGTGCTGCGGTCGATCGCCGTCCAGCGGCGTCAGGCCAGGTCGGCGGCGACGGGCTCGCGTCCCGCGGCGTAGTCCTCCAGCCAGGCCGGGAAGCCGGTCAGCCCCGGCAGCACCACGTCCGCGCCCGCGGCCCGCAACTCGTCCGCGCTGCACGGGCCGGTCGGCACCGTCACCGACAGCGCCCCCGCGGTCCGGGCGCCCCGGACGTCACCGGTGTGGTCGCCGACGTACACCGCTGCTCCGTGGGCGCGCAGCGCCTCCGCCTTGGCCTCGGCCCACAGGCCCCCGATCACCGCGTCGGGCTCGAAGCCGAGCCGTTCCAGGTGCAGCACCACGAGCGGCTGGTGCTTGGCGCTGACGACAATCGCCGTCCCGCCGAGCCGGCGCACCGCGGCGACGGCTTCCCGTGCCCCGGGCAGCGCGAGCGCCGGCTCGACGGCGTAGCGCGGGTAGATCTCCCGGTAACGGTCGCGCATGGCCGGGATCTCGTCCTCCGGGAACCAGTGCGCCAGTTCCTGTTCCAGGGGCGGCCCGAGCCGGGTGATCGCCAGGTCCGCGTCGATGTGGACGCCGGTCCGGGCGGCCAGCGCCTCGTAGGCGGCCTTGATGCCCGGCCGGCTGTCGATCAGCGTCATGTCGAGGTCGAAGCCGACGGTCAGGGGATGCGTGGACATGCCCGTCATTGTGCCGGGGGCGGGTCAGGGCGCTGCGGGCGGGCATGCCCGGGGGCTCGTCACCCGGCCTCGGGGACCGGCCGCGGTCCGGGCGCGGGGCACCGGGCCGCTGGGTGGTCCGGCGCGCTGTCCGCCGCAAGGCGGGATGTGTCCGGCAGGACCTAACCGCGGGGGCGCCGCGCCGCCCGCCAGACCAGGAACAGCGCGGACGCCACCGCCGCGACCCGGACGACGACCGGCCAGGTGTCCGCCAGCGCGTCCGCGAGCTGCCCGACGGGCAGCGGCTCGCCCCACCGCCCCGTCCGGCGTCCCCAGAGCCAGACCAGCCCGCCGCCCGCGACCAGACCGGGCACGCCGAGCGCAGCCGCCTTGGCCTCGGTCCGTGAGAGGCGGCGGGTGCCGCCGTAGGCCAGCAGCCAGCCCAGCGCGAGAGCGATCAGCGAGCCGAGCACGGCGCCGACGAGCAGGAGCGCGGCGGCGGCCAGTGCCATCGGCGCGAGGGCGCGACGGGGTGCAGCGGGGGCCGCGGCCGGCCCGGCCTCGGGCTGTGCGGGCCGGCGTCGGCCGATCAGGCGGCGCAGCAGGTTCCGGCGCGGCTGTTCCGTGCCGTCCGGTCCGGCGCCGGCCGGCGCATCGCCCGGCCCGGGGGGCGGCGGAGGCGGTTTGAGGATCTCGGGGATCTCGATGCCGCCGGTGAAGCCGGGGACGGTCGTCCCGGCCCCGAAGGCACCGGAGGATCCGCTTCCGGTCCCGGGAGGCATGCCGCCGGGGGTGAAGCCGGGGGCGCCGACGCGCCACCAGTCGGGCTCGCCGCCGGTGCGTGCCCCGGGGAAGTCCGCCGGGGCGGCGAGCTCGTCCGAACCGGCCAGGTGCGGAGGGGACGCGCCAACGACCGGAACACGCGGCTCCGGTGTGCCGCTGCGCGGTGCGGGCAGCCGTTCCTCCCGGCTCGCGGGCGTGGGAGAGGCAGCGCCGGGGAGGCCGGGGCCCGCGGGCTGTACCCCCGTGCCGCCCGCCGTGGCCACGACCTCCTCCGGAGTCCCGATCCCGCCGAGAATCCGGCGCACCGCGGCAGGGCTGTCGGCGACGGCCTCCGCCCGGCGGCGCTCGATCTCGTCCCGGAGTCCGGCGACCAGACGCATCCGGTCGGCGGAGGGCAGCTTCCGTTGCTGGGCCAGGTCGCCGACCCGGCTCAGGTAGTCGTACACGAGCTGCTCGCTCTCGATGCCCACCAAGTCCCCTGCGGCTGCGCGTCGTTGGTGCCGTCCGTCCCGACGGTACCCGTTCGGCCCTCTGTTCAGCAGGTTCGCCGCGCGGCGGCCGTCGGCGGCTCGCATCGCCGATCCGGGGCGCGAGGCACTCCACGCGCCCTCCCCGGACGATTACTGTGGGACGAATGACCACCGAGCGGAACCGGGAGGCGCGCGTGCCGGAGGAGACCCGTCGCGGCGGCAGCGGACCGCGCACGCTCGCCGAGGAGCTGCGCACCCGGCCGGACGAAGAGCTCACCGCTCTGCTGCGCGCCCGCCCCGACTTGCTGAACCCGGTGCCGAACGACCTGACGCAACTCGCCACCCGGGCCGGGACCCGGGCGTCCGTGGTCCGGGCCCTGGAGCGTCTGGACCGGTTCGCGCTGCAGACCGCGGAGGCGCTGGCCGTCGCCCCGGACCCGTGCCCGTCCGGAACCCTGCTCACTCTGATGACCGGCGACGACGGTGACGACACGATCGCCGGCGCGCTGCCCCGCGCGGTCGCCACGCTGCGCACGCAGGCCCTGGTCTGGGGCGGCGCCGACCGTCTTCACCTGGTGCGCACGGCCCGCGAACTGCTCTCCCCCGGCGGCGCCGGGTCCCGCCCGGCCTCCCCCACCGGGCTGGGCCCGACAGTGGCCGACGCGTGCGCGGGCATGTCGCCGGGCCGCCTCCAGGAGATCCTCGCCGCAGCCGGGCTGCCGGCCACCCACGACCCGGTGACCGCCGTCGCATCCCTCACCGCCCTGTTCGCGGACCGCAGGCGGATGGCGGACCTCCTGGCGCAGGCGCCGCCGGAGGCGCAGGCCACGCTGGAGCGCCTGACGTGGGGACCGCCGTACGGGACCGTCCCGGCGACCCCCGCGCCTCCGGTGCGATGGCTGACCGCCCGGGGTCTGCTGCTTCCCGCGGGGACGGGCACCGTCGTGCTGCCCCGCGAGGCCGCCCTGCATCTGCGCGGCGGGCGTGCCCACCGGAGCTGCGAGCCGCTCCCGCCCGAGGTGGTGGCCGCGGCGGAGCACCGGACGGAGGTCGTGGACACCACGGCCGCGGGCCAGGCGCACGTCGCGCTGGTCACCGTCGAGGAACTGCTCCAGGAATGGGACACCGGCGGCCCCGCCGTGCTGCGCGCCGGCGGCCTCGGCGCCCGCGACCTGAAACGTGCTGCGACCGCGCTCGACCTGCCCGAGCCGACGGCCGCGTTCTGGATCGAACTCGCCCACTCCGCCGGGCTGCTGGCCTCGGACGGCGAGGCCGACGAGCGATTCGCCCCCACGCCTGGGTACGACGAGTGGCGGGCGCTGCCGGCCGAGGAACGCTGGGAGGCGCTGGCCGCCGCCTGGCTGACGGCCACCCGTACCAGCGGCGTGGTCGGCGGGCAGGACGCCAAGGGCCGGGTGCTCTCGGTGCTCGGGCCGGGCCTGGACCGCTCGGCCGCTCCCGAGGTGCGGGCCCGGGTCCTCGAGTTGCTGGCGTCCCTGCCGGAGGGAACCACCGCCGAGCCGGAGTCCCTGCTGGCCCGGCTCCGGTGGGAACACGGGCTGCCGCGCGAGGAGCCGGCCGGAGCGGTGGACAGGCCGGAGCGCGTGGGGCCCGGCCGCGCCGGCCGGACCCCACGCGGAAACGGCGGCGCCGCGGAGACTTCCGAGGACCTGCGCACGCGGCTCGCCCGGTGGACGCTCGTCGAGTGCGAACTACTGGGGGTCACCGGCCGCGGTGCCCTCGCCGCGCACGGCCGGGCGCTGCTCGGCGCAGCTCCCGCGGACCACCAGGGCGCGGGCCCGGAGGCCGTTTCGCCGGGCGGGCCCGCCCGGCTGCTCGCGCCGCGGCTGCCGCAGCCCGTCGACCACATCCTCATCCAGGCCGACCTCACCGCCGTCGCCCCCGGCCCGCTGGAGCGTCCGGCGGCCGAGGTCATGGGGCTGCTGGCGGACATCGAATCGAAGGGCGCCGCCACCGTCTACCGCTTCACCCCCGGGTCGGTGCGGCGGGCGCTGGACTCCGGCCGGACGGCGTCCGACCTGCACGCATTTCTCGCCACACGCTCCCGGACACCGGTGCCGCAGCCGCTCAGCTATCTCATCGACGACGTGGCCCGCCGGCACGGGCACCTGCGGGTGGGCGCCGCGTCCTCCTATGTGCGCTGTGACGACGACGCGTTGCTCACCGAGATCGTCGCGGACCGCAGGGCCGGGGAGCTGCGGCTGCGCCGGCTCGCTCCGACGGTGCTCGCAGCCGCGGCGGCGCCGGACGTCCTGCTGGCGCGGCTGCGCGCGATGGGATACGCCCCCGCGGCCGAGGGCGACGAGGGAGACGTGCTGGTCACCCGGGCGGACGCGCACCGCACCCCGCCGCGCACGGCGCCGGCGCCCGTCCCTGACGGCCCGCCGGTGCCGGGCCGCAAGCTGCTGACCGCAGCGGTGAAGGCCATCCGGGCGGGGGACCTGGCGACGACGGCGGTGCGGGTTCCGGTGCCGGCCGATGGGGTGGAGGAGGGTCCGGGCACCCCCGGCGAGGACGGCCGGCTGCCGCGCACCACGTCCGCCGAGACCCTGGCGACGGTGCAGGCCGCGGCGCTGACCGGGGGCGCGGTGTGCATCGGATACGTCAACGCCGACGGTGCGGCGAGCCAGCGGGTCATCGCCCCGGTCCGGGTGGAGGGCGGCTTCGTCACGGCCTACGACCACACCTCGGACGCGGTGCGCACGTATCCGCTGCACCGGATCACGGGGGTGGCGGAGCTGGCGGACGGCGCCGCGCCCTGACGCCGGACGGTACGTGCCATTGCCGGACCGGAGAGTGGCGAGCCGACGCCGGAGGTGCGGTGCGAGGACCCGTCACGTCCGGCGAACGGGAAAGGCCCACCGGGCGCCCCGGCGGGCCTTCGTCGCACCACGTCGCCGCGGATCAGGCGGACTTCACGACCCTGCGCACGTTCTCGATCCGGCCGGGGCCGGTCTTCAGGTGCTCCGCCCGTGCCTGCACGAAGAGCACGCCGATCTCGGCCCGGCGCTCGTCCGTCATGTTCTCCCGCGCATCGTTGAGGAGCGTGCGCTCCTCCTCGTCGGTGTGGTGGGTGATCGCCTCGACGAGCTCCTCGAGCTTTTCCTCCCAGACGTCACTGGCGGTGTCGTCCACCTCGAGCAGGGCGAGCAGCGCCCTGTTGCCCTCGTCGTGCTCGTGCACGCCGTGCTCGACGTCCTCGTTGTCGACGTTCTTGTAACGCCTCAGCGCGGGATAGACCTTTTCCTCCTCGGCCTCCGCGTGGGCAATGAGCAGATCGGCGAACTCCTTCAGCGCACCGGCCCGGTCGGCCTCCTTGTTGCGCATCGTGCGAAAGAGTTCCTCCATCGTCCGGTGGTCCTCGAGAATCAATTCGACGACGTCGGAAGTGACGGACGGCATGGCGACTCCTTGCATCGGGTTGTTCCGGCCGACGGGCGCGGCATTCATCGGTCCGCCCCTCCGGCTACCCGGAACCGGGCTCATCAGGCATACCGAAGATCCGTGCGGCGTATCCAGCACCCCGGCCACGACGCGCCGGTGCGGCCGTCGCACCGACGTGGAGCGCGTTCCGGACGGAATTCGGCATCGTATGCCCTCCCGCAGAAAAAGCAAACAGGAAATGGGCAGGAATAGCGAATAAGCGCGGGGGCAGGCGAACGGCCGGAGGTTGATAAACATGGTTCCCCTGCTTCTCGTTCTGCTTCTCGCCCTGATTCTCTTCGGCGCCGGTTTCGCCATGAAGGCACTGTGGTGGATCGCCGTGATCGTGCTGGTCGTCTGGCTGCTCGGATTCGTCGTCCGGCCCACCGCTTCCGGCGGTCGCAGAGGCAGGTGGTACCGCTGGTGACGCGCTCCGCCTGACCGAACGGGACGCGTCCGCACGGAAGCGTCCCGGCCGGGACCCATGTGACGGCCGAACCCGAGACGCGGCGGCCGACCGGAGAATCCGATTCCCGGTCGGCCGCCGCCTTTCTGCGTTCCGCCGCGTTCCCCGGCCGCTTTCCATCGCATGCCTCCACCACCGGGCCCCGGCGGGACTGCGCGGCGGGTGGATCCCGTTCCGTGAGCGGCCGCACAGCGACCGGCGGTATGCCCCCCTGCACGGCAGGGCAGCCGTTCGGCATGGCACGTCTCAGCGGTCCGGTTCGGGCCATGCGCGCAGAGGGCCGTTCCGTCGCCGCAGCGGTCACCCGGGCCTTCACGACCGCCGGCCGCGAACGCGATCTGGCCGTCCAGTCGATGAAAGCCGCCGGTGCGGCCATCGTCGCCTGGGCGATCTCGGGCTGGTGGCTCCAGGACCCGATGGGGATGATGGCGCCCTGGGTGGCGATCCTCCTGGTACAGGGCACCGTCTTCCGGTCCGTGCTGAAAGGCGTCCAGCAGCTCGGGGCGATCGCCATCGGCACCCTGTTCGGCGCCGGGGCGATGATGCTCACCGGGAACACCCTGACCGCCCTCGCCCTCGTCCTTCCGGCGATGATGCTGCTCAGCACCTGGTCGTGGTTCGGCGACCAGGGCATTGCCGGGCCCACGACGGCGCTCCTCACCCTCACCTCCGGGCCCGTGTCCGACACCAGCGTCGGCCATCGGCTGCTCCAGTCCGCCCTCGGCGCCGCCATCGGCATCGCCGTCAACGCGCTCGTCCTGCCGCCCGTCCATCTGCGGGACGTGCGCGAGAGCCTGTGCACCCTGGCCCACGACACTGCGGACACGCTGGACGCCGTCGCCGAACGGCTGGGCGAGGAGGAGTGGGACGCGAAGGCCGTCGCCGACTGGCGTCACCGCGTCCACGGCCTGGAGGGGCGCCTGGACAACCTGCGCTCGGCCCGTCAGTGGAGCGGCGAGAGCATGCGGATGAACCCCAAGTGGCGGAAGCGGCTGCACCGTGACGCTCCCCACGTGCCGCCGGAGGACGTGGACGGTCACTGGGTGGCCGTCGTCGGCTCCGTCGACGCACTCGTCCGGATCCTCGTGGACGTCGCCGGCGAGGATCGCAGGACCCCCGCACCCACCCTGGGCGCGCTGCGCGAGTACGGCACACTGCTGTCCCGGCTGGCCGCCGCGAGCCGCGCCCAGGGCGACCTGCTCAACCGCTCCGAGGTCCGGCAGCGTGCCACCGAACGGGACGACGCCCTCGACGAAGCGGCCCAGCGCGAGGCCGCCCTGCACGAGAAGCTGGCCTCGCCGGGCGGCAGCCTGTCCAGCATCGCAGCGCTCGGGACCCTGCTGATCCAGGCCCGTGCCATCCGGGCCGAGATCTGCCACGACACCGCGGACCGCTCGGAGGAGGACGGCGACGAGGGGACGCGCTCCGCCGCCGGATACCGGGAGGACACCGCGGAGAACACCGCGGTGAACACGGCGGAGAACACCGGAGAAGGCACCGGGCAGCACGTCGGAGCATCCACCGGGGAGGACACCGCACCGGGTCCGGCCGCGGACGACGACGGGCGAGCCGCAGCCGTCGGCCGTGCCAGGGACCCGCGCAAGCGCGTACCGTAGAACGTTCGGTCGTCACGAGCGTCGGTCCCCGACTGTGAGGTGTGCGTGTCCTGCCTGATCGTCCAGAGCGACAAGACGCTGCTGCTGGAGGTTGACCACGAGCGGGCGGATGCCTGCCGCCGCGCCATCGCGCCGTTCGCGGAGCTGGAGCGCGCCCCCGAGCACATCCACACCTACCGGCTGACGCCGCTGGGCCTGTGGAACGCCCGCGCCGCGGGGCACGACGCCGAGCAGGTCGTCGACGCGCTCGTCGAGTTCTCCCGCTTCCCGGTCCCGCACGCCCTGCTGGTCGACGTCGCCGAGACGATGGCCCGCTACGGCCGGCTGCGGCTGCTGAAGCACCCCACGCACGGGCTGGTCCTGGAGAGCACCGACCGGCCGGTCCTCGAGGAAATCCTCCGGTCGAAGAAGATCCAGCCGCTGGTCGGTGCCCGGATCGACGACGACACCGTTGCCGTCCACCCCTCGGAGCGCGGCCAGATCAAGCAGGCGCTGCTGAAGCTGGGCTGGCCGGCCGAGGACCTCGCCGGTTACGTCGACGGCGAGGCGCACCCGATCGAGCTGCGCGAGGACGGATGGGCGCTGCGCCCCTACCAGAAACAGGCCGTCGAGGGCTTCTGGCACGGCGGGTCCGGCGTCGTGGTGCTGCCGTGCGGGGCGGGCAAGACGCTGGTCGGTGCCGGCGCGATGGCCACGGCCAAGGCGACCACGCTGATCCTGGTGACCAACACCGTCTCGGCGCGGCAGTGGAAGCACGAGCTGGTGAAGCGCACCTCGCTCACCGAGGACGAGATCGGCGAGTACAGCGGTGCGCGCAAGGAGATCCGCCCGGTGACCATCGCCACCTACCAGGTGCTCACCACGCGGCGAAAGGGTGTCTACCCGCACCTCGAACTGTTCGACTCGCGCGACTGGGGACTGGTCGTCTACGACGAGGTGCACCTGCTGCCCGCGCCCGTCTTCAAGTTCACCGCCGACCTCCAGGCCCGCCGCCGGCTGGGGCTGACCGCGACCCTGGTCCGGGAGGACGGCCGCGAGTCGGACGTGTTCTCGCTCATCGGGCCCAAGCGTTTCGACGCGCCGTGGAAGGAGATCGAGGCGCAGGGGTACATCGCGCCGGCCGACTGCGTCGAGGTCCGCGTCAACCTGACCGATGCGGAGCGGCTGGCCTACGCGACGGCGGAGACCGAGGAGAAGTACCGGTACTGCTCCACGACGGCCACCAAGCAGCGGGTGACGGAGGCCCTCGTCGCCAAGCACCGGGGGGAGCAGACACTGGTGATCGGCCAGTACATCGACCAGCTCGACGAGCTCGGCGAGCACCTGAACGTGCCGGTCATCAAGGGCGACACCACCAACGCCCGGCGGGAGCAGCTGTTCGAGGCTTTCCGGCAGGGCGAGTTGAACGTGCTGGTCGTCTCGAAGGTCGCGAACTTCTCCGTCGACCTGCCCGAGGCGACGGTCGCGATCCAGGTGTCGGGCACGTTCGGCTCCCGGCAGGAGGAGGCGCAGCGCCTGGGCCGGGTGCTGCGGCCGAAGGCGGACGGGCACGAGGCGCGCTTCTACTCGGTGGTCGCCCGCGACACCGTCGACCAGGACTTCGCCGCGCACCGGCAGCGGTTCCTGGCCGAGCAGGGGTACGCGTACCGGATCGTCGACGCGGACGACCTGCTGGCCGGCAACGACGGCATCGGCGGCCTGGCGGGGGGCGGCCCGGCCGCCTGAGCGGACCGGACGGGGTCCGGATCGGCGAGGAAGTCCGCTCGGCGTGCCCAGCGATCCACGCCGTCGCCGTGTTGGGCAGACCCCCGTCAAGATGGGCAGTCGGAGGACTGTCTGCCCCAGCCGGTGGCAGCCACCACCTCACCCGCGATGTCCACGACAGCGCGTCCATCGGTTGCCACCCGCACCGTGTCCGCAGATGCCTGCGCATCCAGAAGCCGAGCTTTGCGGGAACTGGACTCCACTGCATCCTCCAGTTCCGTGCCGAGCTCCCGGCCCGCCAACCGGTCACCGGCGGTGGCGTCGGACGCGGTGAGCAGGACCCGCACGATCCGCACACCGGCCCCCATGCTGCGCTCGAAGATTCCTGCCGCCTCGGGAAGAACGCTCAACGTGTTCGTGTAGATCAAACGGCGGTAGCCGAGGTCGGCGAAGTTCGCCCAGACAGCGGCCAGATTGCGTTCGACGATCTCCAGCCGGTGCGGATCCCCTGCCGGCGCCGGATGCACCTGTCCCATGAAGTCGCCCTCGATGATCGCGTGAGGAACCGGCACAGAACGCAGATGCGCCGAGACCTCCCACCCCACTGTCGACTTGCCCGCCCCGGCGCGGCCTCCGATGAGCAATAACTCCGCCTGATCCATGCAGGCAGCGTGACAGCTCGCAGGCGCGCCACGCGACCACGTTTACCCCCATGCCTTCCGCAGGAGTGGTCCGGGTCCGCTGCCCTCGCCGCAGTTCAACGGACGACCCCGGTCCACTCACGCCGTCCACGAACCCAGCCCCCTGAGAGGCTCTGCAGACGCGATACCTGCCATGGCACTCCACCCTGGGGTGCGGTTCCCTCCTAGCCTCGCCGTTTCGGT
>NZ_JAMQGM010000014.1 GCF_023703325.1 Streptomyces meridianus
AACCGAAACGGCGAGGCTAGAGTTGACTTAAGAGCGACCAGCTACTAACCCCCGAACGGGGACGATCTGCTCGGGACCTGCGGACGGCGGCCGCGGGGTCCTGGCTCCCGGTACCCCGACGACCTGCCCGGGCCAGTTTCCGCCGTCCTGCGATGGCCGACGGGGGCATTCCCAGCCGTGGTCCCGGGACCTACGGTTGCTGCGTGGACAAGATTGACAACTTTTCCGGTGCCGTCCTGGTGACTCGCGAGGAATCCGTTGTGTTCCGGGCTTCCGGCGGTTTCTCGGACATCGGGGCCGGGGTGGAGTGCACGACGGACACGCCCTTACAGATCGCCTCCGTCAGCAAGCAGTTCACGGCCGCCGCGGCAATGCTCCTGGTGGAGGCGAGAGAGGTCTCACTCAGCACCCCGATCGGCCATTGGCTGGCCGACTGCCCCGAACACTGGGGCGCGTTGACGCTGCACCACCTGCTGTCGCACACATCGGGCCTGGGGCACTGGCAGGAACTTCCCGGATTCGACATCACCCGTCCCGGTGACGCCGGCACATTCCTCGAACGGTTCTCGGAGGTGCCGCTGCGCACCCCACCCGGCAGGACGTGGCGCTACAGCTCGCCGGGGTACCTCCTGGCTGCCCGGGTCGTCGAGCGCGTGAGCGGGCAGGCGTACGCAGAATTCCTCACCGAGCGGGTCCTGCGGCCGCTCGGCATGACGTCGACGTGCGCCGGCGAGGCTCCGGCGACGGCGTCGCACGGCCATCGCGGGCAACAGCGCGTGGACAACCCGGAGTTCGCGGCCACGCCCGGCACCGGCGACCTCTGGTCGACCGTCCACGACCTGACCCGGTACACGGCCGCGTTCAATGCCGGCGAGGTCCTCACGCTGCCCTCGCGCGCGACGATGGTGACACCGAACGCGTCCATGGCCGGCGCCTGGGGCACCGACGGGCCGGCCGTCGCCGACACCTACGGCTACGGCTACGCGCTGGGCACCCTGTGCGGTCACGTGGCTCGCTTCCACACCGGCGACAACCCCGGCTACCAGTCCTTCCTCGCATGGCTGCCCGCCTTCGACGTGACCGTCGCGATCCTCTGCAACGACGAGGAGTCCGACATCGACGGCCTGCTTCGGCAGATCGTGCCGGCCGCCGTCGGGCCCGCGTGAGCCCCGACGTCCGGGTCCCGTCGGGCCCCGGGCTCAGACCCGGCGCAGTCGCACCACCGGAATGTCCCGGGAGGTCCCCCGCTGGTAGTCGGCGTACGGCGGGAACACCTCGACGAGGTGCGGCCACACCCGCTGCTTCTCCTCGTGGCCGAGCGTCTCGGCCCGCGCGTCGAACCGCTCGGTGAGCACCCGGAGCCGTACCCGCGGGTCGCTCTCCAGGTTCAGGTACCAGAGGGGGTGGTTGTCGGCGCCGCCGTTGGAGGCCACGACCAGGTAGTCCTCGCCGTCCCGGCCGAAGATCAGCACGGTCCGGCGCCAGTCACCGGTGCGCCGTCCCCGGTAGTCCATGAGCAGGCACGGGGCGCCCCGCATCGTGGTGCCCTCGGTACCGCCGGACTCCTCGTACAGTTCGGCCTGCCGGGCCACCCAGTCCGCGGGGCTCTGCTGGACCGATTGCCGACGCTCCGTCATGTCGTTTCCTCCGCGTGTGCAGTACCGGCTGTCCGTACCGGCCGGGCTCGGGACCTCCGGCCGGTCCCCAGGCTCACACACCGCCGCCGTCCGTCCGTCCGTGTGTTCCCGGACCGCGTGGCGCGTGCGCCGCGCGGTAGCGCCGTGTCCTGCGGTTTCCGTCTCCCGTGGCCGGGAAAACGCTGATGGGACCCGCGCCGCGTGGTCCGTCGGTACCGGGAAGGGGTGGGCGGGCCATGGACGCATCGGCAATGGTCCAGCAGGGCATGCGGACAGCGGTCAGAGGGGCGAACCACCCGGTGGTCGAGGCCGCGGCCCGCTGGGGGCTGGCCGCCCGCGGGTTGATCTACCTGCTCGTCGGCGTCCTCGCGCTCGGGATCTCCTTCGGCGAGGGCAGCGAGCAGGCGGACCGGGGCGGAGTGCTGCAGGAGCTCGCGCAGCAGCCGCTGGGCGAGGCACTGGTGTGGGCGGTCGGCGTCGGGCTGGCCGGGATGGCGCTGTGGCGGCTCTCCGAGGTCCTGGTGGGATCGGCGGGACCGGACGGACGCAAACCGACGAAACGGCTGATGGCCGGGGCGCGGTTCGTCCTCTACTCGGTGATCTCGTTCTCGGTGCTCGCGTTCGCCGCCGGTGAGCAGGACAGCGGATCCAGCGACAAGCAGTCGAGGGGCGTGACGGCCATGGTCCTCGACCTGTTCGCGGGCCAGTGGCTCGTGGGCGCCGCCGGGCTGGCGCTGACGGGAGCCGGCGGATGGATCGCGGTGCGAGCCGTGATGCGCAAGTACCGCAAGCATCTGATGACCGGCGCGATGTCGGCGCGGACCCGCCGGATCGTCGACCTGCTCGGGGTCTGCGGGGGCGCGAGCCGCGGCATCGTCTTCGCTGCGGCGGGCGTGTACGCGGTCCGGGCGGCCGTACAACTCGACCCGGACGAGGCGAAGGGACTCGACGACACGCTGCGCGCCCTGGCCGACACGTCCGCGGGCCCGCTGCTGCTGTCCGTGGTGGCGGCCGGCCTCGGGCTGTTCGGCATCTTCTCGTTCGCCATGGCCCGGTGGCGCAGGGTCTGAAGACGTTGCGTGTCTCAGGCGACCGGCCCCAGGGGCCCGGCCACCGGGCTGTCGTGGTGGATCGGGGTGTGGGCGCCGAGCAGCGGCAGACCGGAGCCGCCCCGCCGGCTCGCGACGATCTCCGCGGCGATCGACACGGCCGTCTCCTCGGGGGTGCGGGCACCGAGGTCCAGGCCTATCGGTGAACGCAGGCGTGCCAGCTCGTGGTCGCCCAGGCCCGCCTCCCGCAGCCGCTCCAGCCGCTCGAGGTGCGTGCGCCGCGACCCCATGGCTCCGACGTAGGCAACGGGCAGCCGCAGGGCGCGCTCGAGCAGCGGCACGTCGAACTTGGCGTCGTGGGTCAGCACGCACAGGACCGTGCGACTGTCGAAGCACTGCGACTCCAGGTAGCGGTGCGGCCAGTCGACGACGACCTCGTCGGCCTCCGGGAAGCGCCGGGCGGTGGCGAAGACCGGGCGCGCGTCGCACACGGTCACGTGGTGGCCGAGGAACTTGCCGACCCGCACCAGTGCCGCGGCGAAGTCGATCGCCCCGAAGACCACCATCCGGGGCGGTGGCACGCGTGCCTCGACGAGCAGGTCCACTGGCTCACCGCAGCGGCTGCCCTCCGCCCCGATCCCGACCGTCGCGGTGCGCCCGGCGTCGAGCAGGGCGCGGGCCTCTGCGGCTGCGGTGCGGTCCAGCGCCGGATCGCCGCCGAGACTTCCGGTCCAGTTGCCGTCGGACCGCACCAGCAGGGCTCCGCCGAGAAGGTCGTCGGGCCCCCGGACGATCCGCGCGAGGGCCACCGGGCGCCGGCGATCGCGGGCGACCGCTGCGAGCGCGGCTGCGATCGTCTGCGAACCGGACTCCGGGGCGCGCCCGGCGGAGACCGGGGTGACCAGAACGTCGATGGCCCCGCCGCAGGTCAGGCCAACGGCGAAGGCGTCCTCGTCGGAGTAGCCGAAGCGTTCGCGCAGGATGTTCCCCGTGGTGAGGGCATCCCGGCACAGGTCGTACACCGCGCCCTCGACGCAGCCTCCGGAGACCGATCCGACGGCCGTTCCTTCAGTGTCGACGGCGAGCGCGGCGCCGGGCTCCCGCGGTGCGCTGCCGTCGACCGCCACCACGGTGGCGACGGCGAAGTCGCGGCCCTGCTCGCACCACCGGTCCAGTTCCTCGGCGATGTCCAGCATCGGGTCACCTCTGCTCGTGTGGTGCGGCACGTCCGGTCGGCCCTGGCGACAGGGGCATCCTGGTGGTCCGCCCTGCCGCCCGGGCCGACCTCAGGTGCCGGTGATGTGTTCGGGGCGGACGGGGACCCGGCTGAGCGCCAGCCCGGTGGCGTCCCGGACGGCCGCGACCACGGCCGGGGTCGAGGACAGGGTGGGCGCCTCCCCCACGCCGCGCAGTCCGTAGGGGGCGTTGTCGTCGGCCAGCTCGAGCACGTCCACCGGGATGGACGGGGTGTCGAGGATGGTGGGGATCAGGTAGTCGGTGAAGGAGGGGTTGCGGACCCGTCCGTCCTCCGCGACGACGATCTCCTCCATGACGGCGAGGCCCAGGCCCTGGGTGGTGCCGCCCTGGATCTGGCCGATCACGGACAACGGGTTGAGAGCCTTGCCGACGTCCTGGGCACAAGCCAGTTCGATCACCTTGACGAGGCCGAGCTCGGTGTCGACCTCGACCACCGCGCGGTGGGCGGCGAACGAGTACTGGACGTGGCCGAAGCCCTGCCCGGTCTGCCGGTCCAGTGCCTGCGTGGGGCGGTGCCGCCACTCGAGTTCGATGTCGATGGCCTCGTCCTCGAGGACGTCCGCCAGGCCGGCGAGCGCCTCACCGCCGTCGGTGACGACCTTGCCGCCCTCCAGCCGGAGTTCGGCGGTCGCCCAGGCCGGGTGGTGGCTGCCGAACTTGCGGCGGCCCATCTCCAGGACGCGTTCGCGGACGGCTTCGCAGGAGTTCTTCACCGCGCCGCCCGTGACGTAGGTCTGCCGGGAGGCCGAGGTGGATCCGGCGGAACCGACCCGGGTGTCGGCCGGATGGATGGTCACCTGGGTGACGCCGAGTTCGGTGCGGGCGATCTGGGCGTGCACGGTCACGCCGCCCTGCCCGACCTCGGCCATGGCGGTGTGGACGGTGGCCACGGGCTCCCCGCCGACGCTCTCGAGCCGCACCCGGGCCGTCGAGTAGTCGTCGAAACCCTCGGAGAAGCCGACGTTCTTGATGCCGACCGCGTAGCCGACACCGCGCACGACGCCCTCGCCGTGCGTGGTGTTGGACAGCCCGCCCGGCAGGGCCCGGATGTCGGCCCCCTCCCCGGCGCTCTCCCACTGCCGCGCGGGCGGCATCGGCATCGCCTTGACCCGGCGCAGCAGTTCGGCGACGGGAGCGGGCGAGTCCACGACCTGGCCGGTGGGCATGGCGGTGCCCTGCGTCATGGCGTTGAGTTGCCGGAACTCGACGGGGTCCATGCCGAGTTCGGCGGCGACCTTGTCCATCTGCGCCTCGTAGGCGAAGCACGCCTGGACGGCGCCGAAGCCGCGCATGGCGCCGCACGGCGGGTTGTTGGTGTAGAGGGCGACGGCCTCGACGTCCACGTTGTCGACGGCGTAGGGGCCGACGGACAGGGAGGCGGCGTTGCCGACCACGGCCGCGGACGAGGAGGCGTAGGCGCCGCCGTCCAGCACGATGCGGGCTTTCAGGTGGACGAGCCGGCCGTCGCGAGTCGCCCCGTGCTCGTACCAGAGCTTGGCGGGGTGCCGGTGAACGTGCCCGAAGAAGGACTCGAAGCGGTTGTAGACGATCTTGACGGGCTTGCCGGTCCGCAGTGCCAGCAGGCAGGCGTGGGCCTGCATGGACAGGTCCTCGCGCCCGCCGAAGGCACCGCCGACGCCGGAGAGCGTCATCCGCACCTTGTCCTCGGGCAGGCCGAGGACGGGGGCGATCTGGCGCAGGTCGGCGTGCAGCCACTGGGTGGCGATGTAGAGGTCGACGCCGCCGTCCTCGGCCGGCACCGCGAGCCCGGACTCCGGGCCGAGGAAGGCCTGGTCCTGCATGCCCACCTCGTACTCGCCGCTGACGACGACGTCCGCGAGGGCTTCGGCCGCGGCCACGTCGCCGCGCTTGATCGGCTGCCGGTGCACCATGTTCGGGTGCGGGACGTAGGGCGCGTGATGGTCGTCGCGATCCGGGTGCAGTACGGGGGCGTCGTCGGCGAGCGCGGTCGCCTCGTCCACGACGAGGGGCAGCGGATCGTAGTCGACGTGGATCCTGGCGGCGGCCCGGCGGGCGGTCTCCGGGTGGTCGGCGGCCACGAGGGCCACCGGTTCACCGTGGTAGCGCACGACACCGTCGGCGAGGACCGGGGTGTCGGTGAACTCCAGGCCGTACCGGGTGGCTGCCGGCAGGTCGTCGTGGGTCATGACGGCGTACACGCCGGGCGTGCGCAGCGCCTCGGAGACGTCGACCGAGGTGATCCGGGCGTGGGCGTGCGGGCTGCGGAGGGTGAAGCCCCACAGCATGTCCTCGTGCCAGAGGTCGGAGGCGTAAGCGAACTCACCGGTGACCTTGAGGGTTCCGTCCGGGCGGAGCGTGGACTCGCCGATGCCGCCCCGGACGGCGCTGTTCTGGGTCAGGCCGGCGGGGGCCGGTCCGGGTGCGCGGGTGACCGTGGTGTCCCGGGCGGTCGTGGTGTCCCGGGCGGTCGTGGTGTCGGTGGTGTGCATGGTTCAGGCCCCCTGCCCGGCCGTGGCCGCCTGGGCGCGGGCAGCCGCGAGGCGGACCGCGTCCAGGATCTTCTCGTAGCCCGTGCAGCGGCACAAATTGCCGGAGAGCGCTTCGCGGATGTCGGCATCGGACGGGTCGGCGTTGCGCTCGAGCAGTTCGTCGGCGGCGACGAGGAGACCCGGAGTGCAGAAGCCGCACTGGACGGCGCCGGCGTCGATGAACGCCTGCTGGATGGGGGCGAGCGCGACCGGCTGCCCCGGCTGTGCGGCTGGGGCGCCTTCTGCGGGCGGCGGCAGGGCCTGCCACCGGCGGGCCTCGTCGAGTCCGGTGCCGCAGGTGCCCGTGCCGCAGGCGCCCGCGGCACGCTGCTCGGCGTGAACGGCCAGGCCCTCGACGGTGACGACGTCCCGGCCCTCGGCCTGACCGGCGGCGACGAGGCAGGAACACACCGGCACCCCGTCCAGCCGGACCGTGCAGGACCCGCACTCGCCCTGCTCGCAGGCGTTCTTCGAACCCGGCAGCCCTAGGCGCTCGCGCAGGACGTACAGCAGGCTCTCGCCCTCCCAGACGTCGTCGGCCTGCTGCGGACGGCCGTTGACGGTGAGGTTCACGCGCATCGGGCACTCCCGTTGTCGTCGCGGCGAACACCGCGGAATTCGTCCCAGGTCCAGCCGAGAGTCCGACGGGCCATCACCGTGACGGCGTGCCGCCGGTACTTCGCACTGCCACGGACATCGTCGATGGGGTTGCAGGCGCCGGCGGCCAGTTCGGCGAACTGCCGGGCGACGGCGGGCGGGACGGCTCTGCCGTTCTCCCAGCACCCGCCCTCGTCGAGGGCCGCGGTGAGGAACTCCTCGGCCTCGCGGGCCCGGACGGGCGTGGGGGCGGCGGAGCCGATACCCGTCCGCACGGTGCGGGTCGCGGGGTGCAGCGCGAGACCGAAGGCGCACACCGCGATGACCATGGCGTTACGGGTGCCGACCTTGGAGAACTGCTGCGGCCCGTCGGCCTTCCTGATGTGGATCCACTTGATGAGTTCGTCCTCGGCGAGGGCGTTGCGCTTGACCCCGGTGTAGAAGTCGTCGATCGGGATCCGGCGGCTGCCGCGTACGGACTCGACCTCGACCTCGGCGCCGGCCGCGAGCAGCGCGGGATGGGCGTCGCCGGCCGGGGATGCGGTGCCGAGGTTGCCGCCCACGCCGCCGCGGTTGCGGATCTGCGGGGATGCGACGGTGTGGGAGGCGAGAGCCAGTCCGGGGAGCTCCGCCCGCAGGTGCTCCATGATCCTGCTGTAGGGCACAGAGGGCCCGAGCCGCACGGTGTCCTCGCCGACCTCCCACTCGCCCAGCTCGACGATGCGGTTCAGGTCCATCAGGTACTCGGGCCGGCGGTGGTCGAAGTTGATCTCGACCATCAGGTCCGTACCACCCGCGATGGGCACGGCGGTGGGGTGCTCGGCCTTCGCGGCGAGCGCCTCCTCCCAGCCGGCGGGGCGCAGGAAGTCCATGGCGTGTTCTCTTCTGTAGGTGTGAGAGTGCTGGCAGCTTTCATGTCCTGTACACGACGCGCCTCCAGTACACCGAACCGTGGGCCACTCGGTGCAGTCACCGAAAGCATGAAGGGGTTGGTCGGCCGCCCGCCGCGTCTTGTAGATTCGAACGAAGACCGGGCGATCACCTCGGTGTTCCCGCCGGTGCCGGTCGGTGATCCCTTTCCCAACGACAGATCGGTGGACGATCCGATGCGGCTGCGCGCACTCCTGGAGACCGGGGCCCTGGGCCTGCGGCTCCTCGGCGGAGAGAGCGAACTGGACCGCACCGTACGTGGGGTCATGACCACTGATCTGCGCGACCCGAGCCGCTATCTGTCCGGCGGGGAGCTGGTGCTCAGTGGTCTCGCCTGGCGCCGCGAGCCGGCCGACTCGGAGCGCTTCGTGCGGCTCCTGACCGAGTCCGGAGTCACCGGCCTGGCCGCCGGAGAGGCGGAGCTCGGCTGTGTGCCGGACGACCTGGTGGAGGCCTGCGCCCGGCACGGGCTTCCGCTGCTGGCGGTCAACGAGGCCGTGTCGTTCGCCGAGATCACGGAGCACGTGGTGCGCCAGGTCTCGGGTGAGCGCGCCGGCGACCTGGCGGCGGTCGTGGAGCGGCACCGCAGGCTGATGGCGCCGGGTCCCGCGGGCGGCGGACCGGAGGTCGTCCTCGATCTGCTCGGCAGTGACCTCGACCTGAGGGCCTGGCTGCTGTCACCCACCGGCCGGCAGATCGCCGGACCCGGACTGCCGGGGTCCGGCGATCTGCCCTCCGCTGTACGTGCCGCTCTGGCGGGGGAACATCTCGCGGCCGCGCGCGAGGGCCGGCCGGGACCGCACCGGACCGTGGTGCGCGACACCGTGCACTCGCTCTTCCCGATCCGGCGCGGGGGCGACGTACCGGGCGAGGACACCCGCAGCCCGTCACTGTCCGACTGGGTGCTGGCCGTCGAGGCGGATGCCGGTGACTGGCCCGCCGAACGGCTCGACCTGCTGCACGGGGTCACCCAGCTGATCGCCGTCGAGCGGGACCGCCGGGACACCGGCCGGACGGTGCGGCGGGGCCTTGCCCACGAGGTGTTCGAACTGGTCCAGGCGGGCGCTCCCGCGGCCGAGCTGGAGGCCCGGCTGCGGGTGGCCGCCCCCGTCCTGCTGCCGGGGACGGTCGGTGCACCGTCCTGGCAGATCGTGGTGGCCCGCATCGGATGGCAGGACGACCGGCACGGCGACGGCCCGCTCGCGCAGGCGCTGCTGGAGGAGATCCTGGTGGACGCCGGACCGGGCGGCCCGGGGACCGCAGGGCCTACGGACCCGGCGGCGGTGACCCACCACCACGGGGAGGCGGTGGCCCTGGTCCCGTTGCCCGCCCGGACTCCGGACTCCGCGACGGAAGGCCGGGACGCCACGGCCGGAACGACGGCTGCCGACGCCGGCACCGGGCTGCGGGCCGGGGAACTGCGGGCCGACGACCTGCTCGCCGGCTGCAACCGGGCCCTGAGCCGTGGGCTGGGCGAGGACGGACGGCTGACCCTCGGCGTCAGCGCCGCCGTCCACTCCGCCGAGGGGCTGCGCGGGGCTCTCGAGGAGGCCCGCCACGCCCGGCGGGTGGCCGCCGCACGCCCCGAACGGGTCTGCGCTGCGGGCCACCAGGAGCTCGCCTCCCACGTGCTGCTGCTCCCGTTCGTCCCCGACGACGTCCGCCGGGCGTTCACCGCCCGGCTCCTCGACCCGCTCCGGGACTACGACCGGCGGCACCGCGCCGGGCTCGTCGCGACCCTGGAGGCGTTCCTCGACTGCGACGGCTCCTGGACCCGGTGCGCCGCCCGGCTGCACCTGCACGTCAACACCCTGCGCTACCGGGTCGGCCGCATCGAGCAGCTGACCGGCCGTGACCTGTCGCGGCTCGAGGACAAGGTGGACTTCTTCCTCGCCCTGCGCATGGGCTGAGCCACCCGATGGCGTGAA
Source organism: Streptomyces meridianus (assembly GCF_023703325.1). Taxonomy (GTDB): domain Bacteria; phylum Actinomycetota; class Actinomycetes; order Streptomycetales; family Streptomycetaceae; genus Streptomyces; species Streptomyces meridianus. The sequence goes on from NZ_JAMQGM010000014.1 coordinate 9,909, forward strand.
CCCGGCGCTACGCCCGGCCAGTTTGTGAATTCATTCACTCAGACCCTTGGCCGCACAGCACAATTCGTGTTGAGATTCGGCAACGGCTTCCGGCTCGATGGCGCGCTCGGGGAGGAAATGTGGCGGACACCGCCATGTCAGGTTCTGGTTCGGCGGGTTCCGGCACGGGTCGGAGGAGTGATCCGCTGCAGGATGCGGTCTGGCGGTTGCGCTCGCGCGGCTGCTGGTCCGACGCGGCCGCCCTGCTCGACCCGTCCGCCGCAACCGAGCCGGCAGCCGCGCTGCAGCGGACCGCGGTGCTGATCGAGGCGTGCCTGTTCACCGGTTCCGGCTGGGCAGCCGCAGAAACCGCGCTGCGCGCCGCCGAGGCCCTGGTGCGCACCGACGACGAACGCGGCGCCGCCGCCTGCGAACGCGGTCATCTCGCCTATGCGTCGACCCTGTTCGGCGTTCGGGACCGGGCCGACGAGGCCCGTTCCGCCCTCGGCCGCGCCGCGGCACTCTTGCCGCCGGGATCCGCCCACCGTCCGGTCCTGGACTTCCGCCGCGGACTGCTCGCGCAGCACGTGGCCCACGACCCGGCCGGCGCTCAGGCCGCCTTCACCCGGGCCCACGCGGGCGCGACGGCACACGGCAACGATCTGCTGCGGTCCTTCACCTGGCGGCATCTCGCGGCCATGGCCGAGGAGGACGGCGACCTCGCCGAGGCACGGCGGGGCTTCGCCGAGTCGCTGCGCATCCGGGAGGAGCTGGGCTACCTCATCGGTGTGGCCCCGGCCCTGACCGCACTGGCCGCCGTGGAGTCGGAACCGGAGGCGACACGGCTGCGGGCCGAGGCACACCGCCTCGTCCGCCTGCTCGGAGTGCCGGCCTGGCTGGCCGACCAGCTGAAACCGGCGGATCCCGCCGAGCAGGCGGGCTGAGCAGGGAGGCGCGCCGGGCGGGGCCGTCCGCACTGCCCGGCCGCGGAACGCGGTTCGAATGCGTCACGCCGGCCGTCGGCCCCACGCGGTGATCATGCCCGGGGACATCCCGGCGAAGGACCGGGAGCCGAGCGCCCGCACCGCCGCGTCGATGCCCTCGTCCGTGACCAGGCCGGTGGCCGGCATGGACGGCCGGATCCGCGCCCAGGTGTCCGGCCAGAACCGGGCGATGGGCTCGTCCGCCGTCAGCGGCGGGACGTGGACCTCGGCCCCGATGTCCGTCAGCCCCGCGGCGTGCAGAAGCCCCGGGGACTCCGGCACCCAGCGGTTGTCCGTGCCGATGGTGCCGCGCAGGGCCTGCCACATGGCGAGCATGGCGGAGCGGTCGTCCGAGTCGGGCGCGTCTTCGGTGGTGAGGTCGATCGCGTCGCTCAGCACCAGTACTCCGCCCGGGGCCACGGCCGCGGCGAGCCGCCGCATCACCTCGGCGCGGCCCCGCAGGTGCATGAGCAGGAAACGGGCGTGCACCAGGTCGAAGCGCCCGGAAGCGAAGGCGGGTGAGGAAACGTCGCCTTCAAGGACGGTCAGCCGCGGCCCGGCCGCCCCGGCGAGGAACCCGGTGCCGCGGTCCACGGCGACGACCTGGCCCCGATCTCCTCGGCGAGCCGGCGGGCGATCGTGCCGGTGCCGGCCCCGACATCCAGGCGCCGCAGGCCGGGAGCGGCCCGAGTGCCGGCAGGCGTGCGCGGGTGACCGGGTCCTAGGTCAGGGCTCCGTGGTCGATCTGTCGCGCCTCCCCCGCGGCTCCGGACTCGAAGGCGTCCTCACCGTAGTGTCCGCCCGGCCGGGTCGAGCCGGGTGCCGAAGGTGCTGCGGCCATGGCGGCCTCCCGTCCCGTGGCCGGTCCGTCCCTCTCATCGTGACGGACGGGACTCCCGCCTGCTGTCCCGGACCAGGCTCAGCACGGCGTCGAGTCCGCGGCGGCAGCCGGGTGTGGCACCGGCCGGCAGCACGTACGAGCGCAGGCCGGCACCCGCCGCTCCCCCGTCCTTGTACGGGTTGTCCCCCACCATCAGGGTCTCCTGGGGGGCCGCGCAGAGCTTGCCGCAGGCCAGGTCGAACAGCAGCGGATCCGGCTTCTCGGTGCCGTGCTCGTAGGAGTGGACCCACGCCGAGACATGCCGGTCCAGGCCGTGGTGGGCGAAGGTCGGGGGGAGCTGCCAGCCGATGTCGCTCACGACGCCGATCGCCACCCCCTCGTGCGCCAGCCGGCCGAGTGTCTCCTCGGTGTCGGCGTACGGCATCCAGTGGTGCGGCGTCCGCAGCTGGTCGTAGAGCGCATCGGCGTGCGGGGCGAGGGCGGGCACGGAGGCGTACCAGGTGGTGAACGCATGCCGGTGGGCCCGCGCGGACACGTCCCGGCCCTGCTGCGCCCGGATCACCTCGGGGTCGGCCAGGCCCGCTTCGAGGCCCACGAGGAGCCGGTCCACCTCCGCATCGGCCGTCTGCTCCCCCAGGACCGCGTGGATGCGCTCGGCGTACGAGCGGATCTGGAGAAGGGTGCCGGAGAAGTCGAAGAGCACGGCCCTGATCGGGGCCGGGTCGGGGGACGCAGCGGTGGGGCGTATCGGCCCCTCGGGACCGAGTACGGGATGTGACGTCGTCATGCGGCCATCCTGCCGGGCCGGCCCCGCACGCGGGGCCGGATCACGGAGCGGGGATCTCCTCGGGGCGGGACCGGCCCGGCGGCAACAGGACGTGCGCACCGGTCGCGCCCCGGAACTCCACGATGCGCCCCCGCTCGAGCCGGGAGGACTTGATGCCCGACATGGTCGGGTCCTTCGCCCGGCGGCGCGGCCCGGACTCCGGGCCCGGCCCGCAGAGGGCTCAGGAGGAGGGTTCCGTGAGCAGGTCCGACAGCTTGTCGATGACGTCGTCCAGAGGCTCGATCGGCGTGGAGCGGTCGGTCATCACGGTGACGTGGTCGTACACCACCACGTAGACGAGCATGTCGCGCCCGTCCTCGTCGACGGTGCGCCGGGGCAGCTTGTCGAAGTCGGCGGAGTCGAGCGCCTGGCGCAGCGCGCCCAGCTTCTCCGTGTCGAGCTCGCCCTTGGGACCGTCCTTCTTCTTGTCGAGGGTGGTGTACGTGCCGTCCTCGTGCACCCTGACCTGCTGGTGCCGCCCGGCGAAGCCGCCGCTGACGACCATGTCGACGAGAACCGGGGAGGGCTTCTTCCGGTCCTGGCCGGCCGAGGGGGAGGCGGGCGAGGAGCTGCGGGGCCGATCACTCGACGGGGGCCCGCCCTTGCCGTCGGCCCCCGCGCTGCCGCAACCGGCCACCGTCACGCCGAGGGCGGCCGTCAGCACCAACGCGATAACCCCGTTCCTGACCCTCACACCGACTCCTCCGGTTGGGCATTGCAGCCGCCACCCTGACGACCCGACGCGACGCCCGCCCCCGGGGCGGCCTGGGTGGCCGACGGCGCGGATGCGGCGGGGCACGATCGGGGAGCAAGCCTACCGACGCACTCTGCCCCTTCTGCGGCCGGAAGGAAAGGGGAGAAGGGGCCCGGACCGGCCGGATGGGGCCGGCTTCACACCGGACCGCCGGGATCCGCGCCCGAAGGGTCCCGCGGTGTCAGTGGTGCGGTGTACACCTGACGGCATGACGACACCTCAGTTCACCGATCTGCTGACGCTCATCGAGGAAAGATCCGCCGCCCTGCGTGCCGCGGCCGCGGGAGCCGACCTCGATCTCCGGGTACCCGGCTGCCCGGAATGGACGCTCGGCGATCTGATCACGCACATCACCCAGGTCCAGCGTTTCTGGGCCGCCGTCGTCGCCTCGGGGCCGAGCGACCGCCGGCCGGACACCGGGCCGGCGGCGCAACGCGAACCGGAGTCCGGTGCTGAGGAGGCCACGGCACTGCTGGTGGATGCGTTGCGGACGGCCGGTCCGGAGGCCGGCTGCTGGACGTGGTGGGGCAAGCCGGCCACCGCCGGAGCGGTGGCCCGTCACCAGGTTCAAGAGGCCGCCGTGCACGCTCGGGACGCCCAGGAGACGGTGGGCCGGACCGAGCCGCTGCCTGCCGGGATCGCTGCGGACGCCATCAGCGAGTTCATCGAGGTGTGGCTGGGCTCCTTGGGGCCGTGGCCGTACGCGCCGGCCCGGCTTGCCCTGTACGCCGGCGAGGGGACGTCGTGGCTGTTGGACCTCGGTCCGGACGGCGCGGCCCTGCTCACCCCCGAGGACGGCGCCCTCGCTGCGGCGGACGCCCGGGTCCACGGGTCGGCGAGCGATCTGCTGCTGGCCCTCTACGGCAGGGTCCCGGCGGGCTCGCTGCGGACCGAGGGCGACCCGGAGCAGGTCAAGCGGCTCCTGTCCTGGCCGACTGCGGACTGATCGGCGCCGGCCCGGCCGTCACGTGTCGGGGCCGTCGGTGCGCACCGGGTCCGAGCCCTGCGGCCGGTCCGGCTCGTGCTGCACCGAGGGGCTCAGCGGGTCGGCCGGGCTCCGGCGAAGTGCTCGCGCACCAGCTGCTCGACGACCGCGAGGTCCCGGACGGCCAGGGCATCGAGCAGGGCGGTGTGTTCCGTCGCGTCGGCCAGGAGATCCGCGGCGCTGGCGACGGCGCTCGCTCCGGGTGGGAACTGGGCGCGCCGATGCAGTTCGTCACCGACCAGGGCAAGTTGCCTGTTCCCGGACAAATCCAGGAGTGCGCGATGGAACGCCCGATCGGCCTCGGCGTACGCCACCCGGTCGCCCGTCGCGGCAGCCGCCACGGTGGCAGCAGCCAGCGGCCGCAGTTCCTCCCACTGCTCGGCGGGTACGGTGCGGGCCAGGCCGAGCATGACCGGCACTTCGAGGAGTGCCCGGACCTCGGCCAGTTCGGCCTGGTCACGAGCGCTGCGTTCGGACACCCGGAAACCCCGGTTGGGGACGACCTCGACGGCCCCCTCGCGCGCCAGCTGCTGCATGGCCTCGCGGATCGGGGTGGCCGAGACGCCGTACTGTTCGGCGAGTGCGGGGGCGGAGTAGACGGCACCGGGGGTCAGTTCACCCCCGACGAGCGCGGTGCGCAGGGCATCGAGAACCTGGGCGCGTACGGAGTGACGCTGCAGGGATTTCCGCGGGGTCCCCGGCCGGCCGGGGGCGACGCGGCCGCCGGAGACGGTAGCTCCGCCGTGAGCGTTCTCACTTCCGGAGGGAGCGTCGGCGACCACCGGACCGGCCGTCGGGCGGCCGGGTCCGCGCGTCCCGTCCGGGCGCGTCACAGACTGCACACCGGCACGCTCCATCCGACTCCTCCTCCACGTCCCGAGGAGAATAGAGGGCTCGCACGCGAGTTCCAATCTCGGTGGAGACGATCACTCCGGACCGCCACCCCGCGAACTGCCGCAGGTGCAGCCTCGGCCGCCGCAACCACGCCGTTCTCCGAACCTCGGACCACCGCACCGACCGCACCTCGACGGACCCGGTTCGCTCCGTGCCGTGACCCGCTCGGGCGGGGGCGCCGCGAGGCCCCGCCGTCGCACCGCATTCGAACGCAACGATCATGATTCACAAAGCAGTTCGACGCATTTCCTTCTCATTCGACTGCACAGCGCCCTCGTTGGCGTTCTCTTGTCCCGAATCCCCCTGGCGCGCCGGGGCGCTCGGCCAGGATGGCGCGACACAGGCCGTACGCCACCGAACACGGCGGAAGCGAGACAAGGTGCACCGGATGAATTTTGCCGACATAACGCCGGGCTGGGTGCTCCCCGCTGCGGTCCTGGCCGCCGGCCTCCTGGTGGCGGTCGTGCTCGTCGTCCGCGGGCGGCGCAAGCCGGACGAGGACGCACCGGTCGACTCCTGGGAACGCAGCGAGGAACGCCGGCGCCGCAAGGAGGCCGTGTACGGCAGCGCCTCGTACGTCCTGCTCTTCTGCTGCGCGGCCGTTGCCGCGGCCCTCTCCTTCCACGGGCTCGTCGGGTTCGGCCGGCAGAACCTCAACCTCAGTGGCGGCTGGGAGTACCTGGTGCCCTTCGGGCTCGACGGCGCCGCAATGTTCTGCTCGGTGCTGGCCGTCCGCGAGGCCAGTCACGGGGACGCGGCGCTCGGCTCACGCCTGCTGGTGTGGACGTTCGCCGGTGCGGCCGCCTGGTTCAACTGGGTGCACGCACCGCGCGGCCTGGACCACGCAGGCGCCCCGCAGTTCTTCGCGGGCATGTCGCTCTCCGCGGCGGTGCTCTTCGACCGGGCGCTGAAGCAGACCCGACGTGCCGCGCTGCGCGAGCAGGGACTCGTGCCCCGGCCACTGCCGCAGATTCGCATCGTGCGCTGGCTGCGGGCACCGCGGGAGACCTTCGGCGCCTGGTCGCTCATGCTGCTGGAAGGCGTGCGCACGCTGGACGAGGCCGTGGAGGAGGTCCGCGAGGACCGGCGCAAGCGGGAGGAGGAACGCCGCAACCGCCGCGAGCAGGAGAAGCTGGATCGCGCCCGCATCAAGGCGCTCAACCGCCGCGACCGCGCGTGGAGCCGGGACCGCGACGGCCGACCGGAGGCGGAGCAGATCCCCGCCCAGGCCGGTGCGGATCCTGCGATAGCGGGGGCCGTGGCCGTGACGAGCGGGGCGAACCCGTCCCTGCACGCCTCCGCCGGCCGCGACCGCCCCGGCCCCCTCGGCAGCGGACAGCGGCACTCGAGCGGCGCACGCGGCGAGGAGGACGAGCACACGCTCACCATTCCGCGGCTCGACTCCCTCGAGCAGAAGCTGAAGGACCTGGAGCGGCAGTACGGTTGAGCGCCGGGCGGGCGCCGGAAGCCCAGTCCCCGGACGGCTCAGGCGGGACCGCCGTACAGCTCGAACCAGACCACCTTGCCTGCTCCTTGCGAACGCACGCCCCACTCATCGGCCAGGGTCTGAACAAGCATCAGGCCCCTTCCGTGCGTGCCGTTGCAGTCGGTCACGCGCATCCGCGGCGGTCGGGCAACGAAGTCCCGTACCTCGACCCGGAGCAGGTCGGAGGCGCTCGCGGTGAACCCGTCGAGCAGCGTCGCCGTCACCTCGGCGCCCCGGTTGGTGTGCACCAGCGCGTTGGTGACGATCTCACTGGTGAGCAGTTCGGCGGTGTCGCAGCCGCCGGATCCGCCCCAGGACCGACTGGTCAGCAGTTCGCGCAATGCCCTGCGGACATCGGCGACCGCGGTCATGTCCGCACTGCGCAGCATGCGTTTGAGTCCCGCTTGCGGGAAAGCCCCCTCCGGTGGCTCCGACGAAGCCCGGCGCCCGCCGCTGGATCCGATGTCCGTGCGCTGCTGCACATCCACTCCGCCCGTCAACCCCGTCACCCCGTCGGCCCTCGGCTGCGCCCGTGCGCACCGAACCGGCCCACAGAGATGCATTCCCGCCCGTGCGGGGTCGGATGCGTGGCACGTTGCCCGGATTCGCCCGCACCGTCCGCCGGCGGCGTGGGGGTGGCCGGGGAATCCGGAAAGAGATACGGGAGGGCGGCGGGGCAGCTGACCGGTCTTCCCGGCACCGTTTTCCGGGGGGACGGGCGGGCTGAGGACACGTCCGCCGGCCCGGGCGCACAGCGTGTGCCTGCGTCACGGGCGACCCCCGCCGGCCCCGGCACGGCCGGGTCACGTCTCCCAGACCGCTGCCGCTGTCCGGTCCCCCCGGTGTGCCGCAGCCCGGAGCCGCAGGTCGTCGAGGAACGCGGACGGCTCCCGCGGCGGGCCGTGGGCCCAGCGCCGGGCCAGCTCCCCGGCGAGAGCGGGGTCGCCCTGCATCGCTGCGGCCGGGCCCGGGCCGCAGAGCAGCAGCACGTCACGCGGACGGGCCCGGCAGACCCGGAAGGCGAACACGTCGTCGGCCGGCGTCGTCCCCTCGGGCGGGCCGTCGGGGTCGAGCGCCTGCCAACAGCCGTCGCGCAGCCGGAACAGCCCGGTCCGGCCGGTCCCGAAGAAGACCCGGCCGGGGCAGCCCGGGTCGGCCGGCACCAGCAGACAGCGCAGCTCCGGTGTCGGCAGAGCCCGTTCCGGACCGAACCCCGTGGACGGTCGCTGCCCCAGGCGATCGGTGAGCCGGCGCAGTCCGGATCTCACCTCGCGGTGCCGGCCGGCCGCCAGGTCCTGGACGAGCGCGGCCCGGTTGCGGCCCACGGCTTCGGCGATGCGGCGACACACCTCCTGTGCCGCCGTGTGGTGTCCGGGAGGCGGGCCGGCAACCCGGTCGTTTCCGGTGCCGGGCGCCGGGGCGGCCGTGGCGATCAGCAGCAGTGCGTGCCGGCCGGTCCCGAACCGCGCCGTGAGCAGAGCATCGCCCCGTGGTCCACCCTGCCGGCGGGCTTCCTCACCGCGCTGGGAGGCGGCGCGCAGTGTGAGGTCGCCGTGCCGGCCGCCGTCCAGCACGGTGTCCGGCACCAGTTCACCGATCCGTCCCGGGTCGGCGGCCTGCAGGACGTCGGCGCCGCCCGTCCCCGCCGGGGGCTCCGCCGGCTCCGATCGGGTCGTCCCCATCCGGTGCGGCAGCCAGTTCGGCTCCGGCCATCCCTCGGGGGCGGGGTCGGGAGCCGGGTCCCGCGGGAGCGGGCTCACCGGACCGCCGACCCACCACTCCCCTTCCTCGGCCGTCTGCTGCCGCCGTTCGCCCGGGGACATGCTCCGCTCCGGTCGGCGCGGCGACGGTGGACGGGGAGGATGTCCCGGTGGTGCACCGACCACCCGGGCCGCCGAGTCGAACCGGCCGTCCACGGAGTCGTCCGCCCCGCTCGGTCCGGCGTCCCGCGGCCCCCCGCCGTAGAGTTCACCCCACCAGTCGTCCTCACCTGCGCCGCGCCGTTCCCCCTGCTGCGTCATACGCATATTGTCCCTCCCGGGGCGTTTGCGGGAAGGCGAACCGCGAAGGGCGTCATCGTCAACAGAAGCGTCCGATCGCCGACTTGACCTGTCGACGGGGCGCTGTCGTCCGGGGCCGGGGAGGGCACCACATGCTGAGCGCCGTTGGGCTGGACGAGTGCCAGGAATCCGTCTACCGCACGCTGATCGGGCTCGGCGCGGCCGAGGTGCCCGAACTCGCCCGCCGGATGGCGGTCCCCGAGGAGCAGGTCGTCCGGACCTTGCGGCTGCTGGAACGGCAGGGGCTCGCCGCCCGGTCGTCGGCCCGGCCCGGCCGCTGGGTCGCGGCTCCGCCCGCGGTCGCGCTCGGCGCCCTGGTCACCCGCCGGCGGCACGAACTGGAACGGGCCGAGCAGTCGGCGGCCGCACTCGCCGACGAGTACAGCGCCGTGGCCTCGGAACCCGCCGCCCACGACCTGGTCGAGGTGGTGACGGGCGCGAGCGCGGTGGCCCACCGATTCCTCCAGCTCCAGCTGGGCGCCGCGCGGGAGGTCTGCGGTCTGGTCACCGACCGGCCGGCGGCCGTCACCGGGGTGGAGAATCACGCCGAGGAACAGGCGGTCGAGCGCGGTGTCCGCTACCGGGTCGTCATCGAACGCGAGGTGCTGAACGGGCCGACCGGCCTCGCGCAGGTCTCGGATGCCCTCGGCCGGGACGAGGAGGTGCGCGTGGTGGACCGGGTGCCGACGAAGCTGGTGATCGCCGACCGGTCGCTCGCGATGGTTCCGCTCACCCGGCGTGCCACCGAACCCGCTGCGCTGATGGTGCACGCCAGCGGCCTCCTGGAATCCCTCGTCGGTCTCTTCGAGGGTGTCTGGCGGCAGGCGCTGCCACTGCGGGCCGACGGCACCGGGGTGCCGCGCGAGGAGCAGCCGGACGGGCCGGACGCCACCGACCTGGAGATCCTCTCGCTGCTGCTGGCGGGGCTGACCGACGCCAGCGTCGCCAAGCACCTCGACCTGGGCCTGCGCACCGTGCAACGGCGGGTCAAGAACCTCATGGAGCTGACGGAGTCGTCGACCCGGTTGCAGCTCGGCTGGCACGCGCACGAGCGCGGTTGGGTGGTCCGCAACGACGGTCACCGCCCCTGACCGGGCCCGGGAGGCCTCCGGGACGCGTGGAGAGGCGGCCTGTCGCAGGCTGGTGACATGGGGACGTGGCAGCTGATCGCCGTCGGTCTGGTGATGCTGCTCGGCCTGCTGGGGGTGCTGACGCCCGGGGTGCCGGGCCCGCTGGTCGTCTGGTCCGGGGTGCTGTGGTGGTCGATGACCGAGCGGACGGCGCTTGCCTGGTGGGTGCTGATGGGCGCGACCGCACTGCTGCTGCTGGACCAGCCGCTGAAGTGGCTGCTGCCCCGCAGACGCCGCAAGGAGGCGGCGGCGCCGTTGCGGACCCTGTTCCTCGCCGGGATGGTGGCGATCGGCGGCTTCTTCGTCGTTCCGGTGGTCGGCGGCGTGCTGGGATTCGTCGTCGGGCTCTACGTCGCGGAACGGATGCGACTCGGCGGTCACGGCGAGGCGTGGACGTCCATCCGGATCACCATGCGGGCGATCGGCTACGGCGTACTGATCGAGCTGTTCCTCTGCCTGCTGGTCGTCGGGGCCTGGATGGGGGCCGTCCTCGCCTCCTGAGTACCCCGCCTCGGCCGGGTTGGGTCCGGACCCGGGCCGCGGGGGTCCGGGGCCGGGCCGCGGGGGTCCGGGGAGCAGGTCCCGCGGCCGATGACGGCCGGGACCTGTTCCCGATGCCCGGCGCCATGTCTGCGGTGAACCTGGGCTCTGACGACTCCGACTCCGCCGAGCGGAACGGTGCCGATCGGGGGACGCTCGCCGGGCACCACCAAGAAGTGGCGGAACCTCCGGGCCGATCCGCACGTGGCGCCGGACGTGGACGACCTGGTGAGCACCAGCCTCCGGCGGGTGCGCGGCGTCGACGTCCGGGGCGAGGCGGACCCGGCCACCGGCACGCACGGCCCCGGCACGTTCGTCAGCGATGAGGTGATCCGGATCCACCCGCGCCGGATCACCAGCTGGGCCTGGACCGGGCCGCAGCCTCCGGAGCAGGCCGAGCACGGCCCCGGCGTCATGTCGCCGACGCCCGGGCAGCCGTGACCGCCGGAGGATCCGGCGGTCACGGCTGCGCCCGGGGCGGGCGCACGGCTACATGTGCTTGCCGCGCTTGCGCTCCATCATGTGCCGCCCGGTGGCCTGCTTCTGCTTCCAGTCGCGGCGGATCTCGGCGCGGAGCCGGGCGTCCGTCCGCGCAGCGATCCATTGGTTCTCCCGCTGGAGCTTGCGGAAGCTCTCCAGGCGACGCTGGGCGAGGGTTCCGTTCTCGACGGCGTCGCGGACCGCGCAGCCGGGTTCCACCCCGTGCCCGCAGTCGTGGAAACGGCACTCCTCCGCCAGGGACTCGATCTCGGCGAAGACCTGGGCAACCCCGGTGTCGGCGTCGAACAGGCCCACCCCGCGCAGGCCGGGGGTGTCGATGAGCACGCCGCCACCGGGCAGCGGCAGCATCGTCCGCGTGGTGGTGGTGTGACGTCCCTTGGCGTCGGTGTCCCGGGTCGCCTGCACCCGCTGGACGTCCTCGCCGACGAGCGCGTTGGCGAGCGTGGACTTTCCGGCACCGGACTGCCCGAGCAGAACGGTGGTGCCGGTGCCGACGGCCGCCGCCAGCGCGTCGATTCCGTCACCCGTGGTGGCGCTGACGGGCAGGACGAGCACTCCCGGTGCGGACGCCTCGGTGTCCGCGACGAGATGCGCGACGCCGGCCGCGTCGGGCACCAGGTCGGACTTGGTGAGTGCGACGAGCGGCTGGGCTCCGCTCTCCCAGGCGAGCGCCAGAAAGCGCTCCACCCGGGCGAGGTCGAGCTCCACGGCGAGGGACACGGCGATCACCGCGTGATCGACGTTGGCCGCCAGCACCTGGGCATCGGAGCGCTTGGAGGAACCGGACCGGACGAACGCCGTCCGGCGCGGCAGCCGCGCTCGCACGATCGGCTGTTCGCCGGCCGGGTCGACCGCCGCCCAGTCGCCGGTGCACACGATCCGCATCGGGTCACGCGGGGTGACCAGGGACGTGTCGGCGCGGACGGCCACCGTCCCGGCCTCGTCCGCGGCGGGGACGAGGACGTCGCAGAGACCGCGGTCGACCCGGGTGACACGTCCGGGCACGAGGCCCTTCGCGGCGTGGGGGGCGAACTCGGCGTCCCGTCCGGCGTCCCAGCCGTAGCGGGCCAGGGGGTGCGGATCCGGGGATTCGCCGGGCAGCGAGGAGGAAGGGGAAAGGAAGGCCGAATCCGAGGGATCCGGCTGAGCGGACATGCGTGACAAGGGGAAGCCCTTCGGAAGGGGCGGTCCCGGCGGCGCGGTGGTGCGGAGTCCTGGGAGGGAATCGAAAGAGAAGGTCAGCCGGAGACCGCGCAGGTGAGGTCAGTGGTCGTCTGGGTGCGGGCGGAGCTCGCCGTGACGGCAGTCATCGGTCCCCACCTCCTCATCACTCGGGCTCCCGGCGGCACGGCGCCACCCGGGTCGAGCCGAACCTAGCCGAGTCGCGGCAGGGGGCCAACGGTTTTCTCCGGCTCGGCACGGCAGGACCCGTCGTGCCCGTCGGCCGGGGCCTGCGTCGCGGGCTCAGCTCCGGCTCCCGCAACCGCTCGTCGCCCTGGTCCGCCGTGCTGATCCGGGCGAGCGGATGCCGCCCTCCGCGGTACCTCGGCGGCGGCCTCAGCCGGATTTCCGGGTTCCCGGGCCGCCGGATCCGGCCGGCCGGCCTTCCGAGTCCCGCTCCCGCCGGGGCTGCAACCGGGCCTTGATGTCGTCCGGCGGCAGGAACCGGGCCCAGCGCTCCGGGAACTCCGAGGGCGGTTCGGGACCCGGATCGTCCTCCGAGGCCGCGGATTCCGGGCCACTGGGGTGCAGGTCCGCAGGGACCCCGTCCCGGCTCAGCGCGGCGCGCTCGGCGGCGGCCTGGGCCACGACCTTCGCGGCCGCTGCCTCCCGTGCGCGGAGTCCCGCCTCCCGGGCCGCGGCCGTGGCGACGGAGGGCCACACCCGGTCCAGAGCGGCGTTGACCGCCGCCCCGACCAGAACCGCGAAGGCCGACACACCGATCCACAGCAGGACGGCGACCGGGGCGGCGAGGGATCCGTAGATCGTGGGGCCCTCGACGGTGTGGGTGAGGTAGATGCGCAGCAGGAAGCTGCCGAGAACCCACATCCCGAGGGCCACCAGCGCTCCCGGGATGTCCTCCACCCAGGGCGAGCGGACCGGGACGGACACGTGGTAGAGGGTGGTGAGGAAGACCACGGACAGTACGAGGACGACCGGCCAGTACAGGACGCGGACGACGTTCTCGCTCCCGGGCACGATCTCCATGACCGCGTTCGGCCCGGCGACCATGAGCGGCAGGGCCACGGCGCCTATCACCAGCGCCGCGAGGTACAGCACGAAGGCGAGCAGCCGGGTCTTCACGATCCCGCGCTGTCCGTCCAGGCCGTACATCACGGTGATCGTGTCGATGAACACGTTGACGGCCCGGGAGCCCGACCAGAGGGCGAAGGCGAACCCGAGCGAGATGACGTCCGGCCGCCCGCCGCGAATGACGTCGTCCAGCAGGGGCTGGGCGATCTGATGCACACCCCGGTCGGAGAGCACCGCGCCGGAGGCGTTGAGGATGTTCTGCCGGATGCTCTCGATGGTGTCGGTGCCGGTCCAGGCGTCGAGGTAGCCGAGCAGACCGATCAGGCCGAGCAGCAGCGGCGGCAGGGAGAGCAGGGTGAAGAAGGCCGCCTCGGCCGCGAGCCCGAGTATCCGGTACTCGATGCAGGAGTTGACGGTGTCCTTGAGCAGGAGCCATGCCACCCGCCGCTTGGACACGTGCGGGTAGAGGGCGCGTGCTCGGCGCAGGCGCCCTCCGGTCCGTTCGGGGGATGACTCGGCTGGTCTCACCTCCTTAACGTATCTGCCATGGCACCGACGACACACACCGTGACCAATCAGCCTCCGCCGCTGACCGGATACGACGCCTTCACCGAGGACGCCGCGCTCGCCGAGAGCGTGGCCCGGCACATCGCCCCCGAGCGTCTGTCGGAGGTGCGCGGGGAGCTGGGTGAACTGGGCCGGGCGGCCGGCTCCGCCCAGGCTCAGGAGTGGGGCCGGCTGGCGAACGAGAACCCTCCGGTGCTGCGGACCCACGACCGGTACGGCAACCGGATCGACGAGGTCGAGTTCCATCCGGCCTGGCACCGGCTCCTCGGGCACGCGGTCTCGGCGCATCTGACCGGCGCCTGGGCGCGGCCGGACGGGCATGTGCGGCGCGCCGCCGGTTTCCTGGTGTGGACGCAGACCGAGCAGGGGCACGCCTGCCCGCTGTCGATGACGCACGCGGCGGTGCCGGCGCTCCGCGCGGACCCGGCGATCGCCGCCGAGTGGGAGCCGCGGCTGACCTCGAACGCCTACGAACCGGAGCTGCTCGCGCCGGGCGGCAAGCCGGGCGCCATCTTCGGCATGGGCATGACCGAGAAGCAGGGCGGGTCCGACGTCCGGGCCAACACCACCCGCGCCGAACCGCTCGCCGAGGAGGGCACGTACGCGCTGACCGGGCACAAGTGGTTCTGCTCGGCGCCCATGTCGGACGGCTTCCTGGTGCTGGCGCAGGCGCCGGGCGGGCTGACCTGCTTCCTGCTCCCCCGGGTGCTCCCGGACGGGACCCGCAACACCTTCCGGATCCAGCGGCTGAAGGACAAGCTCGGCAACCACGCCAACGCGTCCTCGGAGGTCGAGTTCGACGGCTCGACCTGGGCCCGTCGGCTCGGCGAGGAGGGCCGTGGGGTCGCCACCATCATCGAGATGGTCGCGGCGACCCGGCTCGACTGCGTGATCGGGTCGGCAGCCATCATGCGTCAGGCGGTCGCGCAGGCGGTGCACCACACTGCCCACCGCAGCGCCTTCGGCGGGCTGCTGATCGACAAGCCGCTGATGCAGAACGTGCTGGCCGACCTGGCCCTGGAGTCGGAAGCCGCCACGACGCTGGCGCTGCGGCTCGCCGCCGCCTACGACTCGGGCGGCGAGGCCGACCGCAAGCTGCTGCGGCTGGCCGTGCCGGCGGCGAAGTACTGGGTGACCAAGCGGTGCGCTCCGCTCGCCGCCGAGGCGCTGGAATGCCTGGGCGGCAACGGATACGTGGAGGAGTCCGGCATGCCCAGGCTGCTGCGTGAGGCGCCGCTGAACTCGATCTGGGAGGGTTCCGGCAACGTCCAGGCGCTCGACGTGCTGCGGGCGATGCAGCGCGATCCGGCGTCCGTCAACGCCTTCCTCGAGGAGATCGGGAGGGCCCGGGGCGCCGATCACCGGCTGGATGCAGCGGTCAAGGACCTGCTGACCGAGCTCTCCGACCTGGAGGGGCTGGAGGGACGGGCCCGGCGCCTGGTCGAGCGGATGGCACTGGTCCTCCAGGGTTCGCTGCTCGTCCGCTTCGCGCCCCCGGCTGTCGCCGACGCGTTCTGCGCCTCCCGCCTGGGGCGGGACTGGGGCGGGGCGTTCGGCACCCTGCCGCACACGCTCGATCTCGGGGCGGTCGTGGAGCGGGCCCGCGTGAAGATCTGAGTTCCGCATTCACGTTCCCGGAGGGCGGTGCGCACCGGCCGGCCGCCCTCCGGGCCGTCCTGCGGGTGCAGGCGAGCACTGGAGGTCCCGTCCCGCAGCGCGGACGGGGCGTCCGGCAGGCGGGACCGCATGATTGGCTCTCCGGCATGAACATCACCGTGACCACCTGGTCCCTGGAGCAGACCTCGCCCGCAGACCTGACCCCGGCGGACGTCGCGGGGGACATCGCCCGGATCAGCCGCGCCGAGGTCCCCTCCCCCGAGTTCAGCCGCTTCCTCTACACAGCCGTGGGAGGGGACGTCCGCTGGACGGACCGGCTGGGATGGCCGTACACGCGGTGGCAGGAGTTCCTCGAGCGCCCGGGCACCGAGACGTGGGTGGCTTACGACCGTGGCACCCCGGCCGGGTACATCGAGCTGGACGCGCAGCCCGGGGGCGTCGTGGAGATCAGCTACTTCGGTCTGCTGCCGGCCTTCCGCGGGCGCGGCATCGGTGGCCTGCTGCTGAGCACCGGCACCGCGCGGGCGTGGGACCTGGCCGACCGCTGGGAAGGGCGGGCGACGACCACACGGGTGTGGGTGCACACGTGCAGCAAGGACGGCCCGTACGCGCTGGACAACTACCGGCGCCGCGGCTTCCGGATCTTCGACACTCGAACCGAGGAGGAGGACGAGGAGGGGGGCCCCGCGGCTGCGGGCCCGTGGCCGGGGGCCTTCTGATCCCGGGCAGCCCCCGCGTGGCCCACGCCACACTGTCCCGCATCGTGGGACATTCTCGTCCGAATAATGGATGTCGGTGGACTCCCCCGAGATCCTCGTGCCACGCTTCCGTCATGTCTCGAGCTGGAATCGCCCTGGTGAGTCGGCGTCACGTCGACCTGGGCCGTATGTCCAGCGCGATCTGTTCGGCGGGCTGACAGTCCCAGCACGCCTGCATCTCGCCGCCCCCGTCGTCGCGGGCGTGTGAGCACCCCTTGGTCTCTTTCCTGCGCCCGGCCGCGCGCTGCTTCCGCATGCGCGCACCCGGCAGGTTCCAGGGGTTCGCAGCTGCTCCATCCGCCCCCGAGTCGCCCCGAAGGACACACCGCCATGGCCGCCACCTCCGAACCCGCAAACGCTGCCAAAAGCCGCCGCAAAGCCGGACGCCACCGCGGCGAGGGCCAATGGGCCGTCGGACACTTCACCCCGCTCAACGGCAACGAGCAGGTCAAGAAGGACGATGACGGTCTCCATGTGCGGACACGCATCGAGACGATCTACTCCCAGCGCGGTTTCGACTCCATCGACCCCGCCGACCTGCGCGGCCGCATGCGCTGGTGGGGGCTCTACACCCAGCGCAAGCCCGGGATCGACGGCGGCAAGACGGCCGTTCTGGAGCCGGAGGAGCTGGACGACCGCTACTTCATGATGCGCGTGCGCATCGACGGCGGGCGGCTGTCGGTCGCCCAGCTGCGCGCCATCGGCGAGGTGTCCGAGCAGTACGCACGCGGCACCGCCGACATCACCGACCGCCAGAACGTCCAGCTGCACTGGGTGCGCATCGAGGACGTGCCCGCCATCTGGGAGAAGCTCGAGGCCGTCGGACTGTCCACGACAGAAGCGTGCGGCGACTGCCCCCGCGTCATCATCGGCTCCCCGGTGGCCGGAATCGCCGCGGACGAGATCATCGACGGGACGCCCGCCGTCCGGGAGATCCACGACCGTTACATCGGCAGCAAGGAGTTCTCCAACCTGCCGCGCAAGTTCAAGACCGCGGTCTCCGGGTCCCCCGTCCAGGACGTCGTGCACGAGATCAACGACGTCGCGTTCGTCGGCGTCGTCCACCCCGAGCACGGCCCCGGGTTCGACCTCTGGGTCGGCGGCGGCCTGTCGACCAACCCGCGGCTGGCCGAGCGGCTGGGCACCTGGGTGCCCCTGGACGAGGTGGCCGAGGTCTGGGCCGGGGTCGTGGGCATCTTCCGCGACTACGGCTACCGGCGGCTGCGCACCCGCGCCCGGCTCAAGTTCCTGGTGGCCGACTGGGGTCCGGAGAAGTTCCGCCAGGTCCTCGAGGACGAGTACCTGGAGCGCAAGCTCGTCGACGGCCCCGCTCCCGAGGAGCCCGTCTCGCGCTGGCGCGACCACATCGGCGTCCACCGGCAGAACGACGGCCGCTACTACGTCGGTTTCGCGCCGCGTGTCGGCCGGGTCGACGGCGCCACGCTCACCAAGATCGCCGAGCTGGCCGCCACCCACGGCTGCGACCGGCTGGCGACCACCGTCGAACAGAAGATGATCATCCTCGACGTGGCGCAGGAGCGCGTCGACGCCCTCGTCGACGGGCTCGAAAACCTCGGCTTCCAGGTGAACCCGTCCCCGTTCCGCCGCGGCACCATGGCCTGCACCGGAATCGAGTTCTGCAAGCTCGCCATCGTCGAGACCAAGGGCCGGGGCGCCGCCCTGATCGAGGAACTCGAGCGCCGCATGCCGGAGTTCGACGAACCGCTCACCATCAACCTCAACGGCTGCCCCAACGCCTGCGCCCGCATCCAGACCGCGGACATCGGCCTCAAGGGCCAGCTGATGCTGAACGCCGAGGGCGAGCAGGTCGAGGGCTACCAGGTGCACCTCGGCGGCGCCCTCGGGCTCCAGGCCGGGTTCGGCCGCAAGGTCCGCGGACTGAAGGTCACCGCCGACGAACTGCCCGACTACGTCGAGCGGGTCCTGCGGCGCTTCCAGGAGCAGCGCGAGCCCGGCGAGCGCTTCGCCGCGTGGACCGCGCGAGCCGGCGAGGAGGACCTCACGTGAGCGAGCGCGCAGCACCCTTCCACTGCCCGTACTGCGGCGAGGAGAACCTGCGCCCCTCCGAGGAGGGTCACGGGGCCTGGGAGTGCGGCGACTGCAACCGCGCCTTCCGCCTGTCCTTCCTCGGGCTGCTGTCCCGCGGTGTGCGGCGCAACGACGCCGAGGAGAGCAGCAGCGACAGCGGCGACACGGAAGGACGTGCCACCTCGTGACCACCGCACCGCACGGGCACACGGACGGACTCCGCGAACTCGCCGAGCAGGCGGGCCGCGACCTGGAGGACGCCTCCGCCCTGGACATCCTCCGCTGGTCCGCCGGCACCTTCGGCAGCCGGTTCTGCGTCACCTCCTCCATGGAGGACGCCGTCGTGGCACACCTCGCTTCCCGCGTCCTTCCGGGCGTGGACGTGGTGTTCCTCGACACCGGCTACCACTTCCCGGAGACCATCGGCACCCGTGACGCGGTGGCCGAGGCGATGGACGTCAACGTCATCACCCTCACCCCGCGGCGGACCGTGGCCGAGCAGGACGCCGAACACGGGCCGAAGCTGCACGACCGCAACCCCGACCTGTGCTGCGCCATGCGCAAAGTCCAGCCGCTCGAGGAGGGCCTGACCGGATACGACGCGTGGGCCACCGGCCTGCGCCGGGACGAGTCACCGACTCGCGCCGACACCCCCGTGATCGGCTGGGACCAGAAACGGCAGAAAGTCAAGGTCTCCCCAATTGCCCATTGGACACAGCAAGATGTGGACGCCTACATCACCGAGCACGGGGTCCTGATCAACCCGCTGCTCTCGGACGGCTACGCCTCCGTCGGCTGTGCACCGTGCACCCGCCGGGTGCTCGAGGGTGAGGACGTACGGGCCGGCCGCTGGGCCGGCAACAGCAAGACCGAGTGCGGGCTGCACGGCTGATGACGGTTCGAGTGAATGAGGCAGGGGACATGAGCGTGACGGAGACCGGCGCGACGGTCTGGCTCACCGGGCTGCCGAGCGCGGGCAAGACGACGATCGCCCACACACTCGCGGAGCGGCTGCGGGGGGACGGGCACCGGGTCGAGGTTCTGGACGGGGACGAGATCCGCGCATTCCTGTCGTCCGGGCTCGGGTTCACCCGCGAGGACCGGCACACGAACGTGCAGCGGATCGGCTTCGTCGCCGAACTGCTCGCTTCCCACGGTGTGAAGGCCCTCGTCCCGGTGATCGCGCCCTACGCCGACAGCCGGGCCGCAGTCGCCGGGCGTCACCGCGCCGAGGGCACCCGATACCTGGAGGTGCACGTCGCCACTCCGGTCGACGTGTGCTCCGAGCGCGACGTGAAGGGCCTGTACGCGAAACAGGCCGCGGGCGAACTGTCCGGTCTGACCGGAGTGGACGACCCGTACGAGGCTCCCGAGGCACCGGACCTGAGGATCCGGGCGCACGAGCAGAGCGCGGCCGAATCCGCTGCGGAACTACACGCGTTGCTGACCGAGAAGGGACTGGCATGACGACGGTTACGAAGACCGGCGACACCACCGACAACCCGTACGCGCTCGGCCACCTGGACGCCCTGGAGTCCGAGGCGGTGCACATCTTCCGCGAGGTTGCCGGTGAGTTCGAGCGACCGGTGATCCTCTTCTCGGGCGGCAAGGACTCGATCCTCATGCTGCACCTGGCGCTGAAGGCGTTCGCGCCCGCGCCGGTCCCGTTCGCACTACTGCACGTCGACACCGGGCACAACTTCCCCGAGGTCCTCGACTACCGCGACCGCACGGTCGCCCGGCACGGGCTGCAGTTGCACGTCGCCTCGGTGCAGGAGTTCATCGACGCCGGGAAGCTCCGCGAGCGCCCCGACGGCACCCGCAACCCGCTGCAGACCGCCCCGCTGCTCGACGCCATCGAGCGGAACCGCTTCGACGCCGTCTTCGGCGGCGGCCGGCGCGACGAGGAGAAGGCCCGCGCCAAGGAGCGCGTGTTCTCCCTGCGCGACGAGTTCGGCGGCTGGGACCCGCGCCGGCAGCGACCCGAGCTGTGGCAGCTGTACAACGGGCGGCACTCCCCGGGCGAGCACGTCCGCGTCTTCCCGCTGTCCAACTGGACCGAGCTGGACGTCTGGCAGTACATCGCCCGGGAGCGGATAGAGCTGCCGTCGATCTACTACGCGCACGAGCGCGAGGTGTTCGCCCGCAGCGGCATGTGGCTGGCCCCGGGCGAGTGGGGCGGCCCGAAGGACGGCGAGCGGATCGAGACCCGCAAGGTCCGCTACCGGACGGTGGGCGACATGTCCTGCACCGGGGCGGTCGAATCCGATGCCGAGACGGTCGAGCAGGTCATCACCGAAATCGCCGCCTCCCGGCTCACCGAGCGGGGAGCGACCCGGGCCGACGACAAGCTGTCCGAGGCCGCCATGGAGGACCGCAAGCGCGAGGGGTACTTCTGATGAGTCCGATCCTGTCCGGGACCTCGATGACCTCGCTGCTGCGATTCGCCACCGCGGGCTCTGTCGACGACGGCAAGTCCACCCTGGTGGGCCGCCTGCTGCACGACTCCAAGTCCGTGCTGAGCGACCAGCTGGAGGCGGTCGAGCTGGCCTCCCGCCGCCGCGGCCAGGAGGCGCCCGACCTCGCGCTGCTCACCGACGGTCTGCGCGCCGAGCGCGAGCAGGGCATCACCATCGACGTGGCGTACCGCTACTTCGCCACCCCCCGGCGCCGCTTCATCCTGGCCGACACCCCGGGGCACGTGCAGTACACCCGCAACATGGTCACCGGCGCCTCCACCGCACAGCTGGCCGTGGTACTGGTGGACGCGCGCAACGGCGTGGTCGAGCAGACCCGCCGGCACGCGGCCGTGGCCGCCCTGCTGCGTGTGCCGCACGTCGTGCTGGCGGTCAACAAGATGGACCTCGTGGACTACGCGGAGCCCGTCTTCGCCGCGATCGCGGAGGAGTTCACCGCCTACGCGGCGTCCCTGGGCGTCCCCGGGATCACCACGATCCCGATCTCCGCGCTGGCCGGGGACAACGTGGTGACCCCCTCGGCGAACATGGACTGGTACGGCGGCCCCACGGTGCTGGAGCACCTGGAGACGGTGGTCGTCGACTCGGATCCGTCCGAGGACCCCGCCCGGTTGCCGGTGCAGTGCGTCATCCGGCCGCAGACCGCCGAGCACCCTGACTACCGCGGCTACGCGGGCCAGATCGCCTCGGGCGTGCTCCGTGTCGGCGACCGGATGACCGTGCTCCCCTCCGGGCTGACCAGCACGATCGAGGGCATCGACGCGCTCGGCGAGCCGGTGGACAGCGCCTGGTTCCCGCAGTCGGTGACGGTGCGTCTCGCGGACGACCTGGACATCTCCCGCGGCGACGTCATCGCCCCCGCGGGGTCGGCGCCGGTGCCCTCTCAGGACGTCGAGGCGACGGTGTGCCACCTGCACGACCGGCCGCTGAAGCCGGGTGACCGGGTCCTGCTGAAGCACACCACGCGCACGGTGAAGGCGATCGTCAAGGACATCCCGTCCCGGCTGACGCTGGACGACCTCTCGCAGCACCCCGCGCCGGGCGAGCTGGTGGCCAACGACATCGGCCGGGTGGTCGTGCGCACGGCCGAGCCACTGGCACTCGACGCCTACGCCGAGTCGCGGCGGACCGGTTCCTTCCTGCTGATCGACCCGGCCGACGGTTCCACACTGACGGCCGGCATGGCGGGCGCCGCGTTCGCGTCCCCCGTCACCGTGGAGACCCCGGCGGACGACGACGGCTGGGACTTCTGACATGGCCGGGGACGTGTTCTCGACCTTCGCGAAGGAGGGCGGCCGGGTGGGCAGCGGCGCCCTCGGCAGCGGGCAGGGCGGAGTGGGCCGATGTGCGGGCTGATGCCGTGGCGGGCCCGCGTACATGCGCGGCCCCGCTCTCCGCTCCGACGAGCCTCCCCCTGACAGTGCCGGGAGGGGCTCCCCGCCCAGCCGGACGCGCCGCACGGCGTGCAGGTCCGGCCCCGATGAGGGGAAACCACCTCCGTTGCCTGCCGATCGCACCACCCGCGTACACCGCGCCGGCCGCCGGTTCGCCGCGGCCGTCGGCGTCCTGCCGCTGCTGATCACCGCGCTGGGCGCCTGCGGCTACGGGTCGCGGGCCGCACAGACCGACGTCACGCCCGTCGAGGCGAAGGGCGCGAAACTCTCCGCCGACGACGTGCGGATCGGCTACTTCGCCAACACCACCCATGCCACGGCGCTGGCGGGGATGGAGACGGGCATCGTCCAGAGGGAACTGGGCGGCACCGCGGTGAAGCCGCAGGTGTTCAACGCCGGCCCGTCGGCGGTCGAGGCCCTCAACTCGGACGCCGTCGACATGGCCTGGCTCGGCCCGTCGCCCGCGGTGAACGGCTGGGCCCGGTCCGGCGGGAAGGCGCTGCGCATCGTCTCGGGCTCGGCCTCCGGCGGAGCCTCCCTGGTCGTGAACCCGAAGCGGATCAAGAACGTCGGTGACCTGAAGGGGCGGACGATCGCCACCCCGCAGCTGGGCAACACCCAGGACGTGGCGTTGCTCGACTACCTGGCCGGCAAGGGCTACCGGGTCGATGCGAGGACCGGCGAGGGCGACGTCACCGTGGCCCGCACCGAGAACAAGGTGACGCCTGCCGCCTTCGAGCAGGGCAGCATCGACGGCGCCTGGGTGCCCGAGCCCACCGCCTCCCAGCTGGTCGCCCGCGGCGGCAGGGTCCTGGTCGACGAGCGGACGCAGTGGAAGGACGGCCGGTTCGTCAACACGAACCTGGTCGTCTCACCGACGTTCCTGAAGGCCCACCCCGACGTGGTCGAGGCGGTGCTGCGCGGGTCCGTGAAGACCAACGCATGGATCGGGAAGCACCCGGACGAGGCGAAGCGGGCCGTCAACGCACAGCTGGAGAAGCTGGTCGGCAAGCCACTGCCGACGAAGGTGCTGGACCGGGCGTTCCGCTCCACCGAGGTCACCGACGACCCGCTGGCCGCGACACTCAGGACCCAGGCCGCGCACGCCGCTCGCGTCGGTCTCCTCGACAAGCCCGATCTCAGGGGCATCTACGACCTGAGGCTGCTCAACAAGGTTCTGCAGGACGCGGGCAGGCCGCCGGCCGACGACGCCGGACTCGGCGCGTCCTGGGCAACCGGCCCCGCGCGACCGCACGAATCCCGCGCCCCCAGGAGGTGACACCGATGGCCACCGCACTCATCAGGAACACCGAGAACAGCCCGGATGACGCAGACAACGCAGACCACACCGTCGACGCCGACGGCACCGACGTCTCCGTCCCCTACGCCGCCCGGCTCGACCACGTGTCGAAGAGCTTCGGCCGGCACGGTGCCCGGCAGCAGGTACTGGACGACGTCTCGCTGGACGTCGCCCCCGGTGAGTTCGTCTGCCTCCTGGGCGCCTCGGGATGCGGCAAGTCGACGCTGCTGAACCTGGTCGCCGGACTCGACCGGCCCACCAGCGGCACCATCGAGACCACGGGGCACTGCCGTCCGGCGCTGATGTTCCAGGAGCACGCCCTCTTCCCGTGGCTGACCGCGGGCAGGAACGTCGAACTGGCCCTGCGGATGCGCGGAGTGCCGCGCGCCGAGCGCCGCGAGGAGGCCGAACGTCTGCTGGAGCTGGTGCGGCTCAAGGAGGCGCACGGCAAGCGCGTGCACGAGCTGTCCGGTGGTATGCGTCAGCGGGTCGCCATGGCCCGTGCGCTCGCCCAGGACAGCGGCCTGCTGCTGATGGACGAGCCGTTCGCCGCCCTCGACGCGATCACCCGCGACGTGCTGCACGACGAACTCACCCGCATCTGGCGCGAGACGAACCTGTCGGTCCTCTTCGTCACCCACAACGTCCGGGAGGCCGTGCGCCTGGCCCAGCGCGTGGTGCTGCTGTCCTCCCGACCCGGACGGATCGCCCGCGAGTGGTCGGTCGACATCCCGCAGCCACGCCGCATCGAGGACGCGGCGGTGGCCGACCTGTCCGTGGAGATCACCGAGCAGCTGAGGGGGGAGATCCGCCGCCATGGCCAGCACTGACACCCGGGTCACCGGGAACGCCGGCCCGGGCGGGCCCGGACCGACCGTCGACACCGGGACGACCGGGTCACCGGACGCGCTCGCCGGTCTCGAGGCCGGACTGGACGCCCTCGAGACCCGTCCCGTCGCGCGTACCCCGCTGGGGAGGATGCTCCTGCAGAAGGCCGTGCCCCCGCTCGTCGCGGTCGTCCTGGTCCTGGTCCTGTGGCAGCTCGCCCACCACTTCGAACTCAAGGAGAGCTACCAGCTCCCGGGCCCGCTGGACGTCGCGGGCGCACTCCGCGACATGTGGCTGGAGGGCACCCTCCTGTCCTACGTGTGGACGAGCATCTCCCGGGGTGCCCTGGGCTTCGCCGCCTCCGTGCTGATCGGCACCCCGCTCGGGCTGCTCGTCGCCCGGGTCCGGCCGGTCCGGGCCGCGATCGGACCCGTCCTGTCGGGCCTGCAGTCACTGCCGTCCGTGGCCTGGGTTCCGGCGGCGATCATCTGGTTCGGGCTCACCGACGCCACCATCTACACGGTGGTGCTGCTGGGCGCCGTGCCGTCCATCGCGAACGGCCTGGTGTCCGGGGTCGACCGGGTGCCCCCGCTGTTCCTGCGCGCGGGCCGCACCATCGGGGCGACCGGGCTGCGGGGCATCCGGCACATCCTGCTGCCGGCCGCGCTGCCCGGGTACATCGCCGGGCTCAAGCAGGGCTGGGCGTTCTCGTGGCGTTCGCTGATGGCCGCCGAACTCATCGCCGGCTCCCCCGAGCTCGGCATCGGCCTCGGCCGGCTCCTGGAGCAGGCCCGTGAACTCCAGGACATGTCGCTCGTCCTCGCGGCGATCCTGCTCGTCCTGATCGTCGGCATCGGCATCGAGCTGCTGCTGTTCGCCCCGCTCGAGCGGCGGGTGCTGCGCAGCCGCGGACTGCTGGGCAACGCCGGGTGAACGGCTGATTCCGATGAACGCTCCCACTCTGCTCGTCGTCGCCCACGGCAGCCGCGACCCCCGGCACGCCGCGACCGTCACCGCGCTCACCGAGAAGGTGCGCGCGCTGCGGCCGGGGCTGCGCGTGGAGACCGCGTTCCTGGACTTCTGCGCGCCGGGCGTTCCACAGGTGCTGGACCGGCTCGCTGCGGAGGGCGTGCGTGACGTCGTCGCCCTGCCCCTGCTGTTGACCCGGGCCTTCCACGCCAAGACCGACGTGCCGACTGTCCTGGACGCGGCCCGGGCGCTGCGTCCGTGGCTCACCATCCGCCAGGCGGACGTGCTCGGCCCGTCCGGCCTGCTGACCGCCGCCCTGGAGCGGCGGCTCACCGAAGCCGGGGTCGGGCCCGGCGACCGCGGCTCGACCGGGGTCGTGCTGGCCTCGGCGGGCTCCTCCGACCCGGAGGCGATCGCAGTGATCGCTGACATCGCGCGGGAGTGGCGGCGTACCGGATGGTGCGCCGCGCGGCCTGCGTTCGCCTCCGCCGCTCCACCCCGTACCGAGGACGCGGTACGGGCCCTGCGCGCCGAGGGCGCGGGACGGGTCGCCGTGGCGCCGTACGTCATCGCGCCCGGCCGGCTCCCGGACCGGATCTTCGACGGCGCCCGAGAGGCGGGGGCGGACGTCGTCGCCGATGTCCTCGGACCGGCTCCCGAGGTGGCCCAGCTTCTTTTGCTGCGCTACGACAGCGCGGCGGGCCGGCGACCGCTGGCGTCCGCCGCCTGACGGCTTGGTCAGCGGCCGTTGCGCCGCCGGTTCCGTCTCCGGCCGCGCGCAGGGCCTTGTTGCCGGGCCGGCCGGCGGTGTGCCCGGGCGCCCGATCCGGTTCCGGCGGCGGCCCGGGCGGTCTAGACTCCGCGATCAAGAGGCCGCGGTCCGATGTTCCGGTGTTCAACCGGCCGGAACGCGGGGGGAGTTGACGGCGCCCGGGTCGGGCAGGGCTCGCGCCGCGGAACCGAGGAGCGGACGTGACCGGGAGCAGCGGATACGCGGAGCAGGCCGCCAGGAGCCAGGGCGTCGCGCACAACGCCCGGGTCTGGAACTACTGGCTCGGCGGCAAGGACAACTACGTCGTCGACCGCAAGGTCGGCGACCACGTCACGGGCATGTACCCCAGCATCGGGGACGTGGCGCGGGCGGACCGGTCCTTCCTCGGCCGGGTCGTCTCCCACCTCGCGCGCGAGGCGGGGATCCGTCAGTTCCTCGACGTCGGCACCGGCCTTCCGACGGCGGACAACACCCACCAGATAGCGCAGCGGGTGGCCCCGGAGTCCCGGATCGTCTACGTCGACAACGATCCCATCGTGCTGGCGCACGCCCGCAGTCTGCTGACGACCTCGCCGGAGGGAGCCACGGACTACGTCGACGCCGATGCGCACGACCCGGACCTCATCCTGGAGCACGCGGCCCGGACGCTCGACTTCGACCGGCCGGTCGCCCTGATGATGCTGGGCATCCTCAACTTCGTGCTGGACACGGAGGAGGCGCAGGGAATCGTCGACCGTCTGCTGGAACCGCTCGCCCCTGGCAGCCACCTGGCCCTCACGCACCCCACACTGGAGCTCGGCGGCGAGGCGAACGCGGAGGCCATGCGGTTCTGGAACGAGAACGCGAAGCCCCCGATCAGGGCCCGCACCAGGGACGAGGTGGCCGGCTTCTTCGGTTCGCTGGAGATCCTGGAGCCGGGCATCGTGTCGTGCGCGCGGTGGCGTCCGGGGCCGGACGACGAGAACGGCCCGGAGGTCGCCCAGTTCGGCGCGGTGGGCCGGAAGAACTGAAGGACATCCGGCGGTCGGGACGGCCGGGACCTCGCCCGGTCCGGCCGGGCCGCGAGGCGAGGGCCGCAGGCCGCGCAGGAGGGCAGCCGGGTTCGGGGCCCAAGGACGGGTGACAAGGTGAACCGGCGGCTGGCCAGGTCGATGCGCAGGTACCGTGGCTGCTTGCCAGATGGGATAATGGCAGACTCGTTGCGGCCTACTGCTCCGCGGCGAAGTCGGCCAGAAGCTCGGCGATGAGGCTGGGGGCGTTGCGCACTGCCGCCGGATTGCGAACTCGGTAATAGGGAAGCGCAATCATTTCCAGGGACAGCGCCCAGCCGCGGGCGCGCACCCAGGCGAGCTCGTCGATCTCCAGTACGTTGCGGAACGCGCGGCGTGACTCGCCGTTGAACAGGTACCAGGCGGGTAGCAGGTCACCGGCGGGGTCGGCGGCGCGTGCGGTGGCGAAGTCGATGACTGCGGTGAGTCGGCCGTCGGCCGCCAGTACGTTGCCCGGCAGGAGGTCTCCGTGGATCCACCGCGGCGGCCCGTCCCACGCGCCCACCGCGAGCGAGGTTTCCCATGCCGCGAGCACCAGGCCGGTGTCGAACTCGTCTTGAAGCTCCTCGAGCGCCGCGCGGAAGAGTTCGTCACGCGGTGCCAGCGGTGTGCCACGGCTGAACGGATCATCCGGCGGAAGTGGAGCTCCGGTCGCGTCGATTGCCTGCAGGCGGTTGACGAACTCGGCCAGTTCCCGCGCCGCAGCCGACGGGTCGGCCAGCTGATCGTGCCGGAAGGGGGTTCCGTCCAGCCAACGGTAGACACCCCAGGTGAAGGGGTAGCCCTCGTTCGGTGTCCCAAGGGCGAGTGGTTCGGGGATGGCCAAGGGCAGCGCGGGAGCAAGACGTGGCAGCCACGTCAGGTCCTTCTCCACCTGGCCTTGCGCCCATGCGGTGCGCGGAAGGCGTACGGCCAGGTCCGTACCCATGCGAAACGTCACGTTGTCCGTGCCCGACGAGGCGACCAGCCGAACCTGCAGCCCGCCCCACTGCGGGAACTGGTCGGCCACCAAGCTCGCGGCCAGCGAGGCATCGATGTCCACTTCGTCATCGTGCAGTTTGGTGGCCTTGGCGTCAGGCATAGAGACGGAGCCTGCCACAGCCGTCGGTTATGCGACCACCGATTTACGAGTTGGATCAGGGTGAGCACTTCAGTCGTCGCCAGCAGATGGTGGCGCAGCCCAGGATGATGAGGACGTGGTGGATGTCGTCGCGGGTCTCTCAGCGGATGCGCAGGCGGCGGAACCGATGCAGCAGCGTGAGCACGCCTTCCACAACCCAGCGGTGGAGGCCGAGGCCGGAGCCATATTCGGTACCGCGCCGGGCGATGTGCAGGGTGATCCGCCGCACCCGGACCTGGTCGCGGTAGGTTTCGTCGTCGTAGCCGCGATCGGCGTAGAGGTGCCGCGGGCGCCGCAGCGGTCGCCCGCACTTGCCGCGAATCTGCGGGACGGCCTCGCTCAGCGGGATCAGTTGGGTGACGTCGTTGCGGTTTCCGCCGGTGGTGATCGTGCCCAATGAAAGGCCGTGTGCTTCGACCGCCCTCCGGCGATGTCCCACCGGGCGCACGGCCCGGTGGGCGCACGGCCCGGTGGGTCGGTGCGGAAGGGCCGCCCGGATCTGCGCCGGTGACGCCGTCAGCCGTCCCCGGCCATCGCGATCAGTTTGGTGACGGTGTTCCAGTTCCGGGTGGTGGCACCGAGGTTCCGGCCGGTCCGGTCGATCACCGGCATGAGCTTGCTCCGGCCGAGGCCGCCGGGAGTGTAGGCGTAGATCTCCCGCTCCCCGAGCCGGAACTCGTCCGGCCCGTACGCAGCAGGGTCGATCCGGTCCCAGGTCGTGGGGTCGGCCGGCCCGGCGAGGAAGGTGACGGTGAGCTTGGCCGGGTCATGACCGTCCGGGCGGAAGGGGCAACGGTCAGCGACGGCACGCAGCTCGGCGGCCGTGCGCACGGTGCAGCGGACGTCGAACCCGAACCGGTCCGCGACGGCCCGTTCCAGTTCGAGGGCGATCGCGGAGGCGTCGGTCCCCGTGCTCGTGAAGACGGCGTTGCCGCTCTGGAGCAGGGTGCGGACGTCGGCGTACCCGAGGCCGCTCAGCAGGTCGCGCAGCGCGGCCATCGGCACCTTGTTGTGCCCACCCACATTGACGCCGCGCAGGAAGGCCGCATATGTCGTCACGAACTCACCCTAGTGGCAATCCCGTTGCCCGGCGGGCCTGCCGTGGCTACCGTCCGTCGGTGTGCCCCCCGAACTGCGCACTTCCCGGCTGCTGCTGACCCCGTACACGCCCGCCGACGAGGAGGACTTCGTCGCGCTGTTCCAGGACGAACGGGTCTCCCGCTGGATGGGCGACGGACC
Source organism: Streptomyces meridianus (assembly GCF_023703325.1). Classification (GTDB taxonomy): domain Bacteria; phylum Actinomycetota; class Actinomycetes; order Streptomycetales; family Streptomycetaceae; genus Streptomyces; species Streptomyces meridianus. Next base: position 39,280 of record NZ_JAMQGM010000014.1, read on the forward strand.
GCAGTCCGAGGCGGAGGACCGGGCCCTCTTCGGACGGGTCTTCTCGAAGGTGTACGCGCAGGGGCTGTTCGACGTGTGGGCCGTGCGCCGGGGCAGCAGGGTGGTGGGCCATGCGGAGATCAAGCGGACCGATGCGGTTGACGGCTACGAACTCGTCTACGCCCTGGTGCCGGACGCCCACGGTCGGGGTCTGGGCACGGAACTGGCCGAGGCCCTCGTCGGGTACGGGTTCCGGGAACTCGGCGCGGACACGGTGCACGCCACCGTCGCAGCGCAGAACACGGCGTCGCTGGCCCTGCTGACACGCATCGGCTTCGCACACGTCCGGGACATCGCCGAGGACGACGGCAGTACGACCCGGGTGCTGACCCGGACCCGGATCGCCGGCCCTCCCGGAAGCGCAGGAACGGAACACGGCGTGGGCACCTGAACCCCATCGGCTTCGGCAGGGGGTCGGGCAGGCCGCCCGACCTCCGCTGCGGGTCGTCCCAGGCCACCGCGCTCATCCGTCAGCCGGCCGGCGTAGGGACGAACTGCGTGGTCTTGCGACCGGATCGACGGACGGTCTACAGCCCGGGTGAACCTTCTCTCCAGCCATGGCCGGCAATTTCCGTGTGAACCGGCTCGCTGCTCAGGTGCATCCCCTTGACAAGAAGTCTATCGTTTATCGATATTATCGATAAACGATACGTATGCCGAAGTGGACGGGGGAGACCATGGGTGCCAAGTCCTGGTGGAGCCAGACCGACAGCCGGCTGCTGCAGGCAGCTCTGGGCCTCGCCGTCCTGCTGGTCGGCGTCTTCGGGGTGCTGCTTCCGACCCTCGGAGTGGCCGGCCTGATGGATCCGATGGACACCCGGGAGGTTGAGGCCGAGGCGGCGACCCGGGTACCGGGAACCATGACCGACGCGGTGTCGGGCTACGGCATGACCCTCACCGGCAACCACCGGGCGGATCTCGTCTTCGCCGACCCCGACCTGGGGCAGCGCCTGCTGCTCGCCCTGCCGGAGATCGTCGGCAGCCTGCTCCTGCTCCTCATCCTGGCCCTCCTTCTCAGGATGGCCCGGACCCTGCGCGGCGGCGACGTCTTCGTGCCGATGAACGCCCGACACCTGAGCGCCATAGGACTCACGGTGCTGGTGCAGGCCGTCCTGGCCCCGGTGCTGCCGGCCCTCACCACGAAAATGCTGTTGCGCGGCACCCCTATGGCCGAACAGGTCCCGTTCTCGGTCACCTTCACCGGCGAGTACGTACTGCTGGCCTTCCTCGTCCTGGCGCTGGGAGAAGTCTTCCGTCGCGGAACGAAGCTGCGCGCCGATACCGAGGGGTTGGTCTGATGCCACCGGAGGAGGAGCACCGGGTCCAGGTCCACCTGGGCCGACTGCTGGCCGAGCGCGGCATGACCCTGTCCGAACTGGCGGCCAGGGTCGGGGTGACCGTGGTCAACCTCTCCGTTCTCAAGAACGACCGGGCGAAGGCGATCCGCTTCTCCACCCTCACCGCGATCTGCCGTGAGCTGAACTGCCGGCCCGGCGACCTGCTCAGCATCCGTCAAGACTGACCGTTCCCACCGCAAGAACGTCCTGGGCCCGATCGTCGTTCACTGCCTCCAGATGCGGGGAGCGCGTACGCGGTGCTCGCACGCCCCGACGGCACGCAGCCGGCCGCCGCGCCCCGAGGGGTGAGCGCGACGGCCGGTGAACCGAGCCGGTGCGGTTACTCCACGACCTTCAGCAGCTTGTTCGCGGTGCCCTCGGAGGGGTTGCTGATCTTGTCGGCGGTCGCGCCCTCGGTCAGCGCGGTCGCCACCTGCTGCGGCGTGGCGTCCTGATGGCCGGCCAGGTAGACGGCGGCGGCCCCGACGACGTGCGGGGTGGCCATCGAGGTGCCGGAGATGGTCTTGGTCCCGGTGTCGCTGTCGTTCCAGGCCGACGTGATGTCCGAGCCGGGCGCGTAGAGGTCGACGACGCTGCCGAAGTTCGAGAAGTCGGACTGCTGGTCGTCGATGGTGCTGGAGGCGACGGTGATGGCTTCCGGCACCCGCGCCGGGGAGCCCTGGCCCGCGTCGGCCGACTCGTTGCCGGCCGCGACACCGAAGGTCACGCCGGAGGCGATGGCCTTCTGCACGGCCGCGTCGAGCGCCTCGTCGGCGCCGCCGCCGAGGCTCATGTTGGCAACGGACGGGCCCTGGTGGTTCTGCGTCACCCAGTCGATGCCGGCGACGACCTGCTCGGTGGTGCCGGAGCCCTGGTCGTCGAGCACCCGGACGGCCACGATCTCGGCCTTCTTCGCGACGCCGTGGGCGGCACCTGCGATGGTGCCGGCCACGTGGGTGCCGTGCCCGTTGCCGTCGTCCGCCGAGTCGTCGCCGTCGACGGCGTCGAACCCGTGGGTGGCACGGCCCTCGAAGTCCTGGTGGGTGATGCGGACTCCGGTGTCGATCACGTAGGCCGTGACGCCCTCGCCGCCGCTGTCGGGGTAGGTGTACTTCTTGTCCCCGGCGGTGTCCTCCTGGTCGATCCGGTCCAGACCCCAGGACGGAGGAGCGTCCTGGGTGGCGTTGATGCTGAACTTCTTGTTCTGGACGACCTTGTCGACGGCCGGGTCGGCAGCGAGCCGTTCGGCCTCGCTCTCGGTGAGGCCGGAGGCGGAGAAGCCGTTGACGGATGAGTTGTAGCTCTTGCGGAGCTTTCCGCCGTACTCCTGCGCCAGGTCCTTCTTGTCGGTCTTCCGGTCGAGCATGACGATGTAGCTGCCGGCGATGGCGGTCTCGGCATGGGTCCCGTAGACCTTGCCCTCGGCGGGTGCGGCGCCCGCGGGGAGCGTCAGCAGGGTGGCGCCGGCGGTGACCGCCACCGCCGCGGATATCCCCAGGAACATCGAACGCTTGCTGGAACGCTTGTGGTTGGCCATGAAGAGAAGTCTCCTCGTGTGCTGTGTGGGGGGTTGAAGCGTTGTTGCAATCGCCCCGTCCCACAGGAAGACCTGCGGTCCGGGTGCTCGAAACCCTGGCCGCTCCACCGGTCGAATTCAACGGTCCGCGCGAGCCGTTACAGACACCTCAAGACTTCTTAAGAACAAGAAACAACAAAAACAGACAAGTTACTTGAGCGTTAGGTCAACCGACCAGTAGCTACGGCCTTTCCGGGCAAACCGGGATGCACGACGGCGTGCCCGGATCGCCACCCCCACGCACTCCCCCGCGAGCGGAGACGGCCACGCCCGCCCGCGGTCCCGGACACGACATCGGCCGGTCCGCCGCGGCGGACCGGCCGATGTCGTCAGGCAGCCCGCTCGAAGGACTTCATCGCCCGGCCGAAGTCCCGGGTGGAGAGCAACAGTTTGTAGATGATCGCGAGTTCGAACAACAGCAGCAGCGCCCCGGCCCCCACGGTCACCGGTATCACCGCGTCCAGCGCGGGGGCGACGATGAACACGGCCATCTGGAACTCGATCCCGCTGACCAGGTGCGTACGGATACGGCGCCGGAGCAGCAGCGAACGGAATCGGATGTACCAGGGAAAGCGGTGCCGGAACTCCTCGTGCAGGTCGACCACGTTCCCGCCACCGCGCAGCGACAGGACGGGCGCCAAGGGGCGGGGCCCGGGCTCGGCCTCCTCGGCCGTGCCCGACCCGGGGGCCGGGTCGGCGACAGTTCGGTCCGCGTCGAGATCGGCCTCGGGATTGCTCCTCAGCAGGTCTTCCATGAAGGCGAGTTCCCCGATGTCCTCGGCCCGCCGCGCCTCGCGCACCCTCGCCTTGATCTGGGCGCGCATCCCGTGACGGATCTTGAAGATCTGCAGGGCGTCGATGTAGCGCAGCATGTCGAGGAAGACGACGGCCAGCGCGAGCCAGAGGTGGACGACGTCCCCGGTACGGACGAACTGGCCGCCCATCAGCGCCACGGCGCAGGCCAGTACGCGGACCCGGTCGAAGACGTAGTCCAGCCAGGCACCGAACACCGAGCCGGTCCCGGTCAGCCGGGCGAGCTTGCCGTCCATGCAGTCCAGGACGAAGCTCGCGTGGTAGAGCGCCGCGCCCGCCAGCAGCCACCCCGGGCTTCCCGACGCGAAGCAGCCCGCCGCCGCGAGCCCGAGGAACAGGGCGAACCAGGTGATCCCGTTCGGGGTGACACCCGGTGCCCGCAGAGCGGTCCAGCGGACCAGCGGAGTGGCGACAGGATCGACGAGCAGCACGGTCCACCAGGCGTCGCGCTTCTTCTCGGTGATCCTGCGTACCTCCGCAAGGGGTGGTATGTCGCCGGCCATGCTCTCTCCCTCTTTCGGCTGGTCACCCCATGTTGAGGAGGGTGAACAACAGGAATCCAGAGGCAGGGCGCACAACCTTTACTCTTGGGTAACGGTCTTTCAGGTTGTCCGTGTCAATGCCCTTGCCTCATCTTCAGGGCGGCGCCGCCCATTCCGGCGCGTGCGGCCTCGACGAGGTCGGCCGCCCGGACCGGCCCCGCCCTCCGCCACGATTGCCGCTTGCAGGGCGACCCCGCTCCCGGCTGCTGGGAGAATGGCCGTGCCGGCGCCCGGTGGGACGGCGCTGGACGAACACGGCGACACCGCGGGAGCAGGGACACGTGGCACAGCAGGAACCGGGCGGGGAGGCGGCTGTCGCCCCGCTCACCGAGGAACGGGCCCGCGCAGTACTGGCGGCCGCGGTGCCGCCGTTCGGGTCGGGAGCCGTCGGGGCGCGGCTGCTGGCGCTCGGCGAGAACGCGGTCTTCGCTCTGGACGACCTGTCCCTGGTGGTGCGGATCTCACGCGACCTCGCGTACTGGGACCGGGCGGGGCGGGAGTTGCAGGTCGCCGAGTGGCTGGCCTCGGCCGAGGTGCCCGCGGTCCGTCCCGACCGGCGCTTCGGCACGGACGGGCCGATGGCGGTCGAGGGCCGGACGGTGACCTTCTGGGAGCAGCAGCCCCGGTCCGTCCGCCCGGCGGGCGGGGCCGATCTGGCCGGTCTGCTGCGGCTCGTGCACGCCTTGGCCCCGCCCCCGTTCCCACTGCCGCGACGTGATCTGCTGGGCGGCGTCGAACGCTGGCTGCGGCTGGCCGGCGGGGCCGTCGATCCGGCGGACGTGGACTACCTGCGCGCCCGCCGCGACGACATCGCCGCGGGCATCGCCGAGCTGACCCCCCGTCTGCCACCGGGGCCGATCCACGGGGACGCTCTGCTGCGCAATGTACACGTCGGCCCCGACGGCCCGGTGCTCGTCGACCTGGAGACCTTCTCGTCGGACCTGCGCGAGCACGACCTCGTGGTGATGGCCCTCGGCCTGGACCGGTACGGGATGCCCGCCGAGCAGTACGCGGCCTTCACCGGCGGTTACGGCTGGGACGTCCGCGAGTGGGACGGTTTCGCCCTGCTGCGCGGTGCCCGTGAGACCGCGAGCTGCGCCTGGGTCGCCCAGAACGCACCGGGCAATCCGGCAGCGCTCGCCGAGTTCCGGCGGCGCGTCGGCTCACTGCGCGACGGGGACACCCACGTGCGTTGGTACCCCTTCTGACCCACCGGGGCCGCGGGGCCCGGCGCCTGCCCTCCGGGCGGCGTCAGACCGGGCAGCGCTGGTAGGGCACCAGCGGCCAGGCCGGTTCGATCCGGGCCGCCGGGTCCGTGGTCTCGCGCAGGTACTGCTGGAAGGATGCGGCCTGGTCGGCGGCGGCCCAGATCTGCAGTTTGTGGAGTTCGCGCAGGTCGGCAATGCCGATCGCCGGGTGGTGCTCCCCGAGGCTACGGGCCACCCGGGCGGCGGCCACGGCGTCGGCGCCCGCCTCGTGCGCGGTGTCGAGCCGGACGCCGTAGTGCGCACACAGGACCTGCAGGTTGCGCCGGCCCTTGCGGTAGCGGTCCACGTGCTTGTCCAGGACCAGCGGGTCGATCACTGGGAAGGGATCCTCGCCCAGGCGGTCCGAGAGCGGCGGCACGCCGTGCCGCCGGCACTCGCGGTCGAGGAGCGTCAGGTCGTAACGGGCGTTCATGACGACCAGTGGTTCGCCACCTTGCAGCGTCGCGGCAACCGCTTCGGCGATCTGTGCTATGCCGTCCGGCGCCGGGATGCCGTGCGCACGGGCCTGTTCGGTGGAGATCCCGTGGATGGCGCCCGCGCCCTCGGGAATGTCGACGCCGGGATCGAGCAGCCAGCGGCGCATGGCGTGCGCGGTGCCGTCGGACGCCAGGGTGACGAGCGCCGCGGTGACGATGCGGTCGTTCTCGACATCCGTCCCGGTGGTCTCCAGATCGAAACCGGTCAGCCGCTCCCGGTACCAGGCCATATCGGCGCTCCTCTGCTCTTGTGGTGCGTTCCCCCTGAATGCGTCACACCCTCGCACGCACCACTGACACCCGGGCCGTGCCTCTTCGGCCGGCGCCCCGCCCCCGGGGGCACCGCCTTGCGGAAGACCGGTCCCTGCCGCGCGCCGCGATCAGGACACCGGCCGGGAATCGCCCCAGATGGTCTCGAACTCCTCCCGGTACGTCTCGAACAGACCGGGCTCGCCCCCTCCTTCGCCGTGCACCAGGTCACGGCGCTGTGACCGCAGGACGAACACCGGGGACTCCATCCCGCGGGCCCGCCGGAGATAGGACTGGACGACGGCCAGGCCGCCGGCGCGGTCCCCGTTCACCAGGTAGGCGGCGAAGCGCGGCGTCTCGTCGAAGACGCGGATCTCGAAGCTGCCGCCGCCCTGGTCGAGGGGAGCGCGCAACCGGTCGCGGACTCGGCGCATGTGCATGATGTTCGTCTCGACCGAGCGGCTCAACTCGCCTTTTCGGAGGTTGAGTTCACGCTCGCGACGCCGCACGGCGCTGCTCGCCGGATTGAGGAAGAGCAGCCGGGTCCGGCAGCCGGACTCGGCGAGCCGCACCAGGCGCCGTCCGGAGAAGTTCTGGACGAGCAGGTTCAGCCCTGTGCCGATGGCGTCGAGCCGCCGGGCGCCCCCGAAGAGGTCCTCGGCCGGCAGCTGGCGCTGGAGCCGCACCCGGTCGGGATGCACCCCGACGACGTCCGCGTACCGGTCTCCGACCAGGTCCTCCACTGCATCGACGGGAAGCCGGTCGGCCGACGGGGTCCGCGAACTGCTGCCCAGGATCTCGAGGAGGCGGGTGGCGGCCCGCTCGGCCTGGTCGAGCGCCACCTGGGAAAGGGCCCGGTTCCGGGAGACGACGTTGCGGCTCACCTCGAGTTCGTCGAGGGCGAGTTCGAGGTCGCGCCGGTCGTCGAGGTACGGCTCGAAGCACGGCCAGTGCTGGACGAGCAGTTCCCGCAACTGGGGGAGGGTGAGGAAGCTGAGCACGTTGTCGTCCGCCGGGTCGAGCAGGTACCCCTTGCGCCGGCTGACCTCGCGCACCGCCACCGCCCGCTGCACCCATTCGTGCCCGGCCGGTCCGGCGGCGGCGACCACCCAGTCCTCACCGTGCACGGGTTCGTACACGGGGCGGAGCACTCCGGCGACGACCGCCCGCAGCCGCTGTTCGACAAGATTCAGCCAGATGTAGGCCCGGCCGGCGCGGCGGGCGCGGGTGCGCACCTCGTCCCATGCCTCCGCCCCCCAGTCCAGTTCCGCACCGATTTCCACCGGCTGCGCCAGGGACACCGCACCGGGCGGAATATCCGCGGAGCCCCCTTCCCCTCCGCCCTCACCGGGGGGTAGCTCCAGCCCTCCCGAGCCCACGTGCATACCGCCTTCCGCCCCCTGTGCTGATCAAGGAAGCCTACTGCGCGGGCCGAGCCCGCTGCACCCTCAATGGTTCAGCTCTCCACCAACTCTCCTTTCGCAGCTGCATGGTTGACGCTCGGAGGCGGATATGAACGGAATACGGCCGAAAACAACTACCTCGTCGTCCCGGAACCCGCAGCTGCACGGGCGCCCTGCGCGCCGGGGTGTGTGCGACATCCCGTGAGTTCTCCTGGGCTCGGCTGAGTCCCTAACCCTGTGGCCAGGAGGTTCTTCCTCCTTCGGGTGCACTGCGGCTCTGTGACGTAACTTCGGGGTTCTTGAAGCGTTCTCACTTTGTCCGACCGATCCGCAGTCGGAACGAAGGCAAGGAGGCTCGGGTTGGCGGCGCTGGCGGTCGTACGGGACCTGCGTGATCACTGGGCGCCTGCGTCAGCGGAGGAGCTGGAGCGGTTCGAGACCGACGTGCTGGTTCGTTCTCGCGCGGGTCTCAGCGGGCTTGGCGGATGGCACGATCCGCGGAGACGTCGGGCACTTGGAGCAGATCAGGAGCTGGTTCGGCCGACCGCTGTGGGACATGGAGCTGGCTGACGCCGACGCGTACTTCGGGAAGGTGCTGCGGAACTCGCCCAGCGGCACCCGGCTGGCCCGGTCGCAGGCGCTGACGACGTACTTCCTGTTCCCGGAGCTGCGGCACAAGGTCGAGCTGCACCGGAAGACTGGCCGGGTGGTCGAGTGCCCGATCGACGAGATGAACCGGCCGCGCGGCTCGAAGGACGCCCAGCTGCGGATCTCGCCTACCGAACCGGATGTCGGGACGCTGTTCACCGGCTGGGGCGGCGAGTTGGCGAGTTGCCGCAAGTTCGCCCCTACTGCCCGAAATTACACTGCTTCGAAGCTGATGTCCCAGGTCGGCCTGCGGGTCAGTGAGGCGTGCAAGCTCGACCTGGCGGACATCAAGTGGGATTTGGGCCGGTTCGGCAAGCTCCACGTCCGCCATGGCAAGGGCGCCCGCGGCTCGGGCCCGCGTGAGCGGATGGTTCCGCTGATCAACGGCGCCGATCGAACGCTGCGGTGGTTCATCGAGGACGTGTGGGGCCAGTTCGACGACGACCACGCCCGCCCCGGCGCCCCGCTGTTCCCTTCGGAACGGAAGAACGCCGACGGATCCGCCCGCCGGGTCGGCGACGACGCCCTGCGAGGCGGGCTCGCCGAGGCGGCGAAATTTCACCTGCCCGGCTGGGGCGACAAGCTCACGCCGCACGTCCTGCGGCACTTTTGCGCGTCGGAGCTCTATCTCGGCGGACTCGACCTGATCGCGATCCAGGAAGTCCTCGGACATTCATGGATCGCCACGACGATGCGATACGTCCACGTGCAGCAGACCCGGGTCGAGGACGCCTGGGTCGCCGGGACCGAGCGGACCCCGAAGCGGCTGGAAGGGCTGATCCGATGAGGTGGAACCTGCGGCTGACGGCCGCGAACAAGGGTATCTGGAAGGCGTCCGAGCTCCAGCGGAGCCTGGCCGAGCACGGGTTGGTGATCTCGGCTGGGAAGATGTCCGGGCTGTGGTCCGGCCAGCCGGTCTCGCTCAAGCTGGAGGACCTGGACGTCATCTGCGTGGTCCTTGGCTGCGAGATCGGCGACCTGCTGATCCCCGAGCCGGAAAAGGTCCGCCGCCCGGGGCAGGCGGAGGGGACGGAACGGGCCGCGGTTGGTGCGGGGACCGCCACACGAGCGGTGGTCCCCAGGCGCCGGGGCGGCCGGTCGCTGCCGCCGGAGTGAGCCGGTGGCACGGTTCCCGAAGGGCTACGTCAAGCCCACCGACTCCTGCGACAGCTGCCTGGCCTGGGGAAACTTCAGCGGCCGCCTCTGCCCCACCTGCTACATGTTTGGCCGCGGCCACGATGCGGCCGCATGCACCGGCTGCCGCCGCATCCAGCCGCTGAAGTGGAACTACTGCCGCCTGTGCTGGTGCCAGGCCCGCCTCAGCGCGAAGGCTGTCGCCGGCCAGCTCACGGACGAGACGGACGTGCGGGGCCGGCTCGCCGCCGTCCGACACCACCAGCTGTTTTTCGTCGGCATGCACTACCGCAGACGGCCGACGCCCTCGGCACGGCGGCGCGGAGGACGGCGGGGAGCCCCGCGCAAGCCGCCGCCTGCACCGGCCCGGCGCCCGGATCCCGGCTCGCGGCAGCCGCCGCTGTTCGAGCAGATCCCTCGTGACTACAGTCGGCTCGCCCTGGCCGACTCCGACCTGGCCAGCCCGTGGCTGGCCTGGGCGAAGTACCTCGCCCACCGGCTCGCCGAGGCCCGCGGCTGGGGGCGCAACATCCGGTTCGCCGTCAACCGCGGCCTGGCCCTCGTCCTCACCGGCTACGTCGAGGGCGATGTCATCCGGCACACGGAGATCTTCGCCCGGCTGCGGGCCCTGGACCTGCCGGTCGGCCACACCGTCACGGTCCTGGAAGAGATGGGGATCTTCGAGGACGACAGCGAACCCTCCTTCGAACGCTGGCTCGCCGAGAGGCTGGAGGGTCTCGAACCCGGCATCCGCTCGGAGGCCGAGCGCTGGACCCACATCCTGCGCAACGGCGGCCCCCGCAGTCTCCCGCGACGACAGGGCACGGTCTGGCTCTACCTCAACCGGGTTCGCCCGGCCCTGCTGGAATGGTCGAACCGATACGACCACCTGCGGGAAGTGACCCGCGCCGACGTCCTCACCTACATCAAGACACTGCACGGCCATCAGCGACACGAGCAACTCGTCGCCCTGCGCTCGCTGTTCTCCTGGGCCAAGCGGAACGGACTGATCTTCCGCAATCCCACCAGCCGGATCAAGGTCGGGCAATACGAGTACGCCGTGCTGCAACCGCTCTTCCCCGAACAGGTCGACCGCTCCGTCGCGGCGGCCACCGCCCCGGCGACGCGGCTCATCCTCGCCCTCGCGGCGGTCCACGCCGCCCGGGTCGCTCAGATCGCCAACCTCATGCTCGACGATGCCGACCTCGGCAACCGCCGGCTGACCATCGCCGGACGCGTCCGCCCGCTCGACGACCTCACCATGAAGCTGCTGCTGGACTGGCTGGAGCACCGACGCAGCCGATGGCCGAACACAGCGAACCTCCACCTGCTGATCAACAACCAGACCGCCAACACGACTGGCCGCGCCAGCAACCACTGGATCAGCGCTCCGATGCGCGGACAGGACGCGACCCTGGAGCGGCTCCGCGTCGACCGCCAACTCGAAGAGGCCATGGTCAAAGGCCCCGACCCTCTCCACCTCGCGGAGATCTTCGGCCTCGACGAGAAGACTGCGATCCGCTACGCGAACTCCGCTCGCGCTCTCATGGAACGGCACCTGGAAGCCGACCCCGCAACTTCACCACGAACCGACTGAGCAACTCCCACACTGGGGGCACCGACCTCTCGGGGCTTCGCCCAACAGCCTTCAGTTCCGCGAACTCACGGAGGCGAGGGATCAGCGAGTGGGTGGGACGAACTCGGGCTGGTCGAGCAGGCGCAGCCAGCTTCCATCAGGCTGGCGCCGGACGACCTGCGCCCGGGCACCGGCCCCGTCCTTCGGAGGAGTCGAGGTGAGGGCGATGTCGCCACTGATCAGCGTCGGCAGCGGTTGTTCCTGCTCGAAACGGGGACGGTTGGCCAGCACCTTCTCCCACAGTGCACGAATCGCCTCCCGGCCCACCGTCTGGTCGCCGGGTGGGTAGGCCATCACCGCACCCTCTTCGTAAAGTGCGGCGACCCCGGCCGCGTCACCGGCGTTGGATCGTTCGACGAACAAGCGGGTGATGTCCTCGGGCCGCATGGCCTTCTCGTACTCCGGCACGAATTCCTCCTGACGTCGGGCTTCGATGCTTCCCAGCGTGGCCGCCGACTGGCCAGAATTCCAACGGATGAATCTTCTGGAAACTAGAATCCGCAGTCATGGAACTGAGGCAGCTGGAATACTTCGTCGCGGTCGCCGAGGAGCAGAACTTCACCCGGGCAGCCGAGCGGGTGCACATCAGCCAGTCCGGCGTCAGCGCCCAGATCCGCCAGCTGGAACGGGAACTCGGAGCCGAGCTGTTCGACCGGTCGGCCCGCACCGTCACCCTCACCGTCGCGGGAAAGGCCGCACTCGAACACGCCCGCGCCGCACTCGCCGCCGCTGGGGCAGTCGGCCAGGCGGTGGGCGAGGTGACCGACCTGATCCGGGGGCACCTCACCGTCGGGATGGTCATCGGCTGCACCCTCACCCCGCTGTTCGACGCCCTCGCCGCGTTCCACCAGGCACATCCCGGTGTGGAGATCTCGCTGCTGGAGGACAGCTCCGACCGGCTCATCGAGGGGGTGCGCACCGGCACCGTCGACCTGGCACTCATCGGGGCAGCAACCGCCACCCCCGACGGGCTGGACGCGCTAACCATCATCAGCGAGCGGCTCGTCGCGGCAGTCCCGGCCGGGCACCCTTTGGCGAAACAGCGGCGGGTCACCCTGCGCGACCTGATCGCCTACCCGATCGTGTGCATGCCGCCCGGCACCGGCCTGCGCACGGTATTTGACCAAGCCTGCGCTGCACAGAGCCTCCAACCCGCGATCACTCTGCAGGCCAGCGCCGCGGACGCCATTGCCGACCTCGCCGCCCGCGGGCTCGCCGTCGCCGTCCTCAGCGACTCCATGGCCGCGAGCTACCGCGACCGGCTCACCGCCCGCACCATCGATGATGTCGATACACCCGCATTGCTCGCCCTGATCTGGAAGAACACGCACAGCCCGGGGATGCGCGAACTGCTTGTGCACAGCCGACAAGCATTCACCAAGCCCGACCCCGCGACTTCACCGCGAACCCACGGGCCTACCCCTGACATCAGGGCGACAGACCTTGAGTTCCACCGAAGTGCCTTCAGTTTTCGCGAACTCGCGAGCCTCACCGGGTGCGAGCAGTTGCGGTACGGAAGCGCCGCTGAGATCGATCTTTCTCGGTCCGCCTGCTGCGGGACACTTCGAGCAGGCGGGGGCGGTGCCGGCGGGGAACTCGCGCAGGTCCGGGATGTGGTTGTAGAGCGTGTACCGGGTGACGGGGAACCTGTTTCCAGCGCTTCTCGGGCTGTTAGCCTGCGCGCATGTCAGACCTGGGGCCCATCGCCTGGCCGCCTGATCCGATCAGGACCGAGAGGCTCGTGCTCCGCGAGCCCGAGGCACGGGACCGTGCGGCATTCATCGAACTGCTGGCGTCGCCGGAGGTGCACACCTACCTCGGCGGCCCCCGGCCGCGTGACGAACTCGAGCGCGAGATGCCCGGGGTGCCCGAGCGGTGGCCCGGGAGTTTCGTCGTTACTCTCGACGGGGCGATGATCGGCCAGATCCTGCTCAGGAGAGCGACGGGGCACCGTCGCCCGGCTGCTGAGGGGAAGGCCGATCTCGGCTACCTGTTCCTGCCGCGGGCGTGGGGATTCGGATACGCCGCCGAGGCGTGCGCGGCCGCACTGGACTGGTTCGACGGCCTCCTTCCCGGCGAGCCGGTCGTGCTCACCACCCAGACCGCCAACGTCGGCTCGATGCGCCTCGCGGCAAAGCTGGGGTTCACCGAGGTCGAGCGGTTCCGGGCCTGGGACGCCGAGCAGTGGCTCGGCCTGCGGCCCGCGGTCACGCCTTCCGCTTGAGCCCAAGGGTGTGGGCCCTCGAGCGGGCAGCACCGGGGCACGTCCCCCTCCTTGATGTCGTGTCGCTCTGCGCGAAACCGGGGCGGACCGGTTCGTGACGGGCGACCCTGCGGCACGGAGCAGAAACCCACCGGAACGGCCGGACGGGATGCTGCCCGACCGAGATCGATCAGCAGCGCACTCCGAACCTCGGCCACTCACCGGTGACGCCTCCGGCGCCGGCCGGCTCACCCGCCGGGCGGAGCGTTGCCGTAGGAGATTCGCCGGTTTTCGAGGAAGATCTTCCCGATTGACCCGATGTGGAGAAGGTTCCTGTTCGGCCGGGGCTCCCCGGCCCCGCGGGACCCGGGACGGAAACGGAAGAGTCGACGACATGCAGGTCTGGCCGGGACAGGCGTATCCGCTCGGTGCGACGTACGACGGCGCCGGCACCAACTTCGCGGTCTTCTCCGAGGCCGCGGAGCGCATCGAGCTGTGCCTGCTGCACGAGGACGGCTCCGAGACGGCCGTCGAGCTGCGGGAGTCCGACGCCTTCGTGCGGCACGCCTACCTGCCGGGCATCATGCCCGGTCAGCGCTACGGCTTCCGGGTGCACGGCCCGTACGCGCCCGAGTACGGGCAGCGGTGCAACTCCGCGAAGCTGCTGCTCGACCCGTACGCGAAGGCCATGAGCGGCACGATCGACTGGAACGAGGCGGTCTACGGCTACCATTTCGACCGTCCCGGCCACCGCAACGACCTCGACTCCGCGCCGCGCACCATGGCGTCCGTGGTGGTGAACCCCTACTTCGACTGGGGCGACGACCGGCCGCCGCGCACCGACTACCACCGCACGGTCCTGTACGAGGCGCACGTCAAGGGCCTGACGATGCTCCATCCGGCGCTGCCCGACGAGCTGCGCGGCACGTACGCGGCCCTCGCCCACCCCGCCGTTCTCGAACATCTGACCGAACTCGGTGTGACCGCACTCGAGTTGATGCCCGTGCACCAGTTCGTCACCGATCACCGGCTCGCCGACGCGGGCCTGGCGAACTACTGGGGCTACAACACCATCGGTTTCTTCGCCCCGCACAACGCCTACGCCTCATGGGGCGACCGGGGACAGCAGGTGCTCGAGTTCAAGTCCGCGGTCCGGGCCCTCCATCAGGCCGGGATCGAGGTGATCCTGGACGTGGTCTACAACCACACGGCCGAGGGCAACCACCTGGGGCCGACGCTGTCCTTCCGGGGACTCGACAACACCTCGTACTACCGGCTGACCGAGGACCCCCGCTACTACATGGACACCACGGGCACCGGGAACTCCCTGCTCATGCGCAGCCCGCAGGTACTCCAACTCATCATGGACTCGCTGCGCTACTGGGTCACCGAGATGCACGTCGACGGCTTCCGCTTCGACCTCGCCGCCACCCTCGCCCGCCAGTTCCACGAGGTGGACCGGCTCTCGTCCTTCTTCGACCTGGTGCAGCAGGATCCCGTGGTCAGCCGAGTGAAGCTGATCGCCGAGCCCTGGGACGTCGGCGAGGGCGGCTACCAGGTAGGCAACTTCCCGCCGTTGTGGACCGAGTGGAACGGCATGTACCGCGACACCGTGCGCGATCTCTGGCGCGGCGAACCGCGCACCCTGGCCGAGTTCGCCTCCCGCCTGACCGGCTCCTCCGACCTCTACCAGGACGACGGCCGGCGCCCGCTGGCCTCGATCAACTTCGTCACCTGCCACGACGGATTCACGCTCACCGACCTGGTGTCGTACGACGGCAAGCACAACGACGCCAACGGCGAGGGCAACCGGGACGGCGAGAGCCACAACCGGTCCTGGAACTGCGGAGCCGAAGGGCCGACCGACGACCCGGACGTGCTGGCCCTGCGGGCACGCCAGCGCCGCAACTTCATCGCGACGCTGATGCTCTCCCAGGGCGTACCGATGATCAGCCACGGCGACGAGTTCGGCCGGACGCAGCACGGCAACAACAACGCCTACTGCCAGGACGGCGAGTTGTCGTGGGTGCACTGGCCGACCGGTCCCGACGACGACCGGTCCTTCCTGAAGTTCACCCGGACCATGGTCTGGCTGCGCCGTGACCACCCGGTCTTCCGACGCCGGCGCTTCTTCCACGGCCGCCCGGTCGAGGGCACGCACGACGACCTCTCCGACATCGCCTGGTTCACCCCCGACGGAGAGGAGATGACACAGCAGGACTGGCAAGCCGTCCACGCCCGGTCCCTCACCGTCTTCCTCAACGGCCGCGCGATCTCCGAACCCGGCCCACGCGGCGAGCGGATCACCGACGACTCCTTCCTGCTGCTGTTCAACGCCGGACCGGAGGAAACCGCGTTCACCGTGCCCGCCGGACACGGCCTGCAGTGGCAGACGATCGTCGACACCGCCGTCCCGGAGGGCGTCGAGCCGGGCGCGGGACGCTGGGTCAAGGCGGGTGACCGGCTGACCCTGACGCACCACAGCCTCACGGTGCTGCGCCGCCCCCGGTGACGCACCCCCGCGGCCCGGCACCGTGGCATCACCCCGATACGCCGGCCCCACGGACGGAACCGGCCACGACGGGCACGCACCCGCCCGCGACGCCCGATGCGGTCCGTCCCGTGACCGCTGCTCCCACCGCGACGTACCGGCTCCAGCTCCAGCCGGACTTCACCTTCGCGCACGCGGCCCGGGCCGTGCCGCACCTCGCCGCACTCGGCGTCTCCCATCTGCACCTCTCCCCCGTGCTCGAGGCCGTCCCCGGCTCCGCGCACGGGTACGACGTGACCTCCCACGACACGGTCCGCGCGGAGCTGGGCGGCGAAGACGGCCTGCGGCACCTGGCGTACACGGCCCGGCGGCACGGTCTCGGCATCGTCGTGGACATCGTCCCCAACCACATGGCGGTGCCCGTTCCGCTCAGCCTGAACCGGCCGCTGTGGGAGGTGCTCCGGGACGGACCCCGCTCCCGTTACGCCCGCTGGTTCGACATCGACTGGAACGCCCGCGCGACGGACGACGCTCCGGGACAGGTGCTGCTCCCCGTCCTCCGCGGCCGGCTCGGCGGCGAACTCATGCACCTCACCCGCGACGGCGCGGTGCTGCGCTACCACGATCACGTCCTCCCGCTGCGCCCCGGCACCGAGACCCTGCCGCTCCCGGACCTGCTCGACGCCCAGTGGTACCGGCTCGGCTGGTGGCGGCTCGCCCGGACGGAGCTCAACCACCGCAGGTTCTTCACCGTCTCCGGGCTCATCGGGCTCCGCGTGGAGGACCCCGAGGTGTTCGAGTCCACCCATGGCCTGCTGCTCCGGCTGGTGGCCGAGGGAGTCGTCGACGGGCTGCGCATCGACCATCCGGACGGTCTCGCCGATCCCGGCGGTTATCTGCGCACGCTGGACCGCCGGATCCGCGAGGAAGCCGGCGGGCCCCGGTGGACCGTGGTGGAAAAGATCCTCACCGACGGCGAAGTGCTGCCCGCCGCCTGGCCGGTCGCCGGAACCACCGGATACGACACCCTGCGCCACATCGACGGCCTCTTCCTCGATCCGGCCGGTGCGGGCGAACTCGCCGCACGCTACCGGGCCTTCACCGGGGTGGCGGCCGAGCGCGGCGGGGACTGGGACGCCACGCTGCGGGAGGCCGTCCGGCGCGTGGTGACGCACGAACTCGCCTCCGAGGTCGCCTTCCTGTCCCGCACGGCGGAGCGGATCTGCCGGCGTACCCCCGCACTGCGCGACCATGCTCCGTGGGCGCTGCGCACAGCCGTCTGCGAACTGCTGGCCCGTATCCCGGTCTACCGGCCGTACGTCTCCCCGGGCCGTCCGGCCCCCGACGGCGACCGGGCCCTGCTGGAGGGGGCAGCGGCAGAGGCGCGGAGCGCCTTCCCCGTACCGGAGGAGGCGGATGCGGTTCACGTGGTGCTCGCACTCGCACTCGGCGGGCTCGGGGGCTCCGCCGACCACCGGGCGTTCTGCCTCCGCTTCGCGCAGACCGCGTCGGCCGTGCGCGCCAAGTCGGCGGAGGACAAGGCCTTCTACCGGTACACGCCGCTGGTCTCGGCCGGTGAGGTCGGCGGGGACCCCGGCCGCCCGGCGGTGAGCCCCGGCACGTTCCACTCCTTCTGCGCCCGCATCCGTCGGGCCTGGCCGGCCACCGGGACCGTCCTTTCCACGCACGACACCAAGCGCAGCGCGGACGTCCGGGCCCGACTCGCAGTGCTGACCGAGGCACCGCAGGACTGGGCCGACCTGGTGGAACGGGTGACGAAGGAGACGGCCCGGGCGGGCCGGCCAGCCCCCGATCCGCACCTGGCCTGGACCGCCTGGCAGACGGTCCTCGGGCTGGGCGTCCCCGACCCGGAGCGGGTGGTGCCCGCCCTGCTCAAGGCGGCGCGCGAGGCGGAGCTGCACACCTCCTGGACGGATCCCGAACCGGCCTACGAGGAGGCGGTGGCGCACTTCGCCGAGGCCGGTCCGTGCGGCCCCCCGTACGCAGCGGTCGCCGCCTACGGACGAACGGTGGAGACGCACGTCCGCGCCAACGTCCTCGGGACAGCGCTGCTCCACCTCACCGTGCCGGGCGTACCGGACCTCTACCAGGGCAGCGAGGAGGAGTTCCGGGCACTGGTCGACCCCGACAACCGCAGGCCGCCCCGGTTCCGGCCGGACGTCCTGGCCCGGCTCGACGAGGGCGGCACGCCGCAGGGCCCGGCAGAGGACAAACTCCGGCTCACCGCCGAGGCACTGAGGTTGCGCCGGGAACGTCCGGACCTGTTCGGAGCGGCAGGGAACTACGCACCGCTGACGGCCCGAGGCCCGGCCGCGGAGCACTGCGTGGCGTTCTGCCGGGGAGGCGCGGCGGTCACCGCGGTCACCCGGCTGTCCCTGCGGCTGACGCGGGCCGGCGGCTGGCGGAACACGGTCCTCGAACTGCCGCAGGGCACATGGCGGGACCGCATGGGCGGACGCACCCGCAACGGCGGGCCGGTGCGGACGGCCGAGCTGTTCGCCTCGGCCCCCGCCGTCCTGCTGACCCGGCTCGCCGCGGACCGGGCCTGAGCGCCGGCGGCCGGATCTGCTCTCCGCCTGCGCAACACGACGCTCGCCTCGACCGGTTCATCGGAGCCCCGCCGACGCCAGGGCTCGCAGCATCCGTACCGTCGGGCTCCACCGGGCCGGGTACGACGTCCGCCCGGCGAGGCGGCGTTCCGCCAGGTCCAGGCAGTCCTCCAGCAGCGCGTCGTGCAGCGGGCGGTAGAGCAGCGGCCACTGCAGACGCGCGAGGCCGCGGGTACGCATGGCGAGGGTGTGCCGCAGCGTCGACCCGCCGGTGGCGTCGAACACGGCGAACTCGTGGAAACCGTGGAAGCCCACGGGCCGCGTGAAGGAGAAGCGCACCCAGCGAGAGGGGACCGCGGCGATCACCCGGTAGCGGACCGGCCCGTGCCCACCGCGTGCCCCCACCTCCAGCGGACCGTCCAGGCGCATCGCGGGCCAGCGCCCGGCCGGCCAGAGCAGGTCGTCGTCACCGGCGAGGGTGTCGATGAGCGCGCCTGCCTCCGCCACCGGCACCGGGAGCGCACGTTCGTGGATGTTCAGAACGGCCATAGCATCCCATCCTCGGCCCAGGTCGCCCCTCGGCGGGCCGCCTTCACGCATCCCTCCCCGGCCAGCCACCGGACCCGGCAGCACCCCTGGCCCCGGCGGCAAAAACGATGGCGCCGGCCGAGCGCGCCCGGCTAACCTGCCGTCGACGCCCGTGATGTGAGAGGAGGCGAGAGCCGTGTTCATCCAGCCGACCCTGCGCTCCCGCCCCGACCACCGGGCGTCCCGCTGCTGAACGGGAGCGCCTGCCTCCTTCAGGAGATACCCCTCATGACAGCACCGACCGCTACGGTCGTCCGCGCTCTGACCGAAAGCGACGCATTCCTCTTCCACACGCTGCCCGACCCCGGGCTCGTCGGTCGCACCCTCGTCGGCCGCACCTACGCGACCCGCCGGCAGGGCGGCGAGTACCGTCCGGACTGGACCTGGGTCGCCCTGCGCGAGGGCAGGGTCGTCGCCCGCGCCGCCTGGTGGGGCGCACCCGGCGATCAGGAGCCCCACGCACTCGACTGGTTCGACTTCGCCGACGGCGAGGCGGCGACAGCCACCGAACTGCTGCGCACCGCGCCGCTGTACGCCGAGTACGACCTGCTGGTTCCTCCGGGTTGGCGCGACCTGCCTGCGGTCCGCGCGGCCGCGCAGGCGAGGATCGACGCGGCCGAGGCCGCCGGGATGAAGCTCCTCGTCGAACGTTTCCGCTACGAATGGACAGTCGGCCACGGGCTGCCGGACCGGCCGGGCCGGCTCGACTTCCGCCCCGAGCCGGACGACGAGGTCGTCCTGGACGTCCTGCGCCGCGTCGGCCACGGCAGCCTGGACGCCCACACCCGGCACACCGCCCACGAGCACGGCGAAGAGGCCGCCGCCCGGGAGGAGCTCGACCTGCTCTCCCGGCTGCCGTCGCCGCGTTCCTGGTGGCGGCTCGCCCACACGCCGGACGGCCGCGTCGCGGGGATCCAGGTACCGGCGCTGAACTCCGCGGGCGCCTGCGTCGGCTTCATCGGGGTGCTGCCGGAACACCGCGGCAACGGCTACGCGTACGAACTGCTCGCCGAGTGCACCCACCAGCTCGCCGCCGAAGGAGCCACCACCATCGCCGCCGCGACCGATCAGCACAACCACCCGATGGTCGCGGCGTTCGCACGGGCCGGATACCCGGTCGTCCAGGAACGGATCAACCTCGTCTGAGTGCCGTCACGCCGCCCCGCCACCGCTGACCCCGGCCGGGCGGCGTGCACGACTGCGACCGGACGACCATCATTCGCCTTCTTCCTGCCGGAGCGTGGCGGCCCTGGCATCGCAGTCCGTCCGGCCGTTCAGCGCGAACGGTCGGTCGGCCCGGGTTCTTCCCGGGGCGCGTGTGCACTGGCGACGATTCTCTCGAGGGCCATGGCATGTCGTCGGAACGCCCGTCTGCCTTGCGGGGTGAGAGTGACGTGGGTGCGCCGGGCTCCCTGGTCCCGGCTCTT
Source organism: Streptomyces meridianus (assembly GCF_023703325.1). Taxonomy (GTDB): domain Bacteria; phylum Actinomycetota; class Actinomycetes; order Streptomycetales; family Streptomycetaceae; genus Streptomyces; species Streptomyces meridianus. The sequence continues at coordinate 59,680 of NZ_JAMQGM010000014.1, forward strand.
GTGCAGGGAGACGTACCCGGCGCCGGCCAAGGCGGAGAGGTGTTTGGACAGAGCCGAGTCGCTCGTTCCGATCGTGTCTCGCAGGAAGCCGAAGTCCACCCGGTCGGCCGGGGCCAGCAGCGCGAGAATCGACAGCCGGGCCGGGACGTGCAGGAACTCATCGAAATCCGGGTCCATCAGCTGCTTTTCGCTCCCGTGACCGCGCGCCGGGCAACTGCCTTGAGGACCTTCCGGGCGGGGCGGGCCGTGGCCACGACCGCGAGGGCCGTTGCGGCGGCGGCGACCGTGTGGTGCGCGGGCATGCCGAGCTTCAGGGCGGCGACCGCCGCGGCGACCTGGAACGCCACACAGGCCGCGAGGAAGACGATCGCCGCGGCCAGGTAGTACAGCAATTCCAGGCCGGTGGGTTTCCGGTGGACACGGGCCCGCCGCTGCCAGACCCAGGACACCGCTGCGGCCAGACCGAGCCCGAGCGCGACGGCGAAGGTGCTCCACGGGCCGGACAGGTCGAACGAGGCGAACATGACGAACACCGCCAACGCCGAAAGGAGCACGTAGGGGCGGGCGAAGCCGTGATCGACGTACTCGTCGATGCTGCGGCTCTGGAGGCGGCGGATGGTGTCGAGCGAATCCTGCGCGTCATCAGGAATCATGGGTGGCTCCTCGTCGTCCCAGAACTTTCCTGTGAGGAAAGTATAACCCTTTCTTTCCTTGGAGGAAAGTGACTTGATGCGGGGCGGCACTGCGCAGCGGCCGGGGCACAGACGGGCGCGACCACGGCGGAGCGGGCAACAGGTACGCCGGCACCCGGAACGCACCCGGTGAAGAAGCCCCCCGAGGGGAGTCCCGCTGTCACCGGGTGCACCCACCAGTTCGCCGCCGAAGGAGCCGTCACCGTCGCCGCTGCGACCGATCAGCACAACCACCCGATGTTCACGGCGTTCACACGGGCCGGACACCCGGTCGTCCAGGAACGGACCAGCCTCGTCCGAGCGCCGTGCATGCCGCCCGGCCACCGCTGACCCCGGCCGGGCGGCATGCACGGCGGTGATCACTGGCTACCCCAATTCTCTTATCACCCATGTGAGTTACGTGACACCATGCTGACCTTGCGGCTCGCCCGAACCGTTCGGGGAGCATCCGTGGCGCCCGGATCACGGCGAAGAGGGGGACCAGAGTGTCGCAGGCGACGAGTGCCGCGCCCGCCGGACTTGCCGAGGTGGCCTCGCTGGTCCACGAGTGCTGGCTGCGGCCCCCCGGCGAGCCCGACCGTCCGCTGCCCGTGGTCACGCTGCTCGGCCGCCCCGGCAGCGGCAAGACGTTCGCGCTGGAGCACTTGGAGAGCGTCACCCGGGGAACACCCGTCGCCCGGATCGACTTCGCCGAGGCCGCCGACCAGCGACCGCACGAAGCAGCGCTGCATCTGGCCTTCCTGCTGTCCCGCCGGCACCCCGGCATCCGGCCGCTGCGCTTCCCCCGGCTCCTCATCGGCCTGCTCGCCGTCCAGCCCGAACTGTCCCTGACCGACCGCAAGCAGGCGGTCCGAGAACTGCGGCGCGCGCTGCGACGGGCCCGGAGCGGATCGGCGGCCGAGGCGGGCGAGAACATCGCCGGTCTCGTCGACGTGCTGGGCCTCTCCCCCGTCCCCGGCATCGACATCATCGTGGGCATCCTGCTCCGGGGGTTCGAGCACATGCCGGCCAGCGCGTTCCTCAACCGCGCGCTCGCTTCCTACGGATCGTCCGGCGGGGTCGCGGGCAACGACGCCATCGAGGAGCTCGTCGAGCTCAACCGGCGCAGCCGCGGTGGCAATGCCTCGGACCGGGAGTACGTCGACCGGCGGCTGTGCGGGGCCTTCCTCGACGACGCGCGTGCCGGGTTCACCCGCGGCCGGCACGAGCAGAACTGCCTCGCGCTGCTGGACAACATCGACCACGGCCACGGCGGCACGGAGTTCCTGAAGGTCATGCTGCGGCTGCGCACGGAAGCGGCCCGATCGAGGATTTTCGACCCGCTGCTGATCGTCGCCACCAGTGCCACCGCGCAGGCGATACCGGGCCCGTGCGACGGCGGCCCCGACGACCAGCACCTGGAGACGGCCGGGGCGGCGTGTCACGCCCGGTGGAGAGCCCGCGCCGGGGAGCCGCCGTCGGAGTGGTGGTACCCGGTGCGACTGCGTGACCTGGACCGGGTGGAGGTGTCGCTGGAGGCCGCCCGGTTCGAGACGCAGAACGCCCGGCGGACCGGGCGGCCGGATACCGGCCTGCTCGCCCACAGCACGCCACTGGTCCACCGCCTCACCTACGGTCACCCGTGGAGCGTGCGGCAGCTGCACGCGGCCATCGCCCGGCTCGCCGAACGCCATCCGGACTCCCACGACCTGCGCGGTCTGCTGGACGCCTCGGCCGACGGAACGGACGCTTCCGACGGTCCGGGCCCGGACAGCGCCGACAACGACGGGCCCCGGCAGCAGCTCCCGTTCCTCATCCACGACTATCTCCTCGGCGGCCTGACGGACGACCAGCGGCTGGCGGCGATGCGGATCGCAGCGGCGCGTACCCCGAAGGCGGCGATCAACTGCGGATTGCTCGGCGATCAGCCGGAGCACGCCCGCGACACGGTGATCCGCGAGCTGCGCCATCGGCTCTGGCTCACCCACCCGGTAGCGGAAGACGCCCACACCCGCGGCGGCCGTGGGCCCTCGGGCTATCTGCGGCCGGCGCCCGGCGGGGCGGAGGCCGCGACGGACACCACGTACGACGGCCGTCCGGTGCTGCACCCGTGGCTGCGGCTCCTGCTGCTCGACCGGATGTCCGGTCCACTGGGCTCGCTGGAGGACTGGCAGACCACGCACCGCACGCTGCGTGACTGGCACCATCGCCACGAGCAGCCGCTCGACACGCTCTACCACCGGCTGGCGCTGGACGAACTGGACGCCGTCGTCGAGTACTTCGCGGCAGGCCTCTCCGGCCCGGATCTGCGGCCCTGGCTGCGCGAGTTGTACCACGTCACCGCGGCCCCCCTGTACCGGTCCCAGCTGTCCGACGACACGCCGCACCACGAAGCCCGCGAACTGGCGCTCCGTCATGCCCCAGCGGCGTTCGCGGACCGGACGACGAGCAGGCCGCTCGCCGAGCTCTGCGCGGCGCTGTGGCTGGCCGGCGACCCGCGCAACCGGCTCCCCCCGGGAGCGCCCGAGCTGAACTTCAAGATCGGGACCATGTTCCGTCAGCTGGCCATGGCGGCCGATTCCGACGCAGACACCCTGCTGGACGAGGCCGCGCGCTTTGCGGACTGATCCCGCGCCGGCCGCGTTCCGGACCGGCCCGACCCGACAGAACCGACGAAGGAGACAGCCGCCGTGACTGACGGATCCTGGGTGCGGCAGCGCCCCTTGTGGGCCCGCTGGCCGTGGAACGCGGTGTTCGGCGCATCGCTGATCGCCCTGGCGGGCGGACTGCTGTGGTGGCTGTTCAGCACCTCGTGCGCCGACGGGGTGCGGCGGGTGGGCGCGGACGGGCAGTGCGTCGGCGTGACCGACGGGGAGTACCACTTCACACAGAACCTCGGCAAGATCTCCGAGCTGATACTCAAGGAGAACCGGTCCGTCGAGCAGGAGGAGGCGAAGCACGGCACCGCGTACGTCAGCGTCGTCTACCTCATGCCGATGATGCCGGACGAGAAGGACTCCAACACCGTCGACTCCCTGCGGCACGAGCTCCAGGGCGCGTACGCCGCCCAGTACGACGCGAACCACCACTTCGGCAACGGCGACGTGCCGCGGATCAAGCTGCTGCTGGGCAACAGCGGAAGCAGCACCGAGCAGCGGTCGGCGGCGCTGGACGAGATCCGCAAGCGCACCGAGGCGGACCGCATCGTCGCGGTCGCCGGCCTGGGCACCAGCACGAACGCGACCAAGGAGATGGTCGGGACCATCACGAAGCCCGCGGCGGACGGGGGGCTCGGACTGGGTGCGGTGGGTGCCGTCCTGACGGCCGACACCTTCGACGAGGTCGAGGGGCTCGTCCGGGTGGCACCCACCAACTCGGACGAGGCGGCCGCTGCGGCGGCGTTCCTGCAGAGCAAGGAATACGCGGACAAGCGGGTGCTGGTGGTCCAGGACTCGAAGCCGGACGACCAGTACACCCGGACGCTGAGCCAGGCGTTCCTCAAGGCCCTGCCGAAGAAGCGGCGATTCGCCCGCGTCGAGCAGTACGACTCGTCCCAGGCCGGTTCGGCGACCACCTTCAAGGCCCTGATGGCCAATCTGTGCACCTACAAGCCCGATGTCGTCTATTTCGCGGGGCGCGGGGTCGACCTGCCCAAGTTCCTGGCCCCGCTGCGGACACGGATCTGCAACGACCGGCCGCTGACCGTCTTCGCCGGCGACGACGTCTCCCAGTCCCCGCAGGCCCGGGGGTTCGACGAGATCCTGGAGACCCTCCGGGACGGCAACGTCGAGCTGCTCTACACCGGGCTGGCGCACCCCGGCGCGTGGGAGCTGGCCGAGAACGCCTACCCGACCGATGGCGCGTTCGGGGAGAAGGGGAGCTACCGGAAGTTCTTCAGGAACGACCGGCTCGACGACGGGCAGGCCATCATGGGCCACGACGCTCTGACGACGGCGGTCTCCGCCATCCGGCTGGAGGGCGGAACGGCTGCGGACCAGAAGGTCAACGGTTCGATGATGATCCAGCGGTGGAAGTCCCTGCACGGCGTCCACGCGGTGGCGGGTGCGAGCGGGCTGATCTCGTTGCAGAACGACGGCTCGCCGGAGCGCAAGGCCGTACCGGTCATCGAGATCGGCTCGGACGGCATCGTGCGCACCGTCGCCGTGTCGGCCAACGGAGGCGACCCTCTCACCAGGAAGGACCTGGCCGGCTGAGACCGCCGTGCGGCCCGGCCGGGGACGGCGACCGGGGCGACCGGCCGCTCCGCCCGGATCAGCTCTCGAGCGCCAGCCGGACGCCGAGGGCCAGCCGCACCAGACCCGAGATCCCGTCGAGCCGGCGGCGGACCGCGGCGCGGCCCAGGATCCGCTTCATCCGGGCCACGAACCAGACGTAGAGGCCGTAGTAGCCGATCTCCAGCACCGCCCACGTTGCAGCCAGCGCGATCATGGTCGGCAACTGGGCGGATCCCGCGCAACTGCGGCAGGAAAGACATCCCGTTCCGCTCTGGACTACCTTAGACTACTCAGCATCATGCAGACCATGAAACCCACCCGGGTCCTCCTCTACGCCCGTGTCAGCCGCTCCGCCGAAGAGTCCACGTCCGTCTCCCGTCAGCTCACCGAAGGCAGGGACCACGCCGCCAGCCGATGGCCGGGGGTGCCGGTCCTGGAGTTCTCCGATGACGGGGTGTCGGGTGCGATTGAGCCTGCCTCCCGTCCCGCCTTCGGCCGTCTCATGTCCCAGTGGCAGCCTGGGGATGTCGTGTTGGCCTGGAAGCTGGACCGGCTGGCCCGCTCCACCCTTCGGTTCCTGGAGTTGGCCCAGGTCGCCACAGAGGCAGGCGTGGCTATCGCCACCGTCCGGGACGGTATCGACCTGTCCACGGCGGAGGGCCGTCTACTCGCTCATCTCCTGGCGGTGTTCGCTGAGTTCGAGAGGGAACAGGTCCGCTCCCGGGTCTCCGCCACCCGTCGGCAGCTCCAGAAGACGGGACGCTGGACCGGCGGGAGGATCCCGTACGGGCTGACCGTGGCTCCGCACCCGGACGGGACCGGGAAGGTGCTGGTGCGCGACGCCGTAGCGGCGGAGATCATCCGGGAGGTGGCCCGGCGGATCGTCGCCGGGGAGGGCATCACAGCGATTGCGCGTGATCTCCAGGACCGTGGCGTCCCGTCGCCCAGGGTCCACACGTCCGTCCGTCCGAACCCGAAGCCAGCCGCCTGGTCGTCGTCCGCCATCCGGGATGTCCTGGGGCACCCGTCCATCGTGGGCCACGCCATGGACCCGCTCACGGGCCGTCTACGCCGGGACGGGGCCGCTCCAGACATCATGTGGGAGCCGGTCCTGACGGAGACGGAACGTGCCCGGGTCGTCGCGGCTCTCCCTGCTCAGACCGGGAAGGCCGCCCCCGCCGGGAAGCACTGGCTCTACGCCGTGGTCACGTGCGGGACGTGCGGTCGGAACATGCACGCGTCGTCCGGGTACCGGTCCACGTCCCCGATGTTCAAGTGCCTGGGCACTGGCAAGGATCGCCACGACGTCGTAACCGTGCGGATCGTGGACGCCGAGGAGCACGTCCAGGGGGCCGTCCTGAAGGCCCTGGGAGGGGCCCAGCACGGGACCCGGGAGTGGGTAGGCGGGACCGACTCCACGGCCGACAGGGAGCGGCTGACGGCCTTCATGACGGAGTTGATGGACGACCGGCGGGCAGGGCTCTACTCGACGCCGGAGGGCACGGCTGACTTCCGCCGCCGATACGCCGAAGCGGAGGCCGACCTGAAGGCTCTGGAGTCGACCCCCGCCGTGGAGTCCGGCTGGCGGTACGTCCCGTCCGGGGAGTACCTGGACGACGCCTGGGCCCGGTGGTCGCCGGAGGAGCGGGGGACGTGGCTCCGTGACTCCGGGGTCCGGTTCGCTATCTCCCGTCCCGTCGTGAAGCGCGCACGGGTGCCGCTCGCCGACCGGTGCTCCGTGGACTGGGGCCACCTGGAGCCCATCGTGGAGGGGATGGAGGCGGTGGCGGCCGATGTGGACTGAGCTACGCCACGAAGCTCCCCAGACCCAGCACGGTCCGGATCTGTCCCTCTCGGCGGAGCTGGGCTACGGCCTTCGTGGTGGTGGCCTGGGCCACGTTGCACTCCGCCGCCAGGGCCACCGACCGCCGCCTTGGGGTTGGCGAGGTTCATCAGCAGACCGGCCCGGTAGGCGCGGGCGGACGTCACCCGGGCCGCGGGCGGTTCCGGCGTCTCCGGGCCCGTCGCGGCTGTCCGCTTCCGCCAGGCGGAACGCAGGGCCTGGACGCCGAACGTGATCAGCACGACCGCTCCGGCCACGCGCATCACGTCGTAGGCCAGCTGTGAGGCGGCGAGGAGGGCAGTGAGCCCGAACGCCGCGACCACTCCCCAGACGAAGACGCCGGTCTCGTTGCCGAGCACCGTCATCATTCCGGCGCGCCTGCTCGCCAGCGAGTGACGGATGATCAGCACGGTGCTCGGCCCGGGCGAGGCGGCGGTCAGCAGGCAGGCGCCCAGAAAGGGCAGCAGGGTGCTGGGCATGGGCGTCATGCTCCGGTCACGCGCGTGCCCGTGCAACTGCATATCCCGGTCTGAGCAACTGGAACGGCTCCGGCACATCCGCTCACTGCCGGCAGCCCGGGAGGCCACGCTGCCCACCACCCGTCTGCAGTGCTACAGCGCCGCGGGCTTCACCGACGATCTGCGCCGTACGGCCGCGGACGACGCGACCGTGCGGCTCGTCGACGTGGACCGCCTGTATCACGGGGACTGACGCCCGCCCGGACGGTCCTCCGTCAGCCTCCGTCGGGTGCGAGCCGCAGGGAGACGGAGTTGATGCAGTACCGCTGGTCCGTCGGGGTCGGATAGCCCTCGCCCTCGAAGACGTGACCGAGGTGCGATCCGCAGCGCGCGCAGCGGACCTCGGTGCGGACCATGCCGAACGTCCGGTCCTCGATCAGCTCGACGGCATCCGAGTCCTTCGGGTCGTAGAAGGACGGCCAGCCGCAGTGCGAGGCGAACTTGGTGTCCGAACGGAACAGCTCAGCGCCGCAGGCCCGGCAGGAGTAGACACCGGGCGCGGTCGTGTCGGTGTACTCACCCCGGAAGGCCGGCTCGGTGCCCGCCTTCCGGAGCACCCGGTATTCCTCCGGGGACAACTCCGCGCGCCACTGATCGTCCGTCTTCTCGACTTCGTAGCCCATCCCCGTGGCTCCCCTCTCGGTTCTTTCCGGTCTCAGCTGTCAAGCCGGGCCAGGATGCGCGGACCGAGCTCGGTCACGTCACCGGCTCCCATGGTGAGAACGAGATCGCCCGGCTTCGCCATTCCCGCGATCACGTCGGGGACGGCGTCCATGGCGTGCTCCGCGCGGACGTCGGCGCCCTTCGCCGCAGCGGCGTCGATGATCAGCGCGCTGGTGACGCCGGGGACCGGGTCCTCGCGGGCCGGGTAGATGTCGAGGACGACGGACGCGTCGGCCAGCGTGAGCGCCTCGCCCATCTCGGTGCCCAGTTCCTGGGTGCGGCTGAACAGGTGCGGCTGGAAGACCACGAGGACCCGCCCCCCGTCCGCTCCGCCCCGGATTGCCTCGAGATCGGCGGCGATCTCCGTGGGGTGGTGCGCGTAGGAGTCGATGACCTGGACGTCCCGGGCCGTGCCCTTGAGCTGCAGTCGGCGCTTGACGCCGGTGTACGTGCCCAGCGCCGATGCCAGGTTGTGGGCCGGGACTCCGAGGGCGTGTCCGGCAACCAGGGCAGCTACGGCGTTGGAGGCGTAGTGGCGGCCCGGCACGGAGACGGCGAAGGTGATCGTCCGGCCGTCCAGAACCACGGTGACCTCGCTGGTGAGGCCGCGCGGGTTGATCTTGAGGATGCGGACGTCGGCGTCGTCGGACTCGCCGTAGGTCACCACGCGCAGGCCGTCGCGGCCCCGGACACGGCCGGTCAGGTCGCGGGCGCCGGGGTGGTCGGCGGACACCACCAGGGTTCCCCCGGGGCGCACCCGGCCGACGAAGGTCTCGAAGGACTCGTGGATCTCGTCCATCGAGGCGTAGTTGGCGTGGTGGTCGAGCTCCACGTTGAGGATGATCGCGACCTCGGGCGCGTACTTGTGGAAGCTCCGGTCGCTCTCGTCGGCCTCGGCGACGAAGATCTCGCCGTCGCCGTGCCGGGCATTGGACCCGGGGCCGTCGAGGTCGCCGCCGATGGCGTAGGACGGGTCGAGGCCGAGTGCGCCGAGGCCGACCGCGAGCATCGAGGTGGTCGTCGTCTTGCCGTGGGTGCCGGCGACGGCGAGCGGCCGCCTGCCGTCCATGAGCGCGGCGAGGGCGTCGGACCGGTGAACCACCGGAATCCCGAGTTCCGTGGCCTTGGCGATCTCGGGGTTGTCCGGGCGGATGGCGCTGGAGACCACGACGCAGCCGGCGTCGTCCGCGAGGTGCTCGGCGGCGTGCCCGACGTGCACGGTGACCCCGAGGCCGCGCAGCGCCTCCGCGGTGGCGGACTCCCGGGCGTCGCTGCCCGCGACCCGGGCGCCGCGCATGGCGAGGATCTTCGCGATGCCCGACATCCCGGCGCCGCCGATGCCGATGAAGTGAGGTCGTTCCATGGCGGACGGGACGGCCGGTGGCATGCGGTTTCTCCCAGGTCGGTGGTGTCCGGCCGCGCGGGGCGGGCGGCTGCTGCCCGGACGGGCAGACCCCCAGCCTATTCGGAGTGGGCGTACAGCTTGAGCACGGGGACGCCGACCTTGTGCCGGGCGCGCGACGTCCAGTCCCGGTGGAAGAACTCCTCGACCAGGTGCGGCGCGGTCAGCACGATCACCTCGTCGGCCTCGGTCTGCTCGACGACCTTGCGCAGCAGGTCCAGCGGGTGCTTCTCGACGATCTGGCCGACGGCCTGGCTGCCGGCGGCCCGCAACGCCTCGATCGAGTGGTTGAGGGCCCGCTCGGCCGGCTGCAGTGCAGCGTTGCCCTCCGGCTCGTCGCCCTCGTGGACGGCTTCGTCCAGGTTGCCGAGCGCGACGTCGTCGAGGGCGCGCAGCAGCCGGTCCTGGTCGCCGTGGGGCTGCATCAGGACGACGAAGGACACCTGGTCGTCGCCGTGCAGTGTGGTGAGGAGTTCCACATCGGTGGGCACCAGCGGTTTCTCGATCATGAGAACGGTCGTGAACACGGCAGGAACCCTTCTTCCGGCGGGCCGCGCGGACCCTGCAGAAACATTCCGCCCCGCTGTCGCACGGGGGCTGCACATCCCAGTGTGCCCGGCCGAGGCGAACCGGAACTACAAATTCCGACCCGGTCGTCTCCCGTCAGTCCCGGCCGTAGCGGCTGAAGAGGAACCCGTCCTCCTCCAGTAGCGATCGCAGGGCGAATCGTTCCGGCACGGCGGGCGACGGGCCGTCCACGATCCGGGGCGCCGTCCCGGACGTCAGGACGGGCGCCAGGGTCAGACACAGCTCGTCCAGGACCCCGGCCGCCACGAACTGCCCGAGCAGCCGCGGCCCGCCCTCCGTCAGCTGACGGGTCAGCCCGCGCTCGGCGAGCAGCCGGACGACCGCCGCCGGATCGGCGCCCGCACGCTCTCCGGCGATCACCACCTCGGTCCCCGGCGCGGCTTCGGCCGCACGGACCCGGTCGGCCGGCGCGCGGGCGCCGGTGAGCACCAGGGTGGTCGCCGCGGGCTCCTGGAACAGCGGGAGCGAGAAGTCCAGGTCCAGGCTCGCGGTAACCACGGCGATGGCCGGGGCCGGTGTCTGCCCGGTCTCCGCCCGCCGGGCGGCGAATGCCTCCCGCACCCGGGCGGGGCGGTAACCCTCCTGCCGGACGGTCTCCGCGCCGACCACGACCACGTCGGCCAGCCCGCGCAGCACCCCGAAGACGCGCATGTCGGCGTCCGAGGACAGCGGCTGCGAGCGGCCCTCGTGATGGGCGGCGCCGTCGAGCGAGGACACCATGTTGGCGCGCAGCCACCAGCCGCCGTCCGCCTCGGGCGCCGGGTAGGCGTAGGCGTCGGCCAGTTCGTCGAGGCCCCATTGGCGGTCCTCGGCCAGGTCGGGCGCGGCCGCTCCGGGGGCGGGGTACAGGCGTCGCATGGGGTGCAGTCTGGCACGGGGGTGCCGGCCGCGGCGGTCGGTCCCGGCAGGCAAGGGACTACCCTGAACGCCTGTGTCCTCCTCCAGTTCCTCCCCGCACGTCCCCGCGTCCGCGAACGGCCCGGTGAACGGTTCCGCGAACGGCCGGCCCGGTCCGGCCTCGCTGTGCTCCCGCGAGCCCCGCGTACCGGCCGACCGGCTGGTCGCCGAGATGGTGCCGCCGCCGCGCTTCGACTCGGTCCGCTTCGAGACCTACGTGCCGGACCCGGCGCAGCCCAGCCAGGCCGAAGCCGTGCAGGTGCTGAGCGGCTTCGCCGCCGGGCTCGACGGCGCGGGCGCAGCAGGCGGCTCCCGCCGCCGCTGGTTCCGGCGCGGGCCCGCCGCCCCGGCCGGCCCCCGGGGCGTCTACCTGGACGGCGGGTACGGCGTCGGGAAGACCCACCTGCTCGCATCGCTGTGGCACGCGACGCCCGCGGCCCCCGAGCGCAAGGCGTTCGGCACGTTCGTGGAGCTGACGAACCTCGTCGGCGCCCTCGGGTTCCGGCAGACGGTCGACACCCTCAAGGACCACCGGCTGCTGTGCATCGACGAGTTCGAGCTGGACGACCCCGGTGACACGGTTCTGGTGTCGTCGCTGCTCAGCCGCCTGGTGGAGGCCGGCGTGGCGCTCGCCGCCACTTCCAACACCCTGCCCGGCAAGCTCGGCGAGGGCCGCTTCGCCGCCGCCGACTTCCTGCGGGAGATCCAGGGCCTCTCGGCGCACTTCCGGCCGCTGCGCATCGACGGCGACGACTACCGTCACCGCGGTCTGCCGGAGGCTCCGGCGCCCTTCTCCGCGGACGAGGTCGCCCGGGCCGCGCACCGCACCGAGGGCGCCTCGCTGGACGACTTCCCCGCGCTGCTCGACCACCTGTCGCGGGTGCACCCCAGCCGCTACGGGGCGCTGTGCGACGGCGTCCGGGCGGTCTGCCTGACCGGGGTCGGCCCGGTGCCGGACCAGTCCACCGCGCTGCGGCTGGTCGTCCTGGCGGACCGGCTGTACGACCGCGAGGTGCCGGTGCTCGCCTCGGGCCTGCCCTTCGACCGGCTGTTCGGCGAGGACATGCTGAAGGGCGGCTACCGCAAGAAGTACTTCCGGGCCATCTCGCGGCTGACGGCCCTGGCGCGCGACGCGGGCTCCCTCGTCGCCTCCTGACGGCACCGCCCGCCCGCACCGCCGGACGGGTGGTGCGGGCAGCCGGGCCCCGGCGTCACCCCACGCGGTAGTGCGCGTCCGGCACGTCCGTCACGAACATCCGCCCGGGCGCGTGCGTGATCGCGAACGGCGGCCGTGAGGCCATCACGGCGGCCTGCGGCGTCACCCCGCACGCCCAGAAGACCGGTACGTCCCCCGGGTGCAGGCCGACGCGGTCGCCGAAGTCCGGCCGGCCGAGGTCGCCGATGCCGAGGTCAGCAGGGTCGCCGGCGTGCACGGGGGCGCCGTGCACGGCGGGCAACAGGCCGGTCACCTGCCGGGCCCGGTCCACCAGCTCCGCCGGGACGGGCCGCATCGAGACGACCATCGGTCCGTGCAGGCGTCCCGCCACCCGGCACGCGCGGTCGGTCACGTACATGGGGACGTTGCGCCCCTGGTCGACGTGGCGCACCGGCACGCCTGCGGCGGCTAGCTCCGCCTCGAAGGTGAAGCTGCACCCGATGAGGAACGAGACCAGGTCGGACCGCCACAGACCGGTCACCTCGGAGGGCTCGGCGGCCAGCTCACCGTCCTTCCACACGCGGTAGCGCGGGATGTCGGTGCGCAGGTCGGCGCCGGGCGCCAGCGGAGTCGTCCACGCCCCGGCGTCGGTCACGTCCAGGACCGGGCACGGCTTCGGGTTGCGCTGGCAGAACAGCAGCACCTCGTACGCCCAGTCCGCGGGTACGGAGATGAGGTTCGCCTGCGTGCGTCCCGGCGCCCAGCCGGCCGTATGTACGTCGGCACCCGACCGGAAGTGCTCGCGGGCCTCGCGCGGGCCGAGGTCCGCGGGGGTGGAGGTGAGGGACATGGTGATCCGTCCTGTTCGGGGCCGGGAACGGGCTCGTCCGGGCCGGTACGCGGACCGGCCCGGACGAGGGGTGCTGCGCTCTGCGACGCGGGCGTCAGACCAGTTCGCGACCACGGGTCTCGGGGAGACCGATGAGCGCGAGGGCCGCGATGCCGTAGCCGATGGCTCCGAACACCAGGGCGCCACCGACACCCCAGGTGGCGGCCATGAAGCCGACCAGCGCCGGGAAGAACGCCCCCACGGCGCGACCGGTGTTGTACGTGAAGCCCTGACCGGTGCCGCGCACGGCCGTCGGGTAGAGCTCGCTGAGGAACGAGCCGAATCCGCTGAAGATCGCCGACATGCAGAAGCCGAGCGGGAATCCGAGCACCAGGACCAGGGTGTCCGCCCCGGTCGGGATGTTCGTGTACCCCACGATGCAGAGAGCCGAGAGGAACGCGAACAGCAGGATGTTGTTCTTCCGGCCCAGCTTGTCGGTGAGGTAGCCGCCGGCCAGGTAGCCGATGAAGGCACCGGAGATCAGGAACACCAGGTAGCTGCCGGTGCCGACGACGCTGAGGCCGCGCTCGGTCTTCAGGTAGGTCGGCACCCAGGTGGCGAGGGTGTAGTAGCCGCCCTGCACACCGGTCGACAGCAGGACGCCGAACAGGGTGATGCGCAGGTGCTCCCGCTTGAAGATCGCGGTGAAGGAGCCCTTCTGCGAGCTCTCCTGCCGGCGCTCGACGCTCTGCGGGGCGTCGGTGACGCTGCGGCGTATCCAGACGATGAGCAGCGCGGGGAGTGCGCCGGTGAAGAAGAGCACCCGCCAGGCGACGTCCGGGTCGAGGAACTGGAAGGCCACGGTGTAGACGATCACGGCGAGCGCCCAGCCCACGGCCCACGAGCTCTGGATGACGCCGAGGGTGCGGCCGCGGTTCTTGGCCGAGGCGTACTCGGCGACCAGGATGGCGCCGACGGCCCATTCGCCGCCGAAGCCCAGGCCCTGCAGGGCGCGGAAGACCAGCAGCGCCTCGTAGTTCGGTGCGAACCCGCAGGCGACGGTGAACACCGCATAGGTGATCACCGTGATCATCAGGGCCTTCACGCGGCCGATGCGGTCGGCGAGGACGCCGGCGACGGCACCTCCGATGGCGGAGACGACCAGCGTGACCGTGGCCAGCATGCCGGTCTGCCCGGAGTCGAGCGAGAAGTAGGCCGCGATCGCGACCATGCCGAGGGGCAGTGTGAAGAAGTCGTAGGAGTCGAGGGCGTAGCCGCCGAAAGCGCCGCCGAAGGCACGGCGTCCGCGCGGGCCCAGATCCCGGTACCAGCCCATGGCACCGCCGCCACCCGGTGCGGCGCCGGCCTGGGCTTCCTCTGTTGTGGTGACCCGGGTCGGGGGGGTTGTGCTCATCTGCACCTCGCAGAACGGGGAGTGCGCCGCGATCGCAATTGCGGGGAGGACGCCGTAGGGACGGCCGGGGACAGGGGCCGCCCGGCGCTCGCCACAAGTTAGAGGATCGTTCAACGATCCTTCAAGGGGCGCGATCGTTGGTTCGTCGCCGAACCACGGGTGGCGTTCCCCCGCCCCGGTCGGAACCGTCGAGGGCGGGCCGGCTCCGAGCGGAGCCCCGGCACATCGCCGTACCCGCCCAAGGGGTGCGGATAGCGTGAAGCGCGACACACCGTCGTCCGGCCGGGCAACCCACGGCACCGCTCCGGGGCCGCCCGGTCGGGTCCCGGGCACGGCCCGCGGGCGCGCGTGGTTCCCGCCGGGCTCCGCCCGTGATACGACAAGCAGGTCACATCTCCTGTCCGCCAACACGGAGTTGCCCCTATGTCTGCGACACGACGTCAAGTCCTGGCACGATCCGGCGCACTGGGGGCGGGTATCGCCTTCGCCGGCAGCGTCTCCGAACTGTTCGCAGGGACGGCCTCGGCCCTGGAGGTGGGCCGGGAGGGCTACGGCCCCCTCGTCCCCGACCCCGAGGGCCTCCTCGATCTCCCCAAGGGCTTCCGCTACCGGGTTCTCTCGCGCGAGGGCGACCCGCTCCGCTCCGGCGAGGGACGGGTCCCGAGCAACCACGACGGCATGGCCGCCTTCCGTGGCAGAAACGGCGGTGTGAACCTGGTCCGCAACCACGAGAACCGGCCGACGGCGAAGATCCGGGTGCCGGCCGTCAGCGGCCTCACGTACGACCCGATGGGCATGGGCGGCTGCACCGCACTCGAACTCGACAAGCACAACCGCGTGCTCCACGAACGGGTGGCCATCGCGGGCACCTCGACCAACTGCGCCGGCGGCCCCACCCCGTGGAACACCTGGCTCACCTGCGAGGAAACCGAAGACAAGGCCGGAACCAACGGGTACACCAAGGACCACGGCTTCATCTTCGAGGTCGACCCGTACGACGCCCGCCGCACCCGGCCGGTGCCGCTCGAGGCCATGGGCCGCTTCCAGCACGAGGCCATCGCGATCGACCCGCGCCGCGGCATCGTCTACGAGACCGAGGACGCCTTCGAGCGCCCGTTCGGTCTCTTCTACCGGTTCCTGCCGAAGAGGCCGCTCGGCGGTTCGGGCTCACTGCACGCCGGCGGCACCCTCCAGGCCATGCGGGTGCCCGGGGTCGCCGACCTCTCGGCGGTCCAGGAGACCGGCGCCTCGTTCGACGGCATCGAATGGGTGGACGTCCCGGACCCGCTCGCCAAGGAGACCGCGATCCGTTTCCAGGACTTCGGTCCCGGCGGCATCACGCACGCGCAGAAGCTCGAGGGCTGTTACTGGGGCGGGTCGTGCGTGTACTTCGTCTCCAGCTTCGCCAAGAGCGCCGATGGCTCGGCCGCCGACCACTACGGACAGGTCTGGCGCTACGACCCGGAACGCAAGCGGCTCACCCTCGTCATCGTCTTCGGCCCGGACACCGACGTGCAGATGCCCGGCGAGGAGCCCGACAACATCACGCTGGCCCCCGGCGGCGGCCTCATGCTCTGCGAGGACGGCGAGGGCGCGCAGCACGTTTTCGGACTGACCCGACGCGGCAAGGTCTACCCCATGGCCCGCGGACGACAGAACATCGGCACTCCGGAGGAGCCCGCGTGGGGCGAGTTCGCAGGCGTGACGTTCTCCCCGGACGGGGACACCATGTACGTGAACTGCTACACGCCGGGAACCACGTTCGCCGTCACCGGCCCCTGGCGTTAAGGCTTGTTGTGAAAGTAGCGTCGTCCGCCCCTGGGGCGGGGCTGGCGGCGTCTGGTGCGTGCAGCCGCAAGGCGGAGAGCCGGCCTCGTAGTGGGCTACTCGGACGATTCGACAACGCAGCGGATGTGCGTGCCAGGCGCCGCGAGCCAGACGGGACTTTCACAACACGCCTTAGGCCCCGGCCCCGGTCTCCGGTAGCGCTGTGCCCCGATCCCGCGCAGGATCGGGGCACAACTGCACGGGAAGGGGCGCCGGTGGCGAGGAAGCGAGACGGGGAGCGGTCCGGCCTTCCGCGAGGCCTGCGGGAGCAGCTGCGCATCCCGCCCGGCGGCAGTCCGGTCGACCTCAGCTCGTACGATCCCGCTGCCACGCCCGGTGGCCCGCCGGACAAGGTGAAGGCGCGCGAGGAAGCCCTGGCGACCGGAAAGCGCCTCGCCTCCCTCCAGGAACGCCTCTATGCGGCGGCCACGGCCGGTGACCGCCGCAGGCTGCTGCTCGTGCTCCAGGGCACGGACACCTCGGGCAAGGGCGGCACGGTCAAGCACGTGATCGGCATGCTCAACCCGGCCGGGTGCCGGATCACCGCGTTCAAAGCCCCGACGGACGAGGAGCGGAGACACCACTTCCTGTGGCGGATCGAGCGGGCGCTGCCCCGGCCCGGGGAGATCGGCATCTTCGACCGCTCGCACTACGAGGACGTGCTCATCGCCCGGGTCCGGGAGCTGGTCCCGGCCGGGGAGTGGAGCGCGCGGTACGCGGAGATCAACCGCTTCGAGCAGGCGCTGACCGACGACGGCGTGGCCTTCGTCAAGGTGTTCCTGCACATCAGCCACGCCGAGCAGCGCAGGCGGTTGCTGCGGCGGCTCGACGACCCGTCCAAGCACTGGAAGTTCGACCCGGGCGACGTCGAGGAGCGCGAGCTGTGGGACCACTACCGCGATGCCTACGAGGCCATGCTGGAGCGCTGCTCGACCGTCGCCGCGCCCTGGTACGTCGTGCCCGCCGACCGCAAGTGGTACCGCAACTGGGCCGTGAGCAGGCTGCTCCTGGAACAGCTCGAGGAGATGGACCCGCGGTACCCGCCGGCCCGTTTCGACCCGGAGGTCTACCGGGCCAGGCTGGCCACCGGCTGATGCCCTGCCCTCTGCCGTGCCGCTGGCAGACTTGGGCCCGTCCGATTCCTCCCCGGCCTGAAGGCCGGGGCATCCTCGGAGATTCCAGGTGAACAGCTCGGAGACCGGCGCCGGGTCCGTCCCGGCGCACCGCGCGGCCGACCGCGACACCGCGCCGCAGTACGTGCTGCCGCTGGTGGCCCGCATCGAACGCGCCGCGCCGCCCGCCCTCACGGACGCGCTGGAGACCGCGGCCCGGGCGGTGCTGAGCCTGCTGTCCGACGAGCGGTCGACGGCCGTGGACGGGGCATGGGCGGTAGCGGTCCGCGACTGGGAGGACGCGCGCATCCGCAAGGTGGTGCGCCGGGCCCGCGGAGCGGAGTGGCGGCGGGCGGAGGCGCTCGACGGCATCACCGTCACCGGGCGGACGGCCGAGGTCCGGGTGTTCCCTCCGGTTCCGCTGGACGGATGGCCGAAGGACCTGGCGAAACTCCAGGTCTCGGGCACCGAACTCGACGATCCCGAGCCACCCGGCGAACCGGAACCGGACTCCCCGGTGCTGTGGCTCAACCCGTCCGTCGCCATGTCGGCGGGCAAGGCGATGGCGCAGGCCGGACACGGTGCACAGCTGGCCTGGTGGGGTCTGGCCGAGGGGGAACGGGCCGCCTGGCGCGCGTCGGGGTTCGCCCTGTCGGTGCGGACCGCCGGCCGCGACCGCTGGGACCGGCTGGCCGGCAGCGGCCTGCCGGTGGTCCGGGACGCGGGCTTCACCGAGATCGCCGCCGGCTCGTGCACGGTCGTCGCCGACCATCCGGCGCTGCGCCGCCGGGACGCCCGTCACTGAGCCCGGCCGTTGCCCCGGCTCTTTCCGGTACGAAGCTCAAATCGAGCTCTGAACTCCGGACTGCGGGGTTGGCCGGGGCCAGATGGGTCATCACCCTGACAGTCCGTACGGCGGACGACGGGGAGGAGACGCGCCATGGACCGTCTGGGTACGGGGATCGGATGGCGGCCGGAGATCGCGGACACGGTCGAGCAGCTGCCCGGCGTCGACTGGGTCGAGGTGGTCGCCGAGAACGTCTGCCCGGGCCATCTCCCCGAGTCCCTGCTGCGCCTGCGCGAGCGCGGCACGGTGGTCGTCCCGCACGGGGTGTCGCTGGGGCTGGGCGGGGCGGAGCGGCCGGACCCGGGCCGGCTCGCCGCGCTCGCGGAGCTGGCCGGGGCGCTGGGGTCGCCGCTGGTCACCGAGCACCTCGCGTTCGTCCGTTCCGGCGGGGCGCTGACGGCATCGGCCCGGCTCGAGGCGGGTCATCTGCTGCCGGTGCCGCGCACCCGGGACGCCCTCGACGTGCTGTGCGAGAACGTGCGCATCGCGCAGGAGGCACTGCCCGTGCCGCTGGCCCTGGAGAACATTGCGGCCCTTTTCTCCTGGCCGGACGAGGAGTTGACGGAGGGCCGGTTCCTGGCGGAACTGGTGGAGCGCACCGGTGTGCGACTGCTGATCGACGTGGCGAACCTGCACACGAACCGGGTCAACCGCGGTGAGGACCCCGCCGGCGCGCTCGCCGAACTCCCGCCGGAGGCCATTGCGTACGTGCACGTGGCAGGCGGTGTCGAGCGGGACGGCGTGTGGCACGACACACATGCGCATCCGGTGCCCTCGGCGGTGCTCGACGTCCTGGCAGACCTCTGCTCGCGCACGGAACCGCCCGGCGTACTGCTGGAGCGGGACGACGCCTTCCCTCCGGCCGGCGAGCTGGCCGGTGAACTCGAGGCGATCCGGGCCGTGATGGCCGACGACCGGGGGCGTCCGTGCGCGGCCCCGCGTCGTACGGCGCTCCGGGAGGCCGGTGCCGAGGTTGCATCCACCGAGAGGACCGCCGGCGACGCGACGCGGCTGCGGCTCGGGCTCGCGCAGGGCGCCCTGCTGTCCGCGCTGGTGGCGGGCACGCCGCAGCCCGAGGGGTTCGACCGGGCGCAGTTGCGCATCCAGAGCCGGGCACTGGCTGCCAAGCGCGCCGATGTTGTGGCCAAGGTGGCGCCGGAGCTCGCCGGGATCCTCGGGTCCGGCTACCGGCGGGCCTTCGCCGGTTACGCGCGCGGCCGTCCGATGACGGGCGGTTACCGTCGCGACGCGCTCGACTTCGCAGCTCACCTGCTGGCGGGCCCTCCGGTTGCGGACCCGGACGCATTGCGCCGCATCCGGCTCTGGTGGCGTGAGCGTTCGGGCCCCGCCCCCCTGCCGGGCGGGCGTGCGGGACAGGTCCTGAGGCGGTTCCTCTCGCGGTGAGCGCGCCTTCCTGACCGGGTCACCCGTGTGCGGGGCAATCGGACCGACATTCCCTCACTTGCTTTACTCCGCTGAAATACGTGCAAATCATTCTTTTTGTCGGATAGTCAGCGAAGGGACGGCCTGTGAGAGCAGTAGCGCTGTACGGCACCATCGGCTCGCTGATCCTCGCCGCCCTGGGGACGTCCCCGGCGGGCGGCACCATCGCACCGCCGGACCCGCGCGGCGTCGCCGAGGCACAGGGAGTCGCAGCAGCAGCGGCCCGGGCGGCCTCCGCCGGCATCGACTTCGGCCCCTGCCCCGAGGTGGAGAACCTGCCGTCGTCCGTCACCTGCGGCACCGTCACCGTGCCGCTGGACTACCGGCGTCCCGATGGTGGGACGATCTCATTGACCGTCAGCAAAGCCGACGCCACGGGCGGTTCCACCGAACACCAGGGAGCCCTGGTGCACAACCCGGGCGGCCCGGGAGGTTCCAGCATGGACTTCCCCCTCTACACCGAGGCACCGGAGTGGCGCAGCACCGCCCGCGCCTACGACTTCATCGGCTACGCGCCCCGCGGCGTCGGCCGGTCGGCACCCCTGTCCTGCCAGGATCCCGAGGAGTTCACCAAAGCGCCGGTGAACGTCCCGGTGCATCCCACGGAGGCGCAGAAGCCGGCCCTCCGGCAGCAGGCGGAGAAGTACGCCCGCGGCTGCGCGGAGAAGACCGGTCCGTCCCTGCGCCACTACACGTCGCTGAACAACGCCCGTGACCTCGATGTGATCCGGGCGGCCCTCGGCGAGCAGCGGCTCACCTACCTCGGTTCCTCCTACGGCACCTATCTGGGCGCGCTCTACGCCGAGTTGTTCCCCCGCCATGTGCGGCGGATGGTCCTGGACAGCCCGGTCGACCCCGATCCGCGCAAGATCTGGTACCGGGACAACCTCCTGCAGTCCCTCGCCTTCGAGGGACGCTGGGAGGACTGGCGGGTCTGGGTGGCCCGGCACGACGCCACGTACCGGCTCGGCCGGACCCCCGAGGAGGTCCAGCGCAGCTACACCGAGGCTCGCCGGCGGCTCGAACGCGAGCCGGCCGGCGGCACGGTGGGCTCGGCACAGCTGCACGCCGCTTTCCTCGAGACCGGCTATTACGACGGGGCGTGGGCGGAGCGGGCGGCGGCACTGTCCGCGTACCTGCGACGGGACGACCCGGATCCCCTGGTATCCCTGGCCGCCCCCAGGCCGCAGGACGCGACCGCGGCGGAGAACAGCAACGCCGTCTACACGGCGGTCGAGTGCAACGACGCCGCCTGGCCCCGCGACTGGCGGGTGTGGGACCGGGACAACACGATGCTGGCCGGCGTCGCCCCGTTCGAGACCTGGGACAACGCCTGGATGAATCTGCCGTGCGCCCACTGGCCCGCGCCTCGGCAGCGCCCGCTCGACGTGCGGACATCGCCCGGCGAGCTGCCGCCGGTGCTGATCCTGGCCGCCCAGCGCGACGCGGCCACCCCCTACGCCGGTGCGCTGTCCCTGCACGCGCGGCTGTACGGGTCGTCCCTCGTCACCGAACGGAAGGCCGGTACGCACGGCATCGCGGGCGGTGAGAACGCATGCGTCAACCGGCACCTGGAGACCTATCTCCTGCGCGGCACGGTGCCGGGCCCCGGGGCGGTGTGCGAGCCGCACGACGAGCCCCGGCCCGAGGCGGTGAAGCCGGCGGCGCCGGACGCCTCCCGGGAGACCCCGCCGAAGAGTGCGCCGACGGCCTCGCCCGAGGCCGCTCCGCAGGAGTAGCAGGAGGGCCTCGGCCGCCCGTACCCTGCCGTCGTCCCGCGGCGGGCACGGCAACGGGCCCCGGGCCGACCGCCGCCCGGCCGCGGACGGCACCAGCCGGACTCAGGCCAGACCGGCCACCAGCTCCGTCAACGGCTTGCGGCGGCCGGTGTAGAACGGCACCTCTTCCCGTACGTGCAGCCGCGCTTCGGATGCCCGCAGATGGCGCATCAGATCGACGATCCGGTGCAGTTCGTCGGCCTCGAACGCCAGCAGCCACTCGTAGTCGCCGAGCGCGAACGAGGCGACGGTGTTGGCGCGGACGTCGGGGAAGCCGCGCGCCATCTTGCCGTGGTCGGCGAGCATGCGACGGCGGTCCTCGTCGGGCAGCAGGTACCAGTCGTAGGACCGGATGAAGGGGTAGACGCAGACGTACTGGCGCGGTTCCTCGTCGGCCAGGAACGCCGGGATGTGCGACTTGTTGAACTCGGCGGGGCGGTGCAGCGCCATGTTCGACCACACGGGCTCCAGCGCCCGCCCGAGCCGGGTGCGGCGGAAGCGGTTGTACGCCTCCTGCAGCGCGTCGGCCGTCTCGGAGTGCCACCAGATCATGACGTCGGCGTCGGCCCGGAGCCCGGACACGTCGTAGGTGCCGCGCACGGTGACGTCCTTCGCGGCGAGCTGCTCGAACAGCTCCTCCACCTCACCGGCGAAACCGGTGCGGTCCTCCGGCAGCACGTCCCGCAGCCGGAAGACCGACCACAGCGTGTAGCGGACGACGTCGTTCAGGTCACGGGCCTTCTTGCCCGCGTTCGGGATCTTTTCAGGAGCACCAGTCATGCTGTCCATTCTCGCCCCTGCCCACCGGTGCCCCGAGCCAGGGTGGGGTCACGGTCGACCCGGCGCCGGTCCCGCCCGAGGTCCCCGAGGATGTCGTCCGCCGCCCGACGGGCGCTCGCAATGCACGCCGGGATGCCGACCCCGTCATAGGCGGCGCCGCACACCCGCAGCCCCGGGAGCTCGTCCAGCCGGCCCCGGATGTCCGCCACCCGGTCGAGGTGGCCCACCGGGTACTGCGGCAGTCCGCCCGTCCAGCGCGTCACCCGGCCGGCGACCGGGGCGGCGCTCAGACCCACGGCGTCGTGGAGGTCGTCGAGGGAGAGCCGGATCAGGTCGGCGTCGTCCCGTTCCAGGTCCTTGTCGTCCCCGAACCTGCCGACCGAGGTGCGCAGGACGAACAGGCCGGGATCGGCGTCGGCCACCCAGGCCCACTTGCGGCTGGAGAACGTGGACGCCTTGATCGTGCGGCCGTCGGCCGGCGGCACCAGGAAACCGCTGCCGTCCGGCAGGCCCGGCAGGTCCGGGCGGCGGAAGGCGAGGGTCACCAGGGCCATCGAGGCGTACTCGACGGAGGCCAGCCGGTCCGCCGCGCCGGGCGACACGCCGGCCAGCAGCCGGCAGGCGGCGTCCGCGGGCGCCGCTACGACCACCGCGTCCGCCTCGACCACGAGGTCACCGGCCGACACGGCCCAGCCCGATGCCGTCCGCCGCACGTCCCGCACGGCGCAGCCCAGGCGGATGTCCGCCCCGGCGGCACGCACCGACTCGGCGACGGCGAGCGGGAGCCGGCCGATACCGCCGGCGATGCCCATGAAGACGGGCCCGTCCTGCCGGTGCCCGGCCGCCCGCTGCTGGACGGCCCGCACACCCTCGATCAGTGAGCGGTGCTCCCGGGCGGCGTCGAACAGCTGGGGGACGGCCGCTCGCATCGAGATCCGGTAGGAGTCGCCCGCGTAGACCCCTCCGAGGAGGGGTTCGACGAGCCGGTCGACGACCTCCCGGCCGAGTCGGGCCGCCACGTACTCGCCGACGGCGACGTCCTCCCGCACGGGCGTGCGCGGGAGTTCGCGGTCCTGTTCGATGCGCTCCAGACCTGCCGGCGAGACGACCCCGGAGGCGGCCAGCAGGGCCGGGTCACCGGGCACGCCCATCAGGTGGCCCTTGGGCATCGGCCGCAGAGCGCCCCGGGTCCACAGGGACGCGCTCGCGGTGGCGGGCGGCTGCAGGCTGTCCCCCAGCCCGACCGCGCGGGCGAGGTCCACGCCTTCGGGCCGTCTGGCGAGCATGGACTCTGCGCCGAGGTCGACGGGAACGCCCGCGATCTCCCCCGGCAGGAGTTTCCCGCCGAGCCGCTCCGAGGCTTCGAGCAGCGTCACCCGAGCGCCGCCGTCGAGCAGCCGGTGCGCGGCCGCGAGCCCCGCGATACCCCCTCCGACGACGACCACATGGCCGCCTCGGATGTCCGTCCCGTCCATGGCACCACTGTCTCAGACCCGGACACGGCAGTGTCCGTCGCCCATCGCCCGGATCGTGACCCTTCCGCGATGGTGAAGGGGCAACCAGGACGGGCGGCCGACCGTCCAACGGCCGGACACACATCGGCCCACAGGGGGGAACCATGTCGAATCGTTCATCCGGCGCGCGGTGGCGGCCCGCCGCCGCACTGGCGGCCACGGTCCTGGTGCTCGCACTCGGGACGACCGGGTGCGGGGCGCCCGATGCGAGCGCGGACAAGTCCGCCGTGGGCCAGGACCGGGCCGAGTCCGCGCAGCGGGGCGGGAACGCCGCGGGTGGTGACGCGAAGCAGCGGGCCGGCGAACCGGCCGTCGCGAAGGCGCCGAAACCGGTCGTCGCGCACATCATCCGTACCGCATCTCTGACCGTGCGGGTGAAGTCGGTGCCCGAGGCGGCGGAGGACGCGCGCACCGCGGCGGAGAAGGCGGGGGGTTACGTCGGCGATGAGACGACCGACCGCGACCGGGACGGCCACGAGCGCTCCCGGATGGTGCTGCGTGTGCCGCAGGACTCCTACGAGCAGACCCTGGGCGACCTTGCGGGCAGCGGCACGGTGCTGCGACGGAAGGTGGACGCGAAGGACGTCACCGACCGGGTGGTCGACGTCGAGAGCCGGATCCGCTCGCAGAAGGCCAGCGTGGAACGGGTGCGCAAGCTGATGGGCCGGGCCACGGAACTGGAGGACGTGGTGCTCCTCGAGGGGGAGCTGAACTCCCGTCAGGCCGACCTGGAGGCGTTGCAGGCGCAGCAGGCGTCGCTGAAGGAGCGGACCGGCATGGCGACCGTCACGCTGCTGCTCTCGGAAACGGCCGTCGCGCAGGACGACGGCGAGCCGACCTTCCTCGACGCTCTGGCCGGGGGCTGGCAGGCGTTCCTGACCACGGTGCGGTGGGTCGCGATCGTCCTCGGGGCGATCCTGCCGTTCGCCGCGGCGGGCGGGGTGCTCTACGCGCTGTGGCGGGTCGTGCGCGACCGGCTGCCCCGGCGCCCGACGCGCGGGCGGACGGGCGGCGGACACGGCGGGTTCCCGCCCGCCGTCCCCGGGCCCGCCGCCCACGGCGAGGGGCGCGCCGCGGACGAGGAGCCCGCGCAGAGGTGACGGCCCGTCCCGTTCCCGTAGCGTTGGGCGCCAAGGCTGCGGAGGGAGCGGGACCTTGACGGCACGGCGCATGGTGGTCATCGGCGGTGACGCGGCGGGCATGTCCGCCGCGTCGCAGGCCCGCAGGCTCCGGGGACCGGACGAGCTGGAGATCGTGGCTTTCGAGCGCGGAACGTTCACGTCGTACTCGGCGTGCGGCATCCCGTACTGGGTCGGCGGCGAGGTCGACGGGCCGGATGCGCTGGTGGCCCGTACGCCCGATGAGCACCGTTCGCGTGGCATCGACGTGCGGACGCGCACCGAGGTGACGGAGATCGACCTCGAGGGCCGGCGCGTGCGGTTCCGCGGCGTCGGTGATCGCCCTGCCGGGCCCGGGCGGTGGACGGGTTACGACGATCTCGTGCTGGCCACCGGCGCCCGCCCGCTGCGGCCCGCGCTGCCCGGCATCGACGCCCCCGGCGTGCACGGGGTGCAGAGCCTGGACGACGGGCAGGCGCTCTTCGACGCCCTCGAGGGGTACGGCGTGACGCCGCGGCGAGCGGTGGTCGTGGGTGCCGGGTACATCGGCATCGAGATGGCCGAGGCCCTGTTGAACCGGGGCTGCGCGGTGACCGTCCTGGAGCGCGGGCCCCAGCCGATGCCGACGCTCGACCCCTCCATGGGCGCTCTCGTGCGCGATGCGATGTCCGGGATGGGCATCGAGACGGTGACCGGGACCGAGGTCACCCGGATCGTCACCGGTGAGGACGGACGGGTGTGCGCGGTTGCGACCGGCGAGCGGGAGTATCCGGCGGACGTGGTCGTCCTGGGTCTCGGGGTGCGGCCGGAGACGTCCCTGGCGGAGGCCGCCGGCCTGCCGCTCGGCGCGTCGGGCGGCCTGCTGACCGACCCGTCGATGCGGGTGCGCGGTCACGAGCACGTCTGGGCGGGCGGCGACTGCGTGGAGGTGCTGGACCTGGTCTCGGGCCGGCCCCGGCACGTCGCCCTGGGCACCCATGCGAACAAGCACGGCCGGACCATCGGTGTGAACATCGGCGGCGGCCGGCTGACGTTCCCGGGCGTGGTGGGCACGGCCGTCAGCAAGGTCTGCGATCTGGAGATCGCCCGCACCGGACTGTTGGAGGACGAGGCCGAGGCCGCGGGGTTCCGCTTCGCCGTCGTGACGGCCGAGTCGACCAGCCGGGCCGGGTACTTCCCCGGGGCGCGGCCGATGACGGTGAGGATGCTGGCCGAACGCGGGACCGGGCGCCTGCTCGGGGTGCAGATCGTCGGCCGCGAGGGCGCCGGGAAGCGGGTGGACGTCGCGGCCGTCGCCCTCATGGCGGGGATGACGGTGCAGCAGATGACAGTCCTGGACCTGGGGTACGCACCGCCGTTCTCGCCGGTGTGGGATCCGGTTCAGGTGGCCGCCCGCAAGGCGGTGGCGGCCCTGGAGTCCGCGGACTGAGCCGGCTTCATTCCCCGGTTGCGCTCATGGAGACGACGGTCTGCACGCCCCGGCCCCCGGCCCCGCCTCACGGCGGACGGCGTTCCTTGCCGGACAGGACCTAACGAGCGGTCTGCTCGTGCACGTACGCGACGAGCCGGGTGAGTGCGTCCGGGTCGGTGGCCGGCAGCACGCCGTGGCCGAGGTTGAAGATGTGACCGGGCAGTCCGCTCGCGGCATCGAGCACCTCACGAGCCTTCGCCTCGACGGCCTCGCGGGGCGCGAACAGGACGGCCGGGTCGAGGTTGCCCTGCAGGGCCTTGCCGGGACCGATCCGGCGGGCTGCCTCGTCGAGGGGCACCCGCCAGTCGACGCCGACGACGTCCGCGCCCGCCTCACCCATGAGACCGAGAAGCTCGCCGGTGCCGACCCCGAAGTGGAACCGGGGAACACCGCGGCCGGCCACCGCATCGAAGACCTTGGCCGACGCCGGCATGACCGAGCGGCGGTAGTCGGCGGGCGACAGTGCCCCGACCCACGAGTCGAACAGCTGGACTGCGGAGGCGCCCGCCTCGATCTGCACGTTCAGGAAGGCTGAAGTGATTCCCGCGAGCCGGTCGAGCAGGTCGGCCCACAACCCGGGGTCGCCGTACATCATCGCCTTGGTGTGCTCGTGGTGGCGCGACGGACCGCCCTCGACGAGATAGCTGGCCAGGGTGAACGGCGCCCCGGCGAACCCGATGAGCGGGGTGGTGCCGAGTTCCTGGACCAGCATGCCGACGGCCTCGGTCACGTACGTGACGTCGTCCGGCTCCAGCGGCCGGAGCCGTTCGAGGTCTGCGCGCGTCCGGACGGGCCGGTCGACCACCGGCCCCACACCCGGCTTGATGTCGAGGTCGATCCCGATCGCCTTGAGCGGGACGACGATGTCGCTGAAGAAGATGGCGGCATCGACGTTGTGGCGGCGCACCGGCTGCATCGTGATCTCGGTGACGAGGTCGGGGCGCATGCAGGAGTCGAGCATGGCGATCCCCTCGCGCACCTTGAGGTACTCCGGGAGCGAACGCCCGGCCTGGCGCATGAACCACACGGGGGTGTGTGGTACGGGCTCCCGCCGGCAGGCCTTCAGAAACACCGAGTCGGCTGCGGGACTGGTCTGCGGTCGGCCCGTGGGGCGGTCGTTGGCACTCACGCCAGAATCTTCGCACGCGCGGCCGACAGGCTGCGTCCACCCGGGTGTCCCTCCCCCCGGCGCGCGCCCGTTCCGCCTAGTCTTCCCGGCATGGCTGGGGCTCGAGAACACGGGGACGGCGGGGACATGCTGAACGGTGCCGAGGACACGCCGCTGCCCTTCCGGCGTGCGGTGGAGGCGCTGCACGGCGCCCAGCTGCGGCCGGAGGTCGAAGTCGAGGCGACCCGCCCGCCTCAGCGGCTCGCCCCCTTCACCCACGCGCTCGAGGCGGCTGTCGTCCAGGACGGCGAGGACCTCTCCGACGGCCGGCTGGTCCTCCTCCACGCTCCCGATGGGCACGAGGCATGGAACGGGACGTTCCGCCTGGTCACGCTGGTGCGGGCGGAGCTGGAGCCCGAAATGGCGGCAGACCCGCTGCTGCCAGAGGTGTGCTGGTCGTGGCTGACCGGAGCGTTCGAGTCCCGGGGAGTCGAGCACGGCGAACCGAGCGCGACGGTGACCCTGGCCGGATCGCACTACTTCGGAGCACTGGCGTCGCGCACGCCCGCGACCCAGATCGAGATCCGCGCCTCCTGGACGCCGGCCGAGGGCCCCGGAGGGGTGCCGGACACCGCGGCCCACCTGACCGCCTGGTGCGAGCTGATCTGCCAGATCGCGGGGCTCCCGCCGGCGGACTCCGGAGATGCGGCAGTGCTGTCCCTGCGCCAGCGGCGCGGGCCGCAGCCCCGCTGACCAAGCGGGTCACACACCTGTCCCCAGCGATCGCTCGTGCGTCCTATTTGCCCGAAATGTCTCTCATCAATTCGTGATCATTGCCTAAAGGCTCAACAGGATGCTGCCGAAGGAGTCATTAAACCTTCCCGTACGGATCGCCCCGACTTTCCCACTGGTCGGCCCCCGTCACGCCACTCCCCAGGAGGCCTGGTGTCCGTTCTCCTCGAGCAGCCCGCAAGCCTGGTCGCCTACCGCCCGAACAAGCCGACGGCCATGGTGGTCGTGGCCGACCCCCGCGTCCGCTCCACCGTGACCCGCCATCTGTGGGCCCTCGGGGTGCGTGACGTGATCGAGGCGTCGTCGATCGCGGAGGCCCGTCCCCGAGTCGGCAACCCCCGGGACATCTGCGTCGCCGATGTCCACCTGCCCGACGGGTCGGGCCTCACCCTGCTCTCGGAGACCAGGGCAGCAGGCTGGCCCAACGGCCTCGCCCTCTCGGCAGCCGACGACATCGGCGCCGTCCGCAACGCTCTGGCCGGCGGCGTCAAGGGGTACGTCGTCACCGGGACGCGGACCAACATCGGCCTCCCCGGCCGGCCCGGACACACACCGGTCGGAGCCGCCGCAGCCCGTATGCAGCGCCGGCCTCCGGGTGTCCCCGGCCACCCGGGCGCCTACCGCGAGCTGTCCGGCCGGGAGGTCGAGGTGCTGCGGCTGGTGGCGGAGGGCCAGTCCAACAAGGCCATCGGCGTCTCCATGGGGCTCTCGGCCCTGACGGTGAAGAGCCACCTCGCCCGGATCGCCCGCAAGCTCGGCACCGGCGACCGCGCGGGCATGGTGGCCGTCGCCCTGCGGACCGGAATCATCCACTGAATCCTCCCCCTCTTCGAGCCCGGTGCCCGCCGACGGAACGTTTCCGTCGGCGGGCACATTGCGTGCACCGATACCCTTGACGCGTGACCGACGCCCAAGAAACCGCAGCCGAGACGACACTGCGAGCCTCCGGAGGGACCGCGACATCGACCGCCGACGTTGCGGAATCCGACCGTCCGGCGCCGGTCCCCCTGCTCGAGCCGCGTGAGGGCATCCCCCCGGTGACCTCCACAGCGGAGGACTTCCAGGCACTGGTCGAGGACTTCGCCGCGGGCACCGGCCCGCTGGCCGTGGACGCCGAACGCGCCTCGGGGTACCGCTACGGCCAGCGCGCCTATCTCGTCCAGCTGCGCCGTGCCGGTGCGGGCAGCGCCCTGATCGACCCCGTCGGCTGCCCCGACTTCTCCGCGCTCGGCCGGGCCGTCGCGGACGCCGAGTGGGTACTGCACGCCGCGAGCCAGGACCTGCCCTGCCTGCGGGACATAGGCATGATCCCCACCCGTCTCTTCGACACCGAGCTGGCAGGCCGGCTCGCCGGCTTCGCCCGGGTGGGCCTCGGCGCAATGGTGGAGAACGTCCTCGGCTACGCCCTCGAGAAGGGCCACTCGGCGGTCGACTGGTCCACTCGGCCACTGCCCGAACCATGGCTGCGCTACGCCGCTCTCGACGTCGAACTGCTCATCGACCTGCGCCATGCGCTCGAGGAGGAGCTCCGGGAGCAGGGCAAGCTCGAATGGGCCCTCCAGGAGTTCGAAGCCGTGGCGAGCACCCCGCCCCCGGCGCCGCGCAAGGACCCCTGGCGCCGGACCTCCGGCATGCACAAGATCCGCAGGCGCCGGCAGATGGCCGTGGTGCGGGAGCTGTGGACGGTCCGCGACCGCATCGCCCAGCGACGGGACGTCTCCCCCGGCAAGGTCCTGGGAGACGCGGCCGTCGTCGAGGCGGCCCTGTCCGTCCCGGCGAACGTCCAGGCCCTCGCCTCCCTCCCCGGGTTCGGGCGCACCGGCCGCCGGCAGCTGGAGCAGTGGCAGTCGGCGATCGACCGGGCGCGTGCCCTGCCCGAGTCAGAGCTGCCCCAGCCGGGGCCGCCGGCCGGTGGCCCGCCGCCCCCGCGCGCCTGGGCCGACAAGGATCCGGTGGCGGCGGCCCGCCTGTCCGCCGCACGCGCCGCCGTGTCGGGCCTGGCCGAGCAGCTGAACCTGCCGCAGGAGAACCTGATCACCCCCGACACGGTGCGCCGGCTGTGCTGGGAGCCCCCGGCCGAGCCCGGCACCGAGGCGGTCGCCGCCTTCCTCACTGCGCACGGCGCACGCCCCTGGCAGGTCGAGCAGACGTCCACGCTGCTGGCCGGGGCGCTGACGGCGACGTCGGACTGACGGCTCACGGCACCGGCCCAAGCGACGGCTCGCCGCCGCGTCCGCACCGACCGCACTGCGTCCGCACCGGTCGGGCACCGCACCGCGCCCGCCCGCCGGGCCCTCCGTCACGCGACCCGGCGGAATCCTCGCGCCACCCGCCGTTGCGGCCCCCGTGAGGCGGCGCCGCCCGGCAGGCTTTGCCATGTGATCTGCACCGCTCCCGGCGTCAGGACTGGGCAGCTTGGTTACCCACAAGTAGCATGACGGAGGAGCCGCCGCCGTGGGCAATCCCGCGGTGGGCCCTGTGCAGTGCCCGTTCCGCATCAGGAGGAGAGCCAACGTGCCTCGTACCGCTAGGGACGTCGTCTTCGTCGACGGCGTCCGCACCCCGTTCGGCAAGGCGGGCCCGAAGGGCATCTACCACGAGACCCGTGCCGACGACCTCGTCGTCAAGTGCATCCGTGAGCTGCTGCGCCGCAACCCCGACCTGCCGCCGGAGCGCATCGACGAGGTCGCCCTCGCCGCCACGACACAGATCGGCGACCAGGGCCTGACCCTCGGCCGCACCGCGAGCATCCTCGCGGGCCTGCCCCAGTCGGTTCCCGGCTACTCCATCGACCGCATGTGCGCGGGCGCGATGACCGCCGTGACGACCACGGCCGGCTCCATCGCCTTCGGCGCGTACGACGTCGTGGTCGCCGGTGGCGTCGAGCACATGGGGCGCCACCCGATGGGTGAAGGCGTCGACCCCAACCCGCGCTTCGTGTCGGAGAAGCTCGTCGACGAGTCGGCGATGTTCATGGGCATGACCGCGGAGAACCTGCACGACCGGTTCCCGCACCTGACGAAGCAGCGCGCCGACGAGTTCGCCGTGCGCAGCCAGGAGAAGGCCGCCAAGGCCTACGCCGACGGGAAGATCCAGTCCGACCTGGTCCCGATCTCCGTGCGCCGCACCAGCCCCGAGGCGGGCGAGACGGGCTGGGGCCTGGCCACCGCCGACGAGCCGATGCGTCCGGGCACCACCCTGGAAAGCCTGGCCGGCCTCAAGACGCCGTTCCGCACCGCCGGCCGGGTGACCGCGGGCAACGCCGCCGGCCTCAACGACGGCGCCACCGCCTCGCTCATCGCTGCCGAGGACGTGGCACGAGAGCTCGGCCTGCCGGTGAAGATGCGTCTGGTGGCCTACTCCTTCGCCGGAGTCGAGCCCGAGGTCATGGGCGTCGGCCCGGTACCGGCGACCGAGAGGGCCCTGGCCCAGGCCGGCCTGACCATCGACGACATCGGCCTGTTCGAGATCAACGAGGCGTTCGCCGTCCAGGTGCTCGCCCTGCTCGACCACTACGGCATCGCCGACGACGACCCGCGCGTCAACCAGTACGGCGGCGCCATCGCCTTCGGCCACCCGCTGGCATCCTCCGGTGTGCGCCTGATGACGCAGCTGGCACGGCAGTTCGAGGAGCAGCCGCACGTCCGCTACGGCCTGACCACCATGTGCGTCGGCTTCGGCATGGGCGGCACCGTGATCTGGGAGAACCCGCACTTCGACGGAGGCAGCAAGTGACGACGACCGCAGAGCTTCTCAAGGGGGCGGCCGAGCTGTTCCCCGACGAGGTCGTGACCCAGGCGCACGTACGCCACCTCGACCTCCCCCAGGGCGCCGGGCGCTTCGCGCTCATCACCCTGGACAACGGCTTCGACCACACCAAGCCGACCACCTTCGGCCCGCAGTCGCTGGCGAACCTCAACGCCGCTATCGACCAGGTCGAGAAGGAGGCCGCCGAGGGCGGAATCGTCGGCGTCGGCCTCACCGGCAAGCCGTTCATCTTCGCCGTCGGCGCCGACCTCAAGGGCGTCGAGCTGCTGAAGCGCCACGAGGAGGCGCTGGCCATCGGCAAGGGCGGCCACGACGTCTTCAAGCGTCTGTCCTCGCTCGCCGTGCCGACGTTCGCCTACTACAACGGCGCGGCGATGGGCGGCGGCGTCGAGGCCGGCCTGCACTGCACCTACCGCACCGTCTCGGCCGCGCTGCCGGCCTTCTCCCTCCCCGAGGTCTTCCTGGGCCTGGTCCCGGGCTGGGGCGGCTGCGCGATCCTGCCGAACCTGATCGGCGCCGACCGCGCGGTCAGCGTGATCATCGAGAACTCGCTCAACCAGAACCGGCAGCTCAAGGGCAAGAAGGTCTTCGAACTCGGGATCGCCGACGCGCTCTTCGAGGGCGCCGACTTCCTCGAGCAGTCGCTGATCTGGACATCGGCCGTGCTGCGCGGCGAAATCGAGGTCTCCCGCCCCGAGATCGACCGCGGTGAGGGCTGGGAGCAGGCCGTCGCCCGCGGCAAGGCGATCGCCGATGCCAAGGTGCACGGCGCCGCCCCGGCCGCCTACCGGGCCCTGGACATCATCGCCCAGGCCAGGAACGGCGACCTGCGAGCCGGCTTCGACGCCGAGGACCGGGCCCTCGCGGACCTGATCATGGGCGGCGAGCTGCGCAGCGGCATCTACGCCTTCAACCTGGTGCAGAAGCGCGCCAAGCGGCCCGCCGGCGCTCCGGACAAGAGCCTGGCCCGCCCGGTCGGCAAGGTGGGCGTCGTGGGCGCCGGTCTGATGGCCTCGCAGCTGGCGATGCTGTTCGTGCGCCGCCTCGAGGTGCCGGTGGTGCTCACCGACATCGACCAGGAGCGCGTCGACAAGGGCGTGGGCTACGTCCACGAGGAGATCGACAAGCTGCTGCTCAAGGGCCGTGTCAACCAGGACAAGGCCAACCGCCTCAAGGCACTGGTCACGGGCTCGCTCGACAAGGCCGTGGCCTTCGCCGACGCGGACTTCGTCATCGAGGCCGTCTTCGAGGAGATGGGCGTCAAGCAGAAGGTGTTCGCGGAGCTCGAGGAAGTCGTCCCGGCCCACGCGATCCTCGCCACCAACACCTCCTCGCTGTCCGTCACCGAGATGGCCTCGAAGCTCGAGCACCCGGAGCGGGTCGTCGGCTTCCACTTCTTCAACCCGGTCGCGATCCTCCCGCTGCTGGAGATCGTGCGCGGCGAGAAGACCGACGACGCCTCGCTGGCCACGGCCTTCACCGTCGCGAAGAAGCTGAAGAAGACCGCGGTGCTGTGCAAGGACGCCCCGGCGTTCGTCGTGAACCGGATCCTGACCCGCTTCATGGGCGAGATCCAGAACGTCATCGACGAGGGCACCCCGATTGCCACCGCGGAGAAGGCGATCGAGCCGCTCGGCCTGCCGATGTCGCCGCTCCAGCTGCTGGAGCTGGTCGGTCCGGCCGTCGCGCTGCACGTGTCGGAGACGCTCAACCGCGCGTTCCCGGACCGCTTCACGGTGTCCGCGAACCTGGCAGCCGTCGTCAAGGCGGGCAAGCGCGGCTTCTTCGTCCACGACTCCGGGAAGCCCGAGCTCGACCCCGAGGTCGCGGCCCTCATGCAGCAGGGCGACTCCGCTCTGACGGAGGAGCAGGCGCGCGACCGCGTCCTCGACGCCGTCGCCCAGGAGATCGGCCTGATGCTCGACGAGGGCGTCGTCGCCGAGGCACAGGACATCGACCTGTGCCTGATCACCGGCGCCGGCTGGCCGTTCCACCTGGGTGGCATCACGCCGTACCTGGACCGTGAGGGAGTCTCCGAGCGGGTCAACGGCAAGCGGTTCCTGGAACAGGGCGTCGCGAGCGTCCCGTCCGCCTGACCCTCCCTCGGACACCGGCGCCCGTCCTCCCCTCGGGGAGGGCGGGCGCCGCTGCGCCGGTCAGCCCTTCCGGGGCCCGTAGAGAACCGCCCCGTCCACCGTGGCGACCGGCTCGTAGCGGGCCCGCAGCAACGACCTCAGGGGCGGCACACGCTCCGGTGCGTAGGGCTTGCCCCGCGAGTCGTCGACGATCAACTCGGGTGGCCCGGTGCGCATTTCCTCGTGGAAGGCTGCCCAGCCGCCGCGCACCGCGTACTTCTCGCCCACCCGGGGACCGTCCCGGCCGCCACTGAAGTTGGTGAGCAGACCGGCCGTCAGATAACGGCTGGCGGGGGTGCGCCCGGCCAGCCAGTACTGCTCGGGGTGCATCCCCCAGATGAACACCCGCGCCCCGGCCGGCGTGCGCGCCCGCACCGCCGCCGCGACCTGCCGCGCGTGATCGAGCTCCGGCCGCGGCGCGAGCAGGCCCCAGACGAGGAAGGCCAGACACGGGACGACAGTCGTCAGGGCTCTCCGGACGGCGCGAACGGGCGGCAGCGCGGCCAGTGCGGCCGTCCCGAGGAGGACCAGCGGGGGGACCAGCTGGAGGTAGTAGTGGCCGAAGAAGTGGAAGCCCGCCGCCACGGCCACCGCCGACGCCACCAGCCACAGCCACAGGTCGGGAGCGCGCCCCCCGGCCGCCGGGCAGCCGGAGGAGGCCCGGCGGCCCGCCTCGGCCAGGGCCGCGAGAAGCCCGATCGCGGCGCCGGACAGCAGCATGGCGCTGGCCACGGCCCGCAGCAGCACGTGCATCTCCGAGCCGGTGAACGAGGCGTACTCCCCGGAGCCCGTGACGGTCCAGAACAGAAAGCCGGACGGCTCGGTGGCGAGCGCTGCGCCCAGCACGGGAAGCACCAGGCCGCAGGCTGTCCGCCGGACGGCCGGCGCACGGCGCCCGGGAGCCGTCTGCCGCCAGAGCAGCCAGAGCACCGGAAGCAGCACGGCCCCGCCGGTCTGCTTGGTGAGCGCGGCGGCTGCCACACAGAGCCCGGCAGCCGCCCAGTGACGGCGTTCCGCGCACCGGACGGCCGCTACGGTGAACGGAAGTATGAACACCTCGAACGTCGCGGCCTGCGTGTCCTGCGGGTTGAGACCGAGTGAGACCAGCAGGAACAGCACCCCGGCAGCCCAGCCCGCCCGCGGTCCCCACCGGTGCAGGGCGACGGCCGCGAGCAGTGCCGCAGTGGCGAACTGGGCGAACACCGCGGCAACGCGCAGCGGCAGCAGCGAGTCGTCGCCGAAGAGCGCGAACGCGCCCTGGTACAGCCAGGGAAGCAGGGGCGGCTTCCGGTCGACCACCGTGTCGTACAGGGATCCCCCCGCGGCGAGCATCCGGGCCTGGGTCGCGAGATACCCCTCGTCCGGGCTCCACACCTGCCGCAAGAAGGACGGCAGCCGGGTCAGCAGGGCCACCGCGGCCAGGAGGGGCAGCAGCCGGGACCAGCGGAGCCGCCCGCCGGAAGCAGGGCGCCCGGCCGGCCGCGGGACGGCGGGACGCGGGGCGGGAACGGCGACCGACGCCGGCGTTCGGGTCGTGACGGTGCGCAGAGGCGGCGCTGACATGGCCTCCGGCCCGGGTTACCGGTGGATCCCGGCCGGTGGGTTCAGCCGACTGTGGCTGCGCCCGTAGACGAAGTAGAGAAGGACGCCGATGACCATCCAGATCCCGAACCGCACCCAGGTCTCGGCCGGGAGGTTGATCATCAGCCAGAGCGAGGCGAGGACGGAGAGAGCGGGCAGCAGCGGCACCAGCGGAGTGCGGAACGCCCGGGGCAGCTCCGGACGGGTGCGACGCAGGATGACGACGCCGACGGCCACCACGACGAACGCGAAGAGCGTGCCGATGTTCACCAGGGCCGCCAGTTCCGAGATGCTGGTGAATCCCGCGATGACGGCGATGATCCCGCCGAGCAGGATGGTCGAGCGGTAGGGCGTGCCGAACCGGGGGTGCACGCGGGAGAAGAAGCGCGGGAGCAGCCCGTCGCGGCTCATGGCGAAGAACACCCGGGTCTGCCCGAGCAGCAGGATCAGGCACACCGTGGTGAGGCCGACCGCGGCGCCGAAGCTGATGACACCGGCGTAGAAGGGGTGCCCGGTGGCCTTGAAGGCGTCGGCGAGCGGTGCGTCGACGCTGAGCTCGGTGTACTTCTGCATGCCGGTCACGACGATGGACACCGCCACGTAGAGCGCGGTGCAGATGAACAGCGAGCCGAGGATGCCGCGGGGCATGTCGCGCTGCGGATTCCGGGTCTCCTCCGCGGCCGTCGCCACGATGTCGAAGCCGATGAAGGCGAAGAAGACCACGGCTGCGGCGGTGAAGATGCCCTGCACGCCGAAGTTCGTCGGCTCGTAGCCGAACATCAGCTGGATGAGCGGGGCCTGGAGCCCGGCCCCCTCGACGGTTCCCTTGGCCGGAGGGACGAACGGGTCGTAGTTGGCGCTGTCGATGAAGAAGGCACCGGCGACGATGACGATCAGCACGACGGTCACCTTGATGGCGACGACGACCTGGGTGACCCGTGCGGACAGCTTCATGCCCGCGACGAGGATGCCGGTCAGCAGCAGCACCAGCAGGAACGCGAGGAGATCGAACCCGAAGCCTGTCTCGTCGCTGGTACCCGACAGGGCCTGCGGAAGACTCCAGCCGATGTTGTCCATCAGCGATCTGATGTATCCCGACCAGCCGACGGCCACCACCGCGGTGCCCAGCGCGAACTCGAGGATCAGGTCCCAGCCGATGATCCAGGCGGCAAGCTCTCCCAGGGACGCGTAGGAGAACGTGTACGCCGATCCGGCTACGGGCACGGTGGAGGCGAACTCGGCATAGCAGAGGGCGGCGAGAGCGCACACGATGCCTGCGACGACGAACGCGAGCGCGGTGGCCGGGCCTGCGTTCTCCTTGGCCACGGCACCGGTGAGGACGAAGATGCCGGTGCCGATGATGACGCCGACGCCGAAGACCGTGAGGTCGAGGGCGGAGAGCGACCGGCGCAGCGCGTGCTCGGGCTCCTCGGTGTCCTTGATGGACTGCTCGACCGACTTGGTCCGGAGCCAGCCTCCGGATCGGCTGCTCGCGTCGTCCTCGATGCTCACCGGCGTACCTCCACGCGTCTTCGTCCGCGTCATCGTTCTCGCAGCGGAGGTGCGTCCGGGTCCGCACACAGCAGCGGGCCCGGGGATTCACCCGATCAGATGCCCGACCGGAACCACGAATGGGCCGGTCGGACCACCCTCGAGAGGGAATCCGACCGGCCCGGTGCGCAGTACGCGGATGCGACGTCAGTCGCGCGCCGCCTCGGCGGGCTCCTTGTCGTAACGGCCGTCGAGCTTGGAGACCAGCCCGGTGATCTGCCGGGCGATGTCCGGGGCGGTCAGCCCGATCTCGGCGAGGATCTCCTTGCGGCTGGCATGGTCGAGGAACCGCTCCGGGATGCCGAAGTCACGCAGCGGCACGTCCACGCCCGCGTCCCGCAGTGCCTGGGCGATCGCCGAACCGACGCCTCCGGTACGGATGTTGTCCTCGACGGTGACCACCACGCGGTGCTGCTCGGCGAGCGCGGGCAGCTGCTCGTCGACCGGCTTCACCCAGCGCGGGTCGACCACGGTCGTGGAGAAGCCCTGCTTGTCGAGAAGATCGGCGATCTCCAGGCACATCGGGGCGAGCGCGCCCACCGAGACCAGGAGGACGTCGGGACGGGTGCCCTCGGACGGACGGCTGAGGACGTCCATGCCGCCGATCCGGCCCACCGCCTCGACGGCCGGGCCGACCGCGCCCTTGGAGTAGCGCACGACCGTGGGGGCGTCGTCGACCCGGACCGCCTCGCGCAACTGGGCGCGCACCTGGTCGGCGTCGCGCGGGGCAGCGATCCGCAGGCCCGGGACGACCTGCAGGATCGACATGTCCCACATGCCGTTGTGCGAGGCGCCGTCGGTGCCGGTGACCCCGGCGCGATCGAGCACGAACGTCACCCCGCACCTGTGCAGGGCCACGTCCATCAGCACCTGGTCGAAGGCGCGGTTGAGGAAGGTGGCGTAGACGGCGAAGACGGGGTGCAGACCGCCGGTGGCCAGCCCGGCCGCGGAGACGGCGGCGTGCTGCTCGGCGATGCCCACGTCGTAGACGCGGTCCGGGAACTCGTCGGCGAACTCCTGGAGGCCCACGGGCTGCATCATCGCTGCGGTGATGGCGACGATGTCCTCGCGCTCCCGGCCGAGTGCGACCATCTCCTCGCTGAAGACCGAGGTCCAGTCCGCGCCGGAGGCCGCGATCGGCAGGCCGGTGTCGGGGTGGATCTTGCCGATGCCGTGGAAACGGTCGGCCTCGTCCTGCTCGGCGGGCTGGTAGCCGCGGCCCTTCTGGGTGAGGCAGTGGACGATGACCGGACCGCCGAAGCGCTTGGCGCGCTGCAGCGCGGACTCCAGCGCCTCGATGTCGTGGCCGTCGATCGGACCGACGTACTTCAGGCCGAGGTCCTCGAACATGCCCTGCGGGGCGATGAAGTCCTTGAGGCCCTTCTTGGCGCCGTGCAGCGTCTCGTACAGCGGTTTGCCGACCACGGGGGTGCGGTTCAGCAGCATCTCCTTGCCGCGGGCGAGGAAACGCTCGTAGCCGTCGGTGGTGCGGAGCGTGGCCAGGTGGTTGGCGAGACCGCCGATGGTGGGCGCGTAGGAGCGCTCGTTGTCGTTGACGACGATGACGAGCGGACGGTCCTTGGCGTCGGCGATGTTGTTGAGTGCCTCCCAGGCCATGCCACCGGTGAGCGCGCCGTCGCCGATGACCGCGACGACGTGGTCGTTGCGGCGCAGCACCTCGTTGGCCTTGGCCAGGCCGTCCGCCCAGCCGAGCACGGTGGAGGCGTGGCTGTTCTCGATGACGTCGTGCTCGGACTCGGCGCGCGACGGGTAGCCCGACAGGCCGCCCTTGCCCTTGAGCTTCGAGAAGTCCTGACGCCCCGTGAGCAGCTTGTGGACGTAGCTCTGGTGGCCGGTGTCGAAGAGCACCTTGTCCTGGGGCGAGTGGAAGACGCGGTGCAGAGCGATGGTCAGTTCGACGACACCGAGGTTGGGTCCGAGGTGGCCCCCGGTCTTCGACACGGCGTCGACGAGGAAGGTCCGGATCTCGCCGGCCAGCTGCTCCAGCTGCTCCGGGCCCAGCCGGTCCAGATCGCGCGGTCCCCTGATGCGGGTCAGCAGCGCCACCCGTGCCTCCTTGCTGTCGAGCTTCGCCAAACGAACTTGCCGGTCCGCCGAGTCTAGTGTTCCGCTCGTGGGCCCGGCGGGCGGGCCGTGCGATGTATGTCACGCAAACGGCTCAGCCCCGGCGGGGAACCTGCCGGGACGGACGTGTGCCCGGCGCGGGAGGACCCACGCCGGGCACACGTCGTACGGGTCAGGCCCGGCCGGCCGTCTTCTGGGTCCGGCGCGAGACCGAGTCCAGGACCACGGCCGCGAGCAGGACGGCACCGGTGATCATGTACTGGATCTCACTGGCCATGCCCAGCAGGTTCAGACCCTGCATGATCGACTGGATCACCAGCATGCCGAGCAGGGCGGACCAGATCTTTCCGCGGCCTCCGAAGAGGCTGGTGCCTCCGATGACGGCCGCGGCGATCACGTTCATCAGGACGTTTCCGGCCCCGAGGCTCTTCGTCGCGCCACCGGACTGGCTGGCGATGAACAGGCCGCCCACGACAGCCAGCGTGCCGGCGATCATGAAAACGGTGATCCGCACGCGCTCCACGTTGATACCGGCCCGGCGGGCCGCTTCGGTGCTGCCGCCGCAGGCGAAGATCTGCCGACCGTATGAGGTCCGCCGGGAGACGAAGTCGGCGATCACCAGCACCGCGAGGAAGATCACCAGGGCGAGCGGCAGCCCGCGGGCCTGGTTGAGCTGGTAGGCGGCGGTGAAGGCGACCAGTGCGAGCAGGCCGGTACGCAGGGCGACCTCGCTGAGCGGTCGGTACGGCAGGGACGCCTCCCTGCGGCGCCTGCTGTCGAGCAGCATCGACGCGAGGTAGCCGAGCACCGCCACGAGCGCCAGTCCGTAGGCGGCGGCGATGTCGTCGAAGAAGAAGTTGGTGAGCTGCTCCACCAGGCTGCCGCGGGGCGTGTTGATGGTGCCCTCGGAGCCCATCAGCCAGATCTGCAGGCCGCTCCAGCCCAGGAAACCGGCGAGGGTCACGACGAACGCGGGGACCCCGACCTTTGCGAAGAAGAAGCCGTGGACGGTTCCGATCGCCGCACCGGCGGCGACGGCGCACAGCACCGCAACGCCGTCGTCGATCCCGTGCACGGTGCTCAGTACGGCCCACACGGCAGCACCGACGCCCGCGACCGACCCCACGGACAGGTCTATCTCGCCGAGCAGCAGGACGAACACGACGCCTACGGCCATGATCCCGGGGCCGGCGATGTAGATGCCGATGTTGCTGAGGTTGTCGGGGGACAGGAAGCTGCTGTCCTGCGACTGGAAGATCACGGCGATCAGGATCAGCCCGAGGACCACCGGTATGGAGCCCAGTTCTCCGCCGCGGACCTTGCGCTTGAACTCGGTGACGTAGCCGCGGAAGCCCTGTTCGCGGACGAGCAGCCGGGGATCGGTGACCGGGGCGGGGGCGGCGCTGTCGTCGAGGGCCGGCGGGGTGTCCGTCTTCTTGACGGTGTCGGTCATGATGCCGCCTCCGCGGTGCGCTGCTGACGACGGGTCACGGCGTTGTCCGTGGCCCCGGTGATCGCGGCGATGATCTCCTCGTGGCTGGTCTCCTTCACGGGGAAGACGCCGTTGTTCCGTCCGAGCCGCAGGACGGCGACCGTGTCGGCGACGGCCTTCACATCGGCCATGTTGTGGCTGATGAGAATCACGCCGAGGCCTCGCTCGCGCAGCCGTTCCACCAGGTCCAGGACCTGGGCGGTCTGTTCGACTCCGAGGGCCGCGGTCGGCTCGTCGAGGATGACGACCTCGGGCTCGCCGATGAGGGCGCGGGCGATGGCCACGACCTGGCGCTGACCGCCGGACAGCGAGGCGATCGGGATGCGGACGCTGGGGATCCGGATGGACAGGGTGTCCAGCAGTTCCTTGGCGCGCTTCTCCATGGCGACCTCGTCGATGACCCCGCCGCGGCGCAGCTCGCGCCCCAGGAAGAGGTTGGCGACGACGTCGAGGTTGTCGCAGAGCGCGAGGTCCTGGTAGACGGTCGCGATGCCGAGGTCTTGGGCGTCGTGCGGCCGATTGATCTCGACCGGCCGGCCTTTCCACTCGACGGTTCCGTCATCGATGGGGTGGACCCCCGCCACCGTCTTGACGAGCGTCGACTTCCCGGCACCGTTGTCGCCGACGAGGGCGACTACTTCTCCGGCACGGATCTCCAGATCGACATCGGTGAGCGCCTGGACGGCGCCGAACCGTTTGGAGACCCCGCGCAACGCCAGCACGGGCGCAGCGGACACGTGAATCATCTCCTTCACCGCCTGACCGGCGGGGGTACCGCGCCGCGCGCGGTGAACGGGTTGGTGGCCCGCGGCAGTTGCCCGGGTAAAGGAGGCCGGACAGCTGCCGGGGTTCCGGCGGGACGGGCCG
The DNA here is from genome assembly GCF_023703325.1 of Streptomyces meridianus. Lineage (GTDB taxonomy): Bacteria > Actinomycetota > Actinomycetes > Streptomycetales > Streptomycetaceae > Streptomyces > Streptomyces meridianus. Next base: position 101,165 of record NZ_JAMQGM010000014.1, read on the forward strand.
GATGGGCCGGCCGGGCGGGATCCCGGACCTGCCCGGGATCCCGCGGCGGGACTACTTGATGCCGGCCTTCTTGCAGGCGTCGGCGAAGTCCTTCGTGCAGATCTGGTCCGCGGTGTAGACCTTGTCCTTGATGATCGTGTCCTTGATGTTGTCCTTGGTCACGATCGTCGCGGTGTAGAGCTTGGTCGGGATGCCCTTCTCGCTCTTGCTGTCGGCTTTCTGCGGGGTGAGCGAGGCAGGGTCGTCGCCGTTCAGCAGCTTCACCGCGATCTCGGCGGTGGTCTCCGCCTCGGGCTTGATGCCCTTGTAGACGGTGAAGGACTGCGTGCCGGCCAGGATCCGCTGCAGCCCGGCGAGTTCGGCGTCCTGGCCGCCCACCGGAACGCCCTTCACACCGGCCGACTTGAGGGCGGTGGCGATACCGCCCGCCATGCCGTCGTTCGCCGAGTAGACGGCGTCGAATCCGTCCTTGCCGAGGGAGCTGATGGCGGCGGCCATCTTCTTGTTGGCCTCGTCCGGCGACCAGTCCGGGATGTCCTGCTCGTAGACGATCTTCTTGACCTTGCCGTCGAGGACCGTGTGCGCGCCCTTCTTGAAGAGGCCGGCGTTCGGGTCGGTCGGCGAGCCGTTGATCATCACGAGACGGCTGTCGGCGGCCTTGTCGCCGAGGGCTTCGAGCACGCCCTGGCCCTGGAGTTCACCGATCTTCTCGTTGTCGTAGGAGACGTACGCGGAGACGTCGCCCTCGGCGAGCCGGTCGTAGGCGACGACCTTGACGCCCTTGGCGGCCGCGGCGTCGACCCAGGTCCGGGTGGCGGTGGCGTCGACCGCGTCCAGGATGATCACCTTGACGCCCTTGGTGATCAGGGCGTCGAACTGCTTCTTCTGCGTCTCGGCGTCCTGGCTGGCGTTGTTGTAGGCGACCTTGCAGTCCTTGCAGAGGGACTTGATCTTCCCCTCGATCAACGGCCGGTCGAACGTCTCGTAGCGCGTGGTCTTGTTCTCCGGAAGGAGAAGCCCGATGGTCTTGTTGTCGCTTCCGCCGTCGCCGGCGTTGTCGCTGCCGGCCTTGCCGCAGGCGGCTACGGACAGCGCCATCGAGACCGCGGCCGTACCGATGACGACTCGACGCATCGTTGCGTTCATGAGTGAAACCTCCCAGACGAGGCCGCGCCCCTGCGGCCGAGGTGGCTGGCAGTCAACTCGGCCCCGCACGGCACGTCAAGAAGTAAAACGTCATCGAGACGGCAACGGTGCCATTCGTTATCTAAATGAATGCAGGAGTCTTCCCGCGAAGGGATCCGTCGAGCAGGGTCGAGTCCCCCATCTCGCTGAGCACCAGAGCGAGTGCACCGAGTACCTCGGCCCGTCCACCCAGCGCCCCGGGGACCACCGAGAGCCTGCGGGCGGCGCTGGGGATCGCGTAGCGCGCGACCGAATCGCGGATCGGACCGAGGACGAGTTCCCCGGCGTCCGCGAGGTCGCCGCCGAGCACCACGCGGCTCGGGTTCAGCAGGTTGCACAGGTTCGCGACGCCGCTGCCGATGTGCCGACCCACGTCGCCGACGACCCGCCTGCAGCCGGGGTCTCCCTCACGGGCGAGGGAGACGACGCGCTCCATGGTGAGATCCGCACCGTGACTGGCCTGCAACAGCCCGAGGACGTACCGCGCGGCGGTGAACGTCTCGAGGCAGCCCCGGTTGCCGCAGCGGCACACCGGCCCCGACTCGTCAAGCGTGATGTGCCCGATCTCTCCGGCGGTCCCCCCGGGGCCCCGGTAGATGCGGCCGTTGATCACCAGGCCGGCACCGACACCACTGGCGACCTTGATGTACGCGAGGTCCTTGACGCCGCGACCGCTGCCCCAGACCAGCTCGCCGAGCGCGCCCAGGTTGGCGTCGTTGTCGACGTACACCGGAACGCCGAGCCGGCCGGCGAGCTCCTCGCGCGGGTTGATGCCGGTCCACCCCGGCAGGATGGCGGTTGAGCCGAGCGTGCCGGTCTCCACGTCGATCGGCCCGGGGACGCCGAGGCCGACGCCGATGACCTTCTCCGCTCCCGCGCCCGTGCTCGCCACCAGTCGTTTGACCAGGCGTTCCGCCCGGTCGAAGCCCTGCGCGGCGGAGGCGTCGACATCCAGCGGCTCGGCCTCCTCGGCGAGCACGTGGTGGGCGAGGTTCCCGACCGCGACCCGCAGGTGGGCATGGCCGAAGTCGACGCCGACGACGACGCCGGCGTCACCGCTGAGCGACACGCTCCGGGCGCGCCGCCCGCCGGCCGACGTGGGGGTGACCTCGACCGTTCCGCGGTCCTTGAGCTCACGGACGATGTTCGAGACCGTCGCCGCCGACAGCCCGGTGGCGCGGGCGATCTCCGCCTGGGTGAGCGAGCCGACGAGCCGTACCGCGCGCACGACCCGCTCCAGGTTGGCCCGGTGCAGGGACGACTGCGATCCCGGAGTCTCCACCACGGTCTGATCACTCCCAGCAGGCCAGAAACGACGCATCCGGGCCCCGGTGTGGCCCGCCGTCTACAACATGTGAACTCTAAGCTCAGCCGTACAGACTGTCTCGCGTCAAGGGGTCGCGACGAGCCATTCGTTCGTCGAACGCCTCCCCGCGGCGAACGAGGCGGCCCCGTCGGGGCCGCCTCGCCGGAAGACCGGGCACCGCTACTTCAGGGCGCCGGACGTCAGTCCCGCCTGGACCTGGCGCTGGAAGACGGTGTAGACGACCAGCACGGGAAGCGTCGCGATGGTCAGACCCGCGAACAGCCCCGACCAGTCGCCCTTGTACCCCTGGCTCACCGCGAGGGTCGCCAGGCCCTGCGTGAGGAGGGCCTTGTCGGGGTCCTCGGTGTTCAGGGCGATCGGCAGCAGGTACTGGTTCCACTGACCCAGAAAGTTGAAGATGCCGATGCTCACCAGCCCCGGCTTGGCCATGGGCAGCATGACCTGGAAGAAGACCCGTGCGTGCGAAGCCCCGTCGATCATGGCCGCCTCGGCGATGGCACCGGGCAGGGTGCGGAAGAACGCCGTCATGAAGAACGTGGTGAACGGCAGCGAGTAGGCGATGTAGGCCAGGATCAGGCCATGCGGCGTGCTGAGCAGGGAGAGGTTCTTCATCACGAAGAACAGCGGCACGATCGCCATGATGACCGGGAAGGTCATCCCCCCGACGAACAGGTAATAGATGAAACGGTTGCCGGGGAACTCGAAACGCGCCAGGACGTAGGCGGTCATCGAGCCCAGCAGCATCGTGCCGAGCACCGACGGGATCACCACGACCAGCGAGTTCAGGGTGTACTCGCCGATGTGGGCGCCGTTCCATGCGCGGACCCAGTTTTCCCAGTTCAGCGAGGTGGGCAGCGACCACGGGCTCTCCAGGATCTGCCCGTCGGTCTTGAGCGAGCTCATGGCTGCCCAGAGCAGGGGGCCTGCGGCCATGCAAGCCCACAGGACGAGGAACCCCTGCGAGAAGACGCCGAGGGTCCGGCCTTCGCTCCGGGAGCCCGGGGACCTGCCCGCGGAGGCGCGCGACGCCGCCGGGACTCCCGCCGGGGTGGTACCGGACATCTCGGCCGGCTGTGCGGTGCTCATCGTTGCGTTCTCCCCGCTCACGTCAGAACTCGATGCGGTCGCGACGACGGCCCAGCCCCATCGCCACCACTGCGAACAGCATGGTGACCAGGAGCAACGCGACACCGACAGCGGTGGCGTAGCCGGCCTGCCCGTCACGGAACGCCTTGTTGTAGAGGTAGACGGGAAGCACCAGGGTGGAGTAATTCGGTCCGCCCTGGTTGACCGTCATGATGTGGACGTAGGCGAAGCACGTCTCGAGCGCCATGATGCCCGCGTAGACCCAGCCGGTCTGAACGGTGTCCCGGATCAACGGGAGGGTGATCCGGAAGAAGGTGGTCATCCGGCTCGCGCCGTCGAGCAGCACGGCCTCGTAGATGTCCCGGGGGATCGAGCCCATGGCGGCCGAGAACAGCACCACGTAGAAGCCCACGTTCGCCCACACCATCACCGCAAGCACGCACGAGAGGGCCAGTCCGGGGTCGCCCAGCCAGTTCTGCTCGAGCGAGGACAGGCCGACCGCGTTCAGCACGCCGTTGAGCAGTCCGCCCTGCGGGTTGTAGATGTTGCCCCACAGGACCGCGATGATGGCGACGGACAGCACCTGCGGGAAGAAGTAAACAATCTTGTAGATGTGGGACCCGCGGACGCCGGCGGCAGCCTCGCCACGGGCGTGGCGACCGCCGACGTTGAGCATGAAGGCGAAGAACAGGCCGAGCCCGAGGGCCAGCAGCGGCAGGCAGACGAGCAGGACCAGGTTGTGGCCCAGCGCCTTCCAGAACAGACCGTCCTCGAGCAGCCTGCCGAAGTTGTCGAGGCCGATGAACGCGAAGTCGCTGCTGTAACCGGTCCAGTCGGTCAACGAGTAGTAGAACGTCTGGAAGAAGGGCGAGATGACGAAGACACCGTACAAGGCCAGCGGAAACGCCAGGAAGCCCGCAATGAAGCGGTACTTGACAAAGGTCCGGTAGTGCCGGGAGGCGGCGAAGCCGCCGACACCCGGACCCTTCGCCGTACCTGCCGTGGTCTCATCGGCCACTACACGGCTGTCAGTCGCCATGCCCGCCCCGTTCCATGTTCGTCCTCCGACCGACCGGACCCCAGCCGTCAGCTGTGCTTGTACTTCTTGATCGAGTCGTCCTTGGCCGTCTCGTCGGCCGCCTTCTGGATGGCCGAGACGGCCTCCTTGGGCTTCATGCGGCCCGCCATCATCTCGGCGAGGATGCCGCCGATCTTCTCCTTGTCCAGGGTCTGGTACCAGTCCCGGATACGGGGATTGACCACGTTGTCGCCGGCGTCCTTCAGGGCCTGGCTCGACGACGCGAGGCCGGGCGGCAGGTCCATGCCGTCGGTGGCACCCTGGACACAGGTCAGCGACGAGACCAGCTCGGCGAAATTCTGCGCGGCCTTCTTGCTGAGCATGACGCGCAGCATTTCCAGGCCGCCCTCGACGTTCTTGGCCTGCTTCGGCACGATGAACGGCTCGTCCGCCTTCGCCCAGATGGTCTCGAACGGCATCTTGTCGGAGGAGTCGAGGCTCGACGGCGGCGCCATCGTCACCTCGAAGTCCTTCGGTGTGGTGGCCTTGGCCTCGTTCTCCACCCAGGAACCGTTGGGGATGAACAGGGCCTTGCCCTTGGTCCACTGCGTCTGCGACTGAATGTGATCCAGGCCGGGGGTGCCCTTGAGGATGTACCCCTTGGCCTCCAGCTCGTAGTAGGCCTCGAAGGCCTTCAGGACGGCGTCGTGCTTCCAGGCGTTCGGCTCGAGGTTGTCGATCGCCTTGATGACGTCACTACCGCCGATCTTGGCGATGAACGGGTACAGGGCGAACGCGATGTAGTACGGGTACTTGCCCGCGTACGTCCAGCCCGCGATGCCCTTCTTCTTCGCCTTCGCGCAGAGGGCGAGCATCTCGTCCCAGGTCTTGGGATACTCCCAGCCGTTGTCCTCGAGGGTCTTCTTCGAATACCAGACACCGTAGGTGGTGAACGCGTAGTTCAGGCGGTAGCACTTGTCATCGCCGTACTGGCCCATCTCGATGGTGCCGGGCACGAGGATGTCACGGACCTTCTTGTCCGGATCGTCGTACGACGGTGCGTCGAGGAGCGGCGTCAGATCGGCGATCTGGCCCTTGGCGATGAGGGTCGCGGCGTCCATCGCCTTGGCACCGGAGTTGTCCACCAGGTCCGGCGGGGTGCCGCCGACCATCCGTGGCTGGAGCAGCGGCTGAATGTCCTGGGTCGCCTTGAGTTTGACCGCGCCGTACTTCTTCTCGTAGTCCTTCGCCGCGTCCTTGGCGTACTGCGTGCCGAAGCCGCCGTCGAAGATGACCACTTCCAATCCGGCCTTCTCGTTCACGCCGAACGGATTGGAATCGGTCTTCTTTCCCTTCTCGACCTTCCGGTCGTCGCCACCGGACGTGGCGCACGCACTGAGGGCGCTCATCGCCGGAACAGTAACGAGGCCGAGTGCCGCGGCCTTCTTGATCAGATCACGACGGCCGAATTCGGAGGTGGATCCCATGCTCAAGTCCTCGCCCTCTCCAGGACTCAGGCGGTGTACCGGTCGCCCGGACTGAAGTCGCCTCCGGCGAAGGGCCCCGCCACCGCGGTCATTTGAAGCTGCGTAGTGCCTGGTGCTCCGGTTCGGGCCGGGCCGGCGCGGCAGTGGACACCATGAGCCCCTGCCGTCCCGCCCCCGATCTCCCCCCGGGTCCACGGCCCAGTCGCGCGGCCGCTCGGACGCCGACAGGTATAGTCCACTTCTCGCGACCTGGGCAACATCGAATACAGGTTTGGGCTGCAGTCTTTCCCGAGTTGAGACCTCACCGGAATTCCCCCGGCGGGCAACGGACCGGAAACAGCTTGCTCCGCACGGTTCCTGGGCCTCAGGTGGCTCGCGCATCGCTTCTAGCGCCGGAACCCGCCTCGCCGACGGCTCACCTCGGGTCGGAACGCCGGAAGCCCGGGAGCGAGGCATTTCCGACCTGGTCGAGCAGCGCGCAGCGCAGCTGCCCTTGCCCATCCCCGTACGCGTCCCTCGACGTGCCGGAGCACGAGCCGCTCGGCCCCGATCGGGTCAGGTGGCCGGGCCACGGCCGGCAACCCATCGCCCGGTCGGGGGGGTTGCAGCCTCGACGACCAACAGCAGCTTCTCCACCGTCAGAACCATCTGGATCTCAGTGGCCCCACGCCACACTCAGCACTCAGCGTTCCGCGCCGACGGACTTGCGGCTCAACCGGGCTGGAAAGCCTCGGTATCCCCACTTAGGGCGATTGTAGAGTTTACGTGAAGCTCACGTGGTAATCTTCCGAAGGAAGAGTGGGCCGGTTCGAGTTGTGAGCGCGCCTGCTCGGCACTTGCCCGTCGGTCCGCTGCAAGGGAAGTGGGGGGTGCAGGCGCCGCTCGCCATCGGCGCTCGTGGCAATCTTCAGGACACTCCGGGGGCTTGAAGTTTCGTCATCCCGCTGTCGCCATCGATGCGACAGTCTCGGCGCAGCGCGAGCGATCGCGCTGCGAAATCGAAATCCACGAACCCGAAAGAGTTCGTATGCCCTTCCCAGCTTTGCCGGGGGCGAAGGCGCCGCCGCAGTCGTGGCCGCGGAGGTGTCAGCGGCAGGTGACCGCAGGGGCACGAGCGCCATCCCGACGGCATGGACGGGGTCGCGACGCCGGACGGCCGTCGCTCTCCCCACGGTGACTGTCCATCGGCCGACCAGCAGAACAACGCCCCTTGGCCCACCCTGCTCGAGGAATCCTGCGATGCGCCGATCGGTGGCCCAGCAGGAGGTCCCGCCTCCGGCGGCATCGCGCGTGTGGGCCTTGTGGCGACCCGACTCTTCATCATCAACAGCCCACCGAAAGGCCGCCCATGAAGCGAACGATCACGTTGATCACCGCGCTGGTCGTCACCATGCTGCCGCTGACAACGGCGCAGGCCGCGGTCAAGAAGGCCAAGCCCCCGCTCAGTTGCGAGCATCGGACGTTCACGTCCAGCCCGGGCCCGCGCTTCAGCGACCCGGAGGACCCCGTCGCCCGGATGAAGATCATGGGCCCGATCATCGAGTCGATCAACAGCGCCGGCTGCGGGCAGACCGTACGCGTCGCCATGTACTCGATCGGCAAAGCACAGCCGGGCCCGGACTTCGCCAACGCCCTGATCGCCGCCCACCAGCGCGGAGTCATCGTCAAGGCGCTGATGGACGTCCACAGCGACAATACGACCTGGCAGTCGATGGTCACCGAGTTGGGCAACGATCCGCGAGCCTCCAGCTTCGCCGCGCTGTGCCCGGGCGGCTGTCTGTCCCACTTCGGCGGCTCCTCCCTGCACGCGAAGTACTACATGCTCAGCGGCGGATCCGATGCGAACAGGACGGTGACCGTCAGCAGCGCCAACCCCACCTCCGCCCAGGTCAGCACCGCGTGGAACAGCAGCGCCACCGTCAAGGGCAACGTCGCCCTGTACAACTCCTACGTCCGCTACTTCACCGCCATGGCCAAGGGGGCATTGGGCGGTCCGGGCCCGTTGGCGCCCGACTACTACAACTCCACCAGCGGCAAGGACGCCAGGAAACTCACGCCGCACTCCTACCAGTGGCCCAAGGCGCGCAGCAAGAGCGACACCTGGGTCGACTTCCTGGACAACATCAAGGCGCCGGCCACGATCAACATCGCCATGTTCCAGTGGACCTCTCACGGGAAGCCGGGTGACCGGAACTATCTGGAGCTGCCGAAGAAGCTGGTGAGCCTGGCCCGGACCGGCGTCAAGATCAACATTCTGATCACCGCCGGAATGGTCGATGACAGCGTGCAGGACTACCTGAAGAACCGGCCGAACATCGACGTGCACGACACCAGCCGCGGCACCGACGCCAACGGCAACGCCCTGCACTACACGCACAACAAGTACATGATGGTCAGCGGCAATTACGCGGGGGCGGCCGACTCCAGGATCGTGTTCGTCGGTTCCTCGAACTGGACGAGCAACGGCATCTGGCACAACGACGAGTCGGACCTGAGGCTGGTCGGGCGGTCCACCTACGACTTGTTCATGACGGACTGGCAGAACCAGTACGAACGCTGCTGCGGGACCACGGCAAGGCAGTTGATCGCCGAGGAGCGCGCCGAGAATACGGCTCGGGAGATTCCGATCGATCCGAGGCAAGCCCGGGAATAGGCATTCTCCGTGCGGACCGTGTGCGAGCCTTTCCGACCCGGCCGATTCGGCGGACAGTCGGGGTGGGCTGCATCCGGACATGGAGAAGCTCCTGGTGGACGGGGTCACGACCGAGACCGCATGTCCATCAGAAGCTTGCGTGTGCTCGTCACCCGGCCGGCGTCGATCCGCCCGGCTCGGCGCTGTGCTTCCTCGCCCGTGAGAAGGCTGCTTCCACCGAGGTGTTCGTGTTCCTGGACGGCTCACCGGGCCGGGGAACGGCTGCCGGACGGAACCGGAGACGCGGACGGGCCGCACACCTCGAATGGTGTGCGGCCCGTCCGGGTGGAGCCGTTCGCCTACTTGCGGATCAGAGAGCGCAGCACGTACTGCAGGATGCCGCCGTTGCGGTAGTAGTCCGCCTCGCCGGGGGTGTCGATGCGGAGCTTGGCGTCGAACTCGACGCCGCTGTCCGTCGTCACCTTGACGGTCTCCGGGATGCCGCCCTCGTTGAGGCCGGCAACACCGGTGATGGAGAAGGTCTCCTCGCCGGTCAGGCCGAGGGACTCGGCCGAGGTGCCCTCGGGGAACTGCAGCGGCAGAACGCCCATGCCGATGAGGTTCGAGCGGTGGATGCGCTCGTACGACTCCGCGATGACGGCCTTGACGCCGAGCAGCGCGGTGCCCTTGGCCGCCCAGTCACGGGACGAGCCGGAGCCGTACTCCTTGCCCGCGAGGACGACCAGCGGGGTACCGGCGGCCATGTAGTTGCGCGAGGCGTCGTAGATGAACGACACCGGACCGTCCTGCTGGGTGAAGTCGCGGGTGTAACCGCCCTCGGTGCCCGGCGCGATCTGGTTGCGCAGGCGGATGTTGGCGAACGTGCCGCGGATCATGACTTCGTGGTTCCCGCGGCGCGAGCCGTAGCTGTTGAAGTCGCGACGCTCCACACCGTGCTCGGTGAGGTACTTGCCGGCCGGAGTGTCGGCCTTGATCGCACCGGCCGGGGAGATGTGGTCGGTGGTGACCGAGTCTCCGAGCTTGGCGAGCACCCGGGCGCCGGCGATGTCCTCGACCGGGGCCGGGTCCATCGTCATGCCCTCGAAGTACGGGGGCTTGCGGACGTAGGTGGACTCGGCGTCCCACTCGAAGGTGTTACCGGTCGGGATCGGCAGCGACTGCCACTGGGCGTCACCGGCGAAGACGTCCTCGTAGGAGGAGGAGAACATGTCCTGGCCGATCGCGGAGGCGACGACCTCGTTGACCTCGGCCTCGGTCGGCCAGATGTCCTTGAGGAAGACCGGGTGGCCATCGGAGTCGGTGCCGAGCGCCTCGGTGGTGATGTCGGTCCTCATGGAGCCGGCGATAGCGTACGCGACGACCAGCGGCGGGGAGGCCAGATAGTTCATCTTGACGTCGGGGTTGATCCGGCCCTCGAAGTTGCGGTTGCCGGAGAGTACCGAGGTGACGGCCAGGTCGTTGTCGTTGACGGCCTTGGAGACCTCCTCCGGAAGCGGACCGGAGTTGCCGATGCAGGTGGTGCAGCCGTAGCCGACGAGGTTGAAGCCCATCTTGTCGAGGTACGGCGTCAGACCGGCCCGGTCGTAGTAGTCCATGACGACCTTGGACCCGGGGGCGAGCGTGGTCTTCACCCACGGCTTGCGGCTCAGGCCCTTCTCGACCGCCTTCTTGGCCACCAGGGCGGCGGCGACCATGACGTACGGGTTCGACGTGTTGGTGCAGGAGGTGATCGCGGCGACGGTGACGGCGCCGTGGTCGATCTCGTACTCGGTGCCGTCGGGGGAGGTGACCTTGACCTTCTTGCTCGGCGCGCCGTTGCTGACCGCCGGGGCGTCGGAGGCCGGGAAGGACTCGATGCCCGCCTCGTCGGCGTCCTCGGCGTCGGACACGTAGTTGCGCACGTCCCGCTCGAACTGCTGCTTGGCCTCGGCCAGGACGATGCGGTCCTGCGGGCGCTTCGGGCCGGCGATCGACGGGACGACGGTGGACAGGTCCAGCTCGAGCTTCTCGGAGAAGTCGGGCTCGGCGGCCGGGTCGAGCCAGAGGCCCTGCTCCTTGGCGTAGGCCTCGACGAGCGCGAGCTGCTGGTCGGAACGGCCGGTCAGGCGCAGGTAGTTGATGGTCTCGTCGTCGATCGGGAAGATCGCGGCGGTGGAACCGAACTCCGGCGACATGTTGCCGATGGTGGCGCGGTTGGCGAGCGAGGTGGCGGCGACGCCCTCGCCGTAGAACTCGACGAACTTGCCGACGACGCCGTGCTTGCGCAGCATCTCGGTGATCGTGAGCACCAGGTCGGTGGCGGTGGTTCCGGGCTTCAGCTCACCGGTCAGCTTGAAGCCGACGACCCGCGGGATCAGCATGGAGACCGGCTGGCCGAGCATCGCGGCCTCGGCCTCGATGCCGCCGACGCCCCAGCCGAGCACGCCCAGGCCGTTGACCATGGTGGTGTGCGAGTCGGTGCCGACGAGCGTGTCCGGGTAGGCCTGACCGTTCCGGACCATGACGGTGCGGGCCAGGTGCTCGATGTTGACCTGGTGGACGATGCCGGTGCCGGGCGGGACGACCTTGAACTCGTCGAAGGCGGTCTGACCCCAGCGCAGGAACTGGTAGCGCTCCTTGTTGCGCCCGTACTCCAGCTCGACGTTCTGGGCGAACGAGTCCGGCGTGCCGAACTTGTCGGCGATCACGGAGTGGTCGATGACCAGTTCGGCCGGTGCCAGCGGGTTGATCTTCGCCGGGTCGCCGCCCAGCGCCTTGACGGCCTCGCGCATCGTGGCGAGGTCCACCACGCAGGGCACGCCCGTGAAGTCCTGCATGATCACGCGGGCCGGGGTGAACTGGATCTCCTGGCTCGGCTGCGCGCTCGCATCCCAGTCGCCCAGGGCCCGGATGTGGTCGGCGGTGATGTTCGCGCCGTCCTCGGTGCGGAGCAGGTTCTCCAGCAGCACTTTCAGGCTGTAGGGAAGGCGCGCGGCGCCCTCGACCTTGTCCAGCCGGAAAATCTCGTACGACTCGTCGCCCACGCGCAGCGTGCTGCGGGCGTCGAAGCTGTTCGCCGACACGACAGTCTCCTTCATCAATATGCGCGTAACTACCACGATCCTGCCGCCACGGCGTCCGGCCGATCCGCTGAGGCAAGGCTTACTGAGGTGGCCCTTACCCGTGGTGGCGACGGTGCGCGCTTCCGCAGATATCTCGATGTCGAGATAACTCTAGTACATCCTTGCCTCCGAGGCTCGCCCGGTACCCGTGATCTCTCGCAGCGAAGGTCCGATCCCATCCCGAGTACGCTCCGGTCCGCCATCCGTTTCCCCCGGTTCGAGCCGTGCCCGGCCGGTTACTGTGCCAGCCATGAACGCGGACCGCTGGCTGGCAGAGACCCGGACCTCCTACGACACGGTCGCGGTCGACTATGCCGCCCTCGTACGCGACGCCCTGGCCGAGGCACCGTATCTTCGGGCGGCTCTGGCGTTGTTCGCAGACCTGGTGCACGCCGTCGGGGGCGGGCCGGTGGCGGACGTGGGCTGCGGGCCCGGACACGTCACCGCTCACCTCCATGAGCTGGGTGTGGATGCTTTCGGCATCGACCTCTCCCCTGTGATGATCGACGTCGCTCGGCGTGACCACCCCCACCTGCGGTTCGAGGTGGGCTCGATGACGGACCTCGGCCTCTCCGATGCTTCGGTCGCCGGCCTGCTCGCTTCCTGGTCGTTGATCCACATCCCCGACGCTGCCGTCCCCACGGTCTTCGGCCACTTCTGGCGGGTGCTGCGGCCCGGCGCACCACTGCTGCTCGGATTTCACGCCGGCAACGAGTCCCGGCTGAAGACACAGGGCTACGGCGGTCACCCGATGAACGTCCACGTCCACCGCCGCCGGCCCGCCGAAGTGGCGGCCCGGCTGCGCGATGCCGGGTTCACGGTCGAGGCCCACATGCTGCTCGACCCCGACGAGAGCATTCCAGGGGCGGTCCTTTTCGCGCGTCGCCCCGCCACACCGGCCGGCGCCGACGGCGACTTCGCCAAGCACCCTCGCAGGTGCCCTCCCACGCCCCGGTCCGGGGCCGCGCGGGCCGGTGAAGCCTCCCGGCCCCGGCGTTAACCTGGGCAGATGGGCGAGAGCGATGTCACGCTGTGCTTCTGCGGGGACGTCATGCTCGGCCGGGGCGTGGACCAGATCCTTCCGCACCCCGGTGACGCGGAGCTGCGCGAATCGCACGTCCGGGACGCCCGCGCCTACGTCGAGATGGTGGAGAAGGTCAACGGCCGCGTACCCCGGCCGGCCGGTTTCGCATGGCCCTGGGGCGAAGCCCTGCAGGTGCTCGACGCCACGGCGCCGGACGTCAGGGTGCTGAACCTGGAAACCTCCGTCACACGGCACGACGCATTCGCGCCCGGCAAAGGCGTGCACTACCGGATGAACCCGGCCAACCTGCCCTGCCTGGCGGCGGCCCACCCCGATGTCTGCGTTCTGGCCAACAACCACGTCCTGGACTTCGGCCGTCGCGGACTCGAGGAAACGCTGGATGCGCTGCACACTCACGGGTTCAGGACCGCCGGAGCCGGCCGGAACGCCGCGGAGGCTGCACGGCCCGCGGTCGTTCCCCTCGACGGTGGCGGCCGGGTCCTCGTGTTCGCCTGCGCGATGCCTTCCAGCGGCGTCCCGCACGACTGGGCGGCGACCGACGACCGATCCGGTCTGGACTTCGTCGCCGAGCCGTCGGATGCCGCGGCGTCAGCGATCACCGACCGCATCCGTCGGGAGAGGCGGCCGGGGGACGTCGTGATCGTCTCCGTCCACTGGGGAGGCAACTGGGGTTACCGCGTCTCCCGTGGTGAGGTCCGCTTCGCGCACGCCCTCACCGACGGCGGTGCGGACGTCGTGTTCGGCCACTCCTCGCACCATCCGCGCCCGGCCGAGATCCACCGCGGCCGGACCGTTCTCTACGGCTGCGGCGACTTCGTCGACGACTACGAGGGCATCTCCGGTCACGAGCACTACCGCGACGACCTGCGCCTGCTCTGGTGCGTCACCGTGCGGCCCGGCACCGCGCCCGGGGTACGGATGGTGCCCCTGCAGTCGCGCCGGATGCGGCTGGTGGCCGCCTCGGACGAGGACGCCGAGTGGTTGCGCGGTGTCCTGGACCGGATCGGCCGCGACCTCGGCTCGCATGTGGACCGGGAACCGGACGGTGTGCTCACGCTCCGAGCAGCCCGAGGTGGTGTACGTGAACGCAACAGCTGATCCCCGCGAGGCCCTGGCACGGGCGCTGCGAGCGGCCGGCATCGAGGACGAGCGCCTCGTCCGAGCCGTTCGGGCGACACCGCGAGAAGGCTTCGTGCCGCCGGACGAGGCCGCGGCCGCCTACCGCGACGTGCCCGTCCCGATCGGGCACGGCCAGACCACCACACAACCCTCGCTGACGGCGATGATGATCGAGAGCCTCGGCCTGGAGGGCAGCGAACACGTCCTCGAAGTGGGGACCGGCCTCGGTTTCCAGACTGCCCTGTTGGCACAGCTGGCCGCGGACGTGGTGAGTGTCGAGGTGCACGCGGATCTCGCCCGGCAGGCGCAGCTCAACCTCACCCGCCACGGCGTCCACAACGTGGAGTTGCGCAGCGGCGACGGCAGCGGCGGCGTGCCCGATCGCGCTCCCTACGACGCCGTCATCGTATCGGCGGCGTTCCCGGAGGTGCCGGCGCCGTTGGTCGACCAGTTGCGCGTCGGCGGGCGGCTGGTGCAGCCCCTGGGCCCCGGCGGCCAGGAGGACGTCGTGTGCTTCCGCCGCACCGCTCGGGGCCTGGAGCACGAACATGTCCTGACCGCCGCCCGCTTCGTCCGTCTGCACGGCCGGTACGGCTTCCCTACCGGGACCTGAGTCCCGCCTCCGCACCTGGGGTCAGCGCGCACGCCCGTCCCGCAGGAAACGGCGCAACCGCGCCAGCGGCCAGGTGTTGATGACGTCGCCGGGGGTCAGCCAGCCGCGCTGAGCCGTGCCGATCCCGAAACGCAGGTACCCGAGGTGGATGACGGAGTGGGCGTCGGTGCTGACGGCGAACCTCGCGCCGCGCCGCTTGGCGTTCAGAATGTCCTCGCCCCCGAGGTCGAGCCGGTCGGGCTGTGCGTTGACCTCGAGCGCGGTGCCGGTGCGGGCGCAGGCGTCGAAGACTTCGTCCCAGTCCGCGTCGAGGCCGTGCCGCCTGCCGATCAGCCGGGTCGTCGGGTGGCCGACGACGTTCACATGGGGATTCTCGCAGGCGCGTACGAGCCGTCGCGTCATCGCCTTCCGGCTCAGATTGAAGTGGGAGTGGACCGAGGCCACGCAGATGTCGAAACCGTCGAGGAACTCCCCCGGCCAGTCCACCTCCCCGTCCGGTCCGATGTTGAGCTCTGTGCCGTGCAGCAGGCGCATGCCGTGGTGTGCGCCGTCGAGCTCGCGCACCCGCTCGCGCTGGGCGAGGATCTTCTCGTCCGTCATGCGCTGCATGTACAGGTTCGGCGCGTGGTCGGTGACGGCGTAGTAGCGGTAGCCGCGCTCCGCGGCGGTGCGGACCATGTCCTCCAACGGGGCGAGGCCGTCGGTGAGATCGGTGTGGGTGTGCAGGTCGCCGCGGATGTCCGCCTCCTCGACGACATCCGGCAGCTCACCGCGCACCGCGGCCTCGACCTCGCCGCGGTCCTCGCGCAGCGTGGGCGGGATCCACGGCAGTCCGAGCCCGGCGTACACCTCCTCCTCGGTCGTGGAGGCGACCCGCTTCCCGCTCTCTGCCTCGAACAGGCCGTACTCGGACAGCTTCAGTCCCCGGTGGACGGCGATCGTGCGGGTCCGGATGTTGTGCGCCTTCGACCCGGTGAAGTACTGGAGCCCGCCCCCCCCCAGGATTCCGGAGGAATCACCCGAAGATCGACCTGAAGCCCCTTCGCGTCGCGGACTGATGTCTTCTTCCCGCCGTGGGCGATGACCTCGGCGGTGGAGGGCAACGCGGTGAGCGCGTCCATGAAGGGCGCCGACCGGCCGGCCGCGACGAGCACATCGATGTCGCCGACGGTCTCCTTCATGCGGCGCAGCGAACCGGCACAGGTGCAGCGCTCGCAGCCGGACAGGCCGGAGAGCTCGGCCACGATCTCCTCGGCGGATTCCATGGCCGCCCCCAGCCCCACCCGGTCACCCGCCTGACGCATGAGCGTGATGCCGTGCAGGATGTTCTCCTCGGTCTTCTCGCCGAACCCCTTCAGACCGCGCAGCCTCTCGGCGCGTATGGCGTCGGCCAGTTGGTCGACCGAGGAGATGTGCAGATCCTCGTAGAGGGTCATCGCCTTCTTGGGTCCCAGCGTGGGGATCGTGATGAGCTCGCGCAGGCCGGCGGGGATGCTCGCCCTGGCCTGCTCGACCACGGTGATGTCGCCGGTGCGGAAGTACTCGACGACCTTGTCGGCGATCGACCTGCCCACCCCGGGGATCTCGCGCAGGCCGGCGGCGTCGAGGTGGGAGACGTCGGCCGGGTGCCCGCCGATCGCGCGGGCGGCCTTCTCGTAGGCGCGCGCCTTGTAAGCGTCGCCCCGGGTGATGGCGATGAGGTCGGCGTACTCCTCCAGGAGTGCCTCGACCTCCTCGTTGGGCCTGGCCACGCCTTCAATTCTAGGAACGGTGCGCGGTTCGGGCGCGAGGAGCGAGCGCGAGGCTCCCGGCGAACTCGTTCGCCGGGAGCCCCACCGCCACGACCGCTCTGCACCGGGGCGCCGGGCAGGCCGCAGGCCCGCCCCGGTGTCGCCACGGGACACGGACACATGGCGGTGGTGTTACGGAGCGCTCGCCGCCGCGCGGCTTACAGTGACGTCTCGTGCCCGATCCCTCCGGAGGAACGGCGCGCGACTCCGGGATCCGGCCGTCCGGATCCCTCGTGGAGGGAGCACCGCCATCAGAATGCTGGACATCCGCGACCACGAGGCGCTGCCCGGCCGGGCGGTCGAGTGGCGCGTACACGCGGACACCGTCGCAGCGGCAGACCGTTCCGGCCCCGACAGCCGGCCTCCGTCGCACATCCAGGAGGCCCACCTCAGAGCAGCGCTCGTGCTGCGCGAGCTGCACGTCGACATTCCGGCCTGGCTGGCGGTGACCTTCGAGATCGCCGGCCGTCTCGACCGGGCGGCGCTGGAGACGGCGTTCCTCCGGCTCATCGACCGCCACGAGACGCTGCGCAGCGGCTTCCGGGTCTGCGGCGAGAGGCTGGAAAGGTTCACACTCGACGCCGGCGCGATCTGCATCGAGGCGGCGGACGGGCCGCTGCTGGGCAGCGCCGCCGAGGTCACCGCGCATCTCGAGGAACGCTTCGGCAAGGCGACGGACCCGCTGGCGTGGCCGTACTACACGTTCGTCGTGATCGAGCGCGAGAAGTCGGCGACCGTCTATCTCGCCTTCGACCACATCAACATCGACGCCTACTCCCTGGCGCTGGCTACGTACGACGTCGTCGAACTCTACGAAGCCGCCGCGGCCGGCCGGGGGCCCGAACTGCCCCCGGTCGGAAGCTACGTCGACTTCTGCCACCGCGAGCGCGAGTCGGCCGGCACCGTGGGCGACGACCACGAGACGGTCGCCGGGTGGCGCGGATTCCTGAACGCGTGCGGCGGCCGGCTGCCCTCCTTCCCGCTCGATCTGGGCGTGCTGCACGGCGAGGAGCTTCCCCGGCAGAGCAGCCTGTGCGAGTGGCTGCTGGACGCGGCGGACGCGGATGCCTTCGGCACCGCGTGCCGGAAGAGCGGGGGGACGTTTCTCTCGGGTGTGCTCGCGGCGGCCGGGATCGTCGCCCGCGAGGTGGGCCGCCAGCCGGTCTACCGGTCCGTCATCCCGTTCCACACCAGGTCCGAGGCCCAGTGGGTGGCATCGATGGGCTGGTACATCGGGGTCGCCCCGATCACCGTCGATCTCTCGGGCGCCCAGGAGTTCCACGAGGCGGTCCGCTCGGCCGAGGATGCGGTGCGCGCGGCCAAGCCGATGGCCGACGTCCCGTTCTTCCGGGTGAGCGAATTCCTCGGTCCGGCGCTCTCCATCACCTCTCCGGACCCGTTCGCCTTCATCTCCTACATCGATATGCGGGTGGCCCCCGGAGCCGACTCCTGGGAGGCGTGGAAGGCGTGCGTGATCGGCCGGGCCTCGTACGGCGACCAGGCCTGCATGTGGATCAACCGCGGTCACGACGGTGTCTACGTGGCCTGCCGGTTCCCCGACACCCGGCTGGGCCGGGAGAACGTTCCCCGCTTCGTCCGGCACCTGCGCCGGGTGCTCACGGCCACCGCGAGGACGGGTGCGTACCGGATCGCGCCGGAGGAGGCTGCCGCGGGCGGCTGCGGCGGGGAGTGAGTCCGCCCCCCTGCTGCCGCGCCGGCCCGCTGTGCCCGGCGCCCCGTCGGGGTGACCCGAACGGGCGAATGCGGTGAGGTCGTCCGAGGGCCCCGAGAAGGCCGAGGGGGCACGGCCCGTGGGCAGAAAAGCCCACGGCCACCAGGGCCGTCCCGTCCTGCAGCGCGTCGCCGCGGCGCCGAATCTGGAGCGACCGGCCCTACGAGCGAGACGAGTTGAATACTTTGAATCTCATATTTGAGATATTCTCTCGCATATGGCAGACGACTACCTCACCCGAATCGGTAAGCTCATCCGCGATGCCCGTCAGCATCGAGGCTGGACACAGGCCCAGCTTGCCGATGCTCTGCACACGAGTCAGAGCGCAGTGAACCGCATCGAGCGAGGTAATCAGAACATCAGTCTTGAGATGATCGCCCGGATCGGTGAAGCCTTGGACAGCGAGATCGTCTCCCTCGGCTACTCCGGCCCCATGCATCTCCGCGTGGTCGGCGGTCGCCGGCTTTCGGGCAGCATCGACGTCAAGACCAGCAAGAACGCGTGCGTGGCACTGCTGTGCGCGTCACTCCTCAACTCCGGCCGCACGACGCTGCGCCGGGTCGCCCGGATCGAGGAGGTCTACCGCATCCTCGAGGTGCTCGGCAGCATCGGCGTCCGCGCCCGCTGGATCAACGACGGCAACGACCTCGAGATCATCCCGCCGGACCGGCTCGACCTGGACACCATGGACACCGAGGCGGCCCGGCGGACCCGCAGCGTCATCATGTTCCTGGGCCCGCTGCTGCACCGCACCGACCGCTTCAGGATCCCGTACGCGGGCGGATGCGACCTCGGAACCCGCACCGTCGAACCGCACATGACCGCGCTGCGGCACTTCGGGCTCGAACTCACCGCCACCGACGGCACCTACCACGCGCAGGTCGACCGCGGGATCTCACCGAGCCGTCCCATCGTGCTGACCGAACGCGGCGACACCGTCACCGAGAACGCGCTGCTCGCCGCCGCCCGGCACGACGGCGTCACCGTCATCCGCAACGCCAGCTCCAACTACATGGTCCAGGACCTGTGCTTCTTCCTGGAGCAACTGGGCGTGCGGATCGAGGGCGTGGGCTCGACGACCCTGACCGTCCACGGCGTCGCGCGGATCGACAGGGATGTCGACTACGCGCCCTCCGAGGACCCGGTCGAGGCGATGAGCCTGCTGGCCGCGGCCGTGGTCACCGAGTCCGAACTGACGATCCGCCGTGTTCCGGTGGAGTTCCTCGAGATCGAGCTGGCCGTGCTCGAGGAGATGGGGCTCGACCACGAGCGCGGCGACGAGTACCCGGCGAACAACGGACGCACCCGGCTGATCGACCTCACCGTCCGGCCGTCGAAGCTGCGGGCACCGATCGACAAGATCCACCCGATGCCCTTCCCCGGGCTGAACATCGACAACGTGCCGTTCTTCGCGGCCATCGCCGCCACCGCCCAGGGCTCGACCCTGATCCACGACTGGGTCTACGACAACCGCGCCATCTACCTGACCGACCTGACGCGGCTGGCCGCCAACGTCAAGCTCCTCGACCCGCACCGGGTGCTGGTGGAGGGCCCGACCCGCTGGCGCGCGGCGGAGATGATGTGCCCGCCGGCGCTGCGCCCGGCCGTCGTCGTACTGCTGGCCATGATGGCGGCGGAGGGCACCTCGGTGCTGCGCAACGTCTATGTCATCAACCGGGGTTACGAGGAGCTGGCGGAACGGCTGAACTCGGTCGGCGCCCAGATCGAGACGTTCCGCGACATCTGACTCACCGTCGAAACCACCACCGCACTCCGTCCTGCCTGCGATGCAGCGGGCAGGAAGGGGCGCATCCACTGTACGGGCTGCGTTTCCGCGATGTTGTGGCCGACGAGCGCGAGGACGTCGGCATGGTCGAAATCGTCGTACGAGCCGGGCTGACCGTCGCCGCCGAAGGATTCCTTCAGCGCCTCGGCGGCAGTGGAGGTGCACAAGAGGGTGTTCCCGTCCAAGTGGCGGGTGCCGATACCCGCGCGGGCCGGTACGGCCAGGTGCAGGACTCCTCGAGGAACAGCCGACCTGTGGACTCGTCCGGCACTTGTGGCGGGGCGCGGGTGCCGCCGGCCTGCGGGGGTACCCGCAACGGCAGCGCCGCGCCGGTCCCGCGGAGGGAGGACGTACGCCGTGAACAGCAAGGACAGCCTGCGGGAATACCGGCAGAAGCGGGATTTCGCCCGCACCCGGGAGCCGCGCGGCCGGAACGCCGACCTCGGCGAGAACCCGTCCTTCGTGGTGCAGATCCACGACGCGAGCACGCTGCACTTCGACTTCCGCCTGGAGGCCGACGGCGTGCTCAAGTCCTGGTCGGTGCCCAAGGGCCCGTCCGACGATCCCCGGGACAAGCGGCTGGCCGTCCCCACCGAGGACCACCCGCTGGAGTACCGGGAGTTCGAGGGCGTCATCCCCGTGGGCGAGTACGGCGCCGGTACGGCGATCGTGTGGGACGAGGGCACCTACCGGATCCTCACCCACGACCGCGAGGGCTCGCCGGTGCCCGCGGCACAGGCCCTGGGGAGGGGGCACCTTTCGTTCTGGCTGGACGGGAGCAAGCTCCACGGCGGATACGCCCTGACGCGCATCCGCGGGGGCGGCTCCTCCTCCGGCCGGGAGTCGTGGCTGCTGGTCAAGGAGAACGACGCTCGCGCCGGACGCCGCGGCACCCCCGATCCGGCCCGCGCCCGCTCCGCGAAATCCGGTCGCACCCTGCGGCAGGTCGCCGCCGAGGAGGGCTGAGTCGTCGTGACGGCGGACGGTCTCCTGGACCCCCTGCCCCCCGAACAGCAACGGCTGCTGCTCGAGGCTCCGGATGCGGCGGAATCGGCGCGGAACCCCATGCTCGCGGTTCTCAGCGACCGGCGGACGTTCGACAAGAACTGGATCTTCGAGCGCAAGCTCGACGGCATCCGTGCCCTCGCTGTCCGCGACGGCGCCAACACGCACCTGCTCTCCCGCAGCGGCCGGTCCCTGGATCGCTCCTACCCCGAACTTCTGGACGCCCTCGCGGCCCAGGCCTGCTCCGGCTTCACCGTCGACGGGGAGATCGTGGCCATCTCCCGCGGCCGCACCGACTTCTCCCGGCTCCAGCAGCGCATGCAGATCGAGGACCCGGCGCGGGCACGGGCGAGCGGCGTCGCCGTCACCTACTACGTATTCGACCTGCTGCGTCTGGACGGCGTCGACCTGACCCGGCTCCCCCTGCGCACCCGCAAGTCGCTGCTGCGCCGGGTGCTGGATTTCCACGGACCGCTACGGCTGACCCCGCACCGCAACGAAGGCGGTCCCGAGCTGCTGGAACAGGCGTGCGCCAAGGGCTGGGAGGGGTTGATCGCCAAGCGGGCGGACGGCCGTTACGTGCGGCGCCGGTCCCACGACTGGCTGAAGCTCAACTGCTCGGCCGGACAGGAGTTCGTCGTCGGCGGCTGGACCGAGCCGACGGGCAGCCGCACGGGCCTGGGCGCCCTGCTGCTCGGGCACTACGAACAGGGACGGCTGCGTTACGCCGGCAAGGTCGGCACGGGCTTCCGGGCCGCGACCCTGCGCGAGCTGCGCACCGCTCTGGACCCGCTGGAGACGACCGCGTCCCCGTTCGCGGATCCGGTGCGCGAGCGCCGCGTGCACTGGGCACGGCCGCGGCTCGTCGCCGAGATCGGCTTCACCGAGTGGACCCGGGACGGCCTGCTGCGCCACCCCCGCTTTCTCGGACTGCGCGACGACAAGCGGCCGCAGGACGTCGTACGCGAGAGGCCGGAGGGAAGCGGTCGATCCTGAATGAACATCCGGGATCCGGGAAGACGGACATGTGCCGACGGCCGCGGCGCGCTGCCCCGCCCCTCCCCGCGAGGACGTCCGGACATTCGCTGCGCCCCGCCCGCCACAGGCTGGACGAGGTGACGCGCGCCTGACACACCCACCGGCATCCCCGCACCACATGACACACTCCGGCGGGACGCGCCGGTTTCCGTCCGCGCCCGCAGGGCACCCGGCTGCCATGGTTCGGATCGGCTACACGATGCTGACGGAACAGGCCGGGCCCCGCGATCTGGTGCGGCACGCCGTGCGGGCCGAGGCCGCGGGGTTCGACTTCACCGTCACCTCCGACCACTCCTTCCCGTGGCTGGACTCGCAGGGGCACTCCCCGTACGCGTGGAGCGTGCTGGGCGCCGCGGCGCAGGCCACGTCCCGTATCCCGCTGACGACCTTCGTGACCTGTCCGACCCGCCGCTACCACCCTGCCGTCGTTGCCCAGAAGGCCGCGACGATGCAGTTGCTGTGCGAGGGGAGGTTCCGGCTGGGGCTGGGATCCGGGGAGAACCTCAACGAGCACATCGTGGGCGGGGGGTGGCCCTCGGTGGACGTCCGGCACGAGATGCTGGCAGAGGCGTGCGAGATCATCCGCGCCCTCTTCCGGGGCGGATACGTCCGTCACCGCGGCCGGCACTTCGACGTCGAGTCGGCCAAGCTGTGGGATCTGCCGGACACGCCGCCGCCGATCGGTGTCGCCGTGTCCGGCGAACAGTCCTGCGCGCTGGCCGGACGGTTCGCCGACCTGCTCATCGCCGTCGAACCCCGGGCCGACCTCGTCGCCGCCTTCGACGCGCACGGGGGCGCTGGCAAACCCCGCATCGGGCAGCTGCCGGTGTGCTACGACCCCGATCGACGTGCCGCCGTCGCGCGGGCCCACGACCAGTTCCGCTGGTTCGGCGGCGGGTGGAAGGTGAACGCCGAGCTGCCCGGCACCGCCGCATTCGCGGGCGCCACGCAGTACGTCCGCCGCGAGGACGTCGCCGAGGCCATCCCCTGCGGGGACGACGTGGGCATGTTCGTGGAGGCCGTCCGCCCGTTCGCCGAGGCCGGGTTCACCGATGTCGCGCTCGTCCAGATCGGCGGGACGCACCAGGACTCCTTCATCGACTGGTCACAGCGCAAGCTCCTGCCCGCGCTCCGCGAACTCTGACCCCGGGCCGGCGGCCGGGCGGGTGACGACGGGGTCAGGGGGCCGCGTCGGCCGTGACCCGCACGGTGCGCAGGCTGCTGTCCGCGGCGTCCGGGATGTACATCCCCGCGTCGACGCCGGAGCGCAAGTACTCGAGCACCGGTGCGGTGAGCCGCTCACCGGGCAGAACTGCTGGGATGCCCGGCGGGTACGGTGTGATCATTACGGCGGCGACGCGGCCCTCCGCCGCGTCGAGGGGGACGTCCTCGTGGCGGGCGAAGTACGCGTCACGCGGCGGCGCGGCCTGTTCGAGTCGCAGTCCTCCCGGGTCCGGCACACGGACCTTCGGAGCCGGGCGCAGATCCGGTGCATGGCGCACCAGGTCCTCCAGCGCCCTCAGCAGCCGGCCCGCGGTGCTGTCGTCGTCGCCGTGGGCGATCTGGGCGCTGATCCGCCGGTGGTCGCTCAGGTGCATGTCCACCGCGTGGTGGCGGCGCAGCCAGTCGGCACGTGTCCGACCGCACAGGGGTCGTGGCAACGGAACGGAGAGCCGAGGTGACGCCACCGGCGGCTCTCCGGCACCCGGCGGGCGGCGTCTGCCGTCCGGCGTCATGGCAGGACGGCGACTCCGTCGATCTCCACCATCGCCTGTTCGTCCCAGAGCCGTACCGCACCGATGACGGCCATGGCCGGGTACTCCCGCCCGGCCAGCCGCCGCCAGATCCGCCCCAACTCGGCGACGTGCGAACGGTAATCGGCGACGTCGGTGGGATAGACGGTGACCCGGGCCAGGTGCTCGGGTTCGCCGCCCGCGGCACGCAGGGCGGCCAACAGGTTGGTCAGCGCTGTCTCGAACTGCTCGGGCAGGGTGTCCCCGACGACCTTGCCCTCCCCGTCGAGCGAGGTCTGGCCGGCCAGGAAGACCAGGCGCCCGCCGGTCGCGACGACCGCGTGGGAGAAGCCGGTCGCGGGCGCGAGTTCCGGGGGATTCACGCGCTCGACCGGGGCGGAGGGCTTTTTCACCGGTACAACTCCTTTGCGATGATGGTGCGCTGGACCTCGGTGGCGCCCTCGTAGATGCGGGGCGCGCGGACCTCGCGGTAGAGGTGCTCCAGGAGATGTCCGCGCACCAGCGCGGCGGCGCCGTGCAGTTGGACCGCCGCGTCGACGACGTACTGGGCCGTCTCGGTGGCGAGCAGCTTGGCCATCGCCGAACTGCGGGCGACACCCGCAGAGCCGCTGTCGTACGCCTCGGCCGCCGCATAGACGAGCAGTCGGGCGGCCTCGGTCCGGGTGGCCATCTCGGCGAGCCGGTGACCGACTGCCTGCAGATCCTTGAGCGGTCCGCCGAACGCCTGCCGCACACCGGCATGGGCGATCGACGCGTCGAGCGCGGCCTGTGCCATCCCGACGGCGAACGCCCCGACGCTCGGGCGGAAGAGGTCGAGCGTACGCATGGCGACCCGGAAGCCCTCGCCGGGCCGGCCGAGCACGTCGGTGGATGTGACGGGCACGCCGTCGAAGGTCAGCGTGCCGATGGGGTGCGGGCTGAGCATGTCCAGGTGCTCGCCGCCCAGACCCGGCCGGTCGGCCGGGACCAGGAAGGCGGTGACGCCCCGGGACCCCGGCGCCTCCCCGGTCCGCGCGAAGACCGTGGCGAAGTCCGCCTCGGGCGCATTCGAGATCCAGCACTTCTCACCGCTCAACCGCCAGCCCTCGCCGTCCGGTTCGGCGGCGAGCGCGAGCGCCGCGGCGTCCGAACCGGCACCCGGCTCGCTCAGCGCGAACGCGGCGACGGCCCGTCCCGCCACGACCTCCGGCAGCCAGCGTTCCCGCTGTTCCCGGGTGCCCGACTGGACGACGGGATACGTCCCGAGGCCCTGAAGGGCGAGCGCGGTCTCGGCCTCGGTGCACTCCATCGCCAGGGACTCGCGCAGCAGACAGAGGTCGAGCGCCGGGACCCTCGTCCCTCCGGCGGCGGGGAAGACCCGTTCCAGCAGGCCCAGTTCGCCGAGTGCTTCGAGCAGGGCGCGGTTGACCCGGCCCGGTTCCGACCCCTCGGCCAGCGGGCGAAGGTGCTTCGCGGCCAGTTCGCGCACGTGTGCGCACCATGAGCGTTGCTCCGCGTCCAGCGCGAATGCGGGCATCCAGCCCCTCCTTATCGCGGACCGTTGACTGTCGTCACCATCACGTTACGCTCGTACCGCAACCGCACGGCCGGGACCCACCTCATTTCCAGGACGGCGCAAAGGGGCGCATCCGCATGGAGCTCACACCTTCGGCTCACGTGGACACTTTCGCGCGGGACAACCTTCCGCCTCGCGAACAGTGGCCGGAACTGGTCTTCGACACTCCGGAACTCGACTACCCGGACCGTCTCAACTGCGGCGCCGAACTGCTTGACCGGTCGGCGGAGCGCTTCGGCGCGGACCGGCCCGCCCTCCACTCGCCGGACGGACCTTCCTGGACCTACGGGGAGTTGCTGGAGCGCGTGGACCGGATCGCACACGCCCTCACCACGGACCTGGGTGTGGTGCCGGGCAACCGCGTGCTGCTGCGCGGCCCCACCACCCCGTGGCTCGCGGCCTGCTGGCTCGCGGTGATGAAGGCCGGCGCCGTGGCCGTGACCGTGCTCGCCGCGCAGCGGCCGAAGGAACTGGCCGGCATCTGCGAGACCGCACGGGTGCGGCACGCCCTGTGCGACATCCGCTCGGTGGACGACCTGGCGAAGGCCGAGGTGCCGGGGCTGCGGGTCACCGCGTACGGCGGTGACGCCCCCGACGACCTGACCCGGCTGGCCCAGGCCGGGCGGGGCCCTTACCGGGCCGTTGACACCGCCGCGGACGACGTGGCGCTGATCGCCTTCACCTCGGGAACCACCGGGCGCCCCAAGGGGTGCATGCACTTCCACCGGGACGTGCTCGCCATCGCCGACACGTTCTCGCAGCACGTGCTCCGGCCGCAGCCCGACGACGTGTTCGCCGGCAGTCCTCCGCTCGGCTTCACGTTCGGGCTGGGCGGGCTCGTGATCTTTCCGCTGCGGGCGGGGGCCTCGACGCTGCTGCTGGAGCAGGCGGGACCGCGCCAGTTGCTGCCCGCGATCGCCGAGCACCGGGTGTCCGTTCTGTTCACTGCGCCGACGGCGTACCGAGCGATGCTCGACGTGCTCGACGGCAACGACGTTTCCTCGCTGCGGCGTTGCGTCTCCGCCGGGGAGAACCTGCCCGAGGCGACCTGGCGCGCCTGGCACGAGGCCACCGGCCTGCGGATCATCAACGGCATCGGCGCCACCGAGATGCTGCACATCTTCATCTCGGCGGCCGACGAGGCGATCCGGCCCGGCGCAACCGGCATTCCGGTGCCGGGCTTCCGCGCCCGCATCGTGGACCGGTCCGGCAGCCCCGTGCCCGACGGCGAGCCGGGACTGCTCGCCGTGCAGGGCCCCACGGGTTGCCGCTACCTCGCCGACGAGCGGCAACTCGAGTACGTCCGGAACCGATGGAACCTGACCGGCGACACCTATGTCCGGGATAGCGACGGCTATTTCCGGTATGTGGCCCGGGCCGACGACATGATCATCTCGGCCGGCTACAACATCGCGGGCCCCGAAGTCGAGGACGCCCTGCTGCGCCATCCCGACGTGCTCGAGGCGGCGGTCGTCGGCCGGCCCGACGAGCGGCGCGGCATGGCGGTCGTGGCCTACGCCGTGCTGCGCCCGGGCGTGCCCGGGGACGCCGGCACGGCCGAGGCCCTGCGGGAGTTCGTCAAGACGGTGATCGCCCCGTACAAGTGCCCGCGCGAGATCGTCTTCCTCGATGCACTGCCCCGGACGCCCACCGGAAAACTGCAGCGATTCCGGCTCCGGACCGCGGAGGGCGAACCGGGGGCGGCCGGCGCCGCCGCCCCGGCCTGATCGACGACACGGGGTCCTCCCGGGGGCAGCGGTTCCGCCGTCCCGGGAGAACCCCGGCGTTCTACAACGCGAGCCTCGGCTTCGGCGCGTCCGTGCGACCGGTCGGAGGGGTGCGGCTGCCCGCCCGGTACTGCTGCGGCCAGGGAGCACCCGGCCCGATGTAGTCCTGCTCGGCAGCGGCGTGCAGGGTCCAGTGCGGGTCGTACAGATGCGGCCGGGCCAGCGCGCACAGGTCGGCACGGCCTGCCAGGATAAGGGAGTTGACGTCGTCCCAGGAGGAGATGGCCCCCACCGCGATGACGGGGACACCGACGGTGTTGCGGATGCGGTCGGCGAACGGCGTCTGGTAGGAGCGGCCGTAGTCCGGGCGTTCCTCGGGCACCACCTGACCGGTGGAGACGTCGATGGCGTCCGCACCGTGAGTGGCGAAGGCACGCGCGATCTCCACCGCCTCCTCGGCCCCGTTCCCGCCGTCCGCCCAGTCGGTGGCCGAGATCCGCACGGTCATCGGCCGGTCCGCGGGCCACACCTGCCGTACCGCGTCGAACACCTCGAGGGGGTAGCGCAACCGCCCCTCGAGGTCACCGCCGTAGGCGTCGGTGCGGTGGTTGGTGAGCGGAGACAGGAAGCCGGACAGCAGATACCCGTGCGCACAATGGAGTTCGAGCAGGTCGAAGCCGCAGCGGGCCGCGCGGTGCGCCGACTGGACGAACTGCTCGCGGATCGCGGCGAGTCCGGCCCGATCGAGTTCCCGGGGCACCTGGTTGACCCCCGGCCTGTAGGGGAGCGGCGAGGCGGCGACGAGCGGCCAGTTGCCGTCGGTGAGCGGCTGGTCGATGCCTTCCCACATCAGCCGGGTGGAGCCCTTGCGTCCGCTGTGCCCCAGCTGCACACCGACCGCGACGCCGGGCGAACTGTCGTGTGCGAAGCCGACGATACGGCGCCAGGCGTCCTCGTGCTCCGGCTCGTAGAGTCCCGCGCAGCCGGGGGTGATCCGGCCCTCCGGGCTGACGCACACCATCTCGGTCATGACCAGCCCGGCGCCGCCGAGGGCCCGCGCCCCCAGGTGCACGAGGTGGAAGTCGCCGGGGGTGCCGTCCAGAGCCGAGTACATGTCCATCGGTGAGACCACGACACGGTTGCGCAGGTTCAGCCTGCCCAGCCGGAACGGGGTGAACATCGGCGGCACGCCCGCCGGGAGGCCGTCCCGGCCGCTCAGCACCTCCCGTTCGACGGTGTCGGTGAAGGCGCGGTCGCGCAGCCGCAGGTTGTCGTGGGTGATGCGGCGGCTGCGGGTGAGGAGGTTGAACGCGAACTGGTGGGGCGCCTGGTCGACGTAGGTTCCGAGATTCTCGAACCACTCGAGGCTGGCGCGGGCGGCCCGCTGGGTCGACTCGACGACCGGGCGCCGCTCCGTCTCGTAGGCGGCGAGCGCCGCCGGGATGTCCGGCTGCTCCTCGATGCAGGCGGCGAGGGCCAGGGCGTCCTCGACGGCGAGTTTGGTGCCGGAGCCGATGGAGAAGTGCGCGGTGTGGGCGGCGTCGCCGAGCAGCACGATGTTGCCGTGGCTCCAGTGCTCGTTGACCACGGTCGTGAACGCGATCCACTGGGAGCGGTTGCCGCGCAGCGGCCGGCCGCCGAGGGCGTCGGCGAAGATCTTCGCGCCGCGCTCGGTGGACTCCTGCTCGTCGCACCGGTCGAATCCCGCGCTGCGCCAGACGTCCTCGTGCATCTCGACGATCACGGTGCTCTCGCCGGTGGCCCCCTCGCCGCTGCCGCTGCGGGTGTACGGGTAGCCGTGCAGCTGCATCACGCCGTGCTCGGTCTCGGCGATGTCGAAGCGGAAGGCGTCGAAGGCGAAGTCGGCGGCGAGCCAGATGTAGCGGCAGGCGTGGGTGGCCGGCCGGGGACGGAAGACGTCCGCGTGGGTCTGCCGGGTCACGCTGTGCACCCCGTCGGCGGCGATCACCAGGTCGTGGTCGGCGGCGAGTTCGGCGGCGCTGGGCGCCTCGGTGCGGAACTCCAGCCGCACGCCGAGTTCCCTGCAGCGCTCGTGCAGGACGGCCAGCAGCCGGCGGCGGCCGAGGGCGGAGAAGCCGTGACCACCGGAGGTCAGGGTGCGACCCCGGTGCACGATGTCGATGGCGTCCCAGCGGACGAACTCGTCCCTGAGCCTGGTGTGGACGACGGGGTCCGCTTCCTCGATGCCGCCGAGGGTCTCGTCGGACAGCACCACGCCG
This sequence comes from Streptomyces meridianus, assembly GCF_023703325.1. GTDB lineage: Bacteria > Actinomycetota > Actinomycetes > Streptomycetales > Streptomycetaceae > Streptomyces > Streptomyces meridianus. The sequence continues at coordinate 130,426 of NZ_JAMQGM010000014.1, forward strand.
AAACCGAACGTGTCGTCGGGGGCGTTGCGTTCCCAGACGGTGACGTCGCGGGTGGGGTCGAGCCGTTTGAGCAGCGCCGCGGCGTACAGGCCGCCCGGGCCGCCTCCGATGACCGCGACGCGCAGGGGCCGCGGGGTGGTCACCGGCCCTGCCACTTCGGGGCGCGCTTTTCGGTGAACGCCGCGTGGAACTCGGCGTAGTCCGCGCTGTTCATCAGGAGCGCCTGGGTGTTGGCGTCCATCTCGACGGCTGCCGCGAGCGGCATGTCGAGTTCCGCGGTGAGCAGCGCCTTGGTCTGGGCGAGGGCGAGCGCCGGACCGTCGGCGAGGCGGCGGGCGAGCGCGGCCGCGGCGCTCTGGGCCTCGCCCTCGTCGGTGAGTTCGCTGATGAGTCCGATGCGTTCGGCCTCGGGGGCGCGGACGGGTTCACCGAGCATGAGGATCCGGGTGGCGTGGCCGAGGCCGACCACGCGGGGCAGCAGGTAGGCGGCGCCCATGTCGCCGCCGGAGAGCCCGACCCTGGTGAAGAGGAAGGCGAAACGGGCGGACGGATCCGCGACCCGGAAGTCGGCCGCGAGCGCGAGGACCGCGCCTGCGCCGGCGGCGACGCCGTGCACGGCGGCCACGACGGGGAAGGGGCACTCGCGCAGGGCGCGCACCACCTGGCCGGTCATCCGGTTGAAGTCCAGCAGCTCCGACGTGTTCATCGACATCGTCTCGCCGATGATCTCGTCGACGTCGCCGCCGGAGCAGAATCCCCGCCCCTCACCGCTGAGGACCAGCGCGCGGACGGACCGGTCGCGGGACAGTTCGGCGAGCAGGTCGCGCAGGTCGGCGTAGGCGCCGAAGGTCAGGGCGTTGAGCTTGTCGGGGCGGGCGAGGGTGACGGTGGCGACGCCCTCGTCCCGGGTGACGCGGATGTGCTGCCACTCCCCCGTGGCGGGCGTGGAACCGGTGAACGGGCTCATGGAGTTCGGCCTCCTCCAGCCGGACGGCTGATGTACCTGGCTGCCCGGCGAAGCTATCACTGCTGCGTGACTGTCGTCACGAGTACGCGATGCACGACCGTGGAGCGTCCGCCTGTTCCCCCGCCCCTTCCTCCGCCCTGTCGCCACGCGCGGTCAGGCGGCGCCGAGGGTCGCCAACAGGACCGCCTTGATGGTGTGCATCCGGTTCTCGGCCTCGTCGAAGACCACCGAGTGCTCGGACTCGAAGACCTCGTCCGTCACCTCGAGGGAGCTCAGGCCGTGCCGTGCGTGGATCTCCCGCCCGACCTCGGTCCCGAGATCGTGGAACGCCGGCAGGCAGTGCAGGAATTTGACGTCGGGGCGGCCGGTGGCGCGCAGCACGTCCATGGTCACGGCGTAGGGGCCGAGCAGCGCGATCCGCTCGTCCCACACCTCCTTGGGCTCTCCCATGGAGACCCAGACGTCGGTGGCGACGAAACCGGCGCCGCGCACGCCCTCGGCGACGTCCTCGGTGAGCGTGATCCGTGCGCCGCTGGCGGCGGCGAGTTCCTCGGCCCGCTCGACGATGTCCTCCTGGGGCCACAGGCACTTCGGCGCCACGATCCGCACGTCCATGCCGAGCAGTGCACCGGTGACCAGGTACGAGTTACCCATGTTGTAGCGAGCGTCGCCGAGGTAGGCGAACGCGGTCTCGTCGAGGGAGGCGGAGCCGTGCTCGGTCATGGTGAGGACGTCGGCGAGCATCTGGGTCGGGTGCCAGCGGTCGGTCAGCCCGTTGAACACCGGGACTCCGGCGTAGGCGGCGAGTTCCTCGGCCGTCTCGTGGCTGTGCCCCCGGTACTCGATGCCGTCGAACATCCGGCCGAGCACCCGGGCGGTGTCCCGAACCGACTCCTTGTGGCCGATCTGGGACCCGCTCGGGTCGAGATAGGTGGTCGAGGCACCTTGATCGGCAGCCGCGACCTCGAAGGCACAGCGGGTGCGGGTGGACGTCTTCTCGAAGACCAGCGCGATGTTGCGCCCCTGGAGGCGCCTGACCTCGTTCCCCGCCCGCTTCGCGGCCTTCAGCTCTGCGGACAGACCGATGAGCCCACGGAACTCCTCGGCGGTGAAGTCGATCTCCTTGAGGAAGTGGCGGCCCGTGAGGTCAATCGCCATGGTGGCTCCTCGGTCACGATGATGGGGGACCTCGGAAGTATATACGAGACCTTGTATTCTTATACGGGATCACGCTGGACGGGACAGCTCATGCAACGCGGCCCTCCCCGGCCTCGCCCCAGCTCGCTCCCCGGTATGTCGATCACCTCGATACCGCGCTTGCGCAGGAAGGTGTTCGTCGTGGCGTTCCGCTCGTAGGCGATCACCACACCGGGCTCAACGGCGAGGACGTTGCAGCCGTCGTCCCACTGCTCCCGCTCCGCGGCATGCACGTCCTGGGTCGCGGTGAGGACCCGGATGGAGTCCAGGCCGAGCGCCGCCGCGATCGCCCGGTGCATGTGCTCCGGCGGGTGGTCGGTGACCTTCAGCTCCTGGCGGTCCGCACCGGGCTCGATGGTGTAGGAGCGGAGCATCCCGAGGCCGGCGTACTGCGTGAACGTGTCCCCGTCCACCATGGTCATCACCGTGTCCAGGTGCATGAACGCACGGCCCTTCGGCATGTCGAGCGCCACGATGGTGCGAGCCGAACCGGCGTCGAACAGGCCGCGCGCCAGCATCTCCACCGCCTGCGGGGTGGTCCGCTCGCTCATGCCGATGAGGACCGCACCGTTGCCGATGACCAGCACGTCACCGCCCTCGATCGTCGACGGGTAGGCCTCCTGGCCCTCGGACCAGACCTGGAAGTCGCCCGCGAGATCACCCGTGAACAGCGGATGGTGCCGGTAGATGGCCTCGAAGTGGACGGTCTCCCGCTGCCGGGCCGGCCACCGCATGGCGTTGATCGACACCCCGTCGTAGACCCAGGCGGAGGTGTCGCGGGTGAAGAGGTGGTTGGGCAGTGGGGCCAGCAGGAAATCGTCCAGGTCCATCACGTGGAAACGGACCGAGGTCGGCTCGGCATGGCCCTCCAGGAACTCGCGCTTGGTCATCCCGCCGACCAGTGCCTCGACGAGCTGAGGGATGGGCAACTCCTCGAACGCCGCGCGCAGATGGCCAGTGGCGAGCGGGCCGTACTCCTTCTCGTCGAAGACCCGGTCCAGCACCAGCGCGCGGGCCTGGGGAACGGCGAGGCTCTCGGCGAGGAGATCTCCGAACAGGTGGACCTCCACGCCGCGGTCGCGCAGCACGTCGGCGAACCCGTCGTGCTCCTGGCGGGCGCGGCGCACCCACAGCAGGTCGTCGAAGAGCAACGCGTCCTTGTTGCTCGGTGTGAGCCTCTTCAGCTCGAGGTCCGGACGGTGCAGGATGACGCGGCGGAGCCGCCCGGCCTCGGAATCCACGTGGAACGCCATGCCTCCATCCTTGCCGATCAGAGCGGTCCGCGCGGCGCAAGGACGCAGATTCCGTGCGCCGGGCGGCCTTCCGTGACCTCGGCCGGTCTCCGCGAGCCCGCCGTTCCCTGCGGAAGGTCAGGTTTCCGGCGACATGCGCCGGGCCAGCTCGCGGACGGCATCGGGGCCCACCCGGCAACAGCCCCCGATCAGCCGGGCGCCCGACGCCTGCCAGGCGTGGATACGGTCCGGATCGAAGTCGGTGCCGCCCCGCCAGGCTCTGGCCCGGGCGTCCCACACCTCGCCGCTGTTGGGATAGACGACGACGGGTTTGCCCGTCACGTCCGCCGCGACGGCGACCGCGGAGTCGGCATCGGCCGGATCACAGCAGTTGATGCCCGCGGCGATGACCTGGTCGTTGCCGCGGACCAGTGCCAGCGCCTCCTCCAGTGGCTGTCCGGCACGCGTGGCTCCGTTCGCCACCGTGAACGACAGCCACAGCGGCAGACCCGTTCCCTCGGCAGCCCGCAGCATGGCCTCGGCCTCGGTGGCGTCGGGAACGGTCTCCAGCGCCAGGACGTCGGGCTCAGCTTCGGCGAGCGCCTCGATCCGCGGGAGGTGGAACCGCTCCAGCTCCCGCACGGTCAGCCCGTAACGGCCCCGGTACTCACTGCCGTCGGCGAGCATCGCGCCGTACGGGCCGACCGAGGCCGCGACCCACACCTCCTCCCCTGCTCCGGCGGCCCGCCGGGCCAGCTCCACACTGCGCCGCAGCAGCCGGCCGGTCTCCGCACGCCCGATCCCCCGCCGGGCGAAGCCCTCGTACGTCGCCTGGTAGCTCGCCGTGATGAGTACCTGCGCGCCCGCACGGACGTAGGCAGCATGTGCTTCCTCGATCATTTCCGGGGCCTCCGTCAGCAACCGGGCCGACCAGAGCTCACCGGACAGGTCGGCGCCCTGGTCGACGAGCTGGTTCGACAGCCCGCCGTCAAGGACCACGGCCCGTGCCGTGAGGGCGTCGGAGAGGGAGGGGACGTGACGGGGCATCGCCGGTTCGCGCCCCCTCAGCCCAGCCGGCCGAGGACCTGGGAGGAGATCAGCTCCAAGTGGTCCAGGTCGTGGAGGTCGAGGATCTGGAGGTACATGCGGGAGGCGCCGAGGGCGGCGTAACGGCCGATCCTGTCCACGACCTCCTCGGGTGATCCCGCGAGGCCGTTGGCCTTCAGCTCCGCCACATCGCGGCCGATCGCGGCGGCCCGGCGGGCAACCTCGGCGTCGCTCCTGCCCACGCAGGTGACCAGGGCGTTGGAGTAGACGAGCTCACCGGCGGGTCGTCCGCCGGCCTCTGCGGCCATTCGCACCCGTCCGAACTGCCGCTCGGTGTCCTCGAGGGAGCCGAACGGGACGTTGAACTCGTCCGCGTACCGCGCCGCGAGCGCCGGGGTGCGGACCGCACCGTGGCCGCCGATCAGCACCGGCACCCTGGACTGGTACGGCTTGGGCAGAGCGGGGGACTTCTCCAGCCGGTAGTGCTCGCCCTCGTAGCCGAAAGTCTCGCCCGGCGCCGTGCCCCAGAGCCCGGTGATGACCGCCAGCTGCTCCTCGAGCCGGGCGAACCTGTCCTTCGGGAACGGAACGCCGTACGCGCGGTGCTCCTCCTCGAACCACCCTGCCCCCAGGCCGAGTTCGACTCGCCCCCCGGACATCCGGTCGACCTGTGCCGCCTGGATCGCCAGCACTCCCGGCAGCCGGAACGTGGCAGCCGACATGAGGGTGCCCAGGCGGATGCGCTTCGTCTCACGGGCAAGACCGGCCAGAGTGATCCATGCGTCGGTGGGGCCCGGCAGCCCGTCCCCGCCCCCCATCCGGAGGTAGTGGTCGGAGCGGAAGAAGGCATCGAAGCCCAGGTCCTCCGTCGCCTTCGCCACGGTGAGGAGGGTGTCGTAGTCGGCGCCCTGCTGGGGCTCGGTGAAAATGCGCAGATCCATTCCTCCATACTGCCCCTCCCCGACCCGGCCGGCGGGGGCCCGCACCACCGCACCCCGCTGCGGCTATCCCCCGTCCACCGGCCCGCCCCCGACCTGGGCGTTCCGGGCGCCACCGGCCGCCGGATCAGGACCGGAACCCTCCTGCGGCGCGTCCTCCCCCGCAGGCTGCACCCCCTCCCGTGGGCCGTCCCTCGCAGCCAGCTTGCGCAGGAGTGCCCGCACCCGGTCGCCGGACTCGTCCGCGGTGTCGATCGCCTCGACGCACTCCCAGTAGATCCGCTCGTCCTCCGTGGAGCAGGCGACGGCCACCAGGGCCACGCCCGCCTCTCCGAGCAGGGCCGACAGAGCCGTCAACGCCCGTCGCGGTTCCTGCACTTCGGACAGTTGCGCCGCGCGCACCGCGCCCACACCGGCCAGTCCACGGTGCAGCTCCTCGTGCGCCCGCATCCCCGCCTCGCTCAGCCCCCGCACGTCCGCCCGCATCTCGGGCGGCCCCGTGACAGCGAGACTGCCTCCGACCGCCGCGGCCAGCGCCTGGACCTGCAACGCCTCGATCACGACATCCTCGGCGGCTCGTGCCTGCACCAGGGCGCACCGAGTGGCTTCGATCAGCCGCATCGCTTCCATCAACCCACCCCTTCACCGCACGTGAAAACTCCACTACCCAGCGTGATATTTCCGGGACGGAAAAGCCAGAGGTACGGGCACATCTGTGGACAGGATGAGGAAAATGGACAACTTGCTCACTCCATGGAGTGAGACCCCCTCGAGGGTGGAGGGAAGCGTTCCTCGTTGCGCTCGATCTTCTCCGTCAACGCCGCGAGGGGGTCGACACCGAGAACGGTGCACAACTGCAGCAGATAGGCCAGCACGTCGGCGACCTCGTCCCGGACGCGCACCGCCGTTCCGGGGTCCTCCATCACCCGGCCCGATTCCCCGGGGGTGAGCCATTGGAAGATCTCCAGCAGCTCCGAGGCCTCGACGCTCAGCGCGGCCGCCAGGTTCTTGGGGGTGTGGAACGGCTGCCAGTCACGCGCGGCGGCGAAGTCGGCCAGTCTGCGCTGCAACGCGGCGACCCCGGGGGCCGGCTCCTCGGATTCATTCACGGACGCAGGTCTACCACCGACACTCCGTCGACAGCCGCGGCGGCGGAGCCGTCGTGGGCCGCACCCACCAGCCGCACATGGCCTCGCGCCCCCATGCGCACGGCCACCGCCAGCAGTTCACGCACCTGCCGCGCATCGAGGGACCGGTCGAACCCGTCGGCCAGCAGCGTCAGCGCCTGGCGGGCCGGCAGCACCTCGGCCGCGGGCTCCATGGACAGTACCCCCGGCCCGGTCAGCAGGACGAGCGCCAGCCCGAGGTAGCGCAGTTCGCCGGAACCGAGCCGTCCGGCGGGTGTGGCGCCGAGCGGCCCTCGGTCCAGCAGCGCACGGACCGAGCCGTCCGCGAGGTCCTCCACCCGGATGTCGTCGACCCTCCCGGCGCACCCCGCGCCGAGTGCCGAGACCAGGGCCGCGTGACGCATCGGGAACTCTTCCCGGATGCGCCGCAGCACGTCCGCCACGTTCGAGCAGTCCCGGAGCAGCCTGCCCTTCCCCACCGGCACCGGGGCCCGCATCGACGACGGCCGGGGGTCGCACGGGAAGACCGAGCGCAGGGCCACCACGACCTGTTCCACCGCCGCGAGCACCTCCCGTTCCCCGTCGGTACGGCCCGCCACCCGTAAGGGCAGCAGTGCCGTCCCGAGCCGGTCGTCCGGCAGCGGAACACGCGTCACCGGGACGGATCCCGCCGTGTGCCAGGCCGCCTGTACCGTCCGCCGGCCGGGATCGCGCAGTGCCGTCGACAGCAGGGTCCGGCCGCCTGCGGTGAGGCGTTCGCCGACGATGCGCAACTCCGGCTCCGCCTGGATCGCGGCGTCCAACTGCACGGCGCCCTCCGGGCCGTCCACGGTGCAGCCGATGCGGAACCCGCGTCTGCCCTGGGCGTCGGCGCGGGCCCGCTCCGGAACGCACGACGACGGATCCGGGAAGACGTCGCCGAGCGAGTCGCCGCCGCAGAGACGTACCAGGGAGTCGAACGCCTCCAGGGCACCGGACTTGCCGCTTCCGCTCGGCCCCGCGAAGACGGTCACCGGCGCCAGCGGGAACGCGGCCCCGCGGTGCGACCGGTAAGCCGAGAGCCGCAGTTCGGTCACACAGGGGCGGTGCACGCGGACGGGACCGGGGGTGTTCGGGCTGGTTGCATCCATGCGCCGGACCGTAGGCGGAGGCCGGTGAGCCGAACCGTTACGCCTGTGCGCCGTTCCCACGATCGGGTTACGCCGCGGCTCCGGGCCCGGCACCCGGCACCGGACCGCGGACCGGCGGGACCCGGGCACGCGTCCGGAGCTGCGCCGTGCGCCCTAATGCTCCCGCATGCCCCAGGGCGATCCGTAGTCGACGAGCAGGTCGAGGAACGGCTTCGGCGGCATGGCCTCGGGGCCCATCACACCCGCACCGCCCCACACCTTCCCGGCCATCAGCTCCAGGGCGATCACCGGGTTGACGGCGGTCTGCCACACGACGGCCTGGGAGCCGTACGTGCTCATGGACCACTGGTTGTCGACCACATGGTAGAGGTACACCTCCCGCGGCCTGCCGTCCTTGACGCCCTTGACCCAGGTGCCCGCACAGGTCTTGCCGTGCATGCGTTCGCCGAGGGTCAGCGGATCCGGCAGACAGGCGGCCACCACGTCGCGCGGGGACACCTCCACACCGCCGACCGAGACCGGGTCCGTCCGGTCCAGGCCCAACTGGTGCAGAGTCTTGAGGGTGTTGATGACTTCGCTGCCCAGACCGTACTTGAAGGTGACCCGCCCGACGTCCAGGTGGCGCGGAACCAGGATGACCTCCTCGTGTTCGACGTTGACGCACTCGAGCGGGCCGATGCCCTCGGGGAAGTCGAAGATCTCCGGCTCACTGAACGGAGGCGTGGTGAACCACCTGCGGCCCGCCTCCCAGATCACAGGCGGGTTCAGGCACTCCTCGATCATGGTCCACACCGAGAACGACGGGGCGAAAGCCAGCCCCTCGACCTCCAGGTCGGCTCCGTCGCGGATGCCGATCTCCTCGATGCTGTCGAAGAGTTCGTCGGCTGCGTACCGTGCGAAGACGTCCGACAGGCCCGGCTCTACACCGATCCCGAGCAGGGCGAGCCGGCCCAGCTCCCGCCACTGGTTCTCCAGGGCGAACTGTTCGTCACCGAGCTTGACGCCGCACTCCTCGTACGGGCGCTCCGGGTGGGGCCTGGACAGGGACATCGCCATGTCCAGGTAGTCGCTGCCCGCCGTGAGAGCCGCACGGAACAGCGGCATGACGAACCGGGGATCGGTCGCGTTCAGCAGGACGTCGCAGCGGTGCTCGGTGAGCAGCCGGGTCACCGAGGCCTCGTCGGAGGCGTCGACGCGGGCGGCCGTGAAGCGCGGATCGTCGACGGCGCGGACGGCATCCTGCGCCCGCTCCAGGACGTAGTCGGCGACCACCAAGTGCTCGAAGAACCCCCGGCGGGCGGCGATCGCCACTGCGGCGCTGCCGACGCCGCCTGCTCCGACCAGGAGAATCCTCATCCGGTGCCGTCCTTACGTTCTCGGGTTCCGGCAGCGGCAGACGCCATCGTGGCCTGCGCACGCCGGGCGGCGCGGTCTACCGGAATGATCCACTGGACCCAGGAGGGCGACAACCGGGCATCCCGCAGTCTGGACCGGACGGGTGAGCGAACCGTGCAGCATGCCGCACGGGCACCACCGGACGCCGTCTCTCCGGACGTGGCCGGGACCGGGCACCGTCGAATACGGCCGGGTATCTGCCCGTTCGAATGCTCATCGTCCCGTTCTCGTAACGACGACCGCTCCTGTCACCGGATTCCGTTATCGTCCGGCTCACGGGGAGTGTGGCTCAGGGGGAGGGCTGGGGACATGCGGGTGAAGTCCGGCATCGTCGGCGCAGTGGTCGTGGTCGTGGTGGGGTGCCTCGGCTACGGGGCGTACAACATCTGGAACGGGCTCAGCGGTGGCGCGGCGCAGGCCCGGGTGAAGTCCGGACCGCCGGACGAGAACGAGATCCGCACCACCGCGACGAAGTTCCTCGCCGCATGGGCGAAGGGGGACGCGGACGCCGCCGCGCAGCTCACCGACAACGCGGTGGACGCACGCGTCCTGCTGTCGGGCTACCGCACCGACGCCCACGTGACGAAGGCGACGATCAAACCGGGCACGCCGAACGGTGCGACCGTGCGGTACACCGTCCGGGCGGAGGTCTCCTATCGGGGGAAGACCGAGCCGTGGTCGTACACGTCGTCGCTGCGGATCGTCCGCGGGGTGACGACGGGCCGGGCGCTCGTCGACTGGCAACCGTCGGTTATCCACCCCGAGTTGAAGAAGGGCGAGAGCATCCGGACGGGTGAGGCCGCCTCGCCGCCGATCCGAGCCGTCGACCGCAACGGCGTCGAGCTGACAGGCAAGGAGTACCCGTCGCTCGGACCGCTGCTGGACACGCTGCGGGAGAGGTACGGGGACCGCTCCGGCGGCAAGCCCGGCATCACAACACAGATCGAGAGCACCGTCTCGGACACGGCCTCCCACCGGACCCTGCTGACGCTCGCCCAGGGCAGACCCGGCCGACTGCGCACCACCGTGGACGCACGGATACAGGCGGCCGCCGAGCGGGCGGTGCGCCGCTACGCCCAGTCGTCGGTGGTGGCGATCCAGCCGAGCACGGGAGAGATCAGGGCCGTCGCGAACCACCGCACGGACGCGTTCAACGCGGCGATGGAGGGCAGGCTGGCCCCCGGCTCGACGATGAAGATCGTCACGGCGGCCATGCTGATGGAGAAGGGGGTGGCCGCCGCCGGCCGGACGGCGGAGTGCCCGAAGACCGTCATGTACCAGGGCAGGACCTTCCGCAATCTGGACCACTTCTCCACCAGCGGCCGCAGCTTCGCGGACTCCTTCGCACGCTCCTGCAACACGGCGTTCATCAAGCTGATCGACGACACGGGGGACGACGCGGCGCTGCCCCGTACCGCCCGGGAGGTGTTCGGGATCGGTCTCGACTGGAAGACCGGCGTGACGTCCTTCGACGGCAGTGTCCCGGAGGTCTCGGGCGGCGAGGCCGCCGCGGAGTACATAGGCCAGGGCCAGGTCGCGATGAACCCGCTCAACATGGCCTCCGTCACCGCCACCGCCGCGTCGGGGGTCTTCCACCAGCCGGTGCTCGTGGACCCTTCGCTGGACGGACGCCAACTGGCCGTGGCTGCACGGCGGATGACGCCCCAGGTCGCCAGGCAACTCAGGGACATGATGCGTCTGACGGCCGTGAGCGGTACGGGCGCCCGGGCCATGTCCGGGCTCGGCGGCGACAAGGGCGCCAAGACGGGCTCGGCCGAGGTGGACCAGCAGGGCGAGGCCAACAGCTGGTTCACCGCGTTCCAGGACGACCTGGCGGCGGCGGCCGTCGTCCAGTCGGGCGGACACGGCGGCGATGCGGCAGGGCCGCTGGTCGCCGCGGTGCTGGGCGCGGACTGACGCGTTCGGCGGACCGCGTCACGGGGGCCGCCCTGCCCTGCGGACACCCCTCCCCCTGCACAAAACGCGGCCCCTGCGGCACCATGGGCTCATGGGTGATCACATGGCGACGGACCCGGTCGGGGCCCCTGCAGCGAGCGGCCCGCGGGAGCCGGTGTGCGGGTAGCCCTGTTCGTCACCTGTGTCAACGACACGCTCTACCCGCGCACCGGGCAGGCCGTGGTGACCCTGCTCGAACGGCTCGGCGTCGAGGTCGCATTTCCCGCGGCGCAGAGCTGCTGCGGCCAGCCCCAGTTCAACACCGGCTACCGCCGGGAGAGTGAACCGTTGGTGCGTCGCTACGCCGACGTGTTCCGCGACTACGACCACATCGTCACCCCCTCCGGGTCGTGCGCGGCCATGGTGCGCGACAACCACCCGCGCGTCGGCGACAGGGCCGCGCAGGAGGGGCGGGACGGCGAACTGGCCGAAGCAGCTGCGGCCGCGGCGGCCCGGACGTACGAACTGACGGAGTTCCTCGTCGACGTGCTGAAGGTGACGGACGTCGGTGCGTACTACCCGCACGCCGTCACCTACCACCCGACCTGCCACGGTCTGCGGATGCTCGGCCTCGGGGACCGGCCGCGACGCCTGCTGGAGAACGTCCGCGGGCTGGAGCTGCGCGAACTGCCCGGCGCCGAGGAGTGCTGCGGCTTCGGCGGCACCTTCGCCGTCAAGAACCCGGCGGTCTCCGCCGCCATGGGCGCCGACAAGGCCCGCAGCATCGGTACGACCGGCGCCCAGGCCGTGTGCACGGTGGACAACTCCTGCCTGATGCACATCGGCGGCACCCTGGCCCGGCTCGGGTCACCGGTCCGCCCCGTCCACATCGCCGAGATCCTGGCGAGCACCGAAGGGGACGTGCGATGAGCGGAACCTATCTGGGGATGCCGGCCTTCCCCCGGGCGGCGGCCCTCTCCTCCCAGGACAAGACGCTGCGCGGCAACCTGCGCCACGCCACCCACACCATTCGCGCCAAGCGGGCCAAGGCCGTGGACGAACTCGCCGACTGGGACCGGCTCCGGGAGGCCGGCGCGGCCGTCAAGAACCGCACCCTCCGCCACCTCGACCACTATCTCGAGCAGGTGGAGGCGGCGGTGACGGCGGCCGGCGGTCAGGTGCACTGGGCGGCCGACGCCGCCGAGGCCAACCGGATCGTCACCGGGCTCGTGCAGGCCACCGGCGAGACCGAGGTCGTCAAGGTCAAGTCCATGGCCACGCAGGAGATCGGCCTCAACGACGCCCTCGCCGAGGCCGGCATCACGGCCTGCGAGACCGACCTCGCCGAACTCATCGTCCAGCTCGGCGACGACCTCCCCTCCCACATCCTCGTGCCGGCGATCCACCGCAACCGCTCGGAGATCCGGGAGATCTTCCGTGACCGGATGGCCGACTGGGGCCGCCCGGCACCGGACGGTCTCACCGACACCCCCGCCGAACTCGCCGAGGCCGCCCGGCTGCATCTGCGCGAGAAGTTCCTGCGCGCCAAGGTGGGGATCTCCGGCGCCAACTTCGTCGTCGCGGAGACCGGGACGCTGGTCGTCGTCGAGTCGGAGGGCAACGGGCGGATGTGCCTGACCCTGCCCGAGACACTGATCTCCGTCGTCGGCATCGAGAAGATCGTGCCGGCCTGGCAGGACCTCGAGATCTTCCTGCAGCTTCTCCCCCGCTCGTCCACGGCGGAGCGCATGAATCCGTACACCTCGATGTGGACGGGCACCTCCGACGACGACGGGCCCCGCACGTTCCACCTCGTGCTCCTCGACAACGGCCGCACCGACACCCTGGCCGACACCGTCGGCCGGCAGGCACTGCGCTGCATCCGCTGCTCGGCGTGCCTGAACGTCTGCCCGGTGTACGAGCGGGCCGGCGGTCACGCATACGGCTCCCCGTACCCGGGGCCGATCGGCGCGATCCTCACGCCCCAGATACGCGGCACCGACAGCGAATTGGACGCCTCCCTGCCCTACGCGTCCACCCTGTGCGGCGCCTGCTACGAGGTGTGCCCGGTAGCCATCGACATCCCGGAGGTCCTCGTCCATCTGCGGGAACGGGTCGCCGAGGGCGGCGAGGTGACGCGGCGCGGCACCAGGGTGAAGGTCAAGCCTGCCAAGGGCCACGCGGCCGAGCGCGCGGCGATGCGCGCCTCCCGCTGGCTGCTGGACCGGCCCGGTGCACTGCGCGCGGGCCAACGTGCGCTGTCCCGTAGCCGCAGGTTCCACCCGAAGCGCATGCCCGGTCCCGGCCGGGCCTGGACGGACTCGCGCGACCTGCCCCCGGCGCCGGCCGAGTCCTTCCGGGACTGGTGGGCACGCACCCGCGGCGAGGGGAGGAACCCGTGAGCAGCAAGGACGTGGTGCTGAGCCGGGTGCGCAAAGCGCTCGCGGACGTCCCCGACGACGAGCAGCCGCAGGATGTCCCGGTGCCGCGCAGCTACCTGCGTGTCCACGGCGAGCGGACGGCCGTCGGGACCGTCGCGCTGCTGGCCGACAACCTGGAGGACTACCGGGCGCTGGTGCACCACTGCACCGGTGACGAACTGCCCGGACTCGTCGCACGCCTCCTCGCCGACCGGGGTGCCCGCACGGTGGTGGCTCCCGGGGGCCTGCCCGAAGGCTGGCTCGCGATGGCGGTGGCGGACGGCGTGGAGCGGGTGCCGGACGCACCGGACGTGACGGCTCGCCGGCTCGACGCGGTCGACAGCGTCGTCACCGGCTGCGCGGTGGCCGTCGCCGAGACCGGGACGCTCGTCCTGGACGCAGGCGCGGGCCAGGGGCGCCGCCGAATCACCCTCGTGCCCGACCACCACATCTGTGTCGTACGGGTTCCCGAGCAGGTGGTGGACTCGGTGCCGCAGGCCCTCGAACAGCTCGACCCCACCCGTCCGTTGACCTGGATCAGCGGCCCGTCCGCCACCAGTGACATCGAACTGGACCGGGTGGAGGGCGTCCACGGTCCGCGCGTCCTCGAAGTCGTCCTGCTCGCGGGCTGATCCGGCTGCCCGCTCCTGCGGCGAGCAGGGGAGCCGGCCGAGGCGCCTGCACGCAGTCACCGCATCCGGGCGTGCGCCACCGTGATCCCCCGCCACGGATGTGTGAGGCTGGACGGGTCGTCATCCGCACGGACGGCGAGCAGCCGACACAGTTGAGGAGCAGTCCAGGATGTCCAGGCCACCTCTTCCCGAATCCGCGGTGACCGTGCTGGTCAAGCCCAACCCGGCCGTCATCACCACCCTGCGCTCGGACGGTCAGCCCGTGTCCACGGCCACCTGGTACCTCTGGGAGGACGGCCGGGTCCTCGTCAACATGGACGAGGGGCGCAAGCGGCTGCAGCACCTGCGCAACGACCCCCGGGTCACGCTCACCGTGCTCGACGAAGGCAACTGGTACACCCACATCAGCCTCATCGGCCGCGTCGTCGAGTTCAAGGACGACGACGGCCTGACCGACATCGACCGGCTCGCCCGCCAGTACCTGGGCAAGACGTACCCGCAGCGGGACCGCCCTCGCGTCAGCGCCTGGATCGAGATCGACCGCTGGCACGGGTGGGGCTCCCTGAAGGACAGCAGCCAGGCGGGCTGACCCCGTCCGGGGCCCCGGCCCCTCACAGGACGGCCGGTTCGTCCGGCCGTCCTCCGGCCGGTGGGCACTGCCGGACGACGTACTGCGCACCGGCCGCCGGGAAGTGGCTCACCGGACACTGTCCGGGCCGTCCCCCCGCGCGCCCGTCCGCCGCATCAGGTGTCTCTCCGGCGCGGGCTCCGCCGGGGCTCCCCCGGTGCCGGAAGACTCGGTGCGAGCCGTCCCGGGGTCACTGCGCCAGGGTACGCCGGGCCGCCGTGAGCGCCTGCTCGGCGTAGGAGCGGCCGAACAGCACCGCGTGCACCAACAGCGGGAAGAGCTGGTGCAGCCCGATGCGGTCGGCCCAGCCGTCCGCCAGTGGCGCCCCGTCCTGGTAGCCCTCGATCACCCGGTCCAGGTACGGGCAGCCGAAGAGGCGCAGCATCGCCAGGTCGGTCTCCCGGTGGCCGCCGTGCGCGGCCGGATCGATCAGCCGGACGTGTCCGTCGTCGCCCCACAGCACGTTGCCGTTCCACAGATCGCCGTGCAGGCGGGCCGGCGGCTCGGCGGGGCCGGCCAGTTCGGGGAGCCGCTCACAGGCACGCTCGACCACGGCTGCCTCGGCGCCGCGGACGATGCCGTCGTCGACGGCGCGGCGCAGGTACGGGAGCACCCGGTGCCCGGCGTACCAGCGCGGCCAGTCCGGGCCGGGCACGTTGCGCATGGGCGCGAGCCCGATCCAGGCGTCCTCGAGCCCCCCGGGCGGCGGGGCGCCGAACGCGGGCGCGCCCGCGGCGTGCAGGGCGGCCAGGTCCCGTCCGAACCGGACGGCTGCTGCGGTACTCGGCGGGCCGGACCGCACCAGATCCGTGACCAGCCAGTGGTCGTCGTGCCCCTGCACCGTCGGGACGCGGACGGTGCCGGCGTCGGCCAGCCAGCGCAGTCCCGCCGCCTCGGCCCGAGCCGCACCGGGATCGTCGGCGCGCTTGACCATCACCAGGTGCCCGTCGTCGAGCGTGACTTCGGCGAGCGCCGGGGACAGCGGACGTTCGCCGGTCACCGGCCGGCCGGTGAGGCGGGCCGCCACACCGGCGGGGGTTCCGGCGTCTCCGGCTGCCGGGCGGTTGGTCATGCGCACACGTTCTCGCGGGCCCAGGTGAGCAGGCCCGGCACCGTGGCCTCGATCATGGCCAGCACCTCGCCGAATCCCTCGGGGCCGCCGTAGTACGGGTCCGGCACGTCCAGGTCGCCGGTCGCGTGCGGGTCGAAGGACCGCAGCATCCGGACCCGGGACGGGGAATCGACCAGCCGGAGCAGCGCCTGCTCGTGGCCGCGGTCCATCGCCAGCAGCAGATCGGCTTCCAGGTGCTCGGTACCGACCTGAGCCGCGACGTGCTCGACGGGGTAGCCGTGGTGGGCCAGCAGTTCGCCCGCCCGCTCGTCGATGGGGCCGCCGACGTGCCAGGAGCCGATGCCGGCGCTGGTGACGCGTACGTCGCCGTCGAGCCCGGCCCGGCGCAGGTGCTCGGCGAAGACGAGCGCGGCGGACGGCGACCGGCAGATGTTCCCGGTGCAGACGAAGCAGATGTGCATGGCTACGAGGGTACGTCCGCGCCGGGGCCGGGCGGGCCCGCCCGGCCCTGCCCGCGCTGCGCGTGCCCATGCGCAATGGCGTCGATCCCCGGCTTTGGCAGAACCGCCATCGCCCGGCGCGCCGGAGCCGTGGCCTCGCGGCCCTGGGAGCACCTCGCACAGGTGGTCGCGCATCGGCGCAAGTCCGTCTGCCGGCCGGGGACGGCTAGACAACCAGCAGCACGTCCCTGCATGAGTAACCGAGAGCCTTCGAGTAGACCTCCAGGGTCCAGCGCCCGGATTCGGCACGCAGTTCGGCACGGAAGCCCCCGCCTCCGGACGGCTGCATCACCTCGTCGGACACACACCTGCCGTCCCCGCCGAGACGCCGGACCCTCAGTCCCATCGCGGGATCGGCGTTCGTCACCCATACCTCGAAGGGCTCTCCGGCCTGTGCGAAGTCGGGAAACTCGACTCCGACGGGTTCCCCGGCGCTCAGCACCCCGGCCAGCGCGAGGCCATCGCAGATGCGCTTCAACTGCTTGCGGGCGTGCCCGGAGTTGATGAGGTCCGCATGCCTGCTGTCGAGCCACACCGTCTGACCGGTGTCGGACCACTCGGGGGGCGTCTGGGCGAAGTCCGCCACCGTGCCGTCACCGTGGAGCAGCAGACCCCGGTCTTCCGGATCCCCGGAATCCGAGAAGTCCTGATGGAACTTCGGCCTGCCCCCCGACGAGAAGGAGAGCGCCTGGTCGGTCCGGTGCTTGTCGCCTCCCAGGGCAACCAGCGTGCAGCGCCTCGACCCGTGCACCGCGTCGTTCTCCTCGATGGCGTCCTGCACCTCCTGGAAGAAGGCGAAGGAGTCGTCGATCATTCGGGTGCCCACCCCCTCGACCGGTTGCCCCTTGAGACGGGACCTGCCCTCCTGGGGGTCGACCACCACCCGGTAGGTGGGGATGAGCTGGCCGAGCGAGGGATAGGTCGAGCAGACCTCGTGGATCCACTCCCGGAACGGGCTCGGCACCCACCGCACCTGGCCGGTCAGGAACCGCAGCGCCTTGACGCTCCCCGAGAAGGGCGTGCCCAGCGTGGCGACCGACCGGGTCTGCTCCCACCCCCCGAGCACCTCGGTGTAGTACCGCACCACCAGACCGCCCATGGAACGGCACAGGAAGATCACCTTGGCCTCCCCGGCCCGCGGAAACCGCTTGGGGTCGGCCGTCTCCTGCCACCGGGTCAACCGCTCCTGGACGAAGAGTTTCAGTTTCCCGGCCGAATTGCGGTTGCTCAGGCGCCAGTCGTAGGGGAACTCCGCGAATCGCTCCTCCTCGATGCCGAGCAGCCTGCGGAGGTCCGGATATTCCATGTTGGAGACAAGCCCCGGAAGGAGACGCGGCCCGTGGATCACGCCGCCCAACTCCAGGGCGTGCGGCGACTCCGGGTCGTCGTCCCCGATGTCCTTGGGCAGTTGGAGCATCTTCCTGGTTCTCCCGGGCCGGAGGAGTCCGCTCATCGCCTCCGGGGTCAGATCCCAGACATCGGCTCCGCTCCGGGTCAGGGCCGTGCCCATGATGCCCGGAACGAGAACGACCAGATCGTGCTTCACAGGACGCTCCTCATGTCTCGTCGAGCGGATTCCCCCACCCGATGACCGATGGCCTCGGGACCGGAGACCGGATGGCCGGCCGGCCATGGCACGAACACCTGATCGCAGCGGACACTGTTCTGGCCGACGCCCTGGACCATGAGGGTGATGCCGTCGCCGTCGAAGGCCGAGTCCACGCCGGTCACGTCGTATCCCCGGGATTCCACGGGCTCCAGGGCCCGTTCCCGCCTGATGTCCCAGAGCCTGAGGCGGCCGGAGTCACGGCTCCAGCCGACGAGCAGAGGGCGCTGAGGCGGACCCGCCAGAGCGACACCGTCGAGTGCTCCGCCGGACTGCCGCGGCAGGACGGTCGGCACGGCGTAACCCCCGTCGCACTCGGCGAACTTCACCGTCTCCCCGGTGGTGAACGCGATGAGCGGAACCGGCGACGTCGTGCGCTGCAACAGTCCCGTGGCCACTGCCCTGGTCCTGACGGCGTTGACCGGCTGCGGCTTCGTCCCGGGCTCCGTGAGGTCCCAGACCCGTACCGCGTTGCCACCCCACGCCGACAGCCAGGAGGGGCCAGAGGCAAGGCCCACCGCCTCTATCCGCTGCACGGCGCCGGCGGCTCCCATCCAGAACGTCCGCCCTTCCTCCCATGCACCGCGGGCCTTCATCTCGCGTTCCCAGGTGACCACGCTCTGCCCGTGCGGCCACAGCAGCCGCAGCCGGTCCTTTCCGGTCGCGTGGAGAGCCAGGGAAGGCACCGGTCGATCGGCCGGCCCCGGCAGTACGAAGTTCTCGGTCTCCAGCAGTTCCAGTCCCGGCCCGAGCGTCCAGAGCTGACCGCGCCTGCGTCCGACCGCCGCGGTCAGCCACCGGTCACCGACCCTCGCCGCGGAGATCGCTTCCACCTCCTCGGGGTGCACGAGCCGGAGCGCCTCGCCGGTCTGCCCGTCGGAGGAGTGCAGGCTCAACATCACGTCGGGGCCCTGCGAGCGGCTCAGCAGCAGGGTTCCGCCGGGGCCTCCGCCCGTTACCCGCAGCCGTGTCCTGCCGACCGCCCTCCGGCCGGTGTGGCGGGCGCCGGGCGCATCCCCCGCCGCCGGTGCATCGTGCGGCTCCCAGACGCGGATCCGCGTCTCGTCCGCCACCGCCAGACGCCCTGTCCCCGAAGGGTCGAACGCCAGGGACTGGTGATGGTGATCGCACGGCAACGAAACGTACTCCGCGCCCTTTTCATCCCAGATGCGGACCGCGGCGTCCTCCCCGACCGCTGTCAGCACTCCACGCGGGCCCCGCCCGACGGTGACCGCACGGCCGGCACTCGCGGGGCCGGGGCTGAACAGGGGGCGCGCCTCCCCCTGGAAGAGGTCGTCCATCCGCCAGGCACGGAGCGCGCGACCGTCCAGCGCCCCGATCACCGACCCGGACACGCCACCGTCCGGCAGGACCAGAGCCGACACCGCGATGACCGACTCGATGCCGTCCCTCAGTGACCGGACGCGACGCAGCGGCTCCTTCATCGTCTTCCGCCCGGGCACCTCCCACACGTTCACCCCCGTGGGCCCACCGGTCACCACGGCGGCCCTCCCGCCCGCCACCAGGAGAGAAACGCAGCGGACCGGCACGCCGAGGGTGTGCATGCGGAGTTCGGCTCTGGAGTACTCCATGGTGCTGTCCCACCGCCACAGCCACAGGCGGTCACCGTCGACGGTGGCGAGCAGGACCTCGTTGCCCCAACGCACCGAGTCGACGGCGCCCGGAGTCCCGCCCCAGTACAGCTCTTCCACCGGGTACCTGCCGCTGCCGTGCCACATCCGCACGCACAGGCCGTCATGCGTGGCGACCACCCGGCTGTCGCCCCGGCCCGACGCCGTCACTCCCCGCTGCCGTGGAGGAGCCGCCCAGGTGTCCGGTCCGGTGTCCCTCCCCAGGACCTCGTGTCCTTCCGCGGTCCACGACTTGACCTCACCGGCGCCCGACGCATGGATGATTCCGTCGCCGTGCGCCTCCCAGTGCACGGCGAGCGCCCCGCCCGGCGGGGCGGGCCAGCTCCTGTGCAGGGGAAGCCGTGCGGCACTGCTCCACACGTCCTCCCAGAACACGGACGACGGCTTCGGCACGGCGGCGAGGAACTCCCGCGAGAACATGGCCAGTGCGGTGGCACGGAGCATCGCCCATCTGGCCGCTTCCGTCGGGTGCCGGCGGAAGTGCCCGGCCACGCCCAGGTAGAGCGCGCTCTGGGCGGTGGTCGAAAGCCGGGCGGCGACCAGGGGCTCGAGGACGTCGGGCGATGCGGCGACCAGGAAGTGGCAGTCGTCCACCAGCTCCGCGAGCAGGTCGTCCCCGCCCAGTGCGGCATGCGCGGTGAGGTGGTGCTTCACATAGTTTTCGGTGGTTCGCCAGTCCTCGCCCCTGCGCGGAGTCAGAGCCCGGTGGATCGCCCGGTGCATCCTCCGCTGCTCCAGCTCGTCGCTGAGCAGATGGGCCCCGAAACTGGGATGGTGGAGGCGGTACACCTCCTCACCCGACTCGACATCCCTCGTGATCGTCACGCCGGCGGCCCTGCGGATCACGTCGCGCAGGTCCTCCTCCCCGTACTCCCTGCTCCCCGGAGCACGCACCGCGTTGGTCACGGCCAGCCACACCCTGGGCTGGGGCAGTCCGACTCCCTGGGCCAGCGCGAGAGCGGTCATGAAGTCCCGGATCCGGGCGGTGTCCTGCGGGTCGAGCCGTAACAGCTCCTCGGCCAGGAGGGCGTCGAGGACGGACGTCCCCTGGCGTAGCTCCCTGCGCAGCTGCTCCGCGTCCGACGGCATCGGTCGCTCGGCGACATGTCTGGCCCACAGGGTGGCCACGAGAAAGAGGCCGTTGCTGCCGGCCGCGATCTGCCGGGCGACGGCGGCACGTTGCTGCGCCGCATGCGGCAGCCGGTAGGGGGAGTTCTCCTCGGCGAGCAGCCGTTCGACGTGCCGGGCGATGTCCTGCTCGGTCCGGGCCTCCTGGTCCAGCTCCATCACGATGGTGGAGTGCAGCACGTCCAGCAGTGTTTCGGCGCGGAGATCACCCGGAAGGCTGCGGCGGGCGTTCGGCCGGGTGGCGACCACCACCCGCACCCCGGGCAGGGCCGCGAGGGGGTTGAGCAGACCGCGTGCGATGTCGAAGGAATGCCCCGCCGCCGCCTCGTCGAGCCCGTCGAACATCAGTGTGAGGCTGCCTTTGAGCTCGGCCAGTGCCTCGACCTCCTGCACAAGGCTGTGCGGGGACCCCTGCTTGATCTCCGCCGTGTGCAGGCCGAGCGGTGTCAGGCCCCGGGTCAGCTCCTCGCACAGCGTCGACAGTGTCCTGCCGCGGCAGTGGAGCGCGGCATTGACCGAACGGAGTTCGGGCAGCACCCGGGGGCGGCGGTCCTCGGGGAGGGAGGACACGAAGTGCTCGACGGTCAGATGCGCCACATACGCCAGGAGCGTCGACTTGCCCGCGCCGGATGCCCCCGTGACCGTGAGCATCCCGGATTCCTGGACGCGCAGCCAGTTGATCAGGTCGCCGAGTACCCGATGCCGCGAGGCGAAGTCCCGCAGATGCCAGCTCTCGCCCGAGCCGGAGAACACCGGCAGTTCCTCGCCGGCGAGTTCCTTGCCGATCCATGACCGGTCGTCCTGCGGGCGCAGCGCGGACCGCGCCCGCGGGGACCAGTACGGGTTGGGCAGGAACCAGGCGCGGAGCGTCTGCGGCTCCTGCCAGTACGGGACCTGATCGTCGATCAGGCTCCTGATCGCGCTCATCAGCTGCTGGAAGGGAACGAAGGCGTTCTCCCGTTGGAAGATCCGCACACTGCCGTCGATGACCTGTTCCGGATCCGAAAGGACCCGCTCCAGGCAGTCGACCCAGTGTCCCTCCAGCGCTTCCTGACGTGATCCGGCGGTCGCGACCACGGCGAATCCGGCCTCCGCGTCGTCGACACCGGCTCGCAGCCGTGCGTCCTTGACGTGGTGGCTGACCTCGCGCACCGCCTCGCCCGAGAAGCAGGCGTCCAGGACGAGAAGCGTGTCCGTGGGGTCCTCGGCGAGCCAGGAGACCAGTTCCTCGGCCGAAACGGCCCGGCGGGGATCGAACTCCCCCTTCTGGTAACTGTCTTCACAGGCGAGATAGAAGACGCCGGACACCACTTCGCCGTGCCCGGTCCAGTAGAGAATCTTCCTGTCCACCGCCTGCTGCCTCAGCCGCAGTAACAGATCGCGGATCTGCTCGCGTCCCGCGGACAGTTCCGCCCCGCCGTCCCCGCCGGTACTGCTGAAGCCCAGTGATGGAACATCGAACCCGAGCCGGACGGCCTGTTCCACGAAACGTGACGCCGTCGTCCGCAGCCGGACGCGGTCCCTGGACCGTCGTGCGTCACCCCGGTACCTGTCGACAACGACGGTCGCGACCACACCGTCACGCTTCTGCCCCCGGTCCAACCGAACTCCCCCTCCGCAGAGTTCAGCCACGCATCCCTGCCGCACAACAGGACGGTTTGTGAAAACCTGACGTTCCCGCACCGCAACCCAGTGTGTTGTTCACGTTACTCGAAACGGGCCGAGGAGGACTCGTGGAGCCGCGCGACCGCATGGTCATCGGAAATCTTGTAACGGACTGCCACATCTTCGAGGGGGACGGCACACGCCCGATCCAGCAGGAGAACGTGCAGATCATTTACGAACCCGGTCTCCGCCGGGTGGAACTTCCCGTCGAGGTCCAGCGGTGGCGGGAGGACATCGAGGCGGATATGCAGCGCCGACAGGCAGCGGGCGAGCCGTACGCCTGGAACAACCCCCGTTTCGCCGTCGAGAGCATCATCGCCTCGCGGAGCGACGAGACCGAAGAGCCCTTGGTGCAGATCGGTCTGTGCGATGCGGACTACTACGACTTCCTCGCCACGTCGGTCAACCTCGACGAGCCGCTGCGCGAGGGGGAGCCCGCCACCCTGCGCTCCCAGTACCTGGAGAACGCCGACCCGGTGACCGCGCCCGCGTTCCTCTCTTGCAGCTTCGGCGTCAACGTGGCGGTGGAGACGGGGCCCGACCGGAAGATGGTGTTCGCACGGCGAAGCGTTCGGGTGGAGGGCCACAACAAGGTGCGCTGGAACTCCTCGGTCAACGAAGGGCTCGCCGCCATCCACGACATCCCCGAGGACGGATCCCCCATCAGCCTGCACGCCGTGGCCCGTCGTGCGCTCCGGGAGGAACTCGCCGTCCAGAACGAGGACGAGGTCGACCTCGAACTGCTCGTCTTCGCACTCGACGTGCGCAACCACCAGTGGGCCGCCTTCTACCGGGCCGTGCTCACCGACCTGACGGCCGACCAGCTCGTGGCCCGCCGAAGCCGCGGCATCGAGGACAAGTGGGAGCACGACCGGTTCGAATTCGTCCCGGCCGATCCCGACAACGTGCTCGACTTCGTCCTGCAGAAGAAGCCCGACGAGTGGACACCGTGCGGACCGGCCCTCTTCTACCTGGCTCTGGTCCGCGCCGCCGTCATCGCGCGCGGCGGCGACCGGTCGGGCCGGTTGGACGTCGAGGCCGCCGAGCGCCGGGCGGTGGAGCGGCTCGCGACGTCCGCTGCCCGCACGTAGTGCCGCCAGGCCGTGGCACCGGGGCTGCGCATCAGAAGATGTTCCGCTCCCGGTGCTGCCGGCGCAGCTCGAGGAACTTCTCACGCACCTCATCAGCGGGCAGGCCGCCCGCCTGGATTCTCAGGTCCGCAAGAGCGTCCCGGGACTCCATGAAGCCGCGCCACTTCTGCTGCGGCTTCAGCCAGGTGTCCACCGCTGTCATCACCGCGACGACCAGTGCCAGGGCCGGGACCCACGCCATCAGCCAGCTTCCATGGCCGTCCCCCAGGTTCTGGTCGGCTGCCACCACGGCGCTGGTGAGAATGAGCAGAATCCGGCCGACGTAGTAGGTGACACCGTAGTTGAAGGTGGCGATCCGCCACCTTCGCATCTCCCTGTCCATCTCCTCGACGAGTGCTCCGGGCAGGGGCTCAGCCACTGCCCGCTGCTCGCCTTCCGCCACGGTCCCCGAAACGTCCTCGGCCATGCGTCCCCCCAGCGAAGTCCCTGTCACGACTTGACATCCTCGCACCCGGAGCACGGGCTGAGGAGCCGGTGAGGAGTCCGCGGGTCAGTCGCCCCTTTCACCGGCTCGAGCACCGCCGCGCACTCCACGCGGTGTGGTCATCGGGAAGAGATCAGCCGGAATCGCATCCGAGAAACTGCAGGTCAGACAGATTTTTCCGCCCTACCGAAGAGTCCACGAGTGCCGCAGGCGTCAAACGAGCGTCACGACCGACGGAATCGACGACACGGCCGGGGCACCGTCCGACATCAGATCGGAAGGTCGTCGGGCAGCACCCGGAACGCCTTGTGTCGGCCCCATGGGCACACGGCCCGGAAGTCTCGACGGTCGAGCGTGAGTACAGCGTCGGTGTCGTACTCAGCAGCAAGAGCCACGTTCACCGCATCCGCAAGGTCCAGGTCCAGGTCGCGGTACCGGACACGCACCGACTGGGCGACACTCAGATGGTCTTCCGTGATCCGGGGCAGAGCGATACGGCCTCGACGCGTCCAATGCCGGATGTCGTCGACCGCACTGAGCGCCGCTTCACGGCCGAGTTCGCGCGTGGCGACATGGTCGATCTCCGCGAGCAGCAGCGGGGACATCACCAGAAGCCCGGCAGCCATGATCGCCTCGCTCGCCGCCTGATGCTCGGGATGGGCGGAGTCGAGCGCCGCAAGGAGCCCGGAGGTGTCCGCGATGACGATGATCACGCAGCGGTCCCGGTCCCGGACCCGGTCTCGCGACACACGGCTTCGGCCACGGTGTCACGCACCTCACGCCTACTGGGGGTGCGGCCTCCCCCCTGGAAGGTGCGGGAGAAGAGCGGTTCGTCCCAGACACGGTTGGCCATGGCCGCGAGATGGATGCCCTGCCGAATGATCTCGGCCTCGCTGATGCCGCG
The DNA here is from genome assembly GCF_023703325.1 of Streptomyces meridianus. Lineage (GTDB taxonomy): Bacteria > Actinomycetota > Actinomycetes > Streptomycetales > Streptomycetaceae > Streptomyces > Streptomyces meridianus. The sequence goes on from NZ_JAMQGM010000014.1 coordinate 155,137, forward strand.
CCGCTTTGCGGCCTCCTTGATGATCGCGAGGTCTTCCGGATCGGCGTAGACGTTGGTTCGTTTCATAGACATGTACCAAGGCTAGATTATGTACCACATTGATGTATGCCCGTTGCGGCCGCACACTCCACGACGAACGCACGGTGGCTGCCTCGCACCGCCGACGACTGGCGTTCTTGCACCGCCAGAGCCTCGGCAACGCGACGACGTTGTTGAGCCGGGTGTTGCGAGCAGGTCGGGTCGACGTGCGCGGCAAGGGACAGGGCTGCGGGCAGGACGGGTGCAAGGCCTCACGGATGCCCAGCGCTGGTATCGCCCGGCCATGGGCAGATGATGCTGTGGTGCGTCTTGAGTGGGCGTCATCTGAGCGTCAAGAGTTCTCAGCGATGCCACGGCGCCCGGGCCGCCGAGACCGCACCCAGCTACAGAGCCGCAGGTCCGCGCATACACGATGGACGCACTGGCCGCTCGAGCCGTTGTGCGGAGGAAAACAGGTCGAGCGCGCCACCCAAGTTACAAACCCGCAGGTCAGGATCCCTTCACGGCTGGCTCGAGCACCGCCACGCACTCCACGTGGTGCGTCATCGGAAAGAGATCGAACGCCCGCAGTTTGCGCGGCCGGTAGCCGGCCTCGCGGAAGTACTTCAGGTCGCGGGCCAGCGCGGCCGGGTCGCAGGCGACGTAGGCGATGCGCCGTGCACCCAGGCCCGCGACGTGCTCGACGGTCCGCTTGCCTGCGCCGGCCCGGGGCGGGTCCAGTACGACGAGGTCAGCCTCCGTGATCCCGGTGCGCGGCAGCACCTGGTCCACCTTGCCCTGCTCGATGCGCACCCGGTCGAGGTCCTGGAGGTTGTGGCGGGCGTCCTCGGCCGCGCGCTTGCCCGACTCGATGCCGAGCACCGCCCCCTGGTCGCCGACCCGCTCCGCGAGCGCACCCGCGAACAGCCCGACGCCGCAGTACAGATCGAGGGCCATATCCCCCTTGCGCGGCATGAGCCCCTGCATGACGGCCTCGACGAGCAGATCCGGGGCGTTCGTGTGAACCTGCCAGAACCCGCCCGAGCCGACCCGCCAGGTCCGGCCCGCGGCCCGCTCCCGTACGAAGGGGCGCCCGTGCACCCGGTGCACCCCGCCGTCCTTCTCGTCGACCCGCATCAGGGAGACCGGCTTGTCCAGCTCCACGATGGGCAGCCGGCCGCCGGGCTTCGGCGTGATGATGACCTGGCGGTCGTTCGAGCCGGTGGCCGCGACGGCCTCGACGGTGTCGATCTGCGGCCACTGCCGCTGCTCGATGCCCAGCTCACTGACGCCCGGTGCCGCGATCAGGCACCGGTCGACCGGCTCGACCTCGTGCGAGCGGTGGCGCCGCAGACCGGCCCGGCCCTCGTCGTCCACGGCGTACTGGACGCGCGTGCGCCAGGCCGGGACCTCACCCTTGGCGACCTTGTCGCCCGGTACGGGCTCGACGGTGCCGTCCCAGCCGACTTCCTCGGGGGTGAGCCCGGCGAGCCGGGAGAGCTGCTCGGCGATGACGGAGACCTTGAGGCGCCGCTGGGCTCCGGGTGCCGCGTGCTGCCAGTCGCAGCCCCCGCAGCGGCCCGGCCCCGAGTAGGGGCACGGGGCCTCGACCCGGTCCGGGGACGCCTCCAGCACCCGCACCGCGTCGGCGCGCAGGAAGCGGGCGCCCTCCTCGCCGTCCGTGACCCGGGCGACCACGCGCTCCCCGGGCAGGGTGTGCCGGACGAACAGCACCTGGCCCTCGGAGGTCCGGGCGACGCAGTGGCCTCCGTGCGCCACGGCGCCGACCTCGACCTCGTACTCCTGGCCGACCAGCGACTGGGTGGGTTCGGTTGTCACAGCGGAGGTGCTCCTGAGCATGGGGTGCGGGGCGCGGGGAGCTGCGCGGTACGGGTCCGACAGCAGCCGTTCAGTCTACGTCGCCCGAACCCCAGCCGGTTACGCGCTCCTGTCCCGGCCGGACGGGCCGACCGGGCCACGGCGCACCGAGCCGGGGGCGTTCCACTCCGCCCGCCGCTTCGCACGCGTCCTCGCCAACTCGGACGACTCGAGCTGGTACGGGACGGAGGTGACCATCACGCCGGGGGTGAACAGCAGCCGGCCCTTGAGCCGCAGGGCGCTCTGGTTGTGCAGCAGGTGCTCGTACCAGTGGCCGACCACGTACTCGGGGATGTAGACGCTGACCACGTCGCGCGGGCTGGTGCGCCGCAGGCCCTTCACGTAGTCGATGACGGGCCGGGTGATCTCCCGGTAGGGCGAGTCGAGGACCTTGAGCGGGACGTCGAGGCGCCGCCGGTTCCACTCCTGCTGGAGCGCCCTGGTCTCGGCCGGGTCCACGTTGATGCTGATCGCTTCGAGGGTGTCGGAGCGCATCAGCTTCGCGTACGACAGGGCCCGCAGGGTCGGTTTGTGGATCTTTGACACCAGCACGATGGAGTGCACCCGGGACGGGCGCACCCCGTCGTCCGCCTCCTCGGCGGCGGCCAGTTCCGAGGACACCCCGTCGTAGTGGCGGCGGATCGCGGTCATGGTGACGTAGAAGATGGCCATGCCGAGCAGGGCGACCCAGGCACCGTGGCTGAACTTGGTCAGCAGGACCACCACGAGGACGACGCCGGTGAAGAAGGCGCCGAAGGTGTTGATCGCCCGGGAGCGCATCATCCGGCGACGCTCGGTCGGGTCCTTCTCGACCGCCAGGTGACGGTTCCAGTGCCGGACCATGCCGGTCTGGCTGAGCGTGAACGACACGAAGACGCCGACGATGTAGAGCTGGATCAGCCGGGTGGAGTCGGCGCCGTAGATCCCCACCAGGACGGCGGCGGCGCCGGCGAGCAGCACGATGCCGTTGGAGAAGGCGAGCCGGTCGCCGCGGGTGTGCAGTTGCCGCGGCAGGTAGCGGTCCTGGGCCAGGATCGAGCCGAGCAGCGGGAAGCCGTTGTACGCCGTGTTGGCGGCGAGGAACAGGACCAGCGCGGTGGCCGCGGCCAGGATCACGAAGAGGAACGAGCCGTCGCCGAACACCGCTGCCGCAACCTGGGAGATGACCGGGTTCTGGGTGTACCCGGGGCCTACCGGTTCCCCGTTGTCCAGCAGGTCGCGGGCGGGGAACTCGGCCATCCTGACGTCCGTGGCCAACGCCAGCCCGATGATCCCGCAGAACATCGTGACGGCCAGAGCGCCCATCATCGCCAGGGTGGTTGCCGCGTTCCGGCTCTTGGGCTTGCGGAAGGCGGGTACGCCGTTGCTGATCGCCTCGACGCCCGTGAGCGCCGCACAGCCCGAGGAGAAGGCGCGCAGCAGCAGGAACAGCAGCGCGAAGCCGGCGAGACCGGTGTGCTCGGTCTTGATCTCGAGGTCGGCCGTCGGGGCCTTCATCGAGTCGCCGAGGACGATCCCGCGGTACGCCCCCCAGAGGATCATGAGGAAGACGCCGGCCACGAACACGTAGGTCGGGATGGCGAAGAGCTTGCCGGACTCCTTGACACCGCGCAGGTTCATCAGCGTGAGCAGCACGATTATGGCGACGGCGGAAAGCGTCTTGTGCTCCACGACGAACGGGATGGCCGAGCCCAGGTTCTCCACGCCCGAGGAGATCGACACCGCCACGGTCAGGACGTAGTCCACCAGCAGGGCGCTGGCCACCGTCAGCCCGGCCCGGGGCCCCAGGTTGACGTTGGCCACCTCGTAGTCGCCGCCACCGCTGGGATAGGCGTGCACGTTCTGCCGGTACGACGCGACGACCGTGAACATCAGGACGACGACCGCGACGGCGATCCACGGGCTGAAGTGGTAGGCCGACACCCCCGCCAGCGAGAGGACGAGCAGCACCTCGCCCGGTGCGTACGCCACGGAGGACAGCGGGTCCGACGCGAAGACGGGAAGGGCGATCCGCTTCGGGAGCAGGGTCTCCCCGAGACGGTCGCTGCGCAGCGCCCGCCCGATCAGGATCCGCTTGGGCAGGTCGGTCAGTTTCGGCACGCAGAGGATCGTAAGCGTTCGATATCCACGGGGCCCACCCGCCCTGTCTCACTGGCTCAGCGCGCCCCGCCGGGCCAGCATGGGGGCATGACAACCGCATCCTCACCCGTCGCGGAGAGCGGACCGCTGACGTGCCTGGTCACCGGCGCGACGGGATACATCGGCGGCAGGCTCGTCCCGGAACTGCTGTCGGCCGGGCACCGTGTGCGCTGCCTCGCCCGGACCCCCGAGAAGCTGCGCGACCATCCGTGGTCGGGGCAGGCGGAGGTGGCGCGCGGCGACGTCACGGACGCGGAGTCGCTGCGCGACGCCCTGAACGGCGTGGACGTCGCCTACTACCTCGTGCACGCCCTGGGCACCGGGAAGGGGTTCGAGGAGACCGACCGGGAGGCGGCCCGGCTGTTCGGCGAGCAGGCCAAGGCGGCGGGTGTCCGGCGGATCGTCTACCTCGGCGGTCTGACACCGGCCGGCGTACCCGAGCGCGAGCTCTCGCCCCATCTGCGGTCGCGCGCCGAGGTGGGCCGCATCCTGGAGGAGTCGGGGGTGCCGACGGCCGTCCTCAGGGCGGCCGTGATCATCGGTTCCGGTTCGGCCTCGTTCGAGATGCTGCGCTACCTGACCGAGCGTCTGCCCCTGATGATCACACCGAGCTGGGTGCGCACGGCGATCCAGCCGGTCGCCATCCGGGACGTACTGCGCTACCTGGTGGGCTGCGCCACGCTGCCCCCGGACGCGAACCGGTCGTTCGACATCGGCGGCCCCGATGTTCTGACCTACCGCGACATGATGCAGCGCTACGCCGCTGTGGCGGACCTGCCGAAGCGGCTGATCCTTCCCGTGCCGGTCCTCACGCCACGGCTGTCGAGCCACTGGGTCGGCCTGGTCACACCGGTTCCGGGCTCGATCGCCCGGCCGCTGGCGGAGTCGCTGCGGCACGAGGTGGTGTGCGGCGAGCACGACATCGCCCGCTACGTGCCGGATCCGCCGGGCGGGCTGCTCGGCATCGACCGGGCGCTGAGCCTGGCCCTGCAGCGGATCAAGGACGCGGACGTGGCGACGCGCTGGTCGTCGGCGTCGGTGCCCGGTGCGCCCAGCGATCCGCTGCCCACCGACCCGGACTGGTCGGGCGGCAGCCTGTACACCGACTTCCGCGACCAGTCCGTCGCGGCGCCGCCCGCCGCGCTGTGGAGCGTTGTGGAGGGCATCGGCGGGGACAACGGCTGGTACTCGTTCCCGCTGGCCTGGGCGGTACGGGGCTGGCTCGACCGGCTGGTCGGCGGCGTGGGACTGCGGCGCGGCCGCCGGGACGCGGAGCACCTGCGGGTAGGGGACTCGCTCGACTTCTGGCGGGTGGAGGAGGTCGAGCACGGCCGGCTGCTCCGGCTCCGCGCGGAGATGCGGCTGCCGGGTCTGGCGTGGCTGGAGCTGCGGGTCGAGCCGGACGGCCGGGGCGGCAGCCTGCTGCGGCAGCGGGCGCTGTTCCATCCGCACGGTCTCGCCGGGCACGCGTACTGGTGGGGCGTCTCGCCGTTCCACTCGGTCGTCTTCGGCGGGATGGCCCGGAGGATCGCGGCCACGGCGGAGTCAACCGCGGTGGGTCCGCGAGCGGCGGCGGCGGGTAGCGTTACCGGCGACGAACGAACCAGCAGCGGCCCCGCCCGGGGCCCGGAAGGATGATGAACGGTGCCGGCACAGGTCATAGCGCTCAGGGAAGGTGCGAGGTAAAGGCCTCATGCACATCGTGATCATGGGCTGCGGACGCGTGGGCTCGGCCCTCGCGTACACGCTGGAGCAACAAGGTCACACGGTCGCCGTCATCGACCAGGACCCCACCGCCTTCCGCCGCCTGGGCTCCGGGTTCGGCGGGCGCCGGGTGACCGGCATCGGCTTCGACCAGGACACCCTGCGCGAGGCCGGCATCGAGGAGGCCGGTGCCTTCGCCGCGGTCAGCAGCGGCGACAACTCCAACATCATCGCCGCCCGCGTGGCGCGAGAGATGTTCGACGTGGAGAACGTGGCCGCGCGCATCTACGACCCCCGGCGCGCCGAGGTGTACCAGCGGCTCGGCATCCCGACGGTCGCCACCGTGCGCTGGACGGCCGACCAGATGCTCCGCCGGCTGCTGCCGTCCGGAGCCGAGGCCCTGTGGCGTGACCCGAGCGGCGCGGTGCAGCTGGCCGAGGTGCACATCTCGACGGCCTGGGTCGGCCACCGGATCAGCCGGATGCAGGAGGAGACGGGCGTGCGCGTGGCGTTCCTCACCCGACTGGGCGAAGCAGTGCTGCCGACGGCGGACACCGTGCTGCAGGAAGGCGATCTGGTGCACGTCATGATGCGCAGCGAGGACATGGAGAAGGTCGAGGCGGCGTTCGCCGAAGGCCCCGAGGAGGCGCAGCGATGAGGGTCGCCATCGGAGGGGCCGGCGCGGTCGGGCGTTCGATCGCCGGCGAGCTGCTGGAGAACGGGCACGAGGTGCTGCTGATCGACAAGGCGCCCACCGCGATCTCCGTTGAACGGGTGCCGCAGGCGGAGTGGCTGCTGGCCGACGCCTGTGAGATCACCTCGCTCGACGAGGCCGCGCTGCAGCGCTGCAACGTGGTCATCGCTGCCACCGGGGACGACAAGGTCAACCTGGTCATCTCGCTGCTGGCGAAGACCGAGTACGCGGTCCCGCGGGTCGTGGCGCGGGTGAACAACCCGAAGAACGAGTGGCTGTTCAACGAGTCGTGGGGGGTCGATGTGGCCGTGTCCACGCCCCGCCTGATGTCGGCCCTGGTCGAGGAGGCGGTGAGCGTCGGCGACCTGGTGCGGCTGCTGCGCTTCAGCCACGGCGACGCCAACCTCGTCGAGCTGACCCTACCGCCGGAGGCGGCCCTGACCGGGACCCGGGTCGGCGATGTGCAGTGGCCGGACGACACCTCGCTGGTCACCATCATCCGCGGCACACGGGTGCTGACCCCCGACCGGGACGACGCGCTGGAGGCCGGTGACGAGCTGCTGTTCGTCGCGGCGCAGGCGCGGGAACAGGAGCTGGAGGACCTGCTCTCGACCCGGCGCGCGGAGACCGAGCGCTGAGAACGGACACGGCGAGGGGGCCGGAACCGTTGGGTTCCGGCCCCCTCGCCGTCGATCGTGCGGGTGCGGTCCCGTCAGTCGGCCGTGGCCGTCTGCGCTGCTCGTTCCTTCTCGAGGCGTTCGGTCTCCTCGGCCTCCATCTCGGCGAAGACGTCGATCGGCGGCGGTGCCTTGGCGAGGAAGATCCAGGTGAAGTAGACGCAGAGCAGGAACGGCGGAATGCCGAGCGCCACCTTGACCCACCCCAGCTGGGTTGCGTCGCCCCACCAGTAGAGCGGGAAGAGGATCGCCGACTTGGCGAGCAGGATCAGTCCCCACGCCCAGCTGGCCTTGGTGTACGCCACCCGGCGGCCCGGGTTGCGGGTGCGCCAGGAGAGGTTCTCCTTGAACAGCGGCCCGAGGATGACTCCGAGCAGCGGCCAGCCGGCCATGGCCGACACGGTGTAGGCCACCGCGAGACCGAGGGTGTACAGCATCCCGGGCAGGTAGAAGTTCTTGGCGTCCCCGGACATCATCGCGAAGGCGGCGCCGATGGCGACGCCGAAGACGCCGCCGAAGGCGTGCTTGAGCGTTCCCTTGCTCACCACCCGGGCGATGCCCAGCACCAGCGACAGGGCGAGCGCGGCGATGGCCGCCGGCTGGATGTCACGGTTCACGGTGTAGATCGCGACGAACACCAGGCCGGGGACGGTGGTCTCCACCATGCCCCGGACGCCGCCGAACGCTTCGAAGAGCGCGGCCTCGGTGACGGTTCTCGAATGTGCGTCCTGGTCCTGGTCGGTCTGGCGGTCCGGAGAGGTCACCGGCTACTCCTGTCCGAGCGGTCGGAGTTCGTATTTGGGGTTGAACAGCAGCCGGCGCCCATGACTCATTGACATGCGGCCGGAGACCACGATCTTACGGCCGGGCTCGATGCCGACGATGGAGCGCCGTCCGAGCCACACCACGTCGACGGCGGCCGAACCGTCGAACAGCTCGGCCTCGAGTGCGGGCACGCCGGCGCGGGGCCGCAGGGTCACCGTGCGCAGCGTTCCGGTCACCTTCACGATCTCGCGGTCGTGGCACTCGCCGATCGGGGTGCATCCCGAGGCCTGTGCGTCCTGCTGCAGCTCGTCGGCGTGCAGCTCCTCCTGGGTGCTGGAGAGGCGGTCGAGCAACCGGCGGAACCGACCGGTGGGCTTGTCGTGACGGGACACTGCACTCATACACGAAGCGTACCGGGAGGGGGCTGGGCGGATCACTGCTCGAAGCGGTACCCCATGCCGGGCTCGGTGACGAAATGCTGCGGGTGCGACGGATCGCTCTCGAGCTTGCGCCGCAGTTGTGCCATGTACACACGGAGATAGTTGGTCTCGGTCCCGTACGAGGGTCCCCAGACCTCCTGGAGAAGCTGTTTCTGCCCGATCAGCCGGCCGGGATTGCGCACCAGGACCTCGAGCAGATGCCATTCGGTCGGGGTGAGGCGGACGTCACGGCCGTCCTGGAGGCGGACCTTCCTCGCCGCCAGATCGACGGTGAACCGCTCGGTGGAGACGACCGCCGTGCCGTCCACCGGTCCGGTCGGCGTCGCCCGGCGGACGGCGGCCCGCAGCCGGGCGAGCAGCTCGTCCATGCCGAACGGCTTGGTGACGTAGTCGTCGGCACCCGCGTCGAGTGCCTCGACCTTCTCGTCGGAGGTCTGCCGGGCGGACAGCACCAGGATCGGCACCGGGGTCCAGCCGCGGAGCCCCTTGATGACCTCGGTTCCGTCCATGTCGGGAAGCCCCAGGTCGAGGAGGACGACGTCGGGCCGGCGGGCTGCGGCGAGGGCGAGAGCGGTCGCGCCGTCCGGGGCGGCGTCCACCTCGTACTTGCGCGCCTTGAGGTTGATGACGAGCGCGCGCACGATCTGCGCGTCGTCCTCCACCACCAGAACCCGGGTCATGTGTGTCCTGTCCTCTCGCCGGCGACCGGCGTACGGAAGCTGCGGGGCTGCGGTCGTCATGCGGTCGCCGCGCCCGGCAGTCCGGGAGCTGCCGCTGGGCGGCCGTCCGCGGCCCGGAGCGTGAGCACCATGGTCATTCCACCGCCGGGGGTGTCCTCCGCCGTGAGCGTGCCGCCCATGGCCTCGGCGAAGCCGCGCGCCACGGCGAGCCCCAGTCCGACGCCCGCACCGCGCGGGGCGTCCCCGTATCGCTGGAACGGCTCGAAGATCCGCTCCTTGGCGTCGTCGGGAACGCCGGGGCCGCGGTCCACCACCCGGACCTCGACGCGCTCGCCCAGGGCACTGGCGGAGACCAGGACCCTCTCGTCCTGCGGACCGTGCTTGACCGCGTTCTCGACGAGGTTGGCCACGCAGCGCTCGAGCAGCCCCGGGTCGACGGCGACCATGGGCAGGTTCTCGGGGATGTCGAGGTCGACACTGCCCTCCGGGACACCGCCGAGCGCCATCGGCACCACCTCGTCGAGGTCCGCCTCGCGGATCAGCGGCGTCACGGTTCCGGTCTGCAGCCGGGACATGTCGAGGAGGTTGCCGACGAGGTGGTCCAGGCGGTCGGCGCCCTCCTCGACGGTGGCGAGCAACTCGGCCTCGTCCTCCGGCGACCAGGCGACATCGCCGGAACGCAGGGACGTCACCGCGGCCTTGATGCCGGCGAGCGGCGTGCGCAGGTCGTGGGAAACGGCTGCCAGCAGTGCGGTGCGGATGCGGTTGCCCTCCGCCAGTTCACGGGCCTGCTCGGCCTCGCCGAGGAGGCGCTGCCGGTCGAGCACCACGGCGGCCTGGGCGGCGAAGGCGGCCAGCACCCGCCGGTCCTCGGCGGGCAGCACTCTCCCGCTCAGGGCCAGAGCCATACGGTCGCCCACGGGCATGTCGACGTCCGCGTCCTCGGGGCGCAGCAGCAGCCGGGACCCGACTCCTGCCGTGCAGGTCCACGGCTCCACCTCACTTCCCCGCTCCAGCAGGGCGGCGGACTCCATGGCGAAGGTTTCGCGTACCCGCTCCAGCAGGGCCTCGAGGCTGGTCTCCCCGCGCAGCACGCTTCCGGCGAGGAAGGAAAGGATCTCGGACTCCGCCCGCAGCCGCGCCGCCTGGGCAGTGCGCCGGGCGGCGAGGTCGACGACCGAGGCCACCGCCACGGCGACCGCGAAGAAGATCGCGATGGCAACGATGTTCTCGGGGTCGGAGACGGTCCAGGTGTGTACCGGCGGGGTGAAGTAGTAGTTGAGCAGCAGGGTCCCGACGACGACCGAGGCCACGGCCGGCAGCAGGCCGCCGAGCAGGGCGGCGGCGACGGTCAGGGTGAGGAACAGCAGGACGTCGTTGGCGAGCCCCGGACCGGAGCTGAGGGCGGTCAGCAGCAGCGTCAGCAGGACCGGACCGAGCACTCCGACCAGCCAGCCGGCGACGATCCGGGAACGGCCCAGCCGGGCTCCCCGGGCGATCGGCAGGCCGCGGCCCTTGGCGGCCTCCTCGTGCGTGACGATGTGGACGTCGAGGTCGGGGCCCGAGTCGCGGGCCACCGTGGCGCCGACCCCGGGTCCGAACACGTACTGCCAGGCCTTGCGGCGGCTGGAGCCGAGGACGATCTGGGTGGCGTTGACGCCGCGGGCGAACTCGAGCAGTGCGTCCGGCACGTCGTCGCCGACGACGTGGTGGAAGGTGCCGCCGAGGTCCTCGGCCAGGGTGCGCTGGACGGCCAGTTCGTCGGGCGAGGCCGAGGTGAGCCCGTCGCTGCGGGATATGTACACGGCCAGGAGCTCACCGCCTGCCCCCTTGGCCGCCATCCGGGCGGCGCGGCGGATGAGGGTCCGGCCCTCCGGGCCTCCGGTGACACCGACGACGATCCGTTCGCGGGCCTGCCAGGTGGAGCTGATGTGGTGGTCGCGGCGGTACTGCTGGAGGTACTCGTCGACGCGGTCCGCGGTCCACAGCAGGGCCAGCTCGCGCAGGGCGGTGAGGTTGCCGGGCCGGAAGTAGTTCGACAGCGCCGCGTCGACCTTGTCCGGTGTGTAGATGTTGCCGTGGGCCATGCGGCGGCGCAGCGCCTGGGGCGACATGTCGACCAGTTCGATCTGGTCGGCGCGGCGCACCACCTCGTCGGGTACGGTCTCGCGCTGCCGGACGCCCGTTATGGACTCGACGACGTCGCCCAGCGATTCGAGGTGCTGGATGTTGAGGGTGGAGATGACGTCGACCCCCGCCCGCAGCAGTTCCTCGACGTCCTGCCAGCGCTTGGCGTTGCGGGAGCCGGGGACGTTCGTGTGGGCCAGTTCGTCGACCAGGGCCACGGCCGGGCGGCGCTCCAGCACCGCGTCGACGTCCATCTCGGTGAACCGGGCACCGCGGTGGACGATCTCACGGCGGGGCACCGTCTCGAGGCCGTGCAGCAGCACCTCGGTGCGCGGCCGCCCGTGGTGCTCGACGACGGCGACGACGCAATCGGTGCCCCGCCCCACCCGGCGGTGCGCCTCCGCCAGCATGTCGTACGTCTTGCCCACGCCCGGCGCAGCGCCGAGGTAGATCCTGAGCCTGCCGCGTGCCATGGCCTCATTGTCTTCGGTGAGGAGCGTTGAAGTCCGCGCTTCGACTCTACGACCGCTGATCCCGACGCAGGTGGGCGGAACGGGCAGACGGGACACGTCTTGACGCAACCCTGACGCCCGGCCGCCCTGTTCGCCCCCGTGGAGGGCGGGAAACCGCGTGCAGCACCCTCGTGTCCGGCCGCCGCCGCTGCCAGGATGATCGATATGACAGAGGTACGTACCGCGCACACCGCGCAGCTGGACGAGGGTGAGCTCAAGGCCCTCCGGTCCCTGCTCGACGCCGCCTTCGACGGTGGTTTCACGGATACGGACTGGGACCACACGCTCGGTGGTGTGCACGCGGTGGTGTGGGAGGCCGGCGAGCCGGTCGCCCATGGGGCCGTGGTGCAGCGGCGGCTGCTGCACGGCGGCCGGGCGCTGCGCACGGGCTACCTGGAGGGCGTCGCGGTCCGTCCCGACCGGCGGGGCCGGGGGCACGGCGCGTCCGTGATGGCGGCGCTGGAGGCCGTGGTGCGCGGTGCCTACGTGCTGGGCGCGCTGTCGGCGGCCGGCGGTTCGGGAGCGTTCTACGAGGCGCGCGGATGGCAGCGCTGGCAGGGCCGGACCTGTGTGCTCACGCCGTCGGGGATGGAGCGGACGCCCGAGGACGACGAGAGCGTGCACGTCCTCGCGCTGCCGACGTCCGTGGACCCGAAGGGCGTCCTGGTCTGCGAGTGGCGCGACGGCGACGTGTGGTGAAACCGGTGGCGGCCCGCCGGACGGCGAAGCCGCCCTGGGCCGTTCCGCACCGCACAGGGTGGGTCGCGCGCCGAAGCCGCCCCTGCTAGACAGGAGAGCAGGAGGTGCGTCATGGCGTTCCACCTCACGAGGGATCGCATGGCGATCCTCGCGGCTGTCGTGGCTCCCATCGCGGTCTCCGCAGCCCTCATCCCGTTCCGGACCGACATCTCCAGCGCGAATCTGGCGCTCATTCTCGTCGTTGTCGTGGTCGCCGTGGCCGCCATCGGGCACCTGTTCGCGGGGGCTGTCGCGGCACTGGGGGCGGCTCTCTGGTTCGACTTCTTCCTCACCCGGCCCTACGAGACCTTCGCCATCACCAAGTCCTCGGACGTCGGTACGGCCATCCTCCTGCTGGCCGTGGGGCTCGTCGTCTCGCAGCTCGCCGCGCGGGCCAGGCGGCTCCACGTTCTCGCCATCACCGACGCGGACTACCTGGCCCAGATCCACCACACAGCCCAGGTCGCACGCTCGTCCACGTCGCCGGACGCCGTGGTCGACCAGGTCAGAGATCAACTCGTCGGCCTGCTGCACCTGAACGGCTGCCGGTTCGAGTACGGGAACCTCCTGGGCCGCCCGCCCCGCCTCGAGCCGGACGGCAGGGTCGTCAAGAGCCGTATGGAGTGGGACGTCGACCGGCTCGGGCTGCCTGAGGAGGAGGTCGAGTTGCGCGCGTCCGCCAAGGGGCACTACTACGGGCGGTTCATGCTCCGGCCCACGCCCGGATCAGTTCCGTCGCTGGAGGCGCGCCTCGTTGCCGTGACTCTGGCCGATCAGGCCGGTGCGGCGCTGGATACGGCGCAATCCGCGCCGAGCAGTGGCTGACAGGGACGGCGGGAAGGCCGCGACGGGGGCGTGCCTCGGCAGAGGTTCCTCACAGCCAGCCGTTCCGGCGGAACGCCCGGTGGATCAGGGCGCAGGCGATGACGATGACGATCAGGACCAGGGGATACCCGAAGGTCCAGTGCAGTTCGGGCATGTGCTCGAAGTTCATGCCGTAGATGCCGGCGATCATGGTGGGAACGGCGATGATCGCCGCCCAGGCGCTGATCCGGCGCAGATCGGTGTTCTGCTGGACACTGAGCCGGGCGAGGCCCGCCGCCAGCACGCCGTCGAGGACGTCACCGAAAGCCGTGATGCGCTCCGACGCCTGGGTCAGACCGTCGTTCACGTCCCGCATGTAGGTGGCGATCTCCGGGCTGACCCCGGGGACGCGGCCCTCGGCCAGTTTCCGCAGCGGCAGCGTGAGCGGGAGCACGGCCTGCCGCAGTTCCAGCACTTCGCGTCTCAGCTGGTAGATGCGGCCCGCCTCGTCCGTCCGTTCCGGTGAGAACACGTCGGCCTCCAGCTGTTCCACGTCCGATTCGACGGCGTCGATCACCTTCAGGTACTGGTCGACGACGGTGTCGGCGATGCCGTGCATGACGGCGGCGGGGCCGTGGGCCAGCAGGTCCGGCCTGCCTTCGAGCTGGCGGCGCAGGTCCCGGAGGTCCGGCGAGTCGCCGTGCCGGACGACCACGACGAAGTCCGGTCCGGCGAAGATCATGATCTCTCCGGTCGAGACCACCTGGGCCGTCGGGGTGAGGCGGTCGTGCTCGACGTAGACGGCGGTCCTCATGACGAGGAACAGCGTCCCCCCGTACCGCTCGAGCTTGGCGCGCTGATGCGCGTGGACGGCGTCCTCCACGGCAAGCGGGTGCAGGTCGAAGGCGTCGGCGACCACTTGGAGCTGTTCTGCGGTCGGCTCCCTCAGTCCGATCCAGACGAAGCTGTCGGAGCTGCCGTGGACCGCGTCCATGGCCTCGTTCAGGGGCAGGACTCCGGGGCGGCGCTCACCGTGCCGGTACAGGGCGCAGTCCACGACGGGGACGAGCCGGTCGTCGGATCCGGGTGGTTGCGCGTCGTCCGTCATGTGCACCTCTGAGCGGTTCGGCGTCCTGCTCCCCCTCATGGTGCAGGGGTCCGGGGCGCTGCGCTCATCGTTTCCGCGCAGGGGCGTCGTACCGGGATGGCCACCGCCGGCTGCGACGCAGGCCTCCGCCGGCCCGGCCGGCGAGGTGTCCCGCTCTGCCCGTGGCAGTCCCACGGCTGCGATGGAGGCTCCTCCTCCGGGCGGCTCCCCGTCAGGAATCCGTCAATGCCGCGAGCTGCGCCGTCAGGAAGGCGTCAAGATCGCGAACGACCGCCGGCGCAGGTGTTTCCCTTCCAAGGCGCTCACGATTGAGCGCTTCTTCACGTCCCCTGAGTTTTAGGAGCATCCGGTGGCCGACGTGGCCTTCGCCGTCACCACGATCGCGGTCTTCGCGCTGGTGGCGTTCATAGCCAAGGGGGTGGCGAAGCTGTGAGCATCGAGAACATTGTCGGCCTGCTCGTGGCCGTGGCCCTCCTGGGTTACCTGGTCGTCGCCCTCGTCTTTCCGGAGAGGTTCTGAGCACCATGAGCCCTGTCCTCTCCGGCGTACTCCAGTTGCTCGCGCTCGTCGCGGCGCTGGCGCTGGCCTACCGGCCCCTCGGCGACTACATGGCCGGGGTCTACTCCTCGACCAGGCATCTGCGCGTCGAGCGGTGGATCTACCGCGCGATCGGCGCCAATCCGAGTGCCGAGATGCGTTGGCCCGCCTACCTGCGCGGCGTTCTTGCCTTCTCGGTCATCGGCGTCCTGTTCCTCTCCCTGCTGCAGCGACTGCAGGGAAGCCTGCCCGGTTCGCTGGGATTCGTGTCGATCGACCCGGACCAGGCGTTCAACACGGCGGCGTCGTTCGTGTCGAACACCAACTGGCAGTCGTACTACGGCGAGCAGGCCATGGGCCACGTCGTGCAGACCGGTGGCCTCGCGGTACAGAACTTCGTCTCGGCGGCGACGGGCATGGCGGTCGCCGTCGCGCTGGTGCGCGGCTTCGCCCGCTCACGGACCGGTGAGCTGGGCAACTTCTGGGCGGACCTCGTGCGGGGCACCGTCCGGATCCTGGTCCCGATCTCGGTCGTCGGCGCGCTCGTCCTGGTCGCCTGCGGGGCGATCCAGAACTTCGCGGGCATTCACGAGGTGGGCACGCTCACCGGTGGTCCGCAGCAGATCAACGGTGGTGCGGTGGCCTCGCAGGAGGTCATCAAGGAGCTGGGTACCAACGGCGGCGGCTATTTCAACGCCAACTCCTCGCACCCCTTCGAGAACCCGAACGCCTTCACCAACCTCTTCGAGATCTTCCTGATCCTCCTGATCCCGTTCGCGCTGACCCGCACCTTCGGCAGGATGGTCGGCAGCGTGAAGCAGGGGTACGCGATCCTCGCGACCATGGGCACGATCTGGCTCGCCTTCGTCGGCCTGATGATGTGGACCGAGTTCCACGGCGGTGGTCCGGCGCTCGAGGCGGCCGGCGGTGCGATGGAGGGCAAGGAGACCCGGTTCGGCATCGGCGCTTCGTCGATTTTCGCGGTCTCCACGACCCTGACCTCGACCGGTGCGGTGGACTCCTTCCACTCCTCCTACACCGGTTTCGGCGGGAGCATCACGATGCTGGGCATGATGCTCGGTGAGATCGCACCCGGTGGAGTGGGGTCCGGCCTCTACGGCATGCTCGTCATGGCGATCGTCGCCGTGTTCACCGCGGGTCTGATGGTCGGCCGCACGCCCGAGTACCTGGGCAAGAAGCTCGGCCCCCGTGAGATCAAGCTCGCCGCCTGCTACATCCTCGTCACCCCGGCGCTCGTGCTCGTCTTCACCGGACTGTCCATGGTGCTGCCGACGCCGCCGGGCTCGATCTACAACACGGCCCAGAACGCGGTCGGGGGCAGCGGGGCGCACGGCTTCTCCGACGTGCTGTACGCCTTCACCTCGGGCGCCAACAACAACGGCTCCGCCTTCGCCGGCCTGAACGCCGACACCCAGTGGTTCAACACCACGATCGGCCTGGCCATGTTGCTGGGCCGCTTCGTCCCGATGGTCTTCGTGCTCGCCCTCGCCGGCTCCCTCGCCGGGCAGAAGCCGGTGCCGGAAACGGCCGGCACCCTGCGCACCGAGAAGCCGCTCTTCGCCGGACTCCTGGTCGGCACGATCGTCATCGTCACCGGCCTGACCTACTTCCCGGCACTCGCCCTGGGGCCGATCGCGGAAGGGCTGGCCTCATGACCACCGACGTCAAGAAGAAGCAAGAGGACACCATGTCCACCGTTGCCCCGAACCGGGCTCCTCACGAGGAGTCGACCACCGGGCCCGGGCCCGGCCGGGTGGGAGGCGGCCTGTCCGACCCCCAGCAGTTGACCAGGTCCCTCCCCGATGCCCTTCGCAAGTTCGACCCGCGGGTGATGGCCAAGTCCCCCGTGATGTTCGTCGTGGAGATCGGCTCGGTGCTCACCACCGTGCTGGCGGTCGCGGACCCGTCCGACTGGTTCGGCTGGGTGATCACGGCCTGGCTGTGGCTGACCGTGATCTTCGCGAACCTCGCGGAAGCCGTCGCCGAGGGCCGGGGCAAGGCCCAGGCGAACACCCTGCGCAAGGCCAAGACCGATGCGGTGGCACGCCGCCTGCGGGGCACGGACGAAGAACGGATATCGGGCACGGAGCTGCGCGTCGGCGATCTGGTCGTCTGCGAGGCGGGTGACGTGATCCCCGGTGACGGTGACGTCGTCGAAGGCGTCGCGTCGGTCGACGAGTCCGCCATCACCGGCGAGTCGGCCCCGGTGATCCGCGAGTCCGGCGGTGACCGCAGCGCGGTCACCGGAGGGACGAAGGTGCTGTCCGACCGGATCGTCGTCAGGATCACCACCAAGCCGGGAGAGACGTTCATCGACCGGATGATCGCGCTGGTCGAGGGGGCGAGTCGGCAGAAGACGCCGAACGAGATCGCGCTGAACATCCTCCTCGCGTCGCTGACGATCGTCTTCCTGCTCGCCGTGGTCACCCTGCAGCCGTTCGCGATCTACGCGAAGGCGGAGCAGTCGCTGATCGTGCTGACCGCTCTCCTGGTCTGCCTCATCCCGACCACCATCGGCGCCCTCCTGTCGGCGATCGGCATCGCCGGGATGGACCGGCTGGTGCAGCGCAACGTGCTGGCCATGTCGGGTCGGGCCGTCGAGGCCGCCGGTGACGTCTCCACCCTGCTCCTGGACAAGACCGGGACCATCACGCTCGGCAACCGTGAGGCCGCCGAGTTCGTCCCTGTCGGGGGCATCTCGGAGGAGGAACTGGCTGACGCCGCCCAGCTGTCCTCCCTCGCGGACGAGACCCCCGAGGGCCGCTCGGTCGTCGTCCTTGCCAAGGAGCGGTACGGCCTGCGGGAACGCCGGGAGGGAGAGCTGGAACAGGCCGAATGGATCCCGTTCACGGCGCAGACCCGCATGTCCGGGGTGGACCTGGACGGCCGGCGAGTCCGCAAGGGAGCCACCGCCTCGGTCGTCACGTGGGTCCGGGAGCGGGGCGGCACCGTCACGGACGACGCCGACCGGATCGCGCACCGGATCTCCGAGGCCGGTGGCACCCCGCTGCTCGTCGCCGTCGAGGACGGCACCGGGTCGCGGGTCCTCGGAGTCGTCCACCTCAAGGACGTGGTCAAGGAGGGCATGCGGGAGCGCTTCGCCGAGCTGCGGCGCATGGGGATCCGGACGGTGATGATCACGGGTGACAACCCGCTCACCGCGAGGGCCATCGCGACCGAGGCGGGCGTGGACGACTTCCTCGCCGA
>NZ_JAMQGM010000015.1 GCF_023703325.1 Streptomyces meridianus
GGGTGCGCGCCGAGCTGGGCTATGCGGGTGAGGACCCCGAGGACGTCGAGGGCATGTTCGCGCTGAAGTACCGCGGAGCCCGTTTCTCGCTCGGCTACGGTGCGTGCCCGGACCTGGAGGACCGGGCCAAGATCGCCGACCTCCTGGAGCCCGGGCGCATCGGCGTCGAGCTGTCGGAGGAGTTCCAGCTGCACCCCGAACAGTCCACCGACGCGATCGTCATCCACCACCCCGAAGCCAAATACTTCAACGCTCGGTAACCATCGGACGTACACTTGTCGATCCGGCAAAGGCCGGCCGCCTTCCCTCAGAGGAAAGCGGCCGGCCCTTCGTCCCCATGGGGCTCCACTGACGAAAGGGGCACGGATGACCAGCAGCATTCCAGCAATCCGCACCCGTACGGCCGAGGGATCGGCGCTGCAAGCCGTGCTCCTTGACATGGACGGCACGCTGGTCGACACCGAGGGCTTCTGGTGGGACGCCGAGGTCGAGATCTTCGCGGAACTCGGACACGAGCTGTCCGAGGAGCACCGGGAAATCGTGGTCGGCGGCCCGATGACCCGCAGTGCTTCGTACCTCATCCACGCCACCGGGGCGGACATCACCCTGCCCGAGCTGACGGTGCTCCTCAACAAGCGGTTCGAGGAACTGATCACCCGGGGCGTGCCCCTGATGCCGGGCGCAGCCCGGCTGCTGGCCGAGCTCGCCGCACACCGGATCCCGGCCGCCCTGGTGTCCGCGTCCCACCGGCGCATCATCGACCTGGTGCTGCAGTCCCTCGGCCCGGAGAACTTCGCCTTCACGCTGGCCGGTGACGAGCTGGAGCGCACCAAGCCCCATCCGGACCCGTACCTGCTGGCCGCGGCACGTCTCGGTGCCGAGCCGTCACGTTGCGTGGTCGTGGAGGACACGGCGACGGGCGTGGCGGCCGGTGAGTCGGCGGGGTGCGCGGTGGTCGCCGTACCGTCGGTCGTGCCGATCGAGCCGGTCGGTGACCGCAGAGTCGTCGGCTCCTTGGAAGAAGTGGATCTCGCGCTGCTGCGGGCACTCGTCAGCTGAAAGCGGCGGAGCGCGCACGGAGCGTGGGCGCATGAAGCCGGGGGGAACTCTGGGCGGCAGGCCGTTCATTGTGCGTGACGAACGAATCAGCTTAGCTGCACAAAACCATCACACGGGCAATTGAGTGAGGTTTATCACCCACCCAGGGATCGACAGGAGTTGCGGGCGCTGTTCTCGTGCGCATTTTTGCGCCGGCCGATGCTGCCTCTTGTCCGCTTGTGTGAGGGAGTGCGGCAAACGCTCCGGCGTCCACGAAGTGGACATCCCGTGGCGGCGGTCCGCAGGCGGGTCCCGTCCGCCCCGAGCCCGTTCCGGGATCGATGGCTGTTCCCACTAATCTCGTGCCGAGAAACTTCGCCCTCACCCCTGTGACCTGTACGCCCACGTCGGTACGGTCCCGGGACCGATATCTCTGCAGGAGATCACCGACGATGAATCGCAAGACCTTGGTGCTGCCGGTCGTGATGGGCATGCTGGCTCCCGTACTCGCGGGTTGCGGTGGATCGGACGCGGCCGAGGGCGCTGCTCCCATAGTCGTCGGGACGACGGACCAGTTCTCCGCGGTCCCGGAAGCTCCCGCCCCCTTCGACCCCGCGCAGTCCTACGACGCCGCCTCGTGGAACATCCTGCGCAACACGTTCCAGACGCTCATGCGGCTTCCCCGATCCGGCGGCGACCCGGTGCCCGAGGCGGCCACCAGGTGCGGTTTCTCCGACCGCCGCAACGAGCAGTACCGCTGCACTCTGCGCAGCGGGCTCAAGTTCGCCAACGGCCATGCCCTCACCTCCGAGGACGTGAAGTTCTCGGTCGACCGGATCCTCAACATCAAGTACGAGAACGGCCCGATCGGCCTCCTCTCCAACATCGACGAGGTGGAGACGCCGTCCGCTCGGGAAGTGGTCTTCCACCTCAAGAGCCCCGACGCGACGTTCCCGCACAAGCTCGCCACTCCGGCCGCCTCGATCATGGACAGCGAGGTCTACGACGAGGGCGCTCTGCGCAAGGGCTACGACGTCGACGGATCCGGTCCCTACCGGCTCAAGACCCGTATCGGCGATGGCCGTGTCCTGAGCGCGGTGTTCACCAGGAACCCGCACTACAAGGGCGGGCTCAAGATCAAGAACAACAAGATCGAAATGCGGTTCCTGTCCGACTCCGGGGCGATGGAGAGCGCCCTGAAGAAGGGCGAGATCGACATGATGACGCGCACCATGTCGCCGGACCAGGTGCGCCGTTTCGACCTGAGCACCGACGAGGAGATCGAACTCGTCGAGATGCCCGGCCAGGAGATCCGCTACCTCGCCTTCAACACCGATGACAAGGTCGTGGGCCGCAAGGCGGTCCGCCAGGCGATGGCCCAGCTCATCGACCGTCAGGCACTCGTGCGTGACGTCTACGCGCGCACGGCCAAGCCGCTCTACTCGATCGTGCCGACGAGCGTCGGCTCACACGTCAACTCGTTCTACAACAAGTACGGCGAGCCCGACGCGAACGCAGCCCGCGCGATCCTGCGCCGGGCGGGCATCTCGACCCCGGTGAAGCTGACCCTCAGCTACACCACCGACCACTACGGCTCTGCCACGGCCAAGGAGTTCAAGACCCTCCAGTCGCAGCTCAACCGCGGTGGACTCTTCGACGTCTCGATCCAGGGCGTGCCGTGGACGAAGTTCCGGGCCGGCCAGGCCAAGCGCTCCTACGGCGTCTACGGTATGGGCTGGTTCCCGGACTTCCCGGACGCCGACAACTTCACCGACCCCTTCTTCGGCAAGGACAACTTCCTCCACAGCCCCTACCGCAACAGCACGATCCAGTCGCGGCTGATCCCGCGCACGCGGCAGGAGGCCGAGCGGACCGCCGCCGCCGACAACTTCAAGAAGATCCAGGACATCGTCGCCGAGGACGTGCCGGTGCTGCCGCTGTGGCAGGGCCAGCAGTACGTCGCCGCGCGCGGGGACGTCACGGGCCTGGAGTGGGCGCTCAACTCCGCTTCGGTGCTCCAGCTGTGGGAGCTGGACCGCAGCGTTCCCGGCTGATCCCGGGCCGCTGGCGGGGGCCGATCGACCGCAGGCCGGTGACGTCCGAGCGCACCGGTCTGCGGAAGCAGGACCGGCAGGCAATCGAAACAATGCGTGAGGACGTGCACACGTGAGGAAACGTCACCAGTGGCTCGCCGCCCCCCTCGGAGCAGGGCTTGCGGCCGGACTGCTGACGGGATGCGGCTCCGACGAGGCGGACCGGCCCGGCAAGGGGCTGCCGATCGTCATGGGGATGACGGACAAGGTGCTGGCCACCGACCCCGCATCCGGTTACGACCCGGCGTCATGGCTGCTGTTCAACAACGTCTTCCAGTCACTGATGAGCTTCCCGCGCGGAGGAACCACTCCCCAGCCGGAAGCGGCGGAGCGCTGCGGATTCACCGACAAGAAGAGCACTACCTACCGCTGCGTCCTGCGGGACGGCCTGAAGTTCAGCAACGGTGACGAACTCACGTCGAAGGACGTCAAGTACTCCTTCGACCGGACCCTGCGGATCGACGACAAGAACGGCCCGGCCGTCATGCTCACGTCGATCCGCAACATCACCGCGCCCGACGCGAAGACCGTGGTCTTCCACCTGAAGACGCCGGACGCCACCCTGCCGCAGAAGATCGCATCGGGCGCAGGCTCCATCGTCGACCACCGGGAGTACCCGGCCGGCCGGCTGCGCGAGGACGGCAAGGCCGTCGGATCCGGCGTGTACCGGATGAAGTCGTTCGACGACAAGAAGGCCGTCTTCACCGTCAACCCCGGGTACAAGGGCACCGCCAAGGTCCAGAACTCGGGCATGACGATGAAGTTCTTCTCCAGCCGGTCGGCCCTCAAGAAGGCCGTGGAGGACGGGTCCGTCGACCTCGCGTACCGCGGCCTCGCCACGAAGGACATCGCCCGGCTCGACTCGGCCGACACCGGCGGGGACGAACGCCTCGAGGTCGTCGACGGCAGCAGCGCCGAGGTCCAGCACCTGGTGTTCAACCTGCGGCACCCCGTCGCCGGAAACCCGGGGGTGCGCAAGGCCATCGCCTATCTCGTCGACCGCAGCGCCCTGGTGCGGGACGTGTACAAGCGCACGGCCAAGCCGCTCTACTCGATCGTTCCGGCCGGCATCGCCGGCCACAACACCGCCTTCTTCGACAAGTACGGCGACCGGCCGCAGCCGGCCAAGGCGGCCGCGGCGCTGCGCAGTGCGGGCATCTCCGGCAAGGTCAAGCTCACCCTGTGGGCCACCCCGGTCCGGTACGGCCCGGACACCGTGCCCGGCTTCCGCGAACTCGCCCAGCAGCTCAACAGCAGCGGTCTCTTCGACGTCGACGTCAAAAGTGTCCCCCTCGACACGTACGAGAAGGGCATCGAGAAGGGCCGCTACGGCGCCTACGTCAAGGGCTGGGTGCCGGACTACCCGGATCCGGACAACTTCACCGCGCCCTTCTTCGGTGAGGGCAACGTGCTGTCCAACCACTACAGCTCGCGGCGCATCGTCGACCAGATCCTCCCGGCCACGGCCGCCGAGGCGGACCGGGCGGCGACCGGGCCGGCCTTCGACGAACTGCAGAACACCGTTGCCGACGACGTGCCCATGCTGCCGCTGTGGCAGGGCAGGCAGTACGCCGTGGCCGGCCCGGACATCTCCGGTCTCGAGTGGACCCTGGACCCCTCGACGGTCTTCCGGTTCTGGGAGATCAGCAAGAGCAGCGAGGATTAAGGCTTGTTGTGAATGGAGCGTCGTCCGCCCCTGGGGCGGGGGCTGCGGCGTCTGGTGCGTGCAGCCGCAAGGCGGAGAGCCGGCCTCGTAGCGGGCTACTCGGACGATGCGTCAACGCAGCGGATGTGCGTGCCGGGCGCCGCGAGCCAGACGGGACTTTCACAACACGCCTTGGACGCCGGGCCACGTGTGCGTCGGCTGCCCCGGGTGAGAGGCGCCCGGGGCAGCTCCCTGCTCGGCCCGCTGCCCGGCCCTGCTCCGTGCCCGTCCGTCAGGGCCCGCAGATCACTCGGCCCCGGGGCGCACCAGCCCGCTCTCGTAGGCGTGCACCGTAGCCTGCACCCGGTCGCGCAGCCCGAGCTTGTTCAGGACGTGTCCCACGTGCGTCTTCACCGTCGTCTCGCTGACGAACAGCTCCGCCGCGATCTCGGCGTTCGACAGCCCCCGGGCGACCAGCCTCAGCACCTCGACCTCCCGCTCTGTCAGCGTGTGCAGGGCGTTCGGTACCGGATCCTCGCCGGACGGCAGTTTCCCCGCGTACTTGTCGAGCAGCCGGCGAGTGACGCTCGGCGCGAGCATCGCCTCGCCTGCTGCGACGACCCGGAGCGCCTGGACGAGTTCCTGGGCCGGAGCGTCCTTGAGCAGGAAACCGCTGGCTCCCGCCCGCAGGGCGTCCACGACGTACTCGTCGAGGTCGAAGGTGGTCAGAACGAGGACCTTGGCCGGCCCGTCCCTGCCTGGCCCGGTGATCTGCCGGGTGGCTTCGACCCCGTCCATGCGTGGCATGCGGATGTCCATCAGGACGACATCCGGCTGCAGCGCCCGCACCTGTTCCACGGCCTGCTGCCCGTCACCGGCCTCGCCCACCACCACGAGATCCGGCTCGGCCTCCAGGATCATCCGGAATCCGGTGCGCAACAGCGGCTGGTCGTCGACCAGCAGAACCCGGGTCGCCACGGCGTTCCCCCCTCACCTTTGCTGGAGCGGGTCCATTCTGCCCCGCTCGCCGGGCACCGGGTCAACGGGTCCTGACGGAGCCGGAATCAGCGGCAACTCCCGCCCCGCGACCAGCGGGTAGGGCGGCGGCGTACCGCCGAACTCCGGGCAGAAGGCCTGGTGCTCGCACCAGCCGCACAGTTTGCTCGGCCGCGGCCGCCAGTCCCCGGTCTCGGTCGCCCTGCGGATGGCTTCCCACAGAGCCAGCAGCTTGCGTTCCACCGCGAGCAGATCCGACTCCGT
Source organism: Streptomyces meridianus (assembly GCF_023703325.1). Lineage (GTDB taxonomy): Bacteria > Actinomycetota > Actinomycetes > Streptomycetales > Streptomycetaceae > Streptomyces > Streptomyces meridianus. The sequence continues at coordinate 6,037 of NZ_JAMQGM010000015.1, forward strand.
GGGGTCGTACGTCAGAACGTCCCCACTGCCGAGATAGACCAGCTGAAGCCGGCGGGGCAGCGCTCCGCGCAGCCGCCACAGCACCAGTCCGTAGAACTTCATCTGGAACAGCGCGCCGGCCGCGTAGTCGGCTCGCGGCGCCTTGCCCGTCTTGTAGTCGACGATGCGCACGTCGCCGGACGGGGAGACGTCGACCCTGTCGATGATCCCGCGCAGGGGCAGGCCCGAGTCCAGCACGGTCTCCACCGCCAGCTCCCGTTCCGCCGGTTCCAGACGCGTCGGATCCTCCAGCGTGAACCACCGCTCGACGAGCGCCTCGGCCTCGCTCAGCCACTGCGCCAGCCGCTCCGGCGCGACCCCCCCTCCCGCATCGCCGTCCTCCCCCGCGAAGAGTCCGGCGAGCTCGGGCCGGGACGCCAGCAGCCGTTCCCATTCGCCGGCGACCAGCGCCCGCGCCCGGGGCGCGGTGCGTTCCGCCGCCGGCGCGTCGAAGAGCCGCTCCAGTACGGCGTGGACCAGCGTCCCCCGAGTGGCCGCAGGGTTGGGTTTCTCCGGCAGCCGGTCGATCACCCGGAACCGGTAGAGCAGAGGACAGGTCATGAAGTCGCCCGCACGGGACGGGGACAGGGATGTCGGGGCGGTGGGCGCTGTGCGCGCCGTCGGTGCCTTGGGCGCCGGAACACTCCGGCCGGTCTCCTCGGCCGCGGACGGACCGGCCGAGCCGGCGTCCGGACGCTCGCTGCTGGTTCCCATGGGTGATGACCCTACGGGCAGTCACCGACAACGGGCCGAATACCATCGACACCCGACCGCCTCGTACTGCGATGATCGTGGTGACGGCGCGAGGAACGATCTTGATGAGGGGACACCGTGGACAACAGCGGCGGCAGCGGGAAGCCGCGGTCCGACGACGGGGGAGGGGACCGGGACGACGAGACCGGCAAGCGCGAGCCCACGACCCTCAGGGGCAGGGGTGGCGGCATCCTCATGGGCCGCCCGTTCGGTGTGCCGGTGTACGTCGCGCCCAGCTGGTTCGTGGTAGCCGCCCTGATCACCTGGGTCTTCGGCGAACAGCTGGAACGCGTGCTGCCGGAGCTGGGCGGTGCCCGCTACCTCGTCTCGCTCTTCTTCGCCGTGGCGTTCTACGCCTCGGTGCTCGTCCACGAGCTGGCCCACACGGTCGCCGCACTCCGCTTCAAGCTGCCCGTCCGGAAGATCCAGCTCCAGTTCTTCGGCGGCATCTCCGAGATCGAAAAGGAATCCGAGACCCCCGGGCGGGAGTTCGTGCTCGCGTTCGTCGGGCCGCTCCTCTCGCTGGTCCTCTCGGGGGTCTTCCACCTCACGATGCGCCTGGTCGAACCCGGGACGGTGCCCGGTGTGCTGCTTGCCGGGCTGATGGTCTCCAACCTGATCGTCGCCGCGTTCAACCTGCTGCCCGGGCTGCCGCTGGACGGTGGCCGGATGCTGCGGGCGTTCGTCTGGAAGCTCAGCGGCAAGCCGATGACGGGCACCGTCGTGGCCGCCTGGGTCGGCCGCGCGCTCGCCGTCACCGTCCTGCTGGGGCTGCCGATGCTCACGCGCACCGGAGGGCTGGGCGGCACCGGGGACCTCGGCGGGCTCGACACCGTCACCGATGCCCTGCTCGCTGCGATCCTTGCCGGGATCATCTGGACCGGCGCCGGCAACAGCCTGCGGATGGCACGGCTGCGCGAGCGGCTGCCCGACCTCAGTGCCCGGACCCTGACCCGCCGCGCCGTTCCCGTCGAGTCCGCCACTCCGCTCTCCGAGGCGCTGCGCCGCGCCAACCAGGCAGGTGCCCGGGCCCTGGTGGTGGTCGACGGGCAGGGCAACCCGACCGCCCTGGTCCGCGAGGCCGCGATCGTGGGCGTCCCGGAACACCGCCGCCCCTGGGTCGCGGTGAGCGGTCTGGCACAGGAACTCAAGCCCGGTATGCGGGTCTCGGCGGAGCTGGCGGGCGAGGACCTGCTGGACACCCTGCGCACCACCCCCGCCACGGAGTACCTCGTCGTGGAGGAAGCGGGCCAGGTCTACGGAGTGCTCTCCGCGGCCGACGTCGAGCGGGCCTTCGTCGCGGCCATGTCCCGCCGCGGCTCCTGACCCTCCCTGAAGCGGGGCCGTTGCCCGCGGTCGGGAGCGACCGACCCGACCGGTAAGCTGGTCACATGTCCGAACCGACCGGTGCCGCCCGCCGTCGCGGGCCCTTCCAGGTCGGGGACCAGGTCCAGCTCACCGACCCCAAGGGACGTCACTACACCTTCACGCTCGAAGCCGGGAAGAGCTTCCACACCCACAAGGGTGCCTTCCCGCACGACGAGCTGATCGGTGCTCCCGAGGGCAGTGTTGTGCGTACCACGGGGAACGTCGCCTATCTCGCGCTGCGTCCCCTGCTCCCCGACTACGTCCTGTCCATGCCCCGCGGTGCCGCCGTGGTCTACCCCAAGGACGCGGGGCAGATCCTGGCGATGGCCGATATCTTCCCCGGTGCCCGCGTCGTCGAGGCGGGAGTGGGCTCGGGTTCACTCAGCACGTTCCTGCTGAGGGCCGTGGGCGACCAGGGCATGCTGCACTCCTACGAGCGCCGCGCGGACTTCGCCGAGATCGCCGCGCAGAACGTCCGTCGCTACTTCGGGGCCGAGCACCCCGCATGGCAGCTGACCGTCGGCGACCTCCAGGACAACCTGTCCGACACCGACGTCGACCGCGTCATCCTCGACATGCTCGCCCCCTGGGAGTGCCTGGACGCCGTGTCCAAGGCGTTGGTGCCCGGCGGCATCCTCTGCGCGTACGTGGCCACCACCACGCAGCTGGCGCGCACCGTCGAGGAGATCCGCGAGCACGGCACGTTCAACGAGCCGACGGCCTGGGAGTCCATGGTCCGGACCTGGCACGTCGAAGGACTCGCGGTCCGCCCGGACCACCGCATGATCGGCCACACCGGATTCCTGCTCACCGCCCGACGCCTCGCGGACGGCGTGGAGCCTCCGCTGCGCCGCCGCCGGCCCGCCAAGGGCGCCTACGGCGAGGACTACTCCGGTCCCGGCGCGTCGTCCGGCTCCGGCGGACGCGGCTGAGCCGCCACCACAACGCACGGGCGCCGCTGCCGACTTCCCCTGCCGGGGCGGTCGGCCGTCGCCGTTCCGGAAGGCGCGCGGTACGGGTTCCCGCCACACCGGACCCGGGCGTTCCGGCCCGATGTGACGTGTGACACGATGCTGGCCGCCCCCTTTCGGTTCCCCCCTCGCAGGAGACTCTCCGCGTGCAGCATCCGGCAGGCTCTGTGTCCGCTCCGCCGTCCTCCGACGCCTCCGGTGCGGCGCCCCCGCACCACAGCAGCCGTCCGGTGCACTGGGTGGTCACGACCGTCGCTGTCGCGGCCGTGCTGGGCGCATCGGCCCTGGTCCGGCCGTCGGCCGCGACAGCGGGACCGCCCCGGCCCTCGGACGGGGATCCGGCCGCCTCGCGGCCAATGGGTGCCCCGGACCCGGGGAAGGCGCATTTCCCCGTGAAGTGCGGTCGGGCCGGGGCGGACGTCCTGGAGGAGGGGTCGGCCGACCTGGACGGGGACGGCCGGCCCGAGACCGTCGCCGTCGTGCGCTGCCACAGCGGGATGGGGACGCCGCCGAGCGGGATCTACGTCCTCGCGCAGGGGACCGGCGACGACGGCGAGCCACGCGTCGTGGAGACGCTGCTCGATCCCGGGGAGGGGATCAACGTCGGGGAGTTCGCTGTCGGCGGACGTACGGTCTCGGCAACGCTCCTCGGCTATTCCTCGCCGGACGTGCCGCGCTGCTGCCCGGACCGGAAGCGGCGGGTCAAGTGGCAGTGGTCCGACGGCAAGTTCGTGCTGACGGCGCTGCCGGTGCCGGGCAGCGTCTGACCCGTCACCCGGCGTCGGGGCCGTACACCTCGACCCTGTCCGAGACGCGGCGGACGTGGATGCAGTCGCCGGGGCACTCCTTTGCGGAGTCGACGACGTCGTTCAGCAGCGGAAGCGGCACCGGCGTGGTGGCGCCGGGCTCCGCGAGCAGCTCGTCGTCGGAGCCCTTCACGTAGGCCAGCCCGTCGATATCGAGCTCGAAGACCTCGGGTGCGTACTGGGCGCAGATCCCGTCGCCGGTGCACAGGTCCTGGTCGATCCAGACCTCGAGCTCCTCGGGTGCCGTGTCCGCGCTCGTCGCAACGGGGGCCTCGTTCTGCACGGTCATCTCGCCTGCCGTTTCCTGCGCGTGTGAACCAATTGCTGCCAGCACTGACGGGTGTTGACCGCTTCGACGATACAACCGGTCGCCCTCCGATGTTGTCGGGCGTACCTCTACGGGGTATCTCACTGGCACGAGCACCGTCCAGGGGTGAAGATCGGACACACCCCGCGGTGTTTGTGATCTAGGGGTTTCAACCCGCACCGGCCCAGGTAGGGTCAGGAAGCGTCCAGCTCCCCTTGGAGGAGGTGAGGACCGTGGCAGCCCACGACGATGACACCAACCGCGGCTTCCGGCCCGGGCGAGGGTCCGACGACCCCGCCGGCCAGGTTGCCTATCTCGAGCAGGAGATCGCCGTCCTGCGGCGCAAGCTCGCCGACTCGCCGCGTCACACGAGGATTCTCGAAGAGCGGATCGTCGAGCTGCAGACGAATCTGGCCGGTGTGTCGGCTCAGAACGAGCGGCTCGCCAACACGCTCCGTGAGGCCCGGGACCAGATCGTGGCGCTCAAGGAGGAAGTCGACCGGCTCGCGCAGCCGCCGGCGGGCTTCGGCGTGTTCCTGCAGGCGAGCGACGACGGCACCGCCGACATCTTCACCGGGGGGCGCAAGCTCCGGGTGAACGTCAGCCCCAGTGTCTCCCTCGAGGACCTCCGGCGCGGCCAGGAGGTCATGCTCAACGAGGCGCTCAACGTGGTCGAGGCCATGGAGTTCGAGCGCGCCGGGGACATCGTCACCCTCAAGGAGATCCTCGAGGACGGCGAACGCGCCCTGGTGATCGGGCACACCGACGAGGAGCGGGTGGTGCGGCTCGCCGAGCCGCTGCTGAACACCACGCTGCGCGCCGGGGACGCCCTGCTGCTCGAACCCCGTTCCGGCTACGTCTACGAGGTCGTGCCCAAGAGCGAGGTCGAAGAGCTGGTCCTGGAAGAGGTTCCGGACATCGATTACGACAGGATCGGCGGTCTGGGCAACCAGATCGAGCAGATCCGGGACGCGGTCGAGCTCCCGTACCTGTACCCGGACCTGTTCAAGGAGCACGAACTGCGGCCGCCGAAGGGCGTTCTGCTCTACGGCCCGCCCGGTTGCGGCAAGACGCTCATCGCCAAGGCGGTGGCCAATTCCCTTGCCAAGAAGGTCGCGGAGGTGACCGGCCGGCCCGCGGGCAAGAGCTACTTCCTGAACATCAAGGGCCCCGAACTCCTCAACAAGTACGTGGGCGAGACCGAGCGGCACATCCGTCTGGTCTTCCAGCGCGCGCGGGAGAAGGCGAGCGAGGGGACCCCGGTCATCGTCTTCTTCGACGAGATGGAATCGCTCTTCCGCACCCGCGGCTCGGGCGTCAGCTCGGACGTGGAGAACACCATCGTCCCCCAGCTGCTCGCGGAGATCGACGGTGTCGAGGGCCTCGAGAACGTCATCGTGATCGGAGCCTCCAACCGCGAGGACATGATCGACCCCGCCATCCTGCGGCCCGGCCGGCTCGATGTGAAGATCAAGATCGAGCGTCCGGACGCGGAGGCGGCCAAGGACATCTTCGCGAAGTACCTCAAGCCGACGCTTCCGCTCCACTCGGACGACCTGACCGAGCACCGGGGATCGCCGGAAGCGGCCGTCGACGGCATGATCCAGTCCGTCGTCGAGCAGATGTACGCCGAGTCCGAGGAGAACCGCTTCCTCGAGGTGACGTACGCCAACGGCGACAAGGAAGTCCTCTACTTCAAGGACTTCAACTCCGGCGCAATGATCCAGAACATTGTGGACCGGGCGAAGAAGATGGCCATCAAGGCATTCCTCGACCACAACCAGAAGGGTCTGCGGGTCTCCCATCTGCTCGCCGCGTGTGTGGACGAGTTCAAGGAGAACGAGGACCTTCCGAACACCACCAACCCGGACGACTGGGCCCGGATTTCCGGAAAGAAGGGCGAGCGGATCGTATTCATCCGCACGCTCGTCACCGGAAAGCAGGGGGCGGACACCGGACGTTCCATCGACACGGTGGCGAACACCGGTCAGTACCTGTAAAAGGCGGGCCGGCTGCGGGCGCCCTCGTTATCTCTCCGCTCTCGGCGGGGGAGGGCGTCCGCGGTCGTTGCTTTGCTGGAAAGATCTCCCCGCCGAGGCAAAGCCGTTTAGGCTTTCGGTACCGCCCGGACGCGCTGTGCGGGGACGGGACGAGTACCCGCACGTGCCGCGGCGAAAAGGCGGTACTTGAGCTTCGACCCGGCCGGGGCGGAGCCGGCAAGGAGGGCCGCATGACCGTACGGCGAGTAATGGGAATCGAGACGGAGTACGGAATCTCCGTCCCCGGTCACCCGAACGCCAATGCCATGCTCACCTCGTCCCAGATCGTCAATGCCTACGCGGCGGCGATGCACCGGGCTCGCCGGGCCCGCTGGGACTTCGAGGAAGAGAATCCGCTCCGGGACGCCCGCGGATTCGACCTCGCCCGTGAGACCGCGGACGCCAGTCAGCTCACCGACGAGGACATCGGCCTCGCCAACGTGATCCTCACCAACGGCGCCCGGCTCTACGTGGACCATGCCCACCCCGAGTACAGCTCGCCGGAGGTGACCAATCCGCGGGACGCCGTGCTGTGGGACAAGGCCGGCGAGCGGATCATGGCGGAGGCCGCCGAGCGTGCGGGACAGCTGCCCGGCGCCCAGCCGATCCACCTCTACAAGAACAACACCGACAACAAGGGCGCCTCCTACGGCACCCACGAGAACTATCTGATGAAGCGGGAGACCCCTTTCTCGGACATCGTGCGGCACCTGACGCCCTTCTTCGTCTCCCGCCAGGTCGTCGCCGGAGCCGGCCGGGTGGGCCTGGGCCAGGACGGCCACGAGCACGGGTTCCAGATCAGCCAGCGGGCGGACTACTTCGAGGTCGAGGTCGGTCTGGAGACGACGCTCAAGCGGCCGATCATCAACACCCGGGACGAACCGCACTCCGATGCCGAGAAGTACCGGCGACTGCACGTGATCATCGGTGACGCCAACCTCTCCGAGCTGTCCACCTACCTCAAGCTCGGCACCACGGCCCTGGTGCTGTCCATGATCGAGGACGGTTTCATCACCGTCGATCTGGCCGTCGACCAGCCCGTTCGGACCCTGCACGAGGTCTCTCACGACCCGTCCCTGGAGCACCTGGTCACCTTGCGCAGCGGGCGGACTCTCACCGCGGTGCAGCTGCAGATGGAGTACTTCGAGCTGGCGCGGAAGTACGTCGAGAACCGGTTCGGCATGGACGCCGACGAGCAGACCAAGGACGTCCTGAACCGGTGGGAGGACGTGCTGAACCGGCTCGAGAACGACCCGATGAGCCTGGCCGGCGAGCTGGACTGGGTCGCGAAGAAGGAGATCCTCGAGGGCTACCGCCGCCGCGACGGCCTGGGCTGGGACGCCGCCCGGCTTCACCTGGTGGACCTGCAGTACGCCGACGTGCGGCCCGACAAGGGGCTGTACAACCGGCTGGCGGCCCGCGGCCGGATGCGTCGCCTGGTGGACGACGAGGACGTCATGGCCGCGCGTACCGAGCCTCCGGCAGACACCAGGGCCTATTTCCGGGGCCGCTGCCTGGACAAGTACGCGGACGACGTTGCCGCCGCCTCCTGGGATTCGGTGATCTTCGACCTGCCGGGACACGACTCGCTCCAGCGCGTTCCCACACTGGAGCCCCTGCGCGGCACACGTGATCACGTCAAGACCCTGCTCGACCGCTGCCGAACCGCGGAGGAGCTGGTCCAGGTGCTGTCCGGAGGCTGAAAAGCAGTGGGAACGGGAATCATCGAGATGGCTTCCTGGCGTTGCAGGAAGTGCAGGGCCGATGTCGGACCCGGCTTGTAGGGTCTGATCTTGACGGATGAACCAATGCGGGCGAACCGAGCGGGGTGAGGTAGATGGCGACCAAGGACACCGGCGGCGGTCAGCAGAAGGCGACGCGTTCCACCGAGGAGGTCGAGGAGACCGCCCAGGACGCGCAGGCCTCGGAGGACCTCAAGGAGCGCCAGGAGAAGCTGTCGGACGACGTCGACTCCGTCCTGGACGAGATCGACGACGTCCTGGAGGAGAACGCCGAGGACTTCGTGCGTTCCTTCGTCCAGAAGGGCGGGCAGTAGGGCCGTTCATCCGTCCTGTGTCCCCCCGCTCGGGAGGGGGACACAGGACGGATGACCTTTCCTGGCCATGGGTAGGGTCCGTGCTGTATTCCAAGATCTTCCGGAAGGAAACGCGTGGAAGCCAACACTCGTAACACCGGGCGTCTGCCGGCCGCCTTCCTGACCCCCGGTTCGTCGTCGTTCCTGGACTTCCTGTCCGACCATTCACCGGAGCTGCTGCCCGGGAACCGGTCTCTGCCACCGGTCCGGGGCGCAGTCGAGGCGCCGCACGGAACCACGATCGTCGCGGCCACCTTCGCCGGGGGTGTCGTCCTGGCCGGTGACCGCAGGGCGACCATGGGCAACGTGATCGCACAGCGCGACATCGAGAAGGTTTTCCCGGCCGACGAGTACTCGGCCGTGGGCATCGCCGGCACGGCCGGGCTGGCCGTCGAGATGGTCAAGCTCTTCCAGCTGGAGCTGGAGCACTTCGAGAAGGTCGAGGGCACCCAACTGTCGCTGGAGGGCAAGGCTAACCGGCTCTCCACCATGATCCGGGGGAACCTCGGTATGGCCCTCCAGGGGCTCGCGGTGGTTCCGCTGTTCGCCGGCTGGGACGTCGACCGGGAGAAGGGGAGGATCTTCTCGTACGACGTCACCGGCGGGCGCTCCGAGGAGCGGGGATTCGCTGCAACCGGCTCGGGTTCGGTGTTCGCCCGGGGCGCGCTCAAGAAGCTCTACCGCGCCGGTCTCACCGAGGAGCAGGCTGTAACCCTCGTCGTTCAGGCGCTCTACGACGCGGCCGACGACGACTCGGCGACGGGCGGTCCCGACCTGGCCCGCCGGATCTACCCCGTCGTCACGGTCGTCAGCGATGAGGGCTTCCGCAGGCTTACCGATGCCGAGGCATCGGAGACCGCACGCGCCATCCACGAGCGGCGGCTCGAGGAGCCCGACGGCCCCCGAGCCTCCCTCCTGTGACGGAAGGGTCCGGGGAATGCACGCGACCATGACAGAGACTTCGGAAGAGAAGGACGGATAGCCGGTGTCGACGCCGTTCTACGTATCACCCCAGCAGGCCATGGCCGACCGTGCCGAATACGCCCGCAAGGGCATCGCGCGCGGCCGGAGTCTCGTCGTACTGCAGTACACCGACGGCATCGTCTTCGTCGGCGAGAACCCGTCCCGGGCCCTGCACAAGTTCAGTGAGATCTACGACCGCATCGCGTTCGCCGCGGCAGGCAAGTACAACGAGTACGAGAACCTGCGGATCGGCGGCGTCCGCTACGCCGACCTGCGTGGATACACGTACGACCGGGAGGACGTCACCGCCCGCGGCCTCGCCAACGTCTACGCGCAGACGCTGGGCACGATCTTCTCCAGCGCCGGCGAGAAGCCGTACGAGGTCGAGCTGGTCGTCGCCGAAGTGGGCACGGTGCCGGAGGAGGACCAGATCTACCGGCTGCCGCACGACGGCTCGATCGTCGACGAGCACGGCTCAGTCGCGGTCGGCGGCAGCGCCGAGCAGATCAGCAGCTACCTCGACCAGCGGCACCGTGACGGCATGACACTGGCCGAGGCCGTCGAACTGGCGGTCCAGTCCCTGTCGCGGGACACCAACGGCGGTGAGCGGCGGCTCTCGGCCGACCAGCTGGAGGTCGCGGTCCTCGATCGCACCCGCCCCCAGAAGCGCAAGTTCAAGCGCATCGTCGGCAGCCGGCTGGCGCGTCTGCTCGAGGGCGACTCCGCACCCGAGCCGGCCGCGGAAGAGGACGGCACCGGTACCGCTGCGGACGCGGACACCGAGGAGTAGGAACCGGAGACGCTGCCGCCGTCCTCGGCACTGCCGGGACCGGCGGCAGCGCCGGTCAGCGGACGCCCGGGGCGGCCGTCGACCCGCGCACCACCAGCTCGACGGGCAGGTCCGCCGTGGCCACGGGACGGCCGTCGAGCACGCTCAGCAGCGCCGACATGCCCTGGGCACCGACCTGTTCGGCGGGCAGCCGGACCGTGGTCAGTTCCGGTTCCACGGCGGTCGCCAGCGCCAGGTCGTCGAACCCCGTGACCGACAGGTCCTCGGGTACCGCGAGCCCCAGGCGACGAGCGGCCTTGCACGCGCCTGCGGCCAGAATGTCGTCGTCGCAGACCACGGCCGTGGGCCGGCGGCCACTGGCCCTCAGGGCGCCTTCCGCGGAGCGGCGGGCCTCGTCGACACCGAGTGCGGCCGTCACCGTGCTCAGCTCGGTGCCCGGCACTGCGCCCACGGCCTCCCGGAGCGCACGGGCGCGCTTCCGGAAGGTCCAGGAGTCCACCGCCGAGGCGAGATGGAGGAACCGCCGGTGGCCGAGCGCGAGCAGGTGCCGGGCCGTCTCCCGCATGCCCCCGGCGATGTCGAGATTCACGGTGGCCGCGGCGTCGGTGTCCTCGGGATCGCTGTCCAGCATCACCAGTGGGAGCCCGCCGCCGCGCAGGGCGGTCAGCGCCCGGGCAGCCATGGACGAGGCGATCACCCCGTCCAGAGCCGCCCGGGCGGAGTCGAACGGGCCCCGCGCCGGGCCGACGCCCTCCGGTGAGGGGTAGAGGACCACCCCGAAGCCGTTGTCGGCCGCCACCTGCGAGGCACCCGCGTGGACACGGGCGAAGTACTCGTTGGTCAGCGCGGGGACGACCAGCAGCGCTGTCCGCGTCCGTCCCAGACGCAGGCTCCGTGCCGCAAGGTTGGGCCGGTAGCCCAGCTCTTGCGCCGCTGAGCGCACGGCTTCCGCCGTGCGCTCCGAGACCCGTCCGCGCCACTTGTCGCCGAGGACCAGCGACACGGTCGCCTGGGAGACGCCGGCCCGGCTCGCCACGTCCCTGCTGGTCGGGCGTGCGGCGCGGGGGCGGCCTTCCCCTGCCGGGGCGCCACCGCGGGAGCCGGACGGTCCTGCCACGGTCTCTCGCCGCCTCTCTCGGTGCGCTCCGGCCGTCCGCTCGATGGACCTGCCGACAGCCGACATGGTACGGATTGGTGCGCAGACGTTATACGTAAAACGTGATGGCCCCCGAGGGCCGGGAGCAAGGGGCGACGATGACCGCGGGCTATGGGGAACTGCTGCGGACACCGCACGCCGCGCGGCTGCTGACCGGCACGCTCGTGGGCCGGCTGCCCAACGCCACGGCGGCGCTCGCGGTCGTGCTGTACACCCGGGCCGAGGGCGGCGGCTACGCCCTGGCCGGCGTGCTCGCGGCCGTCTACGGTCTGGCCACCGCCGTCGGCCAGCCGCTGCTCGGACGTGCCGTCGACCTGTACGGGCAGCCGCGCGTCATGCTCCCGGCCGCCCTGCTCTCGGGCCTGGGCATGGGGCTCTTCGTCCTCGTGGGCCTGACGCACTTCCCGCTCCTGGGCGGCGAGACCCCCTGGCCCGCCCACGCCGCGATGCTGATCGCGGGCCTCTTCACCCCGCCCCTGGAGGGCGGGCTGAGGGCTCTGTGGCCGAGCGTCCTGAAGCGCAAGGACCGGGTGCAGGCGGCCTACGCTCTCGACGCGGTCGCCCAGGAGTTGATGTTCGCCGTCGGCCCGTTGCTCGTCACCCTGCTGGTCGCGGCGTGGTCGGAGACGGCGGCCGTGCTGGTCGTCAACGCGGCCGGGGTGCTCGGGGCGCTGTCCGTGGTGGTCTCCGAGCCGTCCCGGCTCTGGCGCTCCGAGCCGCGCGAGTCCCACTGGCTCGGGGCCCTGCGGTCGGGCGGCTTGCTGGCCCTCCTCGGTGCGTTCTTCTTCGTCGGTCTCGCCCTCGGCTCGATCGCGGTGGCCGCTGTCGCGTACGCCGACGGTCACGGCGGCGGCATGGTCTCCAGCTACCTGCTCTCAGCGCTCGGCGCCGGAGCCCTCGTGGGCGGGCTGGTCTACGGCGCGCGCCCGTGGCCGGGGGAGCCCGAAGCCCGGCTCCGGCTGCTGACGGCCTGCCTGGCCGCCGGCTATCTTCCCCTCGTCCTGGTCCCCGGTACCGGGGCCATGACGCTTCTCTCAGCCGTCGCAGGCGTCTTCCTCGCGCCTGCGCTCGCCTGCGCGTTCACGGTGATCGACCGGCATGCGCCGCGGGGCACGGTCACCGAGGCGTTCTCCTGGCTGGTGACCACTTTCAGCGTGGGCGCGTCGGTCGGAACCGGGGCCGCCGGCCCGGCGGTGGAACTCGGCGGGGCGGCGGCGGGATTCGCCGTCGCCGGGGGCGGCGGAGTCGTCGCGCTGCTCGTGATGCTGGCGACGCGGCCGGTTCTGAAGGCTCCCGCCCCGGCGGCGGGTGCGGTGCACCGGAAGGAAAATGATCGAAACGGTGGGGTCGAACCCGGTTTCAGGTCAGGGCATCAGGCGTAATGTTCAGTCATGGACCGCCGCATTTTCGGGCTGGAGAACGAGTACGGCGTCACGTGCACGTTCAGGGGACAGCGCCGACTGTCACCTGACGAAGTGGCGCGCTACCTCTTCCGCCGTGTCGTTTCCTGGGGCCGCAGCAGCAATGTGTTTCTGCGCAACGGCGCCCGCCTCTATCTCGATGTGGGATCGCATCCGGAATACGCAACTCCCGAGTGCGACAACGTGACCGAACTGGTCACCCACGACAAAGCCGGGGAGCGCATCCTCGAGGGCCTGCTCGTCGACGCCGAACGCCGCCTGCACGAGGAAGGAATCGCGGGCGACGTCTACCTCTTCAAGAACAACACCGATTCGGCGGGAAACTCCTACGGATGCCACGAGAACTATCTCGTGGCCCGGCACGGTGAGTTCTCCCGCCTCGCGGACATCCTCATCCCGTTCCTCGTCACCCGTCAGCTGATCTGCGGCGCGGGAAAGGTGCTGCAGACCCCGCGCGGGGCCGTCTACTGCGTGAGCCAGCGTGCCGAGCACATCTGGGAGGGTGTCAGCTCGGCCACCACCCGGTCCCGCCCGATCATCAACACGCGGGACGAGCCGCACGCGGACGCCGAGCGCTACCGGCGTCTGCACGTCATCGTCGGCGACTCGAACATGTCCGAGACGACCATGCTGCTCAAGGTCGGCGCGACCGACCTGGTGCTGCGCATGATCGAGGCGGGCACCGTGATGCGGGACCTGACCCTGGAGAACCCCATCCGGGCCATCCGCGAGGTCAGCCACGACATCACCGGCCAGCGCAAGGTGCGCCTGGCCAGCGGGAGGGAAGCCTCCGCCCTGGAGGTGCAGCAGGAGTACTACGAGAAGGCCGTCGACTTCTGCGAGCGCCGCGGTATCCGGACAGGCACTGTCGAGCGGATCCTCGAACTGTGGGGACGGGCTCTCGACGCGATCAGGACGCAGGACCTGGACAAGATCGGCACCGAGATCGACTGGGTGATGAAGTACCAGCTCGTCGAGCGCTACCGGGCGAAGAACAACATCACCATGTCACACCCGCGGATCGCCCAGATAGACCTCGCGTACCACGACATCCACCGGCGTCGTGGTCTCTACTACCTCCTCGAGAAGCGGGGGCAGGCGGCGCGCGTCTGCGACGACGTGAAGATCTTCGAGGGGAAGTCCGTGCCCCCGCAGACCACACGCGCCCGGCTTCGCGGGGACTTCATCCGCCGTGCCCAGGAGCAGCGACGCGACTTCACGGTCGACTGGGTGCACCTCAAGCTCAACGACCAGGCGCAGCGGACCGTGTTGTGCAAGGACCCGTTCCGTTCCGTCGACGACCGGGTGGAGAAGCTCATCGCCGGCATGTAGCCGGCGCAGCACAGGTGGGCGGCCGGGGAACCGGCCGCCCACCTGTGCTTCACGGAGCCTCCGCACGCGTCCGGTGCCTTACTCGGCAGCTCCGGTGCCTCGCACGCCGTACAGTGTCGATCTCCGACAACAACCTGACGCGAACTGAGGAATCCCGTGCGCCGACGCTCCGTACTCCTTGCCGTGCCTGCCGGTCTGCTCACGCTCGCGGGGTGCGGTGACGACAAGACCGACAAGTCGTCCAGCAGCAAGACCCCGTCGCAGTCCGCCACTCCTTCGGCCAAGATCGTGAACGGTCCGCTGCCGAAGGTGACCGGCGGGAAGAAGCTCGGCGAGAAGCCGACCGTGGCCAAGGGGCCGGGTGAGCCCAGCAAGGACCTCGCGGTGAAGACGCTCATCCAGGGCAAGGGCGACAAGATCACGAAGGGCGACTTCCTCCAGGCCGACTACCTGGGGCAGATCTGGACGACCGCCAAGGTCTTCGACAACTCCTACGACCGCGGCAAGCCCGCCGTCTTCCCGATCGGCGTCGGCCAGGTCATCCCCGGCTGGGACCGCGCCCTGGTCGGGAAGAAGATCGGCAGCCGGGTGGAGATGGCCATCCCGCCGGCGCTCGGCTACGGGCCCCAGGGCAACCCCCAGGCTGGCATCAAGGGCAAGGACACGCTCGTCTTCGTCGTCGACATCGTCGGCTCCTTCAATGGCAAGAGCTCGGCCAAGGGCAAGGACGTGCCGCAGACCGACGCCGCCGTGCCGAAGGTCGGCACCGACACCGACGGCAAGGCCCCCTCGATCGAGGTCCCGAAGCAGGACCCGCCGAAGAAGCTCGTGTCGGAGTACGTCATCGAGGGCGACGGCGCCGAGGTGAAGAAGAGCGACGGGGTGCTCGTCCAGTACAAGGGCGTGCTCTGGGACAACGGCAAGGAGTTCGACTCCACCTACAAGCGGGGCCAGCTCGCCCAGTTCTCCCTGCAGCAGGTCGTCAAGGGCTGGTCGCAGGGACTGACCGGGAAGAAGGCGGGCAGCCGGGTTGTGATCGTCGTCCCGCCGGACCTGGGCTACGGGAAGCAGGAGAAGCAGGGCATTCCGGCGAACTCCACGCTGGTCTTCTCCGTCGACATCCTGGCGGTTCTGTAAGACTGTCCCGGTTGCCCAGCACTACAGAGGAGCAATTCAGTGAGCATCGAGAAGCCCGAGGTCGACTTCCCGGGCGGCGAACCGCCGGCGGAACTGGAGATCAAGGACATCTGGGAGGGCGACGGTCCTGTCGCCAAGGCCGGTGACACCGTCGCCGTCCACTACGTCGGCGTGGCGTTCAGCACCGGCGAGGAGTTCGACGCGAGCTGGAACCGCGGCACCCCGCTCCGCTTCCAGCTGGGTGTCGGCCAGGTCATCTCCGGTTGGGACCAGGGTGTGCAGGGCATGAAGGTCGGCGGACGCCGCCAGCTCACGATCCCGGCGCACCTGGCGTACGGCGACCGCGGTGCAGGCGGCCGGATCAAGCCCGGCGAGACGCTGATCTTCGTCTGCGACCTGGTGTCGGTCTGATTCCCGGCAGCGCATGAACGTGGGGCCCGTGCCGTCCGGCACGGGCCCCACGTCGTCCGGTCCAGGCTTTGCCCCAGGCCCCCGGGGCGGTAGGTTCAGCAGTCAGGGGTGGAGGGGACGAAGAGGAGAACGAGCGTCGATGGCGATTGCCAAGGCCGAGCGGCTGATGAATCTGGCGCTGTGCCTGCTGGGGACCCGGCGACCGCTGAGCAAGCGTGAACTGCGGGCATCGATCGAGGCCTACGTCGAGGGGGCGGGGGGCGGCACTCCCGCGAACGACGAGTCGTTCAACCGCATGTTCGAGCGCGACAAGGACGATCTGCGCGAGCTCGGACTCGTCATCGAGACCGTCGACAACCTCGACGGAGAGACCGGCTATCTCGCGCGCCGTGACAGCAACCGGCTGCCTCCGGTCTCCCTGGACGCCGAGGAGGCGGCGGCGCTCGGCCTCGCGGCCAAGGTCTGGCAGCAGGCCCGGCTCGCCGGGGCCGCCAACGGTGCGCTGCAGAAACTGCGGGCCGCCGGAATGCCCGTGGCCGAGGACGCCTACGAGGGCCAGAGCGCGCTGGAACCGCGGATACCGGCCCGGGAAGCGGCCTTCGAGCCGCTGATGCTGGCCTGCCGCGACCGGCGCCCGGTCGTCTTCGACTACCGCAAGGCCAACGCGGCGCACCCCGAGAGCCGGCACGTCGAACCGTGGACGCTCGAGTGCTGGCGCGGCCACTGGTACCTCGCCGGCTGGGACCGGGAACGCAGGGCCGAACGCGTCTTCCGGCTCTCGCGGATCACCGGCCGGGTCCGCTCCCGTTCGGCCGCCTTCACCGCCGAGATCCCCGACCACGTCACCGTCCGCGAAACGGTCGAGAGCTGGGCGGGCGAGAACGCCACGAGCCGGGCGAGGATCCGGATCCGGGCCGGTGCCGGATACCCGCTGCGCGCCCGGGCTTGCAGCACCCGCGCAGCCGGGGAGGGCTGGGACGAGCTGGAGGTCCCCTACGGCCACGGGCTCGGCGCCTGGCTGGCGGAGTTCGGCCCCGACGTGGTCGTGCTCGCCCCGGCGGAGTTGCGTGCCGACGTGCTGGAGCGGCTGCGCGCCGTGGCCAAGGGCTGAGAGGAACCGGAAACTTTTCATGGCCGGCAACGCGATCGACCAGACCCGCCGGATGCTGTCCCTGGTGACGTACCTGAGAGAGCGCCCCGGCGCCCGGGTGTCCGACGTCGCCCGGGCCTTCGGCATCACCGAGGACCAGCTCATCGCCGACCTCGACGTGCTCCCGATGTGCGGCACCAGCTTCCGCGGCGGTGACCTCCTCGACATCGACACCGACGGCGACCGGATCTGGTGGCACAACCCCGACGACGTGGCCTCGCCGCTCCGGCTCGCCGCGGACGAGGCGACTGCACTGCTGGTCGCGGCCCGCGCGGTCGCCACCCTGCCGGGCCTGCGCGACAGTGACCGGCAGGCCCTTGTGCGGGCGACGGCCAAGCTGGAGGCGGCCGCGGGGGAGGTGGCGGGAGCGAGCTCCCGGGTCTCCGTCACCTTCGAGTCCGAGGGCGGCGTTTTCGCCGACGTCGACCGTGCCATCGCCGAGCGCCGGCGCCTGTGGCTGCGCTACTACTCGCCGGCCCGTGACGAGCTGACCGAGCGTGAGGTGGACCCCATCCGGCTGTTCGCCGTGGGCCACACCTACATGGAGGCCTGGTGCCGGCTCTCCGAGGCCCGGCGGACCTTCCGGCTCGACCGGGTCGCCGAGATCAGGCTGCTGGACGCCCCCGCCGACCCCCCGCCCGTCGAACTGCGCGACCTCTCGGAAGGACTCGTGCAGCCCGCGGCCGAGGATCCCGAGGTCGTCATCGAGGTGGGACCGGGCGGACGCTGGGTCGCCGAGTACTACCCGCACGACAGCGCCGAGGAACTGCCCGACGGCGGCCTGCGGATCACCCTGCGCACCCCCGACCCCGCCTCGCTGCGCCGCCTGGCCCTGCGACTCGGTCCGGACGGCCGGATCGTCTCCCCGCCCGGCCTGGCGGCGAGTGCCCAGGAGGCCGCACGGACAGCCCTCGAGGCGTACGGCGAGTGAAGGGGAACGAGTCGTGACGCCGGCGGCGGTGCGCTTCAGAGCTGCCTGCCCGGACTGCCGGGCCGCCTTCGAGCTCCCTTCGGACGCGTTCCGGCTCGCCATCGGCGCCAGCCGCCGCACCACCTTCTACTCGTTCACCTGCCCGGACTGCGGCGCAGCGGTGCGCAAACCGGCTGGGGAGAGGGTCGTGGAGCTGCTCACCGGGGGCGGGGTGCGCACCCTGCGCCTGCACACCCCGCTGTGAGGGACCGCTCGTGAGGGGCGGGCGCGCCCGGCGGACCCGGGCAGTCGGGCAGGGCATAGGCTCGTCCCATGCTGTGGCCCATGCTCGCCCTCACCCTCGCCTTCTGCGGAATCGCGGTCCTCGGTGTGCTCGCGGTCCGGGTCTTCGTCGAAGTGCGCCGTCTGTCCGGTCAGCTCGCCAGCAGCTCACAGCAGATCATCCGGGCGGCCGAGGACCTCGAGCGGGCGGCGGGGCCGCTCGCGGCGAGCGCGGACTCCCTGCGCCGGCGCTGAGGGGCCCTCCGGCCCCGGACCCGCCAGGGCCTCCCGTCGGCGGAGATCCGGGGGGTACGCTGCTGCAAGCGGCTCCGACAGAGAGACAGGGGTCGCCGGCGGGGAGGACATCCAGGGGTTGCCCGGGGTTCACCTCGTGCGCGTTAGGATCGCAGCCAGTGTGCCGACCGGGAGCGTCCGGAAGGCCAGCCCACCCATGCCGCCTCGGTGAGAAGGAAACTCTTATGTTCGGCAGGCTCGGCGCCCCCGAGATCATTCTCATCCTCGTCGTCATCGTGCTGTTGTTCGGCGCCAAGAAGCTTCCCGACATGGCCCGTTCGCTGGGCAAGTCGGCACGCATCCTCAAGAGCGAGGCCAAGGCGATGAAGTCCGAGGGCAAGGACTCCGCGTCCGCCCCGGCCGACCCGCCCGCGGACAAGGAGACGCACCGCACGATCCAGGCGTCCCCCGGTGACGCGAGCAGCTCCCGCCCGGTGTCCGAACCGAGCGACCGTACGACGCAGCGCTGACCGCAGCCGACCAGGCGGCCTTCGGTGCCGCCGCACGAGATGGGGACGTGGGTTGCTCAAGTCCGCCCGCAATGAGGAGAAGGACCCCGAGGGGCGGATGCCGCTCGCGGACCACCTGCGCGAACTGAGGAACAGGCTGGCCAAGGCGATGCTCGGCATCATCGTGGTCACCGTCGTTGCCGTGTTCTACAGCGAGGACATCATGTCCTTCCTGTCCGCCCCGGTGCCCAAGTGCACGAAGGGGCTCGGCCAGAGCACCGGCGGCAGCTGCGCCGTGGTCGCGTTCAACACCCTGCTCTCGCCCTTCACCACCACTGTCAAGGTGAGTCTGATGGCGGGCATCATCGTCTCGAGCCCGATCTGGCTGTACCAGCTGTGGGCGTTCATCGCGCCCGGACTGCACCGCAACGAGAAGCGCTACACCTACGCCTTCGTGGCCTCCGCGGTGCCGCTGTTCGCCGGCGGCGCCTACCTCGCCTACCTGATCATGCCGATCAGCATGCGCGTGCTGCTGCAGATCACCCCGGACAGCTCTGCCAACATCCTGCAACTGGACGACATCCTCGACTTCGTCGTACGCATGGTGCTCGTCTTCGGTATCGCCTTCGAACTGCCGCTGATCCTCGTCATGATGAACATGGCGGGCATCGTCTCGGGCCGGCGCATGCTGGGATGGTGGCGCGGTGTGGTCATGGGCGTCTTCGTTTTCGGCGCCGTCGCGACCCCGACCACCGATCCGGTCGGCATGTTCGCCCTCGCGGGACCGATCGTCCTGCTCTACTTCCTCGCGGTCGGGTTCTCCCTGCTCAACGACCGGCGACGGCGTTCCGGCGACCCGGACGCCGAGCTGGACGACGACGAGGCCGCGCCGCTCGATCTGGCACCCGAGCCGGTCGGTGACGCCCAGCTGCTCGCCTCGACCACCCGGCGGGCGCTGCCGGAGCAGATGACCGCCGAGGCCCCGCAGATCGCGCCTCGCAGCGGTTACGACGACGCCACCTGATCGCCCGGACCGGGCTCCCCGGACCCCGGCCCGAAGGATCTTCCGGCCGGGTCATCCGGGACGCCTCGGGAGGTGTGGGACGGGAGCATCCGCGCGGTGCGGCATCGGAGTCGTCCCGGCTCTTCAACGCGACAGGGATGCCGAGTAGAGTCCCGGCGTGACCAGCGAGATCACCCTTTTCGTCAATCCCACCGCGGGCCGAGGACGCGGCGCTCACGCCGCGCAGCCCGCCGCCGGCGCCCTCCGCGAGGCGGGTTTCGCCGTCCGCACCGTCGTCGGTGAGGACGCCGACGCCGCACTCGGCCGTGCCCGCGAGGCCGTGGCCGGCGGCACCGGCGCGCTGATAGCCGTCGGCGGGGACGGCATGGTCTCCCTTGCCCTGCAGGCTCTGGCCGGCACGGACACCCCCCTCGGAGTGGTGGCCGTCGGCACGGGAAACGACTTCGCCCGTTACAACGGTCTCCCGGTCCGGGACCCCGCAGCCGCAGGACGACTGATCGCCGAATCGCTCAAGGGCAGCCGCATCCGGAGCGTCGACCTCGGACGGTCCGGGGACCGGTGGTTCGGCACCGTCCTGGCCTCCGGGTTCGACTCGCGGGTCAACGATCGCGGCAACCGGATGCGCTGGCCCACCGGGCGGCTGCGCTACGACGTGGCCATGCTCCTCGAACTCGCCGATCTGCGCCCCATCCCGTACCGCATCCGGCTGGACGACGGTCCGGTACAGGAGATCGAGGCGACGCTCGTGGCCGTCGGCAACGGCCCCTCCTACGGCGGTGGCATGCGGATCTGCGCCGATGCGCAGCTCGACGACGGTCTCTTCGACATCACGGTGGTCGGTGAGTGCAGCCGGACCACCCTGCTCAAGGTGTTCCCGCGGGTCTACCGAGGCACGCACCTGTCCCACCCTGCGGTCACGGTCCACCGGGCGGCGAAGGTGAGCCTCGAGGCGGACGGGATCACCGGATACGCGGACGGCGAACGGGTGGGACCGCTGCCGCTGACGGCCGAGGCAGTGCCCGCAGCGGTGCGGGTCGTGGTGCCCTGACCGGCCACGAAGGGCCCGGGCCGGGCTTCGGGTAAAGATCGCGTCACTGTCAGGGGCGGCCGGTAGGCTCGTAGACACGATGACCGAGGACATGTCCCCAGCCGAACGCTATGCCGCCGCCCGGATCCGGGCCGTCGAGGAGGCCACGGCCCTCCGTCCCTTCCGGCAGCTCTACGACTTCGACCTGGACCCCTTCCAGATCGAGGCATGCCAGGCCCTCGAGGCCGGGAAGGGCGTGCTGGTCGCGGCCCCGACGGGGTCCGGCAAGACCATCGTGGGCGAGTTCGCCGTTCACCTGGCCCTCGCCCAGGGCCGCAAGTGCTTCTACACGACGCCGATCAAGGCCCTGTCGAACCAGAAGTACAACGACCTGGTCAAACGTTACGGCGCCGACAAGGTCGGCCTGCTGACCGGTGACAACAGTGTCAACGGCGATGCCCCGGTGATCGTGATGACCACCGAGGTGCTGCGGAACATGCTGTACGCGGGCTCGCAGTCGCTGGCCAATCTCGGCTATGTGGTGATGGACGAGGTCCACTACCTTTCCGACCGGTTCCGGGGGGCCGTGTGGGAGGAGGTCATCATCCACCTCCCCGACTCCGTCACCCTCGTCTCGCTGTCCGCGACCGTCTCCAACGCCGAGGAGTTCGGGGACTGGCTCGACACCGTGCGCGGCGACACCGAGGTGATCGTCTCCGAGCACCGGCCGGTACCGCTGTGGCAGCACGTCCTGGCCGGACGGCGGATGTACGACCTCTTCGAGGAGCGGGACGCCGGCGGGGCCGGCAGGCGCGAGGTCAACCCCGACCTCGTCCGGCTGGCACGGATGGAGAACCAGCGCACGGTCCATCCGAAGGACCGCTACCGCCGGGGCCGCGACAACCGGCGGGATGCGGACCGGGAGCGGGAGCGCCGGCAGCGCAGCCGCATCTGGACCCCCAGCCGGGTCGAGGTCATCGAGCGGCTCGACTCCGAAGGCCTGCTGCCCGCCATCACCTTCATCTTCAGCCGGGCGGGCTGCGAGGCCGCCGTGCAGCAGTGCCTTTACGCGGGGCTGCGCCTCAACGACGACGCGGGGCGCGCAGAGGTGCGGGCCCTCGTCGAACGGCGCACCGCCGTCATTCCCGACGAGGACCTGCACGTCCTGGGCTACTTCGAGTGGCTGGAGGCGCTGGAACGCGGGATCGCCGCCCACCACGCGGGCATGCTCCCGGCGTTCAAGGAAGTCGTCGAGGAGCTGTTCGTCCGCGGCCTGGTCAAGGCGGTGTTCGCCACCGAGACGCTGGCCCTGGGCATCAACATGCCCGCCCGCTCGGTGGTGCTGGAGAAGCTGGTCAAGTGGAACGGCGAGCAGCACGCCGACATCACCCCCGGCGAGTACACCCAGTTGACCGGCCGCGCCGGGCGGCGCGGCATCGACGTCGAGGGCCACGCGGTCGTGCTGTGGCAGCGGGCCATGGACCCGGGTGCGCTGGCGGGACTGGCGGGCACCCGGACGTACCCGCTGCGCTCCTCGTTCAAGCCCTCCTACAACATGGCCGTCAACCTGGTCTCGCAGTTCGGCAGGCACCGCTCCCGCGAGCTCCTCGAGACATCCTTCGCCCAGTTCCAGGCCGACCGGTCGGTGGTCGGCATCTCCCGGCAGGTGCAGAAGAACGAGGAAGGCCTCGAGGGCTACCGGGAGTCGATGACCTGTCACCTCGGCGACTTCGACGAGTACGCCCGCCTGCGCCGGGACCTCAAGGACCGGGAGACGGAACTCGCCAGGGAGGGAGCCGCCCAGCGCCGTGCCGCGGCCGCCGCGTCCCTCGAGAAGCTGAAGCCGGGGGACGTCATCCACGTCCCCTCGGGCAAGTACGCGGGTCTGGCCCTGGTGCTGGACCCGGGCCTGCCGGCCGGACGGTCCAACTCGCACCGCGGTTTCGACCATCACGACGGGCCGCGCCCGCTGGTGCTCACCGCCGAGCGGCAGGTCAAGAGGCTGGCCCAGATCGACTTCCCGGTGCCGGTGGAGTCGCTGCAGCGGATGCGGATCCCGCGGACCTTCAACGCCCGGAGCCCCCAGTCCCGCCGCGATCTGGCCTCCGCGCTGAGGACGAAGGCCGGGCACATCCCGCCGGACAAGCACCGCAAGAAGCGGTCGCCGGCCGCCGACGACCACGAGATCGCCCGGCTGCGGACGGCGATCCGGGCCCACCCCTGTCACGGTTGCGAGGACCGCGAGGACCACGCGCGATGGGCCGAGCGCTACCAGCGGCTCCGGAAGGACACGCGTCAGCTGGAGCGACGCATTGCGGGCCGTACGAACACCATCGCCCGGACCTTCGACCGGGTGTACGCCCTGCTGTCGGACCTCGGCTATCTGCATCGCGACGAGGTCACGGACGACGGCCGCCGCCTGGCCCGCCTCTACGGGGAGCTCGACCTGCTCGCTTCGGAGTGCCTGCGCGAGGGAGTGTGGGAGGGACTCAAGCCCGCCGATCTGGCCGCCTGCGCGTCGGCGCTCGTCTACGAGGCACGTGCCGCGGACGACGCCCTGCCTCCCAAGCTGCCGTCCGGCGAGGCGAAGCGGGCGCTCGGCGAGATGGTCCACATCTGGGCGCGGCTGGACGCGAAGGAAGAGGAGCACGGCATCAGCCAGGCGGAGGGAGTGGGACAGCGCGAACCCGATCTGGGCTTCGCCTGGTCGGTCCACCGCTGGGCCTCCGGGCACGGCCTCGACGAAGTCCTGCGCGAGGCGGAGATGCCCGCCGGGGACTTCGTGCGCTGGTGCAAGCAGGTGATCGACGTACTCGGTCAGATCGCCGAGGCCGCTCCCGAGGAAACGACGGTGCGGCGCAACGCCCGCCGGGCCGTCGACGGCCTGCTGCGCGGCGTGGTCGCCTACTCGTCCGTCGGGTGACGGACCGCACCGGGCGCCGGTCGCCCGCCCCGGCGCCCGGTGGGAGCCGACCGGGTGCGTCCTGCCCCTGCGGTGCGTCGCGGGTTCAGCCGGCCAGGACCGTGAGAAGTCGCTGCAACGAGCCACCGAGGCCCCACCGGTCGTCCAGCGAGCGCAGCGCCGCTGCGTCCCGCGGACCGGTCGGCAGCGCGGGCTCGAACTCCGGCAGCGGCACGTCGTCGGCGACCCGCACCACCTTCGGCGCCACGGCGAGGTAGTCGCGCGCCCCGTCGAGCCGCTTGCGCTGTGTCGGGGTCAGCTTCGCCGCGGGGTCGCCCACCGCGGCCATGATCCCGGCAAGGTCCCCGTAGGCATCCAGCAGCTTGGCGGCGGTCTTCTCACCGATCCCCGGCACCCCGGGCAGCCCGTCGCTCGGGTCTCCGCGGAGCAGGGCGAGATCGGCGTAACCGCGGCCGTCGACCCCGTACTTGTCGCGCAGCACCTGCTCGTCGACGATCTGCAGGGTGCCGACGCCCTTGACGGGGTAGAGCACCCGGACCCCGCGGCCGTCGTCCACCAGCTGGTAGAGGTCCCGGTCGCCGGTGACGATGTCCACCGGGCCGGTGGCCCTGCCGGTCAGCGTGCCGATGACGTCGTCGGCCTCGAAGCCCGCGGCCCCGACCCGGGCGATGCCGAGCGCGTCGAGTACGTCCTCGATGACCGGAACCTGCGGGGAGAGAGTGTCGGGTACCTCCTCGACGTCCGCATCCACGGCCGAGGAGGCCTCCTCGGCCACCCGGTGGGCCTTGTAGGTGGGGATCAGCGCCACCCGCCAGTGCGGCCGCCAGTCGGCGTCCATGCAGGCCACCAGCTCGTCGGGCCGGTGGTCCTGGACGAGCCGGGCGATGAAGTCGAGCAGTCCGCGGACCGCGTTGACCGGCGTGCCGTCCGGGGCCCTGACCGAGTCGGGCACGCCGAAGTAGGCGCGAAAATACAAGGAGGCGCTGTCGAGAAGCATCAGGCGTCGGGTCACATGCCGATGATGCCGTACCCGTTGCGTTGCCGGGACGCCGGGAATCGCGGGGACCGCGACGGAGGAACCGTGGACGGCGCCCGTCTGCCGGCGCTCCGTCCCGTCGACGTCGCCGGCCAGGCCCGCCTCCCGGTCAGCCCTTCGCCGCCCCGCGCAGCGTGCGCTTCTGCGTCAGACGGTTCACGTCGTGAGCGGTCACGATCCCCTCCAGGTGTTCGCCGTCGACCACCAGGACGGGCAGCCCGGCCACTCCCGGGCGGCCCCGCTGCAGGACGTCGGCGAGCGGCTCGTCCGCCGTGGCGAACGTGGACTGCGCCCGCGGGACGGCGACGTCCCGAACCCGCAGGCTCTCCCGCTGCGGAACGGGCACCCGCGCCAGCCGCGCCAGCGACACCACCCCGCTCGGGCGCCCCTCGAAATCCAGCAACGGCAGGACCGAGTGGCGCGAGCGGGCCGCCACCTCGTCGATGAAACGGCCCACGCTCACCCAGTCGGGGCCGGTGGCCACGGGAGCGGACATGGCGTCGGAGACCCGTACGCCGCTGAGTGTCGTGGTGAGCACCGCCTGCCTGCGCTCGGCGCCGGCGACCACCATCACGAAGAAGCCGATCAGTGCCAGCCACAGGCCCCCCGGTGCGCCGCGGACGAAGGTGATCCAACCGAGCACGAGGAGCAGAACACCGAGGACCTGTCCACTGCGCCCAGCCGCGCGTTCAGCACGCTCCCGGTCGCCGGTACGCCACCACAGCAGCGCCTGGACCACCCGCCCGCCGTCCAAGGGGGCGGCCGGCAGCAGGTTGAACACACCGAGCAGTACGTTGGCCCCCCCGAGCCACACCAGTACGGCGGCGGGCAGCGCCCAGCCGAGCCACGCATGGATGCCGATCCCGGCTCCGTAGGCGGCGCCACCGACGATCAGGCTGACGGCCGGTCCGCTGACGGCGACCCGGAACGCGACTCGGGCCGTCCCGGGCCGGTCCATTCTGGTCATGCCGCCCAGTGCCCAGAGCGTCACGTCCTGCACGGGCACCCCGCTGCGCTTCGCGGTTGCGGCGTGAGCGGCCTCGTGTGCGAGCAGGCTGGCCATGAGCAGGACGGCACCTGCCACGCTCGCGACCGTGTAGACGGTCGCGGATCTTCCCGGTGTCCACACGGGGAGCGTCTCGCGCCCCAGGGTGTAGGCGAGCAGCACGATCAGCAGGGGCACACTCCAGTGCATGCGCAGCGGAACCCCGAGGATCTGACCGATCCGGACCGAGCCGTTCATCGCCACCTCCCTGGCTGGCGGCCCGGGTGGCCGGCGTGGACCGGTCGTCCACTCGGCTGCCGCCCACCTGACGCCTGGGGATTACGGGACGGATCCCGTCCCCGTCCACCAGTGTCGCTCCGACGGGGCGGCCTGAGCAGAGCCGCCCGGCCCCGGTCCGGCGGACAACCGGCCCGGCGGGGCACCCCCCGGGGCCGGACGAAGCGCCTGTCGGGAATCGGCCCGGCGTGCCTGCCGTGCCGGACAGCCGCCGAAGCGCAGGGGGCCGGGTCGGCAGCGGCGGGGGAGGGGCGCTCAGAGGCCGGTCGCGCCGTCCGGGGATCTTGCCTCCGCCGGCAGGGGGAGCGAGGCCCGGATGGTCTTCCCGCCGCCGTCCGGGTCCGGGACGGTCTCGGCATGGCCGCCGGCCTCCGCGCTGAGGTGGGCGACGAGGTTGAGCCCGCGGCCGTTGCAGTCGTCGTGACCGGCCGATTCCGGGCGGAGACCGGGGACGTGGGGGTGCCGGTCGTGGACGGC
Source organism: Streptomyces meridianus (assembly GCF_023703325.1). Taxonomy (GTDB): domain Bacteria; phylum Actinomycetota; class Actinomycetes; order Streptomycetales; family Streptomycetaceae; genus Streptomyces; species Streptomyces meridianus. The sequence goes on from NZ_JAMQGM010000015.1 coordinate 32,479, forward strand.
GATCACCAGGGTGCCCGGGCGAACGGTGATGGTCACCGAGAAGTGCGAGGAGTGGCCGGCCGCGTGCACCACGCTGTTGGTGACGAGTTCGGAGAAAACGACGAGGGCAGCGCCCAGGACCGGGTGTTCGATGTTCAGGCCGCACCCGGCCAGCTCGGACCGGGCCCGGCGCCGTGCGGCTGGTACGGAGTCGATCGTGGTCGGTGCGCTGAACGTCCGGGTCCGGACGGACATCACGCGTCCGTCCGTGTTCGTCCAGCCGGTGAAGTAGATCATCCCGCTCCAGGATCGGGCCCGGGGCCGGGGCGTGCGGAGGGGCCGGCGTGCGAGCACAGCGGAGCGGGCGGGGTGACTGCGTGGTGGTTCATGGTGGGACATCCGGACAATGATGGAGGGAAACGCACGATTCGTATGGAATGACGTCTGCTCGTATCTATCAGTCCGGGATTTTCGGGTCAAGGGTTTCGTGGCCGCCCTCACCGCAGGTCCTGTGACCGTCCGTGACCGCGGCACAGAGGCGGAAGGGCACCGCCGCCCGGGAGCGGTGGGGCCCTTCCGAGCTGCGGAAACAGCTCTTGCCCGGGTCGTCAGTCGTTTCGGGCCGCGGTGACCAGGGACTGCATCACCCGCAGGTCGTCGCCGGCCTCCGGGTGCCACTGGACTCCCATGACGTAGCCGGCGGACGTCGGCAGCTCGATCGCCTCGACCGTGCCGTCCTCGGCATGCGCGCTCGCCCGCAGTCCGCGGCCGAGCCGGTCCACGCCCTGATGGTGATAGGTGGGCACGTTCGCCGTCTCCGGCACGGCCCCGGCGTACCGCGTGCCCGGAACGGGCTTGACCGGATGGCCGGTGAACACCCCAGGCGGCCCAGCGTGCCCGTCGTGCCCGACCGTGTCGGGGAGGTGCTGCAGGAGAGTACCGCCCAGGGCGACGTTGAGCAGCTGCATGCCACGGCAGATGCCCAGAAGTGGCGTTCCGGCCGCCAACGCCGCCTCGATCAGAGCGAGTTCCCACGCGTCCCGCTCCAGGGCGGGCGGTCCCGTCCGCGGATGCGGCTCGGCGCCGTAGCGGACCGGCTGGACGTCGGGGCCGCCGGAGACGACGAGCCCGTCCAGCCGGACGACGGTCTCCGCCGCTGCCGCCGGGTCGTCCGGCGGCAGCATGGCGGCGAGTCCGCCCGCCCGCTGCACCAGCAGGTGGTAGCCGGCGGGCAGCAGGGCCGCAGGAAGGTGCCAGACCCCCCATCGCACCGATGGATCGAGGTAGGTGCTGATGCCGATGAGGGGCTTGGTCACGGGTCCTCCGGGCGGGTACGGATCAGGTGCGGTCGAGTTCGGCCTCGGCCGCCGCCAGCGCTGCGAACTCCTCCTCGGGAGCGGCGGCGACGAGACGGTGGCGGCTGTAGAAGGCGAAGTAGGCGAGGGCGACGACGTAGACGCCGAGAGCGATGAACGCCGCCTCCTTGTCCACCAGGAACGTGGCCACCAGCGCGGAGAGCGCCAGCGCGAACGCCGTTCCGGAGGTGGCGACGCCGCCCGGTGTGCGGTAGGGACGGGGCAGCTCCGGCTCCCGCCGCCGCAGCACGATGTGCGACAGCGACATCAGGGCGTAGGAGATGGTGGCGCCGAACACGGCGACGTTGAGCATGCGGGCCCCGTCACCGGTCGCGGCAGCCAGCGAGAAGCCGATGGCACCGGGGACCAGCAGGCCGAGGTACGGCGCCTTGCGGCGGCTCGTCAGCGACAGGAACCGCGGCAGGTAGCCCGCCCGGGACAGCGCGAAGAGCTGACGGGAGCCGGCGTAGATGAGGGAGAAGAACGAGGCGACCAGGCCGGCCAGGCCCGCGTAGTTCACGAACCGGCTCAGCGCGGTGGGGCCGCTGTCCCCCTCGAGCGCCGCGACCAGCGGGTTGCCGGCGTCCTTCACCGCATCGGAGCCGTGGGCGCCCGTCGTCACGACGAAGGTCACCAGGGCCAGCACCAGCAGGATGCCGATGGAGAGCGCCATCGCCCTTGGAAGGGTGCGGGCGGGGTCCTTGGTCTCCTCGGCCGCCAGCGGAACCCCTTCTACTCCGAGGAAGAACCACATGCCGAACGGGAAGGCGGCCCAGATGCCCAGGAGGCCGAACGGAAGCCAGGAGTTCCCGCCGAACGCGCTCGCTTCGACCGGGATGTCGTTGAGCTTGCCGGCATCGAACTCGGTGACGGCCCCGAGGGCGAAGATCACGAGCGCCGCGACCGCGATGCCGGTGACCACGAAGCTGAACCGCAGCGCCTCGCCGACCCCCCACAGGTGGATGCCGATGAAGACGGCGAAACAGGCAAGGTAGACCGGCCAGCCGGACTCGAGACCGAAGAGCCGCAGCGACTCGACGTAGTCGCCGATGAAGATGGAGATGGCCGCGGGGGCGAGCACGTACTCGATGAGGATCGCCGTGCCGGTGAGGAAGCCGCCCCAGGTGCCGAGCGCGCGCCGGGCGAAGCCGTAGCCGCCGCCGGCCGTCGGCAGGACCGAAGCCAGCTCGGCCAGCGCGAACACCATGCAGGTGTACATGAGCCCCATCAGGACCGCGGCGATGGCCAGTCCGCCGAAGCCGCCTTCGGCGAGTCCGAAGTTCCAGCCGGAGAAATCACCCGAGACGACGTAGGCCACGCCGAGGCCGGTGAGCAGTAGCCAGCCGGCACTGCCGCGGCGCAGTTCGCGGCGCTCGAGATACGTGTCGTCACCGGCGGGTGTGCCGTCGCTCTTCGCTGCGGTCGGGGACGGTATGCGCGAATCCGTGCCTTCGGCCATGGGGGGATCTCCTGCCTGGGGGCAAAGGTTTGAGGCCATACCTTTGCCGCATCGGCAGGGGAACGCAAGAGGCGGGTGGTCAACGCCGGGCAACTTTTCGCCTGCCCCGGACTCAGGCGAGGAATCCCCGGAGCAAGGCCGCGGTCCCGGAACAGTGCTCCCGCATGGTCGCGCGGGCCGCGTCGGCGTCGCCGTCCAAAACCGCCTCGACCAGGGCGGCGTGCTGCTGCTGCGAGTGCTCCAGGTTCCGCACCAGCAGCGGGATGCAGTCCAGCAGTTCGTTGAGGCCGGCCCGCACGGCGGCGTACCGGGCGGCGAGCGAGGGGGAGCCGCAGAGTTCGACGAGGGTCAGGTGCAGCATGGTGTCCTGCCGGCGGTAGCCGGCCAGCGGGGCGTCGTGCGTGGCCGCCAGCGCCGAGCGCAGCCGCCGGGCCTGCACGTCGTCCAGGCCGTGCTCCGCACACAGCCCGGCGGCCCCCGCCTCCAGGACCTCACGGAACCTCAGCGTGTCCTCCAGGTCGACGGTCTCCACCCGTCGCCGGAGTTCTGCCTCCGCCGCGCCGGTGGGCAGCTCGGGGCGCTGCCGCACGAACGTGCCGCCGTACCGGCCGCGCCGGGACTCCACGAGCCCCTGCTCGTGCAGCACCCGCAGCACCTCGCGCAGGGTCACGCGGCTGATGCCCAGCATCTCGGCGAGCTCGCGCTCGGAGGGCAGCCGGTGTCCACCCGGTACCAGGTCCAGCCGTACGACCTGGAGTATCTGCTCCAGGGCCTCCTCGAAGCCGTTGCCCGCGCGCACCGGCCGCAGCACCGACGCCAGCCGGTCCACGACGGTCCCCTCCCCACGGTCTGCCGAACTCACCGCCACCTCCTCGGCGTGCCTCTCGCGGCACCTCTTCCCAAGCAATGGTTCTTGTGCATACCTTATGGCATCCGATGCGGCGCACCGTCCGGGAGCGGCCATCGGGCATTCCGTCGAAGCCAGGAGGCCATCGCCGTGGCAGACCGTACGCCCCCGCTCTCCGTCGAAGAACTGCGCAGGCTGGTCGATTCCGGGGAGATCGACACCGTTGTGCTCGCCTTCACCGACATGCAAGGCCGGCTCCAGGGCAAGCGGTTCGCCGCCCGCTTCTTCCTCGACGACGTCCTCGACAACGGCACCGAGGGCTGCAACTACCTCCTTGCCGTGGACGTCGACCTGAACACCGTCGACGGCTACACCATGTCCTCCTGGGAGCGCGGCTACGGCGACTTCGCCATGCGCCCCGACCTCAGCACCCTGCGCCGCACACCCTGGAACACCGGCACCGCCCTCGTCACGGCGGACCTGAGCTGGCACGACGGGTTGCCCGTCGTCGCCTCACCGCGCCAGGTGCTGCGCCGCCAACTCGACCGGCTGGCGGAGCACGGCTGGACCGCATGGACGGGCACCGAACTGGAGTTCATCGTCTTCGACGACTCCTACGAAGAGGCGTGGTCGCGCGGGTACCGCGGGATGAACCCCGCCAACCACTACAACGTCGACTACTCCATCCTCGGCACCGGCCGGGTGGAACCCCTGCTGCGGCGCATCCGCAACGAGATGGGCGCGGCCGGGATGATCGTCGAGTCGGCGAAGGGCGAGTGCAACCTCGGCCAGCACGAGATCGCCTTCCGCTACGACGAGGCCCTGATCACCTGCGACCAGCACAGCGTCTACAAGACGGGCGCCAAGGAGATCGCCGCGCAGGAGGGCAAGTCGCTCACCTTCATGGCGAAGTACGACGAGCGGGAGGGCAACTCCTGCCACATCCACCTCTCGCTGCGCGACGGCTCCGGAGAGCCCGTGATGGCGGACGACACCGGCGAGTACGGCATGTCCAAGGTCATGCGCCACTTCCTGGCCGGCCAGATCGCCGCGATGCGGGACTTCACCCTCCTCTACGCACCGAACATCAACTCCTACAAGCGTTTCCGGCCGGGCTCCTTCGCGCCCACCGCGGTGGCCTGGGGCCCCGACAACCGCACCTGCGCGCTGCGGGTCGTGGGCCATGGCCGGTCCCACCGCTTCGAGAACCGGCTGCCCGGCGGGGACGTCAATCCCTACCTCGCGATCGCGGGCATGGTGGCAGCCGGTCTGTACGGCGTGGAGCACGAGCTGGAACTGCCCGAGGTGTGCACCGGCAACGCCTACACCGGAGACGCTGAGCACGTCCCCGCCACGCTGCGCGAGGCAGCCGGATTGTGGGGAGCCAGCCCGATAGCGCGGGAGGCCTTCGGGGACGAGGTGGTCGACCACTACCTCAACATGGCCCGTGTCGAACAGGACGCCTACGACACGGCCGTGACGGACTGGGAGCGCTACCGCTCCTTCGAGCGCATGTGAGGAACAGCTTGCAGGAGAACCGCGTCATCAACCCGGCGACCGAGGAAGTCGTCGCCACCGTCACCGCGAGCACGCCCTCGGACGTGGACGCCGCTGTCGCGCGGGCCGCCCGCGCGCAGCGGTCGTGGGCCGCCCTCGCCCCCGCCGACCGGGCCCGGCAGTTGCGCCGCTTCGCCGCCGCCGTCGACGACCACCTCGAGGAACTCGCCCTCCTCGAGGTCGCGGAGGCAGGGCACCCGATCGGCAACGCGCGATGGGAGGCGGGCAACGCCCGCGACCTCCTGGAGTATGCGGCCGGCGGGGTGGAACGGCTGAACGGCAGCCAGATCCCCGTGGCCGGCGGGCTGAACGTCACCTTCCACGAGCCACTGGGCGTGGTCGGCGTCATCGCGCCCTGGAACTTTCCCATGCCGATCGCGGCCTGGGGCACGGCCCCCGCCCTCGCGGCCGGCAACGCCGTCCTCCTCAAGCCCGCCGACCTGACTCCGCTGACGGCTCTCCGGCTCGCCGAGATCGGGCTGGAGTCGGGGCTCCCGGAGGGTCTGTTCCAGGTGCTCCCCGGAGCGGGCCGGGTCGCCGGCAACGCCCTCGTGGAGCACCCCGGCGTCGCCAAGGTGGTCTTCACCGGCTCCACGGCCGTGGGGAAGCAGATCATGGCCAAGTGTGCCGACCGGGTGAAACGGGTGACCCTCGAACTGGGCGGCAAGAACCCGAACATCGTCTTCGCCGACGCCCACCTCGAGCGCGCGGCGGCATCGGCCCCGGGCTCGTTCCTCGACAACACCGGCCAGGACTGCTGCGCCCGCAGTCGCATCCTCGTCCAGCGCGGCGTTTTCGACCGCTTCCTCGAGCTCCTCGAGCCGGCCGTGAAGGCGTTCCGCGTGGGTGACCCGGCCGACCCTGCCACCGAGATGGGTCCGCTCATCTCGGCGGAACAGCTGGAACGGGTGCGCGGATACGTCCCCGACGACGCGCCCGTGGCGTTCCGTGGTGACGCCCCCGCCGGCAAGGGTTTCTGGTACCCCGCGACGGTGCTGACGCCGGACTCCCCGGACCACCCGGCCGCAGTCGAGGAGATCTTCGGCCCGGTGGCGGTCGTGCTCCCCTTCGACGACGAGGAGGACGCGATCCGGCTCGCCAACGGCACCGACTACGGCCTCTCCGGCTCCATCTGGACCCGCGACACCGGACGGGCCGTCCGTGTCTCCCGCGGGGTCGCGGCAGGCAACCTCTCCGTCAACTCGCACAGCAGCGTGCGGTATTCGACGCCCTTCGGTGGTTTCGGCCAGTCCGGCCTCGGCCGGGAACTGGGACCCGGGGCCCTCACCGCATTCACCGAGACCAAGAACGTGTTCATCGACACCGAGGAGCAGCGCAGTGACTGAGCAGACCCCGGCCACCGAGGCCCCGGCCGCCCCCGTGTGCCGCCGCCTGGTCGGCCGCACCGCCGTCGTGACCGGAGCCGGCAGCGGCATCGGGCTGGCCACCGCCCGGCGTTTCGCCGCCGAGGGAGCCGACGTCGTCTGCGCCGACATCGACGAGGCGGCCGGAAAGACCGTCGCCGACGAGGTCGAAGGTCTGTTCGTCCGGGTGGACGTCACCGACGCGGACCAGGTGGAGGCCCTCTTCCGCACGGCGTACGAGACCTACGGCTCGGTGGACGTCGCTTTCAACAACGCCGGGATCTCGCCCCCCGACGACGACTCCATCCTCACCACCGGGCTGGACGCCTGGCGGCGCGTCCAGGAGGTCAACCTCACCTCCGTCTACCTGTGCTGCAAGGCGGCCATCCCCTACATGCAGCGCCAGGGGAAGGGCTCCATCATCAACACGGCCTCGTTCGTGGCCCGGATGGGCGCCGCCACCTCGCAGATCAGCTACACGGCCTCCAAGGGCGGCGTGCTGGCCATGTCCCGCGAACTGGGCGTCCAGTTCGCCCGCGAGGGCATCCGGGTCAACGCCCTGTGCCCCGGGCCGGTCAACACCCCGCTGCTGAAGGAGCTCTTCGCCAAGGACCCGCAGCGTGCGGCGCGCCGCCTGGTGCACGTGCCGATGGGCCGGTTCGCCGAACCCGAGGAGATGGCGGCGGCCGTCGCCTTCCTCGCCAGTGACGACTCGTCGTTCATCAACGCCTCCGACTTCCTCGTCGACGGCGGCATCGCGGGGGCCTACGTCACCCCGATGTGAGACCCGTCCCCGTGCACGCCCGGGCCGGGCCCCGCGAGGGGCCCGGATCCGGCCGACCGCCCCGGCGGTGTCCGGCCGTGCCCACCTGACTTTCCGGTGGCTGTGCGGGCCTCTTGCCGCCGGGGCGGTACGGCGTCCACCGGGGGAGCGGCGCAGGCGACCTCCGGGGAGGTACACGATCTCGGAGGGCGAGGGGGACCGCCGGTCTGCAGGGTGCATCCCGTGCACACCACCACGGCCTGCGCCCGGCCCGGAACGACAACCGAGCACGCACGGCCGCTGTCCGAACGCACCTGCACCTGAACCGTGCGGAGCCGTGTCCGCCGGTCGAGGGCGCAGGACTCCCCGAAGCGCCGCCTCGGGAGGCGGCCCGTGCCAGGAATCCCCTCCCCTCAGGGACAGGCGCGGTCAAAGGAAGGTGCGGCCCTCGCCCCGGTACGTCGGCACCGATCCGACCACCCGGTCGCCGTCCACCAGGTGCAACTCGGCAAAGCGCTCACACAGTTCACCGGCCTTCGCATGGCGGAACCAGACCCGGTCGCCGGTCCGCAGATCATCCGCAGCCGCCCCCAGCAGCGGGGTCTGCACCTCACCGGCCCCCTCCTGCAGGTCGTACCGCAGTCCTCGGGGCAGGTACGGGACCGGCAGGCGATCCGCGCCGGCCGCGCCGGACGCCGGATATCCGCCCCCCAGTACCGTCACCGCCCCCGGCCCCGGATGCCGCACCACCGGCTGAGCGAACAGTGCCGCCGGGCGTCCCCGGAAAGAGCTGTAGCCGTCGAACAGCCGGGGCATGAAGAGTCCCGAGCCGGCCGCCACCTCCGTCACCGCACCCTCGGCCGCCGTGTGCTGAACGCTGCCGGTACCCCCGCCGTTGACGAATTCCAGGCCCGGGGCCGCCGATCGCACCGCCCGCACGGCCTCGGCCCGCCGGCTCGTCAGCTGCCTGCGCGCGACCGCCTGCATCAGCCTGACCGCGCCGGAGCGCAGCGGCCGTCCCTCCACTGCGTCGCCGACTCCGGCGATGTGGCCCTCGTAGGCCATCAGTCCGACCAGGCGGAACCCCGGCCGCCGGGTCACCTCGGCCACCAGCGCGGCGAGTTGCCCGGGTGAGCGCAACGGGGAGCGGCGCGCCCCCACCCGCACCCGGCCGCCCGCCAGCCGCAGCGAGGTGTCCAGGTCCAGGCACACCCGGACCTCGGCCCCGCCGCCACGCGCTGCGTCCACCAGGTCGAGTTGTGACGTGTCGTCGATCATCACGGTCACGGTCGCGGCGAGCTCGGAGTCGGAGGTCAGCAGGTTGAACCCGGAACGGTCCGCCGACGGATAGGCCAGCAGGACGTCGGTGAATCCGGCTTTCGCCAGCCACAGCGACTCGGCGAGGGTGAACGTCATGACGCCCGCGAACCCGTCCCGAGCCAGCACCCGTTCCAGCAGCGCCCGGCAGCGCACCGACTTCGTCGCCACCCGGATCGGCTTGCCCCCGGCGCGGCGTGCCAGATCCGCCGCGTTGGCGTCGAACGCCTGAAGGTCGACGAGGGCGAGAGGAGCGTCGAGATGGGCGGTGGCCCGGTCGTACCGGGCCCTGACGGCGTCGGGACCGGGCATGGTCACACCCTGCCAGAGTGGGTTGCGGCCCCGGTAGAGGTGCGGTTGGGACAAACCGGCCTCGGGGCCGAGCGGGTTGCCGACCGCACGGGACCTCCCCGTAAAGTGGCGCCGTGCGGTGAGGAACGGTCCCGCATGATCATCACGGCAACTGCCCTGCCCCTGAAGGCGATCGGTGGCACGGGCAGGTACAACAGCACGAGGGGGGCGGATGAGCGCCGAGGCACAGCGCACCCGCGACACCATCGCCCCGCCCACCGCACCGTCATCGGCCTCGGAGCTGCCCTCCGAAGTGCCGCCGCCCCCCATACCGCCGCGCCCGACGGCGGCCCCGCGGCGCACGGACGCCCCGGCGTCCGGGCCCGAACGCCCGGCGGCCGACACCGCGTCCGCCCCGGCACCCACACCCGCCGATGTCGGGCCCGAACCGCCCGCACGTCCCGCTCCCGCCGCTCCCCAGCAGACGATCCCCGCTCCGCGGGGCGGCCCCACCACCCGGTTCCCCGGCGCCCCGGCCAGGCCTGCGGCTCCGGCAGTCCCGGCGGCACCCCCCGGGCCGCCGACCGCACCGACGGCCCCCGCTCCGGCCGCCGGCTCCGTGCCGTACCCGTTCGGCAGTCCGGCGCCGGCCGCACCGGCTCCCGACATGCCAGGCCTGCGCGGCTGGGCGGGCATCCCGCGGGCCGGACTGGGCCGGGCCCCGGTCCGGGCCGCGGCAATCTGCGCCTGCCTCGTCCTCGGTCTCGGCCTGCTCGGCGGCGCGGTGGCCGGGGCCGTGCTGCACGGTGACGAGAGCGCCGCAGCGCCCGACTTCGGGGAAGCCAGATCGCTCTGGCACACCCTTCCGGTCGACACGATCTTCCCGCGCACTCTCTACGGGGAGGACGCCGGTCCCGGCAAGGCCGACCGGACCTGGACACGGATCGCCGTCGCCCCCGACAGCGGTTGCCGGGGCGCCTTCGACCCGTTGCTGACCAAGGTGCTCTCTCCGGCCGGATGCGAGCGCCTGCTGCGCGCCACGTACACCGACGCGACGAGCAGCAGCGTCATCACCGTGGGCCTGCTCGTCACCGAGACCGACCCCCGCGGTATGCGCACCCTGCAGCGCCGCTTCGGCAGCGAGGGTCTCCGGAAGCGCACGGACCTGGTCCCGCGCCCCTACCCGGCCGAAGGCACTCCGGCCGCCGGCTTCGGCCCCGGCCAGCGCGCCAGCTGGACGATCCGGGTGCTCACCGATGTGCCGATCGTGGTCTACGCCGTCTCCGGCTTCGCCGACGGCCGCACGGTGGCCCGTCCGGTCCCCGCGGTCGAGGCGACCGTGCCGGGCGCCGACTCGGCAGCCGCCCAGTCCGGACTCGGACACGACGCCAGCGCCATCGCCGACCGGATCGAACGCCGGCTGCGCAAGAGCAGCGGCCCCGCAGCGGAGGACACCCCATGACCCGTCGCACGCGCGGCGCGCCCGTGGCCGGATCGGGCCGGGTCCGCCGCCTCGGCCGGGCAGTCCTGGTCTCCGTCCTGACCGCGGGCGTCGCGCTGCTGCCGCCCACCGCCGCGCATGCCGACGGCATCCAGGCCCAGGAGTGGGCGCTCGACGCACTCCATGCCCAGGACGCCTGGCGCACGGCGAAGGGCCACGGCGTCGTCGTCGCCGTCCTGGACACCGGGGTGGACGACCAGCACCCGGACCTCGCCGGTCAGGTCCTCCCGGGAAAGGACCTGGTCGGATTCGGAGCCGCGCGCGGCCAGTCGAAGTGGGCCCGCCACGGCACGGCCATGGCCGGCATCATTGCCGGTCGCGGACACGGCCCCGGCGGATCCGAGGGCGTGCTCGGCCTGGCACCGGAGGCCAAGATCCTCCCGGTCCGCGTGATCCTCGAGGACGGCGACCCCGACCGGAAGAAGGCCCGCAGCGAGCGCGGAGCGGCGCTGGCCGAGGGCATCCGCTGGGCCGTCGACCACGGCGCCGACGTGATCAATCTGTCGCTCGGCGACGACAGCAGCTCCGCGCATCCCGAGCCGACGGAGGACGCCGCCGTCCAGTACGCCCTGCGCAAGGGGGCGGTCGTGGTGGCCTCGGCCGGCAACGGCGGCAAGGAAGGCGACCCGGTCTCCTACCCCGCCGCCTATCCGGGGGTCATCGCGGTCACCGCGGTCGACCGGTACGGCCGGCGCGCGGCGTTCTCCACCAGGCGCTGGTACGCGACCGTCAGCGCCCCCGGCGTCGACGTGGTCATAGCCGACCCCGACCGGCGCTACTACGAGGGCTGGGGGACGAGCGCCGCCGCCGCGTTCGTCTCCGGTGCGGCCGCGCTCGTCCGCTCCGCGTACCCGAGGCTCAGCCCGGCGCAGGTCCGCAAGCTGTTCGTGGACACGGCACGCAACGCACCGCAGGGGGGCCGCAGCGACGACCGCGGCGCGGGCCTGATCGATCCGGCCGCGGCTCTCGGGAAGGGGAGCTCGATCGAGCCGCGCCCGCAGCGGCCGGCGGTCGCCTCCTACGGCAAGCGGTACTTCGGGCCCGGACCGGACACCGCGGTGTCCGCCGGTAGCGGATCGCTGTGGCTGGCCTCCGCGGCCGGCGTCGCCGGAACCGGGCTGCTCGTGGGGGCGTACGTGCTGTGGCGAGGCGGACTCCGGCGCCGCCCCGGGGAGCAGTGACCCGCCCCGGCCGTAGGGAGCCGGTCCGGGGCGCCGGATAGTCTCGTCGGGTGCTCAAGAACATCCCTGACCCCGGATTCTCCGACGACGACGGCTCCGCCGACGCGTCGCTCGCCGCGGCCCTGACCGCGTACGGCGACGACCGTTCGGCCGGGCCGCAGGTGCTCGCGGCGCTTCCGGGAGCCCGGCTGCTCGTCCCGGTGGTCGCCGTGCTCGGCGAGGCCGAGACGGGACCGGACGGTCTGCGCCGGGAGAAGAGCAGTGACATGGCCGTCCCCACCCTCCGAGGCCCGGGCGGCCGCCGGGCGCTGCCGGCCTTCACCTCCGCCGCGACGCTGGCCCGCTGGGACCCGCAGGCCCGTCCGGTCGCCGTACCGCTGCAGCAGGCCCTTCGGGCGGCGGCGCACGAGAACGCCGACACGATCGTGCTGGACATCGCGGGACCTGTGACGTTCCAGCTCAGCGGACCGGCACTGACCGCTCTGGCGGAGGGCCGGACTTCGGCCGCTCCGGTGGCCGACCCCGCCGTCGTCGAAGCGGTCCGGGCCGTCGTCGCGGCCGAGCCGGGAGTGCGCGGCGCCGCACTGGTTGCCGGGAACGGCGCCGACGGGACCCTGGCTCTCACTCCGATGCCGGATGTACCGCCGAGGGAGACGATGCAGCGGGTGGCCGCCGCGCTGGCCGCCGACGAGGTGCTGCGGGGCCGCCTGGTGCGGGGACTCGACCTCGCGCTGCTGCCCGAGGACACCCCGCTTCCCGGGAATGCGCTGTTCGTCCGGCGGGCGTGATCGCCGGGAGCGCCCCACAATGCAGGGAGATCCGTGATCTTTGCATGGGAGGCGCTATGGAGACGCGGTCCCCGGTGGCCCTGTCCGAGATCGACATGCGCACGGTCGTCTCGGAGTTCCTGGGCACCTTGCTGCTCGTGTTCTTCGCCGTGGGCGCGGCGGTCCTGGGGGCCGAGTACATCGGCACGGTGGGAATCGCCCTGGGATTCGGCTTCCTGATGCTCGCGCTGATCTACACGTTCGGGCCGATCTCCGGAAGCCACCTGAATCCTGCCGTGACCCTCGGCATGCTGATCGGCAAGCGGATCGCGCTCCGGACCGCGATCGAGTACTGGGTCGCCCAGCTCGCGGGTGCCATCGCGGGTGCGGCGCTGCTGCTCCTGCTGGCCAAACAGGTGCCCGGGCTGGAGACCAGCGGCGCGTTCGGGACCAACGGCTACGGAGACCGCTCGGCGCTGCGGGTGGACACCGGCGGCGCGTTCTTCGCCGAGGTCATGATGACCTTCTTGCTGGTTTTCGTCTGGCTCGCGGTCACGCACCACCTGACGGTGACCGGATTCGGGGGACTGGCGATCGGGCTGTGCATGACCGTGGTGCACCTGGTCGGCATCCCGCTCACCGGGACGTCGGTGAACCCGTGGCGCAGCTTCGGGCCGGCGATCTTCGCGGGCGGGGACGCCCTCTCGCAGTTGTGGTTGTTCATCGTCGCGCCGCTGGTGGGCGGCGCACTCGCGGCGGTCGTCCATCGCGTCACGCATCTGGACGCTCTCGCGGGCATGGGGGCGGCCGTGCCGACCCGGCCGGACGACGGGGCGGCCCCGGTGGCCGGACACGGCGAGCCGCCGGCGCCCCCGGACGGCCCGGCCCCGTCGCCGGGCGGGCCGTCCCAGGGGCCCTGACCCCCATGTAAGCCGGCCGGGTGCCGTCCGCGGCGGCGGGCCGCGCTCAGCCGTGGACGGGTCCGGTGAACTTCTCGCCCGGTCCCTGACCTGGTTCGTCCGGGACCACGGACGCCTCGCGGAACGCCAGCTGGAGGGACTTCAGGCCGTCGCGCAGCGGCCCGGCGTGGTACGAGCCCACCTCGGTGGCACAGGCCGTGACCAGTCCGGCCAGCGAGGTGATCAGCTTCCGGGCCTCGTCGAGGTCCTTGTGCTCGCCGCCGTCCTCGGAGAGGCCGAGGTTGACCGCCGCGGCGCTCATCAGGTGCACGGCGACCGTCGTGATGACCTCGACCGCGGGCACGTCGGCGATGTCGCGGGTCATCGCGTCGAAGTCCGGCGCCTGCTCCTGTCGGGGGTCCGGGGCCGGCTGCTGCGGAGTGGCGTCGCTCATGGTCCTGCTTCTCTGTCGGGGGTGCGGTCCCCATCAGCCTATGGCCCCGCCGGACGCGAGTGGGACCTGGCCTCGGACGGCTGGTATGCTGGTGCAACGACCGGCCGGACACTGATGTGACCGGCCCGCAAGTGGAGGCTCCGCTCTCCCACCTGGCCGGCCCTCGGGGTCGGCGGGTCACCGGTCAGGCTGAAGGCGTCGGGGACATCCCCGGCGACCGGGCAGTCGATGCGCCCCGCGGCGAGCCGTGGCGGTGTTCCCGGTACACGAGGAGCCCCGCCTGTGTTCGTTCGGGGCTTTTTTGCGCCTCGGTGCGGTGGTCGACAGAACAGACGTTACGCGGCTGTCCGCCAGGCGGTCGCGTGGTGCAACCGAGGAGGCCCCATCAGCGCCGAGCCCCGCATCAACGACCGGATCCGAGTTCCCGAGGTGCGACTCGTGGGTCCCAGTGGCGAGCAGGTCGGTATCGTGCCGCTCGCCAAGGCACTGGAACTCGCGCAGGAGTACGACCTCGACCTGGTCGAGGTCGCGGCGAACGCCCGTCCGCCCGTGTGCAAGCTCATGGACTACGGGAAGTTCAAGTACGAGTCGGCCATGAAGGCCCGTGAGGCGCGCAAGAACCAGGCGCACACGGTCATCAAGGAGATGAAGCTCCGGCCGAAGATCGACCCGCACGACTACGACACCAAGAAGGGTCACGTCGTCCGGTTCCTCAAGCAGGGCGACAAGGTCAAGATCACGATCATGTTCCGTGGTCGCGAGCAGTCGCGGCCGGAGCTGGGCTTCCGGTTGCTGCAGCGTCTGGCGGAGGACGTCCAGGATCTCGGGTTCGTCGAGTCGAACCCGAAGCAGGACGGCCGCAACATGATCATGGTCCTCGGTCCGCACAAGAAGAAGACCGAGGCGATGGCCGAGGCCCGTGAGGCACAGGCGGCCCGCAAGGCCGAGCGCAACGGCGGCGCGACGGGCGACCCCGTCGAGGAGCCTGCCGACGCGTGACGCCGGGCCGCAGATCCCGCACGGGGATCGCCCGAGACAACCGACACACCTGACGCCCCCGCATGCCGGTCCCCGGACCGCAGGGGGCGCCACCGACGAGGAGAGTACGGCGCGATGCCGAAGAACAAGTCGCACAGTGGTGCCAGCAAGCGCTTCAAGATCACTGGCTCGGGCAAGGTGATGCGCGAGCGTGCCGGCAAGCGCCACCTGCTCGAGCACAAGTCGTCCAAGCTGACGCGCCGCCTCACCGGCTCGACGGAGATGGCTCCGGCCGACGCCAAGAAGATCAAGAAGCTTCTCGGCAAGTGAGGCCGGTGCCCCGCACCTCCGCGCGAGGTGGGAACGGGGCATCCGTCCGACACCGGGACCCGTTCGTTTCCGGGCCGGGTGCGTCGAAGCGCCGACGCCGGCCCCGTACAAGGAGTTAACAAGTGGCACGCGTCAAGCGGGCGGTCAACGCCCACAAGAAGCGCCGGGCGATCCTCGAGCAGGCCAGCGGTTACCGCGGCCAGCGGTCGCGTCTGTACCGCAAGGCCAAGGAGCAGGTCACCCACTCCCTGGTCTACAACTACAACGACCGCAAGAAGCGCAAGGGCGATTTCCGTCAGCTGTGGATCCAGCGGATCAATGCCGCTGCCCGCGCCAACGGCATCACCTACAACCGCTTCATCCAGGGTCTGAAGGCCGCCAACATCGAGGTGGACCGCAAGATGCTGGCGGAGCTCGCGGTGAACGACACCAACGCCTTCGCCGCCCTCGTCGAGGTGGCGCAGAAGGCGCTGCCGAGCGACGTCAACGCCCCGAAGGCCGCCTGATCACAGCCTTCCGAGGACAGACACGGACCCGCAGGCCCAGCCTGCGGGTCCGCTTCCGTCTGCCCGCCCGCCGGCGGCCCGTCGGGCACCGCACCCCCGGAACCGCAGCCCCAGTGCCGCCATCACAGAATCGAGCCGCCGCTCATGGGAACGCCCGAGCCGATCTCTCCGCGGTCCGCGCGCGTCACCGCCGCCCGGCGTCTGGTGAAGCGCAACTTCCGTGCCAAGGAAGGCCTGTTCATCGCCGAGGGCCCACAGGCCGTCCGGGAGGCGGTCGAGCACCGCAGTGGCGAGAGGCCCACCCTCGTCGAACTCTTCACCACGGCGGAGGCCGCGGACCGGTACGCGGGCATCGTCGAAGCAGCGCGTGCCACGGGGGCCCGGGTGCACATCGCGGATGAGGACGTCATCGCCGGCATCTCGCAGACCGTCACCCCGCAGGGCATCCTCGGCGTCTGCCGCTTCCTGGACTCCCCGTTCGAGGAGATCCTTGCCGCCCGGCCGCGCCTGGTCGCCGTCCTCGCCCACGTACGGGACCCCGGAAACGCCGGGACCGTGCTGCGCTGCGCCGACGCCGCGGGAGCCGATGCCGTGATCCTCACCGACGCCTCGGTGGACCTCTACAACCCGAAGGCCGTCCGCGCCTCGGTGGGGAGCCTGTTCCACCTGCCGGTGGCCGTGGGCGTGCCGGTCCACGAGGCCGTGCGCGGGCTGCGGGGCGCCGGCGTCCGGGTGCTGGCGGCCGACGGCGCGGGTGAGCGGGACCTCGACACCGAGCTCGACGAGGGGAGCCTGGCGCGTCCCACGGCCTGGGTCTTCGGGAACGAGGCCTGGGGGCTTCCGGAGGAAACGCGCGCCCTCGCGGACGACGTGGTGCGGGTTCCGATCCACGGCCGGGCCGAAAGCCTCAACCTCGCCACCGCCGCGGCAGTGTGCCTCTACACCTCCGCCCGTGCGCAGCGTGCATCCGGAGGGTGTCGTTCCGTGACGTCCGCCTAGTAGGATCCCTACCCCGGGGCAGGGGGAGGGGGCACGAGATGAGGGTGGGGACGTCCGGACGCAGTACGCCCGGCCCGGACCCGCAGCTTTGCTGCTCCGCGCCCTTCAACGGCTCCGGACTGCGGCCCGACGATCTGCCGGACGCCCTCGTCGTCGCCGACGAGACCGGCACCGTGGTCGTCTTCAACACCGCGGCAGCCAGGATCACCGCCAGACCCGCCACCGAGGCCGTCGGCCTCCCCCTCGAGCGGGCCCTGCCGCTCGAGGACCTCGAAGGACGTCGCTGGTGGGATCTCACCGATCCCTACCGCGGGCTGAACATCCGGCTCGGCCACCCCGAACGGAACCTCCTGCTTCCCGGCGGACGCGAGGTCATGGTCTCCGCCCGGTACGTCCGCGCCTATCCGACCGGGCCCGTCCAGCGGGTGGTCGTGATGCTGCGCGGGACCGAGGCCCGCCGGCGGACCGAGCGCAGCCACGCCGAGCTCATCGCCACGGTCGCCCATGAACTGCGGTCACCGCTCACCTCGGTGAAGGGCTTCACGGCCACCCTCCTCGCCAAGTGGGAGCGGTTCACCGACGACCAGAAGCGGCTGATGCTCGAGACGGTCAACGCGGACGCCAACCGCGTCACCCGCCTCATTGCCGAACTGCTCGACATCTCCCGTATCGACTCGGGCCGACTGGAGGTGCGGCGCCAGCCCGTGGACATGGCCGCGGCGGTCCAGCGGCACGTCAACGCGCAGACCGGGGCGGGCCACAGCGCCGACCGGTTCCGGGTGCACGTCGCCGGTCCGCTGCCGGACCTGTGGGCCGATCCCGACAAAGTGGACCAGGTACTGGGCAACCTGCTGGAAAATGCCGTGCGCCACGGCGAGGGAACCGTCACCATCGACGTGGCACCCGACCCCATCGCCGGAACGGCAGAAGGAACATCGGTCACCGTGAGCGACGAAGGACCCGGCATCCCCGAGGAGTCGATGAGCCGCGTCTTCACCCGCTTCTGGCGCGGCTCCAAGCGCGGCGGCACCGGGCTCGGGCTCTACATCGTCAAGGGGATCGTCGAGGCGCACGGCGGGACCATCGCGGTCGGCCGGGCCCCCGCCGGCGGCGCACAGTTCCGATTTACCCTGCCCGTGGGCACGCCGGCCTTCATGGCCTGAAGCGGTCCACGGGCGCCCCGTGACGCTCACACCTGCTCCGAGCCCCGTAGACTCGGCCTCCGGCACCTTCGGCAGCCGCGCCGCCGAGTGGGGCCTCGCGCTCGGCCTCCGCCGGACACCGCGGAACCGAGGCGAAGGGGAGCGCAGCCAGCCAACCGGAAAACACGGGAAGAGATGTCGGCACCGAATAAGTCGTACGACCCTGTCGAGGTCGAGGCACTGAAACCCGAAGAGATCACCCGCATGCGGGACGAGGCGCTGGCCGCCTTCGCCGCGGCCGACGACCTCGAGGAACTGCGCGAGGTGAAGGTCGCCCACACCGGCGACCGCTCGCCGCTGGCCCTCGCCAACCGCGAGATCGGGGCCCTCCCGCCGCACGCCAAGGCAGACGCCGGCAAGCGCGTCGGGGGAGCCCGCGGCGAGGTCGGCCGGGCCCTGAAGGTCCGGCAGGAGGAGCTCGAGGCGGAGCGCGACGCACGCGTCCTGGTGGAGGAGGCGGTGGACGTCACCCTGCCCCACGACCGGGCTCCGGCCGGGGCACGCCATCCGCTGACGACCCTTTCCGAGCGCATCGAGGACATCTTCGTGGCCATGGGCTACGAGGTGGCCGAGGGCCCCGAGATCGAGGCCGAGTGGTTCAACTTCGACGCGCTCAACTTCCCGCCGGACCACCCGGCGCGCGCGATGCAGGACACCTTCTTCGTGGCCGGACCGGACACAGCCGCCGGCAGGGGCGCGACGAAGCAGACCGAGACCGGCATCGTCCTGCGCACCCACACCTCGCCGGTGCAGATCCGCTCCATGCTGGACCGTGAGCCGCCGCTGTACGTCGTCTGCCCGGGCCGGGTCTACCGGACCGACGAGCTCGACGCGACCCACACCCCCGTCTTCACCCAGGTCGAGCTGCTCGCCGTCGACGAGGGACTGACGATGGCCGACCTCAAGGGGACCATGGACCACATGGTCCAGGCCCTGTTCGGCGAGGGGACCAGGACCCGGCTGCGGCCGAACTTCTTCCCGTTCACCGAGCCGTCCGCCGAGATGGACATGCAGTGCTACGTCTGCCGGGGCGATTCGGTCGGCAACCCCGACCGGCCCTGTCGCACCTGCAGCAGCGAGGGCTGGATCGAGCTGGGCGGCTGCGGCATGGTCAACCCGCGGGTGCTGACCGCCTGTGGCGTGGACCCGGACAAGTACAGCGGATTCGCCTTCGGGTTCGGCATCGAACGGATGCTGATGTTCCGCCACAACGTCGAGGACATGCGAGACATGGTCGAGGGTGACGTGCGCTTCACCCGGCCTTTCGGGATGGAGATCTGATGCGGGTCCCGCTTTCCTGGCTGCGGGAGTACGTCGACCTGCCGGCCGGGCAGACCGGTCGTGACGTACAGGCCAAACTCATCGAGGCGGGCCTCGAGGTCGAGGCTGTCGAGCAGCTCGGCGCCGGCCTCAAGGGGCCGCTGGTGGTCGGCGAGGTGCTGGCCGTCGAGGAGCTCACGGAGTTCAAGAAGCCCATCCGCTACTGCCAGGTGGACGTCGGCGACGCCAACGGCACCGGCGAACCGCAGAACATCGTGTGCGGTGCGCGGAACTTCGCCGTGGGCGACAAGGTCGTCGTGGTCCTGCCCGGGGCGGTGCTGCCCGGTGACTTCGCCATCTCCGCGCGCAAGACCTACGGCAAGACCTCCGAGGGCATGATCTGCTCGGCGAGCGAGCTGGGCATGTCCGACGAGCACGACGGCATCATCGTCCTCCCCGGTGAGCACGAGCCGGGGACCGACGCCATCGAACTGCTCGAACTCGTCGACGAGGTCCTGGACATCGCCGTCACGCCGGACCGCGGATACTGCCTCTCCCTGCGCGGCGTTGCCCGGGAGGCGGCCACCGCGTACGGCCTGACGCTGCGCGACCCGGCACTGCTCGACGTGCCCGCGCCCAACAGCCACGGCCACCCCGTCGAGATCGCCGATGCCGAGGGCTGCAGCCGCTTCACCGCCCGAACGGTCACCGGTCTCGCCCCGGAGGCCCACTCCCCGCTCTGGCTGCAGCGCCGGCTGCAGAAGGCGGGCATGCGGCCGGTCTCGCTCGCCGTCGACATCACCAACTACGTGATGCTCGAGGTCGGCCAGCCACTGCACGCCTACGACCGCTCCCGGATCCAGGGGGCGATCGGCGTGCGCCGGGCACAGCCGGGCGAGAAGCTCGTCACCCTCGACGGCGCCAAGCGCGTGCTCGACGCCGAGGACCTCGTCATCACCGACGCAGGCGGGCCTATCGGTCTGGCCGGGGTCATGGGCGGCGCCGGCACCGAGATCGCCGGCACGGGGGACGTCCCGCCGGATGCGGCCGCGGGCACCACCGAGGTGGTGATCGAGGCCGCATGGTTCGACCCGGTCTCCATCGCCAGGACCGGGCGCCGCCACAAGCTCTCCTCGGAGGCCGCCAAGCGCTTCGAGCGGGGCGTCGACCCGCAGGCCGGACCGGCTGCCGCACAGCGGGCCGTCGACCTCCTCGTGCTGCTCGCGGGCGGGACGGCGGACGCCGGTGTCACCGTCGCCGGTGCGCCGCCGCAGCCGCGGACGGTCACCGTTGCGGCCGATCACCCCGACCGGATCGCCGGTGTCGCCTACGGCCGGGAGACGGTCGTCCGCCGGCTTCGGCAGGTCGGGTGCGAGGTGCAGGGCACGGACACGCTCACGGTCACGGTGCCGAGCTGGCGGCCCGACCTCACCGACCCGAACGACCTCGCCGAAGAGGTCATCCGGCTCGAGGGCTACGAGAACCTCCCTTCCACGCTGCCGCGCCCGCCCGCGGGCCAGGGGCTGACCGCACGCCAGCGGCTGCACCGCAGGGTGGGCCGGGCGCTGGCCGGAGCCGGATACGTCGAGGCGCTCAACTACCCGTTCATCGGCGAGACGGTCCTCGACCAGCTCGGTATCGAGGCGGGCGACGAGCGGCGCAGCGTCGTGACGCTGGCCAACCCGCTCTCGGACACCGAGCCGGCGATGCGCACCACCCTGCTGCCGGGTCTTCTCGCCGCGCTGCGCCGCAACCACAGCCGCGGCGAGCACGACCTCGCGCTGTTCGAGACGGGGCTGGTGTTCCGTCCCGACGGCCGGGACCCGTCGGCGGCGTCGGTCCGTCTGCCGGTCGACCGCCGGCCCGACGCGGACGAACTGACCGCGCTCGACGCCGCGCTTCCCCGGCAGCCCCGCCGGGTGGCCGTCGCACTGGCCGGTTCCCGGGAGCAGGCAGGCTGGTGGGGCCGGGGCCGGCCGGCACTCTGGGCCGATGCGGTCGAGGCGGCCCGTACCGTGGCCCGGGAGGCCGGGGTGCGGCTGATCGTCCGTCAGGGACAGCTGGCGCCGTGGCATCCGGGGCGCTGTGCGGCCCTGCTCGCCGAGGTGAACGGTGCGGAGGTGCTCCTCGGCCACGCCGGAGAGCTGCACCCGCGCGTCGTCAAGGCGCTCGGTGTTCCGGAGCGCACCTGTGCGATGGAGCTCGAGCTGGACGTCCTGGAAGAGGCTGCAGGAGGGCCGGTGCCTGCGCCGCGGGTGTCCGCCTTCCCGGTCGCCACGCAGGACGTAGCACTGGTCGTGGACTCCTCCGTCCCCGCCGAGCGGGTCGAGGCGGCGCTGACCGCCGGTGCGGGTGAGCTCCTCGAGTCCCTGCGGCTGTTCGACGTGTTCTCCGGGGCGCAGATCGGCGAGGGCCGGAAGTCGCTCGCGTACGCGCTGCGCTTTCGCGCCCACGACCGGACGCTGACCGTGGATGAGGCGTCCGCCGCGCGCGACGCCGCCGTTGCGGCCGCCGCGGCCGAGACGGGCGCGGTCCTGCGCGGCACCTGACCGGGAGTCGGGTCCGCTGGACCTCAGCACGAGGGGCGCACACCGCATGATGGTGTGCGCCCCTCTGCTTTCCCGTGAACTCTGTTGCGTATATGCCCCGTCCCGATCGGGTGATGAGTGCACGTTGTGCGTCGGTCGGGGGTAGCGGCTCGCGACGACCGAGCCTCCCGGACGGCCGGTCCCGTCACCGGCGGGGCCGACCCCGCGGAGGGGCCGGATGCGTGGCACGAGCAGATGTCGGGCATGACCCGCACCAGCGTGGACGGCGCACCCACGGTTGTCCGGCGTGCGCTGCGTGTGCTCGGTACCGCCCTTCCGGGCATCTGGATCGTGTCCGCACACGGCCGGTTCTTCCCGCTGCTCCCGTGCTCGCCGACGCCGTGACAGGCGGGGAACGAACCGGCGCCGAAGCGGCTCCAGCCGCGGCCGAGCGGGTGGCACGGGCGCTCATGACGCACACGGGCGGGCGGCTCGCCGACGACGTCGCCCTCGTCCTGCTGCGCAACGACCGGGCCTGGCGCGGGACCGTGTCACGGCCGGGGAGACCGGGCCGAGCCTGGCCCGGTGATCAGCTCGCGTCGCCGGCCCAGTCGACCGCCTGCGCCGGGCCCTGCACCCGGGCCCGGGCCGGGACGGGCACCGCCTGGAGCACCAGCACCGCCAGGTCGTCGTCCACAGGGCCGGTGTCGAAATCGTGCGCAGCCTGCCGTACCCGCTCGGCGACGCCTCGGGCGGCGAGGCCCACGCAGTCGCGCAGCACCTCCGCGAGGCCGTCGTCGTCATCCAGCTGCCGGGCTCCGCTGCGCCGCTCGGTCACGCCGTCGGTGACGCACAGCAGCGTCTCGCCCACGCCGAGATGGAAGGAGTCGGTGGTGTAGGTGGCGTCCGCGTCGATTCCGAGCAGCATCTGCGGATGGGCTGCGGTGCCGACCGTCCCGTCGCTCGACAGCAGCAGCGGCAGCGGATGACCCGCGCTGGCCAGGGTGCAGCGTGCACCGGCACGGGCGGGGTCGGTCTCCAACTCCCCGTAGAGCAGGCTCAGGAAGCGCGGCCGGGCCTGTTCGCCGCTGATCTGCACTGCCTCGACGCTCTCCTCGGCCATGGCCGTGTTCAGCCGGGTCAGCAGCGACTCCACGCCGTGACCCTCGCGGGCGAGCAGACGGACGAGGTGCCGGGCGAAGCCGGTGACGGACATCGCCTCGGCGTCGTGTCCCGAGACGTCGCCGAGCAGAAAGGACCAACGGTTCTCGCCGATGGGGAAGACGTCGTAGAAGTCGCCGCCGACCGTCTGGTCCTCGCCGTGCGGTTCGTAGACGACGGCAGTGTCCACGCCCGGGATGCTGGCGATGGAGGCGGGCAGCTGCTTGCGCTGGAGCGCCCGGCTGATGGTGGTCTGCCGGGTGTACTGGCGGGCCGTGACGATCGCCTGGGCCACGCGGCGGGCGACGTCCTCGGCAAGGCGGGCCACCCCGGGGGCGATCTGCACAGTTCCGGCCCGACCGAGGAGAAGTACGCCGTACTGGCGTCCTCCGGTCGTCAGGGAGCAGGCCAGTGCGGAGCCGCCGCGGTTCTCGCCGTCCGGTATGGACGGCCAGGGCCAGGGCTGGCCCCTGGCGCCGAGCCGGGCGGGCGGTGGTGACGCCTCCAGGGCCCGGCGCAGGACGTCGATGTGCTGCTCGTCGGCGTGCCACACCCGCGAGAGCCGCATCCCGCCGCCCTCCGTGGACAACCACACGCCGCACCAGTCGGCGAGTCGCGGCACGAGCAGCTGGGCGGCGAGGGCGGCCACCATGTCCTCGTCGAGCTGGCCTGCGAGGAGCTCACCGGCCTCGGCCAGATAGGACGGACCGGCCCGGTCGACCCACTCCGTGAATCCGCTCTCCCGGTCGGGCAGTTCGGTCGCGGGCTGTTGCTCGCCGATGTGCAGCTCGTGGTGGAGCGCCCTTTCGGCGGGTTCGGCCGGGGGCGCGGCGGCCTCGCGCATGGCCTCGATCCGGAACCACACGGCCTTCTGGGTGCGCCGATAGGTCACGCCCCACGACTCGGCGCGGGCGCCGACCAGCCGCAGACCCTTGCCGTACCAGTCGTGCCGGGTGTCCTTGGACTTGTGCACCATGCGGGAAGGGTGCTGGTCGGCGACCTCGACGACGACGTGCATCGGACCGCTCTCCTCCGCGGTGGCGTCCGCGGAGGGTTTCGGGGCCGCCTGGAGGACGCAGACCACTTCGATCTCGGTGCCGGCGTGGAGGACGGCGTTGGTCACCAGCTCGCTCACCAGCAGCGCGGCGTCGTCGACGGCCCGCCGGCTGATCTTCTTCCAGGCGGGCATGGAGGGCGAGCTCCAGTCCTCGAGAGCGTCACGCACGAAGGCGCGGGCCGCCGGGGCGGCGGTGTCGTTCGCGGGCAGATGGGTCCGGGCCACGAACTCTCGCGGCTGCGATGCCAGCGACCACCCCACGTCCGCCTCCCTTCTCCGCCTGCGCTCCGGCTTCTCGACCGGTAGATGTAACATACTTTACGACGGAAGTACCTGTATGCCCCGATTGCCGAAAATGGTAGACATGGCACTCGACCCGGCCCCTTCTGAACCTCACCCCAGCGCACCGCCGGCCCAGGACGGGCAGTGGGTGCACGTGGCGGAACTGCGACCTCTCCTCGCCGCGATGAACTCCCTGTGCGACGGCGACTTCACCGTGCGTGCGGGTGGTGGGAGCGAGGGCGTCGTCGCCGAGATGGCAGGGGTCTTCAACCAGATAGTGGCGCGCAATGCCCACCTGGTGTCCGAGTTGCAGGGGGTGCGCCGCGAAGTCGTGCGCCAGGGCCGGATGGATGCCCGCCTGGCCGCCAGCCCCGGGCTCGGCTCGTGGACGGCGGGCGTCGACGCGGCGAACCAGCTCGTGGAAGCCCTCGTGGGTCCGGTGGCCAGCGCTACCCGGGTGCTCGACGCCGTTGCCGCCGGGGATCTGTCACAGCGGGTGGACCTGCACGACGGCAACCGGCAGATCCGCGGGGACCTGAGCAGACTGGGGCGGGTCGTCAACCGGACCGTGGACCAACTGAACCAGTTCACCGGTGAGTTGACCCGAATGGCGCGGGAGGTCGGAACCGAGGGGCGGCTCGGCGTACAGGCCAACGTGCAGGGCCTCAGCGGCGATTGGCGTCAGGTCACGGGCGCCGTCAGCGCCATGGCCTCGCGTCTCACCGCCCAGGTGCGCGACATCGCCGAGGTGACCACCGCGGTGGCACGCGGTGACCTGACCCAGCAGGTGACCGTCGAGGCCAGCGGCGAGTTGCTGGAGCTGAAGCTGACCGTGAACACCATGGTCGACCAGCTGCGGGCCTTCGCGGACGAGGTGACGCGGGTGGCGCGGGAGGTCGGCACCGAGGGCAGGCTCGGCGGACGCGCTCAGGTGCCCGGCGTCTCGGGCGTCTGGAAGAACCTCACCGACAACGTCAACTTCATGGCCTCGAACCTGACGTCGCAGGTCCGCAACATCGCGCAGGTGACCACCTCGGTCGCCAACGGCGATCTCAGCCAGAAGATCACCGTGGACGCCCAGGGGGAGATACTCCAGCTCAAGAGCACCGTGAACACGATGGTCGATCAGCTCTCCGGTTTCGCGGACGAGGTGACGCGGGTGGCGCGGGAGGTCGGCACCGAGGGCAGGCTCGGCGGACGCGCCCAGGTGCGCGGGGTGTCGGGGGTGTGGAAGGACCTCACCGAGAACGTCAACTTCATGGCGGACAACCTGACGTCGCAGGTCCGCAACATCTCCCAGGTCGCCAGCGCCGTCGCCGAGGGCGACCTCGCCAAGACCATCACCGTGGACGCCAAGGGCGAGATCCTCGAACTGAAGACGACCATCAACACGATGGTTGCCCAGTTGTCGGCGTTCTCCTCCGAGGTGACGCGGGTGGCGCGGGAGGTCGGCACCGAGGGAAACCTGGGCGGGCAGGCCCAGGTGCGCGGGGTGTCGGGGGTGTGGAAGGACCTCACCGAGAACGTCAACTTCATGGCCCTCAACCTGACGTCGCAGGTGCGCAACATCGCCCAGGTGACCACCTCGGTCGCCAACGGCGACCTCTCCAAGAAGATCGACGTGGATGCGCGGGGCGAGATCCTCGAGCTGAAGAGCACGATCAACACCATGGTCGACCAGCTGCGGGCCTTCGCCGACGAGGTGACCAGGGTCTCCCGCGAGGTCGGCACCGAGGGAAACCTGGGCGGGCGCGCCAAGGTGCGCGGGGTGTCGGGGGTGTGGAAGGACCTCACCGACAACGTCAACTTCATGGCCGACAACCTGACGTCGCAGGTGCGCAACATCGCCCAGGTCGCGACGGCCGTGGCGCAGGGCGACCTGTCGAAGAAGATCGACGTGGATGCGCGGGGCGAGATCCTCGAGCTGAAGAGCACGATCAACACCATGGTCGACACGCTGTCCTCCTTCTCCTCCGAGGTGACCCGGGTGGCGCGGGAGGTCGGCAGCGAGGGCCGGCTCGGCGGTCAGGCGCGCGTCGAGGGCGTCTACGGCACCTGGAAGCGTCTGACCACGAGTGTGAACGAACTCGCCCTCAACCTGACCACGCAGGTCCGCGCCATTGCGGAGGTGGCCAGGTCGGTCACTCAGGGGGACATGTCGGGCTCGATCTCCGTGGAGGCCCAGGGCGAGGTCGCGGAGCTGAAGAACAACATCAACCTGATGGTGACCAACCTCCGGGAGACCACCCGGGCGAAGGACTGGCTGGAGTCGAACCTGACCCGTATCGCCGGTCTCATGCAGGGGCACCGCGATCTGGTCGAGGTCGCCGACCTGATCCTGCGCGAGCTGACACCGCTGGTGAACGCCCAGTTCGGTGCCTTCTTCCTGGCCGAGGCGGGTGCCAGGCCCGGCGAGGGGCTCGAGTTCATCGCCGGCTACGCGGCCGACGGCGAGGGCACCCTGCCGAGCCCCGGAACGCCGGGCCGCGGGCTCATTGCGCAGGCGGCCCTGGAGAAGCGGCGCATTCTCGTCTCCGAGGTGCCGCCCGACTACATCACCATCAAGTCCGGTCTGGGATCGGCTCTTCCGGCCAGCGTCGTCATTCTGCCGATCCTCTTCGAGGACCAGGTGCTGGGTGTGATCGAGCTCGCCTCCTTCGGCAGGTTCAACGAGGTCCACCTCGCCTTCATCGACCAGTTCGTCACCACGATCGGTGTCTCGATCAACACCATCATCGCCAACTCCCGCACGGAGGCTCTGCTTTCGGAGTCCCAGCGGCTCACCGCCGAGCTGCGCCAGCGGTCCGAGGAGCTGCAGCGGTCCAATGCCGCCCTGGAGGAGAAGGCGTCGCTTCTGGCGACCTCGTCGCAGTACAAGTCCGAGTTCCTGGCGAACATGTCGCACGAACTGCGGACCCCGCTCAACTCCCTGCTGATCCTGGCCCGGTTGCTCGCCGACAACCAGGACAAGCGGCTGTCCGAGCAGGAAGTGCAGTTCGCCGCCACCATCCACCAGTCGGGTTCCGATCTGCTCCAGCTCATCAACGACATCCTCGATCTGTCCAAGATCGAGGCCGGCCGCATGGACGTCCGTCCGAAACCGCTGCCGCTGGTGAAGCTGCTGGACTACGTGCAGTCCACTTTCCGGCCGGTGGCCAAGGACCGCGGGCTGGCCTTCGACATCACGGTGGGGGAGGACGTCCCGCGCGAACTGGTCTCGGACGAGCAGCGGATCCAGCAGATCCTGCGCAACCTGCTCTCCAACGCGGTGAAGTTCACCTCCTCCGGCGGCGTGGAACTCCGGGTGGAGCGCGTCCGGGACATGGACTTCGAAGAGGACGGGCTGCGCTATGCCGAAGCGGTCATTGCCTTCTCGGTGAAGGACACCGGGATCGGCATACCGCCCGAGAAGCTCACGCTCATCTTCGACGCCTTCCAGCAGGCCGACGGCACCACCAGCCGCAACTTCGGCGGCACCGGCCTGGGGCTGTCGATCAGCCGTGAGATCGCGGGGCTCCTCGGCGGACGCATCACGGCACAGAGCGAACGCGGCGTGGGGTCGGTGTTCACCCTCTATGTGCCCTCGCGTCACACCGCCGCCGTCACGGAGGACCA
The DNA here is from genome assembly GCF_023703325.1 of Streptomyces meridianus. Classification (GTDB taxonomy): domain Bacteria; phylum Actinomycetota; class Actinomycetes; order Streptomycetales; family Streptomycetaceae; genus Streptomyces; species Streptomyces meridianus. The sequence goes on from NZ_JAMQGM010000015.1 coordinate 60,131, forward strand.
GGACGAACGGCACGGGGCCCCGGAACAGCAGGCGCCGACCGTCCACGGCGAGGACGGTCGGCAGCCCCTGGCCGGCGGCTCCGCGGCGCCGGAACTCGCGGCGGCGGAGGGGAGCGCGACCGCGACGCCGACCCTCCCCGGGCAGCCCGGGCCGCCGGGCCGGAACGGCGACGCGCCGACCCCGCTGCCCCCGCTGCACGCCGAGAACACGGCGGTCGGCGAGGACGAGGAGCCCAGTGGAATCACCGGCCTGGACGAGGACAGGAGCTGGCCCGAGACAAGCCGGCTCTCCGACTGGCAGAGCGGGCGCCCCAGCCGCCTGTTGTCGGGGCGCACCATCCTCATCGTCGACGACGACATCCGGAACGTCTTCGCGCTCACCCACGTGCTGGGAAGGGTCGGGATGCGGGTGAAGTACGCCGAGAACGGCCGGGAGGGGATCGAGGTCCTCGACCGATCGCCCGAGGTGTCCCTGGTGCTGATGGACATCATGATGCCCGAAATGGATGGTTATGAGACTATGCAGGCGATCCGGAAGGCTCCGCGCTTCGCCGGGCTTCCGATCGTCGCGCTCACGGCCAAGGCCATGCCGGGCGACCGCGAGAAGGCCCTGGCCAGCGGTGCCTCCGGGTACGTGCCCAAGCCCGTCGACGTCGACCGCCTGCTCACGACCGTCTGCGATCTGCTCGAGCCGGAGGAGAGCCCGCCGCCGGACCGCCCGAACACCGCCGGAATCCCGTTCGCCGAGCATGGCGACGACGACCCGCCCAGGCAGGAGACATGAGCGCAGCCGCCGACAAGTCCAGCATCCTCATCGTCGACGACATGGAGGCCAACCTCGTCGCGCTCCAGGCCGTCCTCAGCTCGCTGGACCAGAATCTCGTCACCGCGCGGTCCGGGGAGGAAGCGCTGAAAGCCATGCTGCGCGAGGAGTTCGCAGTCGTACTGCTCGACGTGTCGATGCCCGGCATGGACGGCTTCGAGACCGCCGCCAACATCAAACGCCTGGACCAGACCAAGGACGTGCCGGTCATCCTGCTGACCGGGGCCGACGCCGAGTCCGACTACGTGTACCGCGGATACGCCGTCGGTGCGGCCGACTTCCTGACCAAGCCCATCGACCCCTGGCTGCTGCGCACGAAGGTGAACATCTTCCTCGAGTTGCACCGCAAGAACGTCCAACTGGCCGCACAGGCCGATCAGTTGCGGCGACTGCTGGTGGGAGAGGGCAAGCCGGTGCCTCCGGAGGCCGTCACGGGCACGGGGGCGAAGCCGCCCTCGGCCGCCGTCGCCACGCCCTCGGGCCGCCCCCCGTCGGCAGGCTCCGGGGCCGGGGAAACCCGCGCTGTGACGGAGATCTCCGAACAGCTGGCCCAGATCGAGCTGCAGCTGCGCGAAGCGAAGGGAGACGAGGCGACGGCGCTCGCGGACCGGGTCGCAGCCCTCGAGCGCGCCATCGACCGCCTGAAGGCGCCGGACGGGACCTGACCCGACCGGCCGTGCGCCCCTCGCACATGAAGAACCGCCGTGTGCGGCGCGGCGGTCCAGCGCCGCGCCGCACACGGCGGCCTCACGGTTGTATCGCGACGGCACGCGCCCGCCCAAATCGGCGGGCGCGCCGCGGGCCGTTCGGCGGTCCGGTGTCCGGCCCGCGCCGGATCGCCCGCTGCCCGGTCCTCACACGGAAGACGACGGATCCGCGGCGCTCGTGCGGGGCCGCGTACGGTCCGGTAGGGCGATGTTCGTCACAGATCCTCAACAACGCCGCCACGGCGACTGATTGTCATAGCTCGGTCCTATGATCAGGTCATGCCCGAGTCTCCCCGCACTGTCCCGGTGCGCCTGTCTGCCGAGGATTTGAACCAGCAGATCCGTGACCTGGTCACGCGTGCAGACGGTCGGTTGTCACCGCGGGACCACCGTGAGTATCAGCGACTCGTCGTCGCCTGGGCGGCGGCCTCGCGCGGCGAGGTCATCGAGGCTGCCTGACGGCCGGCGCAACGACTGGTCACCCCGCCGCGCCGCACCCGCGCACGTGCCGGAAAACGACGAACCGGGCCCGCCCCCCCCGCCGAGGGGACGGGCCCGGTTCCATGTGCCGGAAGCCCGTCCGGTCAGTACGTGTAGAAGCCCGAGCCGGTCTTGCGGCCGAGGCGTCCGGCGTCGACCATCCGCTGGAGCAGCGGGGGAGCGGCGTACAGCGCTTCCTTGTACTCGTGGTACATGGAGTCGGCCACCGACGCTACCGTGTCGAGGCCGATCAGGTCCGACAGTTTGAGTGGGCCCATCGGGTGGGCGCAGCCCATCTCCATGCCGTTGTCGATGTCCTCGCGGCTCGCGATGCCGGATTCGAACATGCGGATCGCGGAGAGCAGATACGGGATCAGCAGGGCGTTGACGACGAAGCCGGAGCGGTCCTGGGCACGGATGGCGTGCTTGTCCAGCACCTGGGTGACCAGAGCCTCGGCGCGCTTGATCGTCTCGTCGCTCGTGGTGAGCGCCGGGATCAGCTCGACGAGCTTCTGCACGGGCGCGGGATTGAAGAAGTGGATGCCGATCACATGATCCGGCCGGGAGGTGGCCACGGCCAGCTTGACGAGAGGGATGGACGAGGTGTTCGACGCGAGGATCGCGTCAGGCCTCGTCATGACCCGGTCGAGTATCTGGAAGATCTCGGTCTTGACCTGCTCGTTCTCGACGACGGCCTCGATCACGAGGTCACGGTCGGCGAACTCGCCCAGGTCCGTGGTGAAGCTCAGCCGGGCGAGCGTCGCGTCCCGCTCCTCCTGCGCGATCTTGCCCCGCTCCACCGCCTTGTCCAGGGAGTTCGTCAGACGGGTGCGGCCGATCTCCAGGGCCTCGCCGGTGGTCTCGGCGACCACGATCTCCAGACCGGAGCGGGCGCACACCTCGGCGATCCCCGCGCCCATCTGGCCGCAGCCCACCACTCCGACGCGTTCGATGTCGGTCACATCGTGCCTTTCGCTGATCTTCATCGGCCGGCAAGCGGCGGTATGTCTTCCGCTTGTGGCGGTCGACCTGCGCATGCCTCGGCCCCAGACGTTACTCCGAAGCGCGGTGTGGCACGGGGGGTGGGGCGGGCATGCTCTGCGAGTGGAGCAAAACGGACGGGAAGAACCGGTGGGGGTGCCGCATGGCAGCAGTCACACGGCGGGTCTTCACGATCGCCGCGACCGCGGTGGTCTGCGGACTGACGGCTGCGGACACGGCGGCCGCGCAGCCGAGGGGGCCACAGGGGCGCCCGGTCCGGCAGTTCCGGGGGATGTGGCTGGCGACGGTCGCCAACCGGGACTGGCCCTCCGTCCGGGGCCTCCCGGAGGCCGACCAGCAGGCCGAGCTCATCGGATTCCTGGACACGGCGGTCGAACGGCGGTTGAACGCGGTCGTCCTCCAGGTCCGCCCCACGGCCGACGCGTTCTGGCCGTCACCGTTCGAGCCGTGGTCGGAGTACCTCACCGGGCAGCAGGGGGCCGACCCCGGATGGGACCCTCTCGGCTTCGCCGTCGCCGAGGCGCACCGGCGTGGTCTCGAACTTCACGCATGGTTCAATCCGTACCGGATCGCCAACCACGCGGATCCCGGCAGGCTCGTCCCCGAACATCCGGCCCGGCAGCACCCGGAGTGGGTGGTGACCTACGGCGGGAAGTTGTACTACAACCCCGGTCTGCCGGCCGTCCGGCGCTTCGTCCAGAACTCCATGCTCGTCGCCGTCCGGCGTTACGACATCGATGCGGTGCACTGGGACGACTACTTCTATCCGTATCCCGTCGCCGGCCAGGTCTTCGACGACGACGCCGCATGGCACGAGTACGGTGAGGGCCGTTTCCCCGACCGGGCCTCCTGGCGGCGGGACAACATCGACCGGCTCGTGCGGGAGACGGCCGCACGGATCAGGAGGACCGGACCCCGGGTGCGGTTCGGGATCAGCCCGTTCGGCGTATGGCGCAACGCCGCCACCGACCCCGAAGGCTCCGACACCCGGGCGGGAGTCCAGACCTACGACGACCTGTATGCCGACACCCGGACCTGGGTGCGCCGGGGCTGGATCGACTACGTGGTCCCGCAGGTGTACTGGAACATCGGGTTCCCCGCCGCGGACTACGCGGCCCTGGTGCCCTGGTGGTCGGACGTGGTCAGTGGCACGGGCGTGAGACTGTACATCGGCGAGGCGCTGTACAAGGCCGGTGACCCCGCACAGCCGCCGGCCTGGCAGGACCCGGCCGAACTCTCCCGACACCTCACGTTCTGCGCGGACTTCCCGCAGGTACGGGGCAACGTCTTCTTCTCGGCGAAGGAAGTGGCCGCCGACCGCAACGGGGCCATGACCCGGGTGGTCGCCGACCACTATCCGACGCGTGTCCGGCCTCCGCACTGAGCGGACGGGCCGGCGGCGGGTGCTGCGCCGCCTCCGCCCGGCTCCGGTTCGCTACCCGCCGACCGCGTCCCGGTGCTGCACCACCGCATCGGGGCCCGGGGAGACCAGGCATTCCTTTCCGTCGTCCTCGAAGCGCACCCGGTACGGCGGCTGACCGTTCCGTCCCAGCACTTCAATGATCTTCGCGTGCCGGTCGTGATGCCCGACCGTCCTGCCGTGCACCAGCAGTTCGTCGCCCACTTTCGCTTCCATCCGCGGTGACCTCCAGTCGGGAGAGGCAGACTGCAGCTCTTGAGCTGGGTCGCATCGGCGTTCGTGCCTGTGCGGCCAGTTTATGGCGGGATGCACCGTATCTGCCTTGTGAGCGCACATCGGCTTGTCAGGACGGTTTTTGACTCCCACATTCGTTCAAATATTGAACGCATAACCTGAGGCCGTTGACGTGTTGTGTTCAGATTTTTATGGTCGCTGAGTCCTTCCCTCGATCACGGGCACGGAGAACGATGTCGTACTCCCCACGGCTGGTCGCCTCGCTCCTCGCAGCCGTCCTCGCCGCAACCCTCCCGCCGGCCACAGCCGTCGGCGACGCCGCCCCGGGCCGAGGAGGGCCGCCGACAGCGCACTCCGGCGACGATCCGTGCCCGGCCGGCAGCCGGGACCGCGGCGCCTCCCCATCCGGGTGGGAACTGTCGACCACCCGCCCCGACCAGGAGGATGCCTCCCACGCCTACGTCGGCAACGGATACCTGGGGCAGCGCGTGCCGCCGAACGGCACGGGCTACACCCGGTCGGACCGGAAGACGGGATGGCCGCTCTTCACGCCCGGCTACGACGGATCCTTCGTCTCCGGCCTGTACGCGCACGACAAGAAGACCGCCGAGAACCGGCAGGCCGTCGCCGCGATCCCCAACTGGTCCACGCTGGCCGTCCGCGTCGGCGAGGAGACGTTCGACTCCTCTGCACCCGTCACCCGGATCTCCGACTACCGGCAGTCGGTCCACCTCCGGTGCGGCATCGTCCGCACCTCCCTGACCTGGAGGACCGCCGACGGCCGTGCGACGGATCTCGTCTACGACGTCCTCGCCGACCGCAACAACGAGCACGCCGCGGCAGTGCGCATGCGCATGACCCCGCACTGGAGCGGCGAGACCCGGGTCGCCGACAGCATCGACGGCCGAGCGGCCCGTCGCGTGACCGGGACCGGCGGAGGGGCGAAGCCCGGCCGGACCATCGACGTCGCCTTCCGCACCCACGGGACCAAGACCGACGGTGCGGTGGCCTCCACGCTGCGCACCGGCCCGAACGTCCACGCCGAGAACGGCCGACGCGCCGCATCGGCACGTGACATGAATGCCCGTCAGGAAGTGGGCTTCCCGGTCCGCGCGGGCCGCACCTACGACATCACCAAGTACGTCGGTGTGGACACGGGCCTCACCTCCGGTGCGCCGGAGAAGTCCGCCGTCGCGGCATCGAGGAGTTCCGCCGACCGGGGCTGGCCCGCCTTGTTCTCGGCCCACGCCACGGCCTGGCGGAAGTTGTGGCGCAGCGACATCGAGGTGCCCGGACGGCCGGAGATCCAGAAGTGGCTCCGCTCGTCGCGCTACGGCTTGCTGTCGAGCATGCGCCGCGGCGCCGGCAACAGCATCGCACCGGCCGGTCTGACCAGCGACAACTATGCCGGCGAGGTGTTCTGGGACGCCGAGACGTGGATGTTCCCGAGCCTGCTGGCATCCGATCCCGAGCTGGCCAGGTCCGTCGTGGACTACCGCTACCGCACCCGCACGGCCGCCCGTGCCAATGCTGAGAAGCTCGGCCACAAGGGCCTGTTCTACGCGTGGACCAGTGGCGGCAGGGGCGACCTGTGGAAGGAGTGCCACAGCTGGGAACCGCCGCACTGCCGCACCCAGAACCACCTGCAGAGCGACATCGCCCTCGCGGTGTGGCAGTACTACCAGGCGACCGGCGATACGAAGTGGCTGCGCAGCCGCGGCTGGCCGGTGCTGAAGGGCATCGCGGAGTTCTGGGCCCACCGGGCGAACCGGAACGAGGACGGCAGCTACTCCGTCAAGAACGTCGCCGGTCCCGACGAGTACAGCAACGGCGTGGACGACGGGGTGTTCACCAACGCCGGCGCCGCCACCTCGCTGCGCAACGCCACCCGTGCGGCCAGGCTGCTCGGTGAGGACGTCCCCGAGGCGTGGTCAAGGGTCGCGGACGGTCTGCGGATCCCGTACGACAAGGACAAGGGGGTCTTCCGCCAGTACGACGGCTACAAGGGCTCGATGATCAAGCAGGCCGACACGGCTCTGCTCATGTACCCGCTGGAGTGGCCCATGTCGCGGGGTGCGGCGACACGCACGCTCGACTACTACGCGGCCCGGACGGACCCGGACGGGCCGGCGATGACGGACTCCGTACACGCCATCGACGCGGCCATGACCGGTGAGGCCGGCTGCTCGACGTACACCTACCTCATGCGGTCCGCGAAGCCGTTCTTCCGTGGCGACTTCGCCCAGTTCTCCGAGGCCCGCGGCGACAAGGCCGGGGCGGCGGACCCGCACGCGGGTACTCCCGCTCAGGACTTCCTCACCGGCAAGGGCGGTTTCCTTCAGGTGTTCACCAACGGGCTGACCGGTATGCGCTGGCGCGGGGACGCCGTACACCTCGATCCGCTGCTACCGCCCCAGATGAAGGACGGGGTCGAGTTGAGGGGCCTGCACTGGCAGGGCAGGACGTTCGACGTCGAGATCGGACAGCGCACCACCACGGTGCGGCTCACCGACGGGAAGCCCTTCGAGGTGGAGAGTCCCCAGGGCCGCCGTACCGTCGGCGAGACCGCGCCGGCCGTCCTCGAGACCCGTCGCCCCGACCTCGCGCCGACCGGCAACCTGGCCCGCTGCCGCACGGCATCGGCGGGTTCGGAGGAGCCCGGGATGTATGCCGGCGCGGCCGTGGACGGCAGCGGTGCCACGTCGTGGACGCCCGACCGGCGGCAGGACCGCCTGCGCGTCGATCTCGGCGGCCCCGTCCGCATCGAGCGGATTGCTCCGGAATGGACGAAGCCACGTCCGGGCTCGTACCGGCTCCAGACCTCCGTCGACGGAAAGCACTGGCGGACTGTCGAGGCCGAGAGCGGTTCGGGAGAGCTGCGGCGGCCGGTGCCGGCCCGCTACGTGCGGGTCGCCGTGCGCGGTGCCGAGGCCGATGATCATCCGGGTATCGCGGAACTCGTGGTCGACCGTGCCGGTGGAGGCAGCGGCAGGTGATCGGCCGCCCGCCCGAGGGCGCTTGCGCGAAGTCGGTGGAGTGGGCGGCCGGACGGGCCCGCCGCCGACTTCGCGTCCGGCTACCTTGCGGGGGAGCTGCCGGCGAGTAGCTGCGCGAGGGCGTACGAGGCCTGGCGGACCATGCCGGGGTTGGTGTCCCAGTAGTACGGCAGCGCGACCACGGACTGGAGGAGGGCCCAGCCGCGTCCGCGCAGCCAGGCCGCGTCTCCGACGGCGAGCGCCGCCCGGAACCGCTCCCGGCTTGGCCCGGAGAAGAGATTCCACGCCGGGAGCAGATCGGTCGCGGGGTCGCCGACCTGGAGGCAGCCGAAGTCGATGACGGCGCAGAGGCGGCCCTCGCCGACGAGCAGATTTCCGGGGAGCAGGTCGCCGTGCACCCAGACGTCGTGCCCGCCCCAGGGCGGAGCGTCGAGCGACTCCTCCCACAGGCGCAGAGCGGCGGGGCCGTCGATGCGGTCGCCGAGTTCGGTGATGGCGCGGCGGATCGCCGCGTCGCCCTCCGAGAGGGGGCCGCCCCGGGCGCCGCGGGGGCGTGCCGGTGCACCGTCCGTTCCGATCCGGTGCAGGCCGGTCACGAAGGCCGCGAGGTCGTCGGCCGCCCGGTCCGGGTCGTCGAGGTTCCCGTCGGGATTCTCGCCGGGCAGCCACTCGTACACGGACCAGCCGAGCGGATAGCCCTCGGCCGGGCGCCCCCGGGCCAGCTGCACCGGGATCGCGAGCGGCAGGTGCGGCGCCAGCCGCGGCAGCCACTGCGCCTCTTTCGCGGCCTGGTGGGCGGCCCCTGCGGTGCGCGGCAGCCGGGCCATGAGCCGGTCGCCGATCCGGTAGATGGCGTGGTCGGTGCCGTGGGACGCGACGCGGCGGATCGGCAGGTCCGCCCACTGCGGATGCTGGTCTGCGAGCAGCCGGCGCATGAGGGGGACGTCGGTCTCGATCTCGTCGGCATGCATCTTCGTCACGGTCATCACCGCATGGTCGCGGGTGGCCCCTGCTGCGACAACGTATTTCTTGCCGCCCCCTGTGGACGCCCGCCGTGGCGCGGTGCCGCCCGGCGCCGGCAGGATCGAGCATTGCATAAAAGTTCCCATCTCCGTATAGTCATGCTGTCGATGGAGGCGGGATGCACAGCGGAGAGGACGCCATGACGGTGCGGGCAGCGGTGGCGGGAGCGAGCGGATACGCGGGCGGTGAACTCCTGCGACTCCTGCTGGGGCACCCCGGGATCGAGATCGGCGCCCTGACCGGCCACTCCAACGCCGGGCAGAAGCTCGGTTCCCTGCAGCCGCACCTGCTGCCCCTGGCGGACCGGATCCTGGAGCCGACGACGAGCGAGGTCCTCGCCGGCCACGACGTGGTCTTCCTCGCCCTCCCGCACGGCCAGTCCGCAGCCCTCGCCGACGCCCTCGACCCCGCAACGCTGGTGATCGACCTCGGCGCAGACTTCCGCCTGGAGAACACCGCCGACTGGGAGAAATTCTACGGCTCCCCGCACGCCGGCACCTGGCCCTACGGTCTTCCCGAGCTGCCCGGAGCCCGCGACGCTCTGCGCGGCGCGCACCGGATCGCCGTCCCCGGCTGCTACCCCACGGCCGTCTCGCTCGCGCTCTTCCCCGCCTACGCGGCCTCGCTCGCCGAGCCGGAGGCGGTCGTCGTGGCCTCCTCGGGCACCTCGGGTGCGGGCAAGGCTCTCAAGCCGCACCTGCTCGGCAGCGAGGTCATGGGATCCATGGCCCCCTACGGTGTCGGCGGCGTCCACCGGCACACACCCGAGATGAGCCAGAACCTCTCGGCTGCGGCCGGCGAGCCGGTCACCGTCTCCTTCACGCCCACCCTCGCCCCCATGCCCCGCGGCATCCTCGCCACCTGCACGGCCCGGGCGAGGCCCGGCACCACACCGCACGCGCTGCGCGAGGCGTACACCAAGACGTTCGCGGCCGAGCCCTTCGTGCACCTGCTGCCCGAGGAGAGGTGGCCCTCCACCGGTGCCGTGTACGGATCCAACGCCGCGCACCTCCAGATCGCGCTGGACGAGGCCGCCGGGCGCATCGTCGTCATCTGCGCCATCGACAACCTGGCCAAGGGCACGGCCGGCGGCGCCGTGCAGAGCATGAACCTCGCTCTGGGGCTCCCCGAGGAGCTGGGGCTGACCGGCACCGGCGTCGCACCGTGACCCCACCGCACACCAGCGCCGCCGGACCCACCGGGCCGGCAACGGCAGCAGACCACCATCCGGGCCGCACCGGCCCCGGAGCGAACCATCGGAAGGGGACGCAGTGAGCGTCACGGCAGCCAAGGGATTCACGGCAGCGGGCATCGCCGCCGGGATCAAGGACAACGGCCACCCGGACCTGGCGCTGGTCGTCAACAACGGGCCGCGCCGGGCCGCCGCCGGCGTCTTCACCGCCAACCGGGTCAAGGCCGCCCCGGTCCTGTGGTCCGAGCAGGTCCTGAAGTCCGGCCGGGTCGAGGCCGTCGTCCTCAACTCCGGCGGCGCCAACGCCTGTACCGGCCCGCTCGGCTTCCAGGACACCCATGCCACCGCGGAGAAGGCGGCGGAGGAACTCGGCGTGAGCGCGGCCGAGATCGCCGTGGCGTCCACCGGCCTGATCGGCCTCCGGCTCCCGATGGACAAGCTCCTGCCCGGGGTGGGCGCCGCCGCAGCCGCGCTGTCGCCGCACGGGGGCGAGAAGGCGGCCATCGCGATCAAGACCACCGACAGCGTGCACAAGACCGCCGTGGCCGAGGGCGACGGCTGGACCGTGGGCGGCATGGCCAAGGGCGCAGGCATGCTGGCCCCGGGCCTGGCCACCATGCTCGTCGTCCTCACCACGGACGCCGACGTCGAGGCCCCGGGCCTGGACAAGGCGCTGCGCGAAGCGACCCGCAGCACGTTCGACCGGGTCGACTCCGACGGCTGCATGTCGACCAACGACACCGTGCTCCTGCTCGCCTCCGGCGCGAGCGGTGTCCTCCCCGGGCACGAGGAGTTCGCGGAGACCGTCGCCAAGGTCTGCGACGACCTCGCCCAGCAGCTCATCCGCGACGCCGAGGGTGCCTCGAAGGACATCCGCATCGAGGTCGTGAACGCGGCGAGCGAGGACGACGCCGTCGAGGTGGGCCGCTCCATCGCCCGCAACAACCTGCTCAAGTGCGCGATCCACGGCGAGGACCCCAACTGGGGCCGGGTGCTCTCGGCCATCGGAACCACGTCCGCAGCCTTCGAACCGGACGCACTCAACGTCGCGATCAACGATGTCTGGGTCTGCCGCAACGGGTCCGTCGGCGACGACCGCGACCTCGTCGACATGCGCTACCGCGAGGTCCGCATCACCGCCGACCTGGCCGCCGGCAACGCATCCGCCGTCGTCTGGACCAACGACCTCACCGCCGACTACGTCCACGAGAACAGCGCCTACTCCTCATGACGAGCCCCACACGCAAGCACACCGCCCTGCCCAAGGCACACACGCTCATCGAGGCGCTGCCCTGGCTGACCCGCCACCACGGGAAGACCGTCGTCATCAAGTTCGGCGGCAACGCCATGGTCGACGAGGAACTCAAGGCCGCCTTCGCCCAGGACGTCGTCTTCCTCCGGCACGCCGGGCTCAAGCCGGTCGTGGTGCACGGCGGCGGGCCGCAGATCAGCGCCCACCTCGACAAGCTGGGCCTGGTCTCGGAGTTCAAGGCCGGCCTTCGCGTCACCACCGACGAGGCGATGGATGCCGTCCGCATGGTCCTCGCCGGCCAGGTGCAGCGGGACCTCGTCGGCCTGCTCAACCACCACGGACCGTTCGCCGTCGGCATCACCGGCGAGGACGCCCACACGATGACTGCCACGAAGCGTTTCGCCGATGTCGACGGCGAGAGCGTCGACATCGGCCGGGTCGGTGAGGTGACCGAGGTGGACGCCGGCGCGATCCGGGCACTCCTGGACGACGGCCGTATCCCCGTCGTCTCCTCCATCGCCCGCAGCGCGGACGACGGCCACGTCTACAACATCAACGCCGACACGGCCGCCGCAGCGCTCGCCGCGGCGCTGGCCGCCGAGACCCTCATGGTGCTCACCGACGTCGAGGGGCTCTACGAGGACTGGCCGAACAGTGACGAGGTCATCAGCCGGCTGACCGCGAGCGAGCTCGAGAAGCTGCTGCCCGACCTGGCCAGCGGCATGGTGCCCAAGATGGAGGGATGCCTGCACGCGGTCCGCAACGGGGTGCACACCGCCCGCGTGATCGACGGGCGGGTCCCGCACTCGATCCTGCTGGAGATCTTCACCGACGAGGGCGTCGGCACCATGGTCGTGCCCGACGCCCGGGCAGAGGAGGCATCATGACCGGGGCATCCGCGAACGAGGAGCTCGCGCGGCGTTGGCAGGGCGCCCTGATGAACAACTACGGCACTCCGTCCCTGCCGCTGGTCAGGGGCGAGGGCGCCCGCGTCTGGGACGCCGAGGGCAAGGCATACCTCGACTTCGTCAGCGGCATCGCCGTCAACGCCCTCGGCCACGCACACCCGGCCGTCGTCCGTGCGGTGTCCGAGCAGATCGCCACCCTCGGCCACGTCTCCAACCTGTTCACCGCCGAGCCACCGGTCCGGCTCGCCGAGCAGCTGCTCGAGCTGGCCGGGCGTTCGGGCCGGGTCTTCTTCGCCAACTCCGGTGCGGAGGCGGTCGAAGCCGCGTTCAAGATCGGCCGCCTCACCGGGCGCACCCGCATGGTGGCGACCGAGGGCGGGTTCCACGGCCGGACCATGGGCGCCCTCGCGCTCACCGGCCAGCCCGCCAAGCAGCAGCCCTTCATGCCGCTCCCGGGCGACGTCGTCCACGTCCCCTACGGCGACACCGAGGCACTGCGCGAAGCGGTCACGGCGAACACCGCACTGCTGATCATCGAGCCGGTCCAGGGCGAGAGCGGCGTCGTGGTCCCGCCGCCCGGCTATCTCGAAGCCGCCCGTGAGATCACCCGGAGCACCGGGACGCTGCTCGTCCTCGACGAAGTGCAGACGGGTGTCGGCCGCACCGGGCACTGGTTCGCCCACCAGGCGCACGGAGTCGAACCCGACGTCGTCACCCTTGCCAAGGGTCTCGGTGGCGGGCTGCCCATCGGCGCCACCCTTGCCTTCGGGCCCGCTGCGGACCTGTTCCGGCCCGGCCAGCACGGCACCACCTTCGGCGGCAATCCCGTCAGTTGCGCCGCCGCGCTCGCCGTCCTGGACACCATCCGGGACGACGGGATCCTCGACCGGGTCAAGCGCACCGGGGAACTGCTCCGCTCCGGCATCGAGTCCCTCGGCCACCCGCTCGTCCACCGTGCCCGCGGAGCAGGGCTGTTGATCGGTATGGTGCTCAGCGATCCCGCCGCCCCACAGGTGCAGCGGGCGGCTCAGGCAGCCGGCTTCCTGGTGAACGCCGTCGCTCCCGACGTGGTGCGGCTGGCCCCGCCGCTGATCATCGGCGACGGCGAGGCGAACGCGTTCCTCCAGGTCCTTCCGGCCGTCCTCGACGCCGCACACGAGGACCGAGGATCCGGAGAATGACGACGATGACCGAGGCGCAGGAATCCGAACCCGGGGGCAAGTCGGTACCGCAGACCCGTACCGCGCGCCACCGCCGAATCGTGGACATCCTGAACCGGCAACCCGTACGCTCGCAGAGTCAGTTGGCGAAGCTGCTGGCCGACGACGGCCTTTCGGTCACCCAGGCCACGCTCTCCCGCGATCTGGACGAGCTGGGCGCGGTCAAGATCCGGAACACGGGTGGCGAACTGATCTACGCGGTGCCCTCGGAGGGCGGCGACCGCACCCCCAGGGTGCCGATGGGGGAGTCGGCCAGCGAGGCCCGGATGGCCCGGCTCGCCGGTGAACTCCTCATCTCCGCGGAGGCCTCGGCGAATCTCGTAGTCCTTCGCACCCCGCCCGGGGCCGCCCAGTTCTTCGCCTCCGCCATCGACCAGGCGGGACTGCACGAAATCATCGGCACCATCGCGGGTGACGACACGCTGCTGCTGATCAGCCGGGATCCGAGCGGCGGCCAGGCCCTCGCGGACCACCTCCTCCGGCTGGCGCAGAAGGCCCGCTGATAGCAACGCCGACGACCGGTCCGGCCGTGCGGGGCCGCCCCTGTCACGACCACGGACGGCGGACGGGCCGGGAGGGGCAACTCTGTGCCGCCGTCCCGGCCCGTCGGCCGTGTATCGGGTGTGTCGCCCGGGCCCTCAGACCCTGCCGCGCCATGCACCGGTCTCGTGACCCCGTTCCTCGACGACCTTCTTGAAGCGCTCGAGGTCGCCCGTCGCCCTCCGGTTCAGGAAACCGAGCTTGTCGCCGACGGACTCGGCGATGCCCTGGGGGTCGTGGTCCAGCTGGAGCATGACCTTGCACGTCGTGTCGCTGAGCCGGTGGAACGTCACCACGCCCGCCTGCTTGGGGCCGTCGATGCTGGTCCAGGCCATCCGCTCGTCCGGGATCTGCTCGGTGACCTCGGCGTCGAACTCCCTCTTGACCCCGGCGACACTGGTGACCCAGTGCGAGCGGGTGTCCGTGATCTGGTCGACGCGCTCGACCCCCTCCATGAACTCCGGGAATTCCTGGAGCTGAGTCCACTGGTTGTAGGCCGTTGTCACCGGGACCGCCACCTCGACGGACTGCTCGACCTTGGTCGTCATCCGAGGCACCTCGTTCCATCAATCGTCGTGGCCAGTAGCCTTTCTGTTGTGGCGGCTGCCCTGACCGGGCGACGGCATGCGAACGGATTGCGGACTCTCCATCCGCTCGGTGCACGGGCTGAGCCGGCAGCCGGCCGGGCGATAGGGTGTCCGGATCGAACGGTCCTGCCGGGGTACAGGTACGACCGGCGATCGATTCGATTGCACGAAAGGGACCGTTGGACAGCGCGTTCGCGGTTTTGTTGAGTCCGGCAAGTCTGATTCGGAGTGTCATGGCCATGGGCGTGAACGCAGCACCCCAGCACCGTCGGCCTCCTGATGCCGCCCAGGCGGCCGGCGAGGTCATCGAACTGCTCGAGGTGCTCTGGGAGCGCGGCCGCGATGCGGTCTCGTCGTCCCCTGTGTCCGCGTCGCAACTGCGGGTGCTGTACAGCCTCGACCGGGACGAGGGCATCAACCTGCGTACCCTCGGAGAGATCCTGGGTTCCGCGCCGTCCTCGGTCAGCCGTCTCTGCGACCGGCTCCAGGCCATCGGTTTCGTGGAGCGGGCCCAGAGCCCGTTCAGCCGCAGGGAACTCGAACTGAAGCTCACCGGCCGGGGCCGGGCCTATCTCGCCGAATTGCGCGCCCGGCGGGAGGCGGCGATGTGCACGGCCATCGCCGCCATGCCTCCCGCCCAGCGGGAAGCCCTGGTCGAGGGGCTGAAGGGGTTTCGCACGGCGGTCGAGGCGACCACTCCCGTCCACCGGCCCGTGATGCGACCGGGCGCCGCCCAGTCCGCCTGAGGCAGCGGCGCCAGAGGGTCTGCCCGACAAATCCCGCCTGGCCGGAAGCGCCTGGCACGCGCATCCGCCGCGTTGTCGAAACGCCCGAGCAGCCCACTACGAGGACGTCTCTCCGCCTTTGCAGCTGCACGCACCAGACGCCCCCAGGGAGCCGCCTCACGGCGGACGGCGCCCTTGTCAGGCAGACCCTAGTCTTTTCCGGTTCCCGGCGGCCGCAGTCGCACCGGAGACGGGGCACCGGAGTCCGCACCGTCCGCCGTGCCCTGCGGGCGCCCGTACCAGTCCAGGCAGACCACGATGGCGTCGTCCGCGACCGGAGTCTCGCCCCGGTACTCGCCGAGCTCGTGCAGCAGCGCCCGGGGTACCTGCGCGGCGGGCAGGAGGCTGTTGGCCAGCAGGGCCCGCGCGACCGCCCGGTCGCCGTACCTCTCCCCGCCCCCTCCCTCGACGTCGTACACCCCGTCGCTGCCCAGGAGCAGCCGGTCCCCAGGACGGACCTCGAACCGCTGCGTCACGTACGGAGTGTCCTCGAACATGCCGAGGGGCAGCTGCGCCTCGAAGGTCACCGGCTCCACGGTCCGGTCGCGCAGCCGCCACAGGCGCGGCGACCCGGCGTCGACGGCCTCGGCCTCCCCGGTCGACAGATCGAAGCGCAGCAGCAGGACCGACAGATGCACTGCGCCCTGGTGCTGCGCGTACACGGCCTGGTCGGCCAGGCGGGCCTGATCCGCCAGGTCGAGGCCGGCCCGGCGTGCGTTGCGGAGGGCGCTGACCGCCAGGTTGGTCAGCAAGGCGGCGTCGATCCCGTCCCCCATGCCGTCGGTGACGGTCAGGGTCAGGGCGTCGGCGGAGGCGGACCAGTCGAAGTTGTCACCGAAGACGGCGTAGGCGGGCTCCAGGTGGGCGCCGAGGGAGAACTCCGGCCGGTCGCAGGAGCGGCCCGGAAGCAGCTGCCACTGCATCTCTGCCGCGAGCGTGAGCCGGGTCGCCCGGCGGGCGATCACGTAACGGTCCGTGTCCCGTTCGGCGACGAGGATCTCGTGCCCCAGGGCCTCGCAGGCGGCCTCCAGCTCGGGGAGCACGGCGGGGGTGTACCGGGCCTCCGGCAGGACCGCCGTCAGGACGCCCATCCGGTCGCCGCGCACGGTCACCGGGAGATGCACGGTGACGGTCTCGCGCAGCGGGTCGGCCTCGACCCACGGTTCCTGGGCGCCGAACGCCCGTCCCTCGGGGGTCCCCTGGATCGGGATCGCCTCCAGGTGCTGTCCGGCCGGTCCCGTGTTCTGCAGTGTGCGCATGCCGTAGTCGGCCATGCGCAGCCGGACGTCCCCGGCGTCGTAGTGCTCGGCGAGCACCGCGGCGATGTCCTCGGGCAGGCGGTGGGGCGCGGCATTGCGCAGGACCTTCCCCACGTCGGAAATTCTGTCCACGTTTTCCTGGATCCGTTCGGGGCCGCGGGCCTCCGGGGCCCGGGCAGGCGGAACTGTGCGAAACGGGTACCCCCGCCTGCGGCGGAGAAACAGCGTCCGGTTCTGACGGCCCGTAAGGGTGGCGACGCGAGAACCGGGTACGCGCCGTGCGACGACATATGCACTCGGGCAACTGTTCCGCACTTCTCGTGGGAGAGACATTGACGGCACCACAGGACATCCGGCTGCCCGGGTGGTCCCCGACGGGCCTGCTGGCAGGGCGCTACGAACTCGGCGAACTGCTCGGGTCGGGCGGCGCGGCCGAGGTCTTCCGCGGAACGGACCGGCGTCTGGGCCGGCCGGTCGCAGTCAAGGTCTTCCGGCCGGGCGTGGGGCGGGGCATGGAGGACCGCTTCGAGGACGAGGCGCTCCTGCTGGCCCGTCTGGAGCACGCCGGGCTGGTGACCGTCTACGACATCGGACGGCACGAAGGGCGTTCGTTCCTCGTGATGCAGCTTGTCGAGGGCCGGACCCTGCGCCAGTACGCGGCCGGTACGGCCATGGACCCGCATCGCGTCGCCGAGATCGGAGCAGCACTCGCAGGAACGCTCGCCCATGTGCACGCGGCGGACGTCATGCACTGCGACGTCAAGCCGTCGAACATCCTGCTGGACGGCGCCGGCCGCCCGTATCTCACGGACTTCGGTATCTCCCGGCCGGTGGACGCCACGGCGTCGACCAACGGCGGCGCGCTCGTCGGAACCGCCGCCTATCTCGCTCCGGAGCAGGTCAAGGGGGAACGGGTCGAGCAACCCGCCGACATCTACGCCCTCGGTCTGGTTCTGCTGGAGTGTCTCAAGGGGGAGCTCGAGTACGCGGGGACGCCGCTCGAGTCCGCCGTGGCGCGGCTGCACCGACTGCCGGTCATACCCGGCGGTCTGCCCCCCGAACTCGACCGGCTGCTACGGGAGATGACCGACCCGGATCCGTGGGCGCGGCCCTGCGCCCCGGACTGCGCGCAGCGCCTGGAGGACTTGCTGGACACCATCCGGCCGGGTCTGTGCCCGCCGGTGGGCGAGCAGCAGGCGGACGGGGGGAGCCGGGCCGGGCTGGTCGCCCCGGTTGCCCTCTCCGCCGCCGTCGTCGGCTCGGGCGACACCCGGCACGACGGGCTGCCCGGTCCGACGGCCGCCGGACGGCGACGCAGGGGTGGAGTGCTCGCCGCCACGGGTGCCGCAGTGGCCATGACCGTCCTGGGCGTCACGCTGTCGGCGGCCGATCCGGCGGGCGGATCGGGGGCCGCGGTCCGGCAGCCCGCGCCGAGCCGCAGCGGCGAAACCTCCGTACCGGCTTCCCCGGAGCGCGATCCGGAGCTACCGGAGGCAGCCGGTACGCGGACCACGCCCGGCCGGGGTGCGGCGGACCGGGGCCCCCGCCCTGCGGCGGAGGACGTCAGGACCGGGAAGAAGCCGCGGCACGTCCGGGAGGCCGGGCCGGGGAAGGCACCCGGGCCGCGCAAGGAGCACCGGCCCGGTAAGGAGCACGGGCCCGGTAAGGCGGACCGGCCCGGCAAGGCCGCCAAGGGCAGTGGGGGCCGCGGACCCGCGTAGTCCGGCGTTGTTCGCGGGTCCGCGGCGAGGGAGCGGACAACTTCTAACGGCCGTTGCGGGACCAGGAACGCAGCGTGCGCAGCCCCTGGGCGAGGATGGCTCCGCTGGACACACCCTGGGGCCCTCTGCCCATCCGGGAGGGGTTCGCGGGCTCGCGATTACGGCCGAGTATCTTGGCGATGCGATGGAGTGCCGTCGTCATGGGACCGTCCTGTCGGCCTGGGGATGCGGCCGGGTGCCGCGATCGCTGTGCTGGTGGGCCTGCCCCGTGCCGCACGAGGCATTCATCCCTGCCCGGAGGGCTGATCCGGAAATCGGGTGCGGTTCCCCAGGTGTGGAGGGCTTGATCACGGGCAGAGGAACTATTGCCGAACGGCAACTTTTTTGTTCGTGGGAGGGTTTCATGAATCTGATGGAAACGGCGGCGTCCGACGCCGCCGCACGGGATGCGAGCGCCCCGTCGCGCGATGCACCCGTCGGAAGCGAGGCCCTGCCGGAGGTGACCGACGCAAGAAAGGTCACTCCGGGCGACGCACGTGACATGTCGAAAGTCTTCTTCGACCGGCTGCAGACGCTGGAAGAAGGGACGCACGAATACCAGTACGTGCGGAACACGCTGATCGAACTGAACCTTTCGCTGGTGCGATTCGCCGCCTCGCGGTACCGGAGTCGCACCGAACTGCGTGAGGACATCATCCAGGTCGGCACCATCGGTCTGATCAAGGCCATCGACCGGTTTGACATCAGCCGCGAGGTGGAGTTCAACACCTTCGCTCTGCCGTACATCACGGGAGAGATCAAGCGGTTCTTCCGGGACACCAGCTGGGCCGTGCACGTGCCGCGGCGGCTGCAGGAGCTGCGTCTCGAACTGGCCAAGGCGAACGAGAAGCTGGAGGCCCTGTTCGACCGCGCTCCGACCGCCGAGGAGCTCGCCGAGTACCTCGGCATCACGGTGGAGGAGGTCAACGAAGGGCGTCTGGCGTCCAACGGCTATGTCGCGGAATCCCTCGACCTGCCCGCCGGCTACGACGACAACGGGGGAGACGCCCCGGGTCTCGGCGACCGGATGGGGAGCAGCGATCCGGCGATGGAGATCGTGGAGAACCTCCACGCACTCAAGCCGCTGCTCGCCGGGCTCGATCAGCGGGACCGCCGGATCCTGGAACTGCGCTTCGGGCAGGAACTCACCCAGGCGCAGATCGGGGCCGAACTCGGCATCTCGCAGATGCACGTCTCGCGGCTCCTCACCCGGTGCCTCGGCGAACTGCGTGAGGCCATGACCGGAAGCTGAGGTGGAACTCCCGGAATGCTGCCGGGAGTTCCGCTCGGGTACGGCATGTGCCGATCGGGCGTCCGTTCCGCCGTCCGGCGGGGCGGGCGCTCCGATGCGTTCTCGCCCCGGGTTCGATTCCGGCGATCCCTTCTTCCACGGATCGCGAACGTGAAGTCGCCCCCATCTGAGTTCCGGACCGGAAATCGGGTGGGGCGGACGGATTCATCCGTCCGCCCCACCCGATTCACCGGAGGAGAGCGCCCACCTGCTCAGCGTTTGAAGGCCTCCTTCGCCTTCTGCACGACCTGGCTCATGTCGCCCTGGAGCTTTTCGGCGCGGCCGGCGGCTTCCATGCGCTTGCTGCCGGTCGTGCGCCCGACCGTCGTCTTGACCTTGCCCATGATCTGCTTGCTCATCGCTTCGGCCTTCTTGCGTCCACTCACGACATGCTCCCTTACCGTCAGCGTTTCTTCGGCCGCTGATTCGGTTGCCCGATGATCCCGTGTGCAAACGCGGAATTGGGCTCGTTCCGTTCCGGCGGGTTTTCCGGGAGCCCGTGCGAACGGAGGCCGGGGAGGGGGCGGTGCGGGCGCGCACGGGGTGAGCCCGGCCCCAGACGCCTCCCGCCCGCCACGTTGACGAAACATACGGAGTAGTGCATAGTTATGCCGGTCAGTGTTTCGGACGCTGCGCCAAGCCTCGCCGGGGGGACCCCCGGAACCCCCACAGCTCTCGCTGCACCGTTAGGAGAAACCCGTGACCGAGCGCGTCGCACTCGCCTACTCGGGCGGCCTGGACACGTCCGTCTGCATCGGCTGGATCGCCGAGGAGACGGGTGCCGAGGTCATCGCTGTCGCCGTGGACGTCGGCCAGGGTGGCGAGGACCTGGACGTCATCCGTGAGCGAGCCCTGGCCTGCGGCGCGGTCGAGGCCGAGGTCGCGGACGCCAAGGACGAGTTCGCCGACGAATACTGCCTCCCGGCGATCAAGGCCAACGCCCTGTACATGGACCGCTACCCGCTGGTCTCGGCCCTTTCGCGGCCGACCATCGTCAAGCACCTCGTGGCGGCGGCGCACAAGCACAACGCCGGCATCGTCGCCCACGGCTGCACCGGCAAGGGCAATGACCAGGTGCGGTTCGAGGCGGGCATTTCCTCCCTGGCCCCCGACCTGAAGTGCATCGCCCCGGTCCGCGACTACGCGATGACCCGGGACAAGGCCATCGCCTTCTGCGAGGACAAGAACCTCCCGATCGCGACCACCAAGAAGTCGCCCTACTCCATCGACCAGAACGTGTTCGGGCGTGCCGTCGAGACGGGCTTCCTCGAGGACATCTGGAACGGCCCGATCGAGGACGTCTACGAGTACACCCGGAACCCGGCCACGCCGCGCGAGGCCGACGAGGTCGTCATCTCCTTCGAGGCCGGCGTCCCGGTCGCGATCGACGGCAAGAAGGTCACCGTCCTCGAGGCGATCCAGGAGCTGAACCTGCGCGCCGGAGCCCACGGCGTCGGCCGGATCGACATGGTCGAGGACCGGCTGGTGGGCATCAAGTCCCGCGAGGTCTACGAGGCGCCCGGCGCCATCGCGCTCATCACCGCCCACCAGGAGCTCGAGGCCGTCACCGTCGAGCGCGAGCTGGCCCGCTACAAGCGGCAGGTGGAGCAGCGCTGGGGCGAGCTGGTCTACGACGGCCTGTGGTTCTCCCCGCTGAAGCGGGCGCTGGAAGGCTTCATCAACGAGGCCAACGAGCACGTCACCGGCGACATCCGGATGACCCTGCAGGGCGGCCGGGCCGTCGTGACCGGCCGGAAGTCCGCCTCGTCGCTGTACGACTTCAACCTGGCGACCTACGACACGGGCGACACCTTCGACCAGTCGCTCTCCAAGGGCTTCATCGAGATCTTCGGAATGTCCTCGAAGATCGCCGCGAAGCGCGACCTCCAGGGCTGACCGCCCGCAGGCGCCACTGCCGGTAACGTCCGGGAAGTACACCGCCGCCTCCTCGCCGTCCCGGCGGGGAGGCGGCCGCACTGTCACTCACAGGCACGAGGAGCTTTCAGGTGAGCAACGCCGCACAGCCGAGCGACGACACGACCGGCGACGTCCGGCTCTGGGGCGGGCGGTTCGCCGGCGGCCCGGCCGAAGCGCTCGCCCGGCTCTCGGCGTCCGTCCACTTCGACTGGCGGCTGGCCCCGTACGACATCGCCGGCTCCCGCGCACATGCCCGCGTACTGCACGGGGCCGGCCTGCTCACCGCCGACGAGCTGACCCGCATGATCGTCGGCCTCGACCGGCTCGAGGCCGACGTCGCCGACGGCTCGTTCACCGGAACCATCGCCGACGAGGACGTGCACACCGCTCTCGAGCGCGGTCTCCTGGAACGGCTCGGCGCCGACCTCGGGGGCAAGCTGCGTGCGGGTCGTTCCCGCAACGACCAGGTGGCCACCCTCTTCCGGATGTACCTGCGCGACCACGCCCGCATCATCGGCGGCCTCGTCGCGGACCTCCAGGAGGCACTGGTGCGCCTCGCCGAGGAGCACCGGGACGTCGCCATGCCGGGCCGCACCCACCTCCAGCACGCCCAGCCCGTCCTCTTCGCCCACCACATCCTCGCCCACGTGCAGGCACTGGGCCGGGACGGCGAGCGGCTGCGCCAGTGGGACGAGCGCACCGCCGTCTCCCCGTACGGATCCGGAGCGCTCGCCGGCTCCTCCCTCGGTCTGGACCCGGAGGCCGTCGCCGCCGAGCTGGGCTTCGAACGGGGCTCCTCGGCCAACTCCATCGACGGCACGGCCTCCCGCGACTTCGTCGCCGAATTCGCCTTCATCACGGCGATGATCGGCGTCGACCTGTCCAAGCTCGCCGAGGAGATCATCATCTGGAACACGAAGGAGTTCTCCTTCGTGACCCTCGACGACGCCTTCTCCACCGGCTCGTCGATCATGCCGCAGAAGAAGAACCCCGACATCGCGGAACTTGCGCGGGGCAAGTCGGGCCGGCTCATCGGCAACCTCACCGGGCTGATGGCCACCCTCAAGGCGCTGCCGCTCGCGTACAACCGCGACCTCCAGGAGGACAAGGAGCCCGTCTTCGACTCCTGCGACACCCTCGAGGTGCTGCTGCCCGCCTTCACCGGCATGGTCGCCACGCTCACCGTGAACCGGGAGCGCATGGAGGAGCTGGCCCCGGCCGGGTTCTCCCTCGCCACCGACATCGCCGAATGGCTCGTCCGCCAGGGCGTCCCGTTCCGCGTGGCCCACGAGGTGGCGGGGGAGTGCGTAAAGGTCTGCGAGGCGCAGGGCATCGAACTCGACGAGCTGACGGACGAGCAGTTCGCCGGGATCTCCCCGCACCTGACCCGGGAGGTCCGCACGGTGCTGAACGTGCCCGGCGCGCTCGCCTCGCGCAGCGGCCGCGGTGGCACGGCCCCCTCGGCCGTGGCCGTGCAGCTCGCCGAGGTGAAGGGCGACGTGGCCGAGCAGCAGGCATGGGCGGCGGCGAAGAGGAGCTGAGAGACTGGTCCCCGGGCCCGCAGAACCGGCGGGCCCGGCACGATCAGCCGTAGCGGAGGCACACACACGCCATGGCCCTCGACCGCCTCGCAGAAGTCGCAGCCCCGGCCGCCCGGGTCGGATTCGGCCTGGCCGCGGTCGGCCGGCCCGGCTACATCACCCTCGGCCGCGACCGGGATCTTCCCGATGACCGCACGGTGGACGCGATGCGCGAGCGCGCATACGCCCTGCTGGACGCGGCGTACGCGGGCGGCGTGCGCTACCTGGACGCGGCGCGTTCGTACGGGCGCTCCGAGGAGTTCCTCGCCGACTGGCTCAGCAGCCGCCCGGACGCCGGGGACGTCGTGGTGGGCAGCAAGTGGGGTTACGCGTACAAGGCCGGCTGGCGCGTCGACACCGACGTCCACGAGGTGAAGGACCACAGCCTGGCGGCGTACGAGCGCCAGCGCGCCGAGACGGCCGAACTCCTGGGTTCGCGCCTGGATCTGTACCAGATCCACTCGGTGACCCCGGACAGCCCCGCGCTCACCGACCGTGCGCTGCACGAGCGCCTCGCGCGTCTGGCCGGCGAGGGCGTCACGGTCGGTCTGACGACCAGCGGGCCGGCGCAGGCCGACGCGATCCGTGCGGCGCTCGGGGTCGCGGTCGGTGGCGAGCCGCTGTTCCGGGCGGTCCAGGCGACGTACAACCTGCTGGAGACGTCGGCGGGGCCCGCGCTGGCGGAGGCGCACGGGGCGGGACTGACCGTGATCGTGAAGGAGGCCGTGGCGAACGGCCGACTCGCGTCGGCGGGGCAGGAGCCCGCCGAACTGGCCGCTTGCGCAGCAGAGTCGGGCACCGGCTGCGACGCGGTCGCTCTCGCGGCCGTCCTCGCGCAACCCTGGGCCGGGGTGGTCCTCTCCGGAGCTGCCACCACCGGCCAACTCGCCTCCAACCTGGCCGCCGCCTCACTCGTCCTCGACGAGGAGCACCTCGCGCGGCTGGCGGCACTGGCCGAGAAACCGGCCGTGTACTGGCGGCACCGTTCCGCCCTGCCCTGGCAGTGAGCCCCCGCGGCTGAACGTGCGGCAGCAGCGGGCTGCTTCACCGGACTTCTGCCGCGGATGCCCGGCCCAGGCCGGGGAGGAACCGGACCCCTGCGGAGCAGGGCGGCGAAAGCCGCATCGCCTTCAGGGCGCTTCCGGCGTTCGTCTCGACGCGGCGCGCCAAGTCGCCGGCCGGGACGATCTCGGAGTTGGGGGAACTGCGGGCGGACCCGGTCCGGGTGACCGGCCATGCACGGCGACGACGGGACGATCCGGCAACGGAGCCCGCACCGGCAAGGGGCCCGGTCCGTCGCCTGCGCCGCCCACCGTAGGCTGCCGGGTCATGGACCGAGGGGGCCGCTGTGGAATCGCCTGTGAGACGCGAGGCCGTCATCTTCGACGTGGACGGCACCCTGTGCGACGTCCGCGGGATCCGTCACCTCATCGACGGTCCCGGCAGCTTCCACGCCTTCCACACCGCATCGGTCGACTGCCCTCCCCGTCCCGACGTGGTGGAGGCGGCACACGCCGCGCGCGCGTCCGGACGGGCCGTACTGATCGTCACGGCCCGTTCGGTCCGGTACCGGCCCCACACTGCGATGTGGCTGGCGCTGCACGCGGTCCCGTCGGACGTCCTGTGGATGCGCGCGAGGAACGACGGCAGGCCGGACCGGGCGGTCAAGCAGGACATCCTCCGGCGGATCCGCACCCGTTTCGAACCGGTGCACGCCTACGACGACAACCCGGACATCCTGGATCTCTGGCGCGCCGAGCAGATCCCCGTCACCGTCGTACCCGGCTGGGACGGGCCGCCCGCGGGGACCTCGTACCGGACGTGACTCAGGCGGCCTTGGCCTTCGTGGCGTACATGTCGACGTACTCCTGGCCGGAGAGCCGCATGACCTCGCTCATCACCTCGTCGGTCACGGCGCGCAGCACGTACCGGTCGCGGTCCATGCCCTCGTAGCGGGCGAAGTCCAGCGGGGCGCCGAAGCGGATCGTCACCGGAGAGATCCGGGGGACACCCTTGCCGCCCGGCTGCACCTTGTCGGTGCCGATCATCGCGAACGGCACCACCGGCGCCCCCGTCATCAGCGCGAGCCGGGACACCCCGGTGCGGCCCCGGTAGAGGCGCCCGTCGGGCGAGCGGGTGCCCTCCGGGTAGATGCCGAAGACCCGGCCCTCATCGAGGATCCGACGGCCGGTCATGAGCGCTGCGACGCCGCCGCGCCCGCCGTCCCGGTCCACGGGGATCATGCCGACGGTCGTGAAGAACCAGGCCATGAGCCGGCCCTTGACTCCGGTGCCCGTGACGTACTCGTCCTTGCCGATGAAGGCCACCGGCCGCTCCACCACGAGCGACAGGAACATCGAGTCCACGAACGTCACGTGGTTTCCGGCCAGGATCACCGGACCGCTGCCCGGAATGGCGTCCAGCCCCTCCACCTTCGGGCGGTACAGGACACGCATGAGGAATCCGAGAATCGCCTTCAGCAGGATGCGGGACACCGTGGCCCTCCGTCGTGATGGTCGTCCGAAGCGCACGTCAGGGGGTCGATTCACCGTGGGTGTGCGCAGATGAGGACGATACTCGCGGCTCTCCGTTCCTCGCACGTCGGGCACACCCAACCGATACGGAGAGTCGGTGAGCATTCGCACTGTGTTCGTCCGATGTCTCCCTCTGCGTACCCCCGCGGCCCTACGATCGGGCCGTCATCGGCACGATCCGTACGACCCGAGGGAGTGCTCCATGCAGGACGAGCAGCAACAGGAGCGGCAGCCGGGAAGACGCACGCTGCTGGGGGCCGCGGCCCTCGGCGCGGGAGCGGCTGTCGTTGCAGGGGCGGGTGCTGCGGGCGCTGCGAGCCCGGAGAACCGGCGAGCAGCGTCGGCGTCCTCCGGCGGTCACGAACTGCCGGTGCCGACGGTCATCGCGCACCGGGGCACCAGCGGTTACCGGCCCGAACACACGCTCGGTTCCTACCAGCTCGCCCTCGACATGGGCGCGGACGTCATCGAGCAGGACCTGGTGCCCACGAAGGACGGCCACCTCGTCTGCCGTCACGAGAACGACATCACGGCCACCACGGATGTCTCCGAACACCCGGAGTTCGCCGGTCGCCGGACGACCAAGAGCGTCGACGGCTCCTCGATCACCGGCTGGTTCACCGAGGACTTCACCCTCGCCGAGCTGAAGACGCTGCGGGCCAAGGAGCGCATTCCGGGCAACCGGCAGCACAACACGCTCTACAACGGCCGGTGGGAGGTGCCCACCTTCGTGGAGGTCCTCGAATGGGCCGAGCGCAAGGGCCGGGAACGTGGCCGCCCGGTGTGGCTGCACGTCGAGACCAAGCACCCCACCTATTTCCGCAAGCTGGGTCTCGGCCTGGAGGAACCGCTCGCCAAGCTGTTGCGCCGCTACGGCCGGCACAAGCACAACTCCGCCGTTTTCCTCCAGTCGTTCGAGCCCAGCAGCATCCAGCGGCTCGACCGGCTCGTCGACTCCCGGCTCGTCGTTCTGCTCTCCAAGGCGTCGTCGCGCCCCTGGGACTTCGTCGAGGCGGGCGACCCGCGGACCGTTGCGGATCTTGTCAAGCCCGAGGGGCTGGAGTGGATCGCCGGATTCGCCCAGGGCATCGGCCCCGACCTGGGGCTGGTCATCCCGCGGGACTCCACCGGCCACCTGGGGACGCCGACCACCCTGGTGCGTGACGCCCACGCGGCCGGGCTGATCCTGCACCCCTACACGATGCGCAACGAGAACACCTTCCTGCCCGCCGACTTCCGTCGCGGGAGCGACCCGAACGCCTACGGGGACGCGTTCGGCGCCTTCAAGAAGTACTTCGAGACGGGCATCGACGGTATTTTCTCCGACAACTGCGACACGGCACTGCTGGCACGGGACGACTTCCGCCGTTCCTGAGCCGGCGTCACCGGTGCCCGGACGTGCACACACCGCCGTCCGGGCACCGGCGGTTCCGCGCCGCCGACCGTGCGGGCGGCCTGTGCGAATGGCATGTGCGAGAAGCGCCACCCGGTCGGGTGAGCTGCGGCTTCCGGCGAAACCGGCCCCGGCCGCAGGCGCGTTCTCCCGTTCATGACCTTCAGCGACCTCTTCACCACTTTGCGTCCGCTGCTCGCCGTCGAGGCCTCGGCCGAGGCACACGGTCACGGCGTCGACGCGGAGGACCTCGAACAGGGCGTGTGGCTGCGGCTGTTGGAGCGGACCAGGTGGCTGGGCCCGCCGGCGGCCCCGGCCGCCTGGCTCCGGACAGCGGTGCGGACCGAGGCCCGGGCGGCCCGGCGCCGCAATCTCCGGGAGGTGCCCTACGGCCGGGTCCGGGAAGCGGGGCCGTACGAACCGCGCTGCGCGGCGCCCTCCCTGGAGGACCGGGTCGTCGCCGCGGATGCGCAGCGGACGCTGCGCTCCGCCGTCCGCCGGCTGCCCGGACGGTGCCCGCGGCTGCTGGCGGTCATGCTCTCCCCGGCCGACCTGACCTACCGTGAGGTCGCGGATGCCCTGGACATCTCGCAGGGCAGTCTGGGGCCGGTCCGCTCCCGCTGTCTGAGCTGCCTGCGCAGAATGCTCGCCGCGGAGATTGCGACTCCGCAACACCGGGGAAGGAAGCGGTAGCCAACCGCCACGGACGTCCGCGCCTGGATCCGGCGCGGACTCCGGCTCCCGCGTACACACCTCGCTGCGCCGGGGCGGACCGATGAGAGGCAGGCAGCGCATGGGCATGAGCGTGACCATCTCCCCGGCGACCGAGCACGACGCCGAGCAGATCCTCAAACTCCAGTACCTCAGCTATCAGAGCGAGGCCGAACTGTACGGCGACTACTCCCTCGAGCCGCTCACCCAGACCCTCGACCAGCTCCGCGCCGAACTCGCCGGCGGCCGGGTCCTCGTGGCCCGGCTCGGCACCGAGATCGTCGGATCGGTGCGCGGAACGGTCGACGCGGACGGGACGGCGCGGCTCGCCAAGCTGATCGTCCACCCCCGGATGCGCCGCCACGGGCTGGGTGGGCGGCTGCTCGCCGCGATCGAGAACCTGCTGAGGGCCGACCTGGAGGCCAAGCGGTACCGGCTGTTCACCGGCCACCGCAGCGAGGCGAACCTGCGGTTGTACCGGAGGTGCGGCTATGCGCCGGTGGCCACGGAACAGGTCTCGCAGCGGCTGAGCCTCATCCACCTGGAAAAGGGCGCGAACGCGGACTCCTACACGACCGGCGCCTGAGGGGCGGGCCGGATCGACGCCCGTCCGTTCGGTTCCGGGAACAGCCGGCCGGGCGCCCCGTCCGTCAGCTGCGGCGTGCCCGGCGCAGCCAGACGAGCCCGGTGACCGGAAGCACCAGCGGCAGGAAGAGATACCCCATGCCGTAGTCCGACCAGACCGTCTGGTCGGGAAAAGCGGACGGCTCGAGCAGCGTCCAGGTGCCCACGGCCAGCACACCGAGAAGTTCGGCGGCGCAGCAGACGGTCGCTGCCCTGCGCGCCGTCTCGCCGCCGCGTGCCAGTGAGACGGTGATGAAGGCGTAGACGAGTGCGGCCAGCGCCGACAGCGCGTAGGCGAGCGGGGCCTCGTCGAACTGCACGGCCAGCTGGTACGCGGACCGGGAGGCCGCGGCGACGGTGAAGACGCCGTACAGCGCGAGCAACAGGCGTCCGGGGCCCGCGCCGAGCCTCGCCCGGGCCCCGGCGGCACTGTCACCCGGGGCCTGAGCAGTGGGCCCGGTGTTTCCGGTGTCAGGCACCGGCGCCTCCCCAGATGTCGAACAGCCGCACCTCGAGAACGGCCAGGACCACGCTGCCCGCGGTGACCGTCGCCGAGCCCCATCGGGTGCGCTCGGACAGCGAGAGGAACCCCGCGGCGGGAACGGCCGCGGTGGCGCCGAACAGGTAGGCGACGAAGATCGCGGTGCTGTCGTGGGGTTCCTCGCCCCGGGCCAGCTGCACGATGCCGACGACCAGTTGGACGAGCACCAGCAGGGTCACGACGGCCATGCCGACGAAGTGCCAGTCCTTGGTGGGCTGATCCCGGTAGACGGCGAACCCGCACCAGGCGGCCAGCAGGAGCGCGGTCACGGAGACCGTGACCGTCAGGGCGTCGATCACCGGAACCTCGGCAGGGTGGGAGGGGCGGGCATGAAGGGACTCTAATGCGCGCCCGGCGCCTGCCTGCGACCGGCCCCGGAGCGCCGCGTACCCTGGCCCGTCATGAAGATCACCGCTGACGCCCTGCTGTTCGACATGGACGGGACGCTCGTCTCGTCCCTGGAGTCCGTGAACCGCTGCTGGACCGTCTGGGCCCACGAGTACGGCGTCACCGCGGAGGCCTTCGCACGCTACGCCCTGCACGGCCGGACCGCTGCCGACATCGTCGCCGACCTGGTGCCCGGGGAGCGGACGGCGGGGGCGCTGCGGCGGATCGAGGACCTCGAGGTGGCGGACGCCGGCGGTGTCCGGGTCCTTCCGGGCACGCGCGAGCTGCTCTCCTCGCTGCCCGACGGCAGATGGGCCGTGGTGACCTCGGCGACCCGGCGGCTGGCCGAGGCGCGGCTCGGCGCGGCAGAGCTGCGTCCGTCCCTGCTGATCGCGGCCGACGACATCACCCGCGGGAAGCCGGACCCCGAGCCGTACCTGCTCGCCGCGAAGGCGCTCGGCGCCGACCCCGAGCGGTGCGTGGTCTTCGAGGACGCGCCCATGGGGCTCCTCTCCGGCCGTTCGGCCGGCATGCGCACCGTGGCCTTGGCCACAACCCACGCCCGGGACGATCTGGTTGCCGACGTGGTCGTCGACGACCTCTCGGCTGTCTCCGCCCGGGCCTGCGGCGGACGTGTGGAGATCACGGCCGAGGACTGACCCGCGCGGATGCGAGTCCACTGTGTGACCTGCGCTGTCCAGAATGCGGACGCACTTGGTTGCTCCGGAACACGGCTGTTTAACTGACCCGCATGACCACGACGAGCTGCCGCACCCCTGCGACCGAGGCGAACACGACGCCCGGTGCTCGTTGCCTGTGTCGAATGTGTGACCGCTGAGGGCCCGCGCCTGAACCTCGTGCCCCGAAGCGAGACCGCCGCACGACGCGCGGATCCGTGAGATCGGACCGCCCTGCGGCTCAGCCCCCCGCGTCACGAATGCTCTTCCGGGACCGCCCGGAGGGTTCACTGCACCGTGCCGCTTTCCGAGACCGATGCCCCGTGCCCGGTGGCCACCCATGCCCCGCGCACTCGACTGTGACGGAAACCCCTGTGATCACCACGAGAGGCCTGACCAAGGTCTACCGCTCACGAGGCCGCGAGATCACCGCGCTCGACGGCGTCGATCTGAACGTCCGCGCGGGCGAGGTGTACGGCGTCGTCGGCCGCAGCGGAGCCGGCAAGTCCACCCTCATCCGCTGCGTCAACCTGCTGGAGCGCCCCAGCTCCGGGACGGTCCACGTCGCCGGCCAGGACCTCACCGCCCTCGCAGGCCGCGGCCCGAGGGCGGGCTCCGCCCTGCGGCAGGCCCGCAGCCGTATCGGCATGGTCTTCCAGCACTTCAACCTGCTCTCGTCCCGGACGGTGCAGGGCAACGTCGAGTTCCCCCTCGAGATCCTCGGCCTCAACGGCCGCGAACGGTCCCGCAAGGCCCTGGAGCTCCTCGACCTCGTCGGGCTCGCCGACAGGGCCGGGGCATACCCGGCGCGGCTCTCCGGTGGCCAGAAGCAGCGGGTCGGAATCGCCCGGGCGCTGGCCGGCGACCCCCAGGTGCTGCTCTCCGACGAGGCGACCTCCGCGCTCGACCCCGAGACCACCCGCTCCGTCCTGCACCTGCTGCGCGACCTCAACCGCCAGCTCGGCCTGACCGTGTTGCTCATCACGCACGAGATGGACGTCGTCAAGACGATCTGCGACTCCGCGGCGCTGATGAAGGGCGGCCGGATCACCGAGTCCGGCTCCGTCGCCGAACTGCTCGCCACCCCCGGTTCCGAGCTCGCCCACGAGCTGTTCCCGGTGGGCGGCGAGGCGTCGGGCCCGGACCGCACGGTCGTCGACGTCACTTTCCAGGGCGAGGCCGCCACCCGGCCGGTCATCTCCGAGCTGTCGCGCACCTACAACATCGACATCTCCATCCTCGGCGCCGCCATGGACACCGTCGGAGGACGGCAGGTCGGCCGGATGCGCATCGAACTGCCCGGCCGGTTCGAGGAGAACGTGGTTCCGATCGGCTTCCTGCGCGAGC
Source organism: Streptomyces meridianus (assembly GCF_023703325.1). Classification (GTDB taxonomy): domain Bacteria; phylum Actinomycetota; class Actinomycetes; order Streptomycetales; family Streptomycetaceae; genus Streptomyces; species Streptomyces meridianus. Next base: position 91,321 of record NZ_JAMQGM010000015.1, read on the forward strand.
AGGGTCTGCAGGTGGACGTCGCCGGTGCCGCAGCAGGCGCCGACATCACCGAGGAGGGCGCCAAGTGACCTGGTCACAGATGCAGCCACTGCTGTCCGACGCCTGCCTCGACACGCTGTTCATGGTCGGGTGGTCGACGCTCTACGCCGTCCTCGGCGGGCTCCCGCTCGGCATCCTGCTGGTCCTGACCGACCGCGGCGGCCTCCTGCAGAACGCCCTGGTCGCGAAGGTCACCGGGGTGATCGTGAACATCGGCCGCTCGCTGCCGTTCTTCATCCTGATGATCGTGCTCATCCCGTTCTGCCGGTTCCTCATCGGAACCTCGATCGGGCCCAGCGCAGCCGTCGTACCGCTCGCCATCGGGGCGATCCCGTTCTTCGCCCGGCTCGTCGAGACCGCCGTCCGGGAGGTCGACCACGGGCTGGTCGAGGCCGCCCAGTCCATGGGCGGCGGCACCTGGACCACCGTGTTCAAGGTGCTCCTGCCGCAGTCCCTGCCCTCGCTCGTGGCCGGGGCGACGACCACGGTCATCGCCCTCATCGGCTACTCGGCCATGGCCGGCGCCATCGGCGGCGGCGGGCTGGGCAACCTGGCGTACATCTACGGCTACCAGCGGTTCGAGACCACCCTCATGGTCATCACCGTGGTGCTGCTGATCGCCATCGTCACCGTCGTCCAGCTGGCCGGTGACCTTGCGGCGCGACGGCTGGCCGACCGCGGCCACGCCGGGGCCGCAGCCCCGGCACGTCTGCTGCGCAGCCGCTCCGGCGGCGCAGCACCCGACATCGCCGGCACCGCGGGCGACCCGGCTGCCGCGCCCCGGACACCGGGCGGCTGAAACCCGCCCACTCGTCCAGAACCCACGAGCCCGGACCCTTTGCCGGGCAGAACCATCGTGACCAGGAAAGAGGCACTCTTCGTGCGCAGCAGGACCAGGATCACCCTCGCCACCGCCCTCGCCGCCGCCGTCGGACTCGGCTCCGCCGCGTGCAGCGCGCCCTCCGACTCGGACACCTCCGCCAAGGGTGACAGGAACGCCCCGCTCGTCGTCGGCGCCAACCCGACACCGCACGGCGACATCCTCAACTTCGTGAAGCAGGAACTGGCCCCGAAGAAGGGCTTGAAGCTGGAGGTCAAGGAGTTCGCCGACTACACCCAGCTCAACCCGGCAACGGAGAGCGGCGACGTCGACGCCAACTACTTCCAGCACAAGCCGTTCCTCGACGACTTCAACCAGCAGAAGGGCACCCACATCGTGCCCGTCGCGAACGTGCACGTCGAGCCGCTCGCCCTGTACTCCAAGAAGGTCGGCAAGCTCTCCGAGCTGAAGCCGGGCAACACCATCGCGCTGCCCAACGACGCCACCAACGAGGGCCGCGCGCTCAACCTGCTGGCGGGCAAGGGCCTCATCGCACTGAAGAAGGGCGTCGGAGCCGAGGCCACTCTCGGTGACGTCACCGACAAGAAGGGCCTGAAGTTCACCGAGCTGGAGGCACCGCAGATCCCGGCCCGGCTCGCGGACGTCGACGCCGCCGTGATCAACGGCAACTTCGCGATCGGAGCGAAGCTCACCCCGTCGAAGGACGCCCTGGCCATCGAGGAGGCGAAGGACAATCCCTACGCCAACTTCCTCGCGGTGAAGAAGGGCAACGAGGACGACCCTCGCGTCAGGAAGCTGGCCGAGCTGCTCCAGTCCGACCAGGTGAAGAAGTTCATCGAGAAGAAGTACAGCGACGGTTCGGTCATCCCCGAGTTCGGTCCGCTCGCCTCCTGAGCCGCAGGGCACACCCCCGCCCCGACGAACCGGCCGGGCCCCGTCGTTGCGGGGCCCGGCCCTGCACATCGGTACGGACATGCTGCATGCTGTGTCCTTGCCGCAAACACGTGGGGGCCCGCAGTCCCCGACCTCGAAGGACAGGTACGGAGCCGCATGACATCCACCTTTCCGGACACCTCCATCAGTACGGACAGGCTGGTGCTGCGCCCGTTCGAGGAAGCCGATGTGCCCGCGCTCGTGGAGATGATGAACGACGAGTCCGTCACCGCATGGACCGCCGCGGCCCACCCCTACACGACCCGCGACGCCGGAGCGTGGATCTCGGCGCTCGCACCCGCCGAGCGCGCCGAGGGACGCGGGATCGTCTTCGCCGTCACCGAGTTCCTCACCCAGCGGCTCGTCGGCAGCATGCACCTGCGCAACACCGACTGGCGGTGCCTTTCCACCCAGGCCGGTTACGTCACCGCCCCCTGGGCGCGCGGGGAGGGCTACGCCTCGGAAACCCTGAACGCGGTCGCCCAATGGCTCTTCCGGGACCAGAAGTTCGAGCGCATCGAGCTGCGCACCGCGGCCGGCAACACCGCTGCGCAGCAGGTCGCCCAGAAGGCCGGCTGCATCAGCGAGGGCGTACTGCGCAACGCGGGCATGGTGCGGACCCGAGGAGACGACGGCAGCTGGACGGACACCCGCACCGACCTCATCGTCTGGAGCCTGCTGCCGGAGGACCTCGACGGCATGGCCGAGCACATGGCCGACATGGGCGGTTACGCCGTGTACCCCGACTGGAACTGATCCGCCGGGCCCGCCCCGCAGTCACGTACGCCCTGCCGGACGGCCGAGCGCCGGCGCCGGGGTAGTGTTCAAGGCCCCTGTCCACGGGATCTGCCGATCCGCGACATTCCCAGGAGACTGACGAGATGGCCGACCGGGTCACGGTGATCGGGTGGGACGGCACGCCGCTGACCGACGCGGCGCGTTCGGCACTGGGCGCGGCGACCCTGGTGGCCGGCGCGGCCCACCACCTCGCCCTGCCCGAGGTCCCGCCCGCCGCCGAGCGGATCCGGCTGGGCAGCCTCGATCTGGCCGCGCGGCGGATCGCCGGACACCGCGGCTCCGCCGTCGTCCTCGCGGACGGCGACCCCGGGTTCTTCGGTGTCGTCCGCACCCTTCGGGCCCCGCAGCACGGACTCGAGGTCGAGGTCGTGCCCGCCGTCTCGTCGGTGGCCGCCGCCTTCGCCCGGGCCGGGATGCCGTGGGACGACGCCCAGGTGGTCGTCGCACACGGCCGTGACCTTCGCCGGGCGGTCAACGTCTGCCGTGCCCACCCGAAGGTCGCGGTGCTCACCTCGCCCGGGGCGGGGCCGGCCGAACTCGCTCTGCTCCTCGGCCCCGTGCACCGTTCGTTCGTCATCTGCGAGGCGCTGGGCACCAGTCAGGAGCAGGTCACCGTCCTGACCTCGGACAAGGTGGCCGACCACACCTGGCGCGATCCGAACGTCGTGATCTCCATCGGCGGACACCAGCAGTCCCCGTCCCAGGGCAGCGGCTGGATCGCGGGGGGCGAGGCCGCCCGCTCCGCCGCGCCCCGCGGATGGGCCCTGCCCGCGTCCGACTACGCCGGGCCGCTGGGCCCCGGGGAGTCCGCCCCGCTGCGCGCCGCGCAACTGGCCAGACTCGGACCGCGCATCGGGGACCTCGTCTGGGACATCGGTGCGGGAAGCGGCGCCGCGGCCGCGGAAGCCGCCCGGTTCGGTGCGGCGGTCATCGCCGTCGACCGCGACGAGAACGCCTGCGGACGGGCTGCCGCCGTCGCCCGCCGGTTCGGCGTCCAGCTCGAGGTGGTGCACGGCACCGCCCCGCAGGTCCTGGAGGACCTGCCGGAACCGGATGTGGTCCGGGTCGGCGGCGGAGGAGCCCCGGTCGTCGCGGCCGTCGCCGCCCGCCGTCCCGAGCGGATCGTCGCGCACGCGGTCACCCGCGACGAGGCGGAGGCCGTGGGAAGAGCCCTCGCGAACGACGGATACTCAGTGGAATGCGCGCTGTTGCAGTCTGTGGAATTGGACACGTCGGACCCCGGTTCGTGGGTCGAACACGACCGTGATGTGGTCTTTCTCCTGTGCGGGCGGCGCATGCAGCACAGCAGGTGAGATCCGCCCCGTGACCTGCGCGGTGCCCGTCGGAAGGTAGGCTGGCGGACTGTTGTACCGCCTGGATCGCCCGAAGCCGCATCCGGTCAAATGCCTTGAAATCCCCTGGGGATGAGGGGCGCTGTGCGATGTGGTGGAGGCCCGACGTGCCGTGCGGCGCAGACACTCGTTCTCCCTGTGGGACGGTCGCCGCGTCCGTGGCCGGGCACGTCGGACGAACGGCGGGAAGGAGCACTACCGATGGGCGAGGGGTACGCATGACCGACACCGGCCAGGTCCCGGGCGAGGGACTGCCGGAGAACGCAGGCGGGCAGCAGGAGGGGCCGGGTCACCCGGTTGCTTCCGGTCCCGTCGGCGCCGAGCAGCCCGGCTATGCGTTCCACGACCACGGCGCCGTCGTCCCGAACGAGGAGGACCAGCTGCTGATGCCGGGCGCCCAGGGGGCCTGGAGCGACCAGCAGCTGGGCTACCCGATGCCCCCGGCGTATCCCCAGGATGCCGTCCATCCGCAGGAGTCGCTCTACCTGTCCCACGACGTCGCCTACGCGCACGATGCCGCGTATCTGCAGGCGTCCGGCTACCCGCAGGAAGCGGTGCCCGGCGCGGCCGTCCAGGGCGGCGACGGTGCGTTCGCCGAACCGGCCGCGGCGGAGCAGTCCTACCTGGCCGAGCAGCCGTCGCCGGCGGAGGGGCCACGCGTTGCCGAACAGCCCGTCAGGCCGGAACAGGCGGTTGCCGCCGAGCAGCCCGCCCCGCCCGTGCAGCCGGTCGCTCAGGTTCCGCCCGCCCGGCGTCCCCTGCATCTCGGCCCGCCGGTGCCGGAGTCGACCGGGGGCGTGGTCCGTTCGCTCTCGGACCGCGGACCGGCGCACCCGACGCCTCCGCCGGTGCGCCATGCCGGGCCCCCGACCCTGGGCCCGGAATACCTCGACGTGCAGCAGGCACAGCCGTCCGGGTACCACTACCCGTCCGAGGCCGCGGAGTTCGCCGGTGCGCAGCCCGGCGCGGCCGCCGAGGCGCCGGCCGCCTGGGGGCCCGAACAGGACGGCCGGCCGTTGCCGGAAGCCCCCGCAGCCGGTCCTGCGGACGAGCACGTGCTGTCTGCCGAGCAGTCGGCGCTCGCCGAGGAGCCGGCTCCCGTCGGGGAGGCCGATGCCGGATCCGTCCCCGAACAGTCGCAGCAGCCCCTCGCCGACGATCCGGCCGTGTCGCCGGTCGGGTCCGTCGATCAGCAGGCCTCCGCGGAGTTCGTGAGCGAGGAGCCGGCTCCCGACGGAGACCCGGACGGTGAGCCGGCGGATGCCGCCCTCGCCACGGAGCAGCACGACGGCCTGCCGGGCCACGCCAACGAGGCGGAAGCCGCGACGCTCCGGGCCGAGCCCGAGCCCGGGCCGGCGGCCCAGGAGCCGGTCGCCGAGCCTGCGCCGGAGGCAGCGCCGCAGCCCGTCGCCGAGGCGGAGCCGGAGGCCGGAACCACCCCCGAACCGGCGTCCGTCGCGACCGAGCCGGAAGCGGTCGATGCCGTCGCGGGGCCGGCCGAACCGGCCGCGGACGAGGTCACCGTGGAAACGCCCGGGCAGTTCGAGACCTCGGCGACCGAGGAGCAGATCCCCGGCGAACAACCCGCGGTCACCGCCCGAGCGGAAACCGAGGCGGGTGCGGCCGAGGCCCAGCCGGGGCCCGAGGCCGAAGCGGACGAGCCCGAAACCCAGCCGGAACTCGAGGCGGACGCAGAGGATCAGCAGGCGGCCGAGACTCAGGCCGAGGCGGAGCCCGAAGCCGCAGCCGACGCGGAAGCCGGCTCGGCTGCCGAGCCCGAGCCCGGGTCCGCGCCGGAAGCGGAGTCCGAGCAGCCGGAGACCGAGGACGCAGCCGAGGACGCAGCCGAGGCAGGGCCGGCGCTCGAGGCCGACGCGACCGAGGACGGCGACCCCGAGCGCCCGACCGCAGCCGACGGGGTGGCGGAGGACGCCGACCCCCTCGAGGTCACCGGCCCGGCCGAGCCCGGCCCCGACGGGCAGGAGAGGCCCCGCGCCCTCGGCTACGGCGACGCCGAACGCGAGGCCGTCATGCGCGTGATCCGGGAACGGCGCGACATCCGCAACGGGTTCCGCCCCGACCCCGTTCCGCACGACGTCCTGCTGCGGGTCCTCGAAGCAGCCCACACCGCACCCAGTGTCGGGCACTCCCAGCCGTGGGACTTCGTCGTGATCCGGTCCGCCGAGACCCGCCGCGCCATGCATGAGCTGGCCGCCCGGCAGCGGGAGGCCTATGCCAAGTCCCTTCCGAAGGGCCGGGCGAAGCAGTTCAAGGCGCTGAAGGTCGAGGCGATCCTCGACACCCCGGTGAACATCGTGGTCACCGCCGATCCCACGCGCGGGGGCCGGCACACCCTCGGCCGCCACACCCAGCCGCAGATGGCGCCGTACTCCTCAGCGCTCGCCGTCGAGAACCTGTGGCTCGCGGCCCGCGCCGAGGGCCTCGGCGTCGGCTGGGTCAGCTTCTTCGACGAGCGCGAGATGGTCCGCGAACTCGGCCTGCCCGAACACCTGGAGGTGGTCGCGTACCTGTGCGTCGGTTACGTCGACGAGTTCCCGGACGAGCCCGAGTTGATGCAGAGCGGCTGGTCCAAGCGCCGCCCGCTGTCCTGGGTCGTGCACGAGGAGACGTACGGCCGCCGCGCATTGCCCGGCGAGGATCCCCACGACCTGCTCGCCGAAACCCTCCAGGGCATCCGGCCGTTGGACGCGAAGGCGCTCGGGGAGGCATGGGAACGCCAGAAGCGGATGACGAAGCCGGCCGGTGCGCTCGGCATGCTGGAGATCATCTCGGCGCAGCTGTGCGGCCTGTCCCGCAAGTGCCCGCCGCCCGTCCCCGAACCCGCCGCGGTGGCGGTGTTCGCCGGTGACCACGGCGTCCACGCGCAGGGCGTGACCCCGTGGCCCCAGGAGGTCACCGCGCAGATGGTGGCCAACTTCCTGGACGGGGGCGCGGTGTGCAACGCCTTCGCCTCGCAGGTGGGCGCCGAGGTGTGCGTGGTGGACGTCGGTGTCGCCGTCGAACTGCCGGGCAGGGCGGGTCTGTTGCCGCGCAAGGTGCGCCCCGGCAGCGACGACTTCACCGAGGGCCCGGCGCTTTCGCGCGAGGACGTGATGCGCGCGGTCGAGGTGGGCATCGAGACCGCCCGCGACCTGGTGGCCGCCGGCAACAAGGCCCTCGTCACCGGTGAGATGGGCATCGCGAACACCACCGTCTCGGCGGCCCTGATCTCCGTGTACACCGGCATGGACCCCGCCGAGGTCACCGGACGGGGCACCGGAATCAACGACGAGATGCACGCCCGCAAGGTGGACATCGTCCGCAAGGCGCTGGAACTCCACCAGCCCGACCCGGCGGACCCGATCGGCGTGCTCGCCGCGGTGGGCGGTCTGGAGCACGCGGCCCTCGTCGGGCTCCTGCTCGGCGGCGCGTCCATGCGCACGCCGGTGATCCTGGACGGGGTCAGCGCAGGAGCCGCGGCCCTGATCGCGCGCGCCATCGCCCCGGAGGCGCTGGCCGCCTGCATCGCCGGTCACCGCAGCGCCGAGCCCGGCCACGTCGCGGCTCTGACGAAACTCGGCCTGCGTCCGCTGATCGACCTGGACCTCCGCCTCGGCGAGGGCACTGGTGCCCTGCTGGCACTGCCGATCGTGCAGAGCGCCGCCCGCGCGATGCACGAGGTCGCCACTTTCGACGCGGCCGGCGTCACCGAGAAGAACTGAGACCCCAGGCCCGGTGGCCGGCGCCTCGCTGCGGCGGCCACCGGGACGCGGTCTCCGGTCCCGGCCTTCCCGGCCGTGCGCGGCGGGACTCCCGCCGGTGATCCGCGGGACGGCGCAGGCCGGGTGCCGCCACGTAGGCTGTTCCGCACGCAGCGCCTCCCACAGCGCCGCGTTCCCCTCCGCTCCATCGCCGTAGCGGCAGGCACCGCACCCTGGCCACCCTTCCCCGCGAGGAGCCGCACGCAGATGACCGAGCCCGCCGCTCACCGGACGGAAGCCGCCCATCCCGCCTACCCCGTCGGCCTGCGCCTCGCGGGGCGACGCGTGGTGGTTCTGGGAGCAGGTCAGGTCGCGCAACGCCGGCTGCCCGCGCTGGTGGCTGCCGGCGCGGACATCCGGCTGGTCGCCCCGGAGGCCACGCCATCCGTCGAAGCGATGGCCGAGGCCGGTGAACTGCGCTGGGAGCGCCGCAGCTACCGGCCGGGTGACCTCGCCGACGCCTGGTACGCCCTGATCGCCACGAGCGACCCCGTCGCGAACACCGCGGCATCGAGGGAGGCCGAGGCGAGCCGGGTCTGGTGCGTGCGCAGCGACGACGCCGAGGCCGCCACCGCCTGGACCCCGGCGACCGGCCGCAGCGAGGGCGTCACGGTCGCCGTCCTGACCGGACGGGACCCGCGCCGCTCGGCCGGCATCCGGGACGCGATCGTGGAGGGCCTGCGGGACGGCTCCCTCGCCGCGCCGCGCCACCGGACCCGGACGGCCGGAGTCGCCCTGGTCGGCGGCGGGCCCGGCGACCCCGACCTGATCACCGTGCGAGGGCGGCGCCTGCTCGCCGAGGCGGACGTGGTCATCGCCGACCGCCTCGGCCCGCGTGACCTGCTCGACGAACTCCCGCCGCACGTCGAGGTGATCGATGCTGCGAAGATCCCGTACGGCCGCTACATGGCCCAGGAGGCCATCAATGCGGCGCTGATCGAGCACGCGAAGGCGGGCAAGGCGGTTGTGCGGCTCAAGGGCGGCGACCCGTTCGTGTTCGGCCGCGGGCTGGAGGAAGCCGACGCTCTCGCCGAGGCCGGCATCCCGTGCACGGTCGTCCCCGGCATCTCGAGTTCGATCAGCGTGCCCGGGGCGGCCGGGATCCCTGTCACCCACCGCGGGGTCGCCCACGAGTTCACCGTGGTCAGCGGGCATCTCGCCCCGGGGGACCCGCGCTCGCTCGTCGACTGGGAGGCCCTGGCCCGGCTGCGCGGCACGCTGGTGCTGCTCATGGCGGTGGAGCGGATCGGTGCGATCGCCGACGTGCTGACCCGTCACGGCCGCTCCCCGGACACCCCGGTGGCCGTCGTACAGGAGGGCACGACAGCTGCCGAACGCCGGGTCGACGCGACGCTCGCGACCGTCGCGGCGACGGTCGAGGCCGAGGGCGTGCGTCCGCCGGCGGTAGTCGTGATCGGAGATGTCGTCGCTGCGGGGGCCCGCAACGGGTGACCCCGGGCCGGGCTCCGGCCGAAGTCCGCAGATGTGCACACAGATGCACCTTGCCCGCCCATTATCGAGACGATTCGACTCGTCTCGCTGGTGGTAGGTTCAGGCCATGACCACGCAGAGCGGGAAGTCCCCCAATCCCACGCGCCGCAGCGAGACGTCCCGGCGGGCCATTCTCACGGCGGCGTTCGAGCTCGTCGGCGAGGTGGGATACGCCAGGCTGAGCATCGAGGGCATCGCCGCCCGGGCCGGCGTCGGCAAGCAGACGATCTACCGCTGGTGGCCGTCCAAGGGAGCGGTCCTCTTCGACGCCTTCCTCATGCTGGCCGAGGGCCGGGACGACGGGAGCGCCGCCCTGCCCGACACCGGTGACCTCGAAACCGACCTCAGGACCGTCATGCGCGCCACCGTCGCCGAACTCACCGATCCGCGCTACGACGAGCCGATGCGCGCGCTCACCACCGAACTCCTCCACGATCCCGCCCTCGCGGCCGCCTACACCGAGCGGCTGGACGGGCCGATGAAGGAGCTCAAGCGGGAGCGGCTGCGCAGCGCCCAACGGGCCGGCCAACTGCCCGATGAGCTCGACCTGGACCTGGCCGTGGAGATGCTGTGGGGTCCGGTCCGGGACCGGTGGCTGCTGCGCAGCGGGCCCCTCACCCCCGAGTACGCCGACGCGGTCGTGCGGACCGCCCTCGGCGGACTGTGCTCCCGGCCCTGAGTCCCGCCGCTCCTCGCCGCAGCCCGGGACACCACCGCTAGAGTGCTGGTCGCGGGGTCGCGAAGGCAAGCCCCGACAAGCGCGCAGACCATCAGGACAGGCAGTCTCACACTGTGGCCGAACTCATCACCCTCGACGATCCGGCCGACCCCCGGCTGCACGACTACACCGGACTGACGGACGTCGGGCTGCGCCGCCGGCGGGAACCCGCCGAAGGGTTGTTCATCGCCGAGGGCGAGAAGGTCATCCGCCGCGCCCTGCAGGCCGGCTACGCGATGCGGTCGATGCTGCTGTCGGCCAAGTGGGCCGGCGTGATGGGGGACGTGACCGAGGCGGCCGACGCCCCCGTCTACCTGGTGGATCCGGCGCTCGCCGAGCAGGTGACCGGCTATCACGTCCACCGAGGCGCACTCGCCTCGATGCAGCGCAAGCCGTTGGCCGCGGCCGCGCAACTCCTGACCGCACGGAGGGTGGAGCCGGCGGAGCCGGAGAAGGAACCCGTCGGCATCGCCGTGACCGCGCCTTCGGGCCGACCACAGGAACGCACGGTCCGGCGCGTCGCTGTGTTCGAGGACATCGTCGATCACGCCAACATCGGGGCTGCGTTCAGGAACGCCGCAGCCCTCGGCGTCGACGCGGTGCTCCTCACCCCCCGCTGCGCAGACCCTCTCTACCGCAGGTCCGTGAAGGTCTCGATGGGGGCTGTCCTCCAGGTGCCCTGGACGCGTCTGGAGTCCTGGCCGACGGACGTCGCTGGCCTGCGTTCCGAGGGATTCACCGTTGCCGCACTCTGCCTGAGCGACCGGGCGATCACACTCGACGAACTTGCCGCGCGGAACGAGGGGAAACTCGCGCTGGTCTTCGGCACGGAGGGCGCCGGGCTCGCCCCCGCAACCCTCGCCGCGGCCGACGAGCACGTCCGGATCCCGATGGAAGCCGGCGTCGACTCCCTCAATGTGGCGGCCGCCTCGGCCGTCGCCTTCTACGCCACCCGGCCCCGGTCCTCCTGACGCCGGCCCTCCGGTGATCCACGGACCGGCCCGGGCGCCGTTCCTCAGTCGCGCTACAAGGCCAGGTCAGTGAGTGGCGACGGTCCGCAGGGCGGTGGGAACGGTGACGACGACGTCAGCGCGGCGAGGACGAGCACGGCGGCGACCGGGCACACGGATCCGTTCAGGACCCCGGGGTGGCGGGGCCGCACGTGCAACACCGGACGGCCAGGACGTACACAAGGAGCTCTCCGCGCCTCCGCTGCCCGGCCTCCTGCCGATGGCAATGCCTTCCCCAGGAGGTCGGGCCGATCACGAAAGCACCGGCATCCGGCCCTCAGCAGTCCCTGGCCGACCGCAGACATGCCGTGATCGGCGGAGCTTCCACGGCCCGGCGCCGGCGGGCCCGGCACGCACGAGGAGTGGCTCAGCGGGGAGATCCCCACGAGACCGAGTAGCCCCGGTGGTTCTGTCCGGGGCCGGCGCCCTCGGCCGGTCCCTGGCAGCCCTGCGCGGCGGCGATGCCGAGGGCGACCAGCAACGTCACCGTGAAGAAGACGATGATCCGCTGCCGCAGCAGACGTCGGTTGGGCCCGGGCCGGCGTCCCGTCGTGGTGGGACGGTGCGGCGGGCGGCCGGGCGGGGCATCGGTGCGTGCCGGGGAGCGCTGGGCAACGGGACGAGCCCCGCCGCGCGCACCCGACCGGACGCCGGATGCCGAGTTCCGCCGGGCCTGTGGCGCGCGGGCGGGCGGGCGTTCGGTGTGCCGCCGGGCGTACGTCTCGGCGGGGCGGCCGGGTCGCTCGGCGCCGTGGTGCCCGGCCTCGGGCCCGGCGGCCCGGGCAAGCGCCGTGCCCCGGGTGTCGACCGGCATGCCGTGCGCCTCCCGGACCGCGATCTCCTTCAGCCGCATCGCCAACTGGAGGGTGCTGGGCCGGTCCTCGGGGTCCTTGGCCAGGCACGCCCGGATGAGGGGTGCGAGAGCGTCCGGCACACCGTCGAGCTGCGGCTCCTCGTGCACGACGCGATAGAGCATGACCTCGGAACTGCCCTGTCCGAACGGGGAGTCCGCGGTGCAGCAGTAGGCGAGGGTGGCGCCCAGCGCGAAGACGTCGGTGGCCGGCGTCACGGCCGCGCCGCGCACCTGCTCCGGTGCCAGGAAGCCGGGCGAGCCGACAGCGGTGCCGACGTGGGTGAGTGTGCTCGCGCCGGTGGACCAGGCGATGCCGAAGTCGATGATGCGCGGCCCCTTGGGCGAGAGCAGGATGTTCGACGGTTTGAGGTCGCGGTGCACCACTCCTGCCTCGTGAACCGCCACCAGTCCCTCGGCGAGCGCTGCCCCGATCGACGCGGTCCGCGCGGCGGAGAGCAGTCCCTCCTCGCCGACCTTGTCGTGCAGCGACGGGCCCGGCACGTACTGCGTGGCGAACCAGGGCCGGTCGGCGTCGAGGTCGGCGGCGACCAGTCGGGCCGTGCATCCGCCGCGGATGCGCCGGGCTGCCGACACTTCGCGCGCGAAACGCGAGCGGAATTCCTGGTCCTCGGCGAGGTCGGGCCGGATCACCTTCAGCGCGACGCGCTGGCCGCGCCGGTCCGAGCCGAGGTACACCACGCCCATCCCGCCGGCGCCGAGCCGGCGGTGGAGCCGGAACGACCCGACGACTCGCGGGTCCTCGCGCCGGAGCCGCATCATCGCCATGTCCGTCCTCTGCCTGCGGTGGGAAAGCCCGTGGCTGCCCTCTCCATCTGACGTGGACAGCTTACGGATTGACGGCCCGTTGTGCTCAGAGGCCGCGCAACCGTCGCCCACCGATTGTCAGTGCCGGGTGGGATCCTGAAGGAAGTGGCGGCGGACAGCCTGCGGGCGGCCGTTCGCGACGGCAGTTCGGAACCTCAAGGTTGCGTCTTAGAAGGGGGATTGACGCCGTGAAGGGTGACCGGGTGGAGATAGTCGTCGACGCGGGGGACAGCACGCGTACGTACGAGGTGGTGGCGGGCCGGGCCGGGCGCCGGGTCGAGACCGCGGTGCGCAGGGGAGTGGTGGAAGTGAGCGAAGTCACCAGAAACGGGGCCGTGGTCCGCACCGCGCGGTTCATGGCGAACCGGGTCCTGGCGCTGGTCGAACAGCCGGTGCCGGAGACCGGGGGAGCCGACGGGCCCCTCGGGGAGAGCCCGGAGTGAAGCCGGTCTGAGCTCCACCCCGGGGAGTACACCCGGGCACCGCCCTCCTCCTACGGGATGCCCTCGCTTCGGTACGCCGGCATGACGTCACGGAGCTCCGGCGCTCCTAGGGTGTTCTGTGACGGTGAACAGGGGCGGGGGCCCGTGTGCGGTGCCCCGCCGTCGCGCGACGGGAGCAGGCGCCATGACCGACACGGCGAGGGCAGGTGCCGTCCGGTCGCACGGACTCAGACTGCTCGCCCTGTTGGGAACCGGCAGGTCCGGCAGACGCCACCCCGTACTCGCGGCGGTGATGGTGGTGCCCTTGGCGGTCCTGCTCGCAGTGGGCTTCGGCGGCTGGGATGCCGTGGTGGTCCAGGCGTCGTCCGTAGCCGTACTGCTGGGGCGTTGAGCGGCGTCCGAGTGCCGGGAGAGCGGCCCGGGAAGGCCACCCCTCGGGGACGGGGTGCACACGGACGGCCCGACGGCCCGGATGCCTGGGGAGGCGTCCGGGCCGTCGGGCAGCCCGGCCGACCGTCCCGAACGGGAGGCGGCGTCGTACGATTCCCGGCCGGAAGCCGGAAGCCGGAAGCCGGAAGCCGGAAGCCGGAAGCCGGAAGCCGGAAGCCGGAAGCCGGAAGCCGGAAGCCGGAAGCCGGAAGCCCGACGTCCAAGGGGGGACATGACCTCGATCGCCGGGGAACTGGCCGTACTTCTCGAGCACTTGCCCGGGTCAGGACCGACCCGTTCCAGTGCTGCGCCCGGCACTCCCGTCGTTCTGGCCGACCGGCCCGACGGCACGGTGGTCGGGCTCGGGGACAGGGTGGCCAAGGCGCACGAGGCCGCCTCGGATCCGTACGCCCTGGACACCCGCCTACGAGCGGCCGCGCATCCGCTCTTCGCCGGCATTCTGCTGGCGCCGCTGGACGCCCCGCCGCGCGCCCCCGCCGGTTCCCGCGTCCCGCTCACCGGACGGCCGGTGAGCCTGTGGCCCCGGGGCGAGCCGGTCTCGCCGGACGACCCCGATGCTGCTCCCTGGGAAGCGACGGCCCGGCTCCTCGCACGGTTGCACGCGGTGCGCCCCGGCAAGCTGCCGTTCCCCCTGCCGCCCATGCGTGGCCCGCACAAGGCGGCCCGGGCCGTCGACCGGATGCGAGCGGCTCCGGGAGTACGCCCGTCCGCCCGGAGCGCCGTGGAACGCGCCTGGTCCGGGCTGCCCCACTGGGCCCGCGACGAGGCCCCGCCGCGCTGCCGGGACGCGGTCTGCCACGGGGACATGCATCTCGGACAGCTCGTCAGGCACCCGGCTCCCGGGGGGCCCTGGCTGCTCATCGACGTGGACGACCTCGGCGCCGGCGATCCTGCGTGGGACCTGGCCAGACCCGCGGCCTGGTTCGCGACCGGCCTGCTGGACCCCCACGTGTGGGCCCGGTTCCTCGGTGCCTACCGGGCAGCGGGCGGACGGGCAGTGGCCGCGGAGGGCGATCCCTGGCCGCAGTTGGACGTTCCCGCTCGGGCGCTGACCGTGCAGTCCGCAGCCGTCGCCCTGGCCAAGGCCGCGGCCGAGGCCCGCGAACCGGACGACGCGGAGCAGGCCCTGATCGAAGCCTGCTCACGCATGAGCGCAGATGTGAACCTTCCACCCGAACCGGCGCACCGTGCGCCGTAGTGTGAACTCAGCGCCGCCGGGCAGGATTTCCCGGCGGAACCCGATGACTGTCGAGGAGATGGAACCGACCATGCAGTGTCCCAAGTGCCGTGCGCCGATGCACACCTACAACCGCAACGGGGTCCAGATCGAGCAGTGCAGCGGCTGTCGTGGGATCTTCCTCGACTACGGGGAGCTCGAGTCGCTGACCCGCCTCGAGTCGCAGTGGAGCCAGCAGGCGCCGCCGGTCGCTCCTGCCCCACCGCAGGCATACCCGCCGCAGGCCGCTCCCGCCTGGGGCCACCACGGCCATCACGGTCACCACGGACACCGCAGCTTCGGCCGGATGCTTTTCTCCTCCTGAGTGCGGACATCGAAACGGCCGGTGGCCGGAGCGTCACGCTCCGGCCACCGGCCGTTGTCCGTGTGGACGATACTGGGATTGAACCAGTGACCTCTTCCGTGTCAGGGAAGCGCTCTCCCGCTGAGCTAATCGTCCTCGGGTGGGAACCATCGGGCTCCGGTGCGCGATACTGGGATTGAACCAGTGACCTCTTCCGTGTCAGGGAAGCGCTCTCCCGCTGAGCTAATCGCGCGGGGACGCAGCCGTCCCGGAAGACGGCGGCGGGGAGGTCCTTACGGACCAGTGGACGATACTGGGATTGAACCAGTGACCTCTTCCGTGTCAGGGAAGCGCTCTCCCGCTGAGCTAATCGTCCGAGGTGGAGACGGGATTTGAACCCGTGTAGACGGCTTTGCAGGCCGTTGCCTCGCCTCTCGGCCACTCCACCAACGCGGGGATCCGAGAACCCCCATCGAGCGGACGACGAGATTCGAACTCGCGACCCTCACCTTGGCAAGGTGATGCTCTACCAACTGAGCCACGTCCGCAGGTGCTCCCCGGGGCAGGCTCCCGGAGGTGCTCCTTGCCACCGGAGCGCTTCCGCGTCCCGGCGACGTGTTGAACTCTAGCGGATTCCCGGGCCAGCTCAAATTCCGTTTGCCCAGCGTGCTGCCCTCTCCTGCACCGTGGGTCCGTCCGATGCCCGCCCGTCTGCGGCGGGAACCCCGGCGCGCAGCGCGCCATAGACTCGCTGGCGTGCACGATCTTCCCGCCATGGCCCGCTTCGGCCGCCTCGTCGCCACCGGACTCCGTGACGTCACGCACGACCCCGGAGCCCTGGAATCCCACGGTTTCTGGGCCGTGGTGGCCGACTTCGAAGGCCGGCTGGTCTGCGCCCGCTTCGCCGATGTGCGCACCGACGACGCCTCCGCGGCGTCGGCGCAGGCCCCCGGCGCGTGGCGCGGGCCGGTACCCGGCGACTGGACGTCCTCGCTCGGCCACGACGCGTACGTCGCCGGTGTGCGCCGGATACGGGAGCACATCGCGGCCGGCGACGTGTACCAGGCCAACCTCTGCCGGGTGCTGTCCGCGCCGCTGCCCGACCCCGACGCGTGTGACATCGACGCCCTGACCGCGGTGCTGGCCCGCGGCAACCCCGCTCCCTACGCGGGGACGGTCCGGCTGCCCGGCCACGGGGTCGAGGTGGCCACCGCCTCCCCCGAGCTCTTCCTGCGTCGCGCCGGCGACATGGTGGAGTCCGGGCCGATCAAGGGCACGGCCCGGACGGCGGACGGCCTCCTGGAGAAGGACCACGCCGAGAACGTCATGATCGTCGACCTGGTGCGCAACGACCTGGGACGGGTCTGCGCCGCCGGTTCGGTCGGCGTCCCGGCCCTGTGCACGGTGGAGCCCCACCCAGGCCTGGTGCACCTGGTCTCCACGGTCCGCGGCAGACTCGCCCCGGACATGGGCTGGGCCGAACTGCTGGCCGCCACGTTCCCGCCGGGTTCGGTCACCGGCGCGCCCAAGTCCAGCGCGCTGCGCATCATCCGCAGTCTGGAGACCGCACCCCGCGGCCCGTACTGCGGAGCGGTCGGCTGGGTCGACGCCGATCGCGTAACCGCCGAACTGGCAGTGGGAATCCGGACGTTCTGGATCGACAGGGCCACCCCCGGTCGCCCGCTGCTGCGGTTCGGCACCGGCGCAGGGATCACCTGGGGATCGGACCCGGAGCGCGAATGGGCGGAGACCGAACTGAAGGCGGCCCGGCTGCTCGATGTAGCGTCGGGGGCGTACCAGGAGAGCGAAGGGACGGTCCGGTGAAGATCTGGCTCGACGGTGGACTGCGCGACGTCGACGACGCGCGGGTCTCGGTGCTCGACCACGGCCTGACCGTGGGCGACGGCGTGTTCGAAACCCTCAAGGCCACCCGCGGCGGCGCGTTCGCGATGGCCCGCCACCTCGAGCGGCTGGCCCGCTCGGCCCGCGGCCTGGGCCTGCCCGAGCCCGACCGGGACGAGGTCCGCCGGGCCTGCGAGGCCGTACTGGAGGCGGAACCCGTCGAACTCGGCCGGCTGCGCATCACCTACACCGGCGGCCTGTCCCCGCTCGGATCCGACCGGGGCACGGCCGGGCCGACGCTCGTCGTCGCGGTCGGTGCGACCACTCGCCGACCGGACTCGACGGCAGTCGTCACCGTGCCCTGGACGCGCAACGAACGCGGCGCTCTCACCGGCCTGAAGACGACGTCCTACGCCGAGAACGTGGTGGCGCTCGCCCGGGCCCACGAGAGCGGGGCGTCCGAAGCGCTGCTCGCCAACACGGCGGGGCAGCTGTGCGAGGGCACCGGCTCCAACGTCTTCGTCGTCCTGGGCGGTGAGATCCACACCCCGCCGCTGGCCTCCGGTTGCCTCGCCGGCATCACCCGCGACCTCGTCATCCGCTGGACCGGCGCCCGCGAGACCGAACTCACCCCGGACGTCCTCGAACGCGCGGAGGAGATCTTCCTGACCTCCTCCCTCCGCGACGTCCAGGCCGTGCACCGGGTGGACGGCCGCGAACTCGCGGACGCCCCCGGCCCCGTGACCGCCAAGGCCATGCGTGTCTTCGACGAGCGCGCGGCGGCCGACAACGACCCCGCCTGAGCGGAGATTGTCGCGGAACCGGCTGACGGGGCGGGCGGCAGCCGGTAGAACACGACGGTGACCACCACACTGCGACCCACGGGCCCGGAACGCAGCGGCCCCGGCGGGCAGCGTTCCCGGGACTTCCGGGTGTGCGTCAACAGCCGCCCGGTGGGCTCCGTCCACATCGGCACCGACCGGCGCTGGGGTCCCTCCGTCGGCCGCATCCACGATCTGCGGGTCGACGAGGGCGACCGCCGTCGTGGCCGCGGAGCCGTGGCGGTGCTGACCGCCGAGGAGGTGCTGCGGAGCTGGGGGTGCCACCGGATCGAGGCCACACTTCCGGCGGACGCGACGGCCGCCCTGCGCCTCGCCGGATCCCTCGGCTACGCCGAACGCAGCCGCAACATGACCAAGCGCCTCGGCGGCCCGGGGCCGGAGCTGCCGGACGGGACCGCGAGCCGGCCCATGGAGGAAGCGGAGTACCGGGTCTGGGAGGAGAAGGCCAGGCAGGAGTACGCCCGGAGCTGGCTCGACCGCGGTCTGCCCGCCGACGAGGCCCGGGCCAAGGCCGAGGCGGATCACGCCAGGCTGCTCCCGGACGGGTTGCGCACCCCGGGCGCCGTCCTGCGTGTGCTGCTCCACCGGGGTGTCGCGGTCGGCGCGCTCTGGCTCGCTGTCGGCCGGGAGTTGCCGGACGGCGCCGGCACCTACACCTTCGGCGTCGACGTGGCACCGGAGCACCGGGGCCGGGGCCATGGACGGTCGTTGATGCTGGTCGGCGAGCGTGAGAGCACCGAGGCCGGCGCGCAACGCACGGGCCTGCACGTCTTCGCCGACAACGCCCCGGCGCTCGGCCTCTACCGCTCGCTCGGCTACGAGACCAGCCGGATCAACATCGTCAAGACGCTGGTCTGACGCCGGACCGCCCGATCCGGCGCGGTGGTCAGTCCCGGCCGGCCAGCAGCCGGTCGGCGATCTCCTCGATCCGCCCGCGCAGACCCTCCTGGCTCCGGCCGCCGTCCAGCCGCACACCGTCGATCACGTAGGCCGGAGTCCCCGTCACGCCGATCGCCTTGCCCTCTGCCTGGTCCGCGTCGACGACCAGCATGTGCCGGCCGTCGATCAGCGCGGTGTCCACCTCCTCGGTGTCCAGGCCCAGCTCGCCCGCCACTTCGGTCAGCAGCTGCTCGCCGCGCCGGGAGAACTCCTCGGTGCGTCCGAGGACCGCCTCGGCGAACTCCGTGCCCCGGCCCTGAGCAGCGGCCTCCTCGGCCGCCTGCGCCGCTGCATAGGCGTACTTGTGCTTCTCCAGCGGGAAGTGGCGCAACCGGATGTCCAGTGTGCCGCCGTAGCGCTCGCGCAGAGCCCGGACGTCGGCCAGCGCGGCACGGCAGTCGGGGCACTGCAGCTCGCACCAGAAGTCCAGGACGAGGGGGCCGGGGCGGGCGGAAGGAGTATCGGTCATGGTCACAGTCTTCCAGCCTGGCCTCCCACGGCTCCAGCCGCACCGGGAGCCCGCGCCGGGGCACGCCCGGCGACCGGGGTGCGTCCGGAGGGGGAGTCCCGGGGGCGGGGTCGTGACCCCGACGGAGCAACGGGCGCCGGAAAGTTCTGGTGCTCTTCGGTGATGAGCCGGCGACTGGGCGTGTTGGCCCCGGCGGTGGACCGTGCTGCGTCATCATCGCCCGAGATGAACGAGCACATCGCCGAACCGGGACCGGCATCGCCTCCGGTGCCCCTCCCGCCGGACCCGCACCGCGGTGGTGCACTGCTGGCCGCCGAGGAGGACCGGAGCGGCCCGGACCCGCCCGGCCGGAGCGGCCCGGACGATCCGCGCGGCTGCCTCTTCGCCCTGTCCCAGCCCCCGCTGATGCTCTTCCTCGGGTTCATCGGCCTTCTTCTGCTGCTGGCGGCCGTCCACGACCTGTACGCAGGCTGAGCGTTCAGCCGGCGGACTCGCGCCGGCGCGCACGGTAGGCGGCCACGTGCAGCCGGTTCCCGCAGGTGCGACTGTCGCAGTAGCGCCGGGAGCGGTTCCGCGACAGGTCCACGAAGGCCCGGCGGCAGTCCGGTGCCTCGCAGCGCCTCAGCCGTCCCTGCTCGCCTGCAACGATGAGGAAGGCGAGGGCCATCCCGCCGTCGGCCGCCAGGTGATCGGCGACGGAGGCGCCCGGTGCGAAGTAGTGCACGTGCCAGTCGTAGCCGTCGTGGTCGGTGAGGCGCGGCGTGGTGCCGGCCGCTGCCACGAGGGCGTTCACCACCTCCGCGGCCCGGGTGGTGTCCGTCGCCGCGAAGACCTCCGCGAACCGGCCGCGTACGCGGCGCACGGCGTGCAGGTCCTCGGGCCGCAGCGTTCCGACGTCGCTGACGGCGTTGCGCCGCACGAAGTCATCGAGATCGCCGATGCCCGTCAGGGTGTCCGGCTCATCGCCCTCGGCCGTGGTGTTGACCAGGTCGACGACGCAGTCGAGGGCGCACCGGGTGTCGTGGTTGATCAGCACGGTTCGCTCCCTGGCCGAGGGGGTCGGACGGCTCGTTCGGTCGGTGACGGCCGACTGTAGCGGCTCGGGAACGCATCGGCGCCCCCGTCGCGGTGGGTCTGCGGCGGAGGGCGCCCATGTGTGCCGTATGCGGTTGTGTTCTCCGTGCCGTCTCCCCGAGTCGGACGGCTGCGGAAGCGAGCGGATTGTGTCGGAGTCGTTCTCCTGTCGGCGGCCGGATTCAGCTCTCGGCCAGGATGTGGGACAGCTCCGTGTCGAGGTCGAAATGGCGATGCTCGGTGCCCGGGGGCACCGCGGCATCGGTCCGCTTGAGGAACGACTCCAGGGCCCGGGCGGGAGCCTCGAGAAGGGCTTCGCCTTCCGGCGAGCTCAACGCGATGCAGACGACGCCCTGGCCGTGGCTGCGCGACGGCCACACGCGGACGTCACCGGTGCCGGTGGGCCGGTGCAGGCCCTCGGCGAGCAGATCGCGGGCGAACACCCACTCGACGGTCTCTTCCGCTCCGGTGTGGAAGGTGGCGTGCACGGCATAGGGATCGGCCGTGTCATACCGCAGGCCCGCCGGAACGGGCAGGGAGGATTCACTCGACACAATGAGGCGCAGGTGCAGCTCACAGCTGACCGTGGTGTTCATAAGCGCCATGGCCTTTCGCTCAGTGTGCGCTCGGGGATTCGCACGTCGGCGAAATCGACATGCCACCTACGGTGCCGTTGTAAACCCCTCTGAGCGTTTTGTGGGCCTTCAGGTACCTCTGATGGGGGAGCAGGTGATCGCCTCCACGATCGTTCCGGAAACGGACGCGTCGGGTAGTTTGGATGGCATGGATGCGGAGCGTGACGAACGGTGCAGGGGTGCCGGTGGAACGGGCGCCGGCGTGGCACCGGACCGGCATGGCCGGGACGTCCCGGACAGCTCTCACGACGAGGCCGCCGACCGGCCCCCCCGGCCCCTGGGGTCCCGTGCGCCGCGGTTCGTCAAGGCATCACGGCCACTGCACCTGAGCTGGCAGGTGGGCGTCTTCGCGGTGGGCCTCGCCATCGTCGGAGCCGGAATCGTGCTGCTGCCGCTCCCCGGCCCGGGATGGCTGGTGATCTTCGGTGGCATGGCGGTCTGGGCGACCGAATTCATCTGGGCCCAACTGATTCTTCGGTGGACCAAGCGCAAGGTCACCGAGGCCGCGCACCGGGCCATGGATCCGAAGGTGCGGCGCCGCAACACGGCCATGCTGACGATCGGGCTGCTGGTGATCGCGGCCGGCGTCGGGTTGTGGGTGTCCAACTTCGGGATCCGCATGCCGTGGCAGGTCGGCTGACCGGCGCACTGGTCCGGGGCAGGCCCTGACATGGGGTAATGTTTGCCCTGCGCCCGGGCGATTAGCTCAGCGGGAGAGCGCTTCGTTCACACCGAAGAGGTCACTGGTTCGAACCCAGTATCGCCCACCGGGAAAGGGCCCGGAAGCCGACGGCTTCCGGGCCCTTCCGCGTGCCCAGGGGCCTGTTGCGGCCCGGGGGCCGCAACAGGCGTCAGCGCAGTCTGCCCAGTGCCTCGCGGATCCGGCGGGCGTCCCGCAGCCGCTGCTCGTAGGTGGTGCCCAGGGCGAGCAGCAGGGCCCCGGCCAGGGCCGGCGGCAGCCAGCGCGGCAGACCGTCCACCACCTGGACGATGTACGGGGCCAACTCGTGCACCGCCACCAGAGCGACGACGGCTCCGCCCAGCAGCAGCGGCGCCTGCAGCCGCCACCGGGCGCCCGCCAGCGTGACGGCCAGCGCGGTCGGTCCGAGAACCAGCGGCCGTACCCAGTCGGGGTCCGCCCAGGCGGCGATCAGACTGGGCACCAGCGTTGCCGCCAGCCCCGGCCCGTAGGCCTTCCACGACGAGACCCCGGGGTCACGTCGTTGCCGGAAACCGACGACCAGCGCGGGAAGGGTGACCGGGAGCGTGTAGGCCTCCGGGGCCTCTACGCCCGAGGCGGCGAGCCTGACCCAGGCCGCCGAGACGAACAGGGCCGTCGTGGCGATGCCCGCACCCCGGCGGCGGTCGGGACGCAGTGCGGTGCCCGCCGCGATCACCCCGGCCGTGCTCAGCGCGGTCGCGAGCACGGAGGCATCGCCCGTGGCCGTGGCGACGGCTGCCGCAGTGACGGCGTACCCCGTGCACTCGAGAGGGAGCGCCGCCGCGGTCCCGCGCAGACGGGTGGCGGTCATCGCGACGGCCGCGCCGACGGGGAGCACCGCGAAGGCCACCAGGTCACCGGGCAGGCCGAGCGAGACGGCCACGGCCGCGGCGAGGCCGGCGGCGCAGAGGGCGGC
>NZ_JAMQGM010000016.1 GCF_023703325.1 Streptomyces meridianus
ACCGAAACGGCGAGGCTAGGTCCTCGAACAGCGCCCGAACCAGGGTGACTTGCTCAGGGACGACGGCTCATGTCATGACATGACATGAAGCACTGCGTGACGGGTCGAAGCCGTCGGTGCGGCCGGTGGTGCCCTGTCCGGAACTCGGGGGCCGGACAGGGGTCAGGCCGCGGCCGGCGTCGGACGAGGCGCTTCGGGCAGGACCGGGGGTGTGGTCCGGGACTCGCCCGGGCGGGTTCCCGGGCGGTTTGACGCAGATCACGTCGGGCCCCGGCCGGCGGGAATCACGCCACGGCCAAGGGTGGCAAACCCGCATGAAATGGCGCATCGATCCGCCGGTGGGTGGCCGGAATTCCGTCGTGGTGCGGCCGTGACGTCCGCCGCAGTGCCCCGTCGAGCGGGACCGTTTGAATGATCAAAGGCCCGGGACGTTAGCATCTGAGCACCGCCTAGCTCGAAAGATACGCCTGTGACTGTCAACGACGACTCGTTCACCAACTGGAAGAACCGCGAGGAGATCGCGGAGTCCATGATTCCGATCATCGGGAAGCTGCAACGGGAGCGGGACGTCACAGTCCTGCTGCACAGCCGCTCCTTGGTGAACAAGTCGGTGGTCAGCATCCTCAAGACCCACCGGTTCGCCCGGCAGATCGCCGGTGTGGAGCTCTCGGTCATCGACACGCTTCCGTTCCTGCAGGCTCTGACCACGCTCGACCTCGGTCCCTCCCAGATCGACATCGGCCTTCTCGCCGAGACGTACCGCACCGACGACCGTGGTCTCTCGGTGGAGCAGTTCACCGCCGAGGCCGTCGCCGGCGCCACGGGCGCCAACAAGATCGAGCGCCGCGAGGCCCGCGACGTCGTCCTCTACGGCTTCGGCCGCATCGGCCGTCTCGTCGCCCGCCTGCTGATCGAGAAGGCCGGCTCCGGCAACGGCCTGCGGCTCCGTGCCATCGTCGTCCGCCGGGGCGGTGAGCAGGACATCGTCAAGCGCGCCTCGCTGCTGCGCCGCGACTCCATCCACGGCCAGTTCCAGGGCACGATCACCGTCGACGAGACGAACAGCACGATCATCGCCAACGGCAACGAGATCAAGGTGATCTACGCCGGCGACCCGTCCGAGGTGGACTACACGGCGTACGGCATCAAGGACGCCATCCTCATCGACAACACGGGCAAGTGGCGCGACCGCGAGGGCCTGTCGAAGCACCTCCGCCCCGGCATCGACAAGGTCGTCCTGACCGCTCCGGGCAAGGGCGACGTTCCCAACATCGTCCACGGCGTCAACCACGACATGATCAAGCCGGACGAGCAGATCCTGTCCTGCGCGTCCTGCACCACCAACGCGATCGTCCCGCCGCTCAAGGCCATGGCGGACGAGTACGGCGTCCTGCGCGGTCACGTGGAGACCGTGCACTCGTTCACCAACGACCAGAACCTGCTGGACAATTACCACAAGGCCGACCGTCGTGGCCGTTCGGCGCCCCTGAACATGGTGATCACCGAGACCGGTGCCGCCTCCGCCGTGGCCAAGGCGCTGCCCGACCTCGAGGCGCCGATCACCGGCAGCTCGATCCGTGTCCCCGTGCCGGACGTCTCGATCGCCATCCTCAGCCTGCGGCTGGGGCGGGAGACCACACGGCAGGAGGTCCTCGACCACCTCCGCGACGTGTCACTGAACTCGCCGCTCAAGCGCCAGATCGACTTCATCAGCGCTCCCGACGCGGTCTCCAGCGATTTCATCGGCTCGCGCCACGCCTCGATCGTCGACGCCGGCGCCACCAAGGTCGACGGCGACAACGCGATCCTCTACCTCTGGTACGACAACGAGTTCGGCTACTCCTGCCAGGTCATCCGAGTCGTCCAGCACGTCTCCGGGGTGGAGTACCCGACGTTCCCCGCTCCGGTGGTCTGACCCCGGAGCCCGTTCGCGCCGTCCGCGCGACCGGCGGGGCGGTGGTGGGGGCAGCCGGTCCCGGCGGGGCCGGATGCCCTGCCGGGACCCCGTCGCCGTCCGCGGCGCAGCGGAGTTGCACCTCACGCCCGCTGTGCCGGAGCGCCGCGGGTTCCGCCGGCCGCCCGCAGATTCCTTGTCGGAGGCCTTGACTGCGTGCCGCCCCGATCCGAGTCTCCACCTGTCACTTCTGCAATCGGCGGCCGGCCCACCGAGCGGCACGCGCAAGGACGGAGACGCATGACGGACGAACCCGCAACCCCCTCGGCGAACAGGCAGGCGGCGCCCTCGGCCGGATCGACGCTTGCCGGCCGCGTGATCGCGGTGACCGGTGCCGGGCGTGGCATCGGCCGTGCCGTCGCGGAGACCCTTGCACGGGCCGGAGGCCTGGTCGCCCTCGGAGACCTCGACGGGGCGGCGGCCCGCTCCGCCGCGGACGAGATCTCCCGTTCGACGGACGGCCGGGCCGCGGGCTTCGCCCTGGACGTCACCGACGCTGCCTCGTTCGAGCGATTCCTGGACCGGGCCGAGCAACGGTTCGGCCCGCTCGACGTCCTGGTCAACAACGCCGGGATCATGTGGGTCGGTCCGTTCGCGGACGAGACGGAACAGACAGCTCTGCGGCAGTTCGACGTGAACGTGCACGGGGTGCTGCGCGGCATGAAGCTCGCAGCGCCCCGGATGCGCGCCCGCGGGGCCGGGCACATCGTCAACATCGCCTCCGCGGCCAGCAAGCTGGCCCCCGCGGGGGAGGCGACGTACGCCGCCGGCAAGCACGCCGTCCACGGCTACAGCACCGCCGTGCGGGCCGAGCTGCGCGGCACCGGTGTCCACGTCTCCGTCGTCATGCCGGGCGTCGTGGACACCGAGCTGGCGGTCGGTACCAGCGCAGGGTTGATCCGCCGTCTGGCCCCGCAGGACGTCGCCGACACTGTCCTGAGCGTCGTCCGCCGGCCCCGGCCCGAGGTGTCTCTGCCCCGGCAGGTCGGGCTGGTTCCGCTCGTCTCGGCGCTGCTGCCGGCCCGGCTGCGTCCCTGGTGGCAGCGGATGGTGGTGCCCGACCAACTGGCCGCCCTGAAGGACCCGTCGGTGCGCGCGGAGTACGAGCGCGGTGCCGGTGCCGGCGCCGGAGCCGAGGAGGGGACAGCACGCTGAGGTGCGGCGACGACCGAGCGACCCGTCCGGCTGCGCCGTGGGGCCGGGCCGGGCGGGCTGCCCGAGCAGGAAGGCGGCTGATGACGTGTCCGGCACGGGACCGGATGTCGTCTCGGGTTCACCGACGTGCACGCGTGCCGGGTGCTTCCCCGTCGAACCACTGAGTCGCGCCGCCGGCCGATTCTCCGGGAGAGACGTGGAAGCGGGCCGTACACCGGCACACTGTGCGGGTGAGCACCGATGCCCTCCCCCTCCTGCACGCCCGCGGAGAGCGAGCTCTGCGCCACGTCGCCGCCCTGTCGTCCGGCGGGCCGCTCGATCCCGGTTCGACCGGGATGTGGAAGCCCTCGTTCTCGACCCCGCCTACCGGGGCTCCGACGTGGAGGCGGCGGCACGGAGCCTGCCCTGTCCGGTCGCGTGGCACGGCGGTTTCCGGATCAGTGTCGAGGGTCTGCGCCGCCACGCCGGCTACCGCGGGCAGGAGTACGTCGACCTCGGCGCCGCCATCGCCGTCGGCAGGATCCTCGATCCGCGGGCCATCGGGGACGCGGCCCGAGCCGGCCGCCACGACCCTCAGGCGCTGAAGAAGGTCTGGCACTGCCTGGCGCGCTTCGGCTCGCCCAGGCCCGGCGCGATCCGACCGGCCCGCAGCCGCTGAGGACGGGCCGCCGCCGCACCGACCTGCCGCCCGGGCCCCGGTTTCCAGCCGCGAACCGCTCGTGATGGAACGACCCGATGGCCGGCTGGGCGGTGTTCGCTCGCTCGCGGACGCCCGGCCGCCCCACCGGTCGTTACGGGGTGGCCTCGTAGACGAGCAGATCGGTGCCGGAAGCCTCCTCGGCGTCGTCCGGTGCTGCGAGCAGCCGCAGGGTCGAACCCTGGGTTTCCAGCGCCACAGGGTTCCTCGTCACGGCGTGGCCCGCGGCGGAGAAGTGCGGGAACGGCACCTCGTGCCTGATCCTGTCGGTTGCCGGATCGATCAGTGCCAGGCCGCCGAGCTCGTACTTCCCGCCGTCTGCGGTCGGCAGCTCGGTGACACCCGAGCAGAGCTGGTTGCCGGCGCCCGCGTAGTCGCAGTCCTGATGGTCGATCAGATGGCTCGGGTTGGCCGCCGACCTGAGCAAGTCACCTTTCTGCGTCCAGGTGAAGAACTTCCGGGAACCCCATCCGACTCCGTGCACCTTGCCCGAGGAGCGGTCGAACACCGCGCCGCCGACGTGATCGCGATGCCGGAACGCCTCCCTGACCTGGAGGGACTTCGCGTCGATCCGGTACATGATCGACTGGCTGTTCGGCCGGTACTCGGCGACGGGCACCCAGACGGACTCGCCGTCGAAGTCGATGCCGCCGGGATGGTACATCGTGCCCTCGCCGACCACGATGTCCTTGACCAGCTTGCCTTCTCTGGTCATCACCAAGACGTGTCCGACACCCTTGCCGGTGCTGCGGTCGTAGCCGTCGACGGGCTCGGGGTACTTCTCCGGCTTCTCGTCGATCTGCACGCTGGACATGAAGATCAGGTCGCCGGCAAGGGCGAACCCCTGAGGGTGATACGTCGGGAAGTCGAGCCGCACCTTGCGGGTGAGCTTCCACTGAGTGTCCCTGGTGACCTTCGTGAAGGACTGGGCAGCGGGCGTGAGCTTGTTGCCGTCACGGTACGGCGTGGGCGGGGTCGCCGTGGCGATCGCGGTCGTGCCCCCGATCACGGCGAGGGAAAGCGTCGCGGCGAGCGCGAGACGAGTACGCATGGCGAAGACTCCTGGTAGCGCGGTACGGGCCTCGGGCATCCTGCGCGAGGCGGAGGGACGGAAACCGACGGGCAACTTCCCGCCGGGTGAATTCCCGGGGTGGGGAGCGGTGGCGGATCCGCGTCCCGCCCGGTGCGTGGGTGACGTCCTGCTCCCTCTCGCCTCTGCACGCGTGCCGGGCGCGCTCTGCGTCACCTCGCCGTTTCTCGCGGCAGGACCGCCCGATCACCGGCTGCGGCGCCCACCACGGATGCCGCTCGCGACGGAAGGGCGGACGGTATGGCGTGGGCGGGCTCCCTACGTGACGACCGGCACAGGTGATCAGCCGCCGTCCTCGGGTAGTCCTAACCGAGGTGGTCGTCCGGCACCGGTTTGCAGTTCCACCGGCCCGGTGCTCGCCAGCTGCGCCGGCATCCCGCTTCCAGCCGTGTCATCGGGCCGGACGAGGGGGTCGCGGAGCGCGTTTTCCGGAGGCTCCAATCGAATCGGACAACCGGTGCACAGCACTTGAACTGCACAGCAGTGACGTCGGAGACCTGGCGTCTCGGTGCCGGGCACATGGAAGGGATCGGGCATGTTCCGCAAAGTGCTAGTCGCCAACCGTGGGGAGATCGCCATCCGGGCGTTCCGCGCCGCCTATGAAATGGGCGCGCGGACCGTGGCCGTGTTCCCGCACGAGGATCGCAACTCGCTGCACCGGCTCAAGGCCGACGAGGCGTACGAGATCGGCGAGCCGGGCCACCCGGTGCGTGCCTACCTCTCGGTCGAGGAGATCGTCAACGCCGCGCGGCAGGCGGGCGCGGACGCGGTCTACCCCGGTTACGGGTTCCTTTCCGAGAACCCCGACCTGGCGCGGGCGTGCGAGGAGGCCGGCATCACGTTCGTCGGCCCCAGCGCGGACATCCTCGAACTGACCGGCAACAAGGCCCGCGCCGTGGCCGCGGCCCGTGAGGCCGGTGTCCCCGTCCTCGGTTCCTCGGAGCCGTCCACCGATATCGATGAGCTGGTCCGGGCCGCGGACGACCTGGGCTTCCCGGTTTTCGTCAAGGCCGTCGCCGGCGGCGGCGGCCGCGGCATGCGGCGGGTCGAGGACCGCGCGGCACTGCGCGAGTCCATCGAGGCGGCGACCCGCGAGGCGGAGTCCGCGTTCGGCGACCCGACCGTCTTCCTGGAGAAGGCCGTCGTCGAACCCCGGCACATCGAGGTGCAGATCCTCGCCGATGCCGAGGGCAACGTCATCCACTTGTTCGAGCGCGACTGCTCGGTGCAGCGACGCCACCAGAAGGTCATCGAACTCGCCCCGGCCCCCAACCTCGACCCCGAGCTGCGCGAGCGGATCTGCAACGACGCCGTCAAGTTCGCCCGGCAGATCGGTTACCGCAACGCGGGAACGGTCGAGTTCCTGCTCGACCGCGACGGCAACCACGTCTTCATCGAGATGAACCCGCGCATCCAGGTCGAGCACACGGTGACCGAGGAGATCACCGATGTCGACCTCGTCCAGTCCCAGCTGCGCATCGCCGGCGGCGAGACCCTGAGCGGTCTCGGACTCACGCAGGACGCCGTCTACGTACGCGGCGCCGCCCTGCAGTGCCGGATCACCACCGAGGACCCGGCGAACGGCTTCCGCCCCGACACCGGCATGATCAGCGCCTACCGATCCCCCGGCGGCTCCGGGATCCGCCTCGACGGCGGCACCACCCACGCCGGGACCGAGATCAGCGCCCACTTCGACTCCATGCTGGTCAAGCTGACCTGCCGCGGCCGGGACTTCGCGGGCGCCATCGGCCGCGCCCGGCGCGCCGTGGCCGAGTTCCGGATCCGCGGTGTGTCGACCAACATCCCCTTCCTCCAGGCCGTGCTGGACGACCCGGACTTCCAGGCCGGGCGGGTCACCACCTCGTTCATCGAGCAACGGCCGCACCTGCTGACCGCCCGGCACTCCGCCGACCGCGGTACGAAGCTGCTCACCTACCTCGCCGACGTCACGGTGAACAAGCCCAACGGCGAGCGCCCCCAGGTGATCGACCCGACCGACAAGCTGCCGCGGATCGACGGCAGCGAGCCGCCGGCCGGCTCCAAGCAGCTGCTCACCGAACTCGGCCCGGACGGGTTCGCCCGCAGGCTCCGTGAATCGCCCACCATCGGCGTCACCGACACCACCTTCCGCGACGCGCACCAGTCGCTCCTCGCGACCCGCGTCCGCACCAAGGACCTGCTCGCCGTCGCCCCGGTGGTGGCGCGGACCACGCCCGAACTGCTGTCCCTGGAGTGCTGGGGCGGCGCCACCTACGACGTCGCGCTGCGCTTCCTCGCCGAGGATCCCTGGGAGCGCCTGGCCGCCCTGCGCGAAGCCGTGCCGAACATCTGCCTGCAGATGCTGCTGCGCGGACGCAACACCGTCGGCTACACGCCGTACCCGACCGAGGTGACCAGCGCCTTCGTGCAGGAGGCCACCGCCACCGGCATCGACATCTTCCGGATCTTCGACGCGCTCAACGACATCGGGCAGATGCGGCCCGCCATCGACGCCGTGCGCGAGACCGGATCCGCGGTCGCCGAGGTCGCTCTCTGCTACACCTCCGACCTCATGGACCCGTCGGAGGACCTGTACACGCTGGACTACTACCTCCGGCTGGCCGAACAGATCGTGGACGCCGGGGCGCACGTTCTGGCGGTCAAGGACATGGCCGGCCTGCTGCGTGCTCCGGCCGCGGTCAAGCTCGTCTCCGCACTGCGCCGGGAGTTCGACCTGCCGGTGCACCTCCACACCCACGACACGGCAGGCGGCCAGCTCGCCACCTACCTCGCGGCCGTCCAGGCCGGGGCCGACGCGGTGGACGCCGCGGTCGCCTCGATGGCGGGCACCACCTCGCAGCCGTCGCTGTCGGCACTCGTCGCCGCCACCGACCACTCCGAGCGGCCCACCGGGCTCGATCTCCGGGCGGTCGGCGACCTGGAGCCGTACTGGGAGAGCGTGCGCAAGATCTACGCGCCCTTCGAGGCCGGCCTCTCCTCGCCGACGGGACGCGTGTACCACCACGAGATCCCCGGCGGGCAGCTCTCCAATCTGCGCACGCAGGCGATCGCACTCGGCCTCGGCGACCGCTTCGAGGAGATCGAGGCGATGTATGCCGCCGCCGACGGCATCCTCGGCCACCTGGTGAAGGTCACCCCCTCCTCGAAGGTGGTGGGTGACCTCGCGCTGCACCTGGTCGGTGCCGGAGCCTCCCCGGAGGACTTCGAGAACGAGCCGAACAAATTCGACCTCCCCGACTCGGTGATCGGTTTCCTGCGCGGTGAGCTGGGAACTCCGCCGGGCGGATGGCCGGAGCCGTTCCGCACCAGGGCGCTGGAGGGCCGCGCCGATGCCAAGCCGATGTCGGAACTGTCGGCGGAGGACCGCGAACAGCTGCGGACGGAGCCGCGGGCCACGCTCAACCGGCTGCTGTTCCCCGGTCCCACGAAGGAGTTCGAGACGCATCGACAGGAGTTCGGCGACACCAGCGTCCTGGAGAGCAAGGGCTTCTTCTACGGGCTCAATCCCGGCAAGGAGTACCCGGTCGACCTCGAGCCCGGCGTCCGGCTGCTCTTCGAGCTGGAGGCCGTCGGAGAGGCCGACGAACGCGGGATGCGCACCGTGATGGCCAAGCTGAACGGGCAGCTGCGGCCGATCCAGGTGCGCGACAGGTCGGTGGCGTCCGACATCCCGGCGACGGAGAAGGCGGACAGGACCAACCCCGCCCATGTCGCCGCGCCGTTCGCCGGAGTCGTGACGCTGACGGTCTCCGAGGGGGACCACGTGGAGACCGGCGCAACCGTGGCCACCATCGAGGCCATGAAGATGGAAGCCACCATCACCGCTCAGACCGGCGGGACCGTGGCCCGGATCGCCATCAACTCCATCCAGCAGGTGGAGGGCGGCGACCTCATCGTCGAGCTCGACTGAGTCCGTGCCGGGCCCGGACCGCCCGGCGCCGGAACCTGCGGGGGCCTTCCTTCTGCCGAAGGGAGGCCCACGCGCCGCGTTCCCAGCGTGTCGGCGGTTCGCCCGCCTGCTCCACGAATGCCGCTCTACGGTGTTCGGATGCGACTTGTCCCCTGGTGGGCGTTGCTCTCGTCCGGGTGTGCGCCTCTCCTCTTGGTTAGCGGCTGGATGACCGCCACGCTGCTCCATGGGCCCGGCTACGAGCCCACCACCCAGACGATCAGCCTCCTGGCGGTCGTCGGCGCTCCCGGCTACTGGGTGATGACCGGAGTGCTGATCGCCCTGGGCGCCTGCCACCTCCTCACGGCCTGGGGGCTGCGTCCGGCGGCGGTCGCCGGGCGGGTTGCTCTGGGCGCCGGGGGAGTGACGGCGGTGGTGCTGGCCTTCTCCCCGGCGCCGAGCAGCGGCGGCTCCCTGTGGCACGGCACGGTGGTGACGATCGGCTTCACGCTCCTCGCGGTGTGGCCGGTCATGGCCGCTGTGCGCAGAGGCTCGGCGCCGTGGGGACTCCGTCCCGCGGTGTCGGTCACGGTGAGCGTCCTGATGGGGGCCGGCGGAGCGTGGTTCCTGCTGGAACTGCAGCTTCACGGGGCGGCCGGCCTCGCCGAACGCGCCCTGACGACGGCTCAGTCGCTGTGGCCCTTCGCCGTCGTCGCCTCCTGTCTGCGTCATCGCGACCCGGACAGCCCGGTCTGACCGCCGCCCCGGCGGGCGTCGTGGCCGGCCCTCGGCACCGGACTTGCGGGGGATGTGACGGGGTCTTGTCGATCTTGTGTGGAAGTGCCGAGATGCCGATCGGATTTCGTACGGTGTGGCCCTTGTCTACGAGAGGTGGCCCATGAACTGGGGATGCGCGGCGGCGCTCGGTCTGTCCCTTCTGGCACTGGTGATCAGCATCAAGGCCCTTGCGGACGCGAAACGCCCGAGAACGTTGCCCGAGAAGTCCTCCGAGTCGCAGCGGCCCGGCGCGCCGGAGGCTGCGGAGACCGAAGCGGTGACGGCGGCGGCCGAGGGCGCGCGGCCTGCCGCAGGCGGCGAGACGGGGCCCGCCGACGGGGATCCTGCGCAGGAAGGTGTGGAGCTCGACGTGCAGCACGTCGAGAACGACCTCTACCGTCTGAGGAACAACGGCAGCGTGCCGGCCGTGAACATCGTCTTCGACGAGGAGCGGCTGCCTGCCGTCTTCCTCGTCCGGGCCGCCGGCGAGGTGAGTCTGCAGCGCGACGAGACCATCGACTTCGTGATGGCCGGCTCGGTCGACAAGCCGCTGGAACAGGAACTTCTGGCCAGCTGGGACGGACAGCAGACCCCCGTCGCGCTGCAGGTCCCGGTGAAGGCGTCCGCTGCTCGGCCGTGAACGAGCCGTGATCGAGCGAGCTCGGCCTCGGTTCGACGTGGCCGGGCTCGTGCTCCCGACCGCCCTCCGCTGCAGTGCGGCCACGGGTCTGGGCGTGCCCCGGGCCGTCGTTCTGCGAGGTCGGCCCGGGCCATGTGGTCGGCGCGACCAGTGGTGCTCCACCGGCCGTCGGCCGGGAGGTGTCCAAAGGAATTCCGCCGGATACGTCAGGACCGGACGGCCGTCTCGCTGTCCGGATAGAGAGGCAGGATCTGGTCGAGGCCGATCATGCGCAGAACGCGCAGGGTGTGGGCCGGTACCGCGGCCAGTGCGATGTCGGCCTCGGCGGAGTACGCGTGGTTGCGGGCTGCGATGAGGGCGGTGATGCCGCTGGAGTCGCAGAATTCCATGCCGGCCAGGTCGAGTACGAGGCGCTGGCCCGGCCGGAAGGCGAGCGTGGTGACCTGCTCGCGCAGTTCGGTGGCGTTGGCATAGTCGAGTGCGCCGATGACCTCCAGAACGGGACCGGTCATGGCGTCTCGGGCTGTGATCTTCAGCGGGCTCATTCCGGGTTTCTCGTCGCAGGGGAGGTGGCGGGGCGTACGGGGACGCCGAGAGCGAGCAGGGCGGTGTCGTCGTCGAGGCCGTCGCCGAAGCCGTTCAGCAGACCCGTCAGGGCATGGATGACGGCCTGCGGGGATCGGCCGGCCTGGTGGGCGGCGAAGGCGAGCAGGCTGTCCTCCCCGAACAGCGCGGTGCGGTCTTCGCCGGTGCGGGCCTCGGTGAGCCCGTCGGTGTAGAGCAGGAGGGTGTCGCCGGCGTCGAGGGTGGTGGTGGCGGTGGCGAAGTGTGCGTCCGGCAGGATGCCGACGAAGAGGCCGCCGGGCGTGGGCAAGTAGTCCGCCGTGCCGTCGGCGCGCAGCACCAGGGCCGGAGGATGACCGCCTGCGGCGAGGTGGACGGTGACTTGCCCGGTCGCGGGGTCCGGTTCGAGCGTGCCGAAGACGGCGGTGCAGTAGCGCGGGTCGCCGCTGCCGGTGTAGCGCTCGTGGAGCACGCTGTTGAGTGTGCTCAGGGCGCATACGGGATCGGGGTCGTGCAGGGCGGCGGCACGCAGGGTGTAGCGGGTCAGTGACGTGAGCGCTGCGGCCTGCGGCCCCTTGCCGCACACGTCGCCGAGGAAGAACGCGAAGCGGTTGCCGTCGAGGGGGAACACGTCGTAGAAATCGCCGCCGAGCCGGTCGGGCGAGGCGGCGTGGTAATGGGCGGCCGCTTCCATGCCCGGGATCGACGGCAGGATGTCGGGCAGCAGTGACTGCTGGAGCACCGCGAGGGCATTCTGCAGCCGGGCGCGGTCGGCTTCGGCCTGTTTGCGTGCCTCTTCGGCCGCCTTCCGGCGCCGCAGGAGTTCCTCCTCGTAGGAGCGGCGGTCCCGGGCGTCGAAGACGGTGGCGCGGATCAGCAGCGGCTCGCCGGTACTGCCGTGCTTGACCACCGAGGAGACCAGCACCGGTATCCGGCCGCCGCCGGTCTGCTTGATCTCCAGGGCGATCCCGCTGATCTCGCCCTGCATCCGGAGCAACGGCGCGAAGTGGGTTTCGTGGTAGAGCTTGCCGCCCACGGTCAGCAGGTCGGTGAACCGCATCCGGCCCACGACCGCCTCGCGTTCCAGGCCGAGCCAGCCCAGCAGCGTGCCGTTGATCTTCGCGATGGTGCCGTCCATCAGCGTGGACAGATAGCCGCACGGCGCGGACTCGTACAGTTCCTCGGCGCTGTCCTCCAACAGTGCGGCGAATACCGCGTCCGACGTCTCGTCGCCGGCACGGTGCGGGTCGGGCTGCTGGTCGGCGCGGCACATCATCGCAGACCCGCCAGGAACTCCACGAGTGCCTGGTTGGTGGCTGCGGGCGCGGACAGATGCGGGCAGTGCCCGCTCGCCTCCAGAGTGATCAGCACGGAGCCGGGAATCGCCTCGTGGACGAAGGCTCCGACACCCTGGGGAGCGATGACGTCCTGGGTGCATTCCAGCACCAGCGTCGGCACCCGCACCCTCTTCAGATCCTCCCGGGAATCCGACAGGAACGTCGTCCGGGCGAAGACTCGCGCCATGTCCGGATCGGTGGCGCAGAAACTGTTCTTCAGCTCCTCGCCGAGTTCGGGCCGCTCCGCGTTGCCCATGATCGCCGGAGCCATCGCCGCCGACCAGCCCAGGTAGTTCGACTCCAGCGATGCCAGCAGCTCGTCGATGTCGTCGGCGCCGAACCCGCCCCGGTAGCCGTCGTCGTCCACGTAGCGCGGAGACGGGGCGACCATCACCAGTGCGCCGATGCGCTCCGGGGCCGCGTCGGCGGCCAGTGCACCGATCATCGCGCTCACGGAATGGCCGACGAAGACCGCGTCGCGCAGGTCGAGCGCGTCACACACCTCCACCGCATCGCGCGCATAGCCGTCCAGGGAGGAGTAACGATCCTCCGAGAATGCGGAGGCGTCCGATCGGCCCGAACCCACGTAGTCGAACATCACGACCCGGTAGTCCTCGGCCAGGGCCGGCACCGTCAGCCGCCACATGTTCTGGTCGCAGCCGAACCCGTGAGCCAGCACCACCGACGGCCCGTGCGGGTTACCGGTGACGGTGACGTTGTTCCTGCGGACGATATCCATGCCGGGCAGTCTCTCAGTCCCCGACCACTGCTCCGGCCGGACGGTGCCTCCATCGTGTCCCGCCACCTGTACAAAGGTGCATCGACGGCCGGGGCCCACCGATGGTCTCGCCGTGCTCCACCGAACCCGCATTCCCGCGCCACGATGCTTCGGACCTCGGCCGCTGGACGTGATCGCGCCTCCGTCGGGCGTTACGGACAGCCGGACGGCCGTCACACCTCCCGGCGCATGCACACACGCGGCCATCGGTCCAGCCCACGATCCGCCTCCCGCCGGCGGACGGCACGCAGCCCCGGCCCGATCGCGCTCTCGCCGAGAACCCGGAAGCCGCAGCGAGCGTAGTACGGCGCGTTCCACGGCACGTCGGCGAACGAGGTCAGGGTCAGCGCGGGCATGCCCGACGCCGCGGCGTGTTCGGCCACGTGGTCCAGCAGCGCCCGTCCGATGCCGCGGCGGGCACGGTCCGGATGCACCGACACCTGCTCGACGTGCAGGTTGCCGTCGACGGGCTCCGCCACGGCGTAGGCCACCGGGACGTCGCGTCCGTCCACGACTGCCCAGCCCAGCCCGGCACGCAGGTAGGGCAAGAACTCCGCCGCGGAAAAAGGTTCGTCCGCAGCGATCTCCGGCATGCCGACCTCGTCGAACTGCTGCCCGGCGGCCCGCTCGATCTGCTGCAGGGCCGGGATGTCCTCGCTGCGGACGGGTCGGATGCGCACGCGCTCATCGTCGTCGCCCACGGCCTCCGCGGCGAGCCCTTTTCTCCGGGGTCACGCACCGGGCACCCGTGGTCGCGTCCGGTACCGGGCCCCGGGCAGGCGGACCGGCCTGCGGGTACCGTCGGAAGCCGTGGCGTGGCTTCTCGGCCGTCGTCCGCCTGTCCCGGCTCCGAACCGGGCGGGGGTGCCGGTGCGCGGGGCGGGCCGGGCCGCTGATGCCGGTTGCCGATAGCGGTTGCGTGTCCGCCGCCGACGGGGCCCGGCCTGCGACGCGATCCGCTGCGGGGGGCGGTGTCGGAGGGGCACGGACACGAGATATCTTGATATCGAGACGATGTAGACGTGAAGCAGGAGTAGCGGTGACTGACTCGACCATCATCTATACGCAGACCGACGAGGCCCCGGCCTTGGCAACGTACTCGTTCCTGCCTGTGGTCAAGGCCTACGCGTCGACGGCCGGGGTCGGCGTCGAGTACCGCGACATCTCCCTGGCCGGGCGCATCATCGCCCAGTTCCCGGAGCATCTCCAGGAGGGGCAGCGCATCGACGACGAGCTCGCCGCTCTCGGTGAGCTGGCCAAGAGGCCCGAGGCCAACATCATCAAGCTCCCCAACATCTCGGCTTCGACCCCGCAGCTCAAGGCCGCGATCGCCGAGCTGCAGCAGCAGGGCTACGCGCTCCCGGACTACCCGGACGACCCGAAGACCGACGAGGAGCGCGACGTCCGCGCCCGCTACGACAAGGTCAAGGGCAGCGCGGTCAACCCGGTCCTGCGCGAGGGCAACTCCGACCGGCGTGCCCCCGCCTCGGTCAAGAACTACGCCCGGTCCTACCCGCACCGCATGGGCGCCTGGACGCCGGACTCGAAGACCAACGTCACACACATGACCGGCGACGACTTCCGCTCCACCGAGAAGTCCGTGGTCATCGAGCAGGACGACTCCCTGCGCATCGAGCTGGCCGGCGACGACGGCAGCACCACGGTGCTGCGCGAGTCGGTGCCGGTGCTCGCCGGTGAGGTCGTGGACGCGTCCGTCATGCGCGTCGCGGTGCTGCGCGAGTTCCTCAAGGAGCAGGTCGCCCGTGCCAAGGCCGAGGGCGTGCTGTTCTCCGTGCACCTGAAGGCCACGATGATGAAGGTCTCCGACCCGATCATCTTCGGCCACGTGGTGCGCGCCTTCTTCCCGAAGACCTTCGCCGAGTACGGTGACGCGCTCGCCACCGCCGGACTCACCCCGAACGACGGTCTCGGCGGCATTCTCAAGGGCCTCGACTCGCTGCCCGAGGGCGAGAAGATCAAGGCGTCGTTCGAGGCCGAGCTCGCCGAGGGCCCCGAGCTCGCGATGGTCGACTCCGACCGCGGCATCACCAACCTGCACGTGCCGAGCGACGTCATCGTCGACGCCTCCATGCCGGCCATGATCCGCACCTCCGGCCACATGTGGGGCCCGGACGGCAACGAGGCCGACACCCTCGCCGTCATCCCGGACAGCAGCTACGCCGGCATCTACCAGGTCGTCATCGACGACTGCCGTGCGAACGGCGCCTACGACCCCTCCACCATGGGCTCGGTGCCGAACGTCGGCCTCATGGCGCAGAAGGCCGAGGAGTACGGCAGCCACGACAAGACCTTCGAGATCCCGGTCACCGGCAACGTGCGGGTCACCGACGGCAACGGCAGCCTCGTGCTCGAGCAGACCGTGAGCGCCGGCGACATCTTCCGCATGTGCCAGACCAAGGACGCGCCGGTCAGGGACTGGGTCAAGCTCGCCGTCACCCGTGCCCGCGCCACCGGCGACCCGGCCGTGTTCTGGCTCGACGAGGGCCGCGCGCACGACGCCAACCTCATCGCCAAGGTCAAGCAGTACCTCCCGGAGCACGACACCGAGGGCCTGCAGCTCGAGATCATGGCGCCGGTCGACGCGATCGCGTTCTCCCTCGAACGCATCCGCCGCGGCGAGAACACCATCTCCGTCACCGGCAACGTCCTGCGTGACTACCTCACCGACCTGTTCCCGATCCTCGAGCTCGGCACGAGCGCCAAGATGCTGTCGGTCGTGCCGCTCATGAACGGCGGCGGGTTGTTCGAGACGGGCGCCGGCGGCTCCGCGCCGAAGCACGTCCAGCAGCTGGTCAAGGAGAACTACCTGCGCTGGGACAGCCTGGGCGAGTTCCTCGCGCTCGCGGTCAGCTTCGAGCACCTGGCGCAGACCACCGCGAACCCGCGTGCCCAGGTCCTCGCTGACACCCTGGACCGCGCGACGGCGACGTTCCTCGAGGAGAACAAGTCCCCGAGCCGCAAGCTCGGCGGTATCGACAACCGCGGCAGCCACTTCTACCTCGCCCTCTACTGGGCCCGGGAGCTGGCCGAGCAGACCGACGACGCCGCGCTCGCCGAGACCTTCGCCGGCCTCGCCCGGACGCTGTCCGAGCAGGAGCAGGCCATCGTCGACGAGCTGATCGCGGTGCAGGGCTCCTCGGTCGACATCGGCGGGTACTACCAGCCCGACCCCGAGAAGGCCGCGGCGGTCATGCGTCCGTCGAAGATCTTCAACGAGGCGCTCGCCGCCCTCGGCTGATTCCCGGCGCGCGAACCCGGCGTACGGACAGTGAGTGGGCCCCTCTCCGCGGAGAGGGGCCCACTCACTGTCCCTACGCTCCGCCCGGCGCCGGGGCAACGGCCGGGCAGTCTCGCCTGTCGCACCGCAGCAGGCGCGGGGGGCCGCCGGACCGGCGGCCCGCGCAGCAGTGCCGGAAACGGAACGGGCCGTCCCGCCGGAGGAACGGTGGGACGGCCCGCTGACGGGATGCCGGGTTACTTGACGTTGACGGCCTTCCAGGCCGCGTTCACGGTCTGGTACTCGGTGCTGGAGCTGCCGTAGAGGTCGGCCGCCGCGTTGAGGGTGGCCGTACGGGCGCCCTGGTAGTTGGTGGTGGACGTCATGTAGGTGGCCAGCGCCCGGAACCAGATCTTCTCGGCCTTGCCGCGGCCGATTCCCGTGACCGTGGAGCCGTCGGACGTCGGGCTGTTGTAGTTCACGCCGTTGATGGTCTTGGCGCCGCTGCCCTCGGAGAGCAGGTAGAAGAAGTGGTTCGCGACACCCGAGGAGTAGTGGACGTCCTTCAGGCCGACCAGCAGCGACCAGGAGTCGGCGGAGTTGCCGTCCTTGCTGGGCTTGTCCATGTAGCGCAGCGGGGTGCCGTCGCCGTTGATGTCGATCTTCTCGCCGATGAGGTAGTCGCCCTTGTCCGCGGTGTTGTTCGCGTAGAACTCCACGGAGGTGCCGAAGATGTCCGAGGTGGCCTCGTTCAGGCCGCCGGACTCTCCGCTGTAGACCAGGCCTGCGGTGTTGGACGTGACGCCGTGGCTCATCTCGTGGCCGGCGACGTCGATCGAGGTGAGCGGGTTGGAGTTGCCCTCACCGTCGCCGTAGGTCATGCAGAAGCAGTCGTCGTCCCAGAAGGCGTTGACGTAGTTGTCGCCGTAGTGGACGCGCGAGTAGGCGGCGGCACCGTCGCCGCGGATTCCCGAGCGGCCGTGGACGTTCTTGTAGTAGTCCCAGGTGAGGGCCGCGCCGTAGTGGGCGTCGACGGCGGCGCTCTGCCGTCCGCCGCCCCAGACGTCGTCGGCGTCGGTGAACAGGGTTCCGGTCCCGGAGGTGCCGCCGTTGAGGTCGTAGGTCTTGTGGCCGCCGCGACCGCTGTCGGTCATCGTGTACCCGCTGCCCCCGGGGCTGGTGCCCAGGGTGACGGTGCCGTTGTAGTCACCCGTGCCGGTGCCGGCCTCGATGGCCTCGTGCTCGAAGAGCGTCTCACCGGTCTTCGCGTCGGTGACGACGTGCAGCCGGCTGGGCGTGCCGTCGTGCTGCACACCGGTGACGACCGTCTCCCAGGCGAGGGTGGGCTTGCCGTCGGCGGCCCAGATCACCTTGCGGGGGGCCTTGCCGGCCTCCGCCTTACGGGTCTTCTTGCCCTCGGCGGCCTTCAGGGCGCTCTTCTTCGCGCTCGCCGCGGGCAGTTCGGCCGTGGTGGAGGCCACGGCTATTCGGGCGTTCGTCGCCTTGGTGGTGGAGCGGGCGCCGTCCTTCTTCTCGTGGACGACCAGGTCACCGCCGAGCACCGGCATCCCGGCGTAGGTGCGCTCGTAGCGGGTGTGCACGGTGCCGTCGGCGTCCTTGATCACGTCGCGGACGACCAGCTTCTCCAGGCCTCCGAGCCCGAGCGAGTCGGCGGTGGCGGAGACGAGCTCCTGAGCGTCCTCGACGGCCGTACGGTACTCACCTGCGCTCAGGGGCACGGCGGAGGCTCTCGACCGCTCGCTGCCCGCGCTGGCCGAACCGGCCTGGACGCTGACGACCACCATGGCCGCCGAGGCGACGAGTGCGGCGGCACGAAGAGTGGAGCGGCGGTGCATGCTGGGAGAAGTCACGCGGTCTCTCCTCGATCGGGGCCGCGGGGGAGCGGCCCGGCTGACGGACGGTCGGGACGACTCGCCCTGGCAGAGCTGAAGTGATGCATGTACGGGGGGAGTCGGTGCAACAAGCGGACATGCGCACAGGCCCTCCCCGTGGCGCGAGAAGAGCTGGTGGAGAGATTCCCACTGAAAGGCCCGCCGGGAAAGATCAGCAGCGCGGATTTGACGATCCGGTTACCCGCGAGTCGGGGACAAACCGCTGCTCAGTCCGCATATGTCCGGCCTGGACTCAGCCCCCCTGCTGCCGGGAGGAGTCAGGAACCCGGCTGCTCGGGCGGGGCGACGAGTGAGGCGGGCCGGCCCGACCGCCGGAGGCCTTCCGCGACGAAGCCGCCGGCCTTCAGCTCCTCCATGAGGTCGCGGAGGTACCGGACGGTTGCCGGCTTCCGGCTCCTGGTCGTACCGACCGCCTGCCGGATCTGCATGAACGGGTCCTCGATCAGGCGGAGTCGAGGACGGTGGGCGACGAACTCGGTGAGCGGCTGCCGGATGCCGGCCGCGACCTCCAGGCCCTGGTCGAGAAAGACGGCGGCCCCCTCCTCTCCCCGGACCACACTCGCGTGACGCAGCGTGCGGGAGAGGAACAGGTCGTACGCGGAACCGCGCTTCACGCCGATCCGCACGCCGGCCCGGTCGACGTCCGCCGGTGCGGTGAGGGCCGATCCGCGAGGGACCGCGAACACGCCCTCGATGACGACGTACGGGGCAGTGAAGGCGACCTCGGCCTCGCGTGCGGGCTCGACGGCGGGAAGCAGACGTCCGCGCGGCCCGCCGCCATCGCCTCGTAGGACTTGCGGGCGGCATCGAAGCAGAGGAACTCCACGGGGATGCCGAGCCGCGCGCCGAGCTGCCGTGCGATGTCGACCGTGACGCCGGCCGGCGCCGTCGGCGTGCCCTGGGTCAGGACCGGATTGCCCAGGTTGATCGCGGCGCGCAGCACGCCGCTCGGCGCCAGGTCACCGGTGATGGCGGCTGGTGCGGTATTCATGATTCGGGAGTGTATGGGCCGTGTTCACCGCCCGACGGCGGAATCCCGGACTCTGTCTCGTGTGGGCCGCGTCAATGCCGGACGGCCAGCGCAGCCCCCAACAGCCCGGACCGCTGGCCGAGTTGGGCGTACCGCACCGGTGGCGGCGAGGGGCGCAGGCACGCCGCGGCGTAGGCGCTGCGCAACTCCTCGTGCAGCAGCCCCCCGGAGACGCCGAGTCCGCCGCCGACGACGACCGCTTCCGGGTCCAGCAGCGACACCGTCCAGCCGAGTGCGGTGCCGAGGGCGCGTCCGGCGCCGGTGAGCAGCCGGAGCGCGGTCGGATCCCCGTCGGTGGCCCTGCGCACGACATCGCGGGTCTCGCTCACCTTGATGCCAGTGCCCTGGGTGTAACGGGCGGCGATGCCCGCGCCGGAGGAGTACTCCTCGAGGGTCCCCGGCGGTCCGCCGGCCGTACCGGCGGAGAACCCGGGGTCGACGGAGGCCGGCACTTCGAGGTTGCCCAGCGCGATCGCCTCGCCGCGGTGCCCACGCCAGACGGTCCCGTCCTGCACGAATGCGGCGGACAGGCCCGTCCCCAGGGAGACGTAGAGGAACGAACCGAGCCCGCGGCCCCGGCCGAGCCGGGCCTCGGCAAGGGCCGCGCAGCGGACGTCGGACTCGACGGCCAGCGGAAGTCCGGGTGCCAGCGAGGCGAGCAGGTCGGCCGGCTGCCCGGTGCGCTCCAGCACCTCGCTGCTGGTCAACCGCCCCGTGACGTCGACGTATTCGGGGAACCCGGCGCCGATGCCCGTCACCCGGACGTCCCGTTCACGGGCGGCCTCGAGCACGTCGCGCACCGCCGACGCGGTCCCGGTGAGCCCCGGGTCGCGCCGGCCGTCGCGAACGGTGGGGCGTGCGGCCGCATGCAGGACGGTGCCGTCCTCGGCGATCAGTCCGGAACGGATGGTGGTGCCCCCGACGTCGAGGGCCACCACCGCCCGGTCGCTCACGGCTGCCATCCCTCCGGGACCCGTCCCGCCCCGGACCAGTAGCGGGCGCCCTTGCCCTCCACGTCGACCAGTCGGTAGTCGGTGCCCTCGGGCAGGTAGGCCGCGTCGTCCGGCTCGACCCGGTGCCAGGCCGGGCCCTCGAAGGAGGGCAGGTGCAGATACAGGCTGCCCTCGGTGACGTAGACGACCGTCTCGTCCTGGGCGGTGTGCACGGTTCCGGCGTGCCCGGGGGAGATGCGCCCCCGGGTGACGGTCAGATACTCGGTGTCGACGGCCGTGCCCGCCAGATGCCCGCCGTCCTCCTCGGGGAGCCAGTGGAGCAGATCTCCCTCGCGTGCCACGTGGATCCGCGCCGTCGCGTCCCGCTCGGCGCGCGCCTCGGGCCACCGGCCGGTCCAGCGCTCGTCGCGGTAGTGCGTCTCCTGCAACAGCGGCTTGCTGCGGGCGTAGGGGGAGGCGGTGTTGCGCGACG
Organism: Streptomyces meridianus; assembly: GCF_023703325.1. GTDB lineage: Bacteria > Actinomycetota > Actinomycetes > Streptomycetales > Streptomycetaceae > Streptomyces > Streptomyces meridianus. Next base: position 20,488 of record NZ_JAMQGM010000016.1, read on the forward strand.
GCGGAGGGGAGAAGAACTCCAGGACGCGTACCGGCTCGTGGCCGGGATTGACGGCGTGGTTCCAGGTGTCCCGCCGGAAGAAGCCGACCTCACCGGCCGTGAGCGGGCGCACCTCGCCGTGCTCCGGGTCGATGAGGATCAGCTCTCCGGACAGCACGACGTAGGCGACGTCGGCGGCGAACACGGTGGGGTTCATCTCGGAGTGGACGTAACGTCCGCGCGGGGTGAGGGTGAACTGCAGGACGTGCAGGTCCGCCGAGGAGACGTAGACCTGGTCGCTGACGTATCCGGATCCCCCCGGGTCGCCCCACAGGTGCCGGGCGGCGTCCTGGTGCCGGATGACGGTCGGGTGGTCGTAGGTGGGGCGCGGTGTCGGCCGTCGCACCGAACTCATGGGGAACCTCTCGGAATCGTGCCCGTGCAGGGGTGGGGGCGGAGGAGCGCTCAGACCTCGGCCACGATCCGGCCGCCGTCGAGGAAGTGTTCGAACGAGCCTGCCGGGGCGGTGTCGTTCTTCGCGTTGATGACCTCCTGCGAGTACTGCGCGATGTAGACCCGTCGGTTGCGGTCGGTCAGGTTGGGCCCGCTGCGGTGCATCACCACGCTGGAGAACACGACGATGGAGCCCGCTGGCGCGGTCATCGGGACGCCCGGGTCCGAACCGAAGTAGCAGACCCGGTCGTTGGTGACGGGGTCGGTGATGTGCTTGACGTACGACTTGATGCCGGACCGCGAGTAGGGCAGCAGGTGGACCGGCCCGTTGTCCAGCGTGACGTCATCGAGCGCGATCCAGATGGTGACGTACGGGTCGTGGTCCTCGTGGACGTAACCGGAGTCCTGGTGCCAGGCGAACGCGGTGTCCGGGTCGCCCGCCTTGATGACGTACTGCTCCCAGAACAGGTAGGCGTCCTCGCCGAGGGTGGCCTTGCAGATCTGCGCCGTCGTGTCGCTGAACAGGAAGGACCGCAGCTCCGGGCGGTCCTCGTAGATCATGTTGCTGAAGTAGCGCTTGCCGCGGTGGTTGATGCCGATCGTGTCGACGCCCGCCGCGTCCATGGCGGCGTCGAGCTTGTCGATGGAGTACTGCGCGCCGCCGCGGAGCAGTTCGAGCTGCTCGTCGGTGAGGACGCGCTCGAGGACGAAGTAGCCCTCCTTCTCGTACTGTTCGCGCATTTCCGGCGTGACGAGCGACGCGCGGTCGGTCTCGGTGGGTGCCATGGGGGTCCTCCGGTGCAGGGGCGGGAGCGGGGTCGGACCCGCGGGTTTCCTTCGGTCGGGATGGACGTTATTGCGGCTCCGGGGCAGTCGGAATGGACGTTTGCGGCTCGGGCATGAACGTTGTGGCGCGGGTAGGGTCGGTCGTGTGAGCAACCGGACGGTGGTCGCCGTGTCCGACGGGCCGGTGACGAGACTCGGCCGGCTCGTCCTGGCCGGCGAGGTGGTCGACGACGAGCCGATCATGCCGTCGAGCCTGCGCGTGATGGACGCCTACGTCCTGTCCGTGCTGCTCGCCGGGGAGGGCCGGTACCGCGATGCCGAGGGCCGCGACGAGCGGATCGGGCCCGGGGCGCACACGATCGTTCCGCCCGGTGTCCCGCACACCTACGGGACGGCTCCCGGGCAGCGGTGGACGGAGTTGTTCGTGGTGTTCACCGGGCCGCTGTTCGACTCCCTGGCCGGTGCGGCCGGGCTCGACGTCGCCGGCCCCCGCTACCCGCGCCCGGTTCCCCCGATCGAGGCGCTGCGCGGCGTGCTGCGGACGCCGCCCCGCTCGCGGCGGGCGGCCGAGCACCAGCTTCTCGCGCTCACCGACTGGCTGCTGGACACCGAGGACGCCGGCGAGGGCCCCTCCGGCGGCCGGTTCAGCCCGGAGATCGAGGAAGCCGTCGGCCGGCTGGCGGACGACCTGACCGGCAGCGTGGGCCTGCGGGATCTCGCGGCCGCAGCGGGCCTGACCTATGACAGCTTCCGGCGCCGGTTCGCCGCCGAGGTCGGTCAGACGCCGTCCGCGTTCCGCAGCGCGCGCCGGCTCGAGACGGCGGCCACACTGCTCCGGCTCACCGACATGACCCACCGCGAAATCGCACGAACCCTCGGATTCGCCGACGAGTTCCACCTCTCCCGCAGGTTCCGGGCGCACTTCGGTGTCCCTCCGCGCGAATACCGCAGGTCCTGAGGGCTTCTGCCGGTCCTCTCCCGGGACGGGAGCCGCCCTCCGAACCGCAACATCTGCCCCGCGCAGCTCTCTTGACACGCCGCCTGCGGTGGGGTGGGGTACTCCAGAAACCGGTTTCACGGCAGGAAACAGCTGGCCTTCGTGAGCGTCCGGGACCGAGGAAGACGTCTGTGAACGACCCCTGGAGGACCGATGGGCACCAGCACCGAGCACACCGCCGAGACCGGAGCGGACGACGGGAACCGGCCGACCGCCCGCGAGGACTGGGAGCAGCGGATCTCCACCCGGTCCGACCTCCGCGAGACCGCACCCATCCCCGACCTGCCACCTCCCGGCGGGCTGGCGCTCGTTCCGGGAACCGGCCATGTCACCCTGCGCTGGGAACCCGTCGAGGGCGCGGTCGGCTACATGGTGCACCGGGCCCCGGCCGGGTCGCCGCGTGAAGACCTCAAGCCCGTCGACCACCTCGGCGGCGACGTGCTCTCCGTCCCCGAGACCTGGTACGTCGACACCACGGGCGAGCCGGGCGTCTCCTACGACTACGCCGTCGCCTCGGTGCCCACCGTCACCGTGACCTGCGCCGTCGGCGAGACGGTGAACGGCGCCTCCCTCAAGGCGGAGGGGGACGCCCCGCAGGTCGTGCTCGGCGTCGACACCAGCGCCGCGGGCGAGCCGCTTCCCCGCCCGTGGCAGCCGATGATCGGCAGCGAGCGGCTCAGCCAGCTGCTGTGCACGGATCTGTCCGGTGGCCGGGAGATCGGCGCCGAACTCGAGGCCGCGCTGCGCCGGGTGCACGACGAGATCGGTGTCGGCACCGTTCGCGCGCACGCGATCCTCCACGACGACCTCGGTGTCTACCGCGAGGTCGACGGCGAGCCCGTCCACGACTTCACGCGGATCGACCAGGTCTACGACAAGCTCATGGAGATCGGCCTGCGCCCGTGCGTCGAACTCGGCTTCATGCCGCGCGACCTGGCGAGCGACCCCGAGCGCATCGTCTTCGAGTACGGCGGCCTCATCTCCCCGCCCAAGGACTGGGATCGCTGGGCCGGCCTGATCAGCGCCCTGGTGCGGCACCTGATGGACCGCTACGGCGAGGAGGAGGTGCTCGGCTGGGACTTCGAGGTCTGGAACGAGGCCAACCTCGAGGTGTTCTGGTCCAGCACCCGCGACGAGTGGATGAAGCTGTACGACGTCACCGCCGCCGCGGTGAAGGCCGTCGACCCGCGGCTCGCGGTCGGCGGACCGTCCTCGGCCGCGGCCGGCTGGGTCGACGAACTCCTCGAGCACACCAGCCGCTCCGGCTCGCCCGTCGACTTCGTCACCACGCACACCTACGGCAACGCCCCGCTGGACCTGCGGCCCACCCTGGCGCGCTACGGCAGCACCGCGCGGATCCTGTGGACCGAGTGGGGCGTCACGCCCACCCACTTCAACCCGGTCAACGACAGCGTGTCCTCCGCGACGTTCCTGCTGCACGGCATGCGCTCGGCTGCGGGAAGGCTCGACGCCCTGTCGTACTGGGTGGCCAGCGACCACTTCGAGGAGCTGGGCCGTCCGCCGCGGATGCTGCACGGCGGCTTCGGCCTGATCACCGTGGGCGGCATCGCCAAGTCCCGCTACCACGCGCTGTACCTGCTGTCCCGGCTCGGCGAGACCCAGCTTCCGGTGACCGCTGAGGGCGACGGCGCGGACGGGCTCGTGCAGAGCTGGGCCTCCCGCCACGACGACGGCTCGCTGACCGTCCTGCTCTGGAACCACACCCTCGACCAGGGCAAGTCCGCCGGCGACGCCGCCCTCGCCCGCACGGTCCGGCTGCGGCTGGACGGGCTCGGTGCCGGCGCCACCGCCGAGGTCACCCGGCTCGATGCCGACCACGGCGACGTCACCACCCTCGCCGCACGGCTCGGTGTCGGCGACTGGCCGACCGACGAGCAGTGGGACGCCCTGCGCGCCGCCGACACGCTGACGGCCGAGCCGGCGGCCCTCGAGCAGGCCGATGGCGCGGCCGTCATCGAGGTCGCCCTGGCCCAGCCCTCGGCGGTGCTGGTGAGGGTGAGCGTCTGATGTCCGGGGGCGCCATACCGCCGGCCTCCGTGCACGTCGTCTCCGGCGTCGGCCAGGTCACGCTGACCTGGCCGGCCGCCGACGACGCGGTGGGCTACGTCGTGCACCACGGCGAGAGCCCCGACACGCTGGCGCCCCTCGACCACGGGGGCGGTGACCTGCTGGTCGTCCCGTGCCGGCCGTATGCCGACGCCCGCCGCACGGCGGGTGGCTGGTACGCGGTGGCGAGTGTCCGCAGCATCGAGGAGGGCTGCGGTGCGCCGGGGGAGCCCGTGTTCGCCGAGCCGCTGCCCCGTGATCCGTCCGGGCCCGCCCCCGAGGTGGTCGTCCGGGTGGACGTCGCCGACCGCCGCGGCGAGCTGCCGCGTCCCTGGCGGACCTGCATCGGCAGCGAGCACCTGAGCCACCTGCTGTGCGAGGAGGAGAGCGGCGGGCGCCCGATCGGCGCGGAGTCCGTCGCTGCGCTCGTCCGGGTGCACGGTGAGCTCGGGGTCCGCCGGGTGCGGGCGCACGGCACCCTCGGTGACGACATGGGTGTCTATCGCGAGGACACGGACGGCACGCCGCTCCACGACTTCACCGGCCTCGACACGGTGCTGGACACCGTGCTCTCCACCGGCATGCGGCCCGTTCTCGAACTCGGCTTCACACCACGGGCGCTGGCCGACCGGCCGCACCACGAGATCACCGCGGCGGGACTCTCGAACCCTCCCCGCGACCTGGAGCACTGGACCGGCCTCGTGGAGGCCTTCGTCACCCACCTCCGGGAGAGGTACGGCGACGAGGAACTCGCCCGCGGCTGGGTGCTCGAGGTCTGGAACGAGCCGAATCTCGGCTGCTTCTGGGCCGGTGACCAGGACGACTACCTGCGCCTGTACGACGCGACCGCCGCCGCCGTGCGCCGGGCCCACCCGACGCTGCCCCTCGCCGGTCCGGCGACCGCGGCGGTCGGCTGGCTCGACGCCGTCCTGGAGCACGTCGGGAACTCCGGCGCGGACCTCGACATCGTCACCCCGCACGCCTACGGCATCCCGCCGCTGGACTTGCGGCCCGTCCTGGAGCGACACGGCAAGCCGGACACCGCCGTGTGGTGGACCGAATGGGGACCGACCCCGACCCACTTCGCACCCGTCAACGACCACCCCTGGACCGTGCCGTTCACCGCCCGCGGCATGCTGACCGCCGCCCGCACCGGGGCGTCCGTGGCCTGCTGGGTCTCCAGTGACCACTTCGAGGAGCTGGGCCGCCCGCCGGGCCTGGTGCACGGAGGGTTCGGCCTGCTCAGCGTCGGCAACCTCGCCAAGCCCCGCTTCTGGGCGCTCTACGCGCTGGAGCAGCTGGGCGACGAGGAGATCGGGGTGCGGGTCTCAGGTGACGGCGCCGACTCGCTGGTGCAGGGCTGGGCCGGTGCGGATCCGGCCGCCGCGGACGGCACCGGCCGGCTGGCGGTCACCGTCTGGAACGGCACCCTCCAGCAGCACGACTGGGCCGAGGAACGCGACGACCTTCGCCGCGTCGTCCGCATCGAGGCGGCGGGCCTGCCCGCGGGCCGGTACGCCGTGCGCCACCGCCGCGTCGACCCCGACCACTCGCACCTCGCCCGGCACGCCGCCGACCTCGGGGTGGAGCAGTGGCCGGACGAGCAGCAGTGGAAGGAACTGGTCGCACGCGACGTCATGGCCGAACTTCCGCACGAGCCCGTGGAGGTTGCTTCCGACGGGACCGCGATGCTGGAGCTGGACCTGCCGACCAGCGCCCTCAGCCTCATCGAGCTGATCCCCGTCGACCCGGAGGCGACGGCATGAGCGGAACCGCGCCCTGGTGGCGCGACGCGGTGATCTACCAGGTGTACCTGCGCAGCTTCGCCGACTCCGACGGAACCGGAACCGGTGATCTGCGCGGTGTGATCGCGGGCTTGGACCACCTCGTCGAGCTCGGCGTCGACGCGCTGTGGCTCAACCCGTTCTACGTCAGCGGCGAGGCGGACGCCGGGTACGACGTCATCGACCACCGGGCCGTCGACCCCGCCATGGGCACCCTCGGCGACGTCGACGAACTGCTGGCCGAGGCACACGCCCGCGGCCTGCGGGTGGTCGGTGACGTGGTCGCCAACCACACCTCCGCACACCACCCGTGGTTCGAGGAGGCCCGGTGCGGCGGCCCCGGGCATCCGGCCCGCGCCCGCTACCACGTGGCGCCCGGCCGGGACGGCGGACCGCCCTCGGACTGGCCGTCGCTGTTCGGCGGGCCCGCCTGGGAGCCGTTCGGCGACGGCGAGTGGTACCTGCACCTCTTCGACGTCGAGCAGCCCGACCTCAACTGGGACCACCCCGAGGTGATCGCCGACATCGAGCGGACCGTCCGCTTCTGGCTCGACCGGGGTTTCGACGGGCTGCGCTTCGACGCGGCCGGAGCCTTCGCCAAGGCCTCCGGCTACCCGCCGCTGCCACCGGGGGAGCGTCACCCGGGCGACGACCACCCCTACAGCGACCGTCCCGAAGTGCACGAGATCCACCGGCGGTTCGCCCGGCTGCTCGCCGAGTACCCGGATCGGTTCGGTGTCGCCGAGACCTGGGGCCCGGCCTGGATCGGCGAGCCCTACATTCGCCCGGACGAACTTCAGCAGGCGTTCGCCATGGACCTGGTGTTCACCCGGCTCGACGCCGGGGCGATGGGCCTGGTGGTCCGCGACTACCTGGACGCCGCGGCCCGGCAGGGGCGGCGGCCGGCCTGGCCGCACGGCAACCACGACGTCACCCGCGCCGCCACCCGCTGGGGGCGCGAGGGTTCCCTGGCGGTGCTGTTCCTGCTGCTCGCCCTGCCCGGCGCGACCTACCTCTACGCGGGTGACGAACTTGCTCTGCCGGAGGTCGAGCTCGCCGAAGAGGATCTGTGTGATCCCACCTGGTGGCGTTCCGGCGGCGCCGAGCGCGGCCGGGACGGCGCGCGCGTCCCGCTGCCCTGGGCCCGGAGCCGGGACGGCAGCCATGGTTTCTCCCCAGCCGGGTCGAACAGCCCCGCCTGGCTGCCGCAGCCACCCGGCTGGGGAGATCTCGCCGTCGAGGCACAGTGCGCCGATCCGGTCTCACCCCTGCACACCGTGCGGGCGGCGATCGCGGCCCGGAAGGATCTGCGCGACGCCCCGTGGCCGCAGTGGCTGCCCATCGAGGACGGCGTCCTCGCCTTCCGCCGGGGAGACGTCACCTGTGTGCTGAACACCGGTGACAGGCCGCTGGACCTGGACGGCTACGGCTCCGAACTGCTCTGCTCCAGCCGCGCGTTGGACGGACAGGGGCGACTGCCTGGCCCGGGTACCGCCTGGCTGCGGTAGGGGCGGCGCAGGCGATGCCCGGCCCAGTGGCACGAGGACGCGGGGGTCGGGCAGCCACCGATACGCGGATCCCGGACGTTCGACAGGGTCCGGTAGGAGGGTGGAGGCGCTACCCAGGAGCCCAGCAGGGGACCGCGTGACAGCCACTCGCCGGGCTGATCCGGCCAGTTCACTGGACAGCCGTCGCGCGCATGGACCTCCGCGAGGACCCGCACGCACTCCTCAACGTAGCCATGAGACCTCTGCCGGACCCAGCGGCTCGGCCTCTCGTCCGGCACCCCGGAGCTTTCGATGTTCACTGGGGCATGGGAACACAGACCACAAGTCACAACCAGCCACTTTCGATACAGGCCCCGGTGGTGCCGGTTGGGGTGCACCCCACGTGACAGATGTGTCGCAGGCGTGGGGCCAATTTGGATGTACCGAGCGTAACGATCACTCCGATGACCCGGCGTTCTTGCGCTGGTTGGCAGCGAAACGCGCCTTCTTCTGACGATTCCCGCACGTGTTCATATCGCACCATCTGCGGGTGCGACTTCGGCTGGTGTCGAAGAAGGCGGCTCGGCAGGTTGGTGATGCACACAAGGCCAAGCTTCCGTCTCGTTCGCCCGCGATGATGCTGATCGCGTCGGCGGCGATCACGCCGAGGGCATCTTCCACGCAGGAAGCCGAGCTGAGCCTCCATTGCCGCTTGCCCTCGGGCGTCAGGATCACCGCCGCCTGACCCTGAACGCTGCAGTCATTGATGGCTTGGACGGCGGACGCAGGGAGAGCGTCCTGGATCGCGGCCGCTGTCGCGGCGGTGTGAATCGACTCCCTCAGTTCCCGCGCGAGGTCGAGCTGGGCAGTGGTGCAGGACTCCACGGTGAGGCCGTACACCGCCAGCCAGTCGACGAGTCGGTGCGGCGTGGGGATGCGCTCCACAGCGTCGCCATGACGCTCCGACAAAGTCCCCGTGAAACTGGTCGCCAGCACGGCACCGAGGCGAAAGTCAGGGAATGCGGTACGCATGGAACCACCTTAGCTGGTTGCGCGCAGCATGAAGGCATAGTAGAACCGCCACAGCCGGTTCACGGTCGTAGCCGGTTCCGCGATGGCCAGGAGGTCTCATGCCCCGTCCAGCCGGCGACGTGCAGGCATTCGAAGCCCACGCAACCGACGCCGACCTCGACGATCTGCGCGCGCGACTGGCAGCGGCGCGGCTGCCGGAGGCCGAGACGATTCATCGCGCCGCACCCGGCCCTCGCCGATGGGAACAGGGCGTTCCCCTCGCCGACCTCGTCGATGTCGTGAACTACTGGCGCACCGGGTACAACTGGCGGCCGTTCGAGGAGCGCCTCAACCGGATCGGCCAGTTCCGCACGACCATTGACGATCTGGGAATCCACTTCCTGCACCGCCGATCCACACGTGCAGATGCCACTCCTCTGATCATGACGCACGGCTGGCCGGGCAGCATTGCCGAGTTCGTCGATGTAGTGGACGAGCTGGCGGATCCGAAGGAGGCGGACGCGCCGGCGTTCCACGTCGTGGCCCCGTCGCTGCCAGGTTTTGGTTACAGCGACAAGCCGGCCACCACCGGGTGGGGAACCGAGAAGATCGCGGCCGCATGGGTCGATCTGATGGAAAGGCTCGGCTACAGCAAGTTCGTAGCCCACGGCGGTGACTGGGGAGGGAACATCACCACGGTTCTCGGCGGCAGGTTCCCCGCGCACGTTCTCGGCATCCACACATTGTTCGCGGAGGCGCCGCCCGGGTTGACAACGGACGGGCTGACGACGGTCGAGCACAAATGGGCCGAGGAGACCCGCGATTTCTGGCGCCACCGCGCGGCGTACGCGAAGCAGCAGGCGACCCGGCCGCAGACCATCGGCTACTCGCTCGTCGACTCGCCGGTCGGGCTTCTCGCCTGGATCCTCGACAAGTTCGCCGAGTGGTCGGACACCGAAGACAGCCCGTTCGAGACGATTTCCAGAGACCGCATTCTCGACGACGTCACCCTGTACTGGCTGACGCGGACCGGCGCATCGGCGGCCCGCATTTACTACGAAAGCCACAACTCGCTGGACCCGGAACTACGGGTCGACGTCCCGTCGGCAATCAGTATGTATCCCCGTGACATCGAGAAGTGTCCGCGCCCCTGGGCGCAGGAGCGGTACCGACAAATCGTCCGATGGAGGTCACCCGAGGCCGGGGGACATTTCCCGTCGCTGGAGGTTCCCGAGTATTTCGTCAAAGACCTGCAGGATGGCCTCGCGGCAGTGATGGACGCCAATCGGTGAAATCGGCTCGGCGACTCGGAACTCAGCGACCCCGGGTGCATCAGTCCCCCGAGATCGCTCGCCGGGCAACCGCCACCTCATACGGAGAACACCTCGGGCCGCTTCCGTCGACAACGCGGGCGGCTCATGAGGGCCGCCCGCCGAACTGCCAACTGTGGACCTCGATGTGCGCGTACCGGTCCGAGATCAGGACTGCGCGTGCAGTCTCCGGGTTCTGCGCTCGTACCAGTGCCGCTGTGCCCAGCCAGATGCTGCCGTCGTCGGACAGCAGTGGCCCGTAGGCGATCAACTCGTGATCGGGCGGCAGGGTGACGTCGGCGGCCTCACCCGAGCCCATGCCGAGCACCAGGAATCGATCGCCACCGGTTCGTCCTCCTGGGAATTCCCACATCGTGCGCCCCAGCATGTTGCGCCACCGCCGCAACAGCACATCCCGGTACACACCGGCCTGGTAGCCCGGCTCGTCGAAGACGAACGCACGGGCGGCTGCCGGGTCGGCCAGGTCGACGATATGCAGGCTGCCGGTGGGCACCCCGTCGCTGCCGGAAAACGTCGGCCCCCGGGCGATCATCTCCGACGCATAGCGATCCATGTAGGACCAGTGCTCTTCGAGCAACTCTTGGCGCAGCGCCGGCGAACCGGACCGATCACGGTGGTAGCAGAAGAACTCCATACCTGACAGTCTTTCCGCCTCGGCCGCCCCTGGGACAGCAGATTTCGGCGGGTACCTGTCCCGCCGATCGGTGACGCGCAAGACGCCGGCTGCCCGGCGGCCACGCGACAGATGGCGCGTCTACCCGGCCTCGAGTTGGTGGTCGGCCCACACGTAGCTTTCGGGCAGCAGGTCGGCGACGGGAACGGCCCGGGTGCGGTCCTCGTTGCCGACGATGACCTTGAGGGTGGGGAAGTAGTCGAGAAGGACCTGACGGCACCGGCCGCAGGGCGGGACCACCCCGCGATCGCGGTCGCCCACGGCGACGACGGTGTCCAGCTCGTAGGCGCCCTGGGCGGCTGCCGCGCCGATGAGGACCAGTTCGGCACAGGGGCCTCCTGAGAAGTGGTAGGCGTTCACCGCGGTGATGATCCGGCCGTCCCGGGCGCGGGCTGCGGCTGCCATGGTGTGGTTGTCGCCCCGGCAGCGGGTGCGAGCGAGGTGAGCCGCAGCCTGGATCAGTTCGTGGTCGACGGGGTGTGCTGTGGTCAACTTCTCGGCCTCGATCGGGTGTCAGGTGACATCTCGCTCCGGGTCCGTCCGGCGGCCGTCGCCCAGCTCGGGTCCGCCTGTCCCAGCCAGGCGTGCTGGCCGTCCGCCGGCGGCACTGTCAGCGGCAGCGGCTCGAAGCGGCAGGCGAACGTCAGCCCGTCGTCCTCACCGTCGCTCCGTACCCGGTGAGTCCAGTCGGACGGGATGCTCGCCGGCACCCGGTGCAGGAAGAAGGTGGTCCTCCGGGGCATACCCGTCGTGGGGTGCGGACTGCGGTCCAGCGCGACCGGCCGGACCACGACGGCGTCCGTCACCCCGGTCTCCTCGGCCAACTCGCGCAGGACCGCTCGCTCCAGGTCCACTCCCGGTTGCACACCACCGGCCGGGATCCGGGTACCCGCCTCCGGCATGCCGACGTGATCGAACACGAGCAGTTCGGGAACGGGTTCCGACCGGACGGCATAGGCGGCGACACGGATGCGGGGCTCGGGCATCCGTCATGGTTATCAGGAAGCAGCACCAACTGGCATTTGATCCGGACCTGTTGGCGGGCCGGGACTCGGGGGCCGGTCCGGTGCCCTCGTCGCACACGGGTGCTTTCCGGTCGACGGCCGGCGAACTTCCGGAGACCGGGGACACTGTCACACCCGGCCGGAATACTGTCGGGGTGATCGACGCGTACGGAGACCCCGGCACCCCGGACCACCGCAGCGCAGGCCGGTACCTGTGGTGGCTGCTGACCCGGCAGACGCACCGGGCCGTCGCCGGTGCGCTGCTGGGCACGGTGTGGATGCTCCTCCTGGCGCTCACGCCCTACCTGCTGTCCCGGGCCATCGACGACGGGCTGGTGCCCGGGGACACCACCGCGCTCACCGGCTGGGCCGCCGCCCTGTTGGGGGCCGGGGTGCTCAACGCCTGGGTGGGAACCATGCGGCACCGGACGATGACCCGGATCCGGATGGACGCCAACTTCCGCACCGTCAAGGTCGTGATGGGGCAGGCCACCCGGCTCGGCGCCGCCCTGCCGCGCCGCACCGGCGCCGGAGAGGTCGTCACCATCGGAGTCAGCGACGTCCAGCAGATCGCCGCCGCCCTGACCGTCACCGGGCCCGGGGTGGGCGGAGCCATCGCCTACGCGGTCGTGGCCTTCCAGCTGCTGGCCGTCTCGCCGCTGCTCTCGGCCGTCGTGCTGCTCGGGGTGCCACTGATCGTGCTCCTCGTGGGCCCGATGCTGGGGCGACTGCAGGGCGCCGAGTCGGCCTACCGCGAACGGCAGTCGGCGCTCACCGCACGGATCGGGGACCTCGGCGGCGGTCTGCGCGTCCTCAACGGTCTGGGCGGCAAGGAGCTGTACGCCGGCAACTTCCGCCGTGAGTCCGGCATGCTCCGGGCGGAGGGCTACCGAGTGGGCACCGTGACCAGCTGGATCCAGTCGTTCGGCGTCGGCCTGCCCACGCTGTTCCTCGCCGCGGTGACCTGGCTGGGCGCGCGGATGACCGCCCAAGGCACCATCAGTACAGGCGAGTTGGTCTCCGTCTACGGATACGTTGCCGTGCTCGTGGTGCCCGTGTCGTTCTTCATCGAATGCAGCTACCAGATCAGCCGCGGCCTGGTCGTGGCCCGGCGGATCGTCGCCTTCCTCGTCCTGGAACCCGAATCCCGAGGCCAGGAAGCACGCGACGCGCCCGGTGAGCCCTCCACCCTGCGCGATCCGGAATCCGGCGTCGAGGTGATCCCCCGCCGGCTGACGGCCCTGGCCGGCGCCCGGCCGGCGGATACCGCGGCCGTCGTCGACCGCCTGGGGCGGCTCGCCGACTCGACGGCCACCTGGGGCCCGGCACCGCTCGACGAGATCCCGCTGCCGCAGATCCGGGCCCGGATCCTGGTCGCCGACCAGGAGGCCGACCTGTTCGCCGGCACCCTGAGGGAGGCGGTCTGCGGGCGTCAGGACCGGGACGACACGGCCATCGGCCGGGCCCTGCACACGGCCGTCGCCCAGGACATCGTCGACGCCCTCCCGGACGGACTGGACTCGGCTCTCGAAGCGCAGGGCCGGAACCTCTCCGGCGGCCAGCGCCAGCGCATCCGCCTGGTGCGGGCTCTGCTGGCCGACCCGGAGGTGCTGCTGGCCGTCGACCCCACCTCCGCACTCGACGCCCACACCGAGGCCGCCGTCGCGGAGCGACTGCGCGCCGCGCGCTCCGGGCGCACGACCGTGCTGACCACCACCTCACCGCTCGTGCTGGAACAGGCCGACACGGTGTACCACCTGTCCGACGGCAAGGTGTCCGCAGTCGGCAGCCACGCCGAACTCCTGCGCAACGATCCCGCATACCGGCGCCTCGTCATCCGGGACAGGGACGACGACACCGGCGACGAGGCGGAGGGCGACGCCACACCCGCCGGGGACGGCGGGGCACGCTCGTCGAAGGAGGCCGTCCGATGACCGCGTACCCACTGCCCGTCGCCGAGCCGGCCCGGGTACGCCGCGCGGCCCTCGGCCTGGTCCGGGCCGACGGCCGCGCCTTCGCCGCCGTACTCGCCCTCAACGGGCTGGCCGCGGGCGCCGGGCTGGCCGGACCGTGGCTGCTCGGCCGCATCATCGACACGGTCCGCACCGGTGGAGGCGTCGGAGCCGTCGACCGGCTCGCGGCGGTCCTGCTGGTCTGCGCGCTGGGACAGCTGCTGCTGACCCGCTGGGCACGCCTCCTCGGGCACCGCTTCGGGGAACGGACGCTGGCCCGGGTGCGCGAGCAGTTCGTCGACCGGGCGCTCGCCCTGCCCGCCCCGGTCGTGGAGCGCGCCGGTACGGGCGACCTGACGGCCCGTGGCACCGCCGACGTCGCCGCCGTCGGCACCACGTTGCGGGACGTGGGCCCGAAAGTGCTCATCGCGTCGGTTCAGGTGCTGTTCATCCTGGGTGCGCTGTTCGTGCTCGACCCGCTGCTCGGCGTCTGCGGAGTGCTCGGCCTGACCGGCGTCCATGTCGCTTTGCGCTGGTACATGCGCCGCGCACCGGCCGGCTACCTCGCCGAGGGCGCCGCCACCTCGGCGCTCGCCGAGATCCTCACGGCCACCGCCACCGGGGCACGCACCGTCGACGCCTTCGGGCTCCAGCAGCGCCGCATCGCGGCGAGCCGGGAGGCCATCGAGGAGTCCCGGCGGACCCGCACCTGGACGCTGTTCCTGCGCAGCGTGTTCTTCACCGCCGTGGGGATCTCCTCCATCGCCCCGGTGGCGGGTGTGCTCCTCGTCGGCAGTGTGCTGCACGGACACGGTGCGGTGACCCTGGGCGCCGTCGTGGCCGCGGCCCTGTATCTCCAGCAGCTGGCCGAGCCGCTCGACACCGTCCTCATGGGGATCGAGCAACTGCAGAGCAGCGGCGCGTCCTTCGCACGCGTCGAGGGCCTGTCGCGGGCCGCCCCGGAATCCGCACCGGCCGGCTCTCCGGCGCCGGCGGACGACCGGATCGAGGTCGACGGTGTGCACTTCGCCTACGACGGCGGTCCTGACGTGCTGCACGGGGTCGGGCTGGCCCTCCGGCCGGGCGAACGGCTGGCGCTCGTCGGGCCCTCGGGCGCCGGGAAGACGACCCTGGGCAGGCTGCTCGCCGGCGTCGACGCGCCCCGAACCGGAACGATCACCGTCGGGGGAGTCCCGGTCGCCGAGCTGGGCCCGGAACAGCTGCGGCGCCAGATCGTGCTCGTCACCCAGGAACACCACGTCTTCCTCGGCACCCTGCGGGACAACCTGCTGATCGCTGCGCCCGGCGCCTCAGATGTGCAACTGCGCGCGGCTCTCGCGGCCGTCGGTGCGGACTGGGCCGACGAGCTGCCGGACGGCCTGGAGACCGAGCTTGGAGCCCGGGGCCATCCGACGGACGGCGCCCAGGCCCAGCAACTGGCCCTGGCCCGGGTCGTGCTGGCCGACCCGCACACACTGATCCTCGACGAGGCCACGGCGCTCCTGGACCCGGGCACGGCGCGGCGCACCGAACGCGCGCTCGCCGCTGTCCTCGAAGGGCGGACCGTCATCGCCATCGCCCACCGTCTGCACACCGCACACGACGCGGACCGGGTGGGCGTGATGGAGGGCGGGCGGCTCACCGAACTCGGCGCGCACGACGACCTGGTGGCCGCCGGCGGTGCCTACGCGGCACTGTGGCGTTCCTGGCACGGCGAGCCGCGGGTTCCGTAGGGCGGGGACGGTCGCCGGCCCCCCCGAGCCGAGCCCCGGGTGCTGCCTCGCCCCTGGCCGGCAGCCCGTGACGGTGGACCGGCGCCGAGCGCCGGGCAGGCACACGCCCGCGGGTGGTCCCGGCCCTCGGCGATGCCCGAGCAGTCCGCAGAGACCCAGGGGCCGCCCGGGATGGTGGGGTCTGCCGGAGGGCTGCCGTGAGCCGGGGTGGCAGACCATCGGGCGGGCCGGATGCAGGGGCGTCCCGCCATGTCCTCGAGGCCCCGGCGGTAAGGCCGCCGAGGGAGCGTGCGCCGGGCGAAGTCCTGGCCACGGCGGTATCCGGGTGATCCCCGATTGCCCGGCCCGGCGTGCGTGCGGTGGCAGGTCGTGGTGCGATCTGGGCGACTCCCACACCAGAGAGGCTGTCATCCCTCATGCGAAGATCTCTGCTCGCCGCCGGCACTGCGGCGACCGCCCTTGCCACCCTGTCACTGGGCCTGGCGATGCCCGCAGCGGCCACTGGATCGCACGGCGGGAAGGGCGAGCCCTGGGTCGTGCGCGAGGGCGTCATGCGCGCCGATGCCAAGGACTACCGCTCCCTGTGCAAGGAGAAGGACGGGAAGGCTGCGGTCCGGACGTTCCCCCTCTTCGACGGCAAGAAGATCAAGGTCGTGCAGGACGTGCTGCGCAGGGACGAGAACGGCACCGTGTACTGGAGCGGCCACGACCCGAAGCATCCCGGGACCTCCATCGCCGCGTCCGTCCTCGGAGCCTGCGGCCGCGGGCCGGTCACCCTGTCCGGTGTCGCCCAGATGGGGTTCCGCCAGTACCAGTACGACCCCCTGAGCAAGCGGCCCGGCTGGTACAGCCTGCAGGAGATCGACTCCCTCAAGCTGCCGCCCAACGGACAGGGCATCGACACCCTCACCGAGAAGAAGAAGCACCCGAAGCCGCCGAAGCCTCCGAAGGACTCGAAGCGGGCCCTGCAGGTCGCCACTCCCGAGAACCCCGCGGGCATCGACATCGTCGTCGCCTACACCCCGGCCACCGTCACCGAACTCGGCAGCGTCGCAGCCGTCCAGTCCCGCATCGAGTACGGCGTGAACCAGCTCAACAGGGCCTTCGCCAGCAGCAATGTGCCGGCCAGCGTGCACGTGGTGAACACCTACCAGACCGAGCCGACCGGTATCCCCCGTGAGAGCGCCGGCAGCCTGCTGGACATGATCAAGGACCCCGCGAACCAGACGCTCGGCGCCGAGGCTGCCACAGCGCGGCAGACGTACAGCGCCGACCTGGTGGCGCTCCTCGCCTCCATCCCCGCGGAGGACAGCTCGGGCAAGGCCGATCTGCCCACGCCGGCCACCGCGACGACCGACAGCCAGGCCTTCTCGGTCACCAGCATCTACTCGGTGACCGGGTGGGAGAACCTCGCACACGAGATCGGCCACAACTTCGGACTGTGGCACGACCGGCAGACCGTGGTGAACAACGGCGGAACGCCTCCGCCGAACACCATCCACTACGGCTGGATCACGCCCAACCTGCAGAACCACACGATCATGGCCTACGACACTCCCTGCCGGCCCCAGAACTGCAAGGTCGTCAACCAGTACTCCAACACGGAGAACACGTTCGACGGCCAGCCGCTCGGCGACGAGGACAACAACAATGCCGCCGTCGCGCGGGAGAGCACCGAGATCGTGGCCGGATACCGTGCTTCCCAGGTGACGAACCGGACCTCGCTCACGTACTCCGCCGACCCTGCCGGGGGAGGGACCGTCAGGCCCAGCCTGTTCGGCCCGTACGACCCCAACACGCAGGTCACCCTCACGGCCACGTCGTCCGAGGGGTTCCAGTTCGACGGCTGGACGGTCGACGGGGTCCTTCAGGAGGGCACCACGCCGCAGTACCAGATCACCATGGACACCAACCACACGGTGGTCGCGCGGTTCAGCGCGACCGGCTGAGCGCACGCGCGTTCCCACCGCTCGACGACGGACCGCCGCGGCCGAGGGGCTGCGGCGGTCCGTCGCGTGCCGGGCGGCGGCCGGCGGGCCGCCCGGGACACCACCGGGTGCGGTGGCCGGAACACCGGGAGGACCGGTGACGTCGCGAACGCCACCGGGCCTGCCGGTCCCCGCCGTTCTGTCCGGGCGCGCACCGGACAGAACCCATGCCGGCGGGGCTCCGCCGGAGGATCAGCTCCCGGCGGGCACCCGTTCCGCCTCGTTCGGGGGCTCGTCCGGCCAGGACTCCCGGGACCGTCCCGGCCGGGGGATCGCGGCCAGCAGCCTGCGGGTGTACGCATCCCTGGCCTGCCCGATCACCTCGAGCGTGGGACCGTGTTCCACCATCACGCCCTGGTTGAGCACCATGACCTCGTCGGCCAGGAGCCGGGCGCTCAGCAGGTCGTGGGTGATGTAGAGCATGGCGATGCCGCGCTCGCGCACCAGCCGGTCGAGCAGTTCGACGATCTCGGCGCGGATGGACACGTCGAGCATCGAGATCGGCTCGTCGGCGACGATGACCTCGGGCTGGGGGGCCAGTGCCCGGGCGATCACCACGCGCTGGCGCTGCCCGCCCGAGAGCTGGCCCGGGAGTTTGTCGAGGTACTGCTCCGCCGGGCTCAGGCCCACCGTCTCCAGCAGTTCGGCCGCCCGCTGACGGGCCTGCTCGCCGGTCATGCCCAGATGGTTGCGCAGCGGGCGGCCGAGCGCATAGGCGATGGTCCGGGTCGGGTTGAGCGCCGAGAACGGGTCCTGGAAGACCAGTTGGACGTGGCGCCGGTAACGCCGCATGGCGCGTCGCCGCAACGTGTCCACCCGGGTGTCCTTGAACCGGATGGTGCCGCTGCTCGGCCGTTCCACGCCGGTGATCAGCCGGGCGATGGTGGTCTTGCCGGAGCCGCTCTGGCCGACCAGCGCACTGACCCGGCCCGGGCGCAGCGCGAACGAGACGTCGTCCACGGCCCGGGTGGTCGTGGTGCGCACGCCCCGCTTGGTCCGGTACGTCTTGCCGACCCCGTCGACCACCATCACGGGCTCAGTGTCGGCGGCCCCGCGGGCGCGGGGTTCGGAGTCCGCGGAGAACACCCCGCCGAGCCGGTCGGTCGGAGCCACATCCCGCAGCAGGGCGCCGTCGTCCGGGGACTGTTCGACGAGCAGGCAGCGGGCCTGCCCGCGGCCTGCGGGCAGCAGTTCGGGGTGCTCGGTCCGGCAGGCGTCGACCGACACCGGACAGCGCGGCTCGAACAGGCAGCCGGCGTGCTCGCGGGAGAGGTCCGGCGGCCGGCCCGGAACGAACGCCACCTGCACGACCTCGTCCCGCGGGTCGGCATAACTGCCGAGCAGCCCGGCGCTGTAGGGGTGCAGCTGGGACTCGATCATGTCGCCGGCCGGCTGATCCTCGACGATCTCGCCCGCGTACATCACCATCACCCGGTCGGCCATCTCCATGACCGTGCCGAGGTCGTGGCTGATGAACAGCACGGCGAACCCGAGCTTGCGCTGGAGCTCCCGCAGCCGGTCCAGGATGTCGCGCTGGACGACGACGTCGAGGCCGGTCGTCGGCTCGTCGAGCAGCACGAACCGCGGCCGCAGCGCGAGGGCCAGGGCGAGGGCGACCCGCTGCTTCATGCCTCCCGACAGCTCGTGCGGGTAGCGGCGCAGCACGTCGCGGCCGAGCGAGACCATCTCCAGAAGCTCCCCGGCCCGCGCGTCCACGTCGGGCCGGTCGCCCGCCGCTTCGGGGTGGGCCGCGAAGGTGTCGGCGAACTGTTCTCGGACGGTGATCACCGGGTTGAGCGAGTTCATGCTGGACTGGAAGACGGTGGACAGGTCGGCCCAGCGCAGCGGGCGCAGTTCGTCCTCGTCGAGGTGCGTGATGTCGCGGCCGTCGAAGGTGATCGAGCCGCCGGTGATCGCGGCCGGCTTCTCCAGCAGCCGCAGGATCGCGTGTCCGAGGGTGGACTTGCCGCAGCCGGACTCGCCGAGCAGGCCGACGAACTCACCCTCCTCGATCCCGAAGTCGACCTTGTCGACCGCGCGGACGGCCGCCGAGTCGCGCGGACTGTACGTGACGCTCAGGTTCTCGACCTCGAGCAGTGTCATCTCAGTCCTCCCTCAGGTGCGGGTTGCTCAGCGCGTCGACGCCGAAATTGATCAGCGTGAAAGCGGTGATGAGCAGCGCCAGGACGATTCCCGGGGCCACCAGCCACGCCCACTGACCGGTCGTCATGGCACCGCCCATGCTGGCCTGGTTGAGCATGGTGCCCCAGCTCGTCGTCGCGGGGTCGCCGAGGCCGAGGAAGGCCAGACCGGCCTCGGCGCCGATCGCTCCGAGCGCGGAGCCCATGAAGCCGACGACGATCAGCGACATCATGTTGGGTGCTATCTCGTAGGCGATGATCCGCGCGGTGCCGTCACCGGCGAACTTGGCGGCGGTGACGTAGTCGCGGGTGCGCAGCGTGATGATCTGGGCCCGCTTGATGCGGGCGCCGAACGCCCAGCCGGTGACCGTGATCACCGCGATGATGAGTCCGAGTCCCTTCACCGGCGAGTACGCGGCGAGGGTGATCATCAGGGGCAGGACGGGCACCACGAGACCGAGGTTGATGAAGAACGACAGGACCTCGTCCACCGTCCCCTGGAGGTAGCCGGCGGTCAGGCCGACGGCCGTGGCGACGATCGTGCTGAGCACCCCGGCGACCGTTCCCACCAGCAGGGAGGTGCGGGCACCGTAGACGATCTGCGAGAACACGTCCTCGCCGCGCGCGGTGGTGCCGAGCCAGTGGGCGCCCGTGGGGCCCTCCGAGAGGCCGAAGTCGTCCACCCGCGGGCCGTACGGCGCGATGACCGGGGCGAACACGGCGACGAGGACGAAGGCCAGGAGCATCCACAGCCCGAACCGGCACTTGCCGTTGCGCCAGAGGATGACGAACCAGCCGGGAAGGCGGTTCGACCGGCCGGCGGCGATCGCGGCGACGCGCACGCCTTCGGTGTCGCCGGCCCCCGTGGGTGCCGGCGCGGTCATGGACGTACTGCTCGGGGTGGTCATGCTGCCTCCGTCCGCCGGACCCGGGGGTCGAGGAATCCGTACGCCACATCGGCGAGGAAGTTGGCGATGAGCACGCCGACGGTCGTGAACAGGAACAGGGTCTGCATCAGCGGGAAGTCCTTGTTGGACACGGCTTCCAGCAACAGCCGCCCCATCCCGGGGTAGTTGAAGATGGTTTCGACGAGGACCGTGCCGCCGAGGATGCTCCCCAGCGCGATGGCGAAGCCGGTCACGTTGGGCAGGATCGCGATCCGTGCCCCGTAGGTGAGGGCGATCCGGCGGCGGGAGAGGCCCTTGGCGCGGGCGAGGCGCGCGTAGTCCTCACCGAGGGTCTGGACCATGTTGTTGCGCATGCCGAGGATCCAGCCGATGGGCCCGGTGATCAGCAGCGACAGGCCGGGCAGCACGCTGTGCTGGAAGGCGTCGGAGAAGAACAGCCAGTTCCAGCCGGGTTGGCTGCCGCCGCCGTAGCCGCCGCCGTCGGGGAACCAGCGCAGCGTGATCGCGAAGACGAAGATCAGCAGCAGTGCGAGCCAGAAGAACGGGAGGGTGCCGACGAAGGTGGATCCGAGGGTGATCCAGGAGTCGGCCCGGGTGTTGCGCCGGTAGGCGGCCCAGGCGCCGAGCACGGTGCCGATGAAGAACGACAGGATCTGGGTGACGCCGACCAGGACCAGGGTCCAGGGGATCGCGTCGCCGATCACGTCGGTCACGGTGTACGGGTAGTAGGTGTAGGAGATGCCGAACTGGCCGTGGGCGAGCGCCCCGAGGTAGTCCCCGTACTGGGCCAGCAGGTTTCCGTCCGGCGCGCCGAGCATCTTGCGGACGGCCTCCAGCTGAGCCGGATCCACCGCCTGCGACTTGCCCGTCAGACGGGACAGGATCGCCTGGGCCGGGTCCCCCGGCTGGAGCCGGGGGATCAGGAAGTTCAGCGTGACCGCCGCCCACAGAGTGGCCAGGAAGAAGCCGGCACGCCGGACGAAATAGGTCATGGGTCAGTCCTTGGCCGGCTTGAGGTGGGTCATCCACAGCAGCGGGTCGGCAGCCGAGGCGTACGGGTTCTCCGCGTTCGGCCAGCCGACGGCCTTCGTGGTCTTGTACTGGAACCACTTGGCGCCGTACCAGATCGGGATCATCGGGACCTCGTCCGTCATGACGCGGGTGAGTCCGGCGACCGCCTTCTTCTGGTCCTTCTCGCTGGTGGCGGACTTCAGGTCGGCGAGCAGCTCGTCGGTCTTCGCGTCCTTCCACCGGACCTCGTTGCTCATGGCCTTCTTGCCGATGGGCGCGGTGCGGTCGCTGTTCAGCGGGTCGGAGAAGTTGTTGTACATGTTGCAGCTGCCGCCGTGGACGCCGAACGTCATGTCGTAGCGGCCGGTCTGGCGGTCCTCGATGGCGGCGTCCGGGCTCGGCGTCTCCTTCTCGACCTCGAAGCCGAGGGACTTCAGGTTCTTGATGACGATGTCGGCGGAGGCGACCCAGTCGGTCCATTCGCCGGGGACCTTGAAGCTGAACGAGATCGGCTTTCCGTCCTTGCCCAGGCGCCGGCCCTGCGAGTCCTTCTCGTAACCGGCCTTGGTGAGCGCCTTGTCGGCGGCCTTCGGGTCGTAGGCGATACGGCCCTGGTCCTCGATGCCCTTCGGCAGCCACTTCTCCTGGCCCGGGACGACGAGCCCGGTCTGGCTGGCCTCCTTGACGTAGCCGAGCTGCGCCTTGCGGATCACCGTCTTGTCGTCGAAGGCCGTGGTCAGGGCGCGGCGGAACTTCACGTCGTCGAAGGGCTTCTCGGTGAGGTTCATGTAGACGCTGATCGAACCGCCCGGGGCGTACCAGTACTTGTGGTGCTCCGGGTCGCGGGCGACGTAGGACTTCTTGATGTCCGGGATGAACATGCCCTGCTGGTCGTACTCGCCGCGGCTGAGCTTGAGTTGCTCGACCTGGCCTCCGGCGTCGGCCTTGTTGAACCGGATCTCCTTGACCTTGACCTTGTCGGCCTGCCAGTAGTCCGGGTTGCGCTCGATGACGAGGCGGCGCGGGTTCAGCGACTTGACGGTGAACGGGCCGGTGCCGACGGGGTTCTTGGCGTTGGTGAAGGTCGTGGGGTCCTTGACCTTCGACCATATGTGCTCGGGGACGATCGCCGTCTCGGTGATTCTGGTGAACGCGGTGGCACCGGGCTTGTCGAAGGAGAAGGTGACCTTCTTGTTGCCGCCGGTGGCCTTCACCGACGTCAGATCGGAGTCCCAGACGCCGACGGAGTCGAGAGCGCTGTGCTTCTTGAGCAGGTTGAAGCTGAACGCGACGTCCTCGGCGGTGAAGGGCTTGCCGTCGTTCCACTTCACGCCCTGGCGGACGTCGAACACCAGCGTTTTGGGGTCGGTCCACTCGTAGGACGTCGCCAGCCAGGGGACCTCGCGGCACTTCGTGCCCTCGACGATCATGAGGCGCTCGTGGACGTAGTCCGTGGCGCTGAGTTTGAAGGCCGGAAGGTACGGGTTGTAGTTGGCCTTCGGGGCCGTACCACCGCCGAAGTCGCCGAAGTTGAGGTAGTTGATCATTCCGTCGGAGCCTGCGGAGGCGTCCGCGTTCTCCGTGCCCGTGCAGCCCGTGAGGAACAGGCTCAGGCTTGCCATACCCGCCACGAGGGCGGTCGTGCTCCGGGGTCGTCTCATCATTGAGGTCTCCATGGGTGCGGCCCGGCAGGCATGCCGGTGTTCGGTGATTGGTCACATACGTGCCGGGCGCGCCGCAGGTTGTGGGCGGCGGTGCCCGGGACCCCCCGGATGAGCGGTGACGGTCAGCCGTCGCCGCCGGTACGTGCCGTCGGGCGGGTCGCGCCGTCGGGGCAGCCGCACGATCCGCGCAGCACCGGCTCGGTGTCGAGGACGGTGTCGCCGTCCTTCTGGGTCAGTGGGGCGTGGAGCAACCGGGCGGTGGTCGTGGCCAGTTCACGGACCGGCTGCCGCACGGTGGTCAGGCCGGGCCGGACGAGCGCCGCCATCGGCATGTCGTCGAAGCCCGTGATCGCGATGTCCTCCGGGACCCGCAGCCCCCGGCCGAGCGCGCCGAGGGTGAGGCCGAGGGCCGTCTCGTCGTTGGCGCACACCACGGCCTCGGGCGGACGGCCCTCGTCCAGGAGCATGCGGGCGGCGATCGCGCCGTCGGACTGGGCGAGACCCAGGCGGACCGGGTCGGCCGGGGGTTCCACCCCGGCTTCCCGGTGCGCGGCGAGGAACGCCAGCCAGCGGGCGGTCACGTCGGGGGAGCCCTCGGGATGCCCGACGAAGGCGAGCCGGCGGTAGCCGTGGTCCACGATCAGATGCCGGGTGAGGTCGCCGACGGTGCTGTTGTCGGTGCTCACGGATGCCTGCGCGGGGCCCGCCTCCCCGGCCATGATCACCACCCGGATCTGGCGGGCCACCTCCTCGACCGCAGCCTCGGAGACGGTTCCGGCGTGAATCGCCATTCCGTCGACCCGGGCGGCGAGGTCGAGGACCTTCGCGTCGGTGTCGGCGCGGTAGTGGGAGGCCAGCAGAAACACCTGGTCGCCCGTCTCCAGCGCCTCGGACTCGAATCCCTGGATCAGCTCGGAGAAGTACGGCCCGGACAGCCCGGGAAACACCAGGCCCAGTGCGCCGTGCCGCTTTTCGGCGAGGGCGCGCCCGAAGTGGCTGGGCCGGTAGCCGTGTTCCTCGATGACGCGCAGCACGCGGTCCCGCAGCTCCGGTGAAACCTGCGTGGAACCGCGTGAGACCCGGGAAACGGTGGCGGGCGAAACACCGGCCTTTTCGGCCACCCATCGAACGGTTACGCGACTGTTGCCCATTGGCTCGGCTCCCGATATGTTCCTGAAACCGGTTTCAAGAGACCGGTTTCACGACCCTAACCAGATGACTTCATCGGTGGCAATACCCGCGTCAACGCCCCCTCGGCGGTGAGCCAACGGCCCGTGGCCGTCCAGCCGATGCCCCCTGACGATCACCCGGTGAGGACTCTCCCGTGAGCACATCCCCTGCAGACAACCCGACGCCGACGACGATTTCCGGCCACCTGAACGACCCCGAACAGCCCGCCGGAGGTGTACGCCTGGAGCGGCGCCGGCTCCTCGTCGACGGTGTTCCGCGGGTCCTGATGGCCGGCGAAGTGCACTACTTCCGCCTCCACCGCCGCGACTGGGCCGACCGGCTCGACAAGCTCGTCGCCGCCGGATGCACCGCCGTCGCCGGCTACATGCCGTGGCTCGTCCACGAGACGGCCTCCGGCGAGGTCGACCTGACCGGCGCCACCAGCGAGTACCGCGACCTGGTCGGGTTCCTCGAGCTGGCGGCCGAGCGCAATCTGCTGGTCATCGCCCGCCCCGGCCCGTTCGTCATGGCCGAGCTGAAGAACGAGGGCATACCCTTCCGCATCTACCGCGAGCACCCCGAAGCCCTCCCCCTCGGCTGGGAGGGCGAGCGCGGCCCCACACAGACCCTCGACTACCTCGAACCCGGCTATCTCGCCCAGTGCGAGCGCTGGTTCGCGCAGATCATGCCCGTTCTCGCCGACCACCTGGTCACCCGTGGCGGGCCCGTCGCCGCGGTGCAGCTGGACAACGAGGTCGGCATGCTCTCCTGGGTCACCAACACCCCGGAGCTGACCGATCCCACCCTCGACGACCTCGCCTCCTGGGCCGTCGAGCAGTTCGGAGCCGACGGCGCGCAGCAGCGGTACGGTGCCGACCCACGCGACACCCCATCTTGGGCCGCCCACTGGCGCTCCGGAGGAACCCGGGGAGGCACCGAGGCACAGCAACTCGCTCTGCACCACGACCTCGGCGCCCACCACCGCGACCGGTACGCCCGCTATCTGCTGCGACTGCGCGAGGTCTCCGTCCAGCACGGCATCCGGGACGTCCCGTTCCTGATCAACCTGCACGGAACGTCCGAGGGCCGCGGCCGCACCTTCCCGATCGGCATCAGCCAGCTCTCCAAGTCGTACGCGGGCGTGCCCCAGACCACCTCGGGCTCCGACCACTACATCCACGAACTGACCGTCGAGAACGTGCCGGACCTGTACGTCATGAACGCGTTCATGGCAGCCGTCCACGACGCCGACCAGCCCCTGACCTCCCTGGAGTTCGAGTCCGGCACCGGCAACTACGGCGAGGACCTCAGCCGGGAGGCCAGCCCGCAGGCCACCGAGCTGAAGACCCGGCTGTGCGTCGCCCAGGGCAACCGCCTGATCAGCTACTACCTCTTCGCCGGCGGACACAACCCGCCGCTGGACGAACCGGTCGGGGACGGCAACGACCGGATCGCCTTCACCGGGGAGCGCCACGGCTTCGCCGCCCCGGTCGACCCCGAGGGCCGGCTCAGCCCCACCTACCCGGCCGTCCGGAACGTGGTCCGTGCCGTCCACGGCGCCGAGCACCTCCTCGCGGACATGGACGAGGAGCACGACGACATCGTCCTCGGCTACGTCCAGGACCACTACCTCACCGAGTACGCCCATCCCGACGCCGCACGCCGGCGCGAGCTGGTGCACGAGATCGAGCGCTACCGCGGCATGGGCCCGCGCGACATCCTGGCCCGTTCCCTGCTGCTCGGCGGCCACTCCTTCGCCTCCGTCGACCTGTCCGCTGCCCCCACGTCGGCCGGCGCCGACCTCGACCCGGACGGACCGGCGCTGGCCCTCGCCACACCGCCCGTCCTCGGCCGGGCCGTGCAGGAACGGCTCGCCGCGTTCCTCCGGGGTGGCGGACGCCTGCTGTTGCACGGTGTGCTGCCGGTCCTGGACGACGACGGGACGCCGTGCACGGTGCTCGCCGACGCCCTCGGCGTAGCCGTCACCGGGACAGTCGACGGCACGGTCCACTACTTCCCGTCCGTGCGCGCCACCGACTGGGCCGGCCCCCAGCCCGAGGTCCGCGTCGGCGTGCTCCAGCGACTGCGCGCCACCGGGGCGACCGACGCGCAGCCGCTCGCCGTCGACGTCACCGACGGTTCCCCGGTAGCCCTCGAGGTGCGGACCGAGGACGGCGGCCACGCGATCGTCATGGCCTGCGACTACCCGTGCCACCTCGACTTCTGGCGAGCCCTGGTCGGCCGGCTCGGCGTGCAGCGACGCCTGGTCGCGCGCGGCGAGGCACCGGGCCTGGTCGTCACCAGCACGGCGGACGCGCACGGCCGGCGCATCGTCCACCTCGTCAACGTCGCCCAGGTCCCGCAGAAATTCACGCTGGACGTGGACGGCGTGCCCTTCGCCGGCGGTGCCCAGCTGGAACTGCCGGTGCGCAGCGGACGGATGCTGCCGCTCGACATCCCCCTGGACGGCGCCGTCCTGCGGTGGGCGACCGCCGAACCGGACGGTGCCGGCGACGGTTCGACGATCCTGCTGCGCCGTGACGAGGGCCCCGGCAGCGCGCTGCTCGAGACCGGCCGGGAGGTTCTGGTCGACGAGGGCAGTGGCGCCGAGGTGAGCGAGGCGGAGAACGGCCGACGGCTGGTGACCTGGCCGGGCGGCGAGGACGGCGCACGGCTGCGGATCCGGCTCAACTGACCGTGCGGGGGCGGTGGCCGGGGCGGTTGCGGAAGTGCCCCGGCCCTGGGGAGGAGGAGAACCGATGGCGCATGTCGACCACGTCGGTACCTGGCACGAGGCGTCGTTCCGGCTCGTCGAGACCTACGACGTGACGGTCGGCGCGGACTGGCGGATCGACCTGGACGTGCAGCCGTACGGCGAGATCGTCCAGGTCCTCTCCGGCTGCTGCCGGTTCGTCCTGGGCGAGCAGTCGGCCGACGTCGGCCCCGGGGAGCTGGGCATCCTGCTCCCCGGGGTAGCCCGGTCCACGATCGCGGTCGGCGGGGAGCCGCTGCGCTTCGCCGGGTTCGGCTTCCGCGTCGAACTGTTCGGCGCCGTCGAGCTCTCGGGTCTGCTCGGTCTCCCGATCCGTATCGCCGCCCCCGACGGCGCCGCGGTCCGCCTCCTGCACGAGGCGGTCCGCAGCGGCCGGTCCCCGAGCCCCGGGTCCGCGCTGCGGGCCCGGGGCCACGCGGAACTCGCGACCGCCGAACTCGTCGACCGGCACGGCGACGTGGGCACCGTACCCGGCAGTCGGCGTCCGGAGATCGAGGCGGCACTCGGGCTGATGGAGCGGGACCTGTCCGAGGATCTCGACATCGCCACCCTGGCCCGCTCGGCGAACCTGTCGCCCAAGCACTTCGCCCGCTGTTTCAAGGACGTCGTCGGCGTCCCGCCGATGGCCTACCTGCAGGCGCTGCGGCTCAGCCGCGCCCGCGCGGCGCTGGCCACCACCCGGGGCACCGCGACGGCCATCGCGGTCGAGCACGGCTTCGCCGACGCCGCCCACTTCTCGCGCGCCTTCAAGCGCACCTACGGCCTCACCCCCACCCATTTCCGCAGGCTGTCGGCTTCGTCGAGCGGCGCGCCCGCCTATGGCCGGCCGGCCCAGGAGTCCTCCTTGCAGGCAACGGGATGAGCCTCCGGGACAAGACCGGCGGGCCCCCGGTCGGCGACGGTGGAGTCCTCGCCCCCGAGTCCACGCAGGAAGGAGCGGTCGATGACCGTGCACGATGCCGCGCCGGTGAACGACGTGCAGCGCGAGGCGTACCTGCGGGACGGCTTCCTCGTCCTGGAGAGCCTGACCTCCGCGGCGGAGGCCGCGTCGCTCCAGGACGTCTACGACCGGCTGTTCGAGCCCGGCTCGGGAATCGCCGAGCGGGACCACCTCGAACTCGCCGGCGACCCGGACGGCGCGCCCCTGCTGCCGCAGATCCTGAGCCCCGACAGCTACGCCACCGAACTCCGCGAGACCGAGGCGTACCGCAACGCCGCTCTCGTGGCGCGGAGTCTGCTCGGCCCCGAGGCCGTCCCGACCGGGATGCATGCCATCCGCAAGCCCGCGCACCACGGCGTGGAGACCCCGTGGCACCAGGACGAGGCGTACTGGGACCCGGCCCGACGCCACCGGGCCCTCAGCATCTGGATGCCGCTCCAGGAAGCCACCGAGGACAACGGCTGCATGGAGTTCCAGCCCGGCAGCCACCGGTTGCCCGTGCTGGAGCACCGGTTGATCCATCCGGACGCGCACGGGCTGGTCCTCGCCGACACCGGTGCGGTCACGGGGCCGGTCGTCTGCCCGCTGCAGCCGGGCGGCGCCACGGTCCATGACGCCCGCACCCTGCACTACGCCGGGCCGAACGCCACGAGTGAGCCGAGACGCGCGTTGATCATGTCCTTCGCGTGTCCGTCCGAACCGCTCGACGAGCCCCGCAGTTTCCCCTGGCAGCGTCCCGAGTGGTCGTCCTGAAC
The DNA here is from genome assembly GCF_023703325.1 of Streptomyces meridianus. Taxonomy (GTDB): domain Bacteria; phylum Actinomycetota; class Actinomycetes; order Streptomycetales; family Streptomycetaceae; genus Streptomyces; species Streptomyces meridianus. Next base: position 49,095 of record NZ_JAMQGM010000016.1, read on the forward strand.
GTCACCACCCCACGCCCCGGCACCCCACCCCTGGAAGGAAGTTGACGCCATGACCCTGAGCCTCGGTGTGCTCGGACTCGGCAGCGTGTTCTCCGGTCCGTACGCAGCACTGATCACCCGTCTCTCCCAGGAGAACCGGGTACGCCTGGTCGCCGGCTACGACCCGGATCCCGCCAAGCGGGAGGCGGCGGCGGACCGGTTCGGGATGGACACCTCGATCGATGGTCCCCAGGGCCTGATCGACCGCGACGACGTCGACATCGTGCTCGTCCTCACCAGCATGAACGAGCACGGGGCGCTGGCCCGCGCCGCGCTCGAGGCGGGCAAGCACGTCCTGGTCGAGAAGCCGATGTCCACCTCCCTCGAGGAGGCCGCCGAGCTGATGAAGGCCGCCGAGACCGCACCGGGGCTGCTCGTCTGCGCCCCGCACGTCGCCCTGTCGCCCACCTACCAGGAGATGCACAAGCGGGTGCGGAACGGGGAGATCGGCGATCTCCACCTGGGCCGGTCCCGGTACGGCTGGTCGGGCCCGTGGTGGGGGCGCTGGTTCTACGAGTCCGGCGGCGGCGCGCTGTTCGACCTCGGCGTCTACAACCTCACCAGCCTGTGCGGGTTCTTCGGCCCGGTGCGGCGCGTGACCGCCATGGTGGGCACGGCCGTCGCCAAGCGCGAGGCCGAGGGCGAGATGGTCCCGGTCCGGGCGGACGACAACGCCCACGTCGTGCTGGACTTCGGCGACGCCCGCTTCGCCTCGATCGCCACGGGCTTCACCATGCAGAAGTACAAGTCGCCGGCCGTGGAGTTGTACGGCTCCCGGGGGACGCTGCAGATGCTGGGCGACGACTGGGCGCCCGACGGGTTCGAGCAGTGGTCCAACGAGCGCGGCTCGTGGGAGATCGTCCCCGAGTCGAACCCGCAGTGGCCGTGGACCGACGGTCTGCGTCACCTCGTGGAGTGCATCGAGAACGGCACGCCGACCGTAACCCGCCCCGAGCACGCCTACCACGCGCTCGAAGTGATGCTGGCTGCCCAGCGGTCGGCGGCCGAGGGGCGCGTCGTCGAGATCGGCAGCACCTTCCCCGACTTCGTCTACGCCGCCGAGACCGCTGAGGACGGGAACGACCGCGCGAAGCACGACCCGCGCTCCTCCTGAACCGCCCGGGCTCCCCGCTCGTGACCTGACGGACGAACGGGGCGCCCGGGGCCGCGGCTCGGCCGGGCAGGAGACGGTCCGCGCAGGGCGGCACCGGAACATGCCGGGATGTCGGAGGCCGACTGCCCGAGCTCCGGCGCCCGCAGCCCGTGACCAGACCGGTCAGACCGACAGTGTTCCCGTTGACAACTGGTTCGCAAAGGAGTTGCCGTGCGTGTGACCCCGACCGTGTTCCCCGACCCGGAGAGCCTGGGAGCCGCGCTCGCCGCACGAATCGCCGACGGCATCGCCGCCGCATCGGCCGGCCGCCGCCCTTACGTGCTGGGCTGCCCCGGCGGCCGCAGTCTGCTGACCACCTACCACGCCCTGGCCGACGAGGTGCGAGCCCGGCGGCTGCCCCTCGGACACCTGGTGGTCGCGATGATGGACGAGTACGCCGAGCCGCAGCCCGACGGCACGTTCCGGCACGTCGACCCGTCCGCGGCGCACAGTTGCGTGCGCTTCGGCCGCGACGAGATCCTCCGGCGCCTCAACGCCGCGGCGCTCGGCACCGGCATCAACCCCGACCGTTTCCTGGTGCCCGATCCGGCCGATCCCGCCGCGTTCGACCGGCGCATCGCCGAACTCGGCGGCGTCGAGCTGTTCCTGCTCGCCTCGGGAGCAGGCGACGGACACATCGCCTTCAACCCGGCCGGAACCCATCGCGACGCCCCCACCCGCGTGGTCGCGCTCGCCGAGCAGACCCGCCGGGACAACCTGGCCACCTTCGCCGGCTTCGGCGGCCGGCTGGAGAACGTGCCGCGCCACGGCGTCACCGTCGGCACCGGAACCATCCGCGCGCAGTCGCACAGCGTCGTGATGGTGGCGCACGGCGCACACAAGGCCGAAGCGGTGCGGCGGCTCACCGCGGCCGAGCACTACGAACCCGACTGGCCCGCCACCGTCGTCACCGAGTGCGCCGACCCCCTGCTGTACGTCGACCTCGCCGCCGCCCGCTCCTGACCCCGCAGATCGCAGCCCCAAGGAGAATCATGGCCCGCATCAAGATCGCATATCTCGGCGGCGGTTCCTCGCGCGCGCCCGGCACCATGGCCTCGTTCGTCCACCACGGGGAGGAGTTCGACGGCTCGGAGTTCGTCCTGATCGACCTGGACCCCGACCGTCTGGAGGTGGTGCGGACGATGACCGAGAAGATGGCCGCCCACGCCGGACTGGACATCACCGTCACCGCCACGACCGACCGGCGGGAGGGCGTACGCGACGTCGACGCCGTGCTCTCCAGCTTCCGCCCCGGCGGCTTCGAGGCGCGGGCTCTCGACGAGCGCATCCCGCTCAAGTACGGCGTGATCGGCCAGGAGACCCAGGGTCCCGGCGGCATGATGATGGCCCTGCGCTCGGTCCAGGTGATGAAGGGCCTGTGCGAGGACCTTGCCGACGTCGCCCCCCGCGCCCGCATCTTCAACTACACCAACCCGGTCAACATCGTCTCGCAGGCCGTGTCCGACCACACGGACATCCCCGTGGTGTCGTTCTGCGAGGGGCCGATCTTCTTCCCGCACTCGGTCGCGCGGGCCGCCGGACTGGAACCGGACCGCCTGAAGGCCACCATGGCCGGCCTCAACCACAACTGCTGGGCCGCCGAGGCCAGCTACGACGGCGAGGACGCCTTCCCGATCCTGCGCGAGCGCTGGCAGGCCCTCAAGGACGACCCGGCCGCCGAGCCCTTCCTCAAGCGCGTGCTGCACCTCGCCGTCGCCATGAACGCCATCCCCGCCGACTACTTCGGCTACTACTACTACCGGGACGAGATCCTGCGGCAGCTCCAACTCGCGCCCACCACCCGGTCCGAGGACATCATGGCCGAGCTCCCGGACTACTGGACGCACTACCGTGACCAGGCCGCCTCCGCCGCGCCGCAGCTCGACCCGGCCCGCTCCCGCGGGGGCATCCACGAGCTGGAGCTGGCCATCGACGCGATGAACGCCTTCTACAACGACACCGGCGCACGGTTGCCGTTCAACGTCCCCAACACCGGTGGCGTCCTCCCCGGGTTCGAGGAGCGAACCGTGGTCGAACTCTGGGGCACGGTCGACGCGAAGGGTTTCCACCCGGAACCGCAGAAGCCGCTGCCGCGTTCCGGCCTCGGTCTGACCCAGCAGCTCGCCCAGTACCAGATGCTCGCCGCCGACGCCGCATGGGACGGCGACCGGACGGACGCCGTACGGGCCATGGCCGCGCACCCGCTCGTCCCGTCGCTGCCCGTCGCCGAGGCGCTCTACGACGAGATGGCCGCCGCTCAGGCCGCCTGGCTCCCGCAGCGGCTCCACCCCTCCCGATGACGCGCCTCTACCTCGGCGTCGACGCCGGGAACAGCAAGACCGCGGCCCTGGTCTGCGACGCGACGGGCGAGATAGTGGGAGCGGGCCGGGCCGGCTGCGGCGACATCTACGGCGCCGAGACCCCGCAGGCAGCGGTCGCCGCGGTGCTGGCAGCCGTCGGCGACGCCCTCGCCGAAGCGGGAGCGGGGCCGGACCGGTTGGCGGGAGCGGCGCTGCGGCTGGCGGGCGTGGACTGGCCTGAGGACCGCGAGTTCTGGCAGGCAGCGCTGGCGGAACGCTGGCGGTGCAGGCTGCCCTGCTCGATCCTCAACGACGGCTATGCCGCCATCCGTTGCGGCGAGCCGTCGGGCCGGGGTGTCGCGCTCGTCGGTGGCACCGCCGCGGCCGTCGCCGCCCGCGGGGACGACGGCCGGCTGTGGGACCTCGGCATGTGGAGCCAGCACGCGATGGGCGCCATGGGGCTGGCCCACGAGGCGGTCCGGGCGATCGCGCTGGCGGAGCTCGGCGAAGCCCCGGCCACCCGGCTGACGCAGGACCTGCCGGCCTTCTACGGTCTGGAGTCGGTGCGCGAGCTGATGCACTGGTTCACCCGCCGGGTCGGCTCGCCCGGGTTCGCGGAGCGAGTGCGCTGCGCGCCGGCCGTCACCGATGCGGCGACGGCCGGTGACCCGGTGGCCCGGGCGATCGTGGGCGAACAGGGGAGACGTTTCGCCCGCTACGCGAGGGTCGCGGCCCGTCAGGTCGGTCTGCTGGACACGGGCCAGGCGGTTGGTGTCGTGCTCGCAGGCTCGGTGCTCCAGGCCCCGGGCTCGCCGGTGGTGACCGCGCTGCTGGAGCACCTGGGCGAGTGCGTGCCGCATGCCGTCGTGCACCGGGCCCAACTGCCGCCGGTGGCAGGGGCGTTGCTTGACGCCCTGGCCGAGGGCGGCCTGCCCGCCGACCCTGCCGTTCGGGACCGGATCGTGGCGAGCACGGGCCTGGCGCGCCCGAACACGTTCCCGGCGGCGCGGTCCCCGGCCGAGCCTCGGCCGGGACCACACAGGTTTGCGGGGACGGCCTCGATATCAGGACATGGTGGGAAGGCGGCCGATGCCCGGGCAAGGTGACGTGGTGTCGCAGCCCGCGACGTCGCCGGGTGCGCTCGGAGAAGCGCGCCCACTACGGCGCAATCGGGACTTCAGGCTGCTGTGGACCGGGCAGGCCCTGTCCTCGTTGGGATCGAGCATGACCACGGTCGTGTATCCGCTGCTCGCCCTGGGCGCGACCCACTCGGCGACGATGGCCGGGGTGGTCGGCTTCGCGGGCATGGCCGCCGCCGCGCTGATGCGGCTGCCGGCGGGGGTCCTGGCGGACCGGTACCCCCTCAAGCCGCTGATGGTCGTGCCCGACCTCGCGCGCGCGGCCACCACCCTGTCGATCGTGGTCGTGATCCTGACCGGGCACGTCACCCTGGCGCACCTGCTCGTCGCCGCCGTGCTCGGTTCGGTCTGCGGCGCGCTCTTCGACTCGGCGCAGGCCGTCGCGGTCCGTCACGTCGTCCCGGCCGAGCAGCTGCCGAACGCGCTTGCGTACAACGAGGCCCGGGGTCACCTCGCCGGTCTCGCGGGGCAGCCGTCGGGCGGGTATCTGTACGGCGTCGGCGCCGCCGTGCCGGTCCTGGCGGATGCCGTCTCCTACCTCGCGTGCGCGGGTCTGACCTCGCTGGTGCGCAGCCCGATGCGGAGCAGCCAGGCGCCGGAGCGTCTCCGTACGCTCTGGCGTGACATCCCCGTCGGGCTGCGGTACGTGGCGTCGTCCCCGTTCCTGCGCGTCACCCTGGCGTGTGCCGTCGGCTTCAGTGTCGTCTTCGCCGGCCTCACCATCGCCGTCATCGCCCTGCAGGGCACCGGCGGTGACGCCGCGTTCCACGTCGGCGCGGCGCTCAGCATGGGGGCGCTCGGTGGGATCCTCGGGGCGTGGGCCTCGCCCCAACTGACCAAGCGCCTGACTCCTGCCGTGCTGGTGTATGTGTTCGGCTGGACCTGTTGCGTCGCGCTCGTGCTGCTCGGACAGGTCCAGGACACCTATGTGATCGGCGCGTTGCTGGCCTTGATGTTCTTCGTCGCCACGCCGGCCAACGCGACGCTCTTCGCGGCGCAGATCGACATCACGCCGCCCGAGTTGCAAGGCCGGGTCGTCAGCGCGGCGATGCTCGCGGCCGGGGTCGCCGGGCCCGCCGGGCCGCCGCTCGCCGGGCTGCTGCTCGACAACGCCGGGCAGGCGCCGACGTTCCTCCTCTTCGCCGCCCTGGCCGCGGCGCTCACGATCGTCATGCACCTGAGCACCCCGGTCCGGACCATGCACCGACCGGGCACCGCTCCGAAAGCCGGCTGACAGCCCGGCTGCCGAACCCCCGCAGTCGGACTTGTTGAGCTGACTCCACCAGACCGAGGGCACATCAGGGCGAGAAAGCCGGAGCCGGCTCCGGCGGGGCCACCAGGACTGTGGCCCCGCCGTCTGCTCACAGCGTCTTCGCGTGCGGGTCCCAGTCCGCGGGCAGCGGCTCCGGGGTGTCGCAGGGCGAGGCGACCGCCCAGAACTCGCCCGACTCCGCCGACGCCTCGATCGCCGACATGGTGTCGAGCACGTGCAGCGCCATGTCGCCCGACGCCCGGTGACCGGTACCGGCCCGCAACGACCGGGCCATGTCCAGCACACCGATGCCGCGCCCGGCGTCCGTGCCCTCGACCGGCAGGTCGCGCCAGTCCTCGTCTCCGGGACCGCGGATCTTCAGGGCGCCGGTGAAGGTGTTGGGGTCGGGGACCGACAACGTCCCCTCGGTACCGGTGATCTCGATCATCGTCCGGGGCAGGGCCGAGTCGAAGCTGAACGCCGACGACGCGCTCGCCCCTGTCGCGAAGTCCAGCAGCGCGGTGACGTGCGTCGGTACCTCGACCGGAAAGGCGGTGCCCGCCTTCGGCCCCGATCCGATGACCCGCTGCGCCCTGCCCTGGCGAGCCGTCGCCGCCACCCGCTCGACCGGGCCGAACAGCGACACCAGTGCCGTCAGGTAGTAGGGACCGATGTCGAACAGGGGCCCCGCTCCCCGTTGGAAGAGGAACTCCGGGCTGGGATGCCAGCTCTCCGGGCCCGGGCTGAGCGTGGCGGTGGCCGCGGATATCGGTGTGCCGATCGAACCCGCGTCGATCGCCCGGCGGGCCGACTGGATGCCCGCGCCGAGGAACGTGTCCGGCGCGCAGCCCACCCGCAGTCCGCGCTGCGCTGCCTCGGCGAGCAGGCTCTCGCCCTCGATGTGCTCGAGGACCAGCGGCTTCTCCCCGTAGACGTGCTTGCCCGCGCGCAGCGCGGTCTGCGCGACGACTCCGTGCGCGGCCGGGACCGTCAGGTTGACGGCGATCTCCACCTCGGGCAGGGACAGCACCCGGTCGACGTCCCCGGCCACCTCCACCCCGTACTTCTCGGCCTGAGTCTCGGCCCGTGCGCTGTCCAGGTCGGCGACGGCGACCACCCGGACGTCCGGGAAGGAAGTGAGAGCCTGCAGGTACTGGTCGCTGATGACCCCGGCACCGATCAGGGCGACGCCCACCGGCCCCGATGCGGCCGGGCTTCCGGTCGTCATGCGCCCTCCAGCGAGGTGAGGTAGGTGCGGCTCTCGCCCAGGGCCTCGAAGATGTCGGTGGCGCACTCGTCCAGTTCGACGACCCGCCACGCCTCCGGGCGGGCGGCGAGGATCTGCGGCACCGGGAGGGTGCCGGCGCCGACCGCGGTGTGCGGTTCGCCCTTGACGCCCGGCCCGTCCTTGACGTGCAGGGCGAGCACCCGGTCGCCGAGCCGTTCCAGGACGGCCGGGACGTCGGCTCCGCCGACGTACGCCCAGTAGGTGTCGACCTCCAGGAACACCTCGGGCTCCAGCAGCTCGGCGAGGGCCTCCAGGCCGTGCTTGCCGTCCACGACGGGCTCGACCTCCCACCAGTGGTTGTGGTAACCGATCCGCTGACCGTACGAAGAGGCCTGCTGGGCAAGGCCGTTGAGGAGGTCGGCGGCCCGGGCCGGCCCGTCGCGGGTGGTGAAGTCCTCGTCCGGGATACCGGCGGGAAGGATCACGAGATCGGTGCCGAGGGTCGCCGCGGCCTCGAACACCTCGCCCGGGGCGTCGCCGAGCAGGTCCATGGCGTGGACGCTCGAGACCGTCAGTCCCAGGTCGTCGGCGACCGTGCGGAAGCCCTTCGGGTCGGCGGTCGGCTGGAACGGCTCGACGGCTCCGTAACCGAGGCCGGCGATGCGGCGCAGCACTCCGTCGCGATCGCCGGCCAGTGCCTCGCGAACCGTGTAGAGCTGCACCGACAGGGGACGTGCCATCAGGGTGTCTCCTCGTGGGGTGGATCAGGCGACGATGAGCGGACGCAGGGTCCGGTGGGCGATGACGAGGCCCTGCTTGACCTTCTCCTCGTCACTGCCCCAGACCGGGTCCTCGTGTTCGACGGAGAGGGTTCCGGTGAAGCCGCCCTCGTAGAGCGTGTCGACGACCGAGCGCCAGTCGACGTCGCCGAGGCCGGGCACCCGGTAGCGCCACCAGCCCATGTCCCACGGGTCGTCGCGTTCGGCGGCCTTGCCGAAGAAGCCGTAGCGGTTGCGCGCCCGCGGGTCGAGCTGGGCGTCCTTGGCCTGGGCGTGCGGGATCCGGTCCACGTACGGGCGCAGGGCCTCGACCGGGTCGATGCCCAGCCACATCAGGTGCGAGGGGTCGTAGTTGAGGTAGAAGCCGAGCGAGAAGATCCACTCCCACAGCTCGGGGGAGTAGGCGAGGTTGCCCGGGTAGCCGTCGGGGTGCCACCCCTCCATCACGCAGTTCTCGATGATGAGCTTCACGCCGCGCTCGCCCGCGTACTCGACCAGCGGCGGCAGCACCTGGTTGCCGAGCTCGATGTTCTCGCGCACCGACCGGCCGGGGTCGCGGCCGATGAACGTGCCCACGTACGGGACGCCGAGCAGCTGCGCGGTGTCGATGTTGCGGCGCACGTGCTCGGCGATCTCGGCGCGGCGCTTCTCGTCCGGGTGCAGGTTGTTCTCGTAGTAGGCGAGGGCCGAGATCTCCAGGCCGTGGCCGTCGAGCAGGGTGCGGACCTGCTCGGCGTCGCGGTCGGTGAAGGAGGCCACATCGAGGTGGCTGGCCTCGAAGTCGCGGGAGCCGGTCGCGGGCCAGGTCGCGACCTCCAGGGCGTCGTAGTCGTGCTCGGCCGCCCAGGCGGCGATGCGCTCCAGCGGTACCTGCGGCAGGCAGGCGGTGAGAAAGCCGAGTTTCATGGGGTGGGTACCTCTGTCCAGGTTCGGGTCCGGGCGGCGGCGAGCACCGCGTCGGTCAGGGCCGCCGTGCGGGCGGCGTCCTCGAAGGTGGGGAACGACGGACCGCCGTCGGCACCGCCGCCGCGCACGGCGGTGTGGACATCGGCGACGAAGGCGGCGAAGCAGTCCCGGTAGCCCATCGGATGGCCGGGGGGCACCACGGACAGCCGGGCTGCTTCGGGGGCGAGGACGGCGGCGTCCCGCACCACGGTCTCGCTGGTGCGGCGGCTTCCGACGAGCAGTGATTCGGGGTTCTCCTGGTCGAAGGTCACCGAGGCGTCGGCGCCGTCCACCTCGAACCACAGCCGGTTCTTGCGGCCGGGGGAGACCTGGGAGACCAGCAGGGTGCCGCTCGCTCCGAGGTCGGTGCGGAACAGCACGTGCGCGAGGTCCTCGGTGCGCACTGCCTGCCGGGGCGCGGCCGGTCCGGACTCGTCGGCTTCGCAGGTGGCGCTGAATGTCCTGGCAGCGACGGCGCTGCGCTCGGCGAGCACGGTGTCGGTCAGGGCGGTGAGTTCGGCGATCCGGTGCCCGCTGACCCACTCGACGAGGTCGCACCAGTGCGAGCCGATGTCGGCGAACGCGCGGGACGGGCCGCCGACGGCCGCGTCCACCCGCCAGTTGTTGTCGGCCTGTTCGGACAGCCAGTCCTGGAGGTAGTGGCCGTGCAGCAGGCGCACCTTGCCCAGCGCCCCGGAACGGACCCGGGCCCGGGCCTCGGCCGCCATCGGGTGGTAGCGGTAGACGAACGGCACGGCGGCCACCGCGCCGTGGCTCGCGGCCAGGTCGGCCAGGGCGCGTGCGTCCCCGGCGGAGGTCGCCAGCGGCTTCTCGCACACGACGTGCTTGCCCGCGCGCAGAGCGAGTTCGGCCAGCGGCCGGTGCGAGTCGTTCGGCGTGCAGATGTGGACGACGTCGACGTCGTCGCTGGTCACCAGCTCCTCGGAGTCCGCGAAGGCGCGTTCGGTGCCGAGTTCTGCGGCGGCGGCCCGGCCGCGTTCCGGGGTCGAGGCGGAGATGCCGGTGATCCGCGCCCCGGCTCTGCGGGCCGCGTCGAGATGCACGCGGGCGATCATGCCGGCGCCGGCGATGGCCACCCTCAGGGGAACTTCGGTCAACGCAGCCTCCCAATCGACGGTTGCCCGAATGTAATGGCCGTGAATTAGGCTGACAACATCAAAAGTTCGGCTAGTTTTTGACATAAAGATCGGTCCCTGCTGGGGCGGAGCGGAGGCGGCATGGCCGGGCCCATCGGGGAGCGCCACCTGGGCACGTTGAGCGAGCTGGCCGTCCTCGTCGCCACCGGAGCCGCCACCACCCGGGGTGCCCTGGCGGCCGCCACCGGGTTGTCCCGCGCCGGAATCTCCCAGCGGATCGACCAGTTGATCTCGCACGGCCTCATGGTGGAGAGCGGCTCGTCGGCCGCCGCCCGCGGACGTCCCCCGCTCACCCTGCGGATCAGCCCCGACCTCGGAGTGGTGTGCGCGGTGGACCTGGGTGCCACCCGCTGCCGCCTGGCCCTCACCGACCTCGGCGGGGCCGTCCTGGAACACGCCGTGGAGGAGATCGACATCGGCGAGGGACCGGAGCGCATCCTCGCCCGGACCGACGACCTCCTCGGCACCCTGCTGGTGAGGACGGGACGGACTGCCGGCGACGTGCGCGCGATGGCCATCGGGGTGCCGGGGCCGGTGGACTTCGCCACCGGGACGGTGGTCCGCCCGCCGATCATGCCCGGCTGGGACGGCTGCCGGGTTCCCGCGTTCTTCGCCGGTGGCTACGACGCACCGGTGCTCGTCGACAACGACGTGAATCTCATGGCACTCGGCGAGGTCGGCCGGCACGGCTCCGCGGAACACCTGCTGTACGTCAAGGCGGGCACCGGCATCGGCTGCGGGATCGTCTCCGGCGGCCGGCTCCACCGTGGTGCCGCCGGAGCCGCCGGCGACATCGGCCACATCCGGGTACCCGGTCACGAGGACGTCCTGTGCCACTGCGGCTCCACCGGCTGCGTCGAGGCGGTCGCTTCGGGCCGGGCCCTGGTCGCGGCGCTGCGGGAGGCCGGACTCGAGGTGAACAGCACCGCGGATGTGGTCCGTCTGGTGTCCGAGGGCAACCCGCCGGCCCGCCGTCTGGTGCGCACGGCCGGTGAACGCATCGGCGAGGTGCTCGCCGCCGCCGTGAGTTTCCACAATCCGGACGTCGTCGTCCTCGGGGGAAGCATGGCGGCCCTGCACGAGGATCTCCTCGCCGACATCCGCGGGGTCGTCTACCGGCGGGCGCTGCCGCTCGCAACCCGGTCGCTGTCCATCGAGACCTCCTCGCTCGGGGACCGGGCCGGCACCGAGGGCGGCTACCGGCTGGCGCTGGACCACCTGTTGACACCCGCCGGCCTCGGCCGGCTCCTGGGGCAGGGGTGACCCGGCGGGGAGAAAGCCGGTGCGGTGCCCATGCTCCGGGAGTAGCGTCGGCGCCCATGACGACGCCTCCCCGCACCCGGCCTCCCTACGGTGCAGGGTCTCCCGCACGGTCTCCTCGACGGCCTGCATGAACCCCGACGGCATGGAGCCGAGTTCGACGGCCGGCCGGAAGACCACCGCCTGCGTCGAGGCGGCCGCTTCGGGAGAGGACGGTGCCGTCGAACGGGAGACGGTCGACAATGGCAGCGCAGAGTCGGCGATCCGTGGAACGGACTTCCTCGTCGAAAATTCCGGTCTGCGTATCGGTGCCGACTGATACTGTTTTTCCGGTCCGATCAGGTTTCAGGCGCAAGGATTTCGCATGACATCCGAAGGACCCGTATCGGCCGAGAGCGATGTTCATGCACGTGAGCGTTCTCAGGAAGCAGTCCGGCCGGCGCCCCGACCGGTCTGGGTTCATTCGGCGTTCGCTTTCACGCTTCTCTTCACGGCGATCCACGTCTACTGGGCGGTCGGTGGCACCTGGGGGCTGCCGCTTGCGGTGATGCAGGCGCAGGCGCAGGCCACGACCAAGGCGGCCAACGCGGTCGTGTCCGTCATCATGGTGATCGGCGCGGTCTGGGTCCTCGCGCTGAACCACCCGGTCGGCCGGCGGATTCCCGCCTTCGTCCTGCTGGCGCCGCTCTGGGCCGGGGCTGTCGTGTGCGTCTCCCACGCCGTCTTCGGATTCGCCACGAAAATCCTCTACCTGAACGGCCGGCACGGCGCGGTCGACTTCCCCGTGGTGCCCGGTGTCGACGCGGCTACGGCGGCCGACAGCAACCGCCTCTCCGCCCTGCAGGACATCCTGGTGTTCGAGCCGTGCTTCCTGATCCAGGGCGTGTTGCTCGCGCTGGCTGCCCGGCAGTTCATCCGCACCCCGGCCGGCCGTCGCACATGGTCGGTGTCGGTGATCGTGGGGATCGCGGTGATCGACGTATTCGGTGCCGTGCTCTCGTTCGGCGACATGCACTTCGCGATTTCCTGACCGCCGCCTTCCCACCCTTGCAGGCGGCGGAGAGACCGGCCGGGCGGGCGAGTTCGTCGACCGTTGATTCCGGGTGGCGGCCCTGTCCTCAGGCCGGGGAGCCCGTCAAGTGGTTCGCGGTCGTTGCGCAGCGGAGTTCCGGACCGGCTTCGGCTCTGGCGCATCGACGAGCAGGCGGGACGTGCCGGGTGCCGGAGCGCCGACGAGACAGCAGCCGTCACCGGCCGGGACACCTCCCGACCATGGACACCTGTCCCTCCCCGAGAACCAAGCCACCACGTACATCTGCCCCCGGTGTCCTGCCGTGCGATTCTCATGACGCACCGTCCCGGCCGTGCCCGGCCACCCGCCTGACGACGCGCAGCAGGTAGGCCTTTCGGTCCAGCGGGTCGTTGTCCCAGCGCTCCCGTACCGGCACCGCCCCACGGACCGGCCGGTAGCGGTCGAACGCGCACTCGAGCACAGCTTCACCGCGCGTCAGTCCCGGGAGCCGCTGCTCGAGCCCGTGCACCGAGGCTGCCGGAATCCTGCCCTCCAGGGCGTACACCGCCCCCTGCACGGCCGGCGCGTCGGGTACCGCGCCCAGCCGGGACAGCAGCGGCAGCACCGACCCGAACGTGTCGGCCGGGATTTCCAGCCGGAACCGGTGCACCGGTTCGAGGACAGTGGTCCCGGCCTGCCGGAGGGCGTCCATCAGCACCAGAGGTGTCAGATGGCGGAAGTCGCCGGCGGTGCTCGACATGCTCTTGTCGAAGGTGCCGTGCGCATGACTCTGCCGCGCCCAGTATCCGGAGTGGGTCAGCGTGACCGTGCAGTCGGCGACCTGCCAGCCGTGCAGCCCCTGGTGCAGGGTCTCGCGCGCGGTCTCCTCGACCGCCTTCATGAACGCCGAGGGCATGGAGCCGAGTTCGACGGCCGGCCGGAAGTCCACCCCGGTACCGGCGGGCGCCGGACCGACGCGCAGCCCGACCGTCGCGAGGAACGGATTGGGTTCCACCCCGATCGACTCGGCAGCCTCCCCGATGCCGTCGACCCGCTCCCGGTGAATCGTCGTCGTCTCGCGGAACGTGACGTCGATGCCGAAGTCGTCCGCCAGGGTCGCCTGCACGACCTCCTTCTGCACCTCGCCGTAGAGCGAGACCGACAGCTCCTGGCGGATCCCGTCCTGCCGCAGCCCGATCAGCGGATCCTGCTCCGCGAGCACGGTCAGCGCCGCGTGCAGCGCGCCCCGGTCGGCGCGGCGGCAGGGCAGGACGACCGACTCGAGGGTGGGCGGCGCGAAGTGACAGCGCCCCGGGGCACGAGTGCCCGGTGCTCCGACCGCGTCGCCGATGCGGACGCCGTCCAGCCCGCGGATCAGGGCGATCCTTCCCGCCGGTACCGATGCGCCCCGGACGGCCGAGCCGCCCTCGAAGACACTGATTCCGGTGACGGTGGACTCCGTCCGCCCGTCCGCACCGGCTGTTTCCGCGGCCGCTCCGTTCCCGCCGAACCGCAGCCGGTCCCGTACCCGGACCGTCCCCGAGAACAGCCGTACGTACGCGAGCCTCTCGCCGGCCGAGCCGCGGTCCACCTTGAACACCGTGCCCGAGACCGGGGCATCCGGGTCGCCCTGAGCCGCAGGCAGCAGTTCTCGCACACCGGTCACCAGTTCGTCGATGCCCGCGCCCGTCACCGCCGAGCCGAAGAAGACCGGGTGGACCAGGGCCCGCCCGGTCTGGACGGCCAGTGCGTCCCGCAGCATGCGGTGGGACAGGGCCGACTCGTCCTCCACGAAAGCGGCCAGCAACGCGTCGTCGTGTTCCGAGAGAAGGTCGGCGAGCCGGGAGGTGAAAGCGGCGTCGGCCGGGCCGTACGGCTTCACCCGGGCGGTGCGGGTGCCGGGGCGCGTGACCCCGCCCATCGGCACCACGGCACGGATCAGCTTCTGCCCGATGCCGGCCAGGACCGTCTCCTGGTCGGCCCCGGGCCGGTCGACCTTGTTGACGAAGAGCAGGGTCGGAATGCGCAGCCGTCGCAGCGTCCGCATCAGTGTCCGTGTCTGTGCCTGGACGCCTTCGACGGCGGAGACGACCAGGACCGCGCCGTCGAGCACGCCCAGCACCCGTTCCACCTCGGCGATGAAGTCCGGGTGGCCGGGGGTGTCGATCAGGTTGACCGTCAGGTCGCCGAGGGCGAAGGAGACGACCGCGGACTTGATGGTGATGCCGCGCTGCCGCTCGAGGGCCAGGGTGTCGGTCTGAGTGCTGCCGTCGTCGACCCGGCCGATCTCGTCGATGACGCCGGCCGTGTGCAGCAGGCGTTCGGTCAGGCTGGTCTTACCGGCGTCGACGTGCGCGAGGATTCCGAGGTTGAGGGTGCGAGTCAAGCGTCATGTCCTGTTCGGAGAAGGTGAGTTCCGTCGGGGCGAACATGAGCTGCTTTCGCATGGGTGGTTTCTCCTCGGTTGTCGATCGGCTGCCGTCGGGCAGTGCAGCAGAGGCCCGTTCCCCGGGGCAACGGGTTTTCGCGGGCTGCCGTACTCCGGGCTGCGGGCGGGCAGCCGTCGCAGGCCGGGAACGCGGCGACGGAACCGGGCGCAGCAGCCGGCCTTGCCGGTCACCCGTACGGACCACGACCGGTCCACTCCTGGCCCACACCCGAACCGGCTGTTCCCCCCGTCACACCGACTGCGCACGGATGCCGCAGCGGCCTGAGCCGGACCCGGTTCGCCGGCTTCGCGACCGGTGAGGTCATGGCCCGCGGACACCGTGGACACCGTGGACGCGGCGCCCGCAAGCGGGGACCGGGGCAGCGGGGCGCGTGCCCGGGCACAAGTGGTGACCTGCGGGGAAGCGCGCTGAGATGGCGTCACGGACACCCGTCCGCCTTCGGCGCGCATCGACCCCCGCAGCCGGGCGGCGCTGTGTCCCGCGACCCTCAACCTGCCTCGGGGAACCGAAAGGAAGCCAATGGAAGCCAGCAAGCTCCCGTGGAAGCGAGGACGTTCCGCCCTCCTCTGCGGCGTCGCCGTCACCGCGATAGCCCTCACCGCCCAGCAGGCGGCAGCCGTGGCCGAGCCCTCCGGGTCGGCCGGCATGAACGACGCGTTCACCCGGGCCGCGGCGGAGTACCAGGTCCCGCGCGCCCTGCTGGTGGCCGTCGGCTACGGGGAGACGCACCTCGACAGCCACGACGGCGAGCCGAGCTCTGCGAACGGGTACGGCGTGATGCACCTGGTGAGCAACCCCCAGCGGAGCACCCTGGAGAAGGCGTCGAACCTCACCGGCGTGCCCGTCTCCGAACTCAGGACCAACACCGCTTCGAACATCCGCGGCGGAGCGGCGGTCCTGCGGGCGTACGCCGACGCTCTGAAGCTCACCGCGGCCGAACGCGGCGACCTGGCCGAGTGGTACCCGGTGGTCGCCCGCTACGGCGGCTACAGCGACGCCACGCTCGCCCGCCTCTACGCCGACACGGTCTACGAGATCGTGGAGAAGGGCGTGCGGGCCGAGGTCGAGGACGGCGGGACCGTCGTGACGGAGGCCGAGCAGGTGACGCCCGACCGCGGTCAGTACAGCAGCGTGCGCTCCCTCGACTCCACCGCGGCGCAGAGCGACGACTACCCGGCCGCGCACTGGGTGCCCGCGGACTCCGGGAACTACGCCTCCGGGCGCACCGCCGCCATCGACACCATCGTCATCCACGTCGCCCAGGGCTCGTACGCCGGCACGATCAGCTGGTTCCAGGACCCCGCGGCCGAGTCCAGCGCCCACTACGTGATCCGGTCCTCGGACGGTGACGTCACCCAGATGGTCCGCGACTCCGACACCGCCTGGCACGCCAAGTCGGCGAACTCCCACTCGCTGGGAATCGAGCACGAGGGCTACATCGAGGACGCCTCGTGGTTCACCGACGCCATGTACAACGCGTCGGCCGCGCTGGTCCGCCACCTGACCGCCGTTTACGGCATCCCGCGCGACCGGGAGCACATCGTGGGCCACGGCGAGGTCCCGGGCAACGACCACACCGACCCGGGCCCGAGCTGGGACTGGGACACGTACATGGCCCTGGTCAACCGTTAGCGGGTTCCCGGAGCACGGGGCGGCGCAGCGGCCGGACCGCTGCGCCGCCCCGTCACGTCGGGCCCGGGCCGGGGTAGCGTGGCGGAGCCGTCCGGTGGGCTGCCGGGGTCAGGGACATCCGGATGGGGTGCGACACCGACCGCACGGGCTCGGGACGGTCTCCGGATGCGATCTCCGTGACCGGCTCCAGGCCCAGCCGTTCCGCGAGTTCGAATGCCTGTCCGACGTCGTTGATCGGCCCGCAGGGCACACCCAGCTCCGTCAGCCGCGCGAACCAGTGGTCCGCGGACTCCTGACGCAGGCAGTCCTCTATCTCCCGGGCCAGTTCCTCGCGGTGCGCCACCCGCTCGGAGTTCGTCGCGAACCGCGGGTCCGCCGCCAGTCCGGGACGTCCGAGGCCCTCGGCGAGCCGGCCGAACAGCTTGTCGTTGGCCGCGGCCACGGCCATCGGCCGGTCCGCGGTCCCGAACACCTCGTACGGCGCAATGCTCGGATGCCGGTTGCCCAGGGGACGCGGCACGGTGCCGCCGGCCACGTACGCCGAGGACTGGTTGGTCATCGCCGACAGGATCGACGACAGCAGGTTCACCTCCACCCGCTGACCGTGCCCGGTGCGGTCCCGGTGGCGCAGCGCCGCGAGCACTCCGATGGCCGCGTGCATTCCCGTGATGACGTCGACCAGCGCCACCCCGGTCTTCATCGGGTGCGCCTCGTCCGTGCCCGTGACGGACATCAGTCCGCCGACAGCCTGCAGGACCAGGTCGTACCCGGGCAGTCCGGCGCCCTCTCCGGGGCCGAAGCCGGTCAACGAGCAGTAGACGAGCCCCGGGTGCGATGCGGCGAGCTGCTCGTAACCGAGCCCGAACGTGTCCATCATCCCGGTGCGGAAGTTCTCCACGAGCACGTCGCAGGAGCCGACCAGTTCACCGGCCTCGCTGCGGCCCTCCTCGGTGGTGAGATCGATGACGCGTGAGGTCTTGTTCCGGTTGACGCTCAGGAAGTACGTCGACTCGCCCTGCGACCAGGGCGGGCCCCAGGTGCGGGTCTCGTCCCCGCCCCCCGGCCGCTCGATCTTGATCACCTCGGCGCCCATGTCGGCGAGCAGCATGGTCGCGTACGGAGCTGCGAGAACCCGGCTGAAGTCGGCGATGCGCACGCCGTCCAGGGCGCCTGCGGGCGCCCCGGTCACCGGAAGGCCGCCTCTCCGGTGAGCGCCTTGCCGATGACCAACTGGTGGACCTCGGAGGTTCCCTCGTAGGTCAGCACGGACTCCAGGTTGTTGGCGTGCCGCATGATCGGGTACTCCAGGGTGATCCCGGCGGCGCCGAGGATCGTGCGGCACTCGCGCGCGATGGCGATGGCCTCGCGCACGTTGTTGAGCTTGCCGAGGCTGATCTGCTCCGGCCTCAGCGCGCGCTCGTCCTTGAGCCGGCCCAGGTGCAGGGCGAGCAGCATGCCCTTGCCCAACTCCAGTGCCATGTCGGCCAGTTTGGCCTGGGACAGCTGGTAGGCGGCCAGCGGCTTGTCGAAGATCTCCCGCTCCCGGCTGTAGGCGATGGCCGTCTCGAGGCAGTCGCGGGCCGCGCCGAGGGAACCGAACACGATGCCGTAGCGGGCCTCGTTCAGGCAGGAGAGCGGACCGCCCAGCCCGGCGGTCTCCGGCAGGACGGCGGACTGCGGCAGCCGCACGTCCTCCAGAACCAGTTCGCTGGTCACCGATGCCCGCAGCGACATCTTCTTCTTGATCTCCGGGGCGGAGAACCCCGGGGTGCCGGTGGGCACCACGAATCCGCGGATCCGCTCGTCGGTCTGTGCCCAGACCACCGCCACGTCGGCCACCGAGCCGTTGGTGATCCACATCTTGCTGCCGTTCAGGACCCAGTCCGAGCCGTCGCGGCGGGCCCGGGTCCGCATCCCGGACGGGTTGGAGCCGAAGTCGGCCTCGGTCAGCCCGAAGCAGCCGATCGCCTCACCGGCGGCCATCCGCGGCAGCCACTCGTCCTTCTGCTCGGGCGAACCGTGCTTCCAGATCGCGTACATGGCCAGCGAGCCCTGCACGGACACCAGCGAGCGCAGCCCCGAGTCCCCCGCCTCGAGTTCCATGCAGGCCAGACCGTAGGCCGTGGCGCTGGTACCCGCACAGCCGTAACCCTCGAGGTGCATGCCGAGGACGCCCAGCGAGCCGAGTTCGCTGGCGAGTTCACGGGCCGGGAGGGACGCCGTCTCGTACCAGTCGGCGAGGTGCGGCCGGATCCGGTCGTCGACGAACCGGCGCACGGTGTCGCGGATGGCCCGGTCCTCCTCGCCGACGAGTGCGTCGATGCCGAACAGGTGCTCCGGGGACGAGATCGGGTGGTCGCTCATGCCTTGCTCCTGGCCTTGGT
This sequence comes from Streptomyces meridianus, assembly GCF_023703325.1. Lineage (GTDB taxonomy): Bacteria > Actinomycetota > Actinomycetes > Streptomycetales > Streptomycetaceae > Streptomyces > Streptomyces meridianus. The sequence continues at coordinate 67,825 of NZ_JAMQGM010000016.1, forward strand.
GCGGTGACGGGTGGGGCTGTGCCAGTACGTGTGTGTGGGGCCGCCGGATGCCGGCGGCCCCACACACCGTTGGTCATTTCTCGAGGGACTTCAGTGCCCGCAGGGAGCCCGGGTGGACCGGGATGGGGTCGCTCTCGGCGGCGAGTCCGGCGTCGATGTCCTCGGCCGCGGGGTGCACCTTGACGAGCTTGTCCTTCTTGCCGAAGACCAGCTTGGTCAGGGCGCAGGCCAGGTTCGCCGGCATGTCGTTGCGCACCATGAGCACGTTCGGAACCGCGATGGACGGCGCGTCCTTGCCGAGACCGTACGTGTCGGCGGGGACGGTCGCCTTCTCGTACACCGGGCTGATCTTCTGCAGTTCGGGCAGCAGCGGCGTCGGGTCGATGAACTCGACCTTCTTGCCCTGGGAGTTGAACAGGTCGGTCAGGGCCGGGGTGGGCAGGCCGCCGGACCAGACCAGACCGTCGATCGAGCCGTCCTTCATGCCGTCGACGGTCTTGGTGAGGTCCAGGCGTTGCTTCTTGACGTCACCGTCCTTCAGGCCCGCTGCCTCGATCATCCGGTTCGCGATGACCTCGGTTCCGGACTTGGGCGATCCGGTGGAGATGCGCTTGCCCTTGAAGTCCTCCACGGACTTGATCCCGGAGTCCTTCCGGACCACGACCTGCGTGTAGTTGGGGTAGATGCGTCCGATGCTGGACACGTCCTGCTTGGTCTTGAACGACTCCTTGCCGGTCACCGCGTCCGCTGCCGTGTCGGCGAGGGAGAAGGCGATGTCGTAGTCGCCCTTGGCGAGCTGCTGGATGTTCTGCACCGAGGCACCGGTCTCGGCGGAGGACGCCTGAAGCTTCGTCTCGGAGTTGATGAGCTTGGCGATGCCGCCGCCGACGACGTAGTAGACGCCCGTCGAGTTGCCCGTCGCGATGGTGACCCGGCCGGTACCGGCATCGCATCCGTTCTTGTCCGCTCCTGCGCCGGCGGAGCCGTCCGCCTGCTGGCCTCCGCAGGCGCTGAGAGTGAGGGCGCCGGCCAGTGCGAGAGCAGCGGCGGACCTGGTGCGGTACGTGCGGTTCATGTGTATCCCAATCTTCCGGCGGCGGTGATTCTCAGAGGGCAGAGGCTTCGGCGGTCTCGGCGGCGGATCGCTTCCGCCGCACGGCCAGGTGGACGAGAACAGCGGTTGCCAGCAGTGCGCCTCCGATCGTGACGGATATCGGCTCGAGATAGAGCAGGAACAGCGCAGCCGGTGCGCACAACAGCCGCTCGACCCGGCTCGTCGGCCCGAACATCCACCCGGTGGTGACGACGGCGAGTGCGGCGACGGCCGCGGCACAGACGGCGGTCGCACCCAGGACGCCGGTGAACGCCCCGCGGCCCAGCAGGAGATGACCGTTGTCGGACATGACGAAGGCCATCGGTGCCAGGAAGGCGGGCAGCGTGTACTTGCACGCCTGCATCATGGTCGGGATCACCCGGCCGCCGGTGATGGCGGCGGAGGCCACGGCGGCGAGCGCGGTCGGCGGGGAGACCTCGGACAGCACCGCGTAGTAGAAGATGAACATCGCGACCTCCGGTCCGCCCGCGCCCAGGGTGATGAGCGCGGGACCGATGATCACCCAGCTCAGGATGAACGAGGCCGTCACCGGTACCGCGAGACCCAGTACCAGGATGGCCAGCGCGGAGAACAGGGTCGTGAGGACCAGCACGGAGGCGTCGTTGGGCGCGATGGCTTCGGCTGCCGACACCAGGACGTCCGAGAGGATCTGCCCGAGCCCGGTCTTGGCGATGGTCGAGGTGATGACGCCGGCGGCGGCGCACACGGCGACGACCGGCAGCCCCGACCGCAGTCCGCCCGCCAGTGCGTCGAACAGCCTGCGGCCGTAGTCGGCGAGCGAGGACGTCCGGTCCTGCTGCGGGACCTGCGCCTCCGTCGTCCCGCCTGCGCCCGGCATGCCCGGCGCGGCGGTCTCCGGAAGCCGTCGGGACAGCAGGGCCTCGCCGAGGCCGAACAGTGCGGCAACCGCTGTGGCGTAGACGACGGCGCGGAACGGCGGGACGTCGACGGCCAGGAAGAAGACGATCACGCCGAGACTGATGAAGTGGTAGCCGGAACGCGCCAGCAGGCGCAGCGGGCTGCCCAGGTCCAGGTCGACCCGGCGGGCGCCGAAACGGCGGGCGTCGATCTCCACGGCGAGGAAGATGCCCAGGTAGTAGAGCAGCGTGGGGACCATCGCCCAGGCCAGCACCTCGAGGTAGGACACCTTGAGGTATTCGGCGATGATGAACGCCGCGGCGCCCAGCGTGGGCGGTGAGAGGATCGCGCCGATGCCGGACGCTGCGAGCATCCCGCCGGCGGCTTCCCGCGGATAGCCCGCCCGCTTGAGGATGGGCCAGGCGAACGAGCCGAGGGTGACGGCCGTCGCGGTGCCCGATCCGGACACGGTGCCCAGCAGGAAACCGGAGGTGGCGACCGTCCGCCCGGGTGCCGTACCGGACTTGCGGAACAGCGAGAAGCTGAACTCCACGAAGAAGCGGCCCGCGCCCATCCGGTCCAGGACCGCGCCGTAGATGGTGAACAGCACGATGTACGTCGCGGCGACGTCGAGCGGGACACCGAAGAAGCCGCTGGCCTCGTTGTAGAGGGCGTTGACGATCTGGTCGATGTTCACACCGGGGTGCGCGACCGCCCACGAGATCGGGAGGAAGCCGCCGTAGTAGGCGTAGGCGAAGAAGACCAGGCACACCGCCGGCAGCACCAGGCCGGTCGTACGCCGGGTCGCCTCGAGGACGAGCACCAGCAGGATCAGACCGGCCGTGACGTCGATCACCAGCAGCGAGCCCTGACGGTCGAGGAAGCCCTCGAAACCACCGAAGCCGAGCGACGACTGGGGGACCGGGAGCACCGGATAGAGGCAGATGAGCAGTGCGATGCCGGCCAGCAGCCAGTCGACGACGCCCGGATCGTCCTTGCGGGGCCCGCTGCCGGTTCCGGTTCCTTCGCCGTTCCCGTCCGCCGGCGCCGGATCCCTGCGCGAGACGCGCGCCCGATAGCAGACGAAGACCGCCGGAAGGGTCACGGCGAGGAAGAGGACGAGGTAGAACTGGCTGCCCAGTTCGAGCGGCATGAAGACCTGGTGCAGCACGAACAGTGCCACGGCGAAGAACCACAGGCGCACGAACCTGTCGACACGGGGGGACAGGTGCCGGGCGGGGCGCTCTTCGTCGTACTCGGAGGCGAGGGCCTCGACGTCGATGTCTTCGGGCCGGTCGCGGGCGGGGGTCTGCGTGGGCATGCCGGGTAACGTAGGCGTGAACGGTGTCACATCAAGCTTTCGGCTTCGAGACTTTACAGAGCCTTAAGGTTCACAGGACGGTAACCATCCCCGACGCGGCCGGAAACAATCACCAGGGCGACATGCGCATTCTGCTCGTAGAGGACGACGACCGTGTGGTCGACGCACTGACCCTTGCGCTGCAGCGGTCCAACCCCCAGGTGCGCCGCGCCCGGACGGCGGCCGAGGCGCTCGCCCGCTACCGGGATGCCGATCTGGTCCTGCTGGACATGGGCCTGCCGGACAAGGACGGTGTCGCCGTCTGCCGCCAGATCCGGTCCGAGAGCGACGTGCCGATCATCGCGGTCACGGCGCGCCGCGAGGAGTCGGCGGTCGTCTCGGCACTGCGGGCCGGAGTGGACGACTACGTGACCAAGCCCTACCGGCTCGCGGAACTCATGGCGCGCATCGATGCGGTGATGCGTCGTTCCGGGAAGAAGTCCATCGAACCGACCACGCGGGTGGGGGACCTCAGTGTCGACCCCGGGGCGCGGCAGGCCTATGTGGCGGGCCGGTCGGTCGCCCTGGCGCGCAAGGAGTTCGACCTGCTGAGCGTGCTGATCCAGGGCGGCGGCGACCTGGTCACGCGTGAGGCCCTGATGGAGGCGATCTGGGGCACCTCGTGGGCCGGGGCGTCCCGCACCCTCGATGTGCACGTGGCAACACTGCGGTCGAAACTGGGGCGTTCGGGTCTGATCGAAACCGTCCGGGGCGTCGGCTACCGGATCGCGGACAGCAGCGTGGACGCCCGGGGCTGACCGTGCGCCGCCGTCTGCTGCTCGTCTCGATGTCCCTGGTCGGCGTGTTGCTGGTCGCGCTGGCCGCGCCGCTCGTCAACGCCTACGCGGCGGACCGAACTCAGGCCCTGTTCGTGCAACGGCTCACGGATGTCACGAGGTTCGCGGTCCTTGCCGAGGACGTCATCGAGGACGGCGGCGCCGGGGCGCTGGCCGCAGATCTGGAGCGCTACGCCGACGTGTACGGCGGGACGGTCATGGTGACCGACGCGGGCCGTGACGTCGTGGCGGCCTCGGACACCGGGGCCGTCCTGGATTCCCCCGAGGTGTCGGCGGCGGTGACGGACGCGCTCTCGGGCAGCGGTTCCGTGCCGCCGGGCACCGTCTGGCCGTGGGAGGACAAGCCGTTCGTGATCGCCGCGCCGGTCGGCCGCGACGCCCAGGTCCTCGGTGCCGTGGTGATGGTCTCGCCGACCGGATCGGTGCGGGACAGCGTCGGCCGGTGGTTGCTCTTCCTCGTGGCGGCCGGCCTGGTGACACTCGTGGCAACGGCCGCCGGCCTGGTGAGTCCCCTCGTCGGCTGGGTCATCCGGCCGGTGCACGACCTCGACCGGGCCGCCCGGCGCCTGGCTCGCGGCGATCTCGCCAGCCGGGTGCCCAGTGACACCGGCCCGCCCGAACTCCGTGACCTGGCAAGGTCGTTCAACGAGATGGCCGACAACGTGCAGACCTCCCAGCGTCAGCAGCGCGACCTGATCGCGGACGCCGCCCACCAACTCGGGAACCCGCTGACCGCCCTCCAGCTCAGGGTGGAGAATCTCGGCTCCCCGCCGTACGAAGCCGCAGCGTGCGACAAGGTGCTGGAGGAGACGGACCGTCTCAACCGGATCGTGGAGTCGCTGCTCGACCTGAGCCAGGTGGGAGCTCGCGACGTCGTGACCACCTGCGTCGACGTCCCGGCCAGGGTGCGCAGCCGCTGCGACATGTGGGCCCCGATGTTCACGGAACTGAACGTCGATGTTCCCGCCCGTGCCGATGCCTGCGCCGGAGAGGACATCGTGGACGTGGCCCTGGACGCCCTCCTCGACAACGCGGCGAAGTTCGCGGCGGGTTCGCCGGTCGACGTCACCGTCGACAGGGACGGCAGCGGGTACGTCCGGCTGAGCGTGCGCGACCACGGACCGGGCCTCGACCCCGACGACGTCGGGAAGGTCGGCGCACGCTTCTTCCGTGGGCGACGACACCAGAACATTGCGGGCACGGGTCTCGGCCTGGCCATCGTCAGGGCCCGGGTCGTGGAGATCGGCGGGGAGTTCACCGTCGTGCCGGCGAGCGGCGGCGGCGTGCGCGTCGAGGTCCGTCTGCCACCGTTCAGCCCCGGTTCTCGCGGAACCAGCGCACCGCTCCCGGATGCAGATCCAGTGGGGACGTGAAGACCGCGGCGCCGATGCTCGGCTGGCGGACGCCGGGCGCCAGCCGGCGGATCTCGGCCCGCGCCTCGAAGACAAGACGGGTCACTGCGTACGCCAGCCGGTCCGGCATCCCTCTCCCCGCGACCAGGTAATTCCTGACGCTCACCGTGTCCACGGCCGAGGCAAGACCGTACGTGGACGCGGGGATCGGCGCGGCGACGTACTCCGAGCCGTAGGCATCGATCAGTGCGCCCGTCACCTCGCGCAGCCCGATCAGGCGGATCGGCACCTGCCGGCTCAGCGCCAGTACCGCCTGGCCCGGGAAGCCGCTGACGAAGAAGAACGCCGCCAGCCGGCCCTCGCGCAGCGCCTCGGTGCAGGACTCGAGGGACCCCGAGGAGACGTCGATGTCCGCCGTGGCCAGGCCGCTGTGCCGCAGGACCCGCTCGGACACCACCCTCGTACCGGACCCGCGGGCGCCCACGCCCACCCGGCGGCCCCGCAGGTCGGCGACGGACCGGACCGGCGAGTCGGCGCGCACCACGAGATGGACGAAGCTGTCGTACAGCCGGGCCAGCGCGACCAGGTCGAGCGGCCGGCCGAAGGCGCCGCTTCCGCTCACCGCGTCCGTGGCGGTGTCGCCCAGCGAGAAGCCCAGGTCGCAGCGCCCCCCGCTCACCAGGCGCACGTTCTCCACCGACGCATCCGTCGTGCGGGCCGTCGCCGTGACCCCGCGCAGCCGGTGCTCGATGACGGTGCTCAGGGCCGCGCCGTAACGTGCGAACACACCCCCGTGGTTTCCGGTCGCGATCGTCAGCGAGGTCCGGGGGAACGCGCCGGTGTCCCTCGCCGAACAGCCCGCCGCACCGGCGAGGGGCAGGACGAGCCCCGCCAGCAGGGAGCGGCGGGGGAGCCCGGGGGCCGTCCCCGGGGCTCCGCCGTCCGGGCGCCGGGCGATGCGGTTCGGTTGCGGTGGCACGTGGCGGATGCTATCCCCGGCCGCTCGTGGCCCGGCCGGCCCGGGCGTGCCGTGACGGCACGGCTTACGGTGGAGAAACGCACGTCACGGGAGCCGCCCCATGGAACCCTCCGCCGTGGTGGTCATCGACATGATCAATCTCTATGACCACGAAGACGCCGACGCGCTCGTCGAATCGGCTCGGGCGGCTCTCCCGGCGGTGCGCCGTCTCATCTCCCGGGCGCGGGCGAGGGGCGTCCCGGTGATCTACGCCAACGACAACTTCGGGCGATGGCGCTCGCACCACGACGAACTCCTCGACGCTGCACTCGCGGGCCCCCACGCCGACCTGGTCGACCCGATCCGACCGGACGACGCTTCGTTCTTCGTGGTCAAGGCACGGCACTCGATCTTCTTCGAGACCCCCATGGAGTACCTGCTGGGCCAGGAGGGCATCCGCCGCGTCGTGCTGTGCGGACAGGTGACGGAACAGTGCATCCTCTACTCGGCCCTGGACGCCCACATCCGCCATCTGAAGGTGGCCGTGGCCGAGGACGCCGTCGCACACATCCACCCCGACCTGGCCCGCGCCGCGCTCCGCATGATGGAACGCAACATGGGCGCGGAGATCTGTCCAGCGGACCGGATCGCACTCTGAGCCTGTTTGCCCGGGCCCCGGCTGAGGTACTCGGCGCCGGTGAAACTCATACGGCCCCCGGGCGTCTACGCACCGCAGGGCGACTCCCGACTCCTGCTGGACGTCCTGCTCGCCGCCGCAATCCCCGCGGGCGCCCGCATGCTGGACGTGTGCACCGGCACGGGCGTCCTCGCCATCGCCGGTGCCCGCCTGGGCGCGGGCGAGGTGCACGCGGTGGACATCAGCCTCCGGGCCGCGTTCGCCGCAGGCGTGAACGCCCGTATGCGCGGGTTGCCGATCACGGTCCGCCGGGGTGACTACCTGACCTGCGCGGCGGGGCGCCGCTTCGACGTCGTCACGGCCAATCCGCCCTACGTGCCCTGCCCCGAGACAGGGCGGCGCCGCAGGCGCAGTGCCCGGGCGTGGGATGCCGGGGAGGACGGACGCGTGCATCTCGACCGCTTGTGCGCGGCGGCGCCGGGACTCCTCGCTCCCGACGGTGTACTGCTGATGGTGCATTCGGCTCTGTGCGGGCCGGATCTGACACTCGAGCGCATGCGCCGTTCCGGACTGAAGGCGACCGTCGTGGCACGCCGACGCCAGGCGTTCGGGCCGGTCCTGCACAGCCGTGCCGCCTGGCTGGAGGACCGGGGCCTGATCGCACCGGGGCAACGGGAAGAGGAACTGGTGATCATCCGTGCCGACCACGCCGTCGCATCCGTCCGGGACACCGCGACCGCCTGACGAGCCGTGCCGTACGGGGCCCGGCCACTGCCGGCGTGTCCTGATCGATCCAGGGGGGCCGATTCTGATCGAGGGGCCCGTGGAAGTGGCCCTTCCGGACGGGACGAAGGCCGTGTCCGAGCGTTTCATGGTGGCGATCTGTACATGCCGGCGCAGCCGCAACCACCCCTGGTGCGACACCAGCCATCGGCGGCGGAGCACCGGCCCCGGGCCCGGGAGCCGTGCCGATCCGGACGCCGCCGACGGCACCGGGACGGACCGCAACGCGGGGCCGTCCGCGGGCTCCTCACCGTCCGTGGAGTGAGCCGCGGCCTTCCCTCCACGCCCCCAACAGATGTTCCGCCAGGTGCTGCTCGAGCAGTTCCGTCGCGTGGATACCGAACACCACATCGGCCGCCAGCTCCGGTTCCCGCGCCAGGAGATCGCCGACCACCTCGTGGCGCATCACCTGTTCGTGCACCGCGTCGGCTTCGATGTGCTCCGCGTAGAACCGCACACAGGCGGGGTCCGCGCCCAGCCGCTCCAGGGCCGCCACCATGCGGCGGGCACTCGGCGCCGTGGTGATCTCCGCGGCCGTGAAGTGCCCGACGAGCGCACCCCGCAGGCTCCGGTGCAGCCCGAACAGCGACATCATGTTGACGATGGCCAGTGCCGGGGCGGGCACTGCGCCGAGATGTCCGAGATACCCCGGGTCGAGGCCGGCGCCGGCCAGCAGATCCGCGAACAGGCGGGAGTGCATACGTTCGCCGCGTCCCGCGCCGAACTCGTCGAACTCCACCGCGACCAGCGCTGCCTTGGCTCCGCCCTGCAGGCGCGGGATCACCCATGCGTGGGGGTCGGCCTCCTTGAGGTGGTAGACCGACCGGTGAACGAAGAACTCCCGCATGTGCCACCACTCGCCATGATCGCGCAGGAAGTGCGAGACCCCGGTGCCCTCCACCGGCTCCCGCAGCAGGCCGTCCAGGATGGCCCCGACGTCGTCACCGCCCGGGGCCCGGCGGCGCAGGGCGTCGAGGAAGACCGCCTCGCAGCCGGCGCGGAACGCGAGCAGCTGAGGAGACCACTCCCAGGCGTCGTCGACGTCCCGGAACCCCCGGTAGTGCAACTCGTAGCACATCTGCAGTGCCAGTTGGAGATCGTCACCGAACGGGTCGCGGCCCGAAGTCCCGGGCCAGGTCGGGGGACACTCCGGGTCCGGTGGTGACCGCAACGCCTCGGCCACCGCCGTGGACAACCGCCCGCGCGGCTCCGGGAGCGGGGCCGTGGCGGCAGCGTGCAGAGATTCGGCTCCTGCCGGAAGCGTCACAGGGAGGCCACCGCCCTCGACGGGCGCCCGGGCAGCGGCACCGCGACACAGCGAGCGGCTGCCTGCGGTCCGCCGGCTGCGACGGCGGCGCGCTGCCGTTCCGCGCCGGTTCCGCGGGTGAGAAGTCCGCTCACGATCTCGCGTACCGTCGCCCCGTCCCCGGTTTCCTCGAGAGCGGGCCGGACCAGGTCGAGCAGTTCTCCGGCCAGCAGGGAGCCCGGGACCTGTCGGCCGGTGCGCGGGTGAACCGCCGGGCCGGAGAGCCCGTACCGGGCGGCTGACCACAGGCCTGCGGCGGCCACCCGCTCCGGGACTGTGGGCGCTTCGCGGCCGGCGGCCAGGGCGGTGAGCGCGGTGCGGACCAGGGCTCTGGACAGCACGGCCTGGAGCAGTGCTTCCTCGACGCTCGCCGCCGCGTCGGCGACCCGCAGTTCCACGGTGGGAAAGCGCGGTGACGGCCGGGCGAGCCAGAAGCTCATCCGCGGGTCCACCAGTACGCCTGCCTCGACGCGGGCTTCCACGTCCTCCTGGTAGTCGGCGAAGGAGCCGAACACCGGCGGTACGCCGGAGCCGGGGAAGCGCGACTGCTCGACCGTCCGCCAGCTCGCGTAACCACTGTCCCGTCCGCCGTGGAAGGGCGAGTTGACCGACAACGCGAGCAGCGTCGGCAGCCAGGGACGCAGGTGGTTGACGACGGCCACTGCCGTGTCGGGATCCGGCACACCGACGTGTACATGGCAGCCGCTCACCTGGTAGTCGGCCGCGATCCCGGCGTAGAGCCGGTGGATCCGCCGGAAGCGCGCCCCCTCGGACGCCGCCACACGGCCGGGCAGCGGAGGGGTGCCCGTGGAGAGCAGGAGGGCGCCCGCGTCTCCCGCCGCGGTGGCCAGCACTCGACGGGCGGTCGTGAGCTGCAGATGCAGCTGAGCCTCCGTCGTGCACACCGCGCTGGCCGTCTCCACCTGGCTCGTCACCAGTTCGTGCTTGAGCCCGGGCAATCCGGCGCCGGCGGTGTCGGGACCGGCCCGCGCGGCGCGGTCCAGAACCTCTGCCGCCAGGGGTACGGGACGGCAGCTGGCGGCGTCCACGAGGAGGAACTCCTCCTCCACGCCGAAGGTGATGCCCAGGTCGGGGCTGTCGGTGTCCATCTAGCGCTCCTGGGGGGAGGGGCGGAGCCGGAGACGTCCGCGGGGAGGGCGTGCCTCCGGGTGAGGGCCCGCACCCGTCGTGTCGGGACGTCACGGGGTGAGCAGAGTCTTGACCATGCCGTCCTTCTTCGCCTGGAACGTCGCGTACGCCTTTGGGCCGTCCTCGAGCGGCAGTTTGTGTGTCGCGAAGGTCTCGACCCCGAGCGGGTCAGCGTCGTCCAGCAGCGGCAGGATGTCGTCCACCCAGTGCTTGACGTTGGCCTGACCCATGCGCATCCGGACCTGCTTGTCGAACAGTGTCAGCATCGGAACGGGGTCCACCGAGCCGCCGTAGACCCCGATGACGGAGATCGTCCCGCCCCGGCGCACGGCGTCGACGGCGGTGTTGAAGGCCGCCATGCGGTCCACGCCCGCCTTCGTCATCATCTTCTGGGCCATCGCGTCGGGGAGCAGGCCCGCGAAGTTCTGCGCGGTTCTGGCGCCGGGGGAGCCGTGGGCCTCCATGCCGACGGCCTCGATGACGGAGTCGGTGCCGCGGCCGTCGGTGAGCCGGCGGATCTCCTCCCCGGTGTCCTTGCCGTGCTCGCGGAGATCGAGCGTGTGCACGCCGCGCTCCCGGGCCCGTGCGAGCCGTTCGGGCACGAGGTCGATGCCGATCACCTGCCCGGCACCCCGGTGCAGGGCGATGCGGCACGCCATGTCGCCGATGGGCCCGAGCCCGATCACCGTCACGCTGCCACCCGGAGGGATGTGCGCGTACTCCACAGACTGCCAGGCCGTCGGCAGAACGTCCGAGAGGTAGACGAAGCGCTCGTCCGGCGGACCGTGCGGCACCTTGATGGGCAGCGTGTCGCCGAACGGCACCCGCAGGTACTCCGCCTGGCCCCCCGGGACCTGGCCGTAGAGCTTGGAGAACCCGAACAGGGAGGCCCCCATGCCCCGGTCCCGCACCTGCGTGGTCTCGCACTGGGACTGGAGGCCCCGGCTGCACATCCAGCAGGTGCCGCAGGAGATGTTGAACGGCACGACCACGCGGTCCCCGGGCGCGAGCGCGGTGACTTCGTGGCCCACTTCCTCGACGATGCCCATCGGTTCGTGGCCGAGGATGTCACCGGGGTCGAGAAACGGGCCGAGCACTTCGTAGAGATGCAGGTCCGAGCCGCAGATGCCGGTGGACGTGATCCGCACGATGACGTCCGTCGGATCGACGATCTTCGGATCGGGAACGGTGTCGATGCGGACATCGCGCTTTCCGTGCCAGGTCAGGGCCCTCATGGCGCCTCCTCCGCGAACCCCCGGGTCGTGACGCCTTCGGGGTTCCCGCGGGCGGCAACGGGAAACAGTGGCATCGGTGGGGTCCTGCCGACGTGCGTGAGGGCTGTCGGCGAGGGAGTGTGTGAGGGTTCCGCCGTCTCCGGAAAGAGGCCCCATGCCCGCCTCCGAACTGCAGGGACTGTCCGCCGTGGTCACCGGGGGCTCGCGCGGTCTCGGACTGCTCCTGGCCCGCGAACTGGGTCGGGCCGGCTGCGACGTCACCATCGCCGCCCGCGACGGAAAGGAGCTCGCCGCGGCGGCGGGTCTGCTGGCCGCCTCGCACGGGGTGCAGGTCCGCACACTGGTCTGCGACGTACGCGATCGCGACGCCGTGCACGAGCTCATGGCACAAACCGCCGCACGGGCCGGGGGAGTGGACGTCGTCCTGGCGAACGCCGGTGTCATCCAGGTCGGCCCGGTCGGCGACGGCGCGGTCGGCGTCGGGGAGTTCAGGAATGCGATGGAGACGATGTTCTTCGGCGCCCTCCACACCTCGTTGGAGGCCCTGCCGTATCTGCGGCGGAGTCCTGCGGGCGGCAGGCTGGCCCTCACCGGCTCCATCGGCGGTCTGATGGCCGTGCCGCACCTGCTGCCCTACTCCTGTGCGAAGTCGGCGATCGGATCCCTGGCGGAAGGGCTGCGGGAGGAGATGGCGCACCGGGGTGTCAGCGTCACCGCGGTGCATCCCGGGCTCATGCGGACCGGATCGCATCTGCAGGCGATGTTCACCGGCGACACCGGCCGCGAGTACGCCTGGTTCGCCTCCCTGGCCGGGTTGCCCGTCCTGTCGATGAACGCCGAGCGCGCGGCGGCCCGCATCGTCGGAGCCGTCGAGCGCCGCAGGCCGCGCCTGGTCCTCACCCCTGCCGCCCGGCTGGCGGCCCGGGCGCACGGGGTCGCTCCCGTGCTGGTGACCCGGGCCAACTCCGTTCTGGCCCGTCTGCTGCCGGCGGTCGACGGGACCGCGCCGGGGGGCGTCCCGGTGCGGGGGGCGGATGTCACGATGCCGGGATCCGCCGCCCGGTCGAGGCTGGTCGGTCTGTGCAGCCGGCTGAACGAGAGGGCGGCGGACCGCTTCAACCAGCGGCCGGCCTGAGGCGTTCCGGCCCGCCGGAAGACGTGTCCGGCCGGGATACGGCGTCTCAGGCCGCTTCGAGGACCGACTCCGCGGCCTCGTCGCGCAGCGCGACGCGAACCAGCGCGGCCGCCAGCCGGGGCAGATCCCCCGGGGCCACCAGCCGCGTGAGGGCCTCCGGTTTCGATGGCAGGCCGAGCCGTTCCGCGCCGTCGAGCGCCTTGCGGTCCAGGTGGGGCGCGACTTCGGGCCAGATGCCCTGCACCTCGCGCAGGAAGATGTCCACCCCGGCCGGGCCGATGCCGGGAAACTCCCGGAGCAGCCGTGCGAGGTCACCGCTCTCGTGCATCCGTCGCAGGTCCCCCCGGTAGGAGTCGCGGACCAGCTCGGCGACCTTGCCGAGCTGCGTGGCCGTCCGTTCGTCGTAGCGCCGGTATCCGCCCTCGCCGAGCGCGTCCACCCGCTCCTGCCAGGTGGCGTCGGCCATCCCGCGTGGATCGCCCATGCCTGCGCCGAACAGGGCCCGGGCAGTGGCGACCGCGACGTCCGCCCTGATCCGGGCCGACAGCAGATCGGCCAGCACGAGCAGCCGGAACAGGGGAACGGGAGTGTCGCGCAGGGTGATCCCCGCCTCGGAGGCGTACGTTCTGCCCTGCTGCGCCAGCAGAGCGCGCACCACTGCTTCGTCCCTCTTGGTCATGACGGCGTCACCTGCCTCGTCGCTCGTCGCCCATCCGGAGGAAAACCTTCCGGTCCCTGACGGGTCCCCTGTGACGGTGCCACCCACTCCACCCGCCTCGTACCGTTTCGGGTCGCGTCGCGCGGGAAACCGGGCGCACGAAGAGGCTTCCCCCTCGACGACCGAGCACAGGAGGTGCGTGATGCCGCAGGGAGCAGGCCGCAAGCGGGAGCGGCAGTACGAGCACATCAAGGAAGGCGCCGAGAAGCGCGGTACGCCGCCCGGCCGCGCCAAGGAGATCGCCGCGCGCACGGTCAACAAGGAGCGGGCCCGCGCCGGGGAGTCGAAGCAGGCGTCGAAGTCCTCGCTCCGTGATCCGAAGTCGGCCTCGCAGCGCGGCGGACAGCGCTCGCACAGCGGCCCCAAGGGGCCGACCCGCGACCAGCTCTACAACGAGGCCAGGCAGCGCGGTGTCGAAGGCCGCTCCAAGATGACCAAGGACGAGTTGGCGAAGGCTCTCGGCCGCTGACGGGCCCCGCACTGCGCCGGCCTGCTCGCCCCCCCGGGCCCGGTCAGGCCGCTGCGTGCCGCCGGGCGCGCAGGACGACGAACTTCGGATTGCCCGCGACGAGTTCGCAATTCCCGAAGATCCGCCGCAGCGTCACGTGGTACCCCAGGTGCCGATTGCCCACGACCCGGAGCTCCCCGCCGGGCCGCAGCGCCGCGCGGGCCTGGAGGAACATGCGGCGGGCCGTGGCGTCGGTCGTCGCCCGGTGAGAGTGGAACGGCGGGTTGTTCAGCACCAGGTCCACCGACTCCGGCGGCACGTCCGCCAGTCCGTCTCCCGCCAGGAAGCGTGCCCGGCCGCCGCCGGGGTCGGCGTGCGTCCGGAAGGTCTCCTCGGCGGACGCCACCGCCTGGTACGACTCGTCGACGAACGTCACCCGGGCCCGGGGGTTGTCCAGTGCTGCCGCGAGGCCCACCACGCCGTTGCCGCACCCCAGGTCGACGACCTCCTCGGGCCCGCTGCGCCGCGGCAGGTTGGCCAGCAGGAACCGGGTGCCGATGTCGAGCCGGTCGGCGCAGAAGATCCCGGCGTGATTGGTGACCCGGAGGCCCGAAACCGGGCCGATCCCGCCCGGCAGGTCGTACCGCAGGGGCCAGGGGCTCGGGCCCGGGTCGCGCTCCGGATCCGGCGCGCTGAGGATCAGACGCGCCTTCTTCACCGCGAGGGAAGTCCGGGTCGGGCCCACGATCCGCTCGAACAACTCGAGCGTCGAGGTGTGGATCTCCTTGACCATGCCCGTGCCGACGACGGCGGTCCCCGGGTGCAGAGCGGGGGCGAGCCGGTGCAGCTGGTCCTCGAGCAGGGCCAGGCTCTTGGGCACCCGGACCAGCAGGACGTCGATGCGCTCCGGCGGGGTGTCGCGGGTGGACAGCATCCGCGCCGCTCCGGTGCCGGCTCCGCTGCGTGTCAGGTTGGCGCGGGTCGCCTCCTGGCCGAGGAACGAGTCGGTGATCTGGACCGGCCCGTGTCCGGCCAGGGCGGTGGTGATCGCCCCCCACCGGTCGCCGACGACGACCACCGTGCCCGACAGGTCCACCGGGTCGCCGTCCGTCCCCGCGAGGTACCGGAGCAGGTACTCGTCCGCCGCGTCCCAGGCGCGGAGCGGATCACTGGGGTTCTCGGGGAAGCGGGTGAGGTCGAAAGCCCCCCACGACGTCGTCAAGCGGTTCATGGTCCGTTCAGGCTAGCCGAGCCGCCGCCGCGGCCTGCTCCGGCGCCGGAGCAGGCCCCTGAGCAGCAGAATTCCCGGGGGCCGGTGCCGACCGGCGGTTCCACGGCGAGGCCCGTCCTGTTAGGACTGGACGCAGAGACCCACGGCCGGGGTGGCGGGCCGCTCAGCACAGCGCCACCGCTGATCGACAAGGAGAACGGACCGATGAGCGAGCCGCACGGCCTCGACGTCCTCGTACCCCGGCGCGACCTCGAACAGCGCCACGGACCGTGGCCGGACGGCGTGCGCGTGCACGTCTGGGACGGGCTGACCTCCGAGGACGACCTGCCCCAGGACGTGCTCGACCGGATCGGGCTGTGGGTGCTGCCCTACGCCGTGCCCGGCGCGGAGCGCCTGCTGAAGCGGCTGCCGTCGCTGCGCTGCGCGCAGTCCCTCAGCGCCGGAGTGGAGAAGCTGCTGCCGCTGATACCCGACGGTGTCGCCCTCCACAACGGCCGCGGGCTGCATGACGACAGCACGGCCGAGCACGCGCTCGCCCTGATCCTCGCGGCACAGCGGGACCTGCCGCAGTGGGTGGCCGACCAGCGGGAGGGGCGCTGGGAGCCGCACTTCACCCGCTCGCTCACCGACTCCCGGGTCGCCGTCGTCGGTTACGGGTCCATCGGCACTGCTCTGGAACGTCGGCTGCTCGCCTGCGGCGCCGAAGTGGTGCGGGTCGCACGCCGTGCCAGGCCGGACGAGGACGTGCACGCCGTGACGGAACTGCCGCGGCTGCTGCCCGAGGTGGACATCGCTGTCCTCATTCTTCCCGAAACCCCGTCCAGCATCGGGCAGTTCGGGGCCGAGGAGCTTGCGGCGATGCCGGACGGCGCACTCGTCGTCAACGTGGGCCGGGGGCGCACGCTGGACACCGACGCCCTGCTGGCCGAGGTCACCGCGGGAAGGCTCCGCGCCGCACTCGACGTCACCGATCCCGAGCCGCTGCCCGGGGACCACCCGCTGCGCAGCGCTCCCGGCGTTCTCATCACCCCGCACGTCGCCGGAGGGTCGGCCTGCTACTGGCCGCGCGCGGACCGGCTGATCGTGGAGCAGGTGCGCCGCTTCGCCGTCGGGGAGCCGCTCCTCAACCCCGTGCTGCGGGACTGATACCGCGGGGCGTCGCCGGCGGAGACCGGTCGGAACGGGGCCGCCGGGACAGGGCTGTTGGAACAGGGTCATTCCACGACGACCGGCCGGAGTTGTGCGTGGTGCGGATGTGAATCCAGTGGCGCTGGGGGACAGCTGTGGCCAATGGTCGCTACCATCGCAACTACCCGTCATCATCAACGGAGTTGATGATGACGGGTGCGCCGCCCCCACCTGCGCGGCAGACCTGACCGCGATGCCCCCACTGTGAAAGCGGCATGTACGCCATGCACTTACGAGTACCTTCTCCCCGTCCCTCCCCACCGTCGCGGGTGCTGTGGCTCGCCGCGCTGCTCCTCGGCACCGCCACCGCGGTCGCGCAGTTCGGCTCGGCAGCCGGCTGGTGGTCTTCCGAAGCCGGGGGAGCCGCGTTCGCCGCGCCGCTCTTGCCGGTCCTGGTCGTGCTCCTGTGGCGGCGGCACATCACCGGCCTCCGTGCACTCGACCGGGCCCGTCGGCAGGAGGAACGGACCCGGCAGGAGGCGGCTGCCGCCGCCGAGGAGCGGACGGCCGCGCTGCGGGCCGCGCTCGCGCAGTGGAGCGAGCGCCTGCGGGCCGTGCTCGACGACCGTGACCCCGCACCGGCCGTCCCGGGGGGCTACCGGACGGACGGCGAACTCGCCGGAGTCCTCGAGGGCCTGTTGAAGGAGGTGCGCACCGCCAAGGACACCGACCGGGAGACTTACGAACACGCCGTCGTCTTCCTGACCCAGCGCGTGCAGAGCGGCGCCCTGCAACTTCAGAACAAGGCCGAGACACTGACCCGCAGCGGGGACCCCGATCTCGTCTCGCTCGGCATGGAGATGGACCACCAGGCCACCTTCCTCGCCCACCTGACACAGAGCCTGCGGTTGTTGTGCGGCGAGTGGACCGGCCAGCAGTGGCGCGAGACCGTTCCGCTCACCGACGTCGTCCGAGCCGCCGCCGGACGCATCACCGAATTCCGCCGGGTCGACATCACCGGCGAGATCGACATGGGCGTGAAAGCACAGGCGGCGGAGTGGGTGATCCACCTGGTGGCCGAGTTGCTGTCGAACGCCACCTTGTTCTCCGCCCCCCGGCACCGTGTGAGCGCGTCGGTCGAACTCGTCCAGCGGGGGGCGGTCATCCAGATCGACGACCGCGGGCTCGGCATGAACGAGGGCCAGTTGGAGACCGCGCACCGCATCGCCTCGGGACGGCTCGTGGTCGGCCTGCGCGACCTCGACACACCGCAGATCGGTCTGCCCGTGACCGGTGTCATCGCCCGGCGCTTCGACATCGAGGTCGGCCTGGACCGCTCCCCGTACGGGGGTGTGCGGGCCGTCGTCCTCGTCCCGCAGACCCTGCTGGAGGTGGTCGACCCCGCCGTGCCCACCGCCGAACGGCCCGCGCAGAGTGCCCCGGCGGTAACGAGAAGGCCCGGCGACGCACCTGTGGCGCGAACGGAGACGAACCGCTCCAGCGCAACGGCTGCCGACACCTCGACCCCCTCCGGGCTGCCTCAGCGCACCTCCCGCCGGAGCCGGACAGCGGCCCCGCCCCCGTCGGACAACGGCCGGCCGGCGCCCGCCGCGGCCGATGCCGGCGCAGAGGCCGACGCCGAGCAGTGCGCTCGGTTCATGCATCAGTTCCTGAGCGGCTCGCCCGCCCCCGAGGCCCCCGAGGGAGACCAGTGACCAACACCGGCAACGACTGGATGATCAGCGAGGTCGTCGACCTTCCCGGCGTGCGGCACGCCCTGGTGCTCAGCATGGACGGCATGGTCAAACACCGTTCACCGGACCTCGCCGACCCGGACGCGGAGAAGATCGCCGCTGCGGCCTCCGGCCTGCACTCCCTCGCGGCCGGTATCGGCGAGCTCATGGGCAGCGGCGAGATCACCCAGCAGATGATCGAGTGGAGCGGCCACTACCTCTTCCTCCGCAGCTCCGGCGACGGCTCCCGGCTGGCCGTGCTGACCGACCGGAACATCGACCCCGGGCTGATCGCCTCCCAGATGGTCCTGCAGATCAAGCGGTTCGGCGAGCACATGGCAACTCCGGCCCGGGGGCAGTCGACGCCGTGACCGGCCCCGGTGGACCCGTCCGCTCGTACGTGCTGACCGGGGGCCGCTCGGAGGCCCCCTTACGGCTCGGCGTGGAGACCCTGCTGGAAGCCACCGGCGCCGTCGACACCCTGCCCCTGACGGCGAGCCGGCACCACCGACGGCTCTGGCACATGTGCCGGGAACGCCTCTCGCTCGCCGAAGCCGCCGTCCACCTCGGCCTGCCGATCAGCGTCACCACCATCCTCGCCTGCGACCTGCTCGCATCGGGTCACCTCACGAGACGCTCGCCCGGACCGAAACCACCCGACACCGACACGCTTCTCGAGGTTCTCCATGGTCTCCGCAGCCGGCTCAGCGTCTGAACCGCAGTATCTGCCGCCGACAGCCACGAAGTCCGCCAAAATCGTCGTCGTCGGCCAGTTCGGTGTCGGCAAGACCACGCTCGTCGGTTCCGTGAGCGAGATCGAACCGCTGCGCACCGAGGAGCGCATCACCCAGGCGAGCGTCGACATCGACGACCTCTCCGGCCTGGAGACCAAGCGGACCACCACGGTCGCCATGGACTTCGGCCGCATCACCGTCACCGACGACCTGGTGCTCTACCTCTTCGGTGCGCCCGGCCAGCGCCGCTTCTGGGACCTGTGGAAAGGACTGGTCGTGGGGGCGATCGGGCTGCTTGTCATCGTGGACACCCGGCGGCTGGCCCAGAGCTTCGAAGTCCTCGACCAACTGGAGGAACAGGGCATGCCCTTCGCCGTGGCCGTGAACAACTTCCCCGACTCGAAGCACTACAGCGAGGACGAACTACGAGCCGCACTGGACCTGCTGCCCGACACCCCGGTCGTCTCCTTCGACGCCCGCGACCACGACTCCTCGCTCGAAGCCCTCATCGCCCTGGTGGCCAGTGCCGCCCGGCACACCCCTCTGGAGAGCACCGCGTGACCACCCACGCCCCGGGCGACGGATGCCCCGCCTCCGGCCGCATGCCCCTGATCGCCATCACGGGATCACGCGACCCGCACCCCGTCTACCGGCACCTGCGCGCCGAACACGGTCCCGTCGCACCCGTCACCCTCGAACCCGGCGTCCCCGCCTGGCTGGTCATGGGCTACGACGAGATCCGGCAGATCACCGAACGCGAACCGCTGTTCTCCCGCGACGCCCGCAACTGGCGCGACCTCAACGACGGCCTGGTGTCCCCGCATTCGGGCCTGCTGCCGATGATGGCCTACCGGCCCAACGTCATCGGCGCCGACCAGCACGAGCACCGCCGGCTCAGGAAACCGCTCGACGACGGAGTCGCCCACATCGACCACCGTACCCTGCGCCGAGAGGTCCAGGAGCTGTGCACCGAACTCGTCGACGGCTTCGTCCAGGAGGGCCGGGCCGACCTCGTCGCCGACTTCGCCGCCCACGTCCCCATGCTCGCCGTAGCCCGCCTCTTCGGCCTCGACACCGCCCAGGGCCACGAACTGCGCCGCGCCCTCATCGCGCTGTTCGGCAGCCAGGACGACTCCCAGGCCGGCAACCGCAGCTTCGAACAGATCCTCCACGACACCCTGCGACAGCGTCGGAAACGCCCCACAAACGACTTGACCAGCCAGTTCCTCCAACACCCCGATCTGCGCGACGACTCCGAGATCCTGCAGTCCATGGTCGTGATGATCTCTGCAGGCAACGAGACCACGACCTGCTGGATCGCCCACACCCTCTACCGCATGATCACCGACCCCGGCTTCGACGCACGCCTGCGGGGCGGACGGCTCGGCGTGGACGAGGCCCTCGACGAAGTGCTGTGGCGCGAACCGCCCATGACCCACATGCCGGCCCGCTACGCCCTGCGGGACACCGAACTCGGCGGCCGCCGCATCCGGCGCGGCGACGTCCTCGTCCTCGGCCTGGCCGCCGCCAACAGCGACCCGGGCCTGGGCACGGCCGACCAGCGGCCCCAGGGCAACCGGGGCCACATGGCCTACTCCGCCGGCCCGCACATGTGCCCGGCGCGGACCACCGCCCGCGTCATCACCCGCACCGCCGTCAGCACCGCACTCCACCTGCTGCCCGGTCTCACCCTCACCGTCCCCGCCGCGGACATCACCTGGAACCCCTCGCCCTGGACCCGCTGCCCCGCCGCACTGCCGGTGACCTTCGAGGAACCGCACTACCGGACGTCCGACCCCGCACGCCGCCGCCCAGAAAGGCAGGACTCCTCATGACCGACCCCGCCCAGGTGCCCCACCTGACCCTCGACCCCGCCGGAGCCGACCACCAGGGCGAGGCCGCCCGGCTGCGCGAGCTCGGCCCCGTCGTCCGCATCACCCTGCCCGGAGACGTCACCGCATGGAGCGTCACCCGCCACGACCTGATCGCCGACCTCGTCACCGATCCCCGCGTCTCCAAGGACTGGCGCAACTGGAACGCCATCAAACGCGGTGAGATCCCCGACGGATGGCCGCTGATCGGCATGGTCAAGGTCACCAACATGGTGACCGCCGACGGCCAGGAGCACCGCCGGCTGCGCAAGCTCATCAGCCAGACGTTCACTCCCCGCCGGGTGGAGGACATGCGCGGTACCGTCGCGGAGATCGTCGAACGGCTCGTCTCCGAACTCCCCGGGCACGCCGGTCCTGACGGCACGGTAGACCTGCGCCCGCACTTCGCCTACCCCGTGCCCATGCAGGTGATCAGTGACCTGTTCGGTGTCCCCATGGACGACCGGCCGCCGCTGCGGGACGCCGTCGACAAGATCTTCCGCTCCGACCTCGATCCCGAGACGGTCCTCGCGAACCAGATCGAGCTCTACAAGATCCTCGCCCGGGTCGTCGAAACCCGCCGCAAGGATCCGGGGGACGACCTCACCAGCGACCTCGTCGCGGCCCGGGACGCCGATCCGGACGCGCTGACCGAGGAGGAACTCGTCGGAACCCTGCTGCTGATGCTCGCGGCCGGCCACGAAACCACCCTGAGCCTGATCGTCAACGCCGTGCGCGCCCTGCTCACCCACCCCGGCCAACTCGCCCTCGTCCGGCGCGGCGAGGTCTCCTGGGCGGAGGTCGTGGAGGAGACCCTCCGCTGGGACGCGCCCATCGGCAACTTCCTCGCCCGCTATCCCCTCGAGGACATCGACATCGCAGGCACCGTCATCCCCGCGGGCGAGGCGATCATGGCCCCCTACAGCGCCGCCGGCCGCGACGCATCCCACCACGGCCCCGACGCCGACCGCTTCGACATCACGCGCACCCAGCAGCGCCACCTGTCGTTCGGCCACGGGCCGCACGTCTGCCTGGGCGCCCCCCTCGCCCGGCTGGAGGCCACCACTGCCCTGGAGGCACTCTTCGACCGGTACCCGGACCTGAGCCTGGCGGCCGAACCGGACGAGCTCCCGCCCGTGCCCTCGATGTTCTCCAACAGCGCGAGCACCCTGCCGGTGCGCCTCGGCGGAGGAGGGAACCCGACTCCTTGATGTGTTCTCCTGGCTGAAGCCGGTGGATTCCTGCTTACCTTGCGGTAGCGGGCCTGACGCGCTTCGCGCGCCTGACGACTGCCCACCCGGCAGCCGGGATGAGCGCGAGGCCCATCCGGTACAGGTGCAAGACGTTCCGGGCTGCGTTGCGGTCGGCGTTGCCTGACCAGCCGCAGTCCGGGTTCTTGCACACGAACACGGCCTGGGTCTCCCGGCTGCCGGGCGTGGTGAAGCCGCACGCTGAGCAGCGCCCGGAGATGCCGGGTGCGGGGACTTTGTGCAGGGTGCCGCCGTGCCGGGCGGTCTTGTATGTCAGCAGGGTGACCGTCCGGCCCCATGCCTCCCCGCTGATGGAGCGGTTCAGCCCGGACTTCTGGGCAACGTTCTTCCCCGGCTCCTCGATGGTCCCCTTGGCCGACTTGACCATGTTCGTGATGGTGAGTGCTTCGACCACGATCGTGCCGTATGTGCGGGCGATGGCGGTGGTCGTTTGGTGCTGCCAGTCCAGGGCCCTGCGCTTGGCTTTCGCGCGGAGTCCTGCGATCTGGTCGTAGGTGTGGTGCAGTCGGCGGCTGGTGCGTTCGCCGGGCTTGCGGTGCCGCTTGCGCTGAGCGGCGCGCTGTTCCAGGGCCCCGCCCTGAAGGGCGGAGCCCTGGCCAAGATAAGAGGTGGACGCACCGCCGTCACGGTGGCAGGCAGGGAGACCGAACGGGCCGGCGCCGGCCCGCGTGCTGCCCGACACGCCTGTTCCCGGTGGGAGTTCCGGTGATCGTGGTTCGCCCTGAGCATGACCGATTGCCGTCGTCGCAGCGGTGTTGGAGTGTGCGGGGATGACCGCATCCGTCGCGCACATCAGTGACCCGCACATCACGACCGGCCCGCTCGCCGGCCCCCCAGCGGAAGGGCTGTACCGGGCGCTCGGCCGCGTGCTCACGCTCGCCCCGCGGCCCGACTGCGTCGTGATCACCGGAGACCTCGTCGAGCGAGGTGATCCGGAGGAGTACCGGGCGTTGCGCGAGGTGATCGGCCGTTTTCCTCTGCCGCTGCACGTGGTGGCCGGCAACCACGACGACCCCGGGACGCTCCTGGAGGAGTTCGGCGGCACACGGTTCCTCGGTGGCGCGGCGCGGACGCACTACGCAGTGGATTTCCCGGCGTTCACGCTGATGGCCCTCGACACGGCGGTTCCCGGCTCGCCGGGAGGGCATCTGGGGGCCGCACAGCTGGAGTGGCTCGACGGGGTACTCGCCCGCAGGCCGGAGAGACCGGCGGTCGTCTGCCTGCACCACCCTCCGATCGCGGTCGGCATCCCGTTCCTGGACGGTATGCGCCTGGACGACGGTGAGGACCTGGCCGTCCTGCTCGCCCGGCACGGCAATGTCGCGCGGGTTCTGGCGGGCCATGTGCACCGCCCTGTCACCGCGGCCTTCGCGGGAAGCACCCTGTGCAGCGCCCCCAGCACCCATCTCCAAAGCGGTCTGGCACTGGACGGTGGCGTCCCCGACTACCTTCCGGAGCCGACGTCCTTCCTGCTGCACCTCGGCAGCGGTCCTTCCTGGGTGACCCACACGATCCCCGTCAGTCACGCCGCGGCACCGATCGCCTGTTACTAGAAGACTCATGAAGATCTTGGGGTTCTGGCCCCGCCGTGTGTGCGGCGGGGCCAGACTCATTTTGTGGTGATGGGGGAATGGGCCGGGGAGACGGTCGGGCCGGATGTGTGGGAGACCTGCCGGGAGTTGATTCCGGCTGGGAGTGTGTTCGCGTTTCTGGCCGAGCATCGTGGTGCGCTGTTTCCGGCGGAGATGTTCGCGGACATGTACCCGTCGGCGAACGGGCGGCCGAGTATGCCGCCGCAGATCCTGGCCTCGGCGGTCACGTTGCAGGCCCTTAACGGGCTGTCGGACTTCGAGACGGTCCAGGAACTGCGGTGTGACCTGCGGTGGAAGGCCGCCTGCGGGCTGGGCCTCAACGACATGGCGTTCGATCCGTCGCTGCTGGCCTACTTCCGCCGTCGCCTGAGCCGTTCGGCCCGGCCGAACCGGGTCTTCGAGGCCGTCCGCGAGGTCGTGAAGGCCACCGGGGTGCTCAGGGGCAAGCATCGGCGGGCGCTGGACTCCACTGTGCTTGACGATGCGGTGGCCACCCAGGACACCGTCACGCAGATCATTGCCGCCGTCCGGGCGGTGATCCGTGAGGTCCCCGGTGCCGCCGAGGTGGCCGCGGCGCAGTGCACCGCGCACGACTACACCGACCCCGGCAAGCCCCGTATCGCCTGGAACGACGAGCAGGCCCGGGCGGGGCTGGTCGATGCCCTGGTCGGAGACGCGCTGCGGCTGCTGGGACACCTGCCCGAGCAGCAGTTGGGCGAGAAGGCCGCGAACGCGGTCGGCATCCTGGCCCTGGTCGCAGGTCAGGACGTGGAGCCGGCCCAGGACTCCGACGGCCGCGACGGGCGCTGGCGTATCACCAGGGGAACTGCACCGAACCGGATGGTCTCCACCGTCGACCCCGAAGCCCGGCACGTGCACAAGACCCGCACCCACCAGCAGGACGGATACAAGGCCCACCTGGCCACCGAGCCCGAGACCGGGTTATACACCGCCGTTGCCCTGACTCCCGGGGCCGGACCCGAGCACCACGAGGCCGCCGTCGGCATCGACCTGCTCGCCGAAGAGGAACAACCGGTGGACGCCTTCGGCGACACCGCTTACTCTACCGGCGACGCCCGCCAGGCCCTCGAAGCAGCAGGGCACCGGCTGTTCTTCAAACCCGCCCCGCTACGGCCGGCCGTCCCCGGCGGCTTCACGCTCGACGACTTCGTCATCGACACCACCGCCAACACGGTGACCTGCCCGAACGGACACACCGTCTCCCTGTCGGATCCCGGCGGGCAGCACCACCAGCGCAAGGCCACCTTCGGGAAACTATGCACTGGATGTCCCCTGCGTGAGCGATGCACCAAGGCCAGGACCGGCCGCATCCTGACCATCCGCCCGCACCACGACCTGTTGACCGCCGCTCGCCGCCAGGCCGCCACCGATCCCGACTGGCAAGCCGACTACCGCCGCTGGCGACCACCCGTCGAACGCGCTGTTGCCTGGCTCGTCCACCACGGCAACCGCAAACTCCGCTACCGCGGCACCATCGCCAACGACACCTGGCTCCACACCCGAGCCGCCGCCCTCAACCTCCGACGACTGATCAACCTCGGACTCACCCGGACCAACGGCACCTGGACGATCAACCCGGTCACTGCATAGATCGAGGGGCCACCCGGCCTACGACCGGACGGCCCCTCGCAAGATCTTCATGAGTCTTCTAGGGCCTGTTGCGAAAGTGGATCAAGGTCGTGGATGGTCACGTCCCACGCGGTATGACGGCGAGCAGCCGTGGCTCCGGATCAGCGCAAAAATTGTGATCCCGGGGGACGAACGAGTGCTAGCTTCGGCCGCATGCCTGAACTGATCGTACCCACAGGCCGGCTGCAATCCTCGTGGCTCGCAGCGCGTGACGAGTGGCCTCCAGGCGCCCACCAGGACGGGACAGGCCTGCGTCTCGCACCTGATGCCGACCTCGACAGCCCCGCCGTTTTTTTGGAGTGGGTCGAACGACTGCAACAGCAGTCGGACAGGTCAGTTGCTGTGGGAGAAGAGCGCGTCCATGCCACCCATTGGTGGATCGTCGAGGGCGACAGCTACCTGGGAGCCGTCGATCTGCGGCACTACCTGAACGCCCTTCTGCTCGACGTCGGCGGGCACATCGGCTACAGCATCCGGCCCTCCTTCCGGAGACGCGGCCTGGCAACGTGGGCTCTCGGGACGGTTCTACCCGAGGCCCGGGCGCTCGGCCTGGATCGAGTCCTCGTCACTTGCGACGACGACAACATCGGGTCGGCACGCAGCATCGAACGTAACGGTGGTGTCCTGGAAGATGTCCGCACGACTGACGCGGGCATCAAGCGCCGCTACTGGATCACTCTGTGAGCAGTGGTACGACTGTGCCGGTTGCAGCCACTCGTTGACAGCTGCGATCAACACGGTGGCTTCGTACCGGACCCGTGAGTTCGTCGTACCTCGTCGCCACGGACCTGTGGCGCTTCAGCCGGTTGATCCCGCATTCCACGGCATGGCGCTCCTTGTAGTCGTTCTTGTCGAACTTCGGTGGCCGCCCTCCGCGGGAGCCGCGTTCGGTGCGGTTGCGGACCTGGTCGGCCTTCTCGGGGATGGTGCAGCGGATCCGGCGTCTGCGTAGGCAGGAACGGTTGGCGCGGGAGCCGTAGGCGCGAGTCCGCTGCGAACGGCCTGCGCCGGTCGGCACAGGGCTCCAACGGGTGAACGCAGGCGTGGAACGACCTCCATGTGGGTAACAGAGAGTGATAGTCCGGTCGCGTCAGGTCCCGTCGGCCGGTGCCGTCCCCCGCCCCACCTCGGCGCCCCGTCCGCACGATCTGCGACCGCACTCGTTCCCGATGAGCAGACGGAGGCCGCGTGGTGCAGAGCGAACGAACGGCGCAGCAGATCACCGAGCACGTGATCGCCTACATGGAGCCCGCGCTGCGCGAGGCGACCCGCATGCTCAGCCAACCCGTCAGACGCATGACGGAGTACCACTTCGGCTGGGTCGACGCCGACGGCCGGGCCACGACACCGATCGGCTTCCGCCGCCGCCCCGCCCTGATGGCGCTGCTGTGCGCGGGCAGCACCGAGGACGCGTGGGACAGGGTGCGCAACGCGGCCGTCGCCGGCACGTTGATGTCCGCCGCCGGCACCGTGCACGACGACGTCCAGGACCGCGAGATGCTCCGCAAAGGGCGCC
The DNA here is from genome assembly GCF_023703325.1 of Streptomyces meridianus. GTDB lineage: Bacteria > Actinomycetota > Actinomycetes > Streptomycetales > Streptomycetaceae > Streptomyces > Streptomyces meridianus. The sequence continues at coordinate 94,401 of NZ_JAMQGM010000016.1, forward strand.
CCACGCTCTGGAACGCCTTCGGCACCGACGCGGCGATCCAGGTCGGGGTCGCCCTGCACTGCCTGGCTTTCGAACTTCTGGCGAACGAACCGCCGCGTGTTGCCGTCGAGTTGAGCCGCCGGGCTGCGCTCGCCATCCGTGAGTGCTGCTCCGGCCAGATCCGCGACCTCCAGGCCGAGGGCGAACCGCAGCCGGACCTCCAGGAATCCCTCGACCTGCTGGAGAGCACCATCGCCGTGCCCACCGCCGGCGTGGCGATGGTTGGCGCACTGGTCCGGGAGGCCGAGGACGACGAGGTCGCGGCAGCCGAGCGGTTCGGCTTCCACGCCGGAATGGCCATGGCCTTCTACGACGACTGGGAGGGCGTCTGGGGGACGTCCCGGGAGGCACTCGAGGACCCGCTGGCCGACCTGCGCCGGCGCAAGGCCCGGGCGTTCGTCTCCATTGCCCTGCAATCCGGCCGCCCGGCCCGTGACGAGCTGGCCGCCTTCTACGCGGGTTCCGGAGAGCCGAACCTCCGCGAACTCGAGCGCGTCGCCGACCTCGTCGAGGACTGCGGAGGCCGATCCTGGCTGGAGGCGCGCATCCGGGAGCACGTCACCCTGGCCGAGAAGGCACTGCCGGACGCGGTTGCGGACCCCGTCGCCCAGGGCCTGCTCGCCGCCTTCGTGCGCGCCCTCGCCGACGAACTCCCCTGACGGTCCGGGTCCGGAGGCCGGCGGCGTCGAGCCCTCGCCGGCCCGTCGGGTCGGGTGCCCCGGCGTTCCGAGCCGGTTCGTCCGCCCGGGATCAGCGCATCGAGGCGAGCGAGACCTCGGTCGCCTTGACGAGAGCGGTCACCGGGGAGCCCACGGTGATGCCGAGGTCGGTGACGGCGTCCCCGGTGACGACGGCTGTCAGGGTGGCACCCGGCACGGCCACCTTGACCGACGTCATGACGGCACCGGGGGAGACCGCCGTGACGGTTCCCGGAAGACGGTTGCGGATGCTGAGGCCGTCGACGGAGCCGGTGGCGAGCGCGACTTCGGTGGACTTGACCAGCACCTGTACCGGGGAGCCCTCGGCCAGGCCGAGTTCCTCGACGGACTCGCGCGTCACGGCGGCGGTCATCTCCTGGCCGCCGCGCAGGCGCACCGTGACGGAAGCCATCACCTCGCCGATGTCGAGACGGCTGACGGTTCCGGAGATCCGGTTGCGCGTACTCAGGTTCACGAGCGCCGCCTCACAGGAAGGGACAGGCCTGTTCCGTGCATCCTCGTTCCCATTGTCCGTGGTTCCCATGGGATCGCAGGGCGCGTGGACGTCCGGGAGGCCCGGAGTGTCGAAGACGGGCCCGGGATTTCCTCGTGGATGCCGATGCATGTGCAAGCCGAAAACGGCTGATCGTATTGCAGATGCAAGATGATGTGGCCTAGTTTTGCGCACATGCAGTCCTACACCATCGGCCGGGCGGCTCGGCTGCTGGGCGTGAGCCCGGACACCGCCCGTCGCTGGGCCGACGCCGGCCGGTTCGCCACGCACCGGGACGAGACCGGACGCCGTCTCGTCGACGGCAGGGACCTGGCCGCCTTCGCGGTGGAGGCGGCACAGGACGCTCCGGGCGTCCCGGGGGAGGAAGAGACCGCCCGCACCTCTGCGCGCAACGCCTTCCCCGGGATCGTCACAGCGGTGAAGCTCGGCGACATCGCCGCCCAGGTGGAGATCCAGGCCGGTCCCCACCGGCTCGTCTCCCTCCTCACCCGGGAGGCCGTCGAGGAACTCGGGCTGGAAGTGGGCATGCAGGCCACCGCCCGGGTGAAGTCCACCAACGTCCACATCGATCGCACCTGACGGAAGGGCGCACAGGCCGGTGGGCAACGCCTCCGGCGGACGCCGACACCGCCCGGGAGACCGGCGGCACAGCCGAGGAGACCACGACGTGAACCGAGCCCCCACCGTCCGCCGCGCCGCCACGGCTGCACTGGCCGCGGCGCTGCTGACACCGCTCGGCGCCTGCGCCGGCGGCGGCAGCAGCACACGCAGGACCGAGCTCACGGTGCTCGCCGCCTCGTCGCTCACCGACGTGTTCGAGGCCGCAGCCGCCGTGTACGAGAAGGAACACCCGGGCACGAAGCTGACGTTCTCCTTCGCCGGCTCCCAGGAGCTGGCTGCCCAGGTCGAACAGGGCGCCCCTGCCGACGCGTTGGTGACCGCCGACCTGAAGACCATGGACGGGCTCCGGGGCGAAACCGGGAAACCCGTCGTCATCGCCGGGAACCGTCTGGTGATCGCCACGGGCGAAGGCAACCCGAAGCACATCGAGAACCTGAGGGACCTGGCGGCCCCGGGCGCCAAGGTCGTCCTCGCCGCGGCCGAGGTCCCGGTGGGCCGCTACAGCAAGCAGGTCCTGGACGCACAGCGGATCGACGTCGATCCCGTCTCGCTCGAACCCAACGTGCGTGCCGTCCTCAGCAAGGTCGAACTCGGCGAGGCCGACGCCGGAATCGTCTACGCCACCGATGCCGCGACCGTGCCGGAGAAGTGCGACGCCGTCGAGATCCCCGACCGCGAGAACGCCGTCGCCTCCTACCCGGCAGCCACCCTGCGCGACTCCCGGCACGCCGACGAGGCGGCCGGGTTCGTCAGCTGGCTGAAGAGTCCGGAGGCGCAGAAGATCCTGCGCGGCGCCGGATTCCGGAAGCCGTGAGCCGAGCCGCACGGTGAGACCCCTACGGACCCGCCGGCCGCCAGGCACCGGCGCACCCCTGGCCCTGGCCGTCCCCGGCGTACTGGCCGTCGTCTTCCTCGTCGTGCCCCTCGCCGGGATCCTCGCCCGTACCCCGTGGTCCCGGCTGGGCACGCACCTTGCGGACGAGGACGTCACCCGGGCGCTCACGCTGTCCCTGACCGTCTCGCTCTGCGCGCTCGGCCTGTCCCTGCTGCTCGGCGTCCCCCTGGCCTGGCTGCTGGCCCGCGCCCACTTCCGCGGCAAGGCACTCGTCCGCTCGCTCGTCCTGCTGCCGATGGTGCTGCCGCCGACCGTGGGCGGTGTCGCGCTGCTGCTGGGCTTCGGCCGCCGCGGACTCCTCGGCCCCTGGCTGGAGGACGCGCTCGGCGTCACCCTTCCGTTCCACACCTCCGGCGCCGTGGTCGCGGCCACCTTCGTCGCCATGCCCTTCCTGGTCATCAGCCTCGAGGGCAGCATCGCCGGACTGCGCCCCCAGTACGAGGAGACCGCCGCATCCCTCGGCGCATCGCCGTTGCGGGTGTTCCGCACCGTCACCCTGCCCGCGGTCGCCCCCGGCCTCGTCGCCGGCGCCGCCCTGACCTGGGCCCGGGCCCTCGGCGAGTTCGGCGCCACCATCACCTTCGCCGGCAACCTGCCGGGAACCACCCAGACGCTGCCGCTCCAGGTCTACCTGCTGCTGCAGAACCGGCCGGAGGCCGCGACCTCCGTCTCGCTCCTCCTCCTGGGTGTCGCCATGGCCGTGCTGATCGCCCTGCGCGGACACTGGGCCGGGCCCGCCGCCGACCGCCGGGGTGGTTCCGGCCTCCGCCGCACCGCTGCGCAGGGGGCAGCCACCCGGCCGTCGCCGCCCGAACCGGCCGTCCGCAGACCCCCCGAAGAGGCCGGCCCGGGGGAGGAGTGGCCGGTGCACGCCGAGGTCACCGGCTTCGACCGGCTCGTCCTCGACGCCCGGCCCGGCACCACCATCGCCGTCGTCGGACCCAACGGCGCCGGGAAAACCACCCTGCTCAGAGCACTCCTCGGCCTCACCGCACACGCACACGCCACCGTCCGCATCGGCGATCGCGACGTCACGGGGCTCCCTCCGCACCGGCGCGGTATCGCCTGGGTCCCCCAGGACGGCGCACTGTTCCCGCACCTGACCGCGCGAGCCAACACCGCCTACGGACTGCGTGCCCAGGGCGCCGGCCGGGCCGAGGCGCGCCGGACCGCCCAGGAGTGGCTCGACCGGCTCCACGTCGGTCACCTCGCCGGCCACCGGCCCGCCCGGCTCTCGGGAGGCCAGGCCCAGCGGGTCGCCCTGGCCCGCGCCCTGGCCGCCCGCCCGCGGTTGCTGCTCCTCGACGAACCCCTTGCCGCGCTCGACCAGACCACCCGCGCCCACGTCCGGCACACCCTGCGCACCCACCTCGGCGGATTCGGCGGCGTCTGCCTCGTCGTCACCCATGACCCGGTCGAGGCCGTCTCCCTCGCGGACCGTGTGGTCGTCCTCGACGGGGGCCGTCTCGTCCAGGACGGGCCGCCGGCCGAGGTGACCCGGCGCCCTCGGACACCGTGGGTGGCCCGTATGCTCGGGCGCAACGCCTGGGCGGGAGTCGTGACCGGCGGGGTTCTGGAACTCGACGGCGGCGGGCGGCTGACGGCCGCCGAACCCCCGGCCGAGGGTGAGCGGGCGCTGGCCGTGGTCGCCCCGGAAGCGGTGACGCTCTACCGCAGCCGTCCCGACGGCAGCCCCCGCAACCTCAGGCCGGGCACGGTGGCCGAGGTGACCGGCGTCGGCAGCAGACTGCGGATCCTGGTCGTCTCCGACCGTGCTCCCGACGTCGTCGCAGAGGTGACGCCCTCCGCAGTCGCCGAACTCGGTCTCGCCGAGGGGGTGTCCGTCTGGACCGGCATCAAGGCCACGGAGGTCGTCGTCGTCCCGATCTGAGATCTGAGACGTCCCCACCATCCGGGGCTCCATGCCGAGGAGATCGGGCGCACCGGGACCAACCGGGCGACATCCCGCAGGCATTCGCCGTCTGCCGCCGATCGGTGAGGCTTTCAACCTGGGCCGCGCCCTGGGCCGAGCCCTGGCCCGGGGCGCGGTCGTCCACCCTTGATGTGTTCCCCGTCCTCGAGGACGGGGCTTGCACGCAGGATCGGCGATCAGTTCTCCGGGCCGTCGCCGTCCACGAGCCGGAAAGCGGGGCCCAGCACGGTCGTTGCGCCCGGAGCGCTGGGAATGGTGAGCAGTTTCCTGGCCTGACCCTCCAGAGCGAACATCATGGCCGTGACGTGGTGGAGCTCGCCGGGGTGGCCGTCGAACACCCGGTTCAGGGCACGGAGCATGTCGGTGTAGGCGCGGTCGCACTCCTCCGACGCCGCACGCTGGGGGGATCCCTCCGGCAGGGAAGCGGTGTCCGGGCTGTCGACCACGGGATGCACGCCGTCCGGGTCGAAGGGGATGGCGGGACCGTTGAACGTCCAGCCGTCCTCGGACTGCACCATCCGGCGGCCTTCGACGATCTCGCGGAACCGGTAGTAGTGGGCCAGGTCGTCGGGGTCGGCGGCAGGGCCGGCCGGCCCGGGCGCGGCGTGCGCTGGGGAGTTCTGCGGGAGGGCTCCGTACGCGGTGAGCAGGGCGGCTGCCCGGAGCGCTGCACGCCTGCTGATGGGAGTGGTCATGAGGCTTCCTTCCCGGTGGGCCGGAGCGAGGGGTCGAGAACGGGCGGCAGGGGCCCGGTGGTCGGGTCGGTGGGGGTTCCCTCGCCCTGGCGGATGATCTCGAATACGGCCCACAGGGCGGTTGTGGCATCGGTGACCCGGTACAGCCGGCCCGGCGCGCCGCGCCAGACGACCTGGCGCGCGGGGTCGCCGGTGAACAGGTCCTGGGTCTCGTCGAGGTCGATGATGGCCTGGGCGATCCGCTGGTAGAACCAGCCGATGGTGTGGTCCTCGAAGGTGGCGGCCAGGAAGAACCGCCGCGGCGCGTCGAGTTCCTCCTGGCCGAGCATCTCGATCATCCCGTTGTCGTCGACCGCCACGCCGAGCTGCTCGACCTCCTTCAGCGCGTTGCGGACGTGGTGCTGGACGGGCAGGTGCGGCTGCTCGACGGTCAGGAAGATGTCGCGGATCTGCTCGACCGAGCACTTGCGCAACGGGACGACGAGTCCGGGCTGAACGCCTCCGGGGAGCGGTCCCGGGTACTGGGGAACGGTGTCCGGGAGGCCGATCCTGGGTGTGGCGCCGACGGCGTTGAGGATGTTGCCCACGAGCGCCATGTGCAGCATCTCCTCCATCACGACGCTGCGGATGATCTCGGCGATCTCGCGATTGCGTCCGCGCTTGATGGAGAAGAGGGCGTACAGGTACAGGGGGATGGTGGCGTGCTCGAGGGCGAGTGCGGTCTGCAGAGCGCGGTGCAGCCCCGCGATGTCGTTGATCTCGGGTTCCGTGGACGACAGGTGCTGTGCCGGTTCCCCGGCCAGTCCCATCGGGGTGTGTGGGCCCATGGCTCACCTTTCCTGGTCGGGCCCGGGCGGAGGGGAATGGGCCCGGGCCGCGTGATCGACGGCTGCGAACGAGTGGAAAGGCGAAATGGACACTGTTTTTCGGCCGTATGGGGGTTGTGTCCGATCGGTGGCCCGGCCGGGTCGGTGCGCAGGGAGTGCGGCGCGCGCGGAACGCTGCCCGACTCGTCCGCCGATCCAGGCAAAAGCGAAGTCGATCGCTTTTGCAGCTGAAAAGGATTTCGGTCGGGCTTCTGCCGGACATGTCCATTTCGGGTCGTGGGGAATTCGGAGGTGCTCGGCGATTGTCCCGGAAGTGCCCCGTGGAGGGCGGTTGTTCACCTTTCGAGCCCTACCGTCCTGCGCGGTCGGCACCTGATTCCGACCCTCGGTATCCTGGGATGAACGGTTCATCGAAGGTCAAAATGCGCATGGCTCGGTGACGCTCGACACCCAATGTCGCTTTCATCGAACCTTCACATCTCGAATGCGAGAGGAGCACGAATCCCGGCATTGGTGCCGGCGGGTCGCCACGAGTGCAAAATTCGGTCCGCTTATGTCCCATCTGGACTGCCGGCGAGGGGGTGTTCGCGGAAATTGGCCACAAGGCGATGTGAAGAGATCGTCACTATCCGGTGGCCAACGGTGCACCTCGGGCGGATGCGGTGACGCAGAGTCAGGCCTTCGGGTGGCCTGCTGGGTCTCGGTCGTGATTTCCTTGCGGCACGCGGAAGTTGTAAACAGGACTCCGGTTACACGGGCCTCAGACGACCGTTGTACCGGCCGGATCGGCTTTGCCGACTCGGCCGACACCGTTCACAACCCCCAAACAACGAAGGGAAGTCAAGTCATGCGTCAGGACTTCACCCCCCAGGTCGAGACCCGCGAGATTGCCGACAGCGACCTGGACAACGTGTCCGGCGGCGTCGGCGTGAACCTCGACCCGGCCCTGGGTGCCGTGCAGGGTGCGCTCCCGGTCGCCGAGGTCACCGGCCTGGTCGGCCAGACCACCGGTGTCGACGTTGCCGGCGTGGCCGGTCAGGTCTCCGGCGTCACCGGCATCGCCGGCCTCTGAGCACGCCTTCGCCGCGCGGCTTTCGAGCCTGCGGCTCTGTTCGCCACGTCGGGATTCGATGAAATTCCGACGGTGCTGAACCGTGGGCCCCGAAGCATCCTGTTTCGGGGCCCATGTCTGCTTTCTGCCGACGCTTGACGGGGCCATCTGCGCATGTCGGGCCCTGTGTTACGGTCAGGCACTGCCGTGCCCGCCCGAGATGAATGCAGTTGAAGGAATAGTTCGTGGAGTTCCGCCAAAAGGCGCTTTCCAAGCTGCAGTCGCCCGAGGAGCTCGACGTACCGGTGCGCTTCGCCCGGCCGCAGGGCCGGCTCGTGCTCCTCGTGACGATCGCGGTCATGGCCGCTGCGTCCTTCTGGGCCGTCACCGGAACCATCTCCTCCAAGGTGAACGCACCCGGGATCCTTACCCATCAGGAGGGCAGTTATGTCCTCCAGAGTCCTGTCGCCGGCCAGGTGACCAAGGTGCTTGCCGAAGAGGGCGACATGCTGCCCCAGGGCGCGCCGCTCCTCGGCGTGCAGACCGACCGGGGCGTCCGCGCCGTCCGTACCGTCGCCTCCGGCCGGGTCACCACGATGGCCGCCAAGATCGGATCCGTCGTCACCCCCGGAGCCGACGTGGCGACCATCGAAAAGATCAGCAACGCCCGGGACCCCCTCGTCGCGGTGCTCTACGTGCCGGGCGACAACGGAGCGTCCGTCCCCGTGGGCACCCAGGTCGATCTGACCGTGCAGTCGGTGCCGACCCAGCAGTTCGGCGTCCTCCGCGGCAAGGTGAAGGCGGTCGGCAGGCCCCAGACCCGTCAGCAGATCACCAACTTCCTCGGCGACAGCCAACTGGGCGCGCAGTTCGCCGCCCAGGGCAAGCCCGTGGCGGTGCTCGTGCAGCTCGAGCGCTCGTCCACCACGAAGTCCGGTTACCGCTGGTCGTCCGAGAACGGGCCGCCGTACAAGCTCGACTCCACCATTCCGGTCAGCGGTGCCATCCACCTGTCGGAACAGCGTCCGGTCGATTGGCTCCTCCCGTGACACCGCCCAAGGAACCCGCCACTTCGCAGCACCGCCCGCCCGCGCCCCGCAGCCGCCGCCGCCCGCCCCAGGGAGGCAACCGCCGCCGTCCGACCCGGGCCAGGACCGAGCCCGTACCCAAGGGCCGCAAACCCCGGCGGGTGCGCACCCCCACCGTTCTCCAGATGGAGGCGGTGGAGTGCGGCGCGGCCTCACTGTCCATGGTGCTCGGCCACTACGGCCGCCACGTGCCGCTGGAGGAACTGCGCATCGCCTGCGGTGTCTCCCGCGACGGCTCACGGGCGAGCAACGTCCTCAAGGCGGCCCGCTCGTACGGTCTGCAAGCCAAGGGCATGCAGATGGAACCGGCCGCACTGGCCGAGGTCCAGGGGCCGGCCATCCTGTTCTGGGAGTTCAACCACTACGTCGTCTACGACGGCATGGGCAGCCGCTTCGGCCGGCAGGTCGTCTACATCAACGATCCCGCCAAGGGCCGCCGCGTCGTGTCGATGGAGGACTTCGACGGCAGTTTCACCGGCGTCGTCCTCACCTTCGAGCCCGGCCCCTCGTTCCGCAAGGGCGGCCGCAAGCCCGGGGTCATGAGCGCCATGCCCGCGCGCCTGCGCGGCACCTCCGGCACGATGCTGGCCGCGCTGATCGCGAGCTTCCTGCTGGTCGTCGTCGGCGCGTCCGTGCCCGCCCTGAGCCGCACCTACATCGACATGTTCCTGCTCGGGAACCAGACGTCGATGCTCGGAGTTCTCTTCGCGGCCATGGGCTCCGCCGTCGTGCTCACAGCCGTGCTCACCGGGCTGCAGCAGGCGAACCTGCTGCGCGGACGCATCATCTCCTCGACGCTGAGCAGCGCCCGCTTCTTCCGGCACCTGCTCCGACTGCCCGTCACGTTCTTCGCCCAGCGCAACCCGGCCGACCTCGTCCAGCGGCTGCAGTCCAACGACGCCGTCGCCGAGACCCTCGCCCGTGACCTCGCGGCAGCCGGCGTGGACACCGTCGTCGTCGTGCTCTACGCGTTCCTGCTGTGGACCTACGACCCGCAGCTGACCGTGGTCGGCGTGCTGATCGCCCTGCTCAACGTGGTCGCGATGCGCATCGTGATCCGCATCAGGGCCACCGGGACCCAGAAACTGCGGGCGGACAGCGCCCAGTTGACCAACACGTCCTACAGCGGGCTCCAGCTCATCGAGACGATGAAGGCGACCGGCGGCGAGAACGGCTACTTCCGCCGCTGGGCAGGGCAGCACGCCACCACCCTGGACACGCAGCAGCGACTCGGCGTGCCCAGCGCCGTGCTGGCCGTCGTCGCCCCCACACTCGCGGCCCTCAACAGCGCGATGATCCTGCTCATCGGCGGCATGCGGGCGGTCGAGGGCCACCTCTCGGTCGGTCTGCTCGTCGCCTTCCAGGCACTGGTGACCAGCTTCACGGCCCCGATCACCCGGCTCAACGGCGTGGCCGGCCGGATCCAGGACTTCGCCGCAGACGTCGCCCGGCTCAAGGACGTCGAGAGCTTCCCCGTCGACGCCCTCTACACCCGGCGCGAACCCGATGCGAGCACGCGCCGTCTCAAGGGGCACGTCACGCTGGAGAACATCACGTTCGGCTACAACCCGCTGGACAAGCCCCTTCTCACCGACTTCTCGCTCTCGGTCGGGCCGGGGCACCAGGTCGCCCTGGTCGGCGGATCCGGCAGCGGCAAGTCCACGGTCTCCCGCCTCATATCGGGCCTCTACAGTCCGTGGGAGGGCGTCATCCGCATCGACGGCCAGCGGCTGGACGAAATCTCCCGCAGCGCGCTGTCCGCCTCTGTCTCCTTCGTCGACCAGGACGTCTTCCTCTTCGAGGGGACCGTCCGCGACAACGTCGCACTGTGGGACCCCTCGATCACCGACGAGGCCGTCGTCGCCGCCCTGAAGGACGCCGCCATCCACGACGCGATCTCCCGACGTCCCGGCGGCATCCACAGCCGGGTGGAACAGGACGGTCGCAACTTCTCCGGCGGCCAGCGACAGCGCCTGGAGATTGCGCGGGCCCTGGTGCGGCGGCCCAGCATCCTCGTTCTCGACGAGGTGACGAGCGCCCTCGACGCCGAGACCGAGCAGACCATCATCGACAACCTCCGGCGGCGCGGCTGCGCCTGCGTGGTGATCGCGCACCGGCTGAGCACGGTCCGCGACAGCGACGAGATCGTCGTCCTCGACAGCGGAACGGTCGTGGAACGCGGCCGGCACGAGGACCTCGTCGCCGCCGGAGGGGCGTACGCCGAACTGGTCAAGGAGCACTGACGTGACATCCGTTCACCATCCCGTGGCCGCCGGCGGTGGTCCCGGCGATGTGGTGGTCGGCGCCATGGGGGGCCTCGGCGAGTCGATCGACTGCACCGGCCTGCGCAGCTTCTCGCTGGAGGGCCCGCACGTCCTGTGGCTCGTCGTCGACGGCGCGATGGACCTGTTCGCGATCGACGCCGCCCAGCAGGGGCACTGGCACTTCCTCGGCCGGCTCCGCACCGGAACCCTGCTGATGGGCCCGGTCGAGGGCCCCCAGCACACCCTCGCCGCACGGCCTCTCCAGGGCCTGGTGCTGCGCCGGATCCAGCTGCGCGAGCTGTACCGGCCCGAGCACGAGTACGGCGTCGACGACACCGGCGCCTGGTCCTTCACCGGGGCCGACGGCATGCTCAGCCCCCTCGAGCAGGCGTTCGCCCGGGGTATCGGGCGCAGCATGCGGGTGCTCTTCGAGGCCCCGGCCGACGGACGGCACGGACGCGGCCCCGGCGACGCGGCGCCGGGCGGTGCCCTGGCGGGCGGTGACTACGACTCGCCGGACGACGAGATCCAGTGGATGCCGCTGGACCCGGGCAGCGTCCAGTACGGCGCCGCGTACAGTGCGGACGCCGCCGCCGACCTGCTCGTCGAGGGATCGACCTGGCAGCGCATGGTCAACCAGCAGTCCCGGCTGCTGTTCGCGCTGGACCACTGGATCGAGCAGCTCGAGCGCGCCCACGAGGACCGCGCCGCCGAGGGCATCCGGGCCGGCAAGGCCGTCCGCGCCCAGGCCGACCAGGCTCTGCTGGCCTCGATCAACAAGTCCGCCGGCGCGGCTTCCCGCCGTGGCGCCCGCGCCGACGACGCCACCATCGCCGTCTGCCGCATGGTGGCCGAGGAGTCCGGTATCGCGTTCACGCCGCCCACCGACGGCGGCAGCCTCAGCAGCCGGCTGAGCCCCGTCGAACGCATCGCACTGAGCTCGCGGTTCCGCACTCGGGTGGTGAAGCTCTCGGACCGCTGGTGGCGGGAGTACGCGGGCCCGCTGGTCGGCTACCTGGAGGAGACCGGGGCCCCCGTCGCCCTGATGTGGCGGCGCGGCGGCTACGACGCGGTCGACCCCGGCTCGGGCCGGCGGCGAAGAATCGACAAGGACAACGCGAACGCGTTCGAGCCTCGCGCCGTCATGTTCTACCGCCCCCTGCCGGACGAGCCGGTGGGCATGCGGCGGCTGCTGCGCTTCAGCCTGCGCGGTACCCGCACGGACGTCCGGAACCTGGTGCTGGGCGGGCTCGTCACGGTCCTGCTGGGCGCGCTGGTGCCCATCGCGACCGGCAAGGTGCTCGGCGTCTACGTGCCGAACGCCGAGACGGACCTGATCGTGCAGGTCTCCCTCTCGATCGTGATCACGAGCATCGCCGCGGCCGCGTTCGGGCTGATGCAGAACGTCTCGATCCTCCGCATGGAGGGCCGCATCGAGGCCACCCTCCAACCGGCGGTGTGGGACCGGCTGCTGCGGCTGCCGACCCGGTTCTTCAGCCGGCGTTCCACCGGCGAACTGGCCCAGGCCGCCATGGGGATCAGCACCATCCGCCGGGTGCTGTCGGGCATCAGCTCGGTGGCGGTGCAGTCGGGCACGGTCGGCGCGGTGAACCTGGTGCTGCTGCTCTGGTTCAGTGTCCCGCTCGCCCTGACGGCCATCGCCATGCTGCTCGTCATCGGAGCCGTCTTCCTCGGCATGGGGCTGTGGCAGCTGCGGTGGCAGCGCAAGCTGGTCGAGCTCAACAACAAGCTCAACAACAAGGCGTTCCAGACGCTGCGGGGTCTTCCCAAGCTCCGGGTGGCCGCCGCGGAGAGCTTCGCCTACGCCGCCTGGGCCGGGGAGTTCGCGCGCAGCCGCGAACTCCAGCAACGGGTCGGCCGGATCCGCAACATCATCACGGTCGTCAACGCGGTCTACCTGCCGCTCTGCGCGCTCATCATGTTCATGCTGCTCGCGGGGCCGGCCCGCGGAAGCCTGTCGCCGAGCGCGTTCCTCACCTTCAACACCTCGGTCACGATGATGCTGACCTCCGTCACCCAGCTGACCGGCGCGCTCATCTCGGCCGCGGCCGTCCTGCCGATGTTCGAGCAGATCAAGCCGGTGCTCAACGAGCTCCCCGAGGTGAAGGGCGGCAGCACCCAGCCCGGCACCCTGTCAGGGGCGATCGAGGCACGGCAGGTCTCCTTCCGCTACTCCGACGACGGCCCGCTGGTCCTCGACAACGTGTCGTTCCGCGTCCAGCCGGGCGAGTTCGTCGCCATCGTCGGGGCGAGCGGCTGCGGCAAGTCCACCCTGCTGCGTCTGCTGATCGGCTTCGACCGGCCCACCTCGGGCGACGTCACCTACGACGGCCAGGACCTCACGGCCCTCGACCAGGCCGCCGTACGCCGGCAGTGCGGCGTGGTGCTGCAGAACTCGCAGCCCTTCACCGGGTCGATCCTCGACTGCATCTGCGGATCGGAGATGTTCTCGCTGGAAGAGGCGTGGGAAGCCGCGGCCATGGCGGGCCTCGCGGAGGACATCAAGGCCATGCCGATGGGGATGCACACCATGCTCTCCGACGGCGGCGGCACCGTTTCCGGCGGCCAGCGGCAGCGCCTCATGATCGCCCAGGCACTCATCAGGAAGCCCCGCATCCTGTTCTTCGACGAGGCGACCAGCGCGCTGGACAACGAGACGCAGCGCGTGGTCATCGAGAGCACCCGCAAGCTCCAGGCGACCCGGGTGGTGATCGCCCACCGGCTGTCGACCGTCATGGACGCCGACCGGGTGGTCGTCATGTCGGAGGGCCGGGTCCTCCAGCAGGGTCGGCCCGACGACCTGCTGGCCGACACCGGTGGCATGTTCCACGAGCTGGTCCGCCGCCAGATCCATTGATCCGCCGGTCCGGTACCGGACCGGCCGCGGAAGTGCTGGTCCGCAGGTCGGCCCGTGGCGCACACCGCATCCCCACTGCCGCATGAACACCCGGGGCCAGGGAATGCGATCGCCGGATCGACACCCCACGGCTGCCGGCGGACGGCACCGGCCCGCGACGGGAACTCCGGCTCGGAGCAGGCGAGCCCCCGACCCACGAAGGAAGCAGGAAGCGTGAACAGCACACTCGCAGACGTCGAATCGCCCATCTACCAGCAGTTGGTGCACGAGCACGGGGACGTGGTCGCCGCCGCCAGAGCGACGGCCGACGAGACGCAGCGCACGGCGGGCGAACTTCTGGACTGGAGCCGGCGCGACTCCGGCCAGAGCGGCCGTCCCCGGGCCTGAGCCCGCCCCGGGAGGGGCGCACCCTGGTCAACAGGGCCCGCCCGAGGCATGCTTCCGCTGCGTGAGCCACCCCCCACCCGGGTCACACGGAGGACAGCATGTTCCACCGCATCAACCGCCGCCTGCTGGCTGCGTCGATCGGCGCACTGGCGCTCACCACCCTCGGTCCGCCGGCGGGTGTCGCCTCGGCCGACGGCGACCCGTCGGCGCAGGTGTTCATGGTCAACCCGGTGCAGTCGGGTGGGGACCAGCAACTGACCGACGGCAAGGACGCGTCCGACGCGGTACCGGCCACCGCCTACGCCACGGCGCGGCTGCGCAACCTCGACGGCAGCGGCGCGCTCGACGGCAGATGGGTCTCCATACGTTCCGAGACCGGCGCACCGGCCCGGCCCGTCGGCGGCGCTTACGCGTACGACCGGTCCGCCGACCAGTTCGAGCAGGTCATGGCGTACTTCTGGGTCAACGAGGCGCAGGAGTACCTGCAAGGCCTCGGCTTCGGCAGCGAGTTGCCCGGTGCGAACGCCCGGCAGCAGCCGGTGCGCATCAACCAGTGGGGAGCCGACAACTCCTTCTTCACCGACAAGAAGGCAGAGATCCGGCTGGGCAAGGGCGGGGTGGACGACGCCGAGGACGCGGAGGTGATCGTCCACGAGTACGGTCACGCGGTGCACCACGCCCAGGTACCCGGCTTCGGAACGTCCGTGGAGGCCGGTTCCATCGGGGAGGGCTTCGGCGACTACCTCGCCGTCACGGTCGGGGAGCACGCGCGCACGGCGTACGGGTGGCCGCGCCGGGCCGACCTGGCCTGCGTCGCGGACTGGGATTCGGTGAGCTACACCTCCGCGGCCCCGCACTGCCTGCGCCGGACCGACACGGACAAGGTGTACGCGGACCGGACCGGCAGCGTGCACGCCGACGGGGAGATCTGGTCCCGGGCGCTGTTCGACATCCGGGGCGCCCTGGGGGCCCGCACCGCCGACCGGATCATCGTCAACGCGCAGTTCGGGTTCGCCCCGGACACGAGCTTCGCCGCCGCCGCTCGGCAGACGATCGCCACGGCCCGTGAGATGTACGGGGACCGGAAGGCCGACACGGTCCGGCAGGCGTTCGCCGATCGGGGCATCCCCGGCGTCTGATCCCCGGCCCGACACCGGCGTCCCCGGGACCTTCCCGGGGACGCCGCTCCCGTCGCCCACCCGAAAAATCGCTGTTCCGTGGGTGTACTCCGGACCGTCGGCCTGCGCATCATGGCTGCGCGCTCCGGGTGGGCCGACTGCCGTGTCCTCCGGATCCGCGCCTCCAGGTCCGTCGAGAGGATCCCCCATGGGCACCCCGCCCCCCACACCTCCGCCCGACGAGTCCCAGCCGGCCGGCAGCGGCCGACGCCGGTTCCTCGGCTATCTGCTGGCGGCGCCGACCCTGGTCGCCGCAGCGGAACTGGGGGACTGGGGGCCGGCTGCCGGCACCGCCCAGGCGGCGATCCCCACGCCTCCCCAGCCGCCCGAGCTGTACGACCTCAACGACATGCTCACGGATGCGGCCCTGCCGACGGCCAACCTGATCAGTGTCCGGCTGCACTCCGACGGCACGGCCTCCCTCGACCTGCCGCGTGCCGAGGTCGGCCAGGGCATCACCACCTCCAGCGCGATGCTGGTCGCCGAGGAGCTCGACCTGCCGCTGGACAAGGTCCGCATCACCCTCGCCGACGCCCGCCCCGAGCTGTTGTTCAACCAGCTCACCGGCGCGTCCAACACCACCATCTCCACCTACACCCCGATCCGGGTGGCGGCCGCCCTGGCCAAGGGCCGGCTGCTGGAGGCCGCCGCCGCCGAGTTCGGCGAGGCCGTGTCCCGGCTGACCGGCCGCGCCGGCGTCATCACCTCCGAGGGCGGACGACGCGCCACGTACGGGTCGCTGGCGAAGAAGGCCGCGAGCGTCGCGACGAAGCAGGTGTCCGTCGAGCTGAAGGAACGCTCGGACTTCACGGTCATCGGCACCCCGCGCAGCCGGATCGACGCCGTCGACATCGTCACCGGCCGCAAGAAGTTCGCGACGGACCTCCGGGTGGAGGGCGCGCTGCCGACCATGGTGTGCCGCCCGCCGACGATCAACGGCACAGTGGAGTCCGTTCGCAACCGGGCCGAGGTCGAGGCGATGCCGGGGATCACCGACGTCGCCGTGGTCGGCACGGGTGTCGCGGTGCGCGGCAGGACGTTCGGCCAGTGCATCGACGCCGTCCGCGCCCTGCGGGTGACCTGGGGCCCGGGATCGGCGGAGGGCAAGTCCGACGCCTCCGTGCTGAGCGAGCTGCGGAAGGCCGAGATCCCGCCGGCCGTGCCGAAGCTCGGCCCGCTGACGAAGACGGTCGAGGGCGACTTCACCTTCCACTTCGCCAGCAACAGCGCCCTCGAACCCAACTCCGCCGTCGCCGACGTCCGCAGCGACCGCGCCGAGATCTGGTCCGGGCTCAAGTCGCCGATCGTCGCCCAGCAGACCATCGCGAAGAAGCTGGGGCTGCCGCAGGACGCCGTCACCGTGCATGTCACCGAGGGCGGCGGCTCGTTCGGGCGCAAGCTGTTCTTCGACGCGGCGATCGAGGCCGCCGAGATCTCGCAGAAGATGGGCAAACCCGTCAAACTCATGTGGCACCGCACCGACGACTTCCGGCAGGGCCGCACCCACCCGATGTGCACCTCCCGGGTCCGGGCCACCTACGCCGCAGGCAACGTGCTCAGCTACGAGCAGCGGCACACGAGCATTTCGACGGACTTCACGCACGGGCTGGGCGAGATCATCACGCGGATGGCATCCAAGCTGCCGGCCGGCAACCTCGGTTTCGCCGAGACGATCTTCACGCTCACCCAGCAGTCGCCCTACCGGTTCGGCGCCACCACGCAGCTGCTGTCCGAGGTCGACCAGGGCTTCAACACCGGCAGCATGCGCAACATCTACTCGCCCAACGTCCGCGTCGCCCAGGAACTCGTCGTGGACCGGCTCGCCGCGGGCATGAAGAAGGACCCCTACCGGTTCCGCCGTGAGTTCCTCAAGGACGAGCGCGCCCTCGCCGTGCTCGAGAAGGTGGCCGAGGCCGGTGACTGGGGCCGTACGATGCCGTCCCGCACGGCGCAGGGCATCGCCGTGCACCCCGAGTACCACGGCGTCGTCGCGGCGCTCGTCGAGATGGACTGCCGGCCCGAGACGACGGACCGGGAGGTGCGCGACGGAGTCACCGGGCCGCGGGTCACCAAGGTCGTGTGCGCCGTCGACGTGGGTCTGGCGGTCAACCCCCGTGGCCTGGAGGCCCAGATGATGGGCGGGATCATGGACGGGATCGCGCTGGCGCTCACCTCCAGCCTCCATCTGAAGGACGGGTACTTCCTGGAGGGCAGCTGGGACAACTACTTCTACACCCGCCAGTGGAACACACCGCCCGAGCTGAAGATCATCGTGATGCCGCCGACCACCGGCAAGCCCGGCGGCGCCGGAGAGCTGGGAGTTCCCGCCGCCATGGCTGCCGTCGCCTGTGCCTATGCCAGGGCCACCGGCACGATGCCGACCACGTTCCCCATCAACCACGACGACGAACTCGCCTTCGAGCCGGAGCCGGTCCAGCCCCCGATCCCGCAGTCGCCCACCGACGGACTCGAGCACGCCCACTGAGGAGCAAGCCGTGCCCACCCACACCTTCACACTCAACGGCGAGCAGGTCACGGTCGAAGCCGAGGACGACGTACGCCTGCTCTGGGTCCTGCGGGACATCCTCGGCGTCACCGGGCCCAAGTACGGCTGCGGACTGGAGGTCTGCCGGGCCTGCACCAGCCACATCAACGGCAAGGCGTTCAACCCGTGTGCGGTACGGGTCCAGGACGTCGACCCCGGGGACGAGATCACCACCATCGAGGGTCTCGCGGACACCTCGGACCAGGAACTGCACCCGATGCAGCGGGCCTGGCTGGAACGGGACGTCGCACAGTGCGGCTACTGCCAGCCGGGCCAGATCATGACGGCCGTCGCCGTGGTCAGGAAGGCGAGGGAGGAGGGCCGTGAAGTCGGAGAGGCGGATCTCGACGCGATCCGCAACATCTGCCGCTGCGGTACCTACCACCGGATCCGCGAGGCCATCGTGGAGGGCGCAAGGAACATGTGACACCCGTCGGCCGCGCCGTCCGGGGCGGGGTCGACGGCACCCTTGTCACGTTCGGGAAGATCCCGAACACTACGGGTCATGGCGATCGTTGCGCTCGTGGGGACCATGGACACCAAAGGCGTGGAGTACGGCTGGCTGAGGGACCGTCTGCACGCCGCCGGGGTGCGCACGGTCCTCATCGATGCCGGCACCTACGGGGAGCCGCGGGTGCGGCCCGACATCGAGCGCGGCGAGGTGGCCCGCGCCGCGGGCGCCGACGTCGAAGTGCTGCGGGCCGACGGGGACCGCGGGGCAGCGGTGACCGTCATGGCGCGGGGCGCAGCGGAGATCGCCCGCCGGTTGCACGCAGCGGACGGCCTGCACGGGCTCCTGGCGCTCGGCGGTAGCGGCGGCACGTCGATCGCCACCCGCGCGATGCGCGAACTCCCTCTGGGCGTACCCAAGTTGATGGTGTCGTCGATGGTCTCCGGCGATGTGGCGCCGTACGTGGGGGCGAGCGACATCGCGATGATGTTCAGCATCGTCGACATCGCCGGCGTCAACCGGGTCTCGGCGCCGATCCTCGCCAACGCTGCGGACGCGATGGCCGGAATGGCCCGGGGCTACGCCGCCTCTCGCGCCGAACGGTCGGTGGACCTCGCCTCGGACGGCAGACCGCTGGTGGCGGCGACGATGGCGGGCGTGACGACCCCGGGCGTCGACGCGGCGCGGGAGCGGCTCGTCGAACTCGGCTACGAGGTACTGGTCTTCCACGCCGTCGGTTCCGGCGGCCGGTCGATGGAAGCTCTCGCGGATCAGGGGCTGCTGGCCGGCGTGCTGGACCTGACGCTCTGCGAGATCGCGGACGATCTGCTGGACGGCAAGCTCTCCGCCGGCCCGGACCGGCTGCGCGCCGCGGGGCGCCGGGGTATTCCGCAGGTGACAGCGCCGGGTGCGCTCGACATGGTGAAGTACGGGCCGCTGGACTCCCTTCCGGACCACGTCCGCGACCGTCGCGTTCTGGTGCACAACCCTTCCATCACGGTGATCCGGACGTCCGCGGACGAATGCGCCCGGCTCGGAAGGCACGTCGCGGCGAAACTGCGGGAGGCGAAGGGGGCGACGGCCCTGCGTCTTCCGCTGCGGGGACTGTCCACCCTGGGGGCGCCCGGCGGCCCGTACCATGACGCGGACGCCGACGAAGCCCTCTTCACGGCACTCCGCGAGGGCCTGTCCGGGAGTCCGGTCGAGGTGACGTCGATGGACACGGACCTCAATGATCCGGAGTTCGGCCGGGCAGCGGCCGAACGGCTGCACGCGATGATCGGTGAGACCGAGGGGGCTCCGGGAGCCTTCTGATGCGGGGGTGACGGGGGCGCCGTCCTCGCGTCCCGCACCGTGCTCCTGCCCTCTTGTGCGAGCGGGCTGCACGGCCGATACTCCAACAGCGCCTGTCAGGAGCACGCCAGTTTTCGTAACGGCGTCTCCCGCCTGCGCACGGCACCACGGGCCTCTCACCCCCCGGGCCCTCCCATGTCTGAGGAGGACAGCAGTGAGGATCCAGCGCAGCACTTCTCGTTCAGGTGTCTCCCGGAGCGCCGGGCTTCTTGCCGCGGCAGCCGGGCTCGTGGCGGTCGCGGCGTTCGGGGTTCCCAGCGCCAACGCTGCATCGGGCGCGACGTACAGTGCGGACCAACTCCAGCGCGTGAGTGATGCGGTGCAGCGTGCGGATGTCGGCGGAACGGCCTGGCACGTGGACGAGAAGTCCGGCCGCGTCGTCGTGACCGTCGACAGCACCGTGTCCGGCGCCGAGAAGGCGAAAATCCAGAAGCAGGCCGGCGACGAGGCCGGTGCCATCAGATTCGAGCGCGCCAAGGGGGTGTTCACCCCGCTGCTGTCCGCCGGCGACGCCATCTACGGCGGCGGCTACCGCTGTTCCCTCGGCTTCAACGTGGTCAGCGGCAGCACCTACTACTTCCTCACCGCCGGACACTGCGGAGACGTGGCCAACACCTGGTACGCCAACTCGAGTCAGTCCACCCTCATCGGCGCGACGGTCGGCTCCAGCTTCCCGGGCAACGACTACGCCCTCGTCCGCTACGACAACACCTCGCTGAGCCACCCCGGCGGCTACAGCGCGGCCAACGCCTACGTGGGCGAGTCGGTCAAGCGCACCGGATCCACCAGCGGCACGCACAGCGGCAAGGTCACCGCGCTCGACGTCACCGTCCACTACAGCGGCGGCGGAACGGTCCGCGGAATGATCCAGACCAACGTCTGTGCCGAGCCCGGCGACTCGGGCGGCCCGCTCTACGACGGGACCAAGGCGCTCGGGATCACCTCGGGCGGCAGCGGGGACTGCAGCGCGGGCGGCACGACGTTCTACCAGCCCGTCACCGAGGCGCTGGGCAAGTACAACGTGAACCTCTACTGAGCCTGACGGATCGGGTGTCGGCCGATCCGGGACCGGCCTGTCGGCCCGGTCGCCGTGCCCTCGGGCCGGCGGCCGGGCCGGACCGCTTCCACCGGCGCGAAGCGACCACCGGCCCGCCCTCTGTTCACGGCCTGCGGGCGCTCGACTCTTGTGCACCGCCCCCCGGGAGTCGATACTCGCCCTGGGCGCTGTCAGGAGCATGTACTTCCGGTTGTGAAACTCCGTCATGTCCGCAGTCTCTGCTCCTGCTGCGCCTGGCCTCTCACCCCCCAGGCCCTCCTTCGCACCAGGAGGACATCCGTGAGGATTCACCGCGCTCCACTCCGTTACGCCTCCGCCGGAGGCACGCCGCGCAGTTCGCAGCCCCGATGGCGAAGACGCGTTCTCGCCTGCACGGCCGTCCTGACTCTCGCCGGCGCACTGTCGTTCCCCGCCCGCGCCGCCACTCCCCCTTCCGGCGAGATCAGCGACGCCTCGCCTGCCGCGTCCTGGTCGGCCGGGCCCTTCGCCGTGCCCAACACGACCGGCGCCGCGGGCAGTCCGGTCTGCGACGCTCCGCAGGCCTGCGACGACTACACCCTCGACGTCAAGGTCCCCAGCGGATACGACGCCGACCACAACGTGCGCATCGACATCACGTGGCCCAACTCCGCGGCCGACTTCGACCTCTACGTCCTGGACGCGAAGACCGGCGACGAGATATCGGCCGCCGCCTCGTCCAGCGACCCCGAGACGGTGATCCTCCCGGCGGTCTCGCGGACGTACACCGTGCGCGTCGTGCCGTACGCCCCGCTCGGCGAGAGCTTCACCGGCAAGGCCTCCCTGGTGTCGATCCCGGCCGATCCGCCGCCCAGCACGGCCACACCGCCCACGTACGGCAACTCGTCCGCCCCGGACAGCATCGACGACGCCCACAACGCGGGCGAGCCGTCGATCGGCGTGGACCGTAAGACGGGCGCCGCGATGTTCCAGGCCTACACCTCGACCCTCAAGGTCACCTACGACGCCGCCGGCAACGGCACCTGGCAGGACAAGAGCGCGAAGACCGCCAACGGCTGCCCGCAGGGCAGCAGCACCAGCCTGGACCCGATCCTGTTCACCGACCCGCGGACGAACCGGACCTTCGAGTCCCAGCTCGCCGGCAAGACGGCGCTGACCTGCTTCACCGACGACGACGGCGAGAGCTGGACCCCGACCGCCGGCTCCGGCATCAACTCCGGTGTGGACCACCAGACCATCGGCGGCGGACCCTTCTCGCCCAATGGCCCGGGAGCGCTGACGTCGTATCCGAACGCCGTCTACTACTGCTCGCAGGACATCGCCGACGCCTCCTGCGCGGCGAGCCGGGACGGCGGCCTGACCTACGGCCCCGCCGTCCCGATGTACTCGCTGCTCGACTGCGGCGGCCTGCACGGCCACGTCAAGGTCGCTCCCGACGGCACGGCGTACGTCCCGAACAAGGGCTGCGGCGGAAACCAGGCGGTCGCGGTCTCCGGTGACAACGGCCAGTCCTGGGACCTGCGCAGGAATCCGGGGAGCACCCCCGGCGACTCCGATCCCAGCGTGGGTATCGGAGCCGGCGGCACCGTCTACATGGGCTACCAGAACAGCGACGGCACCGCCCGCATCGCCGTCAGCCACGACCGGGGACGGACCTGGGTCGACGACCAGCGCATCGGCGGATCGCTCGGCATCAGGAACACCGTCTTCCCCGTGGTGACGGCGGGCGACGACAACCGGGCCGCGTTCGCCTTCCTCGGCACCACGACCGGCGGCAACTACCAGGACACCGAGAACTTCCACGGCCAGTGGCACCTCTACGTGGCCACGACCTACGACGGCGGGGTTTCCTGGGTGACCGTCGACGCCACCCCGGACGACCCGGTCCAGAAGGGGTCGATCTGCACCGGCGGCACCACCTGCGGCGACGACCGCAACCTGCTGGACTTCAACGACATCACCCTCGACGACCACGGGCGCGTCCTGGTCGCCTACGCCGACGGCTGCACCGGATCGTGCGCGAGCGGCGGGGCACAGAACTACGACGCGCTCGCAACGATCAGCCGCCAGAGCACAGGGGCAACCCTCTACGGCGCCTACGACGCCGCCGACGGACGTGCGGTGAAGGAGGGGGCGCGCAAGTGAAGCGGATCGTCCCCGCACTGCTGCTCGCCGGCGCGGCCCTCGTCCTCACGGGCTGCGCCGGGGGTGCAGGGCAGGCCACGGGCCCGGACGCGCACAGGACCCGGGCCGCGGGGAAGGGTGGTGAGGGCTCCGGGACGGAGGCCGTCCCGGCCGGCTGTCCGAGCGGTCCCGGCAGATCCCTGCCCGACGCGTTCCCCCAGGACCTGCCGGTCCCCGACGACGCCGTCGTCACCGGCGTGGAAAGCCGGTCGGACCACCGCCTCGTGGTCGACGCCGTGACCCGCGGTGGGTTCGCGGACACCCTGTCCTTCCTCCAGAAGCGCCTGCCGAAGGCCGGCTACCGGCTTGCGGAGGGCGAGGTCGAGGAACACGACGCCGAGTCGGACTTCTCCTCCGCGCAGGTCCGGGGACGCTGGGCGATCCGCGAGATGCCGGACTGCGAGAACGGGGTGTTCCTGACCTATCTGACAGCTCCTCGATAGACGGGCGGGCCGGGAGGGAACAGCACTGCGCCACGTTCGGAGAAAGACCCGTCACAGGTCTGTTCCCGTCCCCGCCCGACCGGTTACCGTCCGGTACGCCGTACGCCCGGAAGGAAGACCATGCCCGACACCACGAGTCCGCCCGTCCTCGTCGTCGGTGGCGGCCCCGGTGGTCTCGCGGCCGCCGCCGCACTGCGACGGCGCGGCGTTCCCGCCGTCGTGCTGGAGCGGTCCGAGGCGGTCGCGGCCTCCTGGCGCCGCCACTACGACCGGCTGCGCCTGCACACCACCCGGCGGCTGTCGGGGCTGCCCGGCCTCACCATCCCCCGGGCGTACGGCAGATGGGTCCGTCGCGACGACGTGATCCGCTACCTGGAGCAGTACGCCGAGCACCACGACCTCGACGTCCGCACCGGTGCCGAGGTCGAGCACGTCGAGCGCGCCGAGGACGGCTCCTGTTGGTGCGTGCGCACCACCGACGGCGAGGAGTTCGGATCGTCCACGGTCGTCGTCGCCACCGGTTTCAACCACACGCCGCGCCTGCCCGAGTGGCCCGGCCGGGACGCCTGGACGGGGGAGTTGCTGCACGCCGCCGACTACCGCAATGCCGGCCCGTACACCGGCCGCGACGTGCTCGTCGTCGGCAGCGGCAACACCGGCGCGGAGATCGCCGTCGACCTGGCCGAGGGTGGCGCGGCACGGGTCAGGCTCGCCGTCCGCACACCCCCGCACATCCTGCGCCGGGCAACGGCGGGCTGGCCCAGCCAGGCCACCGGCATCCTGGTCCGCCGGCTACCGCCCACGCTCGTCGACCGGATCGCGCCGCACGTGGAACGGCTCAGCGTGCCCGATCTGTCGGAGTACGGCCTCGCCCGGCCCACCACCGGCCTCTACGCGCAGGTGCTGAACGGCCGCATCCCGGTGCAGGACGTGGGTCTGATCGCCGCCGTCCGCTCCCGGACCGTGGAGCCCGTCCCCGCCGTCGAGGGCTTCGAGGGCGAGGAGGTTCTGCTCGCCGACGGCTCGCGTATCAACCCCGACACGGTCGTCGTCGCCACCGGTTACGACCGGGGACTCGAAGGCATCGTGGGGCACCTGGGCGTGCTCGACGAACGCGGACGCCCGACGGTCCACGGCCCGCGAACCCCCGAGGGCGCACCGGGTCTGTACTTCACGGGCTACACCAACCCCATCAGCGGCATGTTCCGCGAACTCGCCATCGACGCCCGCCGGATCGCCCGGGCCATCGCCCGCGAGCGCGCCTGACGGGCCGCACAGGCCCCGGGGTGTTCCCTCAGCTCGAGCCGCCTGCCGACAGGAGAAGCGTGGTGCACGACGAACGTCCCGGGATGACCCGGCGGATGCTGATCGGCGGCGGGGCCGCCGCAGCCGTGACGATGACCGGCACACGTCCGGCCGCGGCGAGGCCCTCGGCCGCCGGGGAAGAAGTGGACGTGGCCGTCGTCGGAGCGGGCCTCGCCGGGCTGACCGCGGCCCGCGACCTCGCCGCCGGCGGCGCGTCCGTCCTGGTCCTCGAGGCCCGCGACCGGGTCGGCGGCAGGGTGCTCAACCGTGAGCTGCCGGGCGGCGGTGTCACGGAAGGCGGCGGAGAGTTCGTCGGCCCGACCCAGGACCGGATCAAGGCCCTCGCCGCCGACCTCGGGGTCGCCACCTTCGCCACCTACAACGAGGGCAAGAACCTCCTTTACCAGGACGGCAAGCGCACCCCCTACGCGACCGACGGGCCGCTCGGCGCCGTCCCGCCCGTCGACCCGGCGGGACTGGCGAACGCCGCCGCCGTCCAGGAGATGCTCGATTCCATGGCCCAGGAGGTGCCGGTCGACGCACCCTGGGAAGCCGGGAAGGCCGCCGAATGGGACCGGCAGACCTTCGACAGCTGGCTTTCCGTCCACGCCCCTGTGCCCTCGGCCCGGTTCCTGATCGACACCGCATGCACCTCGGTGTTCTCCGCGGAGCCGCGGGAACTCTCCCTGCTCTTCGTGCTGTTCTACATCCGCGCCGCGGGCAACGAGAAGGAGACGGGAACCCTTCAGCGGCTCACGGACACCGCCCACGGCGCGCAGCAGCTCCGCTTCACCGGCGGCTCGCAGCTCGTGCCGCTCAGGCTCGCCGAACGGCTCGGTGACCGGGTCCGGCTGGGCACGCAGGTGCGCAGGATCGTGCAGGCGGGGGAGCGGCTGCGGGTCGAGTCCGACCCGCTGACGGTCTCCGCCCGGCGCGTGGTGATGGCGGTCCCACCGGCTCTCGCGGCCCGCATCGACGTGGACCCGCCGCTGCCCGCGAGCCGCGACCAGCTCTCGCAGCGGTTGCCGATGGGGGCCATCGGCAAGGCCATCGCCGTCTACCCCCAGCCCTTCTGGCGCGCGGACGGTCTGAACGGCCAGGTCGTCAGTGACCGAGGCACCGTGCGCGTCACCTTCGACAACTCGCCGCCGGATGCCTCCTACGGCGCGCTGATGGGATTCATCGAGGCCGACGCGATGCGGCGGCTGGACGGGGCGTCGGAGGACGAGATCCGCTCCGAAGTCGTCGCCGACTACACCCGTTACTTCGGCGAGCGCGCGGCGTCGCCCACCGGCTTCGTCGTCCAGCGCTGGGACAACGAACCCTTCTCGCGCGGCGGGCCGGTGGCGTTCGCCCCGCCCGGCGTGCTGACCGAGTACGGGCCCGCGATCCGCTGGCCCCACGGGGGCGTCCACTGGGCGGGCACCGAGACGTCGACGTTCTGGAACGGCTACATGGACGGCGCGGTCCGCTCCGGCGAACGCGTCGCCCGGGAGGTCCTGGCAGCGCTCTGACCTGTGGCAGCGCGGTCACCCCCGTGCGGCGTCCGCGGGGCGCTCGTACCGTAGCAGGACGACCCCGTTGCCGAAGGCCCGCGTCTCGATGAGCCGGAGCGGGCGGTCGGTGTCCGCGGCCGGGAACAGCGGCTTGCCGCCGCCGATCAGGACGGGGTGGACGCACACGTGGTACTCGTCCACCAGGTCGTGCTCCATGAAGGTCGCCGCGAGGTCCGCCCCGCCGAGCGCCAGGTCGCCGCCGGGCTGCGCCGTGAGTTCCCTGATCTCGTCCGGCACCACCTCGCGCTTGATGGTGGTGTTCCAGCCGGCCGACTCCAGGGTGCGGGAGTACACGATCTTGGGCTTCTCCCGCCAGATGGCGGCGAACTCCCGCATCGGGCCGGTGAGCGACGGGTCGGAGTCGGCGGTCGGCCAGAACCCGGCCATCAGCTCGTGGGTGACCCGACCGCTCAGGAACGCCCCCATCGCCCTGAGCCGGTCGTTGAAGTGGGTGTGCAGTTCGTCGTCGACCCGGTGCCAGTCGATGCGCTGCCGGTGCCCCTCGATGAACCCGTCGAGGGACACCGACATCATCAGGACGATCCGTCTCATCGCGCTCCTCGCTCGCAGCTCGCCGCAGTGGTGCATCAACGATCCCAGGGACGGGCGCCTCCGCGCCTGTTTCCTGCGACGGCGCGCCGCCGCCCCGGACGGGTGCCGGGGTGCGCGGGCCGGCCCGCCGACAGCGCTGGGTAGGCTGACCGGCCCGTACGTGAACAGTGAGGTCGGACATGCTCCAGCGCACCATCGGCGACACCCGGGTCAGTGCCATCGGGCTGGGCGCGATGAACCTGTCCATGGGGGAGCGCGCCCCTGCGGAGCCGGCGGCGATCGCGGTGATCCACGCTGCGCTCGAGGCCGGTGTGACGCTCGTCGACACCGCCGACGCCTACGCCCCCGGCCCCGACGTCGGCCACAACGAACGGCTCGTGGCGAAGGCGCTCGCCACCTTCGGCGGGGACACCTCCGGCGTGCTCGTCGCCACGAAGGGCGGCCACACCCGCAGCGCCGACGGGAGCTGGGGTCTCGACGGCTCGGCGGAGTATCTGCGGCGCGCCTGCGAGGCGTCCCTCAAGGCGCTCGGCACCGAGGCCATCGGTCTCTACCAGCATCACCGTCCGGACCCCGGGATCCCTTACGAGGAGACTCTCGGGGCGCTGCGCGACCTGCGGGACGCCGGGAAGATCCGCATGGTGGGCATCTCGAACGCCGATCCCGACCGGATCCGCATGGCCCAGCGCATCCTCGGCCCAGGGGGCCTCGCCGCCGTGCAGAACGAGTACTCGCCCCGGTTCCGTACCAGCCAGGGCGAACTCGACCTGTGCGGGGAGCAGGGCATCGCCTTCCTGCCCTGGGCACCGCTCGGCGGGCTGCGGGACGCGGGCGAGCTGGGCTCGCGTCATGCGGCCTTCGCGCGGATCGCCGAGCAGCGGGGAGCCAGCCCGCAGCAGGTCTGCCTGGCCTGGCAGCTCGCCCAGGGCGACCACGTCATCCCGATCCCCGGCTCGTCCCGGGCAGCGACCGTCCTGGCATCCCTGCAGGCCGTGGATCTGGTCCTCTCCGCCGAGGAACTCCGGACACTGGACGAGGACGACCGGCCGTAGTTCCCCGCTTCCCACCGACCGCTGTGCCCGCGTGTGCCGGCCGTGAAGGGCCCAATGGGCAGACCTCGGGGCAGGTCGTACCCCCGGTGCGGTTCCGTCGACCCATGGTCGGAGGGCCGGGCGTGCGGCAGCGTGGAGGCATGGCCACCGAGGAGGAGTCGTCATGACCGCCATCGAGCGCAAGAAGTTTCCGTTCGCGGGACACCACCCGGACCTCGTGGGACTGCTCGAGGAGTTCCCCTTCGCCCTGTCCCCGGCCACGGAGGCGCACTTCATCCGCATCGAGGAGACCGAGGAGGACGGCGCCTACGTGGTGCGCGCCGAACTTCCCGGGATCGACCCCGACAAGGACGTCGAGGTCACCCTCGAACGCGGGGTGCTGACCATCCAGGCCGAGCGCAGCGAGGAGAGGAAGGACAAGCAGCGCTCCGAGTTCCGCTACGGGGCCTTCACCCGCGCTGTCACCCTTCCCGAGGGCGTCCAGGAGGAGGACGTCTCCGCGGACTACGAGAACGGAATTCTCACGGTGCGCGCCCCCATGCGCGAGACCGCCACCACCACCCGCCGTATCCGGGTCGGAACGAAGGAAGACTGAGCACGCGGACCGTTCCGCGCACGGGGTCTCGTCCCTCCCGGGCCGGCGCTCGAGGACGAACGAGCCCCTGCGGGCTGCGGGACGGCCCGCCGAGCGAGGGGAGCGGCCGTGCCGGTGACCGCTGACGCACGCCTGGCCAAGCCCCGGACGGTGTTCGACCGGGAGGCCGAGTGGAACGCTCTGGCCGGCTTCGCGGAGGACCGCGGACCCGGCCCCACGCTCGGCACCGTCGCCGGGCGGCGCAGACAGGGCAAGACGTATCTTCTGGAAGCCCTGACCCGGGCGACGGGCGGGTTCTACTTCGGCGCGCAGGACGCGACGGAGGCCGAGTCGCTGCGCGCGCTGGGCGGCCGGCTCGCCGAACACACCGGCGCTTCGGCCCCGGCGCGGCTGCGCGGATGGGCGGATGCCGTCGGCGCCCTGCTGGCGTTGGGCGGTGGTGCACCGCTTCCGGTGGTGGTCGACGGGTTCCCCGACCTCGTCCGCCAGAGTCCCTCGCTCCCCTCGGTCGTCCACAGCGCCTTCCTCCGGGCGCACGACCGGGGCCGGCCGAGCCGGGTGCGCATGATCCTGTGCGGCAGTGTGCTGCCCGTCATGGACAAGCTGTTCGGGCGGGCCTCGCCGTTGCGGGGACTCGCGCGGCTGCAGCTCGTGGTGCGGCCGCTGGACTTCCGGCAGGCCGCGCGGTTCTGGGGCCTCGACGACCCCCGCCTTGCCGTCCTGACGCACGCGGTCGTCGGCGGGAGCCCCGCCTACCGGCACGACTACGTGTGTGACGAAGCGCCCTCGGGAGTGGACGACTTCGACGCCTGGGTGTGCAGGACGGTGCTCAACCCACGGGTGCCGCTGTACCGGGAGGCGCGCCACCTGCTCGAGGAGGAGGCGGACCACTGGGACCGGGGGCTCCTGCACTCCACGCTCACCGCCGTGGCTTCGGGGTGCACGACCCGCGGTGAGGTGGCCGAACGTCTCCAGCACCCGCTCACCGACGTCTCCCGCGCGCTGGAGCTGCTCCAGGGTTTCGGCCTGCTGCGGGGCGAGCCGGATGCGTTCCGGCCGGGCGTGAGGCGCTTTCGGATCACCGAACCGCTGCTGACCTTCGACCACGCCGTGGTCGCACCGCACCGCTCCGCTCTGGACGTCGAGGACGCCGTCACCGTCTGGGAACGGGCCCGCACGCTCTTCCACACCGGCGTCGTTCCCCCGCACTTCGCGCAGGTGTGCCGGGAGTGGGCCACGGACTTCGCTGCACCGGAGACTTTCGGCGCGAGCCCCGTGCAGGTGTCCCACGGCTCTCTTCCGGGCCGGGGGCGGGAGACGGCGTCCGAGGCCGATGTCGTGGTTCGCGGCCCGGCCGAGGGGCGTCCCGGACCGCTGTTGTCGGTCGGGCTGGCCTGCTGGGAGGAGGAGATGGGTGTCCGCCACCTGGAGGCCATGCGTTCGCTGGTGACCCGGCTCGGAGCGCAGGGCGAGGACGTCGGCGCCACCCGGCCGGCGTGCTACTCCGGCACGGGGTTCTCTCCGGAACTCCGGGCGGCCGAACGGCGTGGCGACGTCCTGCTGGTCGGTCTCGACCGGCTCTACGGGGGCGGCTGACTCGCTCCGTCGAGCCTCCCGGGCTCGTCGTCCTCAGTAGGTGGAGACCCTGTCAATGTAGATCTTGGGTTGCTGCGGAATGGGACCGAGGTGAGTTCCGCCCATGTTGCCGGCTTCGCTCTTGACGCCGTGGGCAGGGACGCCGTAGATGCGGAAGGTGCTGGAGGCGACCCAGTCGACACCGTTGCCGACACTCACCTCGACGTCGTAATTCTCCGATTCCCCCGTGTTGTTGTGAACCGTGACCGTGGTGAAAACGCCCTTCTCCTCAGGTGTGGCACGCACTTCCACATTTCCGTAATGGAGGATTCGCGCTCTACCGTCCTGCGAAAACGACGGCACCGGATCCGGCTCCTGTGGTGGCGCGCCGGGTATCTCTGCGGTGGGCGCGACAGTCGCCGGCACGGTCACCGGATGAGAGGCGCCGGAAAAGCCGCTGCCCTCGTCCCCCGCACTGCAACCCGCTGCCAGGAGAACCAGGGCGGCAGCGGCAGTGCCCCGAAGCGCAGTGGGCATGTGCACGGGTGCTCCTGTCGGTCGGTGCAGAACCGGGTCCGCAGATCCGCTGCAGCACGTAGGCCCTCGCGCGTGATGAGGGCGTGAGCAGAGCGCTGTGCACGTCACGGGAGTTGACACGGATCAGCCCGGAACGCCTCGCCCCGGTCACGGGCAGGGTGATTTCAGCAGCAGGCTCGAGTACGGAGCCCGCAACCAGTACTCACGATGCGCACGCACAGCTCTGTCCCCTGTCCCCCTGAAAATCCCCCGTACACGGCAGACCCCTGACCGGTGTTCACTCGCGGTTGTCCGGTACCCCGTACGCGATGACAACACGCGACGTGGATTCTGCATCATGCAAGCATGCCGGTCCAGATCGTTCCGTAACGATCACGTCACTGAGGGGGTGCGTCCGGCGGTCATGCCGACCTGGTGCGACGGACGATCAACCCTTGACGACGCCCAGCGGCACCAGTCGGGCGACGCGGCGGCACAGCCCGGCACCCTCGCCGGCGCGTACCACGGCGTCGACGTCCTTGTAGGCCTGCGGGGCCTCCTCGGCGAGCCCACGCCACGACGAGGCCCGTACCGCAACGTTCTGCTGCTCCAGGTCCGCTCGCAGGCGCCGGCCGTCGACCTCACGGGCCGCCCGGTGGCGGCTGCGCACGCGGCCCGCACCGTGGCAGGTGGAGTGCCACGCACCGCCGCCCGGGACCCCGGCCAGCACGTACGACGAGGTGCCCATCGTGCCGGGGATGAGCACCGGCTGACCCACCGTTGCGAGATCGCGCGGCAGATCGGGGTGCCCCGGCGGCAGCGCACGGGTGGCTCCCTTGCGGTGCACGCACAGGTCCAGCCCGGCCCCGGCGACGTCGTGGGTCTCGGCCTTGGCGAGGTTGTGCGAGATGTCGTACACGAGCTCCAGGCCGCACCCGGCCGTCTCACCGAACGCCCGGCGCGCGGCCTCCGTCAGCAACTGGCGGTTCGCACGGGCGTAGTTGGCGGCAGCGGCCATCGCGGCGAAGTAGGCGCGACCCTCGTCGGAGTGGGTGGGAGCGCAGGCCAGCTGGCGATCCGGCACCTCGATCCCGTAGCGGGACATGGCCCGGTCCATCACTCTCACGTGGTCGGTGCAGATCTGGTGCCCCAGCCCCCGGGAGCCGCAATGGATCATCACGCAGACCTGACGTTCGCGCAGTCCCATCGCACGGGCGGCGCTCTCGTCGTAGACGGCGTCGACGGCCTGCACCTCCAGGAAGTGGTTGCCCGAGCCGAGGCTGCCCACCTGCCCCAGTCCGCGTTCCAGGGCGCGTTCGCTCACCTGCTCCGGCGACGCGCCGGACAGGACCCCGGCATCCTCGCACCGGTCCAGGTCCCGCCGGACGCCGTGCCCCTGTTCCACCGCGTACCGCGCGCCGCCGACCAGAACCTCCGCCAACTGCCGGGCGTCGAGATGCCACACCCCGCCCCTGCCCGGCCCGCGCGGGGTGCGGTTTCCGAGGATGTCCATCAGCGACCGCAGACGGGGAGCGAGCCGGTCACGGTCACAGTCCGCGGCAAGCAGCCGGACCCCGCAGGAGATGTCGAAGCCGACTCCTCCGGGTGAGACGACGCCACCGGCCGCGGTGTCGGTCGCCGCGACCCCGCCGATCGGAAAGCCGTATCCCCAGTGGACGTCGGGCATCGCGTACGAGGCCTCGACGATCCCCGGGAGAGCGGCCACGTTCATCACCTGGAGCAGTGCCTGGTCGCCGGCCGCTGCCGGGAGCAGGTCGCGGGTCGCGAACACCACACCGGGCACCCGCATCCCGCCCTCGCGCGGTATCCGGAACCGGAAGGGGCCTTCCTCGACGATCTCCATCACTGCCTCCGGAAACGGGGCTTCACAGTGCGTGACGCGGTGTCAGACATCCAGGGTC
Source organism: Streptomyces meridianus (assembly GCF_023703325.1). Taxonomy (GTDB): domain Bacteria; phylum Actinomycetota; class Actinomycetes; order Streptomycetales; family Streptomycetaceae; genus Streptomyces; species Streptomyces meridianus. The sequence goes on from NZ_JAMQGM010000016.1 coordinate 126,554, forward strand.
ACCGAGCAGCTCCAGCCCTCCGGCCCCCGGTCGCAGGCCAGTCCGTGCAGTGTCACCGCCTTCGGCGCGGCGCCGGTCTGCGGCAGCGATCCGACGGCGGCGCAATGGAAGGCGGCCTCGAGTCCACCCGGTACGGCGGTCAGACCGACCTCGACCGGGACCTCGCCGGCCGTGTCCAGCCGGTACACGATCTCCTCGAGCAGGGCCACGAGCAGATCCTCGTCCCGGTCCGCCCGGATCACGGTGCTGCGCAGGGTGGTTCCCGTTGCATCGGTGAGGTCGACGAACGTCCCGGTGACCGCCTGCACGGCCTCGGCGAAGCATCGTTCGCGGGTCGGGCCCCATGCCTCGATGCGCAGATCCGCGGTGTGCGGAACACTGCGGTGACCGGCCGGGCGGGCGAGGCGTTCCGAGTCCGCCGAGCCCGCTCCGGTGCTGCGCCCGCGCATGGGCCGGTCCTGCGCCGTCTCGTCAGAATTTCTCGGCCAGCAGCAGCTCGTGCGCCAAGCGTGCGCCGCGTGCGGCCTGTTCCGCTCGCTCCGGGTCCTGGGAAGGGATGTCCTCCAGCCCTTGGGCGAGTGCCCGTACGGCCTGGGCGAGAACCTGTACCTGCGATTCCAGGACGCTCAACCGGCCCTGGACGTCCTCCGGGGCCGTACCGGTCCCGGAACCTTCTGCGCTGCTCTGGGTCATGGTTGCCTCCGTCGCAAGCGGTGTGAACCGCGTGGAACTCCCGGACTCCTCCGCCTCACTCCGCGGGCGTGATCAGGCCGTAGTGGCCGTCGTAACGGTGGTAGAGCACGTTGCCCCGGCCGGTGGACGCGTCGGCGAAGAACGTGAAGGGGAACCCGCCGATGTCCAGTCGCTTCTTCGCCTCCTCCACGCTGATCCGCGGAGGTTCGAGCTCGCTGACCGTCAGCGGTACGGCTGCCGGGCCGAGCAACTCCGGCCGCGGGTGCACCTGGGCGAGCCGGTAGCTGTCTCCGTGGCGGTGGATGACGCTGTCGCTGCCCGAAGCGGCTTCGGTGAACAGGTGGAAGTCGTAGTCCATCGATTCCATCTCGAAAGCCGCTTCGTCCGGGGTCTCCCGGGGAAGGGAGAAGGACTTGTGGCGCACGATCCGGCGCTCGTCCACGGGACGCGGAAAGTAGTCCGGGCGGTGCGTGGGTTCGTCGCCGTGGCGCCACTCGTGCGGGCCTGTCGAGCGACGTCCCCGCCGCGCCTCCCAGTGCTCGTCGAGTCGGCCGAGACGTACGGCGAGCCGATCCTGCATCGCGTCGATGGCCTCGGCCATGGTTGCGGCCGCGGCATGGGCCCGTGCGGGGCGGCCGTTGACGTCCAGGTTGGCCTGGGCGAGCGCCGGGCGCTCCATCGCGGGATTGGCCATCGAGGTGAGTTTCACTCGGGCGAACAGGATCGGTTGCCGCACCTGACTGGTCAGTGCCAGCACCTTGGTGCGCGCGTACTCGGCGGAACCGGGCGGGACGTCCCCGTGGGACCGGACCTGGATGTCGGGAGCGTGCCGGACTGCCGAACGCTTCATGACGACGTCCTCCCTCCTCATGTCCTCTCCTCCAGGGTCCACGCCGGTCGGGTGGCTCGCGAGGGGGCCGAAGGTCCCCGGGGACGGACCCTCAGGCCCCCGGGACGGCTGCCGTGCGGCCGGAGGCGGTGCGGGGCAAGGGCCTGTCGGGTCAGTGCGGGAGGGCAGGTCGTACCCCGCCGCGGTTCCGACGGCCCATGGTCGTGAGGCGGTCCGTCGGCGAGTGTGAGGGCAGGGGTCGTGGGGGGACGCCTATCCGCTGGAGGAGGAGCCCATGACCATCACCGGAGACTGGTACAACGAGCTGGGCTCGTACATGCAGTTCACCGCGGACCCCTTCGGGGGCATCACCGGAACGTACGTGTCGGCGAAGGGCCACGCGACGGGGCGTTACACGCTCGTCGGCCGCTACGACACGCCCTCGGAGGAGGGGTACGGAACCCCCATCGGCTGGACGGTCGCCTGGAGCAACGAGCAGCACGACGCCGGGTCGGTGACCTGCTGGAACGGCCTCTACACGAGCGAGGGCGGAGAGCAGATCTGCGCCACCTGGCTGCTGACCGGATCGGCGCCGCTGGACGATGTGTGGGAGTCCACGGCCGTGGGTCAGGACATCTTCACCCGTGAGGCGCCGGGGGCCGACCGGATCGAGGAGGCGACGGCCGCCCGGGCGGCCGAGACGGTCTCCGCGAAGCACATGGGCCGCCGCAAGCCGCGAGCCGCGGCCGGCCGTGTGCGGAAGGGCGAGGGGACACCGGCGTAAGGGGCATCGTCGCGGAACGGCCTGGGTGCGGGGCGGGTGCCGGGCCGCTGGCGGGGAACCGCCGGTGCAGGGGGTGTGGAGCCCGGCGCATGCCGGACCCGGCAGAGGGAACGGGTCCGGTGCGTGCCGGGTTCACCGTGCGGTGCCGCCCGACCGGGGGAGTTTCCGTCACCCGGGGGACTTCCGCGGCACCGGTACGGACGGCCGGGCAGGGCGCGGATGTCCGATGCCGGGTGCCACGGCAGGGGCCGGCCCCGGG